>CAWGAL010000004.1:0-1013877 GCA_963820665.1 uncultured Solirubrobacterales bacterium | reverse complement strand
GAGCTCCGATAACACCCCGTCCTTCACCTTCTCCTCCTTGGAGCCCGGCTCGAGCTTCCAATGCCGCTTTGACGCAGCCGCCTTCGGCCCCTGCTCAGGCCCCGGCGCCTCCCACACCGCCGCCCCGGCGCTGACCGAGGGCGCCCACAGCTTCGAGGTCCGCGCCACCGACCAGGCCGCCAACACCGACCAGACGCCGGCGAGCCGCGCCTTCACGATCGACTCGCTCGCCCCCGACGCCCCAACGATCGAGGGCTCGATCCCGGCCTCGCCGGCGAACGAGAACAACCCAGAGCTGGTCGGGAGCGCCGAGGCGGGCTCCACGATCCGCATCTACAAGGCCGCGACCGCCGCCGACTGCACCCCCGCCAACCTCGCCGCCACCGGCACCGGGGCCGCCTTCGCCGGCGCCGGGTTGACGGTCAGCGTGCTCGACGACACCACCACGAACTTCCGGGCGACGGCAACCGACGCGACTGGCAACACCTCCGAGTGCTCGGCGCCCTTCGAGTACGTCGACGACTCGACCGGCCCCGCGACGCCGACGATCGAGGACTTCGACCCCGACAGCCCCGCAAACGACAACAACCCCGAGCTGAAGGGCCTCGCCGACGCGGGCTCGACGGTTCGCCTCTACCAGTCAAACGACTGCACCGGCACGGTCGAGGTCGAGGGCTCCGCCGCCGCCTTCGCCTCGCCCGGGCTGACCGCGAGCGTCGACGACGACTCCGACAGCGCTTTCAGCGCCACCGCCACCGACGCCGCCGGCAACACCTCGCTGTGCTCGGCTGCCTTCAACTACACCGAGGACTCGACCGCCCCCGACGCTCCAGCGATCGAGAGCTCGACCCCAGCCTCGCCGGCGAACGAGAACAATCCCGAGCTGGTCGGCAGCGCCGAGGCCGGCTCGACCGTTCGCCTCTACCAGTCAGCGGACTGCACCGGCCCCGTCGAGGCCCAGGGCTCGGCCGCTGAGTTCGCCTCGCCCGGGCTGACCGCGACGGTCGACGACGACTCCGACAGCGCTTTCAGCGCCACCGCCACCGACGCCGCCGGCAACACCTCGCCGTGCTCGGCTGCCTTCAACTACACGGAGGACTCGGCTGCCCCCGACGCTCCAGCGATCGAGACCTCGACCCCGGCCTCGCCGGCGAACGAGAACGACCCCGAGCTCTCGGGCACGGCCGAGGCGGGCTCCAGCGTTCGCCTCTACCAGTCGGCGGACTGCACCGGCCCCGTCGAGGCCCAGGGCTCGGCCGCTGAGTTCGCCACGCCCGGTCTCACGGTCACCGTCGACAACAACTCGACCTCTACCTTCACCGCCACCGCCACCGATTCGGGCAACACCTCCGAGTGCTCGGCGCCCTTCGAATACACCGAGGACTCGAGCCCGCCGGCCGCTCCAAGCATCGACGCCTCGACCCCGTCCTCGCCGGCCAACGAGAACGCCCCCGAGTTGGCGGGCCTCGCCGCAGCGGGCTCGACCGTTCGCCTCTACCAGTCAGCGGACTGCACCGGCCCCGTCGAGGCCCAGGGCTCGGCCGCTGAGTTCGCCTCGCCCGGGCTGACCGCGACGGTCGACGACGACTCCGACAGCGCTTTCAGCGCCACCGCCACCGACGCCGCCGGCAACACCTCGCCCTGCTCGGCTGCCTTCAACTACACCGAGGACTCGACCGGGCCCGTGGCGCCGACGATCACCGCCACCAACCCAGCCAGCCCCGCCAACGACAACGACCCGAAGGTGATCGGCACCGTCGCCGGCGGCGCGCCCACCGAGGTCAAGCTCTACGAGAACGCCACCTGCGCCGGCGCCGCCGACGCGACCGGCACGGTCGCCGCCTTCACCGGCGCCGGGATCGCGGTCAACGTCGCGGCCGACTCCACCACCGCGCTCTCGGCCCGCACCAGCGACCAGACCGGCAACGACTCCGCCTGCTCGAACGCCTTCAGCTACGTCGAGGACTCGACCGCCCCCGACGCCCCCTCGATCGAGACCTCGACCCCGGCCTCGCCGGCGAACGAGAACGACCCCGAGCTCGTCGGCAGCGCCGAGGCGGGCTCCACGATCCGCATCTACAAGGCCGCGACCGCCGCCGACTGCACTCCCGCCAACCTCGCAGCCACCGGCACCGAGGCCGCCTTCGCCGGCGCCGGTCTCAGCGTCTCGGTCGCCGATGACACCACGACGACCTTCCGAGCGACGGCCACCGACGCCGGCAACACCTCCGCCTGCTCGGCCCCGTTCACCTACACCGAGGACTCGACCGCCCCCGAGACGACGATCGACACCGGCCCCTCCGGCGAGACCAGCGACTCGACCCCGTCCTTCACCTTCTCCTCCTCGGAGCCAGGCTCGAGCTTCCAATGCCGCTTTGACGCAGCGCCCTTCGGCCCCTGCTCGGGCCCCGGCGCCGCCCACACCGCCGCCCCGGCGCTGACGAGGGCGCCCACAGCTTCGAGGTCCGCGCCACCGACCAGGCCGCCAACACCGACCAGACGCCGGCCACCCGCTCGTTCACGATCGACTCGCTCGCCCCCGACGCCCCCTCGATCGAGACCTCGACCCCGGCCTCGCCCGCGAACGAGAACGACCCCGAGCTCGTCGGCAGCGCCGAGGCGGGATCCAGCGTTCGCCTCTACCAGTCAGCGGACTGCACCGGCCCCGTCGAGGCCCAGGGCTCCGCGGCTGAGTTCGCCTCGCCCGGTCTCACGGTCACCGTCGACAACAACTCGACCTCCACCTTCACCGCCACCGCCACCGATTCGGGCAACACCTCCGCCTGCTCGGCCCCGTTCACCTACACCGAGGACTCGACCGCCCCCGAGACGACGATCGACACCGGCCCCTCCGGCGACGACCAACGACTCGACCCCGTCCTTCACCTTCTCCTCCTCGGAGCCAGGCTCGAGCTTCCAATGCCGCTTTGACGCAGCCGCCTTCGGCCCCTGCTCGGGCCCCGGCGCCGCCCACACCGCCGCCCCGGCGCTTGACGAGGGCGCCCACAGCTTCGAGGTCCGCGCCACCGACCAGGCCGCCAACACCGACCAGACGCCGGCCACCCGCTCGTTCACGATCGACTCGCTCGCCCCCGACGCCCCCTCGATCGAGACCTCGACCCCGGCCTCGCCCGCGAACGAGAACGACCCCGAGCTCGTCGGCAGCGCCGAGGCGGGCTCCAGCGTTCGCCTCTACCAGTCCGGCGCCGACTGCACCGGCCCCGTCGAGGCCCAGGGCTCCGCGGCTGAGTTCGCCTCGCCCGGTCTCACGGTCACCGTCGACGACAACTCGACCTCCACCTTCACCGCCACCGCCACCGATTCGGGCAACACCTCCGCCTGCTCGGCCCCGTTCACCTACACCGAGGACTCGACCGCCCCCGAGACGACGATCGACACCGGCCCCTCCGGCGAGACCAGCGACTCGACCCCGTCCTTCACCTTCTCCTCCTCGGAGCCAGGCTCGAGCTTCCAATGCCGCTTTGACGCAGCCGCCCTTCGGCCCCTGCTCGGGCCCCGGCGCCGCCCACACCGCCGCCCCGGCGCTTGACGAGGGCGCCCACAGCTTCGAGGTCCGCGCCACCGACCAGGCCGCCAACACCGACGCCACGCCGGCCACCCGCTCGTTCACGATCGACTCGCTCGCCCCCGACGCCCCCTCGATCGAGACCTCGACCCCGGCCTCGCCGGCGAACGAGAACGACCCCGAGCTGGTCGGCAGCGCCGAGGCGGGCTCCACGATCCGCATCTACAAGGCCGCGACCGCCGCCGACTGCACCCGGCCACCGTCGCAGCCACCGGCACCGAGGCCGCCTTCGCCGGCGCCGGTCTCAGCGGTCTCCGTCGCCGATGACTCCACCTCCACCTTCCGCGCCACCGCCACCGATTCGGGCAACACCTCCGCCTGCTCGGCCCCGTTCACCTACACCGAGGACTCGACCGCCCCCGAGACGACGATCGACACCGGCCCCTCCGGCGAGACCAACGACTCGACCCCGTCCTTCACCTTCTCCTCCTCGGAGCCCGGCTCGAGCTTCCAATGCCGCTTTGACGCAGCGCCCTTCGGCCCCTGCTCGGGCCCCGGCGCCTCCCACACCGCCGCCGCGGCGCTGACCGAGGGCGCCCACAGCTTCGAGGTCCGCGCCACCGACCAGGCCGCCAACACCGACGCCGACGCCGGCCACCCGCTCGTTCACGATCGACTCGCTCGCCCCCGACGCCCCCTCGATCGAGACCTCGACCCCGGCCTCGCCCGCGAACGAGAACGACCCCGAGCTCGTCGGCAGCGCCGAGGCGGGATCCAGCGTTCGCCTCTACCAGCTGCGAGCGCCGACTGCACCGGCCCCGTCGAGGCCACCGGCTCCGCGGCCGAGTTCGCCTGCGCCCGGTCTCACGGTCACCGTCGACGACAACTCGACCTCCACCTTCCCGCCACCGCCACCGATTCGGGCAACACCTCCGCCTGCTCGGCCCCGTTCACCTACACCGAGGACTCGACCGCCCCCGAGACGACGATCGACACCGGCCCCTCCGGCGACGACCAACGACTCGACCCCGTCCTTCACCTTCTCCTCCTCGAGCCCGGCTCGAGCTTCCAATGCCGCTTTGACGCAGCCGCCCTTCGGCCCCTGCTCGGGCCCCGGCGCCGCCCACACCGCCGCCGCGGCGCTGACGAGGGCGCCCACAGCTTCGAGGTCCGCGCCACCGACCAGGCCGCCAACACCGACGCCGACGCCGGCCACCCGCTCGTTCACGATCGACTCGCTCGCCCCCGACGCCCCCTCGATCGAGACCTCGACCCCGGCCTCGCCCGCGAACGAGAACGACCCCGAGCTCGTCGGCAGCGCCGAGGCGGGATCCAGCGTTCGCCTCTACCAGTCAGCGGACTGCACCGGCCCCGTCGAGGCCCAGGGCTCCGCCGCTGAGTTCGCCTCGCCCGGTCTCACGGTCACCGTCGACAACAACTCGACCTCCACCTTCACCGCCACCGCCACCGATTCGGGCAACACCTCCGCCTGCTCGGCCCCGTTCACCTACACCGAGGACTCGACCGCCCCCGAGACGACGATCGACACCGGCCCCTCCGGCGACACCAACGACTCGACCCCGTCCTTCACCTTCTCCTCCTCGGAGCCAGGCTCGAGCTTCCAATGCCGCTTTGACGCAGCGCCCTTCGGCCCCTGCTCGGGCCCCGGCGCCGCCCACACCGCCGCCCCGGCGCTTGACGAGGGCGCCCACAGCTTCGAGGTCCGCGCCACCGACCAGGCCGCCAACACCGACCAGACGCCGGCCAGCCGCTCCTTCACGGTCGACTCGCTGGCGCCCGCCAACCCAACGATCAACGACTCTGACCCCAACAGCCCCGCCAACGACAACTTCCCCGAGCTCAAGGGCCTCGCCGAGAACAATTCCACGGTGCGCATCTACAGGGCTCCCACCGCGGCTGACTGCACCCCCGCCAACCTCGCCGCCACCGGCACCGAGGACGCCTTCACCACTACCGGGCTGACGGTCAGCGTCACCAACGACACCACCACGACCTTCCGGGCCACAGCCACCGATGCCGGCGGCACCTCCGCCTGCGGCGCCGCCTTCACCTACGCCGAGGACTCGACGCCTCCGCAGACGACGATCACGTCCGGCCCCTCAGGGAACACCAACGACTCGACCCCGTCCTTCACCTTCTCCTCCTCGGAGCCCGGCTCGAGCTTCCAATGCCGCTTTGACGCAGCGGCCTTCGGCCCCTGCTCGGGCCCCGGCGCCGCCCACACCGCCGCCCCGGCGCTCTCACAGGGTCCCCACACCTTCGCTGTCCGCGCCACCGACCAAGCCGCCAACACCGACCAGACACCCGCGCTCCGCTCCTTCAGCGTCGACTCGCTGCCGCCCGCCAACCCAACGATCAACGACTCTGACCCCAACAGCCCCGCCAACGACAACTTCCCCGAGCTCAAGGGCCTCGCCGAGAACAATTCCACGGTGCGGATCTACAGGGCCACGACCGCGGCCGAGTGCACCCCCGCCAACCTCGCCGCCACCGGCACCGAGGACGCCTTCACCACTACCGGCCTGACGCTCTACGTCCTCAACAACACCACCACGACCTTCCGGGCCACAGCGTCTGATGGCGGCAACACCTCCGCCTGCGGCGCCGCCTTCACCTACACCGAGGACTCGAACCCGCCGCAGACGACGATCACCTCGGGCCCCTCGGACGACACGCGCGATCGCACTCCGACCTTCCGCTTCCGCTCGAGCGAGCCGCAGGGCGCGGCGTTCCAGTGCAGAGTAGACAGCGACCCCTTCAGGGCCTGCAGCTCGCCCGAGAAGCTCGGGAAGCTCTCGTTCGGGAATCACACCTTCCGCGTCCGGGCCCTGGACGCCGCCGGGAACATCGACCCGATGCCGGCGCGGCGCACATTCACGGTCAAAAAGTGACCGGACCCGTGCAGCCCAAATCCTGATCGTGGGCCCGAGCCCGTTTGCCCTCCTCATTATCGGGTAACCACTTCGGGATCGGGGCAAGGAAGCCCAAGCCCTGACCCCGGCCCATCGGGCCGGAGGAGGAACAATGCGAAAGATATTCGCTTTCGCGATCGCGGCCACAGCGGCCGCAGCGCTCGCACTGCCCACAGCAGCGAGCGCCGACACGATCGCGCCAATCACGTTCGACGACTACACAGTCGGCAACATCGACGGCCAGAACGGGTGGCAGAAGACCGGGCCGTTCGACGTGGAGGTCGAGAACGTCTCCGGCTTCCCAGCTGCTGCGGGCTACGGCTTCGGGACGAAGGCACTGCGCCTTTCGAACCCGGTGACCAGCGGCTCGTTCGGCGACCAGACGTTCTCGCCCTCGCTGCTAAATGACGCAGGGGAGTCCGGCGCTTCCGACGGTGGCGGAACCTCGAACGGCGTCCACCAGAGCAGGTTCAGCGTCGGGTTCAACATCGGCACGACCCTGGCTACACAGCAGAGCGGCCTCGCGGTGACGATGAGCCCGGATCGAGGCGACGGCGCTCGGATGAGCTTCCTGCGCTTCGAGGACCAGGTCGACGGTATCCACGTGATCTTCTTTGACGTGGACAACGCGGGCCCGCTGGGCACGACCTCCGACTTCGTCGCGCAGGACATCGCGACGATCAGCCGTGGCGTGCAGCACGCCGTGAGGCTCGAGATGGACTTCGTCGACGGCGCCGGTAACGACGTCGTCCGCGTCTACATCGACAACGCCCTCAAGGTGACCGGCAAGAGCTGGGAGGACTACCACCGGTTCGATCCCGAGGCCGCCGCCGGCGGCAACCGGGTCCCGACCGTGGACTCGGCTCTGTTCCGGATCAGCGGTACCGCGGCCCCGGCCAACGACGGCCAGGGCTACCTGGTCGACGGGTTCACGCTGAGCTCGAGCACCCCCTCGAACGGCACTACCAACCCCGGTGGGAACACCGGCGGAGGCGTGCAGGGCGAGACGGGCAAGAAGCCCAAGAAGTGCAAGAAGAAGGGCAAGGGCAAGAAGGCCGCGGCCTCCGCGAAGAAGTGCAAGCGGAAGAAGAAGTAGCCACGGCGTAGAGCCGATTCAGGCGCCGGGCCCTCGAGTGGGGCCCGGCGTCGTTTCGGCGCTATTCTTGACCTCTACCTCGTGGCCTCCGGCCGGGGGGTTTTTTTACGTCGGGCGCTGATCGGCTCGGCGGCGAGAAGAAAGAAGCAGAGGAGAAATGGCCTCAGACGTACGAATCGGCGTCACCCTCGCGTGCGAGGAGTGCAAGCGCCGCAACTATGAGACGAACAAGTCGCGGCGAAACTCGCCGGACCGAATCGAGATCCGCAAGTACTGCCGCTGGTGCGGCCGCCACACGGCTCACAAGGAGACGCGTTAGGGGCTCCTGTAGCGATGGCGAAGACCAGGGCACAGAAGAAGGCTGAGAAGCGGCGGCGCCAGCAGGCTCAGCAGCAGCGCCAACCCGGCTCCCCCGAGCGGGACGCCGAGTCGCAGGCGCAGCACGACACACAGAACCCGGTCTCGGGTGACGTGGCCGAGTTCGAGGCCGCGCTGGAGACCGGGGCGAACACCGAGGACTACGGCGAGCACGTCGGCCCGTCGACGGGCGACCCCCATGCCGACACCCAAGCCCGCTCAGCGATCCCGGGAGTCGCAGCCGGACCCCGTCGCTCCCGGCGAGCCCGTCGAGCCGAAGGCCCCGGCTCCGTCGCGCGCCGACGTCGGCAGAGCCGACGGGGCATCCACTGACATAGAGACTTCGAAGCCCTCGCGCTCCGATCGCAAGGCCGCGAAGCAGAAGGAGAAGGAGCAGCGCAAGCGAGAGCGAGAGCGCGCGATCGCCAAGCAGCAGACCGAGAAGGCCGAGAAGCGCCGCAACCCGATCATCGCCTTCTTCATCTCATGCTGGGCCGAGCTCAAGAAGGTCCAGTGGCCCGACCGCGACACGCTTGTGCAGGCCTCCGCCGTCACGTTGATCTTCGTCGTCGTCATGGCGGCCTACCTCGGAGGCCTCGACGCGATCTTCAACTGGCTGATCAAGCAGATCCTTTAGTCCGCCTCACCTACCCGTCTGGAGTCCTCTGAGATGTTTCGCTGGTACGTCATCAACACCTATTCCGGCCACGAGAACAAGGTCAAGCAGAACCTGGAGCATCGTGTCCACACGATGAGCCAGGAGCGCAACGTGCGCCAGGTCGTCGTGCCCACGGAGCAGGTCACCGAGATCAACAAGGACGGCCAGAAGGAGCCGAAGGAGAAGCGGACCATGCCCGGCTACGTGCTGGTCAACATGGAGATGACCGACGACTCGTGGGGCCTGGTCAAGAACACGCCGGGCGTCACCGGCTTCGTCGGCTCGCGCAACAAGCCGATCCCGCTGAGCAAGGTCGAGGTCGACCGGCTGCTCCACCGCGAGACGGCCGAGCGCCCGCGCACCCGCGCGCAGTTCTCGATCGGCGAGTCCGTCAAGATGATCTCCGGCCCGCTCGCCGACTTCTCCGGCGAGATCGCCGAGATCAACGAGGACGCTGCGAAGCTGAAGGTGCTTGTCTCCATCTTCGGCCGCGAGACACCGGTCGAGGTGAACTACGACCAAGTGAAGAAGATCTAGATGGCAAAGAAAGTCCTTACACTCATCAAGCTTCAGATCCCGGCGGGTGCCGCCAACCCGGCGCCGCCGGTCGGCCCCGCCCTGGGCCAGCACGGCGTCAACATCATGGAGTTCTGCAAGGCGTTCAACGCCCAGACCCAGCAGGACTCGGGGACGATCATCCCGGTCGAGATCACGGTCTTCGAGGACCGCTCGTTCGACCTTCATCACCAAGACCCCGCCGGCCGCGATCCTGATCAAGGAGGCCGCGGGCATCCCGAAGGGCTCCGGCGAGCCCCACACGACCAAGGTCGGCTCGATCACCGTCGACCAGGCCCGCTCGATCGCCGAGCGCAAGATGCCCGACCTGAACGCCAACGACCTCGACGCCGCGACGAAGATCATCGCCGGCACCGCCCGCTCGATGGGCGTCACCGTGGAGGGCATGTGATGGCCCGGGGCAAGCGGTATCGCGCCGCATACGACCGGATCGACCGCAACAAGGCCTACGACCCGGCCGACGCCGTCACCCTGCTGAAGGAGACCTCGGGCGCGGGCTTCGACGAGACCGTCGAGCTGCACATCCTGCTCGGCGTCAACGTCCGCCACGCCGAGGAGCAGCTCCGCGGCACGCTCGCGCTGCCGCGCGGGCTCGGGCAAGGACGTGACGATCGCCGTCTTCGCCGAGGGCGACCAGGCGCAGCCAGGCCACCGAGGCCGGCGCCCAGCACGTCGGCGGCGAGGACCTCGCAGCCAAGGTCGAAGAGGGCTGGACCGACTTCGACGTCGCCATCTCGACCCCGGCGATGATGCCGGCGGTCGGCAAGCTCGGCCGCGTGCTCGGCCCGCAGGGCAAGATGCCGAACCCCAAGGTCGGCACCGTCACCGACGACATCGCCAAGGCCGTCGACGAGGCCAAGGCCGGCAAGGTCGAGTACCGCACCGACCGCCAGTCGATCATTCACCTCTCGATCGGCAAGACCAGCTTCGACGCCGACGCCCTGCTCGAGAACTACGCCGCGGTGATCGAGGAGATCATCCGCGCGAAGCCTGCAGCGGCGAAGGGCAAGTACCTGATCTCGGTCACCCTGACCAGCACGATGGGCCCCGGCATCCGCGTCGACACCTCGAAGACGCGCGCCTCGGAGATCACCGCCCACGGCGCGGCCGCGTCCGTTTCTGCTCCGGCGGATGCCCCCGCTGATGTCGACGAGCCGGAGGACGCGTCGGCCCGAGGTCGAGGAGGCCACGGCCTAGCGGCTACTATCCCGGTTCAACTTTTCGCCATAGACCGCAGGCGGGGTTTCCTACAGATACCCGTAAGGCCGGCGCAGGTGAGCTAGAGAAGCCCCGGCCCGCATCCCGTCGGCCGCCTGCTCGAGCCCGCCATGTCGCGGGCTCTTTCTTTGCCCCGGTGCACCCGACAGAGAGAACGATTTCAGATGAACAAGGAACAGAAGGCAGAAGCAGTCGAGAAGCTCACCGACCAGCTCAAGGGCGCCGACGCGATCTTCGCGATCGACTACCGCGGCATCAGCGTGCCCCAGGCGGCGGAGCTGCGCTCCGGCCTGCGCGACGCCGACGCCAGCTTCCGCGTCGTCAAGAACCGCCTCACGCTGCGCGCCGCCGACGACGCCGGCACCGAGGAGATCAAGGAGCACCTGAGCGGGCCGACGGCGCTGACCTTCGTGCAGGGCGACGTCGCACTCGCGGCCAAGACGCTCTCGAAGCTCGGCTCCGAGTGGGAGCTGCTCGAGTTCAAGGGCGGCATCATGGACGGCGCTGCTCTCGACAAGGACTCCTTCCTCGCGATCGCCAAGCTTCCCGGCCGCGACCAGCTCAACGCCCAGTTCGCGGGCATCGTCGCGAGCCCGATCACCGGCCTGGTCCGCGGGCTCGGTTCGATGGTCCAGGGACTGGCGCTGCAGCTGCAGGCGATCGCCGACCAGGGACTGGTCACGGGCGAAGCCCCGGCGGCCCCGGCTGAGGACAGTCCCGACGAGACTCCCGCTGAGGAGACTCCCACCGAGGACAGCCCCGACGAGACTCCCGCTGAGGAGACCCCGGCTGAGGACAGCCCTGCCGAAGAGGCCCCGGCCGAGGAGCCCTCTGACGACACGTCCGACCCCGACCCTGAGCCGACCGATTCACCGGAAGAGGAGCCCTCGGAGGAGGAAGCCCCTGAAGGTGAGGAGGCCGGCGAACCGGTCGAGGGCGGCGGCGAGGGCGACGCCGATATCGGCGAGGGCGAGGCCGGCGAGGACTCAGAGTCCGAGAAGCCGAACGGCGAGCCCGAAACAGAGACTTCCGAAGATTCCGACGAGACCCAGAAGGAGACCGAGTAAGACATGGCGACCACCACTGAGGAATGGATCGATGAGCTCAAGGGCATTTCGGTGCTCGAGCTCTCAGAGCGCATCAAGGCGCTCGAGGAGGAGTTCGGCGTCTCCGCGACGGCCGTAGCGGCCGCGGCACCCGCCGGCGGCGGCGACGGCGGCGGCGAAGCCGAGGAGGAGTCCAGCACGGTCGACGTCATCCTGACCGGCGCCGGCGAGAAGAAGATCGGCGTGATCAAGGTCGTCCGCGCGGCGACCGGCCTGGGCCTGAAGGAGGCCAAGGCGGTGGTCGACGAGGCTCCGTCCCCCGTCAAGGAGGGCATCGAGCGCGACGAGGCCGAGAAGCTGAAGGGCGAGATCGAGGAGGCCGGCGGCACCGCCGAGCTGAAGTAACGGGCAGGCCGGTCTACTTCGGAGCGGCGGCGCAGCCGCCGCGAATTGGGCCGGCCGGCCGAACCGTTACTGACTGATGGCGAAGCCGTCGATCAGTGAGCTCGTTTGTGAGCGAGCCCGTTTGTGAGCAGACCTTGATCCTGCCCTTTTTCGTGTGCTAGTCTCCCGGGTCGCGCCCGGTGAGGCTTGCTGCCAGAAGTATCGGCAGCTGCCTTCTACAACCCTTCGAATACTTGAGGAGTCGCCAAGTTGGCCCCAACCAGCGCTGCCCCGGTAACCCGTCGGAGCTTCTCACGCCTGAGGAACCCTCTTGACGTCCCGCATCTGATCGACATCCAGCGTCGTTCCTTCAAGGCGCTGGTGGACCCCGAAAACGGCCTGCTCAGGGCCACCATCGACGACATCTCCCCGACCGAGGACTACACGGGGAACCTGGCGATCGTGTTCCAGGAGTTCGAGTTCGACGAGCCCGCCCACGACGTCGACGAGTGCCGCGAGAAGGACATGACGTACTCGCGGCCGCTCAACATAAAGGTCGCGTTCCAGAACCGCGAGACGGGCGAGATCCGCGAGCAGACGGTGTTCATGGGCGACTTCCCGTGGATGACCGACCGCGGCACCTTCGTCATCAACGGCACCGAGCGCGTCGTCGTGACGCAGCTGGTCCGTTCGCCGGGCGCATATGTGATGGAGCCCAAGGACCGCGAGAAGCAGGTCTTCATCGCCAACCTGATGCCGGCGCGCGGCTCCTGGCTGGAGCTCGAGATCGACAAGAAGGGCCGCGTCTACGTCCGCATCGACCGCAAGCGCAAGCTGCCGGTCACCGTCCTGCTGCGCGCGATGGGCTACGTCTCCGACGAGAAGCTGCTCGAGATGTTCGACAACTCCGTCTACATGCGCCACACGATCGCGGCGGACACCGACGCGACGCGTGATGAAGAGGGCGCCCTGATCGAGCTGTTCAAGAAGCAGCGCCCGGGCGAGCCGCCCTCGGTCGACGCCGCGAGGACGCTGCTGGAGCAGCTCTTCTTCGACCCCAAGCGCTACGACCTCACTCGGGTCGGCCGCTACAAGCTGAACGCCAGGCTCGACCTCGATATCGACCTCGACACCCGCACCCTGACCCACGACGACATCATCGCCCTGGTCAAGGAGCTGACCTCGATCCCGAGGATCCTCGGCGTGCCGGAGGAGATCGACGAGGAGAACCCGATCAAGGACTACGCCGCGGAGGCGTCGACCTACCCGCGCGAGCCCGTCCATGACCATCTCGACGAGTACGAGCACTTCGGCAACCGCCGCCTGCGCACCGTCGGCGAGCTGATCCAGGAGGCCTTCCGCATCGGCCTTTACCGGATGGAGCGAGTGGTCCGCGAGCGCCTCACGACCGAGGACGCCGACGCGATCACCCCGCAGACGATCATCAACATCCGCCCGGTCGTCGCCGCGCTGAAGGAGTTCTTCGGCTCCTCGCAGCTGTCCCAGTTCATGGACCAGACCAACTCCCTTGCGGGCCTCACCCACCGTCGCCGGCTTTCGGCGCTCGGCGCCGGCGGCCTAACGCGCGAGCGCGCGCCCATCGAGGTACGCGACGTGCACTCCACCCACTACGGGCGCATGTGCCCGATCGAGACCCCTGAGGGCCCGAACATCGGCCTGATCGGCTCGCTGTCCTCGTACGCCCAGATCTCCGAGCACGGCTTCGTCACCACGCCGTATCGCGTGGTCAAGGACGGCATCGTCAGCGACGAGATCGTCCACCTCGACGCGACGCAGGAAGAGGAGCGGATCATCGCCCAGGCGAACGCCGAGATGGATCAGGACTCGGGCAAGCTCAAGGGCCCCCGCGTCCTCTGCCGCCGCCGCGAGGGTGAGCTGACGACGGTCTCCCCCAAGGAGGTCGAGCTGATGGACGTCTCGCCGACCCAGATCTGGTCGGTCGCGACGGCGCTGATCCCGTTCCTCGAGCACGACGACGCCAACCGGGCGCTGATGGGCTCGAACATGCAGCGCCAGGCAGTGCCCCTGCTGAAGCCCGAGCCGCCGCTGATCGGAACGGGCATGGAGCGTCGCGCCGCAGAGGACACGGGCGACGTCATCCTCGCCGACAACGCCGGTGAGGTGACCGGCGTCGACGCCGAGCGCATCACCATCAGCCACGGCGCGAAGCGCGACGAGTACCCGCTCCACAAGTTCATGCGCTCGAACCAGGGCACGATCATCCACCAGCGCCCGATCGTCAACCTCGGCGACAAGGTCAAGGCCGGCGACGTGCTCGCCGACGGCTCATCGACCTCCGGCGGCGAGATCGCGCTCGGCAAGAACTGCCTGGTCGCCTTCATGTCCTGGGAGGGCTACAACTTCGAGGACGCGATCATCCTCAGCCAGCGGCTGGTGAAGGACGACGAGCTCACCTCGATCCACATCGAGGAGTACGAGGTCGACGCCCGCACCACCAAGCTCGGCGACGAGGAGATCACCCGCGACATCCCGAACCGCTCGGAGGAGTCCCTCCGCAATCTCGACGAGCGCGGCATCGTCCGCATCGGCGCCGAGGTCGAGGCGGGAGACCTGCTGGTCGGGAAGGTCACGCCCAAGGGCGAGACCGAGCTGACCGCCGAGGAGAAGCTGATCCGCGCGATCTTCAAGGAGAAGGCGCGCGAGGTCCGCGACACCTCGCTCAAGGTGCCGCACGGCGCGGGCGGGGTCGTCCTCGACGTCCTCACCTTCAGCCGCGACGGCGGCGACGACCTGTCGCCGGGCGTCAACGACCTGGTTCGCGTCTACGTCGCGACCAAGCGCAAGATCGCGGAGGGCGACAAGCTCGCCGGGCGCCACGGCAACAAGGGCGTCATCTCCAAGATCGTGCCCGAGGAGGACATGCCGTTCCTCGCGGACGGGACCCCGGTCGACGTCATCCTCAACCCGCTCGGCGTGCCGAGCCGAATGAACATCGGCCAGATCCTCGAGACCCACCTCGGGTGGGTCGCCGGCGAGGGTTGGTACGACGACGGCACCGAGTCCTACGCACAGCGCGACCGCAATCGCAACCGAGTCAACGTGGCGACGTCCGTCTTCGACGGCGCGACCCTCGAGGACGTGGACAACGCGATGGTGCGCTGGCAGGAGGAGAACGGCGACGCCCGCGGAGTCGACCTCGGCGTCGACAAGTCCAAGAAGCCCGGCAACCGGGCCGAGGGCAAGTTCCAGCTCTACAGCGGCCGCACCGGCGAGCCTTACGAGGGCAGGGTCACCGTCGGCTACATGTACATCCTCAAGCTGCTGCATCTGGTCGACGACAAGATCCACGCGCGCTCGACCGGCCCCTACTCCCTGGTCACCCAGCAGCCGCTGGGCGGCAAGGCGCAGTTCGGCGGCCAGCGCTTCGGCGAGATGGAGGTCTGGGCGCTCGAGGCATACGGCGCCGCCTACACCCTGCAGGAGATGCTCACGGTCAAGTCCGACGACACGGTCGGCCGCGTCAAGGCGTACGAGGCGATCGTCAAGGGCGAGAACATCCCCGAGCCGTCGATCCCCGAGTCGTTCAAGGTCCTCCTCAAGGAGATCCAGGCGCTTTCGCTCGACGCGAACGTCGTCTCCGAGGAGGGCGAGGGCGTCGAGATGGGCGAGGAGGAGGACGACCTGCTGCGCGCCGCCGAGGAGCTCGGGATCGAGCTCTCGGGAGTGCGCGCTGACGGGGACGGAGACGGGAAGAAGGGCGCTGCTGACGAGAAGGAAGAGCAGGTCGTCGAGAGCGATGGCAAGGAAAGCACCAAGGCCGAGGAGGCAAAGAGCAAGTGATTGACATCAACAATTTCGACGCGATCGAGATCGGCCTAGCGTCATCGAAGAAGATCCGGGGCTGGAGCTCCGGCGAGGTCACCAAGCCCGAGACGATCAACTACCGCACGCTGAAGCCCGAGAAGGATGGGCTCTTCTGCGAGCGCATCTTCGGTCCCACCAAGGACTGGGAGTGCTACTGCGGCAAGTACAAGCGCGTCCGCTACAAGGGCATCGTCTGCGAGCGCTGTGGCGTCGAGGTCACCCGCTCCAAGGTCCGTCGCGAGCGCATGGGTCACATCGACCTGGCCGCGTCCGTATCCCACATCTGGTTCTTCAAGGGCGTTCCCTCGCGGATCGGCTACCTGATCGACATGGCTCCGAAGGAGCTCGAGAAGGTCCTGTACTTCGCCGCGTCCGTGATCACCTGGGTCGACACCGAGGCCCGCGAGAAGGACCTCGTCAAGCTCGAGAAGGAAGTCGAGAAACAGGCCGGCGAGTACGAGCGCGAGCGCGAGCAGCGCACTCAGGAGCTGAACGAGTCGTTGAAGCGCCGCCTCGCGTACCTCGGCATCGCCGAGGGCGACGAGGATGCTCCGCCCGCCGGCTCCGTCGAGGGCTTCAACGAGGACGACGAGCTCTGGGCTGACTCCACCGGGTCCCCGAAGCGGATCAAGGCAGAGGACCGCGAGAAGATGGGCAAGGAGCTCCGCAAGACGTTCGAGGCCGAGATCGCCGACACCGAGGCCTACCTCGAGGAGGCGGCCGACCGCCTGCGCGAGGTCTTCAAGATCTTCAGCGAGATGAAGCCGAAGGACGTCATCAACGACGAGACGACCTTCCGCGAGCTCAAGGACCGCTTCGGCTCCCCGTTCGGGTGGGGCGAGTACTTCCGCGGCGGCATGGGCGCCGAGTCCGTGCGCGACCTGCTTCAGCAGGTCGACCTCGAGGCCGAGGCCGAGCTGCTGGAGGAGACGATCAACACCTCCAAGGGCCAGAAGCAGGCTCGTTCGGTCAAGCGCCTCAAGGTCGTCGATGCCTTCCTGAAGTCCGACAACAAGCCGGACTGGATGATCCTCGACGTCGTGCCGGTGATCCCGCCGGAGCTGCGCCCGATGGTGCAGCTCGACGGCGGCCGCTTCGCGACCTCCGACCTGAATGACCTCTATCGGAGGGTGATCAACCGGAACAACCGCCTGAAGCGGCTGCTCGACCTCGGCGCTCCCGAGATCATCGTCAACAACGAGAAGCGCATGCTCCAGGAGGCCGTCGACGCGCTGTTCGACAACGGCCGCCGCGGCCGTCCCGTCACCGGGCCGGGCAATCGCCCGCTGAAGTCGCTCTCGGACATGCTCAAGGGCAAGCAGGGGCGCTTCCGCCAGAACCTGCTCGGCAAGCGCGTCGACTACTCGGGCCGATCCGTGATCGTGTCGGGCCCGTCGCTGCGCCTGCACCAGTGCGGGCTGCCGAAGCTGATGGCGCTCGAACTGTTCAAGCCGTTCATCATGGCCAAGCTCGTCGAGCGCAAGCAGGTGCAGAACATCAAGGCGGCCAAGAAGATGGTCGACTCGATGATCCCCGAGGTCTGGGACGTGCTCGAGGACGTCATCCACGAGCACCCGGTGCTGCTGAATCGCGCGCCGACCCTGCACCGCCTCGGCATTCAGGCCTTCGAGCCCGTGCTGGTCGAGGGCAAGGCGATCCAGGTTCACCCGCTGGTCTGCCACGCGTTCAACGCCGACTTCGACGGCGACCAGATGGCCGTGCACCTTCCGCTCTCGGCGGAGGCGCAGGCCGAGGCCCGCATCCTGATGCTGTCGTCGAACAACATCCTCTCGCCGGCGCACGGCGCACCGCTCGCGACCCCGACCCAGGACATGGTCCTCGGGCTCTACTACCTGACGTACTCCCACGACGATGTGACGACCCTCGACCGCGAGAAGCTGCCGTCGAGGCCGCACCCGTTCCGGACCGCTCAGGAGGCCGAGCTCGCCTACGAGAACGGCATCGTGCAGCTGCACGACTACGCCGAGTACCGCAGGCCGGGCCACGAGCACTTCCTGACCACCGTCGGGCGCATCATCTTCAACGACAGCGTCGAGCGCGCGATCGCCGCTGCGCTCGAGGACGAGTACGACCCCGAGAAATACGAGTTCGTCAACCGCTCGCTGAAGAAGCGCGACGTCAACGACATCGTCACGGGGCTCGTGGACGCCTACGGCGCCCCCGCGGTCGCCCTGGTGCTCGACTCGTTCAAGGACCTCGGCTTCCACTTCGCGACCAAGGCCGGGATCACGATCTCGAAGAACGACGTCGTCGCCCCGCCCTCGAAGGACGAGATGCTGGAGCGCTACGAGGGCGACAGCGACAAGATCATGGAGCAGTACGACGACGGCTACATCACCGCTGAGGAGCGCAAGGAGTCCATCACGCGTCTTTGGAACAGCGCGACCGACGAGGTCGGGCAGGCGATGGAGGACAACCTCCAGGAGCTGAACCCGATCTTCATGATGGCCAACTCCGGCGCCCGCGGGTCGTTCAAGCAGATCCGCCAGCTCGCCGGTATGCGAGGCCTGATGGCGAATCCGAAGGGCGAGATCATCGAGCGTCCGATCAAGGCCAACTTCATGGAGGGCCTGACCGTTCTCGAGTACTTCATCTCGACCCACGGCGCCCGCAAGGGACTGGCCGACACCGCGCTGCGCACCGCCGACTCGGGCTACCTGACCCGTCGCCTCGTCGACGTCTCCCAGGACGTGATCGTCCGCATCGAGGACTGCAAGACCAAGGACCTGGTCGACATGCCGGTCCGCCGCGAGGCCGGCGAGATCAACCCGAACCTGCTTGGCCGCGTGGTCGCCAAGAAGACGACGACCAAGCGCGGGCGTGAGCTGCTGAAGCGCAACCAGCTGATCGACAAGCCGATGGTGGCCGAGCTGCACGAGGCGTTCGACGCCGATGACCTGGAGTCGACCATCCCGGTGCGCTCGGTCGCCAAGTGCGAGGCCGAGAGCGGGATCTGCCGCTTCTGCTACGGCGTCATGCCCGCGACGGGCGCGCTGGTCGAGATCGGCGACGCGGTCGGCATCATCGCCGCGCAGTCGATCGGCGAGCCGGGCACCCAGCTGACGATGCGGACCTTCCACACCGGTGGTGTGGCCGGGCTCGACATCACGCAGGGCCTGCCGCGAGTGGTCGAGCTGTTCGAGGCGCGTAAGCCGAAGGGCCTGGCGAGGATGGCCGAGGTCGACGGCAAGGTCTCGATCGAGGAGTCGGACAAGGCAGTCAAGGTCACGATCACCGACGACAAGGGCGAGGACCACGACTATGCGTTCCCGCCCCGCACGAACCTCTACGTCGAGCCGGGCAAGAAGGTCGAGAGGGGCGACCAGCTCAACGAGGGCTCGCTCTACCCGGCCGAGATCCTCGAGACCCGCGGTCGCACGGCGACCGAGCAGTACATCGTCGCCGAGGTCCAGCGCGTCTACCGGACCCAGGGCGTCGACATCAACGACAAGCACATCGAGCTGATCGTGCGCCAGATGCTGAAGAAGGTGCGCGTCGACGCCAAGGGCTCGACCGAGCTGCTCCCGGGCCAGCTCGAGGACCGCCTCACCTTCAACGCGATCAACGACAAGATGAAGGGCAAGAAGACCAAGACCCCCGCCAAGGCGGAGCCGGTGATCCTCGGGATCACCAAGGCCTCGCTGGCGACGGAGTCCTTCCTCTCGGCCGCTTCCTTCCAGGAGACGACGAAGGTCCTCACCGACGCTGCGCTCGAGGGCAAGCGCGATCGTCTCGCGGGCCTGAAGGAGAACGTGATCATCGGCAAGCTGATCCCGGCCGCGACCGGGCTGAAGCGCTACCGCTCGGTGGAGATCGAGCCGGTGGAGCCCGCCCAGCCCCCCGCCGAGGATCTGCTCTCCGAGGAGGAGCTGCAGGCCGACCTGGAGCTGGCGGGCGACGGCGGCGAGGGATCGCAGCTCGAGGGCTTCGGCCCGAGCTTCGCCGAGGAGCTCGAGGAGCTCGCTTCCGAGATCGAGACCCCGCCGGGCACGGCCGAGGCCGGCGCGACGACGGACTCCGGCTCGGGCGACGGCGACAAGCCCTCGGGCGACAGCTAGAGCGAGCAGCGCAAGACCGCAAGAGAAAGGCCCGCCGGGAGGCGGGCCTTTCTCGTTCCAGGGTGCTTCGACTGCGAGCTAGCGGCGGATGAGCCTGATCTTCTTGAAGAAGGTCAGCTTCTCTCCACCTGCGCTGATCGAGACGCGGAAGACGAGCTTGTTCTTCCGGTTGACCAGGGTGCGGGCCGCGGGCTTGATCCGCAACGCCGCGAGCTTGCGCTTTCCGGGCTTGACGCCGACCTTGCCGGTCGATGTCGCGCGCTTGGAGCGCTTGCCCTTGCTGTAGCCGGCGAGCTTCACACGGCATTTCGCCGCGACCGACTTCGGACAGCGAACCGGGACCATGATCTTGTTGCCCTGGATCATTCCCGCTGCTCCGACGGAGTCGCGAAGCGCGCCGGTGTTGCCGCCACCCGGCGGGTTGGGCGTGCCTCCGCCCGGCCCGTTCGGCGTGCCGGGCCCGTTCGGCGTGTTGTCGCACGCGTTGCCGATGCCGTCGCCGTCGGTGTCGAGCTGGTCGGGGTTCGCGACGTTGTCGCAGTTGTCGACGTCGTCGATGACCGTGTCGCCGTCGGTGTCGGCCTCGCAGGCGTTGCCGATGCCGTCCGCGTCCGCGTCCTCCTGACCCGGGTTCGCGACCGCCGGGCAGTTGTCGGTGGCGTCCGGCACGCCGTCGCCGTCACCATCGCCGGCCTCAGCCGTCGACGCTCGGAGCACGACGTCGTCGTAGTCGGCGCGAGCGCCGACCAGGACGCCGATCGGAGCGGTGAACTCCGTACGGATCCGGATGCGGTAGCTATCACCCATGTCCAGCTGAACCGGGTCGACATCGACGCTGGCGATGTTGCTCCAGCTGTCGGTGTCCGAATGCGGCGTCTCGTCGACGACCTCGAGGCTGTCCTGGTCGGTGACGTTGAACAGCTCGACGCTGTACTCGGAGCTCCCGAGCAGCAACAGCAGGCCGCCCACGTCGGCGCGTCGCGCCAACGAGAAGCTGACCTCGTCGGGCGCAGCCCCGGCCACGCCGTTGTAGGTGAACGCCGGGCTCTGCCAGGTTCCCTCGACGTTTCCGGCCACGCTCACCACGCCGGCTGCCGTCGTCCGCAGGAAGCCGTCGCCGGCTCCTCCGGCCCCGCCGCTGCCTTCGTGAGAGTTGTCAACGGCGGGACAGAGCAGCGGCTGCAACAGGCACAGGCCCGTCGCATCCGTCGAGCCGGTCCAGCCCCCGGCGGTCGGCTCGAAAGCCTGCGCCTCCGGGTCGGGGTGGTACGTACTCGTCGCTGCGTTCGACGGTGCCGCGAACAGCAGAGTTGCCGCTCCTGCACCGAGCACCGCGAGAGCGACCTGAATCCTTCTCGCAATCGTCATTCCCTTGCTCCTTCTCGGTTGTTTGCCTCCCGCTCCGGCTGAGACCAGTCCAGTGATCCCCCCTCCGAAGCACGCCCTTGCCGGGCGTCACCCGACAATCGACGTCTACCAACTATTCCTTTAATCGGTTTTAGGTATGCGCCGACGGCATCCGACAAACGTCCAAGTTGGACGGGTGTTGCAGCCGCCGTAGTCTTTGGGCATGCGCACCTCGCCCACGAGCTCGCCGCCGGACCTCGATCCGAAGCTGCTCGAGGCAGCGCAGGGCGGCGACGAGGATGCCTTCGGGCGCCTCGTGGAGCCGTACCGCCGCGAGCTGCACGCCCACTGCTACCGGATGCTCGGCTCGCTCCACGATGCGGAGGACGCGCTGCAGGACGCGATGCTGCGAGCGTGGCGGGGATTGGCGGGATTCGGCGGGCCAGGGCTGCTGCGCCCCTGGCTCTATCGCATCGCCACGAACGCCTGCCTCGATGCGATCGCTCGCCGCCCCAAGCGTGTGCTCCCCGCGGAGCACGCTCCCGCCGTCGGCTCCTCGGACGGGCTCGGCGAGCCGCTCGTGGAGTCCGTGTGGGTCGAGCCCTACCCCGACGAGCTCCTCGGGCCCGACGAGCCCGAGGCGGCTCCCGACGCGCGTTACGAGCAGCGCGAGGCGGTCGAGCTCGCGTTCATAGCGGCGATGCAGCATCTGCCTCCTCAGCAGCGCGCGGCGCTGATCCTGCGTGAGGTGCTCGGCTTCTCGGCAAAGGAGACGGCCGAGTCGCTCGACTCGAGCACCGCCTCGGTCAACAGCGCGCTCCAGCGGGCGCGAAAGACCGTCGAGGAGCGCCTTCCCGAGCAGAGCCAGCAGCAGACCCTGAGGTCGCTCGGCGACGAGCGCCTGCGCGAGATAGTCGAGGCCTACATGGAGGCGATGCAGCGCGGCGATGTGCCCGCCGTCGTCGGGATGCTCGCCTCCGACGCTGCGTGGTCGATGCCCCCGCTGGCCGCCTGGTTCGCCGGCAGCGAGGCGATCGAAGGCTTCCTCGAGGCCGGCCCGCTCTCAGGCCAGTGGCGTTGGCGCTACCTGCCGACGCACGTCAACGGTCAGGCCGCGGTCGCGACATACACGTGGTGGGAGGAGCGCGGGGAGTTCCTTCCGTTCTCGGTCGACGTATTCACGCTCGAGGACGACCGAATTGCGGAGGTCTGCTCGTTCATCGTGCGCTCGACCGACGCCCGCGGCGCCGAGCACTACCGCCGGTTCCCCGACCAGCCTCTCGATGACGCCAGGGTGGAGGCGCTGTTCGCAGGCGCAGGCCTGCCGCTCAGCGTCGACTGATCTCGCGCGGGCGAGATGCCGGTGCTGGGTTCCGCGTGCGGCGCCCGTTCGGCGGGCAATCTGGGACCGCGACCGCTCCGCCCCCGTGCGGGCCACCGCGCCGCGGACCGCGCGGGCGCCTCGGCTCGCGTCGCCAGCGGCGAAAGCCTGTGTCCTTCTCGCCCGCGCCGGGCAGTTCCTCGTTGAACTCGTCGTAGGAGCGTGCCCCGTACCAGACGAGCCAGATCGCGAAGAAGACGGGCACCTTGAGCACCACGAGCAGGAACATGATCGGCAGCGCGCCCTCCATCCCCACGGCAGTCTAAAGAATCGAGGTGCTCGGCCTACGAGGGCGTGAACCCGTCCGCCACCCAGGCCTCGAGGGCGGCGACGTGGCCATCCTCGAGCCCGATCGCGGACTCGGTCGGGACGAGCAGGGTGGGGGCCTCGCGAGCCTCGGCCCACTCGAAGCAGCTGTGGTCGAGGTTGTCGTCGATCCAGGCCAGCGGCCGGTCCTTCGCGTACTCCTCGATCGCCTCCAGCTTCCAGTGGGCGGTGCCGAAGCGCGCCCGCCCGTCGAAGGAGAGGAACGGCAGCTGCGGCAGGCCGAGGATCTCGGGCAGATGGTCGTTGGCGCGTTCCTCCCAGCCGGTCGCCCACACGAGCTCGAAGCTCTGGGCGAGCCGGTTGAGCCGCTCCCCGGTGGGGAGCGAGATGCAGTGAAGCATCCCGTCGACGAGGTGGAACCGGCCGGGGGCATCGTCGGTGCCCTCTTCGAACCCGAACAGGCTGATCACGCCGTCGACGTCCACCATCAACGCCGGCTTGTCGGAGTCGTTCCCGTTGGCCTCCATGGGCTGGGACTTTATGGAGTCGCTACCATTCCGCGCCGTGCCCAATACGAATCAGCTGGTCCGCAAGGGCCGCAAAGCAAAGCCGAAGAAGATGTCCACGCCGGGGCTCAAGTCCGGGCAGGGCAAGAAGAAGCGCGTGGCCGCTCCCCAGCGCCGCGGCGTCTGCACACGCGTCGCCACCGTGACGCCGAAGAAGCCGAACTCCGCCCTTCGCAAGATCGCCCGCGTGCGCCTGACCAACCAGATGGAGGTCACCACCTACATCCCGGGCGAGGGCCACAACCTCCAAGAGCACTCCGTCGTGCTCGTGCGAGGCGGCCGGGTCAAGGACCTTCCGGGCGTCCGCTACAAGGTCGTCCGCGGCACACTCGACGCCGCCGGCGTCTCGGATCGCAAGCAGGGCCGCTCGCTGTACGGCGTCAAGGCCACCTAGCGATGGCGCGGCGAAACCAGGCGACTATCCGGCCGCTCGAGCCGGACAGCACCTACCGCAGCCGTCTCGTCCAGCAGGTCATCAACAAGGTGATGACCGCGGGCAAGAAGAGCACCGCCGAGCGCATCGTCTACGACGCGCTCTCGGTCGTCGGCGAGCGGACCGGCAGCAGTCCGGTCGAGGAGCTCGAGAACGCGATCAAGCAGCTGACGCCCGTGCTGGAGGTTCGCTCTCGGCGCGTCGGTGGCGCCACCTACCAGGTCCCGGTCGAGGTGCCCGCGCGCCGCGCCCGCACCCTGGCGGTTCGCTGGCTCGTGGAGTTCGCCCGCGCCCGCGGCGAGAAGTCGATGGCCGAGCGCCTCGCAAACGAGATCACCGATGCGTCCAAGCAGCAGGGCAACGCCTGGAAGCGCAAGGACGACATCTACCGCATGGCACAGGCCAACAAGGCCTTCGCGCACTACCGCTGGTAGCTAGCCTTTCCTCGTGCGCGACGGCCATTTGAAGCCGCCGCTCTCTGAGTCGCCGTTCGAGCTCGACTCGGGCTCCGGCTGGCGTTCCGCCTCGTCCTGTTCCTGCGAGTCGTCGGTGCCCCTGCTGCGCAGCGCGAAGCTCTCGGGGCCCAGGGTGGCCAGCGCGCCGCCGCAGACGGCGAGCAGCAGCGAGCCCACCAGCTCGAACCAGAACCCCGCCGCCGGCTCGGCCTTGGCGTCGATGAACGACTCGCGGGCGTCGTCGAGGGTCCCGATGTTGTTCGCGTCGGGCAGGTCGACGACCAGGAAGATGAGCAGGGCGACGACGCCGCAGGCGGCGACCGCGAAGCCGGCGACCTGAGCGAGCGATTCCCTGCGCGCGCCGATTCCGATCACCAGCATGACCAGCGCCGAGACGGCCAGCACCAGCGTCGCGTAGCCGTGCTGGTCTGAGGCGTCGATGGTCGAGATCGCTTCGCCTCCGGGCGGGGTCAGCTCGAACATCGTCGTGAACTGCGAGCCGGCGAGCAGCGCGGCGCCCGCGGCGCACGCCAGAACGAGCAGGGTCTCGCTGCGGGGCAGCCGGTTCATCAGGTGCCCGCCTTCAGTCGGCCCCGCGCGCCGGCGGTAGAGCGCGCCGGGCTGCGGCGCGCCAGCCGGTCGCGACGGGCGCTGCGAGCGCGCCTGGGCTCGGACGCCGCCTGCTTGGCGTAGACGACCAGGGCGGCGGGGATGCGGAAGAAGATCAGCATCAGGATGCTCGAGGCACGCGCGGCTCGTGCCTGTGTCAGCTTGGTTTCGGTCACCATCCCCTTGCTATCATCCCGCGTCGCTTCAGGCGCCGATTGTGCGTCGTGGAGCAGAGTCACGTTTTGAAGAAGAACGGCGCGACATAGGCGAAGTTCGGGTCAACTGAGACGCGTTGCGTTCCGGGCCCGCAAGGGCCTTTTTCATGCGCTAAAACCGAACTCAGCACCAGCAAACACTCTCCTACCTAGGAACGGACGCAGAGCCTCCCAATGCCCCGCAGCTTCCCCCTCGAAAAGACACGCAACATCGGCATCATGGCGCACATCGATGCCGGCAAGACGACCACGACCGAGCGCATCCTCTACTACACCGGTCGTACCCACAAGATGGGCGAGGTCCACGAGGGCGCGGCCGTCATGGACTGGATGGAGCAGGAGCAGGAGCGCGGCATCACCATCACCTCCGCCGCGACCGCGTGTGAGTGGAAGGACCACCGCATCAACATCATCGACACGCCCGGCCACGTCGACTTCACGGTCGAGGTCGAGCGAAGCCTCCGGGTGCTCGACGGCGCGATCGCCGTCTTCGACTCCGTTGCAGGCGTAGAGCCCCAGTCCGAGACGGTCTGGCGCCAGGCCGACAAGTACGCCGTGCCGCGCATCGCCTACATCAACAAGATGGACCGAACCGGGGCCGACTTCTTCGCAGCCGTCGAGACGATGCGCGACCGCCTCGGTGCCAACCCGCTTCCGATCCAGATCCCGATCGGCAACGAGTCCGACTTCGTCGGTGTCGTCGACCTGATCGAGAACAAGGCCCTCGTCTGGCGCGACGAGCTCGGCACCGACTTCTCATACGAGGACATCCCCGCTGACCTCGTCGACCTGGCCCACGAGCACCGCACTGCGCTGATCGAGGCCTGCGCCGACTACGACGACGAGCTGATGGAGCTCTACCTCGCCGACGAGGAGATCCCCCATGAGCGCATCGCCTCTTCGCTGCATCGTGCCACGCTCGACATCAAGGTGACGCCGGTGCTGCTCGGCTCCTCGTTCAAGAACAAGGGCGTGCAGCCGCTTCTCGACGCGATCGTCGAGCTGCTGCCGTCCCCGCTCGAGGTGCCCCCGATGACCGGCCTCGAGCCGGCTAAGAAGGGCGGCGACGGCGAGGCCACCGAGGCCGTCCGCGAGCCCAGCGACGAAGCTCCCTTCTCGGCGCTGGCCTTCAAGGTGATGGCCGACCCCTACGTCGGCAAGCTGACCTACTTCCGCGTCTATTCCGGCAAGCTCGAGGCCGGCGGCCGCGTCCTGAACTCCGCGACCGGCAAGACCGAGCGCATCGGCCGCCTGCTGATGATGCACGCGAACTCCCGCGAGGAGATCGAGGAGGCCTACGCGGGCGACATTCTCGCCGGCGTCGGCCTCAAGCAGACATCGACCGGCGACACGCTGAGCGCGCCCGACGCGCCGATCCTGCTCGAGCAGATCGAATTCCCCGAGCCCGTGATCGCCGTCGCCATCGAGCCGAAGACTAAGGTCGACCAGGAGAAGCTCGGCCAGGCGCTCCAGCGCCTCTCCGAGGAGGATCCGACCTTCCGCGTCGAGTCCGACGAGGAGACGGGTCAGACCCTGATCCACGGCATGGGCGAGCTGCACCTCGAGGTGCTCGTCGACCGCATGCTCCGAGAGTTCTCCGTCGAGGCGAACGTCGGCAAGCCGCAGGTCGCCTACCGCGAGACGATTCGGGAGTCCGTCGACAAGGTCTCCGAGCGCTTCGTGCGTCAGACCGGCGGCCGCGGCCAGTACGGCCACGCGGTGATCAGCCTCGAGCCGGCCCCCGGTGAGGGCTTCGATTTCGTCAACAAGATCAAGGGCGGGACGATCCCCACCGAGTACATCCCGTCGGTCGAGGCGGGGATCGAGGAGGCGCTGCAGTCCGGCGTCAAGGCGGGCTACCCGATGGTCGACGTCAGGGCGACGCTGACCGACGGCTCCTTCCACGACGTCGACTCTTCGGAGATGGCGTTCAAGATCGCCGGGTCGATGGTCCTCAAGAAGGCAGCCCGCCTGGCGAAGCCCGTCCTGCTCGAGCCCGTGATGGCGGTCGAGGTGGTGACGCCCGAGGACTTCCTCGGCGATGTGATCGGCGACCTCTCGCGGCGCCGCGGCAAGGTGCAGGGCCAGGAGCCGCGCGGCAACGCGCTCGCCGTCGAGGCATTCGTGCCGCTCGGCGAGATGTTCGGCTACGCAACCGACCTTCGTTCGTCCACGCAGGGACGAGCCAGCTACACGATGCAGTTCGAGCGCTACGAGGAGGTCCCGCGGAACATCGCGGATGAGATCACCGACGAGCGCTCGGGGCAGCCCGTGGGCGCGGGGGCGTGAGCGTGAAGCGAAGCGAAACGCGAACACACGTATAAGCCGGGACCCGCGCGCCAGGGCTATATTCCCGGGGTTGGTCAAAACCCGAACGATTTCCCGGTAGCACCAGACTTAGCAGCGCACAGACACGCACTTACACCAGCAACACAAGACCTAAAAGGAGCGAGATGTCCAAGGAGAAGTTCGATCGCGATAAGCCGCACGTCAACGTCGGCACCATCGGCCATGTCGATCACGGCAAGACCACGCTGACCGCCGCGATCACAAAGACACTCGCCGAGAAGGGCGGGACCGAAGTCAAGTCGTTCGAGGAGATCGACAACGCGCCCGAGGAGAAGGAGCGCGGGATCACCATCGCGACTTCGCACGTCGAGTACGAGACGGACAACCGTCACTACGCGCACGTCGACTGTCCCGGCCACGCCGACTACGTCAAGAACATGATCACGGGCGCCGCCCAGATGGACGGCGCGATCCTGGTGGTCTCGGCGCCCGACGGCCCGATGCCCCAGACGCGCGAGCACATCCTGCTCGCCCGCCAGGTCAACGTCCCGTACGTGGTCGTCTACCTGAACAAGATCGACATGGTCGACGACGACGAGCTCCTGGAGCTCGTCGAGGAGGAGGTCAAGGACCTGCTCAACGAGTACGAGTTCCCTGGCGACGAGACCCCGATCATCAA
Organism: uncultured Solirubrobacterales bacterium; assembly: GCA_963820665.1. Taxonomy (GTDB): domain Bacteria; phylum Actinomycetota; class Thermoleophilia; order Solirubrobacterales; family 70-9; genus CAVUAT01. The sequence continues at coordinate 985,917 of CAWGAL010000004.1, read as the reverse complement.
GGGCTCCGCCCTGAAGGCGCTCGAGGGCGACGAGGAGGCGAAGCAGTCCATCCTCGACCTCGCCGCGGCGCTCGACGAGTACATCCCCGAGCCCGAGCGTGACCTCGACAAGCCGTTCCTGATGCCGGTCGAGGACGTCTTCTCGATCACCGGCCGCGGCACCGTCGCTACGGGCCGCGTCGAGCAGGGCATCGTCAACACCGGCGACGAGATCGAGATCGTCGGGATCACCGACAGCTCGAAGACCACCGTCACCGGTGTCGAGATGTTCCGCAAGATCCTCGACGAGGGTCGCGCCGGCGACAACATCGGCGCCCTGCTGCGAGGCACCAAGCGCGAGGAGATCCAGCGCGGGCAGGTGCTCTGCAAGCCGGGTTCGATCACGCCGCACACCAAGTACAAGGCGGAGGTCTACTGCCTGAAGAAGGAGGAGGGCGGCCGTCACACGCCGTTCGTCACCGGCTACAGGCCCCAGTTCTACTTCCGCACGACCGACGTCACCGGCGTCGTCAACCTGCCCTCGGACCGTGAGTTCGTTGCGCCGGGCGAGAACGCCGAGATGGAAGTGGAGTTGATTCAGCCGATCGCCATGGATCCGGGCCTTCGGTTCGCGATCCGCGAGGGCGGTCGCACCGTCGGCTCGGGTGTCGTCACCGAGGTCGTCGAGTAGCAATTGCAGCATCGCGGGCCCCCTGAACGGGGGCCCGCTCTTCGAGCGGCTCTCGGAGAAGCGTGGGAAGGGCCGCACAACCGATAAAGACATACGACCGGGGCGCCGCCTCAACAAGGCAGCGCCCCTGTCGCGCGAGATAAGAGAAATGGCCTCACTGACATCAGGAAAAATCCGAATCCGGCTCAAGGCGTACGACCACGACGCCATAGACCGGGCTGCCCAGGAGATCGTCGGTACCGCTGAGCGGACCGGCGCGACCGTCTCCGGGCCGGTACCGCTGCCGACCGAGAAGAACGTCTACTGCGTGATCCGCTCGCCGTTCAAGGACAAGGACTCGCGCGAGCACTTCGAGATCCGCACCCACAAGCGGCTGATCGACATCCACCAGCCAACGCCGAAGACCGTCGACGAGCTGCAGCGGATGGAGACCCTCCCCGCCGGCGTCGACGTCGAGATCCGCCTGTAGCCATGCCCGCGATCCTCGGAATCAAGCTCGGCATGACCCGCGTCTTCGACGAGGACGGCTCCCAGGTCCCCGTGACCGTGGTCGAGGCCGCCCCGAACGTCGTCACGGCGATCCGCAAGGGCGACCGCGACGGCTACGACGCCGTCCAGCTCGCCGGCATCCCGACCGAGGAGCGCAAGCTCACGAAGGGCGAGCTCGGCCACCTGAAGAAGGCCGGCGCCAAGACCGCGCAGAAGACGCTGGTCGAGTTCCGCGACGTCGAGTTTCCCGGCCCGGCGCCGAGGCCGAGGACGCCGACGGCGAGGCGACTCCGAGGAGCGAGGGTCGGCGACGCCCAAGGTCGGGGACCTGGTCGACGTCACCGCCTTCGAGCCCGGCGACAAGGTGAAGATCGCCGCCGTCTCGATCGGCAAGGGCTTCCAGGGCACCATCAAGCGCCACAACTTCGGCCGCGGTCCCGTCAGCCACGGCTCGCACAACGTGCGCGCACCCGGCTCGGCCGGCGCCAGCGCGGACCCCGCGCGGATCTTCAAGGGCATGAAGATGCCCGGCCAGATGGGCAACAAGCGCGTCACCCAGCGAGGGCGCCACCGATCGTCGAGGTCGACGGTGAGCGCAACCTGCTGCTGATCAAGGGCTCGGTCCCCGGCGGCAAGAACGCCACGGTGGAGGTGAGGAGCGTTGGCTGAGAAGGCCCCGATCCTCGGCAAGCAGGGCAAGGCCGACCTCCCGAAGGCCGTTTCTCCGAGCCCTTCCACGAGTCGCTGGTCCACCAGGCCGCGCGCGCCGACATGGCACGCGCGCCGCCGCGGCACGCATTCCTCGCTGACGCGCGGCGAGGTCTCGATGACCGGCGCCAAGGCCTGGCGTCAGAAGGGCACCGGCCGCGCCCGCGTCGGCGCGCTCGGCGTTCCCGCACCGCTACGGCGGCGGCAACGCGTTCGCCACCAAGCCGCGCCACTACACCTTCAAGATCAACCGCAAGGAGCGCCGCAAGGCGCTGCGCGCCGCCCTCAGCGTCCACGCCGACCGCGACTCGCTCGCCGTGATCGACGGCTCGAGCTACGACACGCCCTCGACCAAGACCGCCGCCGACGCGCTGAAGAAGTGGGGCGCGGACGGCCAGCGTCCTCGTCGTCATCGCCGCCGATGAGGCCGGCGTCGCCAAGAGCTTCCGCAACATCCCGTCCGTCGCGCGTCGCGCAGGCCGACGCCGCCGGCGTCGCCGACGTGATCGGAGCCGGCTCCCTGGTCGTCTCCCAGGCCGCCCTCGAGATCCTCGAGGCCCGAACCACCGACTCCAAGAAGGCAAAGGCGAAGACCACCGCGGCCGCGAAGGAGGACGACAGCTGATGGATCCGCGCCAGATCATCATCCGCCCGGTCGTCTCGGAGAAGTCCTACGCCCTGATGTCGGACGGCAAGTACACGTTCCGCGTGCACGACCGTGCGCACAAGACCCAGATCGCGCAGGCGGTCGAGGAGATCTTCGGCGTGCAACGTTCGCTCGGTGAAGACCTCGAAGGTCAACTCGAAGCCGAAGCGCCGCGGCCTGCACGCGGGCAAGACCCGCTCCTGGAAGAAGGCGATCGTGCAGCTCGGCCCCGGTCGAGCGCATCGAGCTGTTCGAGGGCGCGGCGGTCGAGGGCTAGGAGAACTGATGGCCAACCGCAAGACCAAGCCGACCAGCCCCGGGCGCCGCTTCGGCACCTACCAGATCCGCGAGGAGCTGACCGGCGACGAGCCCGAGAAGAGCCTGTTGAAGGGCAAGCAACGCTCCAGCGGGCGGAACGCCAACGGCCGCATCACCTCGCGCCACCGCGGCGGCGGGGCCAAGCGCCGCTACCGCCAGATCGACTTCAAGCGGGTCAAGGACGACGTGCCCGCCAAGGTCGCCTCGATCGAGTACGACCCGAACCGCAGCGCCTACATCGCGCTCATCAACTACGCCGACGGCCACAAGAGCTACATCCTCGCGCCGCAGGGCCTGCAGGTCGGCGCCGAGGTGATGTCCGGGCCCGAAGGCCGACATCGCGCTCGGCCACGCGCTGCCGCTGGGCCGGATCCCGACCGGCACCGTGGTCCACAACGTCGAGATGACCCCCGGCCAGGGCGGCCGCCTCGGCCGCGCCGCGGGCACCGCGATCCAGGTGGTCGCGAAGGAGGGCGAGATGGTCTCGCTCCGCCTGCCCTCCTCCGAGGTCCGGATGGTCCGCGCCGAGTGCCGCGCGACCGTCGGCTCGCTCTCCAACTCCGACCATCAGAACGTGACCGGGGGCAAGGCCGGCCGCAGCCGCCACCGCGGCAAGCGACCGCAGTCGCGCGGCGTCGCGATGAACCCCGTCGACCACCCGCACGGCGGCGGAGAGGCGCACAAGACTCCCGGCGGGCACCCGATGACCCCGTGGGGCAAGCCCACGCTCGGCTACAGGACGCGCAAGAAGGGCAAGAAGTCCGACGCCCTGATCGTGCGCGGCCGCCGCAGGAAGAAGAGGTAGAGGATGGGACGTTCGACCAAGAAGGGCCCGTGGGCGGAGGAGCGGCTGATGAAGCGCGTCAACGCCATGAACGAGTCGGGCCAGAAGCAGATGCTGAAGACCTGGTCGCGCCAGTCGACCGTGTTCCCCGAGATGGTCGGGCACACGATCGCCGTCCACGACGGCCGCAAGCACGTGCCGGTCTACATCTCGGAGTCGATGGTCGGGCACAAGCTCGGCGAGTTCGCGCCGACCCGCACCTTCCGCGCCCACTCCGGCGCCGGGACCGGGGCGAGGAAAGTAGGCCATGGCTGACGACCGCAAGAAGGACACAGCGAAGAAGCCGGCGGCGAAGAAGCCCGCCGCGAAGAAGCCAGCCGCGAAGAAGCCCGCGGCAAAGACGGCTGCGGCGAAGAAGCCCGCCGCGGCGAAGAAGCCGGCCGCGACGACCCGGCGTCGCGGAAGAAGGAGACCGCCACGAAGGGCGGCGGCACCGCTGCCGCCGCGACCTCGAAGACCGCGGACCCGAAGGCCGCCGACGCCTCGAAGTCGAAGGCTCCCGCCCGCAAGGCCGCGGCGCCGAAGCGCAAGGCCGCCGCGACCAAGGAGAAGGCGCCGAAGGAGCCCGCCACCGCACCGGTGGTCAACGCCCGCGCCCGCTACGTCCGCGTCGCTCCCCGCAAGGCGCGCCTGATCGCCGACCAGGTCCGCGGCCTGCCGCTGGACGACGCCCAGACGCTGCTGCGCTTCTCGCCGCGCGGCGCCGCCCAGGACATCGCCAAGCTGATCGCTTCCGCCGCCGCCAACGCCGAGAACAACCACGACCTGGTCGCCGACGACCTCATCGTCAAGAGCATCAACGTCGACGAGGGCCCGACGCTTCGCCGCTACCGTCCGCGCGCGCTCGGCCGCGCGACCCGAATCAACAAGCGAACCTGCCACATCGCCGTGGCCCTGACACCTGAGGAGCTGGACTAATACATGGGACAGAAGATCCACCCCGACAGGCTTCCGCGTCGGCTACATCCACGACTGGAAGAGCCAACTGGTTCAACGAGCGCGACTTCTCCGACTACCTGATGGAGGACATCGCGATCCGCGACCACATCGAGAGCAAGCTCTCGCACGCCGGCCTCTCGGACATCACGATCAAGAAGGGCCCGGGCGAGATCGAGGTCGACATCGCGACCGCGCGCCCCGGCATCGTGATCGGCAAGTCCGGCAGCGAGGTCGACGCCCTGCGCCGTGAGCTCCACAAGATCACCGGCCGTCCGGTCAAGGTGAACATCAAGGAGATCAAGCGCCCCGAGCTCGACGCGAAGCTCGTCGCCCAGTCGATCGCCGAGCAGCTGCAGAACCGCGTCGCCTTCCGCCGCGCGATGAAGCGCGCGCTGACCTCCGCCATGCGCTCCGGCGCCAAGGGCGTGAAGGTCCAGGTCTCGGGCCGCCTCGGCGGCGCCGAGATGGCGCGCACCGAGGGCTACTCCGACGGTCGCGTTCCGCTCCACACCCTTCGCGCCGACATCGACTACGGCTTCATCGAGGCGCGCACGACGACCGGCCGCATCGGCGTCAAGTGCTGGATCAACAAGGGCGAGATCATGCCCGAGGGCTTCCGCAAGGGCGGCGATGAAGAGGACGACGGCGCCCCGACTGGCGGCGGCCGCGGAGGTCGCGGCGGCGGCGGCAGGGGAGGTCGTGGCTGATGCTGATGCCGAAGCGGGTCAAGTACCGCAAGCAGATGCGAGGCAAGATGCGCGGCTACGCGAAGGGCGGCACCAACGTCGACTTCGGCGAGTACGGGCTGAAGGCGATGGAGCGCGGCTGGGTCACCAACCGCCAGATCGAGGCGGCTCGTGTCGCGATGACCCGAAAGATCAAGCGAGGCGGCAAGGTCTGGATCAACATCTTCCCCGACAAGCCGATCACCGCGAAGCCCGCCGAGACCCGCATGGGCTCCGGCAAGGGCAACCCCGAGGGCTGGGTGGCCGTCGTCAAGCCGGGCCGTGTGATGTTCGAGCTCGCCGGCGTCCCCGAGGACCTCGCCAAGGAGGCGATGAGCCTCGCCGGGCACAAGCTTCCGATCAAGACCAAGTTCGTGAAGCGAGAGGGAGCGGAGCAATGAAGGCTTCGGATGTTCATAACCTGAAGGACGCGGAGCTGGTCGAGCGCTTTGAAGCAGGCGAGCGATGAGCAGTTCAGCCTGCGCTTCCAGCACGCCACGGGCGAGCTCGAGAACAGCTCGCGCCTCGGCGCGGTACGCCGCGACGTGGCACGCCTGCTGACCGTCGCGAAGGAACGCGGAATCGACATCGACACGGAGTTGAAGGCGTGAGCGTGAAGCGAAGCGAAACGCGAACAAAGTGATGATGATGGCCGACGAAGAGAAGAACGAGACAACTGAAGAGACGCCTGAGGCCGAGGCTCCCCCTGAGGAGCAGGCTCCGGAAGCCGAGGCTCCCCGCCGAGGAGGCTCCGGCAGACGACGCCCCGGCTGACGACGCTCCCGCCGAGGAGTCGGCCGCGGATGACGACAGCTGACGCCCCGGCCGCTGAGGAGGCTCCTGCCGACGATCCCGAAGAAGGCTTGAACTGGAAGACGCGTCAAGCGCCTGGCCAAGTCGCGCGAGTCCGGTGAGGCGGGGCCGCAGCGTCAGCCCCGAGGAGCGCGCCAAGGCCCGCGCCGAGTCCCGGGCGGCCGCGATCAAGTCCCGCGCCGCCTATCGCCGCAAGCAGCGCGACGAAGCACCAGAAGGGCGAGGGCACCGCACCCGTCGAGCACGAGTCGGCCGGCCGCAAGGAGCGCCAGGGCCGCGTCGTCTCCGACAAGGCGAACAAGACGATCACCGTGCGCATCGACGTCGCGCGCCGCCATCCCGACCTACGAGAAGATCGTCCGCACCTCCAACACCCTTCACGCGCACGACGAGTCCAACGAGGCCGGCGAGGGCGACCTGGTGAAGATCGTCGAGACCCGCCCGCTGTCGAAGACGAAGCGCTGGCGCCTGGTCGAGGTCATGGAGAAGGCGAAGTGATCCAGCAGGAGTCCAGGCTGAAGGTCGCCGACAACTCGGGCGCCCGCGAGATCCTCTGCATCCGCGTCAAGGGCGGCTCTCACCGCCGCTACGCCCGGATCGGCGACACGATCACCGCGACCGTCAAGCAGGCGACGCCGCACGGCGGCGTGCGCAAGGGCGAGGTCGTCGAGGCCGTCGTCGTGCGCACTCGCAAGCAGCTCGGCCGCAAGGACGGCACGTACATCTCCTTCGACGAGAACGCCGCGGTGCTGATCGACCCGCAGGGCGCGCCTCGTGGAACACGCATCTTCGGCCCCGTCGCGCGAGAGCTCCGCGACCGCAACTTCATGCGCATCGTCTCCCTCGCACCGGAGGTCCTCTGATGAGTCGCTCGATGAAGATCCGCACGGACGACACGGTGATGATCACCGGCGGCAAGGACCGCGGCAAGACCGGCAAGGTGGTTCGCACCGAGCCCAAGAAGGGCCGCGTCTACGTCGAGAACCTCAACATCGTGAAGCGCCACACGCGCCCGACGTCGGTCAAGGAGACCCAGAAGGGCTCCCAGGTCGGCGGCATCGTCGAGAAGGAGGGCCCGGTCCACATCTCCAACGTGATGCTGGTCGACCCCTCGACCAACAAGCCGACGCGCGTGCGCATCGAGCGGACCGCCGACGGCAAGCGGAAGCGGATCTCGGCCAAGTCCGGCAAGGAGATCGACTGATGGAAGCCGCCACCGCACCCCAGAAGCAGGCAGTGCCGCCGCCGCGCCTTCGCGAGTCCTACAACGACGAGCTCCGAGGCAAGCTGATCGAGCGCTTCGGCTACAGCTCGCCGATGCAGGCACCGACCCTCGAGAAGATCGTCCTCAACATGGGCGTCGGCGAGGCGAAGCAGAACACGCAGATGCTCGAGGCCGCCACCGAGCAGCTGGCGACCATCGCCGGCCAGGCCCCGAGCGTTCGCAAGGCCAAGAAGTCGGTGGCGTCGTTCAAGGTGCGCGAGGGCATGCCCGTCGGGCTCGCCGTGACGCTGCGGCGCGCCCGCATGTGGGAGTTCCTCGACCGCCTCGTGTCGATCGCGATCCCGCGCATCCGCGACTTCCGCGGCCTCAACGCCCGCTCCTTCGACGGACGCGGCAACTACTCGATGGGCGTCCGCGAGCAGATCATCTTTCCCGAGATCGACTACGACGCGATCGACGAGGTTCGCGGCCTCGACATCATCATCGTGACCACGGCGCAGTCCGACGAGGAGGCGTTCGCGCTGCTCGACGGGCTCGGCATGCCGTTCGCGGCCGACGGCCGCCCCGGCGAGGTCGACAAGGCCGCCGAGGAAGAGGAGGAGAAGCGCAAGGAGGAGGCGCGCCTGCGCGCCGAGGCCGAGGAGGCCGCTCTCGAGCAGCTCAAGGAGGAGAACCCCGACGCGTACGCCAAGCCCGAGCGCCACGAGGAGGGCGAAGAGGGCGAGGACGGCGAAGGCGGTGGCGACGGCGCGGACGCCGAGGCCAAGGGCGACGACGGCGCCGAGGGTTCAAGCGGCGACGAATCTCAGGAAGGAAGCTGATGGCGAAGACATCCCAGAAGGTGCGCCAGGCGCGCACCCCCAAGTACAAGACCAGGGGCTACAACCGCTGCCGCAAGTGCGGGCGCCCGCGCGCGGTCTACCGGAAGTTCGGCCTCTGCCGGATCTGCCTGCGCGAGAACGCCCACCAGGGCTACATCCCCGGCATGACGAAGTCGAGCTGGTGACGACGTGCTGACCGACCCGATCTCAGACTTCCTGACCCGCGTCCGCAACGCCCTCCAGGCCGAGCACGAGGACGTGACGATTCCCTCCTCGCGCCTGAAGCGCGAGATGTCACGGATCCTCAAGGAGCAGGGCTACATCACCGACTTCGAGGTCGCCCAGGGCGAGAAGGGCGAGGTCATCAAGGTGACCCTTCGCTACACCGAGGATCGCGACCCCGTGATCAGCGGCATGGAGCGCGTCTCGCGCCCCGGCCGGCGCCGCTACGTCCCGAGCAAGGACGTGCCGCGGGTGCTCGGCGGCATGGGCACCACGATCGTCTCCACATCGAGCGGGGTGATGACCGGCCACGAGGCCCGAAAGAAGGGCGTCGGCGGCGAGGTCGTCGCCTACGTCTGGTGAGCAGGCCCTCCTAACCTGAACTGTCCATGAGCCGTATCGGAAGACAGCCAATCTCGATCCCCGACGGGGTCAACGTCGACGTGAAGCCCGGCGAGGTCTCGGTCAAGGGGCCGAAGGGCGAGCTGACGCAGATCGTCGACCGCGACATGAAGGTGTCGCTCGACGACGGCACCGTCACAGTCGAGCGCCCGACCGACCGCGGGCCGACACCGTGCCCTGCACGGGCTGACGCGCAGCCTGATCGCGAACATGGTCGAGGGCGTCACCGACGGCTTCGAGCGCCGCCTCGAGATCCAGGGCGTCGGCTACCGCGCCCAGCTCAAGGGCAAGGCCCTCGAGCTCGCGCTCGGCTACTCGCACCCGGTCAGCCTTCCTGCACCCGACGGCATCGAGTTCGAGGTCCCCGAGCCGACGCAGGTCGTCGTCAAGGGCATCGACAAGCAGCTCGTCGGCGAGACCGCCGCGCGGATCCGCAAGAGCCGCCCGCCCGAGCCCTACAAGGGCAAGGGCATCCGGTACGCGGGCGAGCAGGTCACCCGGAAGGTCGGTAAGCGCGCATGAGCGTGAAGCGAAGCGAAACGCGAGGACAGTGGTAATGGCCGTCGCGACCCGACAGCAGCGAAGGCTTCGCAGGCGCCGCCGAGTGCGCGCCAAGGTCCGCGGCTCCGCGGAGCGCCCGCGGCTGTCCGTCTACCGCTCCAACCGCGGCATCTCGGGCCAGCTGATCGACGACGACAGCGGCAAGACCATCGCGGCCGTCAACTGGACCGAGTCAGACCTCAAGGGCCTCGACCGCATGGAGCAGGCGAAGAAGGCGGGCGAGGAGCTCGCCAAGCGCGCCTCCGCCGCCGGCGTCGAGACCTGCATCTTCGATCGTGGCGGCTACCAGTACCACGGCCGCGTCAAGGCGCTCGCCGAGGGTGCTCGAGAGGGAGGGTTGAAGTTCTAGCCGGGCTCCCCGCGCTACCTTCATCAACCCCATGGCAGTAGAGAAAGTCACCGCAAAGGGCCTCGACCTCCAAGAACGGGTCATCGAGATCAACCGCGTCGCCAAGGTCGTCAAGGGCGGCCGACGCTTCTCGTTCACCGCGCTCGTCGCCGTCGGCGACGAGGACTCGGTCGTGGGCATCGGCTACGGCAAGGCTCGCGAGGTTCCGCTCGCGATCCAGAAGGCCGTCGAGAACGCCCGCAAGGACCTGATCCGCGTGCCCAAGTACGGTCAGACGATCACCCATCGCGTGATCGGCCGCTTCGGCGCAGGCCACGTCGTCCTTCGCCCGGCCAGCCCCGGTACCGGCGTCATCGCAGGCGGCGGAGTCCGCGCCGTGCTCGAGCTGGGCGGCGTCCGCGACGTGCTGACCAAGAGCATCGGCACCCAGAACCCGATCAACCTCGTCAAGGCGACGATGCACGGCCTCTACATGCTTCGCAAGCCCGAGGACGTAGCGGAGCTCCGCGGCATCTCGATCGCCGAGGTCCTGGGCCTCGAGGAGAAGAACGGCAAGCCGGCCGAGACGATCGAGGACACGGGCCCCAAGCCCGTCCCGGAAACGCCCGCTGTCACTGCGGCCGAGCCGGAGACCGCCTCGCCGGACCAGCCCAGCGAAACGTCAGCATCCCCCGCGACGGCGTCGCAACCGGCCGCCCCCGGAAGCGAAGCTGAGGAGGCGGCGCCTGATGGCGAAGCCGTCAAGCCACAAGGCTCGCCCGATCCCGCAGCCAAGCCTGAGGGTGATTCCTGATGGCTGACGTGGCTTTGAAGCAGATCCGCTCCGCCAACGGCGCCTCTCCCGACCAGCGCGCCGCTCTGCGCTCGCTGAAGCTCGGGCGGATCGGCCGTACCTCTTCCTTCAAGGACTCGCCCAACCTCCAGGGCCAGATCCGCGCGGTCGCCCATCTCGTCGAGGTCGGTGAGTCCAAGTGACCCCGCCCGTGAGCAAGGCCAAGGCAAAGCCGAAGGCCGAGGAGGAGCGAGACGAGGCGATCGGGCTGCACAACCTGAAGCCGGCCCCGGGCTCGCGCAGCTCGCGCAAGCGGCTCGGCCGCGGCAAGGGCAGCGGCTTCGGCAAGACTTCGGGTCGGGGCCACAAGGGCGCGGGCGCGCGCGCCGGCGCCAAGCGCAAGGTCGCCTACGAGGGTGGCCAGACGCCGATCCACATGCGGATGGGCAAGCTGCGCGGTCCGAACCACAAGATGTCGATGCCCTTCGAGAAGTTCCGCACCCGTACGCAGCCGATCAACGTCGGCGAGCTCGAGGACCGTTTCAAGGCGGGCGACGAGGTCACCCCTGAGAGCCTTCGCGAGAAGGGCCTGGCGACGCGCCGCCACCCGGTGAAGATTCTCGGCAAGGGCGACATCTCGACCAAGCTCACGGTCCGTGCGCACGGCTTCAGCGCCAGCGCCAAGGAGAAGATCGAGGGCGCGGGCGGCAGTGTCGAGGAGATCTCGGAGTAGCGCGTGCTGCAGACGATTCTCAACGCCTTCTCCGTCCAGGACATCCGCAAGAAGCTGCTGTTCACCGCCGCGATCCTGGCGCTCTACCGCCTCGGTGCGTACATCCCCTCGCCCGGCGTCGACGCGTCGACCGTCAAGGACATCGAGGACAACTTCGGAGGGTCGAACATCCTCGGCTTCCTCAACCTCTTCTCGGGCGGAAGCCTCTCGCGCCTGTCCCTGTTTGCGCTCGGGATCATGCCGTACATCACGGCGTCGATCATCCTGCAGCTGCTGACTGTCGTCGTTCCGTCGCTCGAGCGCCTGCAGAAGGAGGGCGAGGTCGGCCAGCAGAAGATCACCCAGTACACGCGCTACCTGACCGTGGTGCTCGCCTTCGGGCAGAGCCTCGGGTACGTCTTCCTCTTCCAGAGCTTCCAGGACAGCGCGGGGACGAGTGTCGTCGGCGAGCTCACGGCGACGAAGCTGTTCCTGATCGTCATCACGCTGACAGCCGGCTGCACGCTGCTGATGTGGATGGGCGAGCTGATCACCCAGAAAGGAATCGGCAACGGGATCTCTCTGCTGATCTTCGCCTCGATCGTCTCCGGGTTACCGGCCGGGATATCGGCATGGTGGAACACCCCGGACGCGGTCTTCGTGGTGATGATGCCCTTCCTGGCACTGGGGGTGATCGTGGCGATCGTCTTCGTCCAGGAGGGCCAGCGGCGGATCCCTGTGCAGTACGCGAAACGCGTGGTCGGGCGCCGCATGACCGCGGGCGGTTCCACCTACCTGCCACTTCGGGTGAACATGGCGGGGGTGATCCCGGTCATCTTCGCGGCCTCGATCATGGCCTTCCCACCGACCATCGGGCAATTGCTGAATACGCCGGCGGCGCTCGACTTCGCCGCGTTCTTCAGCCCGGACGGCTGGGCCTACGTGGTCGGCGAAGTCTTCTTCATCATCATCTTCACCTACTTCTATACGGCGGTCACGTTCAACCCCGTCGACCAGGCGGACAACCTGAAGAAGTACGGCGGGTTCATACCCGGCGTACGCCCGGGCCGCCCGACGGCGGAGTACCTGGACCGCATCCTTTCGCGCCTGACGTTTCCTGGCGCGCTGTACCTCGGCGCCGTCGCGGCGCTGCCAACCATCCTGATCAGCCAGACATCGGCGGACTTCTTCTTCGGCGGCACTTCCATCCTGATCGTCGTGGGCGTTGCCCTCGACACCGTCAAGCAGTTGGAAGCGCAGCTGATGATGCGCAACTACGAAGGCTTCCTGAAGTAGCGCTGAGGTCGGCTTGTCCGAGCTCAACCTGATCCTTCTTGGCCCTCCCGGCAGCGGGAAGGGGACCCAGGGCGAAGCCCTGCAGGAGGACCTGCGCCTGCCCTACTACGCGACCGGCGACATCCTGCGGGGAGCGGTCAAGGAGGGGTCCGAGCTCGGCGCCAAGGCCAAGGAGTACATGGACGACGGTGACCTGGTGCCCGACGATCTGATCATCGACGTGATCGCTGATCGGATCCAGCACGAGGAGGCCAGCGACGGCTTCATCCTCGACGGCTTCCCGCGAACGGTCCCCCAGGCCGAGGCGCTCGCGACGAAGATGGAGACCCTGGGACGCAGCATGACCGCGGCCCTGATGATCGATGTCAGCGACGAGGAGGTCGTTCGCCGGCTGGGCGGGCGCAGGACCTGCGAGGAGGGCGGACACGTCTTTCACGTCGAGTTCAACCCGCCGAAGGAGGAGGGTGTCTGCGACATCGACGGCAGCAAGCTCCTGGTGCGCGACGACGACAAGCCCGAGGTCATCGAGAAGCGACTGGCGACCTACCACTCGAAGACGAAGCCCCTCGTCGCCTGGTACGAGGAGCGAGGAATCCTCCAGCACATCGACGGTACCCAGCCGCCGGAGGCCGTGAGTGAGAAGATCAGGGGGCTGCTCGCAACACTGCGGCGCGAAGACGAGATGGAGATGTAGATGTATCGCGGCGGAATCATCACCAAGACACCCGAGCAGCTCGATGCGATGGCGGCCGCCGGGACCATTCACGCCGCCTGCATGAAGATGGTGGCCTCGAAGGTCCGCGCCGGCGTCACCACGAAGGAGCTCGACGAGGCGGCCGAGAAGTTCATCCGCTCCCAGGGCGCCGTGCCCTCTTTCAAGGGCTACCGTGGCTTCCCGGGCTCGATCTGCGCCTCGCCCAACTCGATGGTGGTCCACGGCATCCCAGGGCCCTACGAGCTGCGCAAGGGGGACATCTTCTCGATCGACATCGGAGTCACCTACGAGGGCTGGGTCGCCGACGGCGCCCAGACGGTCTCGGTCGGCAAGCCCGGCGACGACGCGCGCAACCTCCTGAGGACGACGCGAGCCTCGCTGTTCGAGGGGATCGCGCAGGCGCGGGCGGGCAACCGCCTCAGCGATATCTCCCACGCCGTGCAGTCGCGGGTCGAGCTCGACGGGCTGCACGTCATCCGCTCGCTCGTCGGCCACGGGATCGGGCGCGAGATGCACGAGGACCCGCAGATCCCGAACTTCGGCGACGCCGGCAAGGGCCCCGAGCTCGAGGAGGGCATGGTGCTGGCGATCGAGCCGATGGTGAACGTCGGCACCCCCGAGATCCGCATGGGCTCAGACGGCTGGGCGGTCTACTCCGGCGACGATTCCCTCGCCGCGCACTTCGAGTTCACCGTCGCCGTCACGGCCGACGGGCCTCGGATCCTCACTCCCTGGCACGAGTAGTCGCCAGGCGTGCTCAGGCACGGTTTTCGGGCGTCCCTGTTGTGCCTGCGCTGCTAAGGTTCTTCGGCTGGCCACCCGGCTGGTTCTGTTCGCCCGCGACCCGACTCCTGGGGTCGCCTGGGCGGTTCTCAGAGTCCGATACGAACGCCGCGAGGGACGATGAAGGTCCGAGCTTCCGTAAAACCTATTTGCGAGAAATGCAAGGTTATCCGCCGTGGCGGAGCCGTTCTCGTGATCTGCCCTAATCCCCGCCACAAGCAGAGGCAGGGCTAGCGCATGGCACGGATCGCCGGGGTCAACATCCCGCTCAACAAGCGCGTCGAGGTCGGCCTCACGTACGTGTACGGCATCGGCCGCTCTAGCGCGCTCGAGATCCTCGGCGACGCAGGCGTCGACCCGAACACCGCGGTCAAGGACCTGACCGAGGAGGAGATCCTGAAGCTTCGCGAGGCCGTCGAGGAGCGCGACGTCGAGGGTGACCTCCGCCGCGAGCGCTCGCAGGACATCAAGCGACTGCAGGAGATCGGCTCCTACCGCGGGCTGCGCCACCGGCGCGGCCTTCCGGTTCGGGGCCAGCGCACCAAGACCAACGCCCGCGGGCGCAAGGGGCCCAAGCGCATGAGCATCGCTGGCCGCAAGAAGCCGACAAAGTAAGAGAGGACCGGAGAACTTGGCACAGCCGAAGAAGGGTCGCCGCAGGGCGAAGAAGAACGTCGCCTTCGGGCAGGCCCACATCAAGACTTCGTTCAACAACACGATCGTCACCCTGACCGACCCCGAGGGCGCCGTCATCGCCTGGGAGTCCGCCGGGAGCGCCGGCTTCAAGGGCTCGCGCAAGTCGACGCCGTTCGCCGCCCAGGTGACCGCCGACGCCGCGGCAAAGAAGGGCATGGAGCACGGCCTCCAGAAGGTCGAGGTCTACGCCAAGGGCGCCGGCTCGGGTCGCGAGACCGCCATCCGCTCACTCCAGGCCGCCGGCCTCGAGGTGACCACGGTCAAGGACGTCAGCCCTCAGGCCCACAACGGCTGCCGGCCGAAGAAGCGGAGGCGCGTCTAGTGGCTCGCGATACCTCACCGCAGTGCAAGCAGTGCCGCCGCGAGGGCCAGAAGCTGTTCCTCAAGGGCTCGCGCTGCTTCACCGACAAGTGCGGCGTCGAGCGCCGCTCCTATCCGCCGGGCGAGCACGGCCGCGGGCGCATGCGCCAGTCCGAGTACCGCGTGCAGCTGCGCGAGAAGCAGAAGGCGCGCCGCTACTACCAGGTGCTCGAGAAGCAGTTCCGCGCCTACTACGACAAGGCGACCCGCCAAGAGGGCGTCACCGGCGAGAACCTGCTCCGCCTGCTCGAGTGCCGCCTCGACAACGTGCTCGTGCGCCTCGGCTTCGCCGCCTCGCGCCGGCAGTCGCGCCAGCTCGTGCGCCACGGCCACTGGACGGTCAACGGCCGCCGGGTCGATATCCCCTCTTACCAGGTGAAGCCCGACGACGTGATCGCCATCAAGAGCGGCGCAGCGGCCACTGACGTGGTCCGCAACGCCACCGAGCTCACCTCGGGTGTGCCGGCTTGGCTCCAGGCCGATCACGACGGCTTCACCGCCAAGGTGCTGAGGCTGCCCGAGCGCAGCGAGATCTCGGCGCCCGTCGACGAGCAGCTCATCGTCGAGCTGTACTCGAAGTAACCCAAAGCTTGGAAACAAGAGAGAAGGACGTGCGATGACCACCCTGCCCGAATTCCAGACCCCGAAGATCTCAGCCGTGGATGACGCGGACGACACCAAGGGAACGTTCACGATCGAGCCCCTCGACAAGGGCTTCGGCTACACGTTCGGCAACAGCCTGCGCCGCGTGCTGCTCAGCTCGCTGGGCGGTGCTGCGATCACGAGCGTCCGCATCGAGGGTGTCGCGCACGAGTTCTCGACGATCCCCGGCCTCAAGGAGGACGTGACGGACCTCGTCCTGAACCTGAAGGAGATCGTCGTGCGCATGCATACCGACGCCGACGAGGTCGAGACCCCGCTCGTGGCCACAGGCCCCGGCGAGGTCAAGGCGAAGGACATCGACCTGCCCGCGGGCGTCGAGATCCTCAACCCCGAGGCGCCGATCGCGACGCTCGAGAAGAAGACCAAGCTCGAGATGTACCTGACGATCGGCCGCGGCCGCGGCTACTCGCCGGCCGACGAGAACAAGTCCGAGGACAAGCCGATCGGGGTCGTCCCGATCGACTCGATCTTCTCGCCGATCCGTCGTGCGGCCTACAACGTCGACTCAGCCCGCGTCGGCCAGCGGACCGACTTCGACAAGCTCACGCTCGAGGTCGAGACAGACGGCTCGATCGAGCCCGGCGCGGCGCTGCGCGACGCTGCCGAGATCCTGATCAAGAGCCTGGCCATCTTCACCACGGCCGACAGGGTCGACGAGCTGCGCGGCGAGGGCGCCATGGTCTCCGGCAACGGCGGCGCTGCCGCCGGCGAGGCCGCACCGGTCCCCGGGGCCGATGGCCTCGACGAGATCCTCATCGAGGAGCTCGAGCTGGGCGTCCGCTCGTACAACTGCCTCAAGCGTGCCGGCATCCAGACGGTCGGTGAGCTCGTGCGCAAGTCCGAGTCCGAGTTGAACGCGATCCCGAACTTCGGTCGCAAGTCGATCGAGGAAGTCCAGGAGACGCTGCGCGCACGCGGCCTCGGGCTTCGCGCGGACTGACTAGAGTCACCGCCGGAGCAATCTCATGCGCCACGGAAACAAGAAAGGCAAGCTGAGCCGCGACGCGGCTCACCGCCGCTCGCTGCTGCGCACGATGAGCAAGCAGCTGATCGAGCACGAGCGCATCCGCACGACGCAGCCGAAGGCGAAGGCGCTGAAGCCGGAGTTCGAGAAGCTGATCACGCTCGCCAAGCGCGGTGACCTTCACGCTCGCCGCCAGGCCCTGAGCGAGCTGAACCAGGACAAGTTCATCGTCCACAAGCTGTTCGAGGAGATCGCACCGCGGTACTCCTCCCGCCCGGGCGGCTACACCCGGATCGTGAAGCTGGGCCCGCGGCGAAGCGACTCCGCCGAGATGGTCTTCATCGAGCTGGTCTAGCCCGCTCCCTGGCTACGCGGGCGAGCTGGTCCGCTCTTTGGGTGCGTGCTCCTCGCTGGTGGCGCCCTCGACCTGTGTATCGGCCGGGTTCTTCTCCCTGCGCGACAGTGCCAGGAACGGGACCGCGAGTGAGCTGATCGCCGCCGAGATCACGTACGAGGGGGCGTAGCCGAAGGCGTCGGCCGCCTTGCCGAGGCCGGGCTGGGCCCAGACGCCGCCGACGGAGCCCATCAGGGAGTCGAAGGAGAGGATGGTCGCTCGCTGCTTCGAGGGGATCATCGCGTTCAGGTAGGCCTGGCGGATCGGCATCGTGGCAGCGAAGAGCAGGCCCCAGATGACGATCAGGCCGAGTACCGCGTAGAAGTTGTCGACGAGGCCGATCAGAGCGAGGACGAGCGTGCTGAGGCCGGCTGTCACGATCAACGCGGACGTGCGCTTGTGGAACAGACGACGGATGCGCGGTGCCGCCAGCCCACCCATGATCTGCGCGCCGGCGATGATTGCGGCCACCAGCCCGGCGATGGAGTAGGCCTCGGGGTCGCCGTAGAGCTCGAGCAGATAGGGCTGTAGGGCGTAGAAGGCGTAGATCCCGACCCCGCCGGTGAACAGCACCTCGAGCATCAGCCACTTGACCGCGGGGACGCGCCAGCCGAAGTCGACCCCGGCCTTGGCGATCTTGCGCATCTCGGCCAGGGGCCGCTGGCCCTTCTCGGGGGTGAACCCGATGTCGAACATGAGCCGGTAGGCGACGACGAACATGATCATCAGGGCGGCAGCCCGAACCAGAAACGGGACGCCAAGGCTGAACGCGGCCGCCAGGAGGCCGCCGCCGATCGACCCGACCAGCATCGCGATCCCGGTGGCGATCTGCCCACGACCGAGCACCGTTTCGAGCTCGCCATCGAAGCCGGTCGCGGCGAGGGCGTCGACGAGCCACGCCTCGACGGCGCCCGAGAAGAACGTGAACCCGAGGCCGAGCATGATCGACACGAGGGCCCACCACCAGAAGCCGGCTTCCACCTGCCAGAGCAGCACGTAGAGCAGGGTGGCGACCGTCAGGGTCACGGTCCCCACCAGGTAGGAGAACCGGCGCCCGACCGTGTCGGCCACGATCCCGGTCGGGACCTCGAAGATCACCATGCCCGCCGTGAAGAAGGCGTTCGCCGTGAAGGCCTCGAAGTTGGAGAGCCCCGCGTCGAGCAGGAAGATCGTGTTGATGCCCCAGATCGCCGAGTTCGCGAGCGTCGCGCCGAGCATCAGCAGGTAGTACGTGCGCTGGATCCTCTGCGGAGTCGGCATCAGCCGCAGCTCCTGAGCTCAGGCGCCGAGATGGCGAGCAGCGCCGCCAGGCGACGTGCGCGAAAGCTCCCGTTTGCCGGGCGGGCGGGCAAGCACCCACCCTAGGGGTCAGGAAATGATCAGCCGCGGCGGTTCGGGCTCACGGCGATCATGAATCCGATCATCGTCAGCACGATGATGCCGAGCACCAGCCACTCCCAGCTGCTCTCGATGGCGCTGATGGCCGCGTAGCCGAGCGCTCCGCCGACGAGCAGGGCGATGATCGCGTAGATGGCCGAGCCCTTCTCGGAGCCGTGTCGCAGGCTGTCGTTGCCGGCCAGCGTGCTCCGTTCGAGCGAGTTGCGCTGGGTGATGTCCAGGTTCCCCATTGTGGCTCTCTCCTCTAGTAGGTAACAAGCACCTTACGCCCACCGCAGGCGCGGGGACAGTGCAACGGATCACACAAGCCGCGCGCCGTGGCTAGGTGGAGCGGCGGTTCGGGTCGAGTGCGGCCATGAATGCGAGCAGCGTCACGATGATCGCGCCGAGGATCACCCACTGCGACCAGTTGTCGACCTCCTCGAAGGCGACCGCGCTGCCGACCATCGCGACCACGATCAGCACCACGACGTAGATGGTCGTTCCCGTGCCTGCGCCGCCGCGCCCCACGAAGGTCTCGCGGGCCTCTTCGCGGCCGATCGAGCCGGGCTCGTCCGAAGCGGGCGGAGTCATGGCGAATAGTGTCGCGGTTCCATGAGCTTCGTGCGTCTTGACCTCGCCTACAAAGGCACCGAGTTCGCCGGCTGGGCGACCCAGCCGGGACAGCGGACCGTCCAGGCTGAGCTCGAGCACGCGATCGAGGAGATGCTCGGCGAACGGGTGACGCTCAGGGTCGCGGGGCGCACCGACGCGGGCGTCCACGCCTGGGGCCAGGTCGCGAGCTTCGAGCTGCCGGGCCGCGAGCCGCCCGAGGCGCTCGGGCGCGGGCTGCAGGCGCTGACGCCCAGCGACGTCGCGGTGCTCGCAGCGCGCCCGGCTCCCGACGGGTTCGACGCGCGACACGACGCGACTTCGCGCACCTACTGCTACCGGCTGCTTGCCTCGCCCATTCCGAGCCCTTTCGAGCGCGATCTCTCGCTGTTCTGGCGCCACCGCATCGAGCCGGGCCTGCTCGAGCGCTGCGCCGAGGCCCTGGTCGGGACGCACGACTTCACCGCGTTCACGCCGACCCAGAACCCACGCACGCACTTCCGGCGGCGCATCATGCGCGCTGAGTGGAAGCGGGGCCACATGGTCGGCGGTGGCGGCGACCGCACCGACTCGGCCCCCGTGGCCGAGCTGTTGGAGTTCTGGATCGAGGCCGAGTCGTTCCTGCACAACATGGTCCGCGCGATCGTCGGCACCATGCTCGAGGTCGGCACGGGCCGCCGCCCCTTCGAGGAGTTCAACGACCTGCTGGGCGGAGCGCCAAGGGCGACTGCGGGCGACACGGCGCAGCCGCACGGGCTCTACCTCGCGTCGGTCGACTACGGCTCCAGCCCGGCGACGTCCGAATAGAGCTCGGCGGCCGACTCTTAGAATCGAAGGCATGCGCGTACTGATCACCAACGACGACGGCATCTCAGCCAAGGGCCTGCAGGCGCTCCGCCGTGCTCTCGTCGAGCTGCCCGAGCTCGAGGTCAGCGTGATCGCGCCGGACTCCAACCGCAGCGCGACCGCGCGCAGCATCACGACGCGCTCCCCCCTGTGGGTGCAGGAGGTCGAGTTCGACGACGGCTCGATGGGCTTCGCCACCGACGGGACACCGGTCGACTGCGTTCGCTTCGCGGACCTCGGCCTGATCGGCGACAGCAAGCCCGAGCTGATCGTCTCGGGAATCAACCACGGCGCCAACCTCGGCGACGACATCACCTACTCGGGCACGGTCGCGGCCGCGCTCGAGGGGATCGTGCTCGGCATCCCCGCGATCGCCGTGTCCCAGCAGTCCGGCGCGCGCGAGATGGACTTTCGGCTCGGCCGCGAGTTCGACTTCGAGATCGCAGCCGCATTCACCGCCGAGCTGGTCCGCGGCGTCGCCGCGCAGCCGATTCCCGACGACACCCTGATTAACGTCAACTGCCCCGCCGGCGAGCCGAGCGGGGTCGAGGTCACCCACCTCGGCAAGCGCCTCTACAACGACGAGCTCAAGCTGGTCGACGACGATGACGACGGCGGCAGGCGCCGCTACGAGATCTACGGCTTCGAGCCGTCGTTCGAGGACGAGGAGGGCTCGGACCTGTCCGCGATCGCGCAGGGTCGGATCTCGGTCAGCACGCTGCACTTCGACCTCACCGACCGCGAGGGCCTCGAGACGCTTCGCTCCTGGGACCTCGAGGCGATGCTGGCCGCCGTGGGCGACGGCGGGGAGGGCAAGGCCCCGACTCGAACACGGGCGACGCCTCGCGTTGACGCCTGTCGAAGGCGCGAAGAAGGCTGAAGCAGCTCAGCGGCGGAGATCGCCGACCACGACCGCGCGTACTACGTGCGACGACGACCCGACGATCTCCGACACCGACTACGACGACCTGCTGCGCGAGCTGCGCGAGCTCGAGGAGGCCAATCCCGAGCTCGTCACCCCCGACTCGCCGACCCAGCGCGTCGGCGGTGTGCCCCTCGAGAAGTTCGGGCGGGTCAAGCACGCCGAGCCGATGCTGTCGCTCGGCAACGCCCGCAACGAGGACGAGCTGCGGGCTTGGGCCAAGCGCGTCGAGCGCGGCCTCGAGCGGCTCGACATCGAGGGCAAGGAGATCCGCTACGTGACCGAGCCGAAGGTGGACGGCCTCGCGATCTCGCTCACCTACGAGGACGGCGTGCTGACCCGCGGCGCCACGCGCGGCGACGGGAGCGTCGGCGAGGAGGTGACGCAGAACCTGCGCACGATGAAGGCGATCCCGCTGCGGATCGAAGACGCGCCGAAGCTGGTCGAGGTGCGCGGCGAGGTCTACCTGCCGATCGCTGACTTCGCGAAGCTGAACGAGGAGCGCGCCGCCGAGGGCCTCGCGACCTTCGCCAACCCGCGGAACTCGGCCGCCGGCTCGATTCGTCAGCTCGACCCGAAGCTGGCAGCCGCGCGCCCGCTCTCGATGTGGACCTATGGGATCGGTGCGCGCGGGGGCTGGGAGCCCGACAGCCACTCCGAGATGCTCGAGTGGCTGCGCGAGCACGGCTTCCGCGTGAACCCCGATATCGCGCTGCATCAGGGCATCGACGACGTGGCGAAGCGCTGCCGCTGGTGGGAGGGCCGCCGCGACAAGCTCGACTTCGAGATCGACGGCGTCGTCGTCAAGGTGGACGACCGGGGCCTGCAGCGAGAGCTCGGCGTCGCGGGCCGCGACCCGCGCTGGGCGATCGCCTGGAAGTTCCCCCCGACGACCGCGACGACGAAGCTCAACAAGGTCGTCTGGAACGTGGGGCGGACGGGCCACCTGCTGCCCTTCGCGATGCTCGAGCCCGTCCACGTCTCCGGCGTCACCGTCTCGCACGGCGACCCTGCACAACGAGGAGGACCTCGAGCGCAAGGACGTGCGAGAGGGCGACGAGGTCGTCGTCATGCGCGCCGGCGACGTGATCCCCCAGGTCGTCTCGCCGATCATCCAGCGGCGCAAGAAGGGCGCGAGGCGCGCGAGGCCTCCGAAGAAGTGCCCGCTCTGCGGCACCCCGACGGTCAAGCCGGACGACGGCGTCTTCACGATCTGCCCGAACCGCACCGGCTGCCCCGGGCAGATCTTCCAGCACGTCAAGCACTTCCGCGGAGCGCTCGAGATCGAGGGCCTCGGCGAGAAGAACGCCCAGCGCTTCCTCCAGGAGGGCCTGATCTCCGACGCGGCCGACATCTACGACCTCACCGCCGAGCAGGTGGGCGCGCTCGAGGGGTTCGGCGAGACCTCGGCCGAGAAGCTGATGGAGGAGATCGAGAAGTCCAAGTCGAAGCCGTTCGGCCGCGTGCTGTACGCCCTCGGCATACCTGGCGTCGGCTTCGTCAACGCCGAGAAGCTCGCGGAGCACTTCGGGACGATGAAGGCGCTGTTGGCGGCCCAACCCGACCGGGTCGAGGCCGCCGAGGGCATAGGCCCGATCCTGGCCGAGCAGATCGTCGAGGAACTGGCCGACGAGCGCACCCTCAAGCTGATCGACCGGCTCGCCAAGGCCGGCCTGCGGATGGAGATCGACCCCTCTGAGCGCCGCGTCGAGGGCGGCCCGCTCGACGGCAAGACGGTCGTGCTCACGGGCACGCTGCCCGACCTCAGCCGTGAGGAGGCGACGAGGCTGATCAAGCGCGCCGGGGGCAAGGTCGTCAACTCGGTCTCGAAGAAGACCGACTACGTGGTCGCCGGCGACAGCCCCGGGTCGAAGCTGGCGAAGGCCGAGGAGCTCGGCACCGAGGTGCTCGACGAGAAGGGGCTGCGGAAGCTCGTCAAATGACATCCAACGGGCGCGCTACCCGGCGCCTTGACGGCGTGTCGCGGGACGGATGCCGCGCGCCCTACAGGTGCACCCGGTGTTTTATGGGGTGTATCTGGCGATCAGGGCCGCCATGCGGTCCTGGGCCACGTGGGCGCGGCCGATGTCGACGCGCTTCATCAGGATCGAGAAGACGACGAAGCGGTCGGGTGCGACCTCGCAGTAGCCCGAGAGGGCGCTGACGCCGGTCAGGGTCCCGGTCTTGCCGATGCAGTTGCCCTGCGCTGCCGTTCCTCGCATGCGGCCGGCCAGCGTGCCCGTGCCGCCGGCGACGGCGAGTGAGCTCAGGAAGGCGTCGCGAACGGGCTCCTCCTCGGAGAGCATGCTGCGTTAGCAGCGCCCCGACCGAGCTGGGCGAGGCGCGGTCCGCGCGGCTCAGCCCTGAGCCGTTCTGGGTGCTGAGCGAGGCGCCGGCCTCGCGGGCATACGCCTTGACGAGGGCCACGCCGCCGCGGGTGGTGCCGCGCCCGCTGTCGGCTGCGATCGCCTTGAGCAGCATCTCGGCGTAGTAGTTGATCGAGAAGATGTTGGTGGAGCGCGCGAGGGCGCTCAGCGGGGACGAGGTCGCGTCCGCGATCACGGACGCGGGCGCCGGGGTGTCGGGCGCCGTCCCCGCCACCGTCTTCTTGGCGACCTCGATCCCGCGATTGCGCAGGATCGAGATCATCGACAGTGCGGCGCTCCGCGCCGGGTCGGCAGAGCGCCCGCTTTCGAAGGAGAGGCCCGAGAGCCTGCCGAGGTCCTCGAACGGGCCGCCCGAGATGCCCCGCTGGCGCACCGTCCGCTTGCGGTCGAAGTACGACTCGTCGTAGAGCAGCCTGCCCGTAACGCGCGTGAGCCCGGCGGCGCGGGCCTCGTCGGCGAGCTTCGAGAGGCCCTGCGACGTGAGGCTCGGGTCGCCGCCACCGACCAGGATCAGGTCGCCCTGGACGACGCCGTCGGCGAACTCGCCGTCCGCGACCAGCCGAGTCTCGAACTGCTCTTCGGGGCCGAGCGTGGCGAGCGCCGTCGCCGTCGTGAACACCTTCATGTTCGAGGCGATCATGAAGGGGCGACGAGGCGCCGCTCGAGAACAGCGTCGCGCCGGTGACCGGGTCGCCCACCCAGGCGCCGCCGCTGCCCCCGCTGCGGCGGAGGTAGCGCGCAAGCCCGCTGCGAAGCTTGGCGCCCGAGACGGCCGTCTGCGCCTGGGGCCCGCCGCTTGACGATGGGGGTCTCGAAGGCGAGATCGGGTGCGGACGCGCTCGCCGACGGCGCATGCGCGAGCGCGAGCACGCTCGAAAGCGCCAACGCGGCGCATGCGCGCCGCAGCTTGATCGGGGGGCGGATGGTCACTGCTGAGACCAAAACAAGGGAGGCGGGCCAGGGTAGCGGTGGCGTCGGTGGCCTCCGCGGCTGGTATAACCGCCCAGGCTCATGGGGAAGGTCGTTCCGATCGAGGGCAGCGGGGCACAAGCCGCGTCGGCTGCGCGGGCACGACGCCGCTCGCGCAGCCAGGTGGACAAGACCGCGCTAGTGCTCGGCGGCGGCGGGTTCACGGGCGGCGTCTACGAGATCGGCGCGCTACGCGCGCTCGACCTGCTGGCCGTCAACTCGACCGTCAACGAGTTCGACGTCTACGTCGGCACCAGCGCCGGCTCCTTCGTCGCGAGCATGACCGCCAACGGGGTCACGCCCGAGGAGATGATGCGGGTGCTGAACAAGGCCCTTCCGTCGCCCGATCGCCGACCCAAGCTGCGGACCCTCCTGCGCCCCAACTACAAGGCCTGGGCTGGGCGCGACGGCGATGATGCCGCTGCGCGTCGTCGGGCACGCTTCGCCACCTGGCGCCGGAACCTCGGCGAGGTCTCGATGGTCGACGTCGCGATGGGCATCGCCGAGGGCCTGCCGACCGGCGTCTACAACAACCACGGGCTCGAGCGCTACATGGCCGAGGTGCTGAGCGACCCCGACCGCTCCAACGACTTCCGCGAGCTCGACCACGAGCTGCTCCTGACCGCGACCGACGTCGACACCTGCGAGCGGCTCGTGCTCGGCAAGGGCGAGTGGGACGACGTGCCGATCTCCAAGGCCGTCGCCGCGTCGACCGCGCTGCCGATGGTCTACGAGCCGATCGAGCTGCGCGGGCGCCAGCTGATGGACGGCGGCATCGCCTCGACCACCAACGTCGACGTCGCGGTCGACGCCGGCGCCAAGTTCATCATCGTCGTCAACCCGCTCGTCCCCTACGTCAACGACTTCGAGACGAAGATCCCGACGATGTTCGGCTCGCGCGTGCGCCGGGTCACCGACATGGGCCTGCCCGGCATCGGCAACCAGGCCTTCCGGCTGATGGCCCACGCTCGCCTGCAGCTCGCGGTCGAGTCCTGGCAAGCACCGCTTCCCCGACGTGGACATCATCCTGATCGAGCCCGAGCCCGACGACGAGCTGATGTTCGGGACCTCGATCCTCGACTACTCCTCGCGTCTGAAGATCGCCAAGCACGGCTTCGAGTCGGTGACCCAGAAGCTCGCGCGCGACTACCCGCGCTACAAGCAGATCGCCGCCCGTCACGGGATCGACATCTCGGCACGGCGCGTGAGAAGGTTCTCGACACGGTCTCCGAAGAGGAGAAGGGCGGCCTCTCGGCCTGGCGCCGGGTGCTCGAGCAGACCACGGGGGCGTTGCTGCGCCAGTCCGGCCAGGAGGACGACGAAGCCGCCGAGTCGCGCCGCTGAATCGCAAACCCCGTTGCACGTCGCAGGGCGGGCCCGCGGCCCGGCGAAATTGAGCCCACGGCCCTTTGTCCAACTCGCAGCGGGCGGCCGGGCTCCTCTCGGGGTCCGGCCGCCTAGCCGCCCGCGATGTCGGACGCGGCGCGCTCGATCTCGGCCAGGGTCGGCGTTTCGGTCACCGACGCGACCCCGAGGCGCGCCTCGCTGACGGGATCGACAGCCCCGGCCACCACGTGCAGGGGGACCCCGGACTCGGCGCAGCGCTTCGCGATCTCGCCGACCAGCTTTCCCTCGGTCGACTGGGCGTCGAGGCTGCCCTCGCCCGTGATCACCGCAGACGCGTCCTCGAGGCGGCCGTCGAAGCGCAGCACGCCGAGCACGTAGGTCGCGCCCGGCACCAGCCGTGCGCCGAACGCCGCCCAGAGGCCGCCCGCGAGGCCGCCGGCGGCCCCGGTCATCGCGTGACCGCGCGGGTCGCGCGGGCAGCGCCCCTGCGCGCGCGATCAGCCGCTCGCTCAGCCGTGCCACCGTTGCGGGATCGGCACCCTTCTGCGGGGCGAAGACCTCGGCGGCTCGCTCGAACGGGATGTTGACGTGCGCAGATCACCTCGAGCTTGGCGCGCCCAAGCCCCCCGGCTGCCTCGACGCCTCGATGGCCCCGGCGCCCCCGTCCGTGGTGGCGCTTCCGCCCGGCGGCGACCAGGACCTGCTTGACCCCCGCCGCGGCCGCCGCGGCGATGAGCTCGCCGGTTCCCGCGCTGCTCGCGGCCTCGGCGTCGCGCTCGCCCTCGGCGACCAGCCCGAGGCCCGAGGCCTGAGCCACCTCGACGACCGCGCTGCGGCCATCGCCGAGCACCGCGAAGCTGGCGTCGATCGGCCTGCCCAGCGGGTCGTGGGCCGATGCCGTTCGCGGTCTCGCCGCCGAGGGCGGTGAGAAGGACGTCCATCGTGCCCTCGCCGCCGTCGGCGGCGGGCAGGAGCACCGCCTCGGCACCGGCCGAGCGCACCCCGCGGCCGATCGCCTCGGCGACCTCGACGGCGCTGAAGGTGCCCTTGAAGGAGTCGGGCGCGACGAGGAACGGCGCCGAGCCCTTGGTGGCCCTAGCCGTAGAGGGCCTCGATCTGCGCTCTCGTACTTCTCGGAGACCACGTTGCGCTTCACCTTCAGCGTCGGTGTCAGCTCGCCGCCCTCCTGCGAGAGGTCGGCGGGCAGGATCTCGAACTTCTTGATCTGCTCGACCTGCGCGAACTTCTTGTTGATCTCGTCCATGTGCTCTGGATCAGCTCGCGCATTCTCGGGCTGCTTTGCGAGCTCCGCCGGGTCGTTCGGGCCAGCCCTCGTTCTCCTCGGCGAGCTTCGCGACCTCCTCGGGGTCGAGGGTCACCAGCGCGATCAGGTACGGCCTGCGGTCGCCGATCACGACGCACTGCGACACGTAGCGGCTCTGCTTCATCTCGGCCTCGAGGTTGGCCGGCGTGATGTTCTTGCCGCCCGCCGTGATGATGATGTCCTTCTTGCGGCCGGTGATCTTCAGGTAGCCGTCGGAGTCGAGCTCGCCGATGTCGCCGGTGTGGAGCCAGCCGTCGACGATCGTCTCGGCCGTCGCCTCGGGGTTCTTGTAGTAGCCCTGGAAGACGTTCGGGCCCTTGACCAGGATCTCGCCGTCGTCGGCGATCTTGATCTCGGCGTTCTTGAAAGCACGGCCGACCGTCCCGAACTTGAACGCGTCGGGCCTGGCGATCGTCGCGGCCGTCGAGGTCTCGGTCATGCCGAAGCCCTCGAGGATCAGGACGCCGGCCGCGTCGAAGAAGCGCAGGATCTCGGGGTTGATCGGCGCTGCGCCGGTGACGCAGATGCGGATCTTGCCGCCGAAGAGCGCACGGATCTTGCGACAGCACGAGCTTGTCGGCGAGCTTGTACTGGCGCTCGAGCAGGAAGCCGAGCGGCTTGCCGGCGCGCTCGCGCTTGCGCACCTTCTTGCCGACGCCGATCGCCCAGTTGAAGATCGCCTTCTTGGCGCCGCCGGCCTTCTCGGCGTCGCCGGTCGCCGCCGTGTAGATCTTCTCGAAGATGCGCGGCACCGAGGGGAAGACCTCGGGCTTCACCTCCGACGAGGTTCGGGACGATCTTCAGCGGGTCGCGCTCCCAGTAGGCGATGTTGCCGCCGAGGTCGAAGCTCAGCAGCTGGATCAGCAGCGCGAAGCGAGTGCGCGAGCGGGAGGAAGAGGTAGACCGTCTCGTCCTCCTCGAGCACGCTCCTCGGTGAGCGACATCGTCAGCATCGAGCGGTAGTTGCCGTGGGAGATCACGCAGCCCTTGGGCGGGCCGGTGGTGCCCGACGTGTAGATGATCGTGCAGATGTCCTCGGAGGTGACCGAGCTCCAGCGCTGCTCCCACTGGCGGACTCGTCGCGGCCCTCGCCCCGCTGCGCGAGCTCGCTCATCGAGATCGCGTCGTCGGCGGTCCCCTCCATCACGGATCACGTGCTTCAGCTTCGGCAGCGAGTCGCGCACGGCGCGCACCTTCTCGAGCTGCGCCTCGTCCTCGACGATCACCGCGACGGCGTCGGAGTTCTCCAGCACGTACTGGCACTCCTCGGGCGAGTTGGTCTGGTAGATCGGCACGACTGTGGCGCCGTGCGCGAGCGCGGCGAAGTCGAAGTACGTCCACTCCGGCCGGGTGTTGGCGAGGATCGCGACCTTGTCGCCCCTTGGCGATGCCCAGGTCGATCAGCCCGAGCGCGAGCCCCTTGACGATCTCGCCGACCTCGGTGAAGCGTCTTCGAGACCCACTGTCCCGACGGATCCTTGTAGGTGACGGCCCGCTTCTCGCCGTGCATCTGCGGGCGGCCGCGGCAGCAGGTCGGCGATCGTCTTCGAGCCGGTTCCCTCGGGGGTCCCGGTCGCGGGCGGCGATGCGGTCGCGCTCTCCATCAGTGGTCTCTCTCCTCACTTCGGGGAGCCGGATTGTATTGCGCGACTGGCTGCGCGGCCAGGGATCGCCTGCGCCGCGCTGCCGTCGCGACAGGCTTGCGCTCTAGGCGGTGGCCCGCTTGTCCGGGGCCCTTGGAAGGCCTTGAGCGAGGACTCGAACAACGTCCTGTCGATCCGCCCCTTCGAGCACCGGAACATTCATCTCGATGCACTTCATGAGGACATCCCGCCGCTTCATCTCCATCTGGTCGGCGAGCTCGGTGGGCGTCAGGTGAACGGCCATATACACCTCTCCGTCGTCTACATCCTCCAGGGAAGATGTATATCGCCTCAGGACGACGTGTCAACTTTTTCCGCGCACGTTCCGAAGATCGATCTCCTCATAAACCTCGTCGGCGACGGTCGCCATCAGCAGGTCGGCCATCTCCGTCTTGAGCCGCGCGAGGCGCCGCTCGTCAGCGGGGGTTCGCCGCTCGTCGCGCGCTAGGTCGATGAACTCCTCGCTCACGTAACCGTCGCGGAGGGCGAGCGCCACCTCCCGGCCCCGGTAGCCGAGCACGAAGACGAAGCGCTCCCTGGCGCGGCCCCGCTCGGGCAGCGCGAGCGACGGATCGACGTCGTAGCGGCCCTCGCTCACGGCGCGCGTCACGAGCTCGAAGCCGTCCCTCGCCCCGGGGCCGGCGAACGCAGTGCGGATCGTGAGTTCGCGTCGTTCGGGGGCACCGCCGGGGGCGAGCAACGGGACTCCCCGCTCCAGCACCTTGTACGCGTGGGCGACTCCGCCGGGGGAGCCGGACCCGTGGTAGGCGATCATCTGCTCGAAGGTGAAGCCGACCGACCGCCCTTTGTCGAGCAGCTGGAGCTCGCCGGTGGCGCCGGGCCCGGAGTCCACTCTGCTAGACGGGGTTCGGGACGTCGATGAAGCGGTGCTCGACGCCGAAGCGCTCGGCGACGAGCTCTCCGAGCCTGCGGATGCCGAACGTCTCGGTCGCGTAGTGGCCACCGGCGAGGAAGTGGACGCCGTACTCGCTCGACTCGGCCATCGCCGGCTCGGTGGGCTCGCCCGTGACGAGCGCATCGAGTCCGAGCCGGCCCGCCTCGTGCAGGGCGAACGCCCCGCCGCCGGTCACGATCCCGACCGTCTCGATCTGCTCGGGGCCGGCGTCGAAGACGAGAGGCTCGTAGCCGGTGGCGCATCGGAGGTTCGCCGCGAGCTCGTCGACCCGCAGGCCGGGCTCGGAGCGCCCGATGGCGCCGATCGTTGCTCCCTTCGCCTCGCCGAACGGCCGCGGGTCGACGCGAGAGCCCGAGCCGGTCGCGCAGCAGCGCGTTGTTTCCGATCTCCGGGTGGGCGTCGAGCGGGAGGTGGTAGGCGGCGAGGCCCGAGCCAGCGGCGAGCAGGGTCCGCAGCCTCGCGGCCATCGGCAGCGACAGCGGGCCGAGCGTCGTGCCCCACAGCAGGCCGTGGTGGACGAGCACGAGCTGCGCACCCCCGCCGACCGCGGCGGTCAGGAACTCGAGGTTTGCCGAGACCCCGGTGGCGACCGAAGTCGACCTCCTCAGCGCCCGGAACCTGGAGCCCGTTCGGCCCGTAATCCTCGAACGAGCCGGTGTCGAGCAGCTCGTCGCAGAAGGCGATGATCTCGTCGCACCGGGCCACGCGCGCCAGCGTAACTAGCATTTCTGTCCGTGGGTCCGCCGCCCAATCGAGACGCCCCGGCCGCGGGATCGTTCGTCGAGTCCCTGATGGAGACCGACCTCTACTCGATGGGGGCGTTCTTCTGCGACCAGCATCCCGAGCTCGTCGACGAGGTCGTCTCGCGCAGCGAGGTGATCGAGCAGCGCGGTCTCGAGCGCTGGGCGGACGAAAGCGAGACCCCGGTCGAAGAGGCTTTCCGCACCCTGCTCACGGGCCTCGCGGTGCGCTACTACAAGGCTCTCGCGGGTTGACCGACAAGCCTTCGCGGCAGCCGGCCCCGCCTGATCGGGGTGATCGTGATCGGCGTGATCGCGCTGATCGCCCTCTCCGTGCTCGCGAGCCTCTCGCTCGACGACGGCGTCGGAGGAGCAGATCCAGATCTCGGGCGCACAGGACGTGCAGCGCCTCGTCGGGGGCATCCCCCAGCTCGAGGACCGCCTCGGCGAGGACGACGCGCCGGTCACGATCGAGGTCTTCAGCGACACCCAGTGCGACGAATGCGCCGCCTACCAGCTCGAGATGATCGACCCGCTGATCGAGGACGAGGTGCGCGACGGCGAGGTGAAGCTCATCTTCCGCCACTACTCGCATGGACCCCGACCGCGCCACCGGCGTCGGTGGCTTCGGCGCCGAGTCGGCCGGGCTCCAGGACCAGCAGTGGCAGTTCGTCGAGCTCTTCTTTCGCAACACCGACCTGCTCGACGAGGGCGAACAGATCAGCCAGCCGTTCCTGGACCAGGTCGCGAACGGGATCCTGAACCTGAACGTCGAGCAGTGGCAGCGCGACTTCAACGACGAGGGCATCCGCGATGAGCTCGAGGAGGACGAGCTTGCCGCGGTGCAGCGCCGCCTGCCGCTGGAGCCTGCCGTCGTCGTGACGGGCCCGACGCAGAGCATCGAGCTGATCGAGAGCCCGAGCCTCGAGCGGATCCGCGAGGCCATCGCGCGATCGGCTTCGTGAGAGGATGAGCCGATGGAGCACCTGAGCGGCCACCACCGGTCGACCGTCGAGCAGATCTTCTCCCACCCGACCAGCGGCAACGTCGAGTGGCGCAAGGTGCTGTCCTTGCTCGAGGCGGTCGGCACGGTGACCGAGGAGCACAACGGCAAGTTCAAGGTCGCGCTTGGTCCCGAGACCGAGGTGATCCACAAGCCGCGCGGCAAGGACGTCGACAAGCAGATGATCGCCGACCTGCGCCGGATGCTGACCGAAGCCGGGCTCGACCCCGACGGCTCACCGGCGGTCGCCGACGAACGCGACCGCGACCACGGCGACAGCCGCTGGGGCAAGCCGACGACATAACACGCGGCCCGCATCGCCGGCCGAACCTCCTTCGCGCCGCTGGCGCGGCGCTCGGAAGAGAGGCCGGCTGGCGGCCGCTCTGGCGGGGCGAGGGTAGGCCGACGGCTACTCGGGGCCGCGTTTTATGTCAGGCCGGGGGTCTGTAGACCGTGACGACGGCTGCGCCGCCGAGGCCGATGTTGTGCTGGAGGGCGACCTTGGCGTCGTCGACCTGGCGTTTGTCGGCGGTGCCGCGCAGCTGCCAGGTGAGCTCGGAGCACTGGGCGAGGCCGGTGGCGCCGAGGGGGTGGCCCTTCGAGATCAGGCCTCCGGAGGGGTTGACCACCGGGCCGTCGCCGCCGTAGGTCGTCGCCTCGGCGTCGACCAGCTTGTGGCCCTCGCCCTCCTCGGCGAAGCCGAGTGCCTCGTAGGTGATGAGCTCGTTGGCCGAGAAGCAGTCGTGCAGCTCGCAGACGTCGATCTCGTCGGCTGAGACCTGAGCTTCCTCGTAGGCCTCGTCGGCGGCCTGCTTCGACATGTCGGCGCCGACGATCTTGATGCAGTCGGTGTCGTCTGCGAACGTCGAGCTGAGGTCGGTGACCATCGACTGGCCGGCGATCTCGATCGCCTGGTCCCAGAGGCCGTTCTCGTCGACGAACGACTCGGAGGCGACGATCGCGCAGGCGGCTCCGTCCGAGGTCGGCGAGCACTGGAGCTTGGTCAGTGGGTCGTGGATCATGCGCGCGTCCTTGATCTCGTCCAGCGTGTATTCGTCCTGGAACTGCGCGTAGGGGTTGTTGACCGAGTGCTTGTGGTTCTTCCAGCCGATCCAGGCGTAGTGGTCGGGCGTCGAGCCGTACTTCTCCATGTGGTCGCGGCCGGCGTTGCCGAACATCTGGGGGGCGGGGGGCGACTCCTCGGGGTCGCGGATGGCGAACATCGCCGTCACGTGCTTGTCGAGGGCGTTGGTGCGGTCGGTGTACTTGACGCCCAGCGAGCCCTTCTCCATCTTCTCGAAGCCGACGGCCATCGCGCAGTCGGCGCTGCCGCCGCGGACCGCCTGGCGCGCGAGGAAGAGCGCGCTCGAGCCGGTCGAGCAGTTGTTGTTGACGTTGATCACCGGAATGCCGGTGAGGCCGAGCCCGTATACGGCGCGCTGGCCGTAGGTGGAGTCGCCGTAGCAGTAGCCGGCGTAGGCCTGCTCGATCTTGTCGTAGGCGATCCCGGCGTCCTCGAGCGCCTTGGTGCCCGCCTCCTGCGCCCACTCGGGGTAGTCGCCCTCCTTGGTGCCGGGCTTGTCGAACTTGGTCATCCCGACGCCGATCACGAAAGTGCGGTTGCTCATCTCGCTCCTGTCTGGTGGGCGGAAACTGGCTGGCTGGCCAAAGGGAGCGTGATCGTATCCGGTGAGGTCAATCGGGGACGCCGCCGCTGAGGAAGATGTCGACCACGAGCTCGCCCTCGCCGGCTTGGTAGACGGAGAGGTCGGTGACGCCCTCCTCGGCCAGGACCTCGTCGTCGATGAAGAAGTTCCCCGTGCACTCGGCCGGCGGGCGGGTCAGGATCGCGTGGGCCGAGTCGCCCATGATCGCCGGGGTGCGAGCCGCGGCCATCGCCTCATCGCCGCCGAGCAGGTTCTGCACGGCTGCCGTGGCGATGATCGTGCGGGGCCAGAGCGAGTTCGCGGCGATCTTCTGCGGCCGGAGCTCCTCGGCCAGCCCAAGCGTGCACATGCTCATCCCGTACTTGGCGATCGTGTAGGCGAGGTGGGCGCCGGCCCACTTCGGGTCGAGGTCGATCGGCGGGGACAGGGTCAGGACGTGGGCGTTCTCGGACTCCGCGAGATGGGGGATGCAGGTCTTCGAGAGCAGGAAGGTGCCGCGGCAGTTGATGTCCTGCATGAGGTCGTAGCGCTTCATCTCCTGTGCGGCCGCGGGGCGCAGGTCGATCGCCGACGCGTTGTTGACCACGATGTCGATGCCGCCGAACTCATCCACGGCGGCTGCGACGGCGCGCTCGACGTCGGCCTCCTCGCGGACGTCCCCGACGACGGCCAGCGCCTTGCCCCCTGCCTCCTCGATCTGCTCGGCGGCGGTGTGCACGGTGCCCTCGAGCTTGGGATGGGGCACGTCCGTCTTTGCGAGCAGGCAGACGTTGGCCCCGTCGCGCGCGGCGCGCAGCGCGATCTCCAGCCCGATCCCGCGGCTCCCGCCGGACATCACCATCGTCCGGCCCTGCAGCGTCCTCTCCATCACGTGGTCCCTTCTGTAGGTTCGGCTTCGTGTCCGACACAGTGACCGACCGCGTTCAGGGACGAGTCGTCGCCATCACCGGCTCCGCCCGCGGAATCGGGCTGGCCACCGCGCGCATGCTCTCAGGCCGCGGTGCTCGGGTGGCGATCGGCGACCTGGACGAGGCGGCCGCGACGGCTGAGGCCGCGAGGCTCGGGGGCACGGCCATCGGCTGCGCCCTCGACGTCCGCGACCCCGCGTCGATCGAGGCGTTCTTCGCCCGCGCCGAGGACGAGCTCGGCCCGCTCTGGGGCGTCGTCAACAACGCGGGCGTCATGCCGGTGGGCCCGCTCCTCGGCGAGAGCGACGCGGTGGCCAGAACGATCTTCGACGTCAACGTTCACGGCGTGCTCGCCGGCACGAAGGCCGCCCTGTCGCTGATGGTGCCGAGGCGCGAAGGCAGCATCGTCAACCTCGCCTCGTTCGCGGGCCGCCTCGCCGTGCCCGGGCAGGTCACCTACGCCGCGAGCAAGGCCGCGGTCATCGCGATCACCGAGGGCGCGGCCTGGGAGTTCGAGGGGTCCGGGGTCAGCGTCGGCGACGTGATCCCGTCCTTCACGAACACCGACCTGGTCGCAGGCACGACCCCGCCGAAGACCGCCGAAGCCATCGAGCCGACCGAGGTGGCCGAGGCCGTGTTCGCGACGCTCGCCGACGGGCGTCTGCACCGCTACGTGCCGCGGAGCCTACGCCCAACCGGCGCGGCTTTCGGGTCGCTGCCGGTGCGCGCGCAGCACTTCCTGCACCGCAGGCTCGGCACGGACAGGGTCTTCCTCGACTTCGACGCGGGCGCCCGCGGTGCCTACCAGCGGCGAATCGACGAGCAGACAGGTTCCTAGGTGCCCGAACGCGCGCAGACTCCCGACGAGGAGCTCATCTACGCCGACTGGCGGAGCGTCGAGACGCCCGACATCGACGACGAGGAGCGCCTGGCGAGAATCGAGGTGGAGTTCCGAAAGGGCTTCGACGCGCTCGCGGACCTCGGCACCGCGGTCTGCGTGTTCGGGTCGGCGCGCACCAAGCCGGGCGACGCCGAGTACGAGGGGGCGAGGCGGACGGGCAGCATGCTCGCCGAGGCGGGGTTCGTCGTCATCACGGGAGGCGGACCCGGCTCGATGGAGGCCGCCAACCGCGGGGCCCAGGAGGCCGGCGGGCTCTCGGTCGGGCTCAACATCCAGTTGCCCCACGAGCAGTCGCTCAACGACTACGTCGACCTCGGCGTCGAGTTCCGCTACTTCTTCGTGCGGAAGCTGATGTTCGTGCGCTACTCCGACGCATTCGTCTGCTTTCCCGGCGGCTTCGGCACTCTCGACGAGACCTTCGAGGCGCTGACCCTGATCCAAACCGGGAAGGCGACCGATCACCCCGTCGTGCTGGCCGGCGGCGCCTTCTGGACGTCGCTGCTCGGCTGGGTCGAGAAGCACCTGCTTGAGCCAGGGAGGATCTCGCCCGAGGACTTCGCCCAGGTCGAGATCGCCGAAGGGCCCGAGGACGTGCTCGCCCGGCTCTGCGCCCAGATCAGCTCTTCGCGGTAGCGGCCGTCGACTCGGGGGCGGTCGCCTTCGGGTGGAGCCCGCGGATCTCGTCGATGAACGCGGCCATGCGATCGGCGAGTGCCGCGTCGCGGACCTCGAGCATGTTCTCGGCGTTCTGCTCGCCGGAGCGGGAGAGGTTGAAGGACCCGAGGAACACGGTGTCGTCGGCCACGGTCATCTTGCAGTGCATGAAGTCGTGGAGCTTCGAGTCCGGGCTCCACGGGGTCGAGGCCTTGGCGCTGAACTCGAGCCCCGTGAGGGCCTTGGCCAACAGCGGGATCTTCCACGCGCTGTGGCCGTTGTCCCTCCACTGGTTGAACACGGTCCGCACTTGTGGGCCATCGACCACCCCGGCCACGTCCGCGCGGCTTCTGTCGGCGAGCTCGGCCAGCGTCGCGAGCACCGGGCCAGAGGTGATCACCGGGGAGGCGATTCGCACCCGCTCGGTGGCGCCGCCGATCGCGGTCGCGATTCGCTGCGAGAGCTCCTCGCCGCGTCCCGGGGTGAACCATGCGCGGAGCTCCGTTCCATCGAGATCGACGCGCTCGGGATCGATGTCGCCGCTGCGCTCGACGTTGCGGCGCTCCCACAGCTCGTCGAAGTTCCGGCGGTAGCGCTCGCCGATTCCGGGCGACTCGACGATGGCCAGCACGTTCTCCTGCCTCGACCAGGAGTCGATCGTCCAGTTGGCCGAGCCGGTCCAGACGGCCTCGGAGTCGCGGACGACGTACTTGTGGTGCATGAGGTCGGGGACGCCCGCGATGGCCCGCACCTCGATCGGCAGCTCCTCGAGGATCTCCGGCCTCGTCTCGGGCGGAGGGTGCAAGGCCGCCGGGCGTCCCGAGTCGACGTTGTAGATCAACCGCACCGCGACGCCGCGGTCCGCGGCGGCGCGTATCTGGTCGGCGACGATCGAGCCCACCGGATCGGGCAGGCGCACGTCGTAGAGGGCCAGCTCGAGCGTGGAGCGGGCGGGCTCGATGAAGGCCGCGATGCGCTCGGCGGTCTGCTCCGCCGCCTGGCCGCCGTCGCTGAGGGTGAAGACCTCCATTTGCGCATTCTGCCTGGCGACCAACCTGGCCGCCTGCCACACTCCCGCGAATGCGCGTGCTCGCCATCGTCCATCAGGAGGACGCCGGTCCAGGCGTCTTCGCAGACGAGCTCACCGCCCAGGGGGTGGAGATCCAATACTGGCGCGTGCCGGAGCAGGAGGAGGTGCCGGGCAACCTGCACGACTTCGGCGCGGTCCTGACCTTCGGCGGTGCGATGCACATCGACCAGGACGACCGCCACGCGTGGCTTGCCCGTGAGAAGGAGCTGCTGCGGGAGCTGATCGACCGCGGGACCCCGCTGCTCGGCGCCTGCCTAGGGGCGCAGCTCCTCTGCGCGGCGGCGGGCGGCGAGGTCACGCGCATGCGCGAGCCTGAGATCGGCTGGGTCGACGTCGAGGTCACCGATCCGAGCGACCCGCTGGTCGGGCCGCTGGCGCCGTCGTTCTCAGCCTTCGAGTGGCACAGCTACGCGTGTGAGCCGCCGGCGGGCAGCGTCGTGCTCGCCCGCAGTGAGCAGTGCGCGCAGGCGTTCCGCATCGGCGAGGCCGCCTGGGGAATCCAGTTCCACGCTGAGGTGAGAACCGCCGACGCCGCGCACTGGATCGACGACTGGCGAAGTGACGAGGACGCCGTGCGGATCGGGCTCGACGCAGAGGCGCTGCGCGTCGAGACCGACGCGACGATCCCCGGGTGGAACGAGATCGGCCGCGCGATGGCGGGGCGCTTCCTCGAGGCGGCCGCCACGAGGGCCTGAGCCGAGGGCGACGCCCCGCGCCGGGGTGCGCCGCCCTTCTCAGAGGGCCGGCCCTAGGAGAAGAACGCCAGCGCCAGGGCGATCAAGCCGCACAGAAGCAAGCCGCCCATTCCCAGGTTGAAATCCTTCGTTCCGATATCCATTTCTCTTCTCCTCTTGTCGTTGGTCTCTTCATTCGGGCGTCACATAGGCGCCCGAGATCCCGCCATCGACCATGAACGGCGTGGCGGTGATGTATGAGCTTTCGTCACTGGCCAGAAAGAGAGCGGCATTCGCGATCTCCTCGGTCTCGCCGAAGCGGCCCATCGGCAAATGGACGAGGCGCCGCTTGGCCTTCTCGGGGTCCTTGGCGAAGAGCTCGCGCAGAAGCGGCGTGTTGACAGGGCCTGGACAGAGGGCGTTGACCCGCACGCCGCGATCGCCGAACTCGACGCCGAGCTCGCGCGACATCGAAAGAACCGCGCCCTTCGAGGCGGTGTAGGAGATCTGGGAGACGGCGGCACCCATCACTG
This sequence comes from uncultured Solirubrobacterales bacterium, assembly GCA_963820665.1. Classification (GTDB taxonomy): domain Bacteria; phylum Actinomycetota; class Thermoleophilia; order Solirubrobacterales; family 70-9; genus CAVUAT01. The sequence continues at coordinate 948,317 of CAWGAL010000004.1, read as the reverse complement.
CGACGAACGATGCCGTGTTGATGACCGAGCCGCCACCTGCGTCGAGCAGGTGGGGGATGCCGTGCTTGCAGCAGAGGAAGACGGACTTGGTGTTCACGTCCTGGACCCGCTGCCAGGCGTCGACCGAAGTGTCGAGCACCGAGGTGTCGTCGGTCGGGTTGATGCCCGCGTTGTTGAAGAGGACGTCGATGCGGCCGAACTCGGCGCGAGCCTGCTCGTACATTCCCCTCACCTCGTCCTCGTGGCTGACGTCGGCCTGGATCACGAGGTCGCCGATCGTCCCGAGTTCGAGGTCGACGCCGACGACCGTTGCGCCCTCGGCGCCGAACAACTTCGCCGACTCGGCCCCGATGCCGCTGGCGGCGCCGGTGATGACGCATACCTTGCCCTCGAGTCGCTGCGCCATCTAATCCTCCGTCCGGTAGTAGACGTTCTTGACCTCGGTGTAGTGCTCGAGCGCATTGGGGCCGAGCTCGCGGCCGACCCCCGATTGCTTGAACCCGCCGAAGGGCGTCGAGACCCGTACCGAGGTGTTGGAGTTGATCGAGATCACGCCCGCCTCGAGTGCCCGGGCGACCCGCAGCGCGCGGCCGCCGTCCCCGCTCCAGACTGATCCCGAGAGCCCGTAGATCGTGTCGTTGGCCATCGCGATCGCCTCGGCCTCATCGTCGAACGGGATCACGACGGCGACGGGGCCGAAGATCTCCTCGACCGCTGCGCGGTCGGAGTTCGATACCGGGCTCAGGACGGTGGGCGCGAACCAATAGCCGGGCCCTTCGGGCACCGAACCGCGGATCGCCACAGGAGCGTCGCCCGGGACGTACGAGGACACTGTCTCGAGCTGCTCCGCCGAGATCAGCGGGCCCATCTGCGTCTTAGGGTCGAGCGGGTCACCGACGGCGATTCCCTCGACGGCGCCCTTCATGGCGGCGAGGAACGGATCGACAGCCTCCCGCTGGACGAAGATGCGCGAGCGAGCGCAACAGTCCTGGCCCGAGTTGCCGAACACCGCCATCGGGGCGGCCGCGGCCGCCGCCTCGATGTCGGCGTCGGCGAAGACGATGTTCGGCGACTTGCCGCCGAGCTCGAGCGTGACCCGCTTGATCGTCGCGGCGGCGCCCCGCGCGATCCCGCGGCCGACCTCGGTCGACCCGGTGAAGGCGACCTTGGCGACGTCGGGATGCTCGACCAGGCGCTGGCCGCACACGCTGCCCGGGCCTGCGACAACATTGAGCACGCCTTCGGCGAGGCCGGCGCCGAGGGCGATCTTCTCGAGCTCGACTGAGGTCAGCGGCGTCAACTCCGCGGGCTTCAGCACGACGGTGTTCCCTGCGGCCAGTGCCGGCGCCACTTTCCACGAGGCGATCACCAGCGGGAAGTTCCAGGGAGTGATCAGCCCGACGACGCCAAGGGGCTCGCGGAAGGTAATGTCGACCCCGCCGGCTACCGGGATCGTCTGTCCGAGCAAGCGCTCTGGAGCGCCCGCGTAGTAGCGGAAGCACTCGATGACCATCGCGATTTCGCCGCGCGCGTCGGAGATCGGCTTGCCCGCGTTGCGCGCCTCCATCGTCGACAGCTGGTCGGCGCGGGCCTCGATCGCGTCGGCGAGCTTCCGCATGGTCGCTGCGCGCTCAGCGGGGTCCACGGCACGCCATGCTGCGAATGCGGCCTTGGCCTTCGCCACCGCCACATCGACCTCGTCGGCGCCGGCGCGTGCGAGCTCGGCCATCACCTGCTCGGTGGCGGGCTCGACCACCTCGATCACGCCGCCCCCGGTCATGCCGAAACCGCCCGGCGGGTCAATCGGAGTTGATGTTGACCCCGGTGGGGCCTCAAACCGGTGCCCCGTTCCTCGCGGCCTCGACGAGGGAGCTGATGATCGCGCTGCGGCCGTCCTCCTCCGGATGCCAGACCACGCCGAGCGCGTAGCCCGAGCGATGGGCGGGGAGCTCGATGGCCTCGACGGTCTCGTCGTCGACGGCCCAGCCGCTCTCGATCAGGCCGTCGCCGAGCCGCTCGATTCCCTGGTGGTGGTGGGACTTGACGGCGAGGAGCTCGCTCCCGGCGGCGCGAGCCGCGAGCGAGCCCGGTTCGAGGCGCACCTCGTGGTCGCCGTAGGAGCCTGGAGTGTGCATGTGATCACTGTGGCCGACGACATCGGGTAGGTGCTGGACCAGCGTCCCGCCGAGCGCCACGTTCAGCAGCTGCATGCCGCGGCAGATCCCGAGCACGGGGAGCTCGCGCTCGAGCGCGCCCCTCGCCAAAGAGACCTCGAACGCGTCGCGCTCGGGCCAGCTCGTCTTGGTCTCTGGATGGCGCTCGGCGCCATAGGTGGCAGGGTCGATGTCGGAGCCGCCGGCGAGGATCAGCGCGTCGAGCCGCTCGAGCAGCAAAGCTGGGTCCTCCGTCATCGACTCGTCCGGCGGAAGGAGCAGAGCGAGCGCACCTGTGCGCTGTACGGCGGTCGCGTACGAGCGCGGCGCCATCGTCACCGTCTCCTCCCAGACCGTCCAACGCGCGCGCTCGACGGCGGTGCAGATGCCGACCGCGGGCCGACTCATTCCGCCCGGCCGCCTCTCATAGTCGCTCGAATCCCCGGAACTTCTCCCAATCGGTGACGGCGGCCTCGTTGGCGTCGATTTCGACCTGGGCGCGGTTCAGGTAGTGGTCGACCACCTCCTGCCCGAATGCTTCCCTGGCCACCGCGCTGCCCGCGAACAGGTCCTTGGCGGCGTAGATGTTGGTCGGGACGTGGGGCTTGTCGGACTCGTAAGCGTTGCCCTCGAGTGGCGGCTCGAGCTCGAGCTCCGAGTCGATCCCATGCAGGCCCGCCGCGATCAGCGATGCGAGCGCCAGGTAGGGGTTGACGTCGGCGCCCGGCAGGCGGTTCTCGACGCGCAGCCCGGGGCCGTGGCCGACGACGCGCAGGGAGCACGTGCGGTTGTCCTTGCCCCAGGCGACCGCGGTCGGTGCGAAGGAGCCCTTCGAGAAGCGCTTGTATGAGTTGATGTTCGGCGCGTAGAAGAGCGAGAGCTCCCGCATGCAGGCGATCTGCCCGGCGATGAAGCGGTCGAACATCTGCTGGTCGGCGGCGAACGCGTTGCCCCCCTTCTCGTCGGCTAGCGAGATGTGGATGTGGCACGAGTTGCCTTCGTTCTCGTCGTACTTCGCGATGAAGGTGATCGCCATCTCCTCCTGCGCCGCGATCTCCTTCGCGCCCGTCTTGTAGACGGCGTGGTTGTCGGCGGCCTCGAGTGCCTCGCCGTAGTGGAAGTTGATCTCGTGCTGGCCGAGGTTGCACTCACCCTTGGAGTTCTCGACCACCATCTCGGCGGCCTGCATCTCGTTGCGGATGCGGCGGATCAGCGGCTCGACGCGGGCGCTGCCGAGCAGCGAGTAGTCGATGTTGTAGAGGTTCGCCGGCTCGAGGTCGCGGTAGGCCTTCTTCCAGGCCTCCTCGTAGGTGTCCTTGAAGACGATGAACTCGAGCTCGGTGCCGGCGAACGCCTGCAGTCCGCGGTCGGCGAGCCGGCGAAGCTGGCGGCGAAGGATCTGACGCGGCGACGCGACGACCTCGGTGCCGTCCTCCCACTCGACGTCGGCGAGCAGCAGCACGGTGCCCTCGTGCCAGGGGATCGGGCGCAGCGTGTCGAGGTCCGGCTTCATCACGAAGTCGCCGTAGCCGCGCTCCCACGACGACATCTCATAGCCCGAGACGGTCTCCATGTCGACGTCGACCGCCAGCAGGTAGTTGCAGCCCTCGGCGCCGTGCTTCAGCGTTTCGTCGAGGAAGTACTGCGCCGTGAGGCGCTTGCCCTGGAGCCTTCCCTCCATGTCCGCGATCGCGAGGAGCACGGTGTCCACCGTGCCCCCCGCTACCGCGTCCTTCAGCTCATCGAGCTTCACGCTCTCAACTCAGAGAGCGGAATCCGTGTGCTCGACGTCGTATCGCTTCTGCCCTGTAAACCACTTCTTGGCGCCGAGATGCCACCCGAGCGTCGTCAGTACCAGCAGCGCGATCACCGTCACCGGCGCATAGTTCAGCGCCTGGTAATCGAACTCGTCGTTCCACGGGACTGCCGCCGGGGTGAACGGGAGGCAGAAGATGATCGTGATCAGGATCGTCCAGACCACCGCGAACGGGTTCATCCACTTGTAGCGGGAGCCGAGCGTCCACGGGCCCGCATCCCAGCTGTCGCCCTTGCGCCAGCGGTAGTAGATCGGGATGGCGAATGCGACGTAGAGCCCGATCACGGTGATCGAGACCACCGCGAAGAAGGCCCAGGGGACGCCCGCGTCGTTGCCCTTCAGCGCCGGCAGGGTGATCAGGAGCGCCATCAGCGCCATGAACATAACCGCCATGTAAGGGACGCCCTTGCCATCCACCCTCGCGAGCCGCTTCGAGAGCCCCTCCCCGAACGCCCCGTCGCGGGCCCACGCAAAGCACATCCGCGACGCGCTCGTCAGGCACGCGAGGCCGCAGAAGAGCTGGCCGATGGTCGATATGGCCAGGACGGCCTTGAACGCCGAAGTCGACAGCGCCGAGTCGAAGACCTCGAGCGAAGAGCCGGCACCGTAGGTCTCGCCTGCGTTGATCGCGTCGACGTTGGTCGCTGCGAACGTGATCGCCAAAAGCACGAACCACCCGATGATCGAGGAGTAGAAGATCGACTGCCAGACGCCGCGCGCCGATCCAGTCGATGAGTCGACGGTCTCCTCGGACATGTGCGCCGAGGCGTCGAAGCCGGTGATCGTGTACTGGGTCAGCAGGAACCCGAGCGGCAGCACCAGGAACCAGAACGGCACCCCGGCGATCGAGCCGCCGTCGAACCCGGAGTTGTTCAAGCGCTCGGCGAACACGAAGCTGGCGCTCTGGTGGTCGTCGGGAACGAAGACCAGGATCACGATTATCACGGCAACGCCGAGCACGTGCCAGCCGACCGAGATGTTGTTGATCACCGCCAGCAGGTGGGTCCGGAAGATGTTGATGATCGTCGTGATGATCAGGATCGCTACGAACACGAAGAACTGATCCCGCAGGAAGTTCTCGGAGTCGGCGAAGTTGATGATGCCGAGGTCGACCGAATACAGGCCGAGCAGCGATGCCAGGAAGAACGCCGATGCGTACTGAACCGACGCGACGACGCCGACCAGACCGATCCAGTTGAACCAGCCCGTGTACCACGCCGCCGCCGGGTTCCCGAGCTTGCCGGCGAACCAGTAGATGCCACCCGAAGTCGGATATCTCGAGACGAGCTCGGCGAGACAGAAGCCGATGATCAGGATCGGGATCGAAATCAGAGGCCAGCCGACCGAGATCGCGATCGGGCCGCCGTTGTTCCAGGCCTGGGCGTAGGTGGTGAAACAACCGGCCAATACCGAAATGATCGAGAACGAGATCGCGAAGTTCGAGAACCCGCTCCATGCTCTATTCAGATCCTGGTTGTATCCGAGCTCCTTGAGAAGGTTCTCATCGGCCTCTCGGGTCTTGTCTGCGGTCGCCATCGACTCTCCTCTTCTCCCACCGGGGCAGCACATCCGATAAAAGGTGTGCTGGCCCGACCTATTGGACGGGCCGACTCTATTCCGGAACTCGGGGGCATTTCAAGGGCTATGAACGAAATCGCGGAAATTGCGGACCGTCTGTCCGACCTGCTCGGACCGCTTGCCGGTGACCCCGTCCCGCTCGACGGCGGGATCACGAACCGCAACTACAAGGCGCGTTTCGGCGATAAGGACTACGTGGTGAGGGTCCCCGGCAAGGACACGAACCTGCTGGAGATCGACCGCTACGCCGAGCTCGCCGCGAGCCAGCTCGCCGCGGACGCTGGTGTCGCACCCAAGGTCGCGGCGATGCTCGAGGACCCACCCTGCCTGGTCGCCGAGTTCCTCGGTGCCCGCACGATGGAGGCCACCGAGCTGCGAACCCCCTCGTTCCTCGTCGACGTCGCCGCCGACCTCCGCCGCATCCACGGCGCGACTGAGAGCCTGCCGAGCCGGTTCTCGGCCTTCCGCATCGTGGAGACGTACGCAGAGACGGGCAGGGAGCGCGGGGCCACCATTCCCCACGAGTACGAGCAGGCCCATCAGAACGCGCGCCAGATCGAGGCGGCCCTGAGCGATCACCGCGAACACCTACCGGTCCCGTGTCACAACGACCTGCTCGCCGCCAACTTCATGCATGACGGCGAGCGCCTTTGGATCGTCGACTGGGAGTACGCCGGCATGGGTGATCGCTTCTTCGACCTCGGCAACTTCGCCGTCAACAACGAGCTGACCGCCGACGACGAGTTCGCGCTGCTCACCGCCTATTTCGACGAGCCGCCGATGGCGCGACGGCTGGCCGCGCTCGGGCTGATGCGCTTCATGTCGGACTTCCGCGAGGCGATGTGGGGGGTCCTGCAGAGTGCCGTCTCGGAGCTCGACTTCGACTTCACCGACTACGCCAGCCAGCACTTCGACCGCCTACGGGAGCAGGCCGCCGACCCCCGCTTCGACCGCTGGCTCGAGGAGGCCGGCTCCAGTGGCGCTGGCTAGCCGCGAGCCCCCGGACTCGGCGCGCTGCGTGATCATCGGCGGCGGCGTCGGCGGCACGTCGATCGCCTACCACCTGGCGAAGCTCGGCTGGGACGACGTCGTGCTGGTCGATCGAAACCAGCTGACCTCCGGCTCGACCTTCCACTCGGCCGGGCTCGTCGGCCAGCTCCGCGGCTCGGTCTCGCTGACCAAGATGATGATGCACTCGGTCGAGCTCTACCGCCACATCGGCGAGGAGTCCGAGTTCGACCCGGGGTGGACCGAGTGCGGCGGCATCCGCCTCGCCTCCTCCCCCGAGCGCATGGAGGAGCTGCGCCGCCAGGCAGGCTGGGCGAAGACGTTCGGCCTGCCCCTGGAGCTGATCTCGGCGGATGAGGCGAAGGAGATGTTCCCCCTGATGTCGACCGAGGGAGTCCTCGGCGCCGCCTGGCTGCCGACCGACGGCTACCTCGATCCGTCCCAGCTCACGTTCGCTCTCGCCGACGGCGCCAGGCAGGGCGGGCTTCGCACCTTCACCAATACCCGCGTGACGGGGATCGAGGTCGACGACGGCCGCGTGCGTGCGGTCGAGACCGACAAGGGCCGGATCGAGGCCGAGGTCGTGGTCAACGCCGGCGGCATGTTCGCGGCCGAGATCGGCCGCCTCGCCGGAGTGCGCGTGCCGCTGCTGCCGATGTCCCACCAGTACCTGGTCACCCAGCCCTTCCGCGAGCGTGACCCCGCGAACCCGCTGCCGACGCTGCGCGACCCCGACCTGCTCATCTACTACCGCGAGGAGGGCGGGGGCCTGGTGATGGGTGGCTACGAGCGCCACAGCGAGCCCGCGTTCGTGCCGGACGGGACGGGCTCGGTGGAGCAGATCCCGTTCGACTTCAACGGCCGGTTGCTCGAGGACGACTGGGAACGCTTCGCCCAACTCTCTGAGAACTCGGTGAAGCGGGTGCCGGTGATGGACGAGGTGACGATCACCAAGCTGATCAACGGCCCCGAGGCGTTCACTCCCGACAACGAGTTCTGCCTCGGCGAGTCCGAGGTCGCGGGGCTGTTCGTCGCCGCGGGCTTCTGCGCACACGGCCTCGCGGGTGCCGGCGGCATCGGCAAGGTGATGGCCGAGTGGATTGTCGGTGGCGAACCCGAGATCGACCTCTGGCACATGGACATCAGACGCTTCGGTTCGCAGTACCGCTCCCCCGCCTACACGCACGCCCGCATCAAGGAGACCTACGAGAGCTACTACGACATCCGCTATCCGAACCACGAGCGCGAGGCCGGGCGGCCGCTCCGCGTCAGCCCCGCCAACGCATGGCACCGCGATCACGGCGCGGCCTTCGGCGAGAAGTCCGGCTGGGAGCGCGTCAACTGGTACGAGTCGAACGCGGCAGGCGGGGACGAGGGCCTGCGCCCGCGCGGGTGGGCGGGCCAGCACTGGTCGCCGGCGATCGGTGCTGAGCATCTCGCAACGAGAGAAACCGCTGCCATTTTCGATGAATCCTCGTTCGCGAAGATGGAGATCGAGGGGCCCGGCGCGGCCGCTTACGTCGAGCGCCTCTGCGACAACGAGGTCGCTCGAGGCGTCGGCAAGATCACCTACACCCAGATGCTGAACAGCCGCGGCGGCATCGAGTGCGACTTCACCGTCGCCCGCCTGGGCGAGGAGCGCTTCTCGATCGTCACCGGCACCGCGTTCGGCAACCACGACCGGGAGTGGATCCGCCGCCACATGCCCGACGATGGCTCAGTCGCGGTCCGCGACGTGACCTCGGCATTCGCCTGCTTCGGCGTCTGGGGCCCGAAGGCCCGCGAGATCCTGCAGCCGCTCACTCCACACGACCTCGGCAACGAGTCGTTCCCCTACATGAACGTGCGCGAGATCACCGTCGGCAACGTGCCCGTGCGGGCGCTCCGGGTGACCTACGTTGGCGAGCTCGGCTGGGAGCTCTACTGCCCGACCGAGTACGGGATCGGCCTTTGGCGAGCGCTCTGGCAGGCCGGGGAGTCGCACGGGATGGTCGCCGGGGGCTACCGAGCGATCGACTCCATGCGGCTCGAGAAGGGCTACCGGGTCTGGGGCGCGGACATCACTCCCGACGAGACGCCTTATGAAGGGGGCGTCGGCTTCTGCGTCAAGCTCGACAAGGACGGCGGCTTCATCGGCCGCGACGCCCTCGTCAAGGCCGAGGAGGAGGGACTCCGCACCAAGCTCTGCTGCGTCACCCTGGTCGACAACCGTTCGGTAGCCCTCGGCAACGAGCCGGTCCGCGTCGGCGGCGAGATCGTCGGCCGCGTCACGACCGGCGGCTTCGGCTACACGATCGGCTCGTCGATCGCCTACGCCTACGTCCCGGCCGAGCACGCTGACCCGGGCACCGCCGTCGAGATTGAGATCTTCGGCGAGTGGATCGAGGGCGAGGTGGCGACCGAGCCGCTGTATGACCCGAAGGGTGAGAGGATCAGGGCATGACACCCAAGAACCAGGTTCATCTGACGGGCGACTTCGCCGCGAGCCCCGACGAGGTCTTCACCTACTTCACGGAGCGCTTCGGGGAGATCTGGCCGGGCAAGATGGAGCACGTCAGCGACGGCTCTGACCCGAAGGAGCCGTTCGGCCTGGGCTTCGTGCGCATCATGCACACCCCTGCTGGCAAGCTGCGCGAGGAGATCGTCACCCACGACCGCCCGCGGCTGATCGAGTACAAGGTCATCGACGACGAGGCGAAGATCCACAACCACCTCGGCCGCATCGAGCTCGCCGACGACGGCAGCGGAGGCACCCGCGTCGACTACACGGTCAGCTTCGACTACCGCCCCGCGGCGCTCGGCCCAGTGGCGGCGACGGTGATGCGGGCCGGCTGGGCCACACGCGGCCGGCGTCGACTCCGCGCCGCGCTCGGATAGGCAGCGAAGCCGCTACAGCCAAGTCGGGCTCCGTCGCTGCCGAAGGCGGCGCCCCCTGGGCCGTCTCTTGGGCTGGAGCTCAGACTGACCGCGGAAGGAGGCCCGCGAGGATGTGTTCGGTGCCTTCGATGTGCTCGCGGATCAATCCTGCCGCGCCGCCGCCGTCGCCGATCCGCAACAGCTTCACAACCTCGGCGTGCTGCTCGTTCGACTTCGTCAGCACTTCCTCCGGGTGGGCGATCTGGGCGATCAGGTCACTCATCTGGCCCTGCACCTCGGTCATCGCACTGACCAGGCGGGGTGAGCTGGCGGCCTCGGCGACGCCGATATGGAAGCGTACGTCGGCCCGGCGGTACTCCTCGAACTCCCGGGCCTTCGACATCTTCTTGACGACCTCCACCAGTCGATCGAGGGAGGAGCGATCGGCGCGCTCCGCTGCGAGGGCCGCGGCGCCCGTCTCGATCGCGACGCGGTAATCCAGCACGGCCCAGGCCTCCGCGCCAAGGGCCTCGCCGGCGACGACATCGTCCCCCGCGCCCTCGGATAGCGGCGGGGTCTCCGAAACGAAGGTGCCCCCGCTTCGCCCGCGCAGCGAGACGAGGTGGCCACTCTGGGTCAGGGTCGTCAGAGCCTGGCGAAGTGTCGAGCGCGAGATCGCCAGCTCGCTGGCGAGGGTGCGCTCGGGGGGAGCTTCGTCCCGGGGACGAGCAGCCCGAGACGGATCGCCGTCCCCAGCCTCTCGACCGTCTCCTCGAAGGTGGTCGGCGGGCGCACCGGCTTGAAGACGGCATCGAGCGCCGCGTCGCGCTCCATCACGTGCCGTCTGGCTCTTTCGGGTCCTGCATGATCCCGCCGCTCGGCTGGACGATCCAGAGCTTGCGGGCGTAGTCGGCGATCGTCGTCTCGTCGAGATCCGCGACGGTCGCGGCGTCGCGCTCCGCCATCAGCTTCGCGAGCTCGACCCACGCCATCGCCACCGGGCGAACCCGCATCGTCGGGCCGAACCCCATCAGCGACTTCAGCTCGGTGGCGCGCCCTTTCGCGTCCTCGGTGGTCAGCTCTCCGAAGGGGCGATAGCTCTCGCCGTCATACACCTTGGCCTCCAAAGCGCGGGTCGATTCGTCGCTCACGATCCGATTCTCTCACGGACCCCAAGAGCCGCAACCTAGTACGAGGACGGTCGCGATTAGGCTCACCTAACTTTGTCCGACCGTTTTGGTCGTGCTTGAAAAACCAAGAACTCGGTACTAGGTTGCGGGAAGTCCGGAGCGCAGCAAGCTTCCGGGGTCTGTCTGCCCCGCCGGCCGTCCACCCGGCAGGCAGTGAGAACGGAGAGGTGTATGTGCCTGGCGATCCCAGGGCAGGTAGTTGAGGTGGTGGACGAGGCGAATCGCCTCGCCAAGGTGGACGTAGCGGGGGTTCAGCGCAACGTCAACATCGGCCTCCTCGACGCCGACGGCGATCCCGCCGGCCCCGGCGACTGGGTGCTGATCCACGTCGGCTTCGCATTGTCCAAGGTCGACGAGGAGGAAGCCACGTCCACCCTGCGCATGCTCGAGGGCATGGGCGCCGATTACGAGCAGGAGCTCGAAGAGCTGAAGGCCAGCGTGATCGAGTGAGGCGGCGGACCTGATGGCGGGCCTCGAAGCGGGTTGTGAGCACCAGGTCGGGTGCATCACCTGCAGCGACGAGGCCATCGAGATGCGGGTCGAGCGCATCGACACAGATCGCGAGCTCGCACTCTGCAGCGCCGGCGACGGCGCGCGCAGCACCGTCGAGATCGCGCTCGTGCAGCCGGTGGCCGAGGGCGAGACGCTGCTGGTCCACGCCGGCACCGCGATTGCCCACGCGGCGGTCGACGACATGACGATGAAGTACGTCGACGAGTACCGGGACGCCGAGCTGGGCCAAGCGCTCGCCGCGCAGATCCTCACCTCGGTCGAGCCCGGCCGCCACTACAAGGTGATGGAGGTCTGCGGCGGCCACACCCACTCGATCTACAAGTACGGGATCGACGACCTGCTTCCCGAGAACGTCGAGTTGGTCCACGGCCCGGGCTGCCCCGTTTGCGTGATGCCGATGGGGCGCATCGACGATGGCATCGCGATGGCCCACCAGGACGGGGTCATCTTCACCTGCTTCGGCGACATGATGCGGGTGCCCGGCTCGGAGAAGACCTTCACCGACGCCAAGGCCGAGGGCGCCGACATCCGCATGGTCTACTCGCCGCTCGACGCGCTTCGGATCGCCAAGGAGAACCCCGATCGCGACGTCGTCTTCTTCGCGATCGGGTTCGAGACGACAGCCCCCTCGACGGCGCTGACCCTCAAGCGAGCCAAGGCCGAGGGCGTCCCCAACTTCTTCTGCATGTGCAACCACGTCACGATCGTGCCGCCGCTGCGGGCGCTGCTCGACTCGCCCGACCTTCGCCTCGACGGCTTCATCGGGCCGGGCCACGTCTCGACGGTGGTCGGCGCGCGGCCCTTCGAGTTCATCCCCGCCGACTACGGCAAGCCGATCGTCGTCGCGGGCTTCGAGCCGCTCGACATCCTGCAGTCGATCCACATGATCCTGAACCAGATCGGCGAGGGCCGCGCGGAGGTCGAGAACCAGTACGCACGGGTCGTGCCATACGAGGGCAACATGGCCGCGCTGCGGGTGATGGAGGAGGTCTTCGAGCTGCGACCCCACTTCGAGTGGCGCGGGCTCGGCTTCATCTCGCAGAGCGCGCTGAAGCTGAGCGAGGCCTACGCCGACCTCGACGCCGAGCGCCGCTGGGAGGTGCCCGGGGTCCGGGTCGCCGACCCGAAGGCCTGCCAGTGCGGCGAGGTGCTGAAGGGCGTGATCAAGCCCTGGGAGTGCAAGGTCTTCGGCAGCGCCTGCACGCCCGAGCACGCGATCGGCACCTGCATGGTCTCGCCGGAGGGCGCCTGCGCCGCCTACTACAACTACGGCCGCTTCGCCCGCGAGAGGGAGGTCGTCTGATGGCCGAGCGCGGAGCCGCCCCGGCGGAGCGCGAGAAGGCAGGTCGGCAGGCTGTGTCCGATCGCGAGGAGAAGGTCCTGAAGATCATCGAGACCGCGCGGGCGAAGCGCCCCAAGTTCAAGGGCGACACCGTGACGATGGCCCACGGGGCGGGCGGCAAGGCTAGCCAGACGCTTATCGAGGGACTATTGCTGCCGGCGCTGGCCTCGGAGGAGAGCGCGCTCGCGGAGCTCGGGGACTCGGGCACCATCCGCATCGACGACCTCGGGCTGGCGATGAGCACCGACAGCTTCGTGGTCAAGCCGCTGCGCTTCCCCGGTGGCTCGATCGGCGAGCTGGCGGTCAACGGCACCGTCAACGACCTGGCGATGGCCGGTGCGAAGCCGGCGGCGCTGAGCCTCTCGCTCATCCTCGAGGAGGGTCTGCCGGCGGACGTGTTGCGAGCCGAGGTCGAGGCGATCGCCTCCGCCGCCGAGACCGCCGGCGTCGAGGTGATCACCGGCGACACCAAGGTCGTCGAACGCGGCGCCTGCGACGGCATGTACATCTGCACCTCGGGGATCGGCAAGCTCGACGATCGCGCCTCGCTCGCGACGGGCTCGCTTCAGCCCGGCGACACGATCATCGTGTCGGGCTCGATCGGCGACCACGGCACGGCGATCATGCTCGCGCGCGGCGAGTTCGAGCTCGAGTCCGAGGTGAGCTCCGACACCCGCTCGCTGTGGCCCGCCGCCGACGCCCTGATGGAGGCCGCGGGCGACCAGCTTCGATGCATGCGCGACGCCACCCGCGGCGGCGCGGCGTCAGCGCTGAACGAGCTGGCTCGGGCGTCGAACGTGGCGATGGTAATCCGCGAGAGCGCGGTGCCAGTGCGCCCGACGGTGGAGGGCGCCTCGGAGATGCTCGGGATCGACCCGATGTACATCGCGAACGAGGGCAAGTTCGTCGCCTTCGTCGCCCCGGAGCGAAGCGAGGCCGCGCTTGAGGCGCTGCGCTCCGTCGAGGGCTCCGAGGACGCCGCCGAGATCGGCGAGGTCAGGACCGAGCCGACGGGGATGGTCCTCGTGGAAACCGCCTTCGGCGGCAAGCGTGTGCTCGACATGCTCGCCGGCGACCCGCTTCCGAGGATCTGCTGATGCGGCGGGACCCAACCAGACCGATCGAACTTTGGCTAATCGACACACCGTTTGATGGATGTTCGGACGATCATTTCGGTAATAGGCTTGACACAATCGCTACGAGGAGGAGAGATGGCACCCGCGACTGAGTTCGTACCCGATCAGGCCAAGACCGAGGCGGTCGAAGCCCATGTGATCTGGATGACCACCGGCCTCAGTTGCGACGGCGACTCCGTCGCGATGACATCGGCCACCAACCCGAGCCTCGAGGACATCGTCACGCAGGCGATCCCGGGCATGCCGAAGGTGATCGTGCACAACCCGGTCCTCGCCTATGAGGTCGGCGAGGAGTTCATGCAGGCCTGGTACGACGCCGAGGCCGGCAAGCTCGACCCGTTCGTGCTCGTCGTCGAGGGCTCGATCCCGAACGAGGAGCTGAGCGGCGAGGGCTATTGGACCGGCATGGGCAACGACCGCGAGACCGGGCCAGCCGATCACCACCAACGAGTGGCTCGACCGGCTCGCGCCGAAGGCCGCTGCGGTGGTCGCCGTCGGCACCTGCGCCACCTACGGCGGAATCCCCGCGATGAAGAACAACCCGACCGGGGCCATGGGCGTCGCCGACTACATCGGCTGGGACTACAAGTCCGCGGCGGGCCTGCCGGTCGTCAACATCCCCGGTTGCCCCGCGCAGCCCGACAACATGACCGAGGCGCTGCTCTACCTCGCGCTGCACCTCGCGGGGCGCGCTCCCGTACCCGAGCTCGACGAGGCGCTGCGGCCGAAGTGGCTGTTCGGGCGCACCGTGCGCGAGGGGTGCAACCGCGCCGGCTTCGCGGAGCAGGGCGAGTTCGCGACCGAGTACGGCTCCGACGATCGCTGCCTGATCAAGCTCGGCTGCAAGGGGCCGGTCGTGAAGTGCAACGTCCCGGTTCGCGGCTGGCAGAGCGGCCTCGGCGGCTGCCCGAACGTGGGAGGCATCTGCATGGCGTGCACGATGCCCGGATTCCCCGACAAGTACATGCCGTTCATGGAGGAGGACAGGGTCGGCTCCGTCGCCGCCACCGTCATGAAGTTCACGTACGGGCCGCTGGTGCGGTGGGGCCGCAAGCGGAACATGAAGAACAAGTACGACGTCGAGCCCGCGTGGAGAACACCCGGGAACGAGTTGAAGACCGGCTACGCGTCGCGCTCGGCGGGTTACGCCCCGCCAGGGTCCTAGGGGTGATGGCCGACTGAGCGACCGCGTCACCGACCTGGAAAGCCTTAGAGAGGAGAGCTAGATGGCAACGCTACAGACGCCCCCCGGTAAGAAGAAGGTGGCGGTCAAGGAGATGTCGTGGGACCCGATCACCCGGATCGTCGGGAGCTTGGGGATCCACACGGAGATCGACTTCGAGGCCAAGAAGGTCGAGAAGGCGTGGTCGACGTCGATGGTCTTCAGAGGGTTCGACATCTTCATGAAGGGGATCGATCCGCGCGACACGCATTTCATCAGCAGCCGGATCTGCGGCATCTGCGGGGACAACCACTGCACGACCTCATGCCTGAACCAGAACATGGCGTACGGCGTGAAGCCGCCGGTGCTCGGTGACCTCGGCTACAACCTCGCCGAGGCCGCGGACTACATGTTCGACCATGCGATCTACAACGACTGCATGTGCAACGTGGACTTCTGCGAGCAGATGGTCAAGGAGACGAACCCGACCCTGCTTCAGACTGCGGAGTCGACGCCGGCTCCCCATTCGGACATCCACGGCTACAAGACGATCGCCGACATCATGCGGTCGCTGAACCCGTTCACCGGCGACTTCTACCTGGAGACCCTCCAGGTGGCTCGCTACACGCGCGAGATGTACTGCCTGTTCGGTGGGCGCCATACGCACCCCTCGACGATCATGCCGGGCGGCGTCACGGTCGACATCACGCACCAGACGTGCACGGATTACTACGTGCGCCTGATGCGCTACATCGACTACACGAAGCGCTCGGTGCCGATGCACGACGACCTGTACGACTTCTTCCTGCAGCAGTTGCCGGGGTACGACATGGTCGGCTATCGCGACACCGACCTGGTCTGCTGGGGCTACTTCGACGACCCCGACTACGTCGACTACGACTACAAGACGATGACCGACTGGGGCCGCGCGCGGTACATCACGCCCGGGGTCTCGTTCAAGGGCGAGCTCGTCACGACCGACCTGGTCGAGATCAACGGGATGATGCGGATCCTGCTCGGCAGCTCGTACTTCGACGACTGGACCGAGGAGGAGACGTTCGTCACCGAGGACCCGCTCGGGAACCCGATCGACAAGCGCCACCCGTGGAACAAGGTCACCCTGCCGAAGCCGCAGAAGCGCGACTGGCAGGACAAGTACAGCTGGGTCACGTCGCCGCGCATGTACGACGCGCGGAACGACACCTACGTCGCCAGCGACACGGGCGGCGGACCGTTCGCCCGCCAGTGGGTGACGGCCAAGGCCGGCCTGGTCGACTTCGGCTACGTGAAGGCGACCGGCCACTCGCTGCAGATGGTCCTGCCGCGAACGGCCTCTCAGCCCGAGATGGAGCTGGAGTGGCACGTCCCGGAGAAGTCCAACGCGATCGAGCGCGATCGCGCCCGGACCTACCACCAGGCCTACTCGGCGCTGATCGGGCTGCACTGCCTGGAGCGGGCGCTGAAGGAGGTTCGCGAGGGCCGCACGAAGTCGTGGAACGACTTCAAGGTCCCGCAGGAGGCGGTCTCGGTCGGCTTCTGCGAGGCGGCCCGCGGAGTGCTCTCGCACCACATGGTGATTCGCGACGGCAAGGTGGCCAACTACCAGCCGTACCCGCCGACGCCGTGGAACAGCAACCCGCGCGATACCTACGGAACTCCCGGCCCCTACGAGGATGCGGTGCAGAACACGCCGATCTTCGAGGAGAACGGCCCGGAGAACTTCAAGGGCATCGACATCATGCGGGCGGTGCGGAGCTTCGATCCGTGCCTGCCCTGCGGGGTGCACATGTACACCGGCAAGGGCCGGGTCACCAAGGTTCAGCACACGCCCACGGGCATGAGCTGAGCCAGGTGGAAGCGATCGAGAACGGCGCCGTTCGGACTCGCACGGAGGGACCGGCCGCAGAGGCGGCGGACCCCGGTGGGCTCATGGAGCGCGTCCAGCGGCTCTCGGCCGAGGTCGAGCGCATCGAGGACCCCGCCGCGCGCGGGTCCGCTCAGGACCTGCTCGCCGCGGTGATGGACCTCTACGGCGAAGGCCTGGTGCGGGTCCTCGCAGCGACCGAGGACGCCGGCGAGGCCGGTGAGTCGATCCGCCGCGGCTCAGCGAGGACGGGGTGGTCGCGAGCCTGATGCTGATCCACGACCTCTACCCCGTACCGCTCGAGACGCGCGTGCTCGAGGCGCTCGAGGGGGTGCGCCCCTACATGGAGTCCCACGGCGGCAACGTCACCCTGCTGGGCCTCGAGGACGGCGTCGCGCGGCTGAGGCTGGAGGGCAGCTGCGACGGCTGCCCCGCCTCGGCCTCGACCCTGGAGCTGGCGATCAAGCAGGCGCTCGACGAGGCCGCGCCGGACCTGGCGGGGCTCGAGGTCGAGGGAATCGCCGAGGGCTCGCCCGGCGGGCTGCGTGCCGACGACGCGACTGTCGGGCACGCCGCTGCCCGGTGGTGCACGTCGCGGCCGACAGCGGAACGGGAACGGCAACGGGAACGGCGCCGCCGCACCCGACCCGCTGCCCCCGATCGGATCGAGCCGCTGGCTCGACCTCGCGGCGGGCCTGATGCCCGCCGAGGGAATGGTCGCGACGACTTCAGCTGGCGAGATGGGCATCCTGATCGCCAACGTCGGCGGGTCGCTGCTCGCCTTCCGCGACCGCTGCGCGTCCTGCGACTCCGAGCTCGCCGCCGGCGAGCTCAAGGACGGCGTGCTCGCCTGCCCCGAATGCGAGCGCCGCTTCTACCTGCCGCGCGCCGGGCGCTCGATGGACGAGGACAAGCTTCTGCTCGAGCCCGTACCCCTGCTCGCACAGGACGGCTCGGTCAGAATCGCCGTTTCCGCATGAGCGACGGAAACGGAAACGGGGGCAATGCCGGCTCGCCCGCGGCGCGCGCCGAGATGATCTCCAGCCTGCGCGGCCTCTCGCGAGCCGAGCCCGCCCGCCGCAGTCGAACGGCTCCGACGTCGAGGTCTGCGAGCTCTGCGGCACGCGGCTGTCCGAGAACCACCGCCACCTGCTGCAGCTGACCGAGCGCCGCATCCTCTGCACCTGCGCCACCTGCTGGGCCTCGCGCTCGGGCGACCCCGAGCTGCGCCCGACCGGGAAGCCGGATCGTCTGGCTCGACGACTTCGAGCTGCCCGAGGAGCTCTGGGCGAAGCTGCAGGTCCCGATCGGGCTCGCCTTCTTCATGCGCTCGTCGGTCGCCGGCGCCATCGTCGCGATGTACCCGAGCCCGGCGGGCGCCACCGAGTCCGAGCTCGACCTTCCCGCCTGGGAGGAGCTCGAGTCGCTGAACCCGATGCTGACCGGGATCGAGCCCGATGCCGAGGCGCTGGTCGTCAACCGGATCGGCGGACCCCCACGAGTTCGTGATCGCCCCGATCGACGAGTGCTACGGGCTCGTCGGCGCGATCAAGATGAGCTGGGAGGGGATCTCCGGCGGCCCGGCGCTCGAGCGCGAGGTGCCCGCCTTCTTCGACGAGATGCGCAGGCGCGCGGGGGCTGAGGAACAGCCTGATGCCCGAGGTCCCTGCATTCGGGGGGCCGGTCGGCCCCAAGGAGAGGCCTCCGGGCGTCGACGCGGACATCGGCGCGAGCGGCGGCGCTCGAGACGGCGCCGCCGCCCGGGCAGCCCTGGCTCGCGTTCGAGATCAGCGGCGTGCGGCCCGGTCGAGCACGCGGCCGCTCCGACCCTCAGCTTCACGCTCGACGTCGACGACCGCTCCGACCGCGAGGTGTTCGCGGTCGCGCTGACCATCCAGATCCAGCTCGAGCCGATCAAGCGCTCGTATGACCACGAGACGCGCGAGCGGCTCGAGCGAGCTGTTCGGCGAGCCGGGCCGCTGGGCGACCACCGCGCGGCGCATGGTGTGGAGCACCGAGTCGGTGCTCGTGCAGGCCTTCACCGGCTCGACCTCGGTCGAGGTCCCCGTTCTCTGCAACTACGACCTCGAGCTCGCCGCGACCCGCTACTTCAGCGTCGCTGCCCGGCGGCGAGGTCCCGCTCGTCTGGCACTTCAACGGCAGCGTCTACTACCAGGCGCGAGGACGAGCGCGCTGCAGATCGCCCCGATCCCCTGGGACACGGTCGCCGACTACCAGATGCCGGTCGAGGCCTGGCGGGCGATGATCGACGCGCACTACCCGCACCGCGGCTGGGTCGCGCTCGACGCGGGCACGGTCGAGCGCCTCGGCCGCCTCAAGGGAGCCCGGGCAACCACACGATCGACCAGACGGTCTGCGAGCTGCTCGACGAGGCCGAGCGCGAGGGCGAGGTCCGGGCAGGCAGGAGACGCGTGAGCTCCCGCGGCGTCGACGAGCTCGTCAGCTCCCTCCTCTACGAGGGCTACGCGCTCTACCCCTACACGCCCGGGGCGGCCAAGAACGCGACCCCGACTCCGTTCGGGATCGTCTACCCGCCCGACCTACGCGTACTCCCAGCCCGCCGCCTTCTCGATGCTCCGGCTCGAGTGCGTCCTGCGGGCGGGCCCGAGGCGAAGCTGACCGGCAGCGTCCGCTTCCTGCAGGCCGCGGGCGAGCGCCACAAGGGCATCGAGCGCCGCCTCGATCCCGGCCCGGCGACGCTGGCCGAGCTGGCGCGCGAGCCGCTGGACCTGTCCTTCCGCTTCGATCCCGAGGACGCCGATGGCGCCCCGCCGCTCGATCGGCCGGGTGCGGATGCGCGCCGAGCTGCTCGGCCCCGAGCTGGCCCGCGTCAAGCTCTGCGTCCACAACGACTCCGAGGTGGGCCCGACCGCCGAGTCCGGCGAGCCCACCCGCGCCGAGGCGCTGCGCCGAAGCCTGCTGTCCATCCACCCGATGCTCGAGGTCGAGGGCGGGATGTTCGTCTCGCCGCTCGAGCGCGACGGTGAGGCCGGCGAGGCGGTCGAGGCCTCCGAGCCCGTCAACACCTTCCCGGTGCTCGTCGGCGACGGCGACGAGGCCGTGCTCGGGGCGGCGATCATGCTCCCCGACCACCCCGAGCTCGCGCCCGAGAGCCTCGGCAACCTCTTCGACAACACCGAGATCGAGGAGGCGCTGCTGCTTCATGTGCAGGCGCTCAGTCGGACGACGAGCGCGAGGAGATCGCCGAGCAGGACCCCGCTGTGCGGGAGATGATCGAGCGCGCCGACAAGGTCTCGAACGACGAGATGATCGAGCCTGCACGGCCGCCTCACCTACAAGGAGCCCGCCGCCGAGCCGGACGATGGCGAGCGCACCAACGGCACCCAGCTCGCTGCCGCCCGCCGGGCTCGACGTCACACCGGGCGAGCAGGAGCTCGAGCTCGGCCCCAAGCGCGTCCGCCTCGGCGACAAGGTCGTCCTGCGCCCGGGGACCGAGGGCGACGTCTTCGACAAGATCCTCCACGGCCGCACCGCGACGTCGAGCGCATCTACAAGGGCTACGACGACCGCGTCTACCTCGGGGTCACGATCGACGACGACCCCGGCCAGGACCTGCTGCGCGACACCGGTCGCTACCTCTTCTTCTTCGCCGACGAGGTCGAGGTGCCGGCGGAGGTCGCCAGTGACCGGGCCCGACGAGCACCCGCGAGGAGCGGATCATGCTCGAGCAGGCCGCGCGCCGGGCCGAGGAACAGGAGCTCGACTCCCGCATGGACAAGCAGATCCTCGTCGCGGGGGTCGGCAACGCCTGGCTCGGCGACGACGGCTTCGGCGGCGCCGTGATCCGCGGGCTCGAGCAGCGCGATCTGCCGTCCGGGGTCAAGGTCCAGGACTTCGGCTCCGGCGGGCTCGACCTCGCCTACGAGGTGATGCGCGGCTACCACGCGCTCCTGCTGATCGACGTCTCCGAGCAGGGCGGCGAGCCCGGGACGCTCTACGTGATCGAGCCGGACCCCGACGAGATCGAGGGCGGCATCGAGGACGGCGAGGTGCTCAGCCCTCACGGGATGGACCCGGCGACGGTGCTGCGCTTCGTCAAGGCGGTCCACGGCTGGCCGGGCAAGGTCGTCGTCGTCGCCTGCGAGCCGGCGGACGTCGAGGAGATGGCGATGGAGCTGACGCCCGAGGTCGAGGCCGCCGTCGAGAACGCCGTCGACCTGGTCCTCGAGCAGATCGACCTGCTCCAGACCGACGAGGCCTACCAGGCGGGCGGTTCCTGATGCACGAGCTCTCGCTCTCGAGCGCGATCGTCGACACCGTCCTGCGCCACGCCGACGGGCGCGCGAGTCAGCTCGGTCGAGATGAGGATCGGGCGCCTGCGCCAGGTGGTCCCCGACTCGCTGACCTTCTACTTCGAGATCGTCTCGAAGGACACGCTCGCCGAGGGCGCTGACCTCGAGCTCGAGCTGGTCGACGCGCTGATGCGCTGCGCGTCGTGCGCGAACGAGTGGGACCCGGCGCCGCCCCCGGCCGAGGAGGAGGAGCAGGTGATGGTGCTTCCGCAGTTCCGCTGTCCCGCGTGCCGGGAGCCCGGGGCGGAGGTGCTCCGGGGCGAGGAGTTCGAGGTGGAGTCCATAATCGTCGATGAACGCCCGCCGCGGCGCCGGCGAACCATAGGAGGCGGGATGCATCGCACAAGGTGAAGGTCGCCGAGGACGCGCTCGACGCCAACACGACGATCGCCAACGCCAACCGCGGGCGACTTCGACCGCGACGGCGTCGCGGTGATCAACCTGATGTCCGCGCCGGGGGCGGGCAAGACGAGCCTGCTCGAGGCATCGCTGCGCGATCTCGAGGGCCCGCGGGTGGGCGTGCTCGAGGGCGACGTGCAGGGCTCGATGGACGCGGACCGCCTCTCGGCGATGCACATCCCGGTCGTCCAGATCAACACCGACAACGGCTTCGGCGGCGAGTGCCACCTCGACGCGAACATGGTGCGCACCGCGCTGCCCGACCTGCCGCTCGGACGAGATCGACCTGCTGATCGTCGAGAACGTCGGCAACCTCGTCTGCCCGGCCGAGTTCAAGATCGGCGAGGACGCCAAGGCGATGGTCACCTCGGTGACCGAGGGCGAGGACAAGCCGCTCAAGTACCCGCTGATGTTCCGCTCCTGCGAGCTCGTCGTCATCAACAAGATCGACCTGCTGCCGCACCTCGACTTCGACCTCGAGAAGTTCCTCGACAACGTCGACACCGTCAACCCGGGCGTGCAGGACGATGCTGATCAGCGCCAAGACCGGCGAGGGCGTCGACGCCTTCCGCGACTGGCTCGCCGCGGTCGGGGAGCGGGCACCCGCGGCGGCGTGACCCCGGCCGCCTCCGGTAAGGCGCGGTCACTGGCTCCCGCCCGACACACTTCGCGGCCGCAAGCGGCCGCTCGACCGAGGCGGGCTGGTGACCGCTGAGGTGCTGGGCGGGCGGATCGACGAGCTGCTCGCCGCGCGCATCGAGGCGAACGGCGCCTACTTCGAGCGCGAGGCCGGCCGCCTGGCGGAGCTCTGCCACCAGATGGCCGAGCGCTTCGCGCGCGGGGGGCGGCTGGTGGCGATCGGGCTCTCGCCGGCGGCGCGCACCGACGTCCGCCACGTGACGGTCGAGTTCGTCCACCCGGTCATCGTCGGCAAGCGTGCGCTGCCGGCGATCGGGCTCTCGCGCGAGGGCGGGCCGCTCGCCTCCCAGGTCGAGCTCATCGCCGAGCCGGACGACATCGCGATCGCCTTCGGGCCGGACGAGGACGGCGGCGACGAGGTCGGCGGCGGCGCTCGCCGTCGCTCGAGGCCGGGGCTGCCTGACGCTCGCCTTCGCGCCCGCCGGCGCGGAGTGGGAGCTCGTGCCCGGTGCAGAGGACCCGTTCGTCCGCCAGGAGCTCGCCGAGACCGCCTACCACGTGCTCTGGGAGCTGGTCCACGTCTTCTTCGACCACCGCGGCCTGCTCGCCGGGCGCGAGGCGAGGCCGACCCACGACACCGGCCGCTCGAGCTTCCTCTACCCCTTCCTATCCGAGTCCGAGGACGACCTCGAGTCGGTCATGGCCGACGTGCGCGCCTCGGCGCTCCTGAAGGCCGACCGAGGTCGCCGAGCTTCGCGCCCAGACCCTGGGCGAGGGCCGCGATCAGCTGATCGCGGCGGCCGGATCGCTGCGCGGTTGCTTCGAGTCGGGCGGCAAGGCGCTCGCGCTCGGCAACGGCGGGTCCGCCACCGACGCGATGGACCTCGTCGCGGACCTGCGCTACCCGCCGCCCGCCCGCGGCTGGCCGGCGCGGCGGGCGATCGACCTGACCGAGGACACGGCGATCATCACGGCCGTCGGCAACGACATCGGCATCGAGGAGATCTTCCAGCGTCAGGTGATCGCCTACGGCCGGCCCGGCGACGTGGTGGTCGCGCTCTCGACGAGCGGCAACTCGGCGAACATGATCGAGGCGCTCGCCGAGGCGAGGCGGCGCGAGATGGGAACCGTCGCGCTCGTCGGCTACGACGGAGGCGCGATCGCGGCCGATGACCTCGCCGACCACGTGATCGTGACCCGCTCCCAGAACATCCCGCGCATCCAGGAGGCTCAGGCGAGCGCCTACCACGTGCTGCGCGAGCTGATCGAGCTGGTCGGCGGACCCGGGGGTGAGCGCCGAGCGCCGGAGGGTCCGCGCCCGGGTCGAGGGCACCGTCCAGGGCGTCGGCTTTCGTCCCTACGTCTTCCGGCTCGCCTCCGAGCTCGGGCTCGGCGGCTTCGTGCTGAACGACGAGCGCGGCGTGCTGCTCGAGGTCGAGGGCGACTCCCCGGCCGTCGAGGGCTTCCTCGCATCGGCTGCCGGCCGAGGCGCCGCCGCTCGCCGTCGATCGGATCGGTCACGACCGAGGCGCTCGATCCCAGGGGCGGTGACGGAGCCCTTCGAGATCGTCGCGAGCGAGAGCCCGGGGCGAGGCCGACGCGGCCGTCTCGCCGGACATCGGCGACCTGCGAGGAGTGCCTCGCCGAGGTGCTCGACCCCGGCCGACCGCCGCCACCGCTACCCGTTCACCAACTGCACCAACTGCGGGCCGCGGTTCACGATCGTCCGCGGGGTGCCCTACGACCGCCCGCTGACGACCATGGCCGGGTTCGAGATGTGCGAGCGCTGCCGCGCCGAGTACGACGACCCGCGCGACCGCCGCTTCCACGCGCAGCCGAACGCCTGCCCGGACTGCGGGCCGCGGGCGCTGGCTCGCCGACGCGCGAGGCGCCGAGGCTGTTCGCGGGCGAGGACCCGCTCGCGGCGGCCGCGCGCGAGCTCGCCGCCGGGCGCATCCTCGCCGTCAAGGGGATCGGCGGCTTCCACCTCGCCTGCCGCGCCGACGACGAGGGGGCGGTGGCCGCGCCTGCGCGCGCGAAAGCACCGCGAGGAGAAGCCGTTCGCGCTGATGGCCGCGAGCATCGAGGCGGCCCGCGAGCTGGTCGAGCTGGACGCCCGCGAGGAGGAGCTGCTCCAGGGCCGCGAGCGCCCGATCGTGATCGCGCGGCGCGCGGCCGGGCGGCCCGACGTCGCCGACGTCGGTGGCGCCGGGCAAGGCCGACCTCGGCGTGATGCTGCCCTACTCGCCGCTGCATCACCTGCTGCTCGCCGCCGGACGGCGGGCGTTCCCCTGGTGATGACGAGCGGCAACGTCTCCGACGAGCCGATCGCCTTCCGCGACGACGACGCGCTCGGCCCGGCTCGGCGCGATCGCCGACCTCTTCCTGCTCCACGACCGCCCGATCGAGACCCGGACCGACGACTCCGTCGTCCGTGCGCTCGCAGCGCCCGGCGGCGGGCCGCTGATGCTGCGCCGCTCGCGCGGGTACGTCCCGGGCGCGCTCGGCGCTTCCCGGTCGATGCGCCGCCGCTCCTCGCCTGCGGCGCCGAGCAGAAGAGCACCTTCTGCCTCGCCAGGGGCCGGCGGGCCTGGGTCGGCCACCACATCGGCGACCTCGAGAACTACGAGACCCTCACCTCGTTCGCCGTCGGCGTCGAGCACTTCCGAGCGCCTGTTCGCGGTCGAGCCCGAGCTCGTCGTCCACGACATGCACCCCGACTACCTCTCGACCAAGTACGCGCTCGAGCGCGAGGGCGTCGAGCACCTCGCCGTCCAGCACCACCACGCCCACCTCGCTGCCTGCCTCGCCGAGCACGGCGAGACGGGGCCGGCGATCGGCGCCATCTACGACGGCACGGGCTACGGCCCCGACGGGACGATCTGGGGCGGCGAGCTGCTCGCCGGCGGCGTCGGACGGCTTCGAGCGGGCCGGGATGCTGTGGCCCGTCACGGCTGCCCGGCGGGGCCGCGGCGATCCGCGAGCCGTGGCGCATGGCGTGCGCGTGGCTCGTGGCCGCGACCGGGGAGGAGCCGAGCCGCCGCGTCCCGCCGGCGCTCGCCGGCAGCGGTCGAGCCGGCCGCGTGGAGCGAGGTCTGCGAGCTGGTGAAGACCGGCGTCGCGTCGCCGCCGACGACGAGCATGGGACGGCTGTTCGACGCGCTCGCCGCGATCTGCGGCCTGCGCCCGAGGGTCAGCTACGAGGGCCAGGCCGCGGTCGAGCTCGAGGCGGCCGCCGACCTCGACGAGCGCGGCGCCTATCCCCTGCCGATCGATCGCCGATGGCGGGCGAGGGAGATGGTGCTGCTCGACGTCCGCGAGATGGTCGGCGCGGTCCGCGACGACGCTGCGGCGGACGCGCCGGTCGCGACGATCTCCGCCCGCGTCCACAACGCGCTCGCCGGCCACGACCGCGGAAGCGTTTGCCGCCGAGGCCGAGCGCCGCGGGAATCGAGCTCGCCGTGCTCTCCGGCGGGCGTCTTCCAGAACCGCCTGCTCCTCGAGCGCACGCTCGACGCGCTCTCCAGCTCCGGGCCTGCGGGTGCTCGTCCCGCGCGCCCTGCCGCCCAACGACGGCGCGATCAGCCTCGGGCAGGCGGCGGTCGCGCAGCGGCCTCGCCGCGCCTAGACCGTCGGGCCGAAGCTCGGGTCGACCCTCCCAGCCGGGCCGATGCGCTCGCGGACTCTGCGGCGCCCCCGCCGGTAGACCTGACGGGGTGCGGGCCCATCGCCCAGGGGTGGGGGCCGATCGTGCCGTAGTGCTCTCGCAGCGTCGCCTTGAGCTCGCCCCGGTGATTCCCGCAGGCGTAGCGGGTGCGCCCGTAGAGCCCGCCGCCGTGCCAGACGAGCCAGCGCTGCGGGCCGGCGTCGAGGTAGGTCCCGAACAGCAGCTCCTGGAGCTGCGCCTCGAGCGCGCGCTGGGTCTCGTCGTCGGGCCGCGCGTCGCAGAACTCGCACTTGAAGACGACCGTGACCGGCATCGGAGCGCGCTCGCCTCTATGCCCTTCGTCCTCGTGGTCGTGCTCGTGGTGCTCGGCGCCCTCGAGCCCCTCCTCGTGCACGTGCGGGATGCGAGTGGGTCACGTCGCCGTGGCTGTGCTCGTGTTCGTGCTCGACGTGCTCGTGGTCGTGCTCCGTGTGGGGATGCGCATGCGTGCCTCGCCGTCGTGCTCGTGCTCGTGGCTGTGCGCCTCATCGTGCTCGTGCTCCTCGGTGCGCTCGTCGCTCATCGCGCTCCTTGTCCGCGGTTCGTCAACTCCTTCGCTCGACTCAAGGCTAGATCGAAAGCGGCCTCGGCTCCGCGAGTCGCCGCGCGTTCAGGTCACGCCGACGTACCAGAGGCCGAACAGCACCCCGAAGACGCCGAGGGCGGGGATCAGCACCGTCCGGTAGAGCGGCTCGACGGCGGCGCGGGTCAGGACCCAGGCGAAGGCCGTCGTGCAGGCGGCCATCGAGATCGATCGACATCGGGCGCGAAGACCGCGAGCGCCGCCGCGGCCTCGAGCTGGGTCGGCAGCGCGGCGATCAGCAGCAGCACGACGGCGCCGGTGCCGGCGAGGCCGTGGACGACGCCGATGCCGAACGCCTGGGCCGGCGTGCGGACCGGGTGTGCTCGTGCGGGTCCTCGCGGTGGAGGTGGTGATGGTCGTCGGCTCCGTGGCGTGGGGTGCGCGCCGGTAGTCGCCCGTGGGCCCACTTCCAGATCACCCGCGCCGGCGAGCACGAGGATCACCACGCCGACCGCCTTCTCGGCGCCGCTCTCGAGCCAGGCCGGGAGCTCGGACTTGAGGAAGATCAGCGGCAGCCCGATCGCGAGCAGCATCGTCGCGTGGCCGAGGCCCCACCAGGCCCCGAGCCGGGCCGCGTCGCGGTGGTCGCTGTCCTCCGAGGCGACCAGCGAGGTGACGGCGACGAGGTGGTCGGGATCGGACGCGTGGCGCAGGCCGAGCAGGAACGCGATCCCGAGGGCGACCAGCAGCGGCGCGCCCTCGAACAGGTGGGCCAGCGACTCGTCGAGCTTCTCCACCGGGCCGAACAGGAACGTGAAGCTCATGCGGCCTCCTCCGTCAGCCTCGTGCCCGCCGCGCACTCGGGGCAGAGCCCGGCGATCGGGAAGTGGGTGAAGCTCGCCTCGTGCCCGAAGTCGCGCGCGGATCAGCTCGCGCACCTCGTCGAGGCGGGCGGGTCGACCGAGCGGTGGGCGCCGCAGGCGTCGCAGATCAGGTACTCGCGCCGGCCCAGCGAGCTGCGCGCGTAGAGGCCCGGGCCGTGGCCGAGGTGGAAGTGGCGGATCAGCCCGAGCCGCTCGAGCGCCTCGAGGTTCCGGTAGACCGAGGCGACGTCGGAGCTCTCGCCGATCGCGTCGCTCAGCTGCTCGGCCGTCTGCGGCTCCGAGGTGCTCCAGAGCTGCTCGAGCAAGCAGCCTGCGGGCCGAGACACGCAGCCCGCCGGCCCTGACCGCCTCGATCGCCGACTCGAGGTCCGACGCCTCGACCGGCGCGGTGGTTGGGGCGGAGGTCATCGCAACGCGAAGCCTATTGCGAGTCGTTCGCAATTGTCAAGCGCGACGCATAGCCAGGACCCTAAGGATCACCCTGTATATGGCTTGATTCACGATGAACGGGCGCGTAGCGTCGGTGGGGTGAACCCGGCGACGAACAAGGCGCAGCTTGAGGAGACGGCGCGGGCGATGGTCGCCCCCGGCAAGGGCATCCTCGCCGCCGACGAGAGCACCGGGACGATGAACAAGCGCCTCGAGGGCGTCGGCGTGGAGCCCAGCGAGAGCGAGCGCCACGCGTTCAGGAGCCTGATCCTGACCACCGAGGGCACGCCCGAATACCTCAGCGGCGTCATCCTCTTCGACGAGACGATTCGCCAGGCGACGCCGGACGGCGTCCCCTTCCCCGAGTACCTGACGGAGCGCGGGATGCTCCCGGGGATCAAGGTGGACACCGGGGCGAAGCCGCTGGCGGGGTTCGACGGCGAGAAGGTGACCGAGGGCCTCGACGGCCTTCGCGAGAGGCTCGCCGAATACAACGAGCTCGGCGCGCGCTTCGCCAAGTGGCGCGCTGTGATCGCGATCGGCGACTCGCTGCCGAGCGACGGTGCCATCGCCGCGAACGCCCACGCGCTCGCGCGCTACGCAGCCCTCTGCCAGGAGGCGGGGATCGTGCCCATCGTGGAGCCCGAGGTGCTGATGGACGGCGAGCACGGGGCGGAGGAGTCCGAGCGGGTTACGGGCAGGGTCCTCGAGGCCGTCTTCGAGCAACTCGCGGAGCAGCGCGTCTTCCTCGAGGGAATCATCCTGAAGCCGAACATGGTTCTCTCCGGCTACGCCTCCCCCGAGCAGGCGGGCATCCAGGAGGTGGCGGAGCGCACCCTCGGCTGCTTTCACCGCGCGGTTCCGGCCGCGGTCCCCGGGGTGGCGTTCCTCTCGGGCGGACAGAGCGACGAGCGCGCCACCGCTCACCTCGATGCGATAAACAAGATCGGCGACGCTCCGTGGGAGCTCTCGTTCTCCTACGGCCGCGGCCTGCTGGCAGGCGCCCTGAAGGCCTGGTCGGGTGACGAATCCAAGATCGCCGACGCGCAGGCGGTTCACCTGCACCGCGCGCGCTTGACGGCCGCCGCGCGCCAGGGCATCTACAGCGAATCGATGGAACAGGACCTCGTTGCCTGAGCGCACCCGCGTGGCGGGCATCGACGTCGGGCTCACCCCGGCGGACCCTCCGAGCGGCGAGATCGCGGTGGTGATCGACGTCCTGAGAGCGACGTCGACGATCGTGCAGGCGCTCGAGTGCGGCTACCAGCGCGTGCTCTGCTGCGACTCTCTCGACGCCGCCCGGGAGCTGCGGGGAGCCGGTCGCGCGCTCGCCGGTGAGCGCAACTGCGTCAGGGCTCCGGACTTCGACCTCGGCAACTCTCCAGCCGCCATCGCCTCGCAGGAGCCGCTGGGCGAGGAGCTCGTGCTGGCCACGACGAACGGCTCGCCGGCGATCGTGCTTGCGGCGCTTCGGTTCGACCAGGTGCTGATCGGCTCACTGCTCAACCTGGACGCGACGCTCGAGGCGATCCCCGAGGGCTCCAAGGTTGCCGTGGTCTGCTCGGGAACCGACGGGCGGGCCGCCCTCGAGGACGCCTACGTGGCCGGGCGCATCGTCGAGCGGCTGGACGGGCCTCTCGCCGACGGCGCGCGGATCGCGCTCGGCGTGGCCTCGGCGTACGAGGAGTCGATCGAGCCACTCGCGACGAGCGCCGACGGGGCGGTGCTGAAGTCAACCGGACAGGAGCGCGACATAGCCTGGTGCGCGGCTGAGTCGACGATCGATCTCGTGGCCGAGGTGGCCGCCCTCACCGACGAGTCGGCGGCGATCGTCGCCACCCGCTCCCCCGCGCAGAGGCTCCGAGGCCGCGCCTCCCGCAGGCACCTCTCGTATAAGTATTATCCTATAAACAGAGCGTGAAAGATTGCTTTATCTAATACGTTTCTCGCCTATAGTCGGCGCATGAGCGGCAACGGCAAGCCCGGCACGAGCAAGGACCGCTGGGCGGCGGGAGTCACCCCGTACGCCGAGATGGGCTACTGGGACAAGGACTACGAGCCCAAGGACACCGACATCCTCGCCGCCTTCCGAATCACCCCCCAGGAGGGCGTCGATCCGATCGAGGCCGCGGCCGCGGTGGCCGGCGAGTCCTCGACCGCGACCTGGACGGTCGTCTGGACGGACCGCCTCACCGACCACTCCCACTACCAGGCGAAGGCCTACTCCGTGGAGCCGGTGCCGGGGCGCGACGATCAGTACATCGCGAGGATCGCCTACGACCTCGACCTCTTCGAGGAGGGCTCGATCGCGAACCTGACCTCATCGATCATCGGCAACGTGTTCGGGTTCAAGGCGCTGCGCGCGCTGCGCCTCGAGGACATGCGAATCCCTCCGCACTACATCAAGACCTTCCCGGGGCCGCCGCACGGGATCGTCACCGAGCGCGAGTACCTCGACAAGTTCGGGCGCCCTCTGATCGGGGCCACGACGAAGCCGAAGCTTGGGCTCTCGGCCAAGAACTACGGCCGCGTCGTCTACGAGGCGCTGCGGGGCGGCCTCGACTTCACCAAGGACGATGAGAACATCAACTCGCAGCCGTTCATGCGCTGGCGCGACCGATACCTCTACTCGATGGAGGCCGTCAACCGCGCGATGGGCGAGACCGGCGAGGTCAAGGGCCACTACCTGAACGTCACGGCCGCGACGATGGAGGAGATGTACGAGCGCGCCGAGTTCGCCAAGGAGATCGGATCGATCATCATCATGATGGACCTGACGATCGGCTACACCGCGATGACCTCGATGTCGAAGTGGGCTCGCGCGAACGGCGTCATCCTCCACCTCCACCGCGCCGGTCACGGTACGTACACCCGCCAGAAGGACCACGGCGTCAGCTTCCGCGTGATCTCGAAGTGGTGCCGCATGCTCGGGGTCGACCACATCCACGCGGGCACGGTCGTCGGCAAGCTCGAGGGCGATCCGAACATGATCAAGGGCTACTACGACACCCTGCGAAAGAACTTCATCCCCGAGAACCCCGAGACCGGGATCTACTTCGACCAGGACTGGGCTTCGATGCCCGCGGTGATGCCGGTCGCGTCAGGCGGCATCCACGCCGGCCAGATGCACCAGCTCCTCCACTACCTGGGCGAGGACGTCGTGCTGCAGTTCGGTGGCGGCACCATCGGGCACCCGATGGGCATCGCCGCGGGCGCGACCGCCAACCGCGTCGCCGTCGAGGCGATGATCCAGGCGCGCAACGAGGGCAAGGACTACTTCCAGGAGGGCCCCGACATCCTTCAGAAGGCCGCCAAGGGATGCCCCGAGCTGAACGCCGCGCTCGACGTCTGGAAGGACATCACCTTCGAATTCGCATCGACCGACACCCCCGACGTCGTCGCCACCCCGACCTCCGCCTAGGCACGAGATGAGAGTCACGCAAGGCACCTTCTCCTTCCTCCCCGACTTCACGGACGAGGAGATCGAGGCACAGATCCGATACTCGCTGAGCCACGGCTGGGCGATCTCGGTCGAGTACACCGACGACCCCCATCCGCGCAACTCCTATTGGGAGATGTGGTCGATGCCCCTGTTCGACCTCGGGCCAGATGACACCGAGGAGCCGATGCGGCTGATGCGCGAGTGCAGAGCGGAGCACCCGAACCACTACATCAAGATGATCGCCTACGACGCGAGCTACGGCAGGCAGACGACCGCCCTCGCATTCATCGTCAACCGCCCCGCCGACGAGCCGGGATTCCGGCTCGATCGCACCGACGCCAACGACCGCCGCATGGTCTACCGTCACCAGCCCTACGCGACCCGGCAGGACCCCGTCGGGCGGCGCTACGGCAACCACCCTGGCCGAGCCGACAACGGGAAGGGCGACGAGGACGGCGCCGCCTCCTAGGCCGGCGGATCGGAGCTGGGCGATGGCGGACAAGCCGTTCACGATGAATCGGAAGCAACCGGGGGAGTCCCGTGCTGCGGCGCGCGTACCGGATGAGCCCGAGCCCGTCTCGGAGATCGACAAACTGATGGCCAATGCGGCCGAATCCGAGGCCAACGTCCAGACGATCCTGCGCGAGACGCACGTCAAGGAGGTCCTCGACGACCTCAACACCGACCTCGTCGCGCTCGAGCCCGTGAAGCGGCGCATCCACGAGATCGCCGCGCTGCTCGTGATCGACCGGCTGCGCCAGGCCCACGGCCTCAGCTCCGAGCGCCCGACCCTGCACATGTCGTTCACCGGCAACCCGGGCACCGGCAAGACGACGGTCGCCCTGCGAATGGCCGAGATCCTGAAGCGCCTCGGCTACCTCGAGAAGGGCCATGTGGTCTCGGTCACCCGCGACGAGCTGGTCGGGCAATACGTCGGCCACACCGCCCCGAAGACCAAGGAGGTGATCAAGCGCTCCTACGGAGGCGTGCTGTTCATCGACGAGGCCTACTACCTGCACCGCCCCGAGAACGAGCGCGACTACGGGGCGGAGGCGATCGAGATCCTGCTCCAGGTGATGGAGGCCGATCGCGACAAGCTGGTGGTGATCCTGGCCGGCTACCGCGACCGGATGGACCAGTTCTTCGAGTCGAACCCGGGGATGGGCTCGCGGGTCGCCCACCACGTCGACTTCCCCGACTACGACCCCGCCGAGCTGATGGAGATCGGCGAGCTGATGGTGGCCCGCGCCTCCTACCGCCTTTCCCCCGATGCCGAGAAGGCGCTGCGCGAGTACGTCGAGTTGAGGATCGAGCGGCCCCGCTTCGCGAACGGGCGCAGCATCCGGAACGCGATCGACCGGGCGCGCCTGCGCCAGGCGAGCCGCCTGTTCGAGAGCGACGAGCGGCTGAGCAAGGAGCAGCTGGTGACGATCGAGGCCACCGACATCTATTCGAGCAGTGTGTTCGACGAGCACCACTCAGCCGACGACGATCCGGAGAGCGAGACGACCCCGATCCGAGCGGCGAAGGGGTAGGCAGAGATGACGAGGCCGATCATCCTTGGCGTAGTAGGCGACTCCGCAGCGGGGAAGACGACCATCACCCGCGGGCTGGTGCGAATCCTCGGTGACGACAAGGTGACTCATGTCTGCACCGACGACTACCACCGCTTCGACCGCGAGCAGCGGGCCGACTTCGGCATCACGCCGCTCGACCCCGAGTGCAACTACATCGACATCATCGGCTCGGACCTGCGCCGGCTCCGCGACGGGGACGCGATCCTGAAGCCCGTCTACAGCCATTCCGACGGGACCTTCAAGCCACCGGTCTATGTGGATCCGCACGACTTCACCGTCGTCGAGGGGCTGCTCGGCTACCACACCGCCGAGATGCGAGCCACGTACGACATCAGGGTCTACCTGGCTCCACCGGAGGACCTGCGCCGAAAGTGGAAGGTCGCCCGCGACTGCTCCCGCCGCGGCTACACCACCGACGAGGTGCTGGCCGAGCTGGACCGCCGCGAGTCGGATTCGGCAGCCTTCATCCGGCCCCAGGAGCGCTTCGCCGACATGGTGGTCTCGTTCAAGGAGGCCGAGGGCGGCGACCCGGATCATCTCGACGCCGAGCTGCTGCTGCGCGAGGGCCTGCCGCACCCGGACCTCTCGCCGTTCATCGGCAACGGCGAGAGGGGCCTCGTCCTCGAGGAGGGTGACCGCGAACGGCTGGTGAAGATCCCCGGCGACCTCGACCCCGAGCGCGGGGCGGAGCTCGAGGAGGCGATCTGGGACCGGCTCCACTTCGCGCCCCACCTGCGAAGCCAGCGGCTCGGAGAGTTCACGATCGGAATCGACCTTCACCGCTCGGAATCCCTGGCGCTCGTGCAGCTGATTATCCTCTACCACCTCGTGACCGCTCGCGCCACAGTTTCGCTCGGAGGGGAGGGCACCCGGGCCGAGGGCCCGACCGACGAGCACCCGATCGTCTCGCCCCCCGCGAGCGAGCCGAGCCCGGTCGAGTGAGCGACACCGCCTCCACGGGGACTGCGCCGGCGCCGGCGGGCGCGGTCGAGCAGCTCAGCATCGACACGATCCGCACGCTCAGCATGGACGCGGTGCAGGCGGCGAACTCGGGCCACCCCGGGATGCCGATGGCGATGGCGCCGGTCGCCCACCTGCTCTACACGCGCTACCTCCGGCACAACCCCGCCGATCCGGCCTGGCCCGACCGCGACCGCTTCGTGCTCTCGGCCGGGCACGGGTCGATGCTGCTCTACAGCGTGCTTCACCTGAGCGGCTACGGGCTTTCGCTCGACGACATCAGGAACTTCCGTCAGTGGGAATCGCTGACCCCCGGTCACCCCGAACGCGATCTCGTGCACGTGACGCCCGGGGTGGAGACGACCACGGGGCCGCTGGGGCAGGGCTTCGCCAACGGCGTCGGAATGGCGATGGCCGAGCGCTTCCTGCGCGAGCGCTATGGCGCCGAGGTGATGGATCACCGCGTCTTCGCGATCTGCTCGGACGGGGACCTGATGGAGGGTGTCGCGTCCGAGGCCGCCTCGCTCGCCGGCCATCTCGGGCTCGGCAGGCTCATCTACCTCTACGACGACAACCACATCACGATCGACGGCGACACCGAGCTCAGCTTCGATTCCGAGGACGTCGAAGGGCGATTCCGCGCCTACGGCTGGCACACCGACGCGGTCGAGGACGCCAACGACCTCGACGCCCTGTCGGCGGCGATCGAAGCAGGGATCGCGGAGGACGCGCGCCCGACCCTCGTCCGCGTCCGGTCGACCATCGCCTGGCCGGCACCGAACGCCCAGGGTACGTCGGCCTCCCACGGGGCGCCGCTGGGCGAGGACGAGGTGCGAGCCACCAAGGAGGCGATGGGCTGGGACCCCGAGCTCCAGTTCCACGTCCCCGACGAGGTGCGCGAGCACTACGCGACCGCGACAGCCCGCGGCGGCGAGCTCCAGGGCGAATGGCGACAACGCTTCGACCAGTGGCGCAGCGCCGACCCGGATGCAGCCGCCGAGTGGGACAGGGCCTGGGAGGGTCGCCCCGCCGACGGGATCGCCGCCGCGCTCCCGACCTTCGACCCGGCCGACAAGGACTCGATCGCGACGCGGATCGCGGGCAAGGAGACCATGGCCGCCTTGGCCGACCTCGTCCCGACGATGGTCGGTGGCTCCGCGGACCTCGCGGCATCGACCAACACGGTCTTCCCTGACGAGCAGAGCTTCACCCGCGAGCACGCGGGGCGCAACGTGCACTGGGGGGTTCGCGAGCACGCGATGGGCGCCTCCGTGAACGGGATGGCGTCCCACGGCGGCATCGTCAAGCCCTACGGCGCGACCTTCCTCCAGTTCTCGGACTACATGCGCCCCGCTGTGCGGCTGTCCGCCCTGATGAATCTCGGCTGCGTCTGGGTGTACACCCACGACTCGGTCGGCCTCGGCGAGGACGGCCCCACCCACCAGCCCATCGAGCACTACGCCGCCCTTCGCGCGATTCCGGGCCTGACCGTGATCAGGCCGGGGGATGCGGCCGAGACCGCCGAGGCCTGGCGAACGGCCCTCGAGGACGTCGAGGGCCCCGTCTGCCTGCTTCTGACCCGCCAGGGCCTGCCGGTCACCGACCGGGAGAGCCTCGCTCCGGCAACGGGCCTCGCTCGCGGCGCCTACGCGCTCAGCGATCCCGCCGACGCCTCGTTCCAGGCGGTCGTGATCGCGACCGGCTCCGAGGTCGGCGTCGCGCTGGAGGCCCAGGAGAAGCTCGCTGCTGATGGGGTGGCGGTCAGGGTCGTCTCGATGCCCTCGTGGGAGCTGTTCGAGGCTCAGGATGAGAGCTACAGGGCCGAGGTCCTGCCGCCCGGCGTGCCGACGGTGAGCGTCGAGGCCGGCATCTCGCTCGGGTGGGAGCGCTACGCGGACGCGTCGGTGTCGATCGACCGCTTCGGCGCCAGCGCGCCCGGAGCCGAGGTGCTCGACCGGCTCGGGATCAACGCTGGAGCCGTGGCCGCGGCGGTCAACGAGCTCCTCACCGGCGCTTAGCCGACTTGCCGCGCTGCTCGCTGAGGTCACCGACTCCCCAGAAGCGCTCGATCTGCTCCTTGGCGGGCTTGCTGAGGACGAACGCCAGGAACTCCTCGACGTGCCCCAGCAGCGGGCCCTTCGACGGCCAGAGGACGAACCACTGCCGCCTCGGGAGCGGCTCGAGGACCGAGACCGTGCCGAGGATGCCGTGCTCCAGCTCGAGAGCGGTGGTCGCGCGCGACTGAAACGACACGCCGAGGCCTGCTCTGGCCGCCTGCTTGATCGCGCCGTTCGAACCGAGGGTCAGCAGCTGCGGCCGCAGGTCGTGGGCGGCGAGGAACTCCTCGGTCATCAGGCGGGTGCCCGACCCGCGCTCGCGCAGCAGCCAGGGGCGCTCGCCGAGCTCCGCCACCGGAACCGCGCGGCGGGAGGCCAGCGGGTCATCGGGCGCGGTGATCAGCATGATCGGGTTCTCCATGAAGGCCTCGCCTGCGAGCTCGCCGCCGGGCGGCGGCCTGCCCGCGATCGCCACGTCGAGTTGGTGGTTTGCAACCCGGCGAAAGACCTGCTCGCGGTTGCCGACCTCGAGCGCCAGGTTGACCTCGGGGTGCAGGGCCGAGAAGTCCCGCATCAGGGGCGGGACGATGTGTTCGGCGGCCGTCGTGACCGCGGCGATGCGAAGCTCGCGGTCGACGGCCGCGGCCGCTTCACCGGCGGCACGCTTTCCCTGGTCGAGCAGGCCGATCACGTGAGCGGCGTACGGCGCGAAGGCCTTGCCGGCAGGCCGGAGCTCGACGTTGCGGCCCACCCTGTGAGTCAGCTCGACCCCGAGCTCCTTTGAGAGCGCCGCCACGGCGGCCGAGACCGACGGCTGGGTGACGTAGAGCTCGTTGGCGGCCTCGGTGATCGACCCCGTTTCGACCACCGCCACGAAGCTCCGCAGCTGGGTCATGGTTATAGCCATTTCTCTAACAGTAGACCCTGATTACTTTGGAAAACACGTCGTGCTGCGACTACACTGCTAGTGGCAATCGTCACGAAGGGAGCGGGAATGCTGGTACGGGACGGGATGAACCCGATAATCGTCACGGTCGGGCCCGGTCACACGCTGCGCGAGGCCGCGAAGCGCATGACCGAGCACCGGGTGGGCGCGGCGGTGGTCTTCGACAACGACCAGGCGGGCCCCGGGATCATCACCGAGCGCGACGTCCTGCGCTCGGCGGGGCGAGACGAGATGATCGACGACGAGATCGTCGGCGACCATCTCGCCGACGAGCTGATCTACGCCTACCCCGACTGGCCCCTCGAGCAGGCGGCCGACGCGATGACGCGCGGCGGCTTCAGGCACGTGATCGTGCTGGACGGGGCCTCGGCGATCGGGATCCTCTCGATGCGGGACATCGTCCGCTGCTGGATGGCCACGCCGGCCCATGGCGTCTCCGCGGATGCCGAGGCCTGAGCGGGGCCGTGGAGAGCCGGAACGCGACACCCGTCTCGCTGCAAGGTTCGCTCGAGCCGATGCTCGAGCCCTGGGCGCATGTGGCCGGCGAGATCGTGGCTGAGGGTCTGTGGTGCGTGCTCGAGAGCTGCTGGAACGTCGCCGCTCAGCGGTGGGAGCCTGAGCTGCTGATCTGCAGCGATGACGAGTCGGAGATCGAGGCCGAGGTCGCGGCCTGGGCCGCCGACCACCCGGCGCTGGATCTTCGCGTCAGTGGCTACACGCGTGACGCCCTGCACCGGGTGGGCTGGGCGCCGCAGGCGCTGTGCCACCTCGCGCCCGCCATCTGACGCTCAGCTCACTGCGGCGAAAGCGGGGAGCTGGCAGGCGTCCACCGACTGGGGCTCGACGTGCGTGACCTGCAGGCCCAGCTGACGAGCCTTGCTCGGGAGGTCGAGGCGCATCCAGCGCGACGCTCGGCTCGGCAGGGTCGAGATGATCGTCTCGTCGTAGTCGCCCTCGAGCACCGAGTCGTGAAGAGCGGCGATCGGGTTGGGATCGCCGACGTGTCCCGTCACCTCCGACCTCGCGGCTGCCGACAGCGCCGGCAGCGCCGTGGCCAGGTTCGCCTCGGCCTCTTCCCGGCCGTGGTCCTCGGGATCGGCGAGACGGTGCAGGCCCGGGGGGCTGGCGGGAACCAGGAGATGAAATCGCGCGGGGCCGGCGTTTGCGCGCTCCCTCACCGCCTCCACGAGTGCCGGGGTCGCGGCGGTGCGGTTGGCGACGACGAGAACCTCGGCACTCTGGGTCATTTCTGTCTCCGTAGGTAGTTGTGACATATGCCACAAGCAAAGTAGCCATTGTTGGCGCCGAGAGCCATAGAACTTCCGGGTCTCGCATGGCGCTGCGTCTATCCGGGCCGGTCGCGCCGTTTCCCCCCGCCGATCGCGGGCAGACCATCACGTGATGTCTCGCGACCTCGCCACTTACCTGAAGGACCACTACGCGGGGTCGGCCGGCGGCACCAGGCTGTGCCGGCAGATCGCGGACACCGCGTCCGACGTGGACACCAAGCGAGAGGCTTCGTCGATCGCCGACGCGATCGAGGCCGACCAGCGGAAGCTCCTCGACATCATGGGCCGCCTGGACGTGACCCCGAGCCGCTTCAAGGCGATCGGCGCCCGGATCGGCGAGCTGGGAGGCCGCGGAAAGCTGCGCGCCTCGTCGGCTGACGGAAGGGTCCTCCAGTTCGAGGCGATGATCATGGGCGTTACGGGCAAGCTGAGGCTCTGGCACTCACTCGGAGAGCTGGCCGCAACGGTGCCGGGACTCGATGCTGAGGAGCTCGAGGCGCTCAAGGGCCGGGCGAAAGACCAGCGCACCCGCCTCGGGCAGCTGCACCTGGCGGCGGCCCGCAAGCTCGACGCGTGAAAGTGGTCGGCTGAACTGGCTATCGGGGCGCTCGGATTTGAACCGAGGACCTCACCGACCCGAACGGTGCGCGCTACCAGGCTGCGCCACGCCCCGAGGCGCCAGAGGATAGACCCCACCGGGGTCCCCCGGCCCAATGGCCGGTCCCGAGATGGGAGCCGATCGGAGAGAGAGTGGCGCCGTGGGCGCCCTGCCCATAGGGTTGCGGGGATGGTCGAGAACGACAGGTTGATCGAGCGCTTCTACGAGGCCTTCGACCGCCACGACGGCGAGACGATGGCGACGCTCTACGCGCCCGACGCCCACTTCCGCGACCCCGCCTTCGGCGACCTGACGGGGGAGGAGGCCGGCGACATGTGGCGGATGCTGACCTCGCGCGCCGAGGACCTCGAGGTCGAGCTTGCCTCGCACTCCGCCGAAGGTGAGACAGGTTCCGCGAACTGGATCGCGTACTACACGTTCCGCACCGGCCGCCACGTCACCAACGACATCCACGCGCGCTTCCGCTTCGCGGACGGCCGCATCGTCGACCACGTCGACTCGTTCCCGTTTCACAAGTGGGCGCGCCAGGCGCTCGGGCCCGCGGGCCTGATCCTCGGGTTGCCGGTGGTCCGCGGCCTCGTCCAGCGCAAGGCCCGCGCCGACCTCGACGCCTACAGGGCGTCGAAGGGCACAGCACCGGCCGCCTAGGCGCGTTGCGTCGTCAGCCGTCGCCGAAGCGCGGCCGCAGGTAGCGGACGCCGAGCAGCATCGCGACCAGCACCACAGCCGAGACGATCAGGATCGGGTCGGTGGGCGAGAGCTCCTCGAGCTGTGAGCCGAGGTAGACGAAGATCGCGGTGATCGGGAGGTACCCCACGGCCGTCGTCCAGGTGAATCGCCAGATCGGCACGCGGGCGGCCCCGGCCGCGATCGAGAAGAAGCTGAAAGGCACGATCGGGATCAGGCGCATCGCGAGCAGCAGCGTCACGCCGCCCTCGTGGATCGCCGCTTCGGCCCGCTCGAAGCGCCGCTGCCCGGCGAGCTTGTAGATGACGGGGCGTCCGGCGTGCACTCCGATCGCGTATGCGACGAGGGCGTTGGCGATCCAGGCGACCATGATCAATGCCAGGGCCCACCCGAACCCGTAGACGAAGCCGGCGGCGGCGTCGAGGATCTCGGCCGGGTACCAGACGACAGCGTGGACGAGCGCCAGCCCGAAGACCATCAGGACCCCTCCGGCGCCAAGGTCGCGGAGGTCCTCTCGGACCGAGGCCGTGTCGCCGCTGAGGGCGTCGAGGATCGCCTCGCGCAGAGGGGGGATCGCGAACGCGACGGCGAGACCGAGCACGATCGCGCCGACCGTGACGGCCAGACCGGTCCAGGTCCCTCCGCCGGGCGGCGCGTTGGTCACGCTCGCTAGATTAGGAAATCAGGCTGCGCCCTACGAAGGAGACACAGCATGGCTTACGAGGTTCCCGACCTTCCCTACGACTACAACGCGCTCGAGCCCCACATCGACGAGCAGACGATGAAGGTGCACCACGACAAGCACCACCAGGCCTACGTGGACAAGGCAAACGCCGCACTCGAGGGCACCGAGTGGGCCGACAAGGACGTGAACGAGGTCCTCCAGGACCTCGACTCCCTGCCGGCAGACAAACAGGGCCCCGTCCGCAACAACGCCGGAGGCCACTCCAACCACACGTTCTTCTGGGAGATCATGAGCCCGGACGGGGGCGGCGAGCCGGAGGGCGATCTCGCCTCGGCGATCGACGAGAAGTTCGGCGACTTCTCCTCGTTCCAGGATGAGTTCAAGAACGCCGGCATCGGGCAGTTCGGCTCAGGCTGGGCGTGGCTGATCCACGACGGCTCCGGCCTCGCGGTCGCCTCGACCCCGAACCAGGACACGCCGGTCTCGGAGGGCAAGTCCCCGATCATCGGCGTCGACGTCTGGGAGCACGCCTACTACCTGAAGTACCAGAACAAGCGACCGGATTACCTGGACGCCTGGTGGAACGTCGTCAACTGGTCCAAGGCGAGCGAGCTTTTCGACGCCGCCAAGGGTTAGCGATGCGGATGCGCGCTCGAAGCTCGATCCTGGCAGCCCTCGTCGTCCTGGCCCTGGCCGGGACGGCGTCGAGCGCGCATGCCGCTCCTGCGAGCATCGTCGGCGGCGCTGCTTCTCCGCCGGCCCCCGACCCGAACGTGTTCTCGGCGCCCACCTACCTGCACGACGCGGGGACCGTGGCAACGCTGACCTGGGTCGCGGGCGGGTCGCACAACGCGACTGCCACGGGGCCGGGCCCCGACGGCGGCCCGCTGTTCGAAAGCGACACGATCGGGTCCGGATCGACGCAGGTGCAGGGCACCCAGTACCTGCCGGTGGCCTCCTACCCGTTCACCTGCACGATCCACCCGGGCATGAACGCCCAGCTGAACGTCAACGCGGGCACGCCGCTGCCGCGGCCGACCATCGCCCTGAAGCTCAACTCGAAGAAGCTGGCGAAGGTCGCCTCGAAGGGCAAGGTCTCGGTCAAGGTGACGCTCACCGGCGGCCAGGAGGCGACCGTCTCGGTCAAGCTCGGCAAGAAGCTGCTCGGCACCAAGAAGACGACGAAGTCCGGCACGCTGGTCGTCCCGCTCTCGGCCAAGGGCAAGAAGGCCCTCGAGGGAAAGAAGAAGGCCAGCATCAAGGTCGAGGGCTCCGTCGCTTTCGGCAGCCCCGCGAAGGCCTCCGGCAAGCTGACCTAGCCCGGGCTGATCGCAGCTTGAGCACCTTCCTCCCGAATGACTCCGCTACTTCGGGCCCGGCGCCGGGTTCTAGTCGCGCGGCAAGTTGTGATTGACTGCCGTCGAGAGAGAGTTCCCGGGGAGAGAGGATGCTGAGTTGAATTCGAAGCGCGGTCTGCTTGCCATTGCCACGGCGGGAGCACTGCTTGTCGCAGCCCCCGTCGCCGTCGCCCACATCGAGCGCGCCTCCTACTGGCCCGCTCCCGCCGCCGAGGTCGTCGACGGCGTGCCCGCGGGCGGCAAGGTCCCCGAGCTTCGAGGGCTCTTCACCGCCCTCGACCCGAAGCCCGCCGGCAGCACCCGCGTCGTCTGCCAGGGCGCCGTTCCGAAGGCCCCCAAGAGCCTCAAGGGCAAGAAGAAGGGCAAGCTGACCGACGCCGAGCGCGCCGACCGCCGCGTCTACTCGAATCGGCTGCACGCCAACAAGTCGATCAAGCGGCTGAAGAAGT
The DNA here is from genome assembly GCA_963820665.1 of uncultured Solirubrobacterales bacterium. Taxonomy (GTDB): domain Bacteria; phylum Actinomycetota; class Thermoleophilia; order Solirubrobacterales; family 70-9; genus CAVUAT01. The sequence continues at coordinate 906,716 of CAWGAL010000004.1, read as the reverse complement.
CGATCAAGAAGGCGACGACCGCGAAGAAGAAGGCCAACCGGGGCTACGTCATGCGGCCCTCGGAGCCGCGCGTCAAGGTCGGTAAGAAGGCCGCGGACAAGCTGCTCAAGTTCAACGTCAAGCTTCTCAAGCGCTGCAAGTACGACTCGATCCAGGAAGCGGTCAACAACTCCGGCAACAACGACCGCGTCGTCGTGTTGCCGGGCCTCTACACCGAGCCCGAGTCGCGCGCCGCGCCCACGAACGACCCGAAGTGCGACGCGTACGAGATCGCCAACGACAAGGGCAGCGTCAACGCCCTCTCCTACGCCTACCAGTACACCTGCCCGAACGATCAGAACCTGATCGCCGTCCTGGGCCGCTCGCTCGGGTCGGGAACCGATCCTCAGCCGCCGCTCGATGACCGTCACGTGATCCCCAACGCGGGCTCGTGCATCCGCTGCAACCTTCAGATGGAGGGCTCGGGCGTGAAGCCCGAGGACGTCACCGTCGATGCCGGCAACACCGCCTCCGGCAACTCCGGCCCGATCGACCCGGTCAAGGACGTCGTGGTCCGCGCCGACCGCGCCGACGGCTTCGCGCTGCACAACATGAACCTTCGCCACGCCAAGGAGCACGGCATCTACATCCTCGAGACCGACGGCTACCGGCTCTCGCACTTCAAGGCGTTCTACAACGCCCAGTACGGGGTGCTCACCTTCGTCTCCGACCACGGCCTGATGGCCGACTGCGAGGCCGCCGGCTCAGGCGACTCGGGCCTATATCCCGGCGCCAGCCCCGAAAGCGGCGAGCAGACGATCGAGGGAAGCCAGCGATACAACACCGAGATCCGAGACTGCGACATGCACCACAACGCGGCGGGGTACTCGGGCACGGACGCGAACGGCGTCTGGGTCCACCACAACGACCTCTACGACAACGCCAACGGGTTCACCACCGACGTGTTCACCGCGTCAGGACACCCGGGCTTCCCCCAGGACTCGGACCTGATCGAGAACAACGAGTTCTACTCGAACAACTTCAACCCCTACAAACCGGGCACAGACGTCGTGCCGACAGTGCCGATGCCGGTCGGGACGGGGATGTGGATCGCGGGCGGCAACAACAACGTGATCCGCAACAACCACTTCTGGGACAACTGGCGACGCGGCACCATGCAGTTCGCCGTGCCGGACGCGTTCGTCTGCGAGGACCTCGCCACGAACCCGAACGCCGACCCCGTGACGAACTGCAACTCGGACCCGGGCACGCCGGTGCCGGGGACCTCGTCCACGTCCTACCGCAACCGCTACTACGGCAACGTCATGGGCCGCACGCCGGAGGGCAAGCGCGATCCCAACGGCGAGGACTTCTGGTGGGACCAGCAGGGCATCGTCAACAACCCGGACAACACCCAGAACTGCTGGTTCTCCAACACGGGCAAGGACGGCACGGCGGCGAGCGTCACAAGCACGCCTCCCGGCGCGAACCTTCCCTCGGACTGCGGCGACAGCTTCGTTCCCGACGGTGACGAGTTCGGCCAGACGGGTGAGCTGTTCGGCTGCCTGGCGAACCTCGACTACAACGGGGGCTGCGTGTGGTTCACGACACCTCCCGAGCCGCAGTAGCCGCGGCCCGGGCCCTCGCCTGCGTCGCGATAGCGCTGTTCGTCGCGGGCTGCGGCTCCGACAGCGGTGAGCGCGCGGCCGTGGCCGGCCCCTACGTCGGGGTGGGCGACGAGCTGAGGCTCGCCGACTGCGAGGACTGGAAGGCCGGGGACGTGGACACCCGCCTCGAGACGATCGAGTCTCTGACCGACTTCTCCGGCGGTCCTTCGGGCACGCCAGGCGGGCGCGGCGCGATCCTCGACGACGAGCAGGCCTACGACCTCTTCGAAGCCTCCTGCCGCCAGGAGTACGCGGCGGCCTTCAACCTCTACAAGCTGTACACCCGCGCGGCCGGCTTCATCGGCCACTAGCAGCCGTCTCGCGACCTGACCCGCCGAGTTCGGCGGCGGCCGACTCCGAACGGGACAGGCCATAGGATGCCCTTGACCTGAGTGGGAGGAGAGACGTTGCCCTATTTCGAGACCGCCCAAGATGTCTACGACACGATCGGCAAGCTGTTCGCCGATCTCGCAGACAACGAGGAGCTTGCGCCGAAGTTCCGCAAGGCGAACACGATCGTCCAGTACGACTACCGCGAGCCGGAGTCGACCATCACCGTCCGCCTCAAGGAGGACGAGCCCGGAACCGTCGACTTCGGCGAGACCGAGATGGAGCCCGAGGTCGTGATGAGCATGGACGCCGACACCGCCCACCGCTTCTGGCTCGGCCAGGTGAACGTCACCGTCGCCCTCGCCCGCGGCCAGATCAAGGCCAAGGGCCCCGTGGCGAAGATCCTCAAGCTCGTGCCGCTTACGAAACCCGTGTTCCCGCTGTACAAGGAACAGCTCGAGAAGTCCGGGCGCAGCGACCTGGCCAACGTCTGAGGAAGCCGGCGTGGTGCAGGGGTTTCCCGACTACTACCAGTTCGCTCATCCGACCCGGATCGTCGCCGGCCGGGGGATGATCGAGGGCGTCGGCTTCGAGTTCATGAAGGAGGGCGCCAAGCGCCCGATGATCGTCACCGACGCCGTGATCCGCGAGACCGGGCTGATCGAGAAGGTCGAGGCCGGCGTCACCGGCGGCGGCCTCGAGGTCGCGGGCGTCTTCGACGCCGTCGAGCAGGACTCCTCGACGGCCACCGTCGAGGCCTGTGCCGCTGCTGCGAAGGAGGCGGGGGCGGACTCCTTCCTCGCCGTCGGAGGCGGTTCGGTGATGGACACCGCGAAGGTCGCCAACGCGATCTTCAGCCACGGCGGGAAGGTGCTCGACTACGAGGGCATCTACGCGCTCCCGCGCGAGGACGATGGCCTCGGCGCGCCGCTGCCTGTGGCGCCCTTTGCGTGCATCCCGACGACCGCCGGCACGGGCTCCGAGGTCTCCTTCGCCGCGGTCATCAAGGACCCCGAGCAGAAGATCAAGGTCCTGATCGGCGACTTCCCGCTCTTCCCCGGCTCGCGATCCTCGATCCGGAGTCGACGGCGACCCTCCCGCCACACATCGCCGCGGCGACCGGCATGGACGCGATGACCCACGCGATCGAGGGCTACACCAGCCAGGAGGGCAGCCCCCACGGCGAGGCCTTTGCGCTCAACGCGCTGCGAATGATGCGCGACAACCTGGCGGTCGCCGTCGAGGACCCCTCGAACGAGGACGCAAGGGGCAACATGCTCATCGCCGCATGCCAGGCGATCGTGCCCGGCGCCGGGGGGACCTCGGCGCTCGGGGCCGTTCACTCGATGTCGCATCCCGCCGGCGCGCAGTTCGGCGTCGCCCACGGCGTCGCCAACGCGATCAACCTCCCGCACGTGATCCGCTTCAACGTCGAGGGCGGCGACGAGACGGCCGACCGCTACCGAGACCTCGCCGAGCTACTCGGCGCCGAGGCGGGCGGCTCGGCCACCGACGTGGGCGATTCCCTCGCCGGCTGGGTGACCGAGCTGACTACGGGCCTCGGCCTGCCCCAGCGGCTCTCCGAGGTCGGCGTCCCCGAATCGGGAATCCCCGATCTCGTCGAGGGCGCGATGGGCGACGGGTGCAGCCTCACCAACGCGCGCGAGCTGGAGCCTCAGCATTTCGAGGAGCTCTACAAGCAGGCCCTCTAGTGAGTCTCTGCCGATGAGCGCTCGCGACGAAGCCGAGGCCTGGGCGGATGCGGTGCGCGCGGTCGCGAAGGACAGGGACCTGAAGCTCGACCCGGTGGGCGGCCTCAACCCGGTCGGCGAGCCGGTGGCGTTAGCCCCCGGCGGCACGAACAGGCTCACCGGCCAGCTCGCGACGAACTTCTGGGGCGCCAGCTGCGACGCCGACGAGCGCCAGGAGGGTGGTTTCGGCCGCAGGGCGATCGTGCCCGGCGCCGCCCTCGTCAAGTCCCACACCCCCGATCTGGCGACGGTGGTCCCGATCTTCAACGTGGAGTCGATCGAGCGCTCGGCCGAGGACCTCATCGACCGCCAGTCGCGCCGCCGGGTCCGCTTCGAGAGCATCGACTTCAACGAGCGCTACATCGCAACCGTCCCGCGCGACCATGACCCCGTTGCCCTGCGCGAGCTGTTCAGCCCCGCCTTCATCGACTGGATCACCCGCATCCCCGCCGAGGTCGACTTCGGCATCACCGACAGCCAGCTCTTCTTCCACTGGCGCCTGCGCGAGCTCACCCAGGCCGAGCTCGAGGCCGCCCTCGACTCCGCCTCCGGCGTGTTCCGCAGCCTGCAGCGAGAGATGGCCGAGAACAACCTCACGACCTTCAGACCGGGCCCTTGGAACGCGGGCCTCGAGCCGTTCCCGAGCTCCTAGCCCCAGAAGTCCTCGAACTTCTCGGTGTCGCCTCCCTCGGGCTTCCGGCCGCCGATGCAGATCACGTCGAGGCCCTCCGGGCCGGCCTCGAACGAGCGGACCACCGCAGGGGCGACGCGAAGCACGTCCCAGGTGGTGAGCTCGACGACCTCGTCATCGAGCTTGGCACGACCGGACCCGGCCACCACGATGTAGGCCTCCTCCTGCTCGCGATGCCGGTGACCCCAGGGCATGCGCGCACCCGGCTCGTAGGTGAAGCGGCTCAGGCCGAGCTCGGGCGATCCCAGAGCCTCCCGCGCGAACCGCCACTGGATCTGAACACCCTCCGGGCTGACATCGCGAAGATCGTCGAAGTTCTTCTTCGTCCAGTAGGCCAACTCGAGACTCTCGATCGCCCTACGCGCGCGCCTTCATCCGCTTTCTCGCGGTCTTGTAGTAGGGGACCATCCGCTTCATGAACTCGGCGTTTCGCCCGACGAAGCTGTCGGGGACCTCGAAGCCTCCGACCAGGCGGCGGGGTACGAGGCGCCAGCCGTCGTCTCGCTTCTCGAGGTTGCCTCGGACCTGGAAGTTGTTCTGCCAGGTGAAGTCGGGCGCGTGGCGATGCACTGTGAGGCAGGCGCGTCCCTCGATCAGCGGCAGGCCGACTGGCTCGGCGCCGAGGTGGATGGCCCTCGCCGCCGAATCCACCGTGATCGGGACGCGGACCGACAGCGGGAAGCCGTCCGGGGCGAGCCAGGTGATCACGGCCGTGTCGTAGTCGCGGCCCAGTTCGTCGACGCGGCCGTCCCACGTGACGGGGCCCCGGTCGGGGGTGCCGTGCTCTGCGGGTGGCACCTCGACGTGGCCGGAGCGGACCTCGTCGATGTGGCAGTCGAGCACCTCGGGCTCGCTCGTCACGTCGCCATCGGCCCAGACGAAGACGCGCTCGGGGCGGACGTTGACGTAGATACGCGTGTAGTACCAGTTGAGCATCGCCCTGACCGGCTTCGGCGGGTGCATCGACTTCGTGGCCGGCAGCTTGACGTTGGACTCGCGCCAGTAGCGCTCGCGGTTGTCCTCGAGGTTGACGTCGTCCACCTCGGCCGTCCCCTGGACGAGCACCTGCGGCGGGCTGGAGAGGTCGGATCCGGTGGGGTCGGAGAACAGCAGCGAGACGCTGGGGTGGCGCTTCGCGTCGTCGGCCTTCTTCGGGTAGCCGAGGCCGGTGCTGATGTCGATCGAGCGCCCGCCGTCGGCGTAGTACGGAGTCACCGGCCAGGTGATCGGCTGCTGGCGCGCCCCCACGGTCGTGTACTCGGTCGTGATGAAGCGGCTGAAGGTGTCGCGCGCGGACTGGGGGAGGCTGCTGGTCATCGTTGCGATTGTGCCACTCGAGGTTTCCTCAAGGAAGGTCGTCCGGCAGGACGATGCGCGCGTCGGCTCCGTCGCCGACGACCTCGGGCTCGACCGCCTTCACATCGCGCTTCCGCGCCGCCGCCAGCGCCTGCTCGGCGTTCTCGTAGGGCAGCAGCGACTCGAGGTGTTTGATCGTCGGGAAGACGAGGGGCAGCTCGTCGGCGTAGTGGAGGTCGAGCGCCTGCTGGGGGCCGTACCAGCCGGCGTCCACGATCTCCGAGCCGTCGGGCTCCGGCGGCGTGTGCGCCGGTGCGAGCGCGAGGTAGAACTTCGTGTCGAAGCGGACGGGCACGATGCGGGGCGTGATCCAGCGCGAGTAGGCGACCAGCTCGGCCTCCTCGATCTCGATCCCTGCCTCCTCGTTCAGCTCGCGCACGGCGCAGGCGCGAAAGCCGGCTTCGCCATCGCCGTCGGCCTCGTCCACAGCGCCGCCGGGGAAGACCCAGACGCCGGGCATGAAGCGGGCCTCGGGGTTTCGCTGGCCGAGCAGGATCTCGAGGCCGCGGTCGTTGTGCTTGCCGCCGCGGCGCAGCAGGATCACCGTGGACGCAGCGCGCGGGACAGCGGGCGGATCCGACTCGTCGCGGAGCGGGGCGCCGCCCGCCTCGGGCACGTCGGTCACGGCCTCACCTCGCTCGCCTTCTCCACAGTGGCGCAGACTAGTGCGGCCCGCTAGATTGCCGCGTCCATGGCCACCGACGCCGACACCGCCCAGCTTTGGATGTGCACCTCGTGCGGTTTCATCTACGACCCTGCCGAGGGCGACCCCGACGGCGGCATCCCTCCGGGAACCGCCTTCGCCGACATCCCGAGCGACTGGTTCTGCCCCGTCTGCGGGGCCCGCAAGTCCGACTTCGAGCCCTACGAGGAGTAGCCGACAACCGTCCAGTCTGCGGCTTACTGCGGATGCCGGACCCTGCGTCGTTCCCTACGCTGGGCAAATGAGAAGGCTGGGGAGTCTGGTTCTGGTCGCGGGAGCGACGCTGGCGCTGAGCGCGCCAGCGGCGTCCGGTGCAGCGAACCCCACCGAGTACGCCGCACAGGTGAACCCCATCTGCGTCGCGGCGAAGGCCCAGGCCGCACCGATCGTCAACCGCTACAACCAGAAGCTGAAAGCCTCGGCCAAGGGCGACGAGAAGCCGAAGCTGAACCTGAAGGCCTTCGAGCGGGTCAACAAGCAGCTCCTCGCCATCAGCGACAGCGAACTGGCCCAGATCCGGACCGTGCTTCCCGCGCCGGGATTCGAGGTGCTGGCCAACTCGTGGATCTCAAACCGCACCGAGTTGCAGCGCGTCGAACGTCGCATCTCGACTCTGTTCGTTCAGCTGCTTCGCATCCCGGAGCCGAAGCCTTCGAAGAAGGGCGGAAAGCTCAGCAAGGCCGACAAGCGAGCCGGCAAGATCTTCGGCAAGCTCTTCCCCCTCCTGCTCGACATCGACACGCTGGAGAAGACCGACTACGGCCTCGGAACCCAGCTCGGGCTGACGGAATGCGTGACGCTGCCGGGCAAGAACGGCGGATTCGCGGGCGCGGCGAACGCGTCGCGCACCTTGGCCGCGATCGCCCCCTAGTCGTCCAGCGCGCTCTCGCGTCGCCGGCGGCGGAGCTTGCGGGTCGCGAAGGCGATCGCCAGGGCGATGGCGCCGAAGGGGAGGATCACCGCGAGGGCGATGAGGGTTGCTCCGGCGATGTCGGATAGGACGCTGAGGGCGTCGTCGGCGGCGTCGCCGAGGGACCAGCCGTCGGTGTCGCCGTCGCCGACCACCGTGACGCTGACGCGGGAGAAGTCGGCGCGCTGCTTGAGCTCGGCGAGCTCGGCGCGGACGGCGGCGAGGGTTGCGCGGGCGCTCGAGAGACGCAGCTTGACTTCGGCGATCTCGTCGGCGGTGCCGGCCTCGGCGAGCTGGGTGACCAGCGCGTCGACCTCGGCCTTGGCGTCGTCGAAGCGCTCCTCGGCGCTGATGAAGGGTGCGGTGATGTCGAGCGTGCCCTCGTTGCGGGCCGTGACGCTCGCGAGGTCGGAGAGGTCGGCCTGGAAGGCCTGCAGGTTCTGGGTCGGCACGCGCAGGGCGAACACTGCGCGCCCCTGATCTCCGGTGGTGTTGACGTTCGAGGAGACGACGATGCCGTCGTAGCGCTCGGTCACCTCGACCACGCCGTCGGAGACGTCGTCGACCTCGTCGGGCTCGGTGGAGAGGGTGGTCGTGACCGTCCTCTCCTGGATGCGGTCCTGGCCCGGCTTGATCTGCTCGATCCGCTGCTTGGGGAGATCGTCGATGGGCGGCACGGTCGTCGGGTCGGGAGCGATCTCGGTCGAGTTCTGGGCGGGGCCCTCGGCCGGACGGCCGCCCGAGGCCTCGCCACCGGTGGTACCGCTCTCGAGGGACCTGTCCTGGACGGCGCTGCTGTCATCGGCGCTGTCCGGCCCGCCCAGTCCGTTGAGCGCGCTGATGCCGATCACGAGCGCGACGAGTGCGACCGCCAGGCCGGCGGCGGGAGCGAGCGCGCTCCCGAGGCGGATGCTGGAGAGTCGGCGGCGCAAGCCGCCCCAGGCTGAGGGGCCGCTCGGGGCGCCCTCGGCCGGAGGGAATCCCTCGGCCGCCCAGGCGTCGAGCCTCGCGGCGAAGTCCTGCTCGATCTCGGGGCGCTCTTCGAGCAGCGCCGCCTCGAAGGCGTCTGGCTGACGTTCACGCTGCTTCATCGAAGGACCTCCTCAGCTTCTCGACGACACGGTGAAGGCGGGTGCCGGCGTTGCTCTCGCTCGAGCCGATCACGTCGGCGATCTCGGCGTTGGAGAGCCCGGCGAAGTACTTGAGCGCGACGAGCTCGCGCTCGCGACCATTCAGCGAGGCGAGTGCCTGGCGAAGGGCCGTTCGGCGCACGGCGATCTCGGCTGGGTCGCCTCCGGTGGGCCCGATAGCGAGGCGCCCGATGCCCGCGTCCTCGGCGGGGTCGTCGGGCATTTGCGCAGTGCGCGAGCGGCGGCGGAGCTCGTCGAGCGCCGCGTTGCGGGCGATGCCGAAGAGCCACGCGCGCTCCGACCCCCGGTCGGGATCGAGCTGACGCCTCTTGCGCCAGGCGCGCTCGAAGGCGGTCGAGGTGACCTCCTCGGCGGCCGAGCGGTCGCGGAGCAGGCCGGCGACGTAGGCGAAGACGTCGTCGCGGCTGGAGCGATACAGGGCCTCGAAGGAGACCCTCGCCTGTTCGGGCGCCTCTGTGGCGGTGGCGACTGCGGTGCTCATGTCCGGACTACGGCGGAGCCGGGGCTTCGTCACAACATGAGTTTCGCTAGTACTCAGTCGGAACGGGTCACGCAAGCCAAGGAGGATCAGATGGGGAAGATCATCGTGACGGAGTTCGCATCGCTCGATGGGGTGATGGAGGCGCCTGGCGGTGAGCCCGACTTCAAGTACCCCGGATGGACCTTCAAGTTCGACCGCGGTGAGGACGGCAACCAGTTCAAGCTCGACGAGGCGCTGGCGGCCGACGCGCTGCTGCTCGGCCGCCGCACCTACGAGAGTTTCGCCGGGGCGTGGCCCGAGCGCGACGGCGAGTTCGCGGACAAGCTCAACGAAATGCCCAAGTACGTCGTCTCTTCGACCCTGAAGGACCCGGAGTGGAACAACACCACGGTCCTCGACGGCGGCAACGTCATCGCGGAGGTCTCGAAGGTAAAGGACGAGGTGGACGGCGAGATCCAGCTCCCTGGCAGCGCCCAGCTGGTGCACGAGCTGTTCGCCAACGATCTCGTCGACCAGGTCAACCTGATGATCTTCCCCGTCGTCCTCGGGCTTCCCGACGCCAAGCGCGTCTTCGGGGAGGCCGACGACATGAAGCAAATGAAGCTGACCGAGTCGCGAACGGTCGGCGACGGCGTCGCGGTCTTGATCTACGAGCGGGCCCGCTAGCGTTAGGCGGCGTCGAGCAGGGCCGCCTGCGAGCGCCAGGCGGCGGACGGATCGAGCTCGGCGACGGGGAACGCCGCGCGGATCGATTCCGCGACGACCGACACCAGGGTGCGCAGCTCGGCCTTCGAGATCGAGAGAGGCGGCATCAGGATGACCACGTCGCCGAGCGGCCGGACGATCACGCCGCGCTCGCGCGCCTCGAGCGCGACGCGGTGGCCGATCCGAAGCTCGGGATCGTGCTCGCCGAGGTCGATGCCGACCATGAAGCCTCGCCGGCGCACCTCGGTCACCTCGGTCATCGCCTCGACGCCCCCGAGCAGCTCGCCGAACAGCCTGCTCTTCGGCTGCATCGTCTCCAGGGTCCGCTCGAACTCGAACACGTCGAGGCATCCGAGCGCTGCCGCGCAGGCGAGGGGGTTGCCCGTGTAGGTGTGGCCGTGGAAGAAGGTCTTGAACTCGGTGTGGGCCCCGAGGAAGGCCTCGTAGATCCTCTCCGTCGCGAGCGTGGCGGCGAGCGGCATGTACCCGCCGGTCAGGCCCTTCGCGACGCACATCAGGTCGGGCGAGACGTCCTCCTGCTCGCAGGCGAACATCGTGCCGGTGCGCCCGAAGCCGGTCGCCACCTCGTCGCAGATCAGCAGGACGCCGTGGCGGTCGCAGAGCTCGCGCACCGCCCGCAGGTAGCCGGGCGGGTGCATGAGCATCCCCGCGGCGCCCTGGACCAGCGGCTCCATGATCACCGCGACGAGCTCCTCCTCGTGGCGGCTGAGCAGCTCCTCCATGTGCGCGATGTCGCCCGAGCGGGCGCGGTGGGAATCGAAGAGCAGCGGGCCGAACGCCGAGTGGAAGAGCTCCATGCCGCCGACCGACACCGAACCGATGGTGTCGCCGTGGTAGCCGTCCTCGAGGCAGATGAACGAGCGCCGCCGCACATGCTGGCCGCCGCGGTGCTGCCAGTACTGGAACGCCATCTTCAGCGCCACCTCGGCGGCGGTCGATCCCGAGTCGGAGTAGAAGACGCGAGAGAGCCCGGGGGGCGCGATCTCGACCAGCCGCGCGGCGAGCTCGGCGGCCCCGGGGTGGGAGAGGCCGAGCATCGTCGAGTGGGCGACGCGGTCGAGCTGGTCGCGCACCGCCTGGTCGATCAGCGGGTGGCGGTGGCCGTGGACGTTGCACCAAAGCGACGAGACGCCGTCGAGATAGCGGCGGCCGTCGGAGTCGATCAGCTCGTTGCCCTCGGCCGCCTCGATCATCAGCGGCTCCTCGGCGACCCAGTTCCGTTGCTGCGTGAACGGGTGCCAGAGGAAGTCGTGATCGAGCTGAGCCTCCGTTCGCATCCGGCGCGAACATAGATCGCGGGTCGGCCGGAATTCCCGTCGGCACCGATGTCCGTCCAGCGGGCCTGCGTGACGGACCTCACAGAAGCTTTCGCTTGCGAAAAGCTTTCAAGTTTGCAACCATCGAAGATGTCATGGAAGCAGCCACGGCCGAGATCGCCGTCACCTCCCGAAGCCGACCGCCGCAGACCGCGAGCTCGCGCTTCGGCTCGGGTCGCTGATGCTGCACGTGCTCGGGTCCGAGGGCGGCTCGGTGATCCGCGCGATCGATGAGACGGGGCTCAACTTCGTCCAGATGAAGTCGCTCTTCACCCTTGCAGGGGCCGACACCGAGGACGAGCCCATCTCGGTCAAGCAGCTCGCCGAGCGCCTCGGCGTCTCGCTCCCCTCGGCCAGCCGCGCCGCCGACGACCTCGTCAAGCGCAAGCTCGCCACCCGCGCGGAGGACCCCGACGACCGCCGCGTCCGCCGCCTCGCTCTCACCGCATCGGGCCGCCGCATCGCCGACACCGTCCTCGCCGCGCGCCTGCGCGGCCTCGAGCGCTTCGCCGCCGGGCTCGGCGACTCCGAGCGCCGCAAGCTCGACGCCGCCCTCGAGGTGCTGCTCGAGCGCGACGAGATCGCCTCGCTCTACCGCGCCAACGCGAAGCGGGCCGCGCGATGACCCGCTACAGCCACCTGATCACCGACGACAACCGCAAGTGGTGGACGCTCGGGGCGATGTGCTTCGCGCTGTTCATGGTGATGCTCGACAACACCGTGGTCAACGTGGCGCTGCCCTCGATCCAGCGCGACCTCGACGCCGACCTCTCCGACCTCGAATGGGTCGTCAACGGCTACACGCTCACCTTCGCCGTCCTGATTGCGACCGGCGGACGCCTCGGCGACATCTTCGGGCGCCGCGCGATGTTCCTGGTGGGCGTCGTCATCTTCGCCCTGACCTCGGCCACGGCCGGGCTCGCGGTCAACTCCGAGATGCTGATCGCCTCGCGCGCCGTCCAGGGCATCGGCGCCGCGCTGATGATGCCGGCGACGCTCTCCATCGTCACCCACGCCTTCCCCGCCAACGAGCGCGGCAAGGCGATCGGGACGTGGGCCGGCGTGTCCGCCCTGGCGCTCTCGATCGGCCCGGTCGTCGGCGGCTTTCTGACCGAGCACGTCGGCTGGCAGGCGATCTTCTTCATCAACCTCCCGGTCGCTGCCGGTGCGATCGTCGCGACCCTCTTCGCCGTGCGCGAGTCCCGCGACGAGACGGTCGAGCGCAAGGTGGACTACCCGGGGATCGTCGCCCTGACCGCGGGCCTCACCGCGATCGTGCTCGCGCTGATCGAGGGCAACGCCTGGGGCTGGACCTCTCCCCAGATCATCGGGCTGCTCGCCGGCGGCGCCCTGTCGCTCGTCGCGTTCGCCGCCATCGAGCTGCGCGTGCGCGCCCCCATGGTCGAGTTCAACCTGTTCAAGTCGCGCCAGTTCATCGGCGCGACCACGGTCGCTTTCATCATCACCTTCGCGATGATGGGCTCCTTCTTCTTCATGGCGCTCTACCTGCAGGACATCCTCGGGTACGGGGCCCTCGAGGCCGGGATCCGCTTCCTGCCGACCACCGTGGTCATCGCGGTGATCGCACCGCTCGCCGGCCGGCTCTCCGATCGCTTCGGCCCCGTCTGGCCGATGGGCACCGGGCTCGCGATCCTGAGCGTCTCGATGTACCTCTTCTCGCTGATCGACATCAGCACGACCTACAACGGACTGATCCTCCCGTTCGTGCTGATGGGCGTCGGCATCGCCCTGGTGATGTCGCCGATGTCGACCGCCGCGATGAACGCCGTCAGCGTGCAGAAGGCCGGCGTCGCCTCGGGCGTCCTGCAGATGTCGCGCATGGTCGGCGGCACCGTCGGCGTCGCCGCCACGGGCGCGATCTTCCAGTCCCAGCTCGGCTCGGCTTCGATCCCGCCTCACTCATTCAGGGCCCCGACGCTGCCCAGGCCGCCTTCGTCGACGCCCTCAGCAGCGCGATGCTGCTCGCAGCCGTGGTCTCGGTGATCGGCTTCGTGGTCGCGGTGTCGATGATCCGCGGCGGCAGCGCGAAGAGCCCGTCCGACGCGGCCCGCCGCGACGCTGCAGCGCCGACCGCCGCGGCGGCGGCCGACCTCGGCTAGGAGCCGGCGAGCCCGGCGGCGCTCAGCGCCTCGTCGCGCTCGAAGTGCCAGTGGACCCCGACGATCTCCTCGTCGCGGAAGGAGATGACGATGTAGACGCGGGCGTCGACCGGCAGGCCGCTTCCGCTGCCCGTTCCGTACTGGTGGGCGACGGCGAGGATGCTGGATTCGCCCACTGGGACGAGCTCCTCGGCCTCGGCGCGGAAGTCCTCCCACTGGTCGAGCAGCAGGCGCAGCCGCTCGGCAGACTCGTCGGGTCCCTTGGAGGCGACGACCGTGGGCGGCTCGGCCCAGGTCACCTCGACGTCGTCTGAGAGCAGGCCGTCCGTCGCGCGGAAGTCGCCCTTCGACCACGCGTCGAAGATGCCGCGAACCGTGGCGATCCACTCCTCGGTCACGGATGGCAGTATGGCGGGCGCCTGGGTGCATTCGGGGCCCCTATAGGGGCCCCAATCGCACCGAAGTGTGGTCGGGTCAGAGCGCCGGCCATGTCGTCGGGTCCGTGAGGTCCAGCTGCGGCAGCGTCCTCACCGCGACCGAGCCCAGGCGTGCGATCGTCTCGCGGTTGGACTCCTCGATGGCGGTCGGCTCCTCGGGCCAGGGGTTCAGGACCACGGCGGTCGGGTCGAGGCCCGCGGCGCGGACCGATTCGATCGTCAGCAGGGTGTGGTTGATCGTGCCGAGGCCGGGCGAGGCGACGACGACGACCGGGAGGGCGAGCTCGCGCGCGAGGTCGCGGACCAGGTAGTCGCCGGCGAGTGGGACGAGGAAGCCGCCGACGCCCTCGCAGACGAGGAGCTCGGCCCCCTCGGCGGCGGCCCGCGCCGCGGCGCGAAGCCGGTCGGGGTCGATCGGCTCGCCGGCCATCTCGGCGGCGAGGTGGGGCGAGACGGCGGGGCCGTAGCGGTAGGGCGAGATCTCGTCGTCGGACTGCTCGCTGGCGGCGGCGAGGCGCAGCAGCTCGTGGTCGGGGAGCTCGGCCGCGCGGGCCCAACCGGCGGACTGGCCGGCCGCTGGGTAGTCGTCGAGGCCGCTGACCGCGGGCTTGAACACGGCGACCCTGCGGCCGGCGGCCGACTGGGCGCGGGCGAGCGCCGCGGCGACGACCGTCTTGCCGACCTCGGTGCCGGTGCCCGTGACGAAGACGCCGCGCATGCGACGGCTATGCGGCGCGGCGGAAGTGCTCGGCGGGAGCGGCCTCGGGCGCGCGGGCCGCGGACGGCTCTGCCTGGGGGACCGGGACCGGGATCGGGCGGTTCGCACGAGCCCGAGCTCGCGCGCGGCCTCGCCGACCACCTGTGCGGCGCGGCGCAGCTCGCCGACCTTGTGGGTCGCCATCGCGGTCATCCGCAGGCGGCTGGTGCCCGAGGGAACGGTGGGCGGCCGGATCGCCTGGGCGAACACGCCGCCGTCGAGGGCGCGCTCGCAGAGCGCGAGGGCGTCCTTGGCGCCCCCGATCGTGACCGGGACGATCTGCGTCTCGCTCGGGCCGACGGGCAGTCCCTGCTCGCGGAGGCCGTCGCGAAGAGCGGCGGCGTTAGCGGCGAGACGCTCGACCCGGGCGGGGTGCTCGACGAGTACCTCGAGCGATGCGGCAGCGGCCGCGACCACGGGCGGCGGCAGGGCGGTGGAGAAGATGAACGGGCGCGAGCTGTTGATCAGGAACTCGGTCAGCTCGACCGAGCCGCAGACGTAGGCGCCGTAGCCGCCGAGGGCCTTGCCGAGGGTGCCGATCACGACGTCGACCTCGTCGGTCGAGCCCTGCGGCGGCGACCGAGCCCCGCCCGCCAGGGCCGATGCACCCGGTGCCGTGGGCCTCGTCCACCATCAGGCGGCAGCGGTGGCGCTTGGCGAGCTCGACGAGCTCGGGCAGCGGCGCGATGTCGCCGTCCATCGAGAAGACGCCGTCGGTGACGATCAGCGAGGCGCGATCGCCCGCGCGGCGCAGGCCCCATTCGAGGTGCTCGATGTCGGAGTGGCGGTAGACGAAGGTGTCCGCCTTCGCGAGGCGGCAGCCGTCGATGATGCTCGCGTGGTTCAGCTCGTCGGAGAAGATCACGACCTCGCCCTCGCGCCGCGAGCGCGGCGATCGTGCCGGTGTTCGCGAGGTAGCCCGAGCCGAAGAGCAGTGCGGCAGGGACGCTGCTTGAACTCGGCGAGCCGGCGCTCGAGCTCGCCGTGCAGGGTCATCGTCCCCGAGATCAGCCGAGAGGCGCCCGCGCTCGCACCCCACTCCAGCGCGGCGTCGGCGGCCGCGCGGCGCACGGCTGGGTGGTCGGCGAGCCCGAGGTAGTTGTTCGAGCAGAGGAGCAGCACGGCGTCGCCGTCGAGCGTCACCTCGGCGCCCTGCGGGCCCTCGATCACCCGAAGGCGCCGGTAGAGGCCACCGGCACGGAGCTCCTCCAGCCGCTCCCCGAGGTCAAGCACTAGTCACCCCAGCCGGCCGGTTCCTTGCTTGGGTAGTCCGGAACCTTGCCCTTCGTCTTGATCACCCGCAGCTGGGTCGAGGGGTCCCAGAAGTTGGCGTCGGCCTGGCTGTCGATCAGCTCGTCGATCGGCGTGTCGACCGGGGTCTCTCCCTCCATCCAGCCGGCGCGGTTGTCGGGACGCGGGTTGGAGCCGTTGTCGGGCTGTCGCGTGACGTTCAGCCCCAGCTCCTCGAACATCTCGCGGTCCTCGGCCGGCTCGACGCCGAGCGTCGTCAGGAAGTTGCCCATCATCACGCCGTTCAGCCCCGCCTTGACGGCGAGCGGCTGCAGGTCGCCGAGGTTCTCGACCCGGCCTCCGCAGAGGCGGAAGAGGGCGTCGGGCAGGATCAGGCGGAAGATCGCCACCCACTTGACGACGTCCCAGGGATCCATCATCTCGCGGTCGCCGAACTTTGTCCCCGAGCGCGGATTCAGCAGGTTGATCGGCACTGACTCGGGGTCGATCTCGGACAGCTCGAAGGCCATCTCGACCCGCTGGTGCGGCGATTCGCCGAGGTTCAGGATGCCGCCGACGCAGCTCTCGAGCCCCGCCTCCTTGACCGCGTCGATCGTGCGGATGCGACCCTCGTAGCGAACGGTGGTCGAGACCTCGTCGTAGTAGGAGCGCGCCGTCTCGACGTTGTGGTGCACGCGCTGGATCCCCGCCTCCTTCAGCTGCTTGGCGCGGGTCGGCGACATGTGGCCGATCGAGGCGCAGCGCTTCAGGTTCGTCTGCTCGGAGACCAGGCGCGCGCCCTCGAGGATCTTGGCGAAATCGCGCTTCGAGAGCCCCTGGCCCTGGGTGACCATGCAGAAGCGGTGCGCACCCGCCGCCTCGGCCGCTTTCGCGTGCTCGAGGATCTGGTCGGGCTCCATCATCGCGTGCATCGGGGTGTCGGCCTCGGCGTAGCGCGACTGGGCGCAGAAGCCGCAGTCCTCGGCGCAGCCGCCGGACTTGGCGTTCACCAGCGAGCACATGTCGGTCGAGTCGCCGAAGCGGTCGGTCCGCACCTCCCACGCGCGCTCGATCAGCGCGCCGATCTCCTCGTGGTCGGTCAGCTCGCCGAGCTGGAGTGCCTCGTCGAAAGTGATCAGCGGTGGCATGGTGAGCCCTTCCCTCGGGATCGGTCGGCCCGAATCTAGGAGCCGAATCGGACGCCCCGGGCTAACGTTCGGCGGCGATGACCCGCACCGGACTCAGGAGAGCCCTCGCCCTCGCCTGCACGGGGGCCATCGCCGCGCTCGGCCTCGGATTCGGCCCGCCGCCGGCGGCGGACCCAGACCCCTACGGCGTCACCGAGTTGACGCCCCGCCAGCTCGCGGGCAGCCGCATCGTCTGCGGCTTCGACGGCACGCGCGCGCCGCAGAGCCTGCTCGGGGCCGTCTCCGACGGCGAGATCGGCGGCGTCATCTACTTCGACGACAACGTGCGCAGCCGCTCGCAGCTCGCCCAGCTCTCGGCCGCGATCCAGGCGGCGCCGCGCCCCGCTGATCTGAGCGCCCCGGTGATCGTCTCGATCGACCAGGAGGGCGGCCAGGTCAAGCGCCTGCCCGGCGCGCCTTCGGCCAGCGCGGCGTCGATGGGGCGGAGCGGAGCGGAGTTCGCGGGGCAACAGGGCGCGGCCACGGGCGCCTCGCTGAAGGGCGTCGGGGTCAACGTCGACCTCGCGCCCGTGCTCGACGTCGCGCGCCCGTCGGGATTCATCGCCGACCAGGAGCGCGCCTTCGGCTCGAAGCCCGGCCGCGTCGCCTCCGCTGGCGTGGCCTTCGCAGAAGGACTCCAAGGAGCGGGCGTCGCCGCGACCGCCAAACACTTCCCCGGGCTCGGCTCGACCGCCGCCAACACCGACCTTCGCCCCGCGACGATCCCGCTCAGCGCCGCCGCTCTTCGCCGCGTCGACGAGTCCCCCTACGCGGCCTTCTCGGCAGCAGGTGGCAAGCTCGTGATGGTGAGCTCGGCGCGCTACCCGCGCCTTGCGCGACCCGAAGCTTCCCGGCCTCGCAGTCGAAGCCGGTCGTCAAGGGCGAGCTGCGCGAGCGGCTCGGCTTCGAGGGCGCGACGATCACCGACTCGCTCGAGACCCCCGCGGCGACCAAGGGCGCCTCGGCCGCCGAGGTCGCGCTGCGCGCCGCCGGAGCCGGGATGGACCTGTTGCTCTACGTCCACTGCGACGCGGGCGTTCGCGCGGCGCGA
The DNA here is from genome assembly GCA_963820665.1 of uncultured Solirubrobacterales bacterium. GTDB lineage: Bacteria > Actinomycetota > Thermoleophilia > Solirubrobacterales > 70-9 > CAVUAT01. The sequence goes on along the minus strand of CAWGAL010000004.1, from coordinate 888,873 downwards.
GCACTGCGCCAGGGGCTCGCCACGGGCAAGCTCAAGCGCGCCCCGTTCGAGGACTCGGTCGAGCGAGTCCTCGCTCTGCGCGAGGGCCTGTAGCTCAATCTCGGATCGTGTGAGATCCAGCGGGCGGCACGGCTCACCAAACTTTCGCTAGCCTGCCGCGCGGCATGAAGACGCTCTCCTCATTCGTAACGGGACGACGCAGCAAGTACGTCGTGCTGGCCGCCTGGATCGTGGCGATGGTCGTGATGACCCCACTCGGCTCGAAGCTCGCCGACGAGACCCGCGACGACACGGCTTCGTTCCTGCCCGAGAGCGCCGAGTCGACCGAGGTGGTCGAGCGCCTCGAGGCAGATTTCGACGCCGGCGAGACCTCGCAGGGGCTGATCGTCTACCAGCGCGACGGTGGCCTCACCGACAGCGACGCCCAGCGGATCGCGGAGGACGCCGCCGCGATCGGAGAGCTGCCCGCGGACCAGATCGAGTTGATCGGCCCTCCGCTGGTGCCGCTGCAGCCGAACTCGCCTTCGAAGCTGGTGTCGGACAACGGGGAGGTCGCGTACACGGTCCTCGTCGTCGAGACCGACTTCGACAAGATCCCCGAGTCGGGCGAGGACGTGCGCGACATCCTGGAGCAGGATCCCGTCGACGGCCTCACCGTGAAGCTGTCCGGCGACGTCGGCACGTTCGCCGACTTCACCGAGGTCTTCGGCGAGCTCGACGTGAAGCTCCTGCTGGCGACGGTGCTCCTCGTCCTCGTCCTGCTCGGCGCGATCTACCGCGCTGTGCTCGTCGCCCTGACGCCGATCATCGTCGTCTTCTTCGCCTACACGATCGCGAACGGCTTCATCTACCTCTACGCGCAATCCGGCGCGATCGTCTCCTCCAACGCGACCGGGATCCTGATCGTGCTCATGTTCGGGGTGGGGACCGACTATTGCCTGCTCCTCGTCTCGAGATACAGGGAGGAGCTCCACCGCCACGAGGACAAACACGAGGCGATGGCGCTCGCGGTGAGGCAATCGGGCCCCGCGATCCTCGCGAGCGGGTTGACGGTCGCCCTGGCGATGCTGGTGCTCGTGATCGCCGACTCGCGCAACACGAACACCCTCGGTCCGATCGCGGCGATCGGCGTCACCTCGGCGATGGTCGCCGGGCTGACGCTGCTGCCGGCGCTGCTGACGATCTTCGGCCGGGCGGGCTTCTGGCCACGCAGGGCCAACGTGGCCTATGACCCGAGTGGCTCGTTCGAGGGCCGGACCGGGGTCTGGCGCCGTGTCGGCGACAAGGTCCTGCAGGCGCCCGCCACCGCTCTGATCGTCACCGTGGTCATGTTCGGCGCGGCCGCTCTCGGCGTCCTTGCGTACAAGGTCGACTACTCGAGCACCAGCTTCTTCAAGAAGTCGGTCGACTCGGTCGAGGGCTTCATCCTGCTCGAGGACAATCTCTCGGGCGGACTCAGCGCGCCCACGACGGTCCTCGTCACGAGCGATGGCAGCACCGTGACCGATGCGCAGGTGACCGCCGCGGTGACGGGGCTCGAAGGCGCGGAGGGGGTCGCCAGCGCGACGCCGACCGGCCTCACATCCAGTGACGGCTCGACCGCGTCGATCGAGGTCGTCCTCGACCGCGACCCGTATACGAAGGACGCCCTCAACCTCGTGCCCGGGATACGCGACAGCGTCAGCGACCTTCCCTCGGGCGCCACGGCGCTCGTCGGTGGTGGAGCCGCCCTCCAGTACGACTTCGACCAGGCTGTCGAGAGCGACTTCAAGAAGATCGCGCCGCTGGCACTGCTGGTGATCGCGATCATCCTCGCGATTCTCCTGCGGTCCCTCGTCGCGCCGCTGGTCCTGATCGCGAGCGTCGTTCTCTCGTTCCTCGCCACGCTCGGGATCTCGATCCTGATCATCCGCTTCGTCGTCGGTGACCCGGGCCTCGACGCCTCGATACCGACCTTCGCCTTCATCTTCCTCGTCGCGCTCGGGATCGACTACACGATCTTCCTGATGGCACGCGTCCGCGAGGAGGCGCGGACGCACGGCACCCGCGAGGGCATGCTCCGGGCCCTCTCGGTCACCGGGCCCGTGATCACGAGCGCCGGGATCATCCTCGCCGGCACCTTCTCGGTGCTGATGACGTTGCCGGTTACGTTCACCTTCGACCTCGGGCTCATGGTTGCCCTCGGGATCCTTCTCGACACGTTCATCGTTCGAACGATCATGGTCCCGGCCGCCGTCGAGTTGATCGGCGACAAGATCTGGTGGCCCTCCACCGCCCAGGGCGGAGCCCAGATCGGCGAGTCCTACGAGGCCGAGGCACAGCACCAGGGAGCCGGCGCGCCGCCACCGCCGCCCGGCTAGCGCCGGCTCATTCGCCTTTCCATTCCGGCTTGCGCTTCTCGGCGAAGGCCTTGATGCCCTCCCTCATGTCCTCCGAAGCGAAGCTCGACTCGCGCAGGGCGATCAGCTCGCGCTCCTGCTCGCCGGTGACGCGGTCGTAGGAGTTGAGCACCCCAATCGCGCGCTTGTTGCCCTTCATCGAGAGTGGCGCGTTGCCCGCGATCTCGGCCGCCAGCTCGAGCGAGGCCGCCTCGACGTGGTCGTCGTCGACGACCTCGTTGACGAGCCCGATCTGCTCGGCGCGCTCTCCGCTGATGTTCTGGCCGGTCAAAAAGAGCTGCTTGGTGCGGGGAATGCCGATCGTGTCGATGAAGCGCTGCAGTCCCGTGTGCCCGTAGATCAGCCCCAGCTTCGCCGGGGGCATTCCGAGCTTGGCGCCGCGCGCGCAGACCCGGAGGTCGGCGCAGAGCGCGAGCTCGAGCCCGCCTCCCAGCGCGTGGCCGTTCAGCGCGGCGAGCACCGGCCACGGGTGTCCCGCCACGGCCTCGAGAGCCGCGGTGAAGGGGTGGGCGACCAGGGCCTCGGCGTCGCGCGCGAAGCTCTCGGCGGGGATCCCGGCGATGTCGTAGCCGGCCGAGAACGCCTTGCCCTCGCCTGTGAGGATCACGCACCGCGTCTCGATCCCCTCGTCGAGGCGCGGCATCGCCTCGGAGATGGCGCCGAGCACGTCGTGGTCGAGGGCGTTGCGGGCATCGGGCCGCGAGATCGTAAGCCGCGCAACAGCCTCAGCAGGCCGATCCAGCCGGACTTTCCCCCCCGCCAGCGCCTCGCTACTCAAGGACGACCAGGACGTCGCCTTCGGAGACGGACTGGCCCTCTTCGCACTTGATCTCCGCGACCTTGCCGTCGTCCTCGGCCTCGACCGGCATCTCCATCTTCATGGATTCCAGGATGACGACCGTGTCCCCGTCGGAGACCTCGTCGCCGACCTTGACCTCGATTTTCCAGACGGTGCCGGTGATGTGGGCTTCGATCTCTGCCATGGCGCGGCACAATATCCCGCCATGCCGCCGGAAGACTCCACCCCGCCGTCCCGCGTCGTGATCGCGGCGGCCCGAAACGAGGCCGATCGCGTCGGCGACACGTTCGACGCGCTGGCCGCGGCGTTCCCCGGCGCCCGCCTGCTCCTCGCCGACGACGCCTCGACGGACGGCACTCCCGAGGTCGCGATGCAGCACGGCGCGACCGTGATCCGCCGGCAGCGCTCGCACGGCAAGGGGGGGAACGTCACCGCCGCGGCGCAGGCGGCGCTCTCGGAGTTGATCGAGGGCGATCCGGAGCCGGTCTTCCTGCTCTGCGACGCCGACCTCGGATCCTCGGCCGGTGAGCTCGCCCCGCTGGTCGCTGCGGTTGAGGCGGGCGAGTGCGAGCTCGCGGTCGCCGCGTTCGCCAAACGCGAGGGGGGTGGCTTCGGCTTCGCACTGGGCTACGCGCGCGACGCGATCGAGGAGCTCTCAGGCTTCCGGGCCGAGGCGCCGATCTCGGGCCAGCGCGCGATGACCCTCGCGGTGCTGCGCGACGTGCTGCCGCTCGCGGACGGCTTCGGGATGGAGATCGGGATGACCGTGGACGCGGTCCGCGCCGGGCACCGCGTGAGCGAGATCGAGCTGCCGCTCACCCACCGCGCCACCTATCGCACGCTCCGCGGGTTCGCCCACCGCGCGCGACAGCTTCGGGACTTCAGGAAGGTCGTGCGCTCGAAGCGCCGGCCCTCCGCAGACTAGGCGCCGGAGGTCGGCGCGCGAAGCACCGAGCGCCCCGAGTGCGAGGCGTCGCCGTCGGCCGTTTCGACCGAGACATCGAAGTAGCGGTACTTGCCTGGGTCGTCGGGGAGCTCGGCGCGGAGCTCGCCGACGCCGGAGTCATCGACCTTGAAGCCGCCCAGCGAGACGACCTGGTCAGTGTCGGAGAGAAGCCACGCCTCGTAGAACTGGTCGGGGTCGTTCGCGGGGAGCCCCTCGACGGAGATCACGACCTTGCGCTCATTGTCGTCCACCTTCACGCTCCCGCTCTCGCCGGCCCGCCCGGGATCGATCGGCGCCAGTCCGATGGTCGGCCCGTTGACGGACTCGTCCTCGGGGGAGAGCAGCACGCCCGCCCCGACGCCCGCGGCGATCAGGACGGCGGCGAGCCCGACGGCGAACGCCGGGCGAAGCACCAACCCGCGCCGCCGCTTTCGCGGCCGGGCCGGCTCGGGGGCGAGGCTCGGCGCGGAGCGCTCGAGGTCGGCGATCGAAGGGGGAGGCGGCGGCTCCAGGTCCTGCCAGGCCTCGGCCGGCAGCTCCTCGAGCCGCGCGACGGTCGGGCGCAGACGCTCGACCTGGTCGCGGAAGTCGGGGTCGACGCGCATCAGGCGATCGGCCTCGATGCGCTCGGCCTCGGTCAGCTCGCCGAAGATCACGTCAGAGGGCTCGAGCGGCGTCATCGTGCGCCCTCCTCGTCCTCGATCAACTCTCGCAGTCGCTCCAAGGCCTGCACCATTCTCATCTTCACGGTACCGAGGGGGATACCGCTGCGGGCGGCGATCTCGCGCTGGCTCAGCTCTTCGTAGAAGCGCATCCGCAGGAGCTCGGCCTCCCCCGACGGGATGCGGCGCAGCAGCTGCGCGACGTGCCAGCGCTCGATCATCTCCTGCTCGGGGTCATGAGGCGGCTCGTCTTGGCCCGCTTCGACGATCGCCGGATCGGTCGGCTCGGGCTTGCGGCGGCGGTGATTGTCGATCGCGCGGCTGCGAGCGATCGTCATCAGCCAGCTCAGCAGCTTGCCGCGCGCGGGGTCGTAATCGCGCCGGCGCTGCCACGCCTCGACGAAGACCTGCTGATGGACGTCCTCCGCTTCTCCACGGTCGCCGATCGTGCGCACCAGGAACGCGAACACCGTACGGCCGTACTCCTGCCACAGCGAATCGATCGCCGACGGATCGTCGCTTCGAAGCGCGTCGGCGATGCTCGTCTCCGGGTCTGTGTTTTCGGGGGCGAACGGTCTCAGGCGACCAAGGTCTAGCGGAATCGGGGTCAGGACGGCTTCCATCACCTTCCTCTACGCACGGGGGGCCCTGGTCGGTTGACTGATCGGGCGCCCGCCGGCGAGGCGATCGCCCAACCGCCGGCCTCCGAGCCGCCGTATCCCAGCCAGGCAGTTGAAAACTACGAATTGGAGGTAGTTCATGGATGGCTCAACTCGCAGCCGTCGCACAGTTCTGGGGGTGACCCTCGCAGCCGCAGCGTCTCTGGCGCTGATCGCAGCTCCGGGTGCTTCGGCGGAAAAGCTCGGCGGTGGCTCGACGACGCTGGCCCTGAACAAGGGTGTCGCCAAGGCACTGCAGTCGAACGGTGTCAAGGTCGCACCGATCGCGCCGGCCACGGCCGGCGGCAAGGGAATCGCCTTCCCGATCACGGGCGGCGACCTGAGCACCGGCAAGAAGGTCAGCGGCCACATCGACCACTCGGGCGGGCTCAAGCTCTCCGCGGGTGGAACCAATGTCTCGCTGACCGACTTCCGGGTCATCGTCGGCAAGAAGTCCCGCCTCGTGGCGAAGGTCGGCAAGGGCAAGCTCACCGTGCTCTCGCTGAACCTCTCGAAGGCGAAGATCACCACGAAGGGTCAGGACACGGTGATCAGCGGAGTCGGCGCTGAGCTCAGCAAGGCAGCAGCCGGCGCGCTGAACGCCGCGTTCAAGACGGACCTGTTCGCCAAGGGCCTCGTGCTCGGCAAGGTCACCGTCAAGGCCAAGCCGCTGGTCGCGGCTCTCGCCGCAACCGGCCAGACCACCCTCGTGGTCGATCCGGGCGCCGCGGCGGCGCTGGGCTCGCTCAGCATCGTGCCCTCGCCGATCGCTCCGGCGACGGCGGCACCCGGGGGCCTCGCGTTCCCGATCACCGGTGGAAGCCTGAACACGCAGACGTTCGCCGGCCAGATCACCCATAGCGGCGGACTGCGCCTGACCAAGGGCGGGACGGTCGTTGATCTCACGAGCTTCAACATCGAGATCGACGATGCCCCCGACCTGACGGCGCTGCTCGGCAGCAACCGTGCCTCGATCCTGAACCTGGACCTCTCGCAGGCCCAGCCTTCAGTCGCGGGCAAGGCGATCACGGTCACCGGAGTCAAGGCGACGCTCACCGCAGGTGCGGCGGCGGCGCTGAACACCGCGTTCGCGACCACCGCGTTCACGGAGGGCCTCGTGCTCGGCACCGCGAACGTCGCGGCGAGCGCCAAGTAGCACCCAGCTAGCACCAAGGCGGGACAAGGATGGGCGGCCCCGGCGCACCGGGGCCGCCCTCCTGTCTGCTCGGATTCGATCGCTCCTGCAGGGGGTAAGCCACTCACTACGTGTGAATTCGCACGACCAGATCGAGGAGTGGAGGAGAGATGGACGAGGAAGAGAGAGACGACGAGCAACGCGAGAAGGACGGCGCGACCGAGGATGCCGAGGGGGCGAAGAACGAGGACAACCCAGAGAGCGGAGAGGGCACCGGCGAGGGTGAGCGCGGACTCGGTACCCAGACAGGGGCCGCCGGAGGCGGCAACTCGGAGCCGATGCGCGGCCGCAATCCGTCCGGCGAGGGCGCGGCTGCCCACGGCGGTGCACCGAACGAAGAGACCCGCGAGAACTAGTCGCGACTACAGGAGGAACGAGATGCCAGACGAGAAGGGTCAAGACAAGGCGACGGACGAGGACGTCCCGGAGAGTTCACTTCACGCCTACAAGAGCGGCGAAGAGGATGAGGTGGAAGGTCCTCTCAACGACACAGGGAAACCCGACGCTGACGCTGACGCGATCAAGAAGACCGGCGGCGCTACCTCGGGAGGGCCCGGCGGCGCGGCCGACGGTGACGACGACCCATCCGAGGTCGACCTGAGCAAAGAGCCCGCGGACCAGTCCTAGGACCATCCGGGTGACATAGCGTTCGCGAGGTGATCCTCGCGATCGACCAGGGCACGACGGGCACGACCTGCATCGTCTTCGGCGACGACGGCCGCGAGGCGGGGCGCGGCTACAGCGAGTTCGAGCAGCACTTTCCCCAGCCCGGCTGGGTCGAGCACGACGCCTCCGAGATCTGGGAGACGACTCGCAAGGTCGCGATCGGCGCGCTCACCGACGCGGGGGTGCAGGGCTCGGACCTCGAGGGGATCGGCATCACCAACCAGCGCGAGACCGTGGTCGCGTGGGACCCGAAGACCGGCGAGCCGGTGCACAGGGCGCTCGTCTGGCAGGACCGCCGCACCGCGAAACGCTGTCACGAGCTGCGCGAGACGGATGGGGTGCTGGACCTGGTCCGCGAGCGCACCGGACTCGTCATCGACCCCTACTTCTCCGGGACGAAGATCGAGTGGCTGATCCGAAACGCCGAGGTGGAGGGCGCCGTGTTCGGCACCGTCGACTCCTGGCTCGCCTTCAAGCTCACGGGTCGCCACGTGAGCGACTACTCGAACGCGTCGCGCACGATGCTCTTCGACATCCGAAAGCTCGACTGGGACCCCGAGCTCTGCGAGCTTCTCGGCGTCGACCCGAAGCGCCTTCCCGAACCGGCGCCGTCGGCCGCGGTCTACGGGGAGACGAGCGTGTTCGGCGGCTCGGTTCCGGTCGCCGGGATCGCCGGCGACCAGCAGGCCGCCCTGTTCGGCCAGGCCTGCCACTCGCCCGGCGAGGCGAAGAACACCTACGGCACGGGCTCCTTCGTGTTGCTGAACGCGGGCGCGACGGCGCCGCCGTCGGAAGAGGGGCTGCTGACCACGGTCGCCTGGGGGCTCGGGGCAGGCGACCCCGGACGCGCAGCAGAGGAGTCGCCGTCGGGTGTCACTTACGCGTTAGAGGCCGCCGTGTTCGTGACCGGCGCTGCCGTGCAATGGCTGCGCGACGGCCTCGGGATAATCGACAAAGCGGACGAGACCGAAGCGCTGGCCGCGTCGCTCGACACCAACGACGACGTCTACTTCGTGCCGGCCCTGACCGGCCTGGGCTCACCCCACTGGGACCCCTACGCGCGCGGCACGATCGTCGGGCTTACGCGCGGCAGCGGGCGGGCGCACCTGGCGCGCGCGGCGCTCGAGGCGATCGCGTACCAGACGGTCGACGCGGTGCGCGCGCAGGAGGCCGCGGCCGGCGCGGCGATACCGGCGCTGAAGGCCGACGGCGGCGCCGTCCACAACGCCTGGCTGATGCAGTTCCAGGCCGACGTGCTGGGGGTGCCCGTGATCGTCCCCGAGATCCCCGAGACGACGGCCCTTGGCGCCGCCTACCTGGCCGGCATAGCGACGGGTGTCTGGTCCCTGGGCGACGTCCGGGACATGTGGCGGGAGCAGGCGACGTACGAGCCCCTGATGGGCCAGGATGAGCGCGAAGGCCTGCTGGCCCGCTGGCGCGAGGCGGTGGCTCGCTCGCGCGGGTGGTCCAAGGCGTAACCGGTTACGCAGGAACGGGTAGGAAATGGCGATGGCGAAGGTGAGAGAGGGCGATCTGAAGCCGCAGGTCTACAAGGACCCGCGCCCGGCTGAGTACTTCCAGCCCTTCCAGGAGCGCGCCCGCAAGGGCCCGAACTGGGTCTACGACCTCGTGAGGGTCGTCCTGACGCCGATCACGCTGTTCTTCTTCCGCTGCCGCGCGATCGGCGTCGAGAACGTGCCGCTGACCGGCAAGCTGATCGTCACGCCGAACCACTTCAGCCAGATGGACCACTTCCTGGCCGCCGTCTACCTGCGGCGCAAGGTCCAGTTCATGGCGAAGTCCCAGCTCTTCGGGAACCCGATCCTCAACTGGATATTCAGGGGCGGCGGAGTCTTCCCCGTCCGCCGGGGCTACAACGACCAGGAGGCGATCAAGACCGCGCACATCGTGCTCGAGAACGGCCGGACCGTGCTGATGTACGCCGAGGGCGGACGTTCGCGGAGCGGCGACCTCGGCGAGCCGAAGAGGGGCGTCGGCAAGCTCGCCATTGAGTCCGGTGCCCCCGTCGTCCCCGTCGCCATCCACGGCTCGGCCCACATCCGCGGATGGAAGCGCCTTCACTTCCCCAAGGTGACCGTCCAGTACGCCGAGCCGATCACGTTCCCGAGGAACGCCGACCCGACCCGCGAGGAGCAACAGGCGGCCGCCGACCAGGTCTTCGACCAGGTTCGGGCCATGTACGTGGACCTCGAGGAGCACGGCCGCAAGAGCGTGCTGAAGCGCGTTCGCGAGGGGCTGCCGGCAAGGGCGCCCGAGCCGGGCGCGCCCGCCTCGCGTCACTCCTCGTAGCGCGACTCCAGCTTCGGCCAGAACTCGGGGTCGTGGCTCGGCACTACGAGCGCGTACGGGAACGCCTGGCGGTAGGCGTTCAGCTCGCGCAGCGAGCGGCGCCAGTTGTGCAGGTCGGCCACAAGGTAGGGCTCGGTCCCGCCCTCGATCTGGCGCCAGAAGTACGCGGCGTCGCCGAGCGCGACGAAGTCGCGGCGCGGCAGGCTGCAGATGACTGAGCAATGGCCCTCGCTGTGGCCCGGCGTGAACACGAGCCGGATCGTGCCGTCCCCGAAGACGTCGAAGGTGCGGCCGAACGGCCCGTATGAGCCGATGAAGTCCGCGTCGAAGTCGACCGTGGCGTAGTCGAACGCGTAGTCGAAGGTCTGACGCCGATAGCCCTTGCGAAGCGACGGCGACGAGGTGGCGGCCTCCCACTCGGCCGCGCTCACAACGAAGGTGGCGTTCGGGAACTCCGAGATCGCCGAGGCGTGGTCGACGTGCAGGTGGGTGAGGATCACGACCTTGACGTCCTTCGGGTTGATGCCCTTGTCACGGAGCCGCGAGGGGACGTCGGTGCCGCTCTCGAGCTCGAACATCCCACCGAGGATGCGGCCGAGGTTCTGCCGCGGGTCGGTGGAGACCGAGGGATGGAGGCCCGTGTCGATCAGGACCGGCCCGGCGGTCGGGTGGCGCACGAGGAAGGCGGGGACCGGCAACCGAGCGTAATCGTCCTTCGAGACGCCCACTCCAAGAGCCCCGAGCGCGCCCCGGATCGCTCCCCGCCTGCGCTCGAACAGGCCAGGCGGCTGCACCGCGAGGCCCGCCTGCATCGGCTCGACGACGACCGAGGACTCCGGCGGGGCGCCCCCGTCCAGCGGCCCATCGAGCTCGATCGCGTCGGCGCGGACCTTCATGCCGGGGACGTTAGACGGGGACGCGGACCGCGCCGGGCTCCCCGGCCCATATGCTCACGCCGCGATGGCGGAAGCGGGCAGCTCGAGCATCTTCCTACCGGGCCTCCTCGAGGGTCAGGTCTGCGTGATCTCGGGCGCCGGCACCGGCCTCGGCCGCGCCGCCGCCAACGAGCTCGCCGGCCTCGGCGCGACCGTGGTCGGCTGCGGGCGCCGCGAGGAGCCGCTGGGCGAGATGGTCGCCGATGTGACCGGCGCCGGAGGGAGGGCCGAGTCCGAATCGCTCGACATCCGCGACGACGAGGCGGTCGACGCCTTCATCGACCGCGTCGTCGAACGCCACGGGCGAATTGACGTGCTCGTCAACAACGCGGGCGGCCAGTTCCTGAGCCCGGCCGAGGCGATCAGCCCGAAGGGCTTTCGCACGGTGATGGAGCTGAACGTCCAGGGCACGTGGCATATGACCCACGCCGCCGCGACGAAGGCCTTCATCCCCCAGAACGGCGGCAAGGTGCTGAGCGTGACGCTCTCGCCCCATAACGGGATGCCGGGGATGGTCCACTCGGGAGCCGCCCGCGCCGCCGTCGAGAACATGATGCGCACGCTCTCGGTCGAGTGGTCGCGCTTCCAGATCAAGCTGGTCGCGCTGGCCGCGGGGCAGTTCGACACCGAGACCCTGCGCACCAAGTATCCGAAGGTCGTCGTCGACAACGTGGCCTCGACGGTGCCGCTCGGCCGGCTCGGCACCGAGTCCGAGATGGCCTGGCTGATCGCCTTCCTCGCATCACCCGCCGGGGACTTCTTCTCGGGCACGACGATCACGATCGACGGCGCCCGCGACAACTGGTTCGGCTCCTGGCCTCCCGGTGGAGCCGCCGGCGAGGGCGGCGAACCGGTCGCCGAGGAGCGCCGCCCGAAGCCCTAGCCTCCCACCGGTGAGACGAGCGACCGGAATCGCGGCCGCGATCGCAGTGGCGATCTGCGCCGCCGCCGCACCCGACGGGGCCTCGGCGCAGGGCGAGTGCCTGTATCAGGCGGAGACCGTCAGCTCCGCCAACCTGGACCGTGCCGAGCGCTCGCTTCTCTGCCTCACCAACGTCCATCGGCTGCGCAGCGGCGCCGCGCTGTTGTCGCGCGACTCGCGCCTGGGTGCCGCGGCGCGGGCCCACAGCGCGGACATGGCGGCGCGGGACTACTTCAGCCACATCACCCCTGAAGGGCTCGGTCCCACCGAACGCGCGGTCGCGGCGGGCTTCCCGGGCGGCGCGGGCGAGAACATCGCCGCCGGCGGCTCGCCGACCGCTCTCGGCCTGTTCGAGCTCTGGCGCAACAGCCCCGGACATGACGCCAACATGCTGGGTGCCGGGTACCGCTCCTTCGGCGGCGGCATCTCCCCGGGAACCGGTGCCGGCACCAGGATCACCGGGACCCAGATGTTCAGCCCCGTCGCCGCGAACAGCACCGACGCAGGCCTTGACCTCTTCGCGAGCAGCCCGAAGTGCGCGACGGCGAAGCTGACCCGGATCGCGATCCTCGCTCGGGTCATGAAGAAGAAGGGCTTGTCGCCGAAGGCGCGACGGAAGCTCAACAAGGCCCGCAAGCAGATCAGGAGAAACTGCCTGCCGGTTCTCTGAGGCCGTTCAGTTCAAGCGGTTCGCCGTCCAGTTCAAGACACCGCTGTCGCAGTCGGCGACGTAGGCGCCGTTGAAGTCCGTGACCGTGTACTTGATCTGGATCGTTCCGCGAACAGGGCCCTTGCGGGGGACCACGCCGGTGATCCTGAAGAAGCCCGCCTCGGTGTCGGTGTAGGCGAACCTCCGCTTCTTGTTCACCTTCATCGAGAACTCGAACTGGGCTCCCCCTTCGTCGTAGCGCTCAGCGCCATCGGTGCACTGGGAGTAGATCCCCCTCTCATGGGGCGGGCTCACCTGAGTCGGGGTCTTGCCGGCGAAGGTCACCTTGAACTTAATCGTCGGCGCCGGGGGATGGCCGGGACGATCGGCGAGGTTGACCGGGCCCTCGTACTTGATGGCCTTGGCTGCGGCTGGAGTGACCGCGAACATCAGCCCGAGCAGAACCGTCGCCGTCGCCAGGGCGGCTCCCCTTGAGACCTTCATGAATTCCTTCCCGTAGGCGGCGAGCCGACGAGCGGCCGACTCCGCCATTCGACCGTACCACCGCAACCGCCCCACTCCTAACGGTTGGCCCCTCGCCGATGAGTTTCGCCAACCGCTGCGGTTGTAGGGGTGATCCATCCAATCGCCGCACTAACCGAGGAGAAGGCATGGTCACCGAGGAGAACACGACGAACGCCGGCTACGTCGACATCTATCTGCTGCCGGTCCCTGACGAGCGCATCGACGAGTACCGGGAGCAGGCGAGCGCTTTCGGCGCGATCGCCAAGGAGCACGGGGCGCTTCGCTACCGCGAGTTCCGCGGGGACGACCTGGACGGTTTCCTTGCGGCCCCGGACGACACCCTGCAGACCGCCGCTGTCGCCGAGTTCTCCTCGCGCGCCCACCGCGACGAGGTCATGGCCAAGGTCATGGCCGACCCCCGCGTGAAGGAGATGACCGACGGCGACGAGATCGCCGACATGTCCGGCATGCGGTTCGGCGGCTTCCAGACGTTCGTCGATCCGTGAGCGGCCGCCCTGCCTCAGGGGGATGCGCACCGCTCTACCAAGGTCTGGTCGCGCTTGCGAGGGCCCGGCCCGCCAATGGCATGGCCGGTGAGCGCCATACCTGTCGCTCCTCGAAGGGCCACGCATAGATCGGGTTCCCGTCTCGAACGAGCGCCCGAAGGCCGGGTTCGCTGAGCTCATCGGCGGACCACTCGTACAGGCGCTGGAGCCGCGGCAGGATCACCGCGTAGTCGAGCAGACGGCCGAGGCGCTGCTCGGCTTCGAGGTAGCTCTCGACGTCCTGGTCGAGCGGATAGCGGTTGGGCAGCACGCGGCCCAGCGAGATGAAAGCTCCCGCCATCCCGAGCCGGGGATCGCCGAGCAGGCGAGAGACCGGGGCGAATCGACCGAGGGCAAGGCGAGGTGCGCCGACGAGCGCGTGGGCATAGAGCACGCGGACGAGCGCGACGTTCATGAAGAACCGCTCCGGGACGCTCTCCCCTTCGGCGAGCTCGGCGTGTTCCAGGTAGCCACCTACGATGCTGGCGTTGTGGGCCCGGTACCAGTTGCGCCCCGTCGGCTTCGAGATGAACCCCATCCACAACCGGACGGTCCCTGATGACGGGGCGCCTGCCAGCCCGCCGGCGAGGGCGACCGATTCGCAGCCATCGCGCAGCAGTCGCTCGTTGACCGCCCGCCACCAGAGGCTGCCGGGGGGCGAGGCGTCGAGTCGGTTGAGCAAGCCGCGTTCCGCCTGCCAGCGCATGAACGAGAGCGCGGCCCGGCGAAACGGCAGGTGACGCGGTGCCCGGCCCGTTGGGCCGTGGTAGGTGCGTTCGAGAAGAGCCAGCCGCGCGTGCGGGTCGTCTCGCACAGCGGCGACCTGTGTCTGGGCCCGGGCGAGTGCACCTTCGTGGTGGCTCATCCCGCCAAGTCATAGCCGTCCTACCGCGAGTCTGGGACCTGGAACGCGATCTCGCCCAGGCGGCGGTAGCCCTCGATCGAGGGGTGGTCGCCGTCGGCGGTCCATTCGGACTTCATGCGGCCGGGGTTGGCGGGGTCCTCGAGGGTGTCGTGGAAGGGGAGGAGCGGGATCCGCTCCTCTTCGGCGATCTGGCGATGAGGAGGTTCAAGGCCTGGATCTGGGGGTCGGCGGTCGGGTAGCCGTTGTTCCACGGCAGGACGTCGGTGATCGCGACGGGGAGGCCCATCTCCTTCGCCTCCTGGACGATGCCGCGGAGGTTCGCGGCTGCATTCTCGACGTCGTAGCGCTGCGCGATGTCGTTGATGCCCCCCTGAACGATGACGGCGTCCGCGCCGTCGGCGCACTCGTCCAGCCGGGCGGCGATCTCGTCGGTGCGCTGGCCGAACACGCCGCAGTTGCGAACCTCGAGCCTGGTGCCGGTCCTCTCAGCCCAGTACCCGAAGGAGCTTCGCTCGTCGTCGCCGAACCCGTAGGCCTGGCGGCCGCCGGGGTCTGGATCGAAGCCGGGAGAGCCGGCGGTGATCGAGTCGCCCAGCGCGGCGATCACGGTGCCGCCACCTTCGGAACCGGTCGCTGCCTCGGTGGACGCGGACTCATCGTCCGCGCCGCAGCCGGCGGCCAGCAGCAGGATCGCAGCACCGAGCAGTGCACAGGCGCGAAAGGCAGACATGCAGATGGATTCGACCGGCGGGCGCCCGCGGATCACGCGAGCGCCCGCGGCCGAAAGTTTTCTACTGGTACATCCCCGTGAACTGCCCACCGGTGACGTTGATGACCTGGCCGTGGACGTAGTTGCCGAGCGGCGAGGCGAGGAAGAGCACCGGTCCGGCGGCCTCCTCGGGCTGAGCCGGGCGGCCGAGGGGGATCATCATCGAGGCCATCTGGCGCATCTGCTCGGGGATCCCGAGCGCGACCTCGTCCTCGTTGCCGCTGGCGGCCTGCATCGTCTCGCCCTTCTCCTTGGCCTGGGTCAGGCGGGTCTCGACGAAGCCGAACGCGACGGCGTTGCAGTTGACCTTGAACGCGCCCCACTCCTTGGCGACGGTCTTGGTCAGGCCGGTGACGCCGGCCTTGGCGGACGAGTAGTTGGCCTGGCCCGCGTTGCCCATGGTGCCGGAGACCGAGCTGATGTTGATGATCTTCCGGAAGACCTCCTTGTCCTCCGCCGCCTCGGCCTTGGCGGCCTCGCGCCACGCGGGGGCGAGAGCGCGGATCACGCGGAAGGGGACGACCGTGTGGATGTCGAGCATCGCCTGGAACTGCTCGTCGCTCATCTTGTGCACGACGCCGTCCCAGGTGTATCCGGCGTTGTTGACGACGATGTCGACCGTGCCGAATGCGTCGGTGGCGGCCTTGACGAGGTCGTCGCAGGCGCCGGCGGCGGTCAGGTCGCCGGCGAAGACGGCGGTCTCGCCGTCGATCTCCTTCGAGGCCTCCTCGGCGACGTCGCCGTCGAGGTCGTTGATCAGCACCTTTGCTCCCTCGCTCGCGAAGAGCTCGGCGGTCGCCCGTCCGATTCCTCGCGCGGAGCCGGTGATGATCGCGCTCTTTCCGTCCAGCAGTCCCAAGTCGTTGCCTCCTTGTAGGCGTGTCGTAGGGGCGGGATCCTACGTCTTTGGCTGGCGAGCCAGTCGTCGGCCCGGTGGCGGGCTCAGCCCAGATTGCAGTCAGTCGAAGATCACATCACCGATGGCCGGGCCGAGGAAGCCGATCGAGCGCGGGTCCTCGCCGTAGCGGCGCTCGTAGTCGTCGGCGAGGTCCTCGTTGGCGATCGCGAGCAGCAACTCCTCGCGGCTGGAGCCGGCGTCGCACGCCGCCTCGTCCAGCGTCTCGAGAGCGCGGTCCTGGAAGAAGCCGCCGATGCCGCCGGTGTCGGGCAGGTCGCGGTCCGCGGTGCATGGGTCCTCGATGCGCACGCGTTCTCGCTCCGAGCCGGCGAAGGCGACGCCGTAGCCGGCTGTGACGAGAATCCCAGCCGCCAGGGCAGCGGCTATCGCTCCTCGCGCCACCCCGCGAGCGGGGGCGAGTGCGCCCACGAGCAGGATCAGCCCCGCCGCCAGCGCGAGAGCCGCGGTCGCGATGAACGCGAGGCGAAACGAGCTCCTGACTGCGCCGGTGACGATGTCGTCGAGCTGGGAGGCGATCGAGTCGAGCTCGGCGAGATCCTCGTCCTCGAGGTCCGATCGCGCGTCGGCGACCGAGCGCTCCAGCTCACCGCGCGGGTCGTCCTCCTCGATACCGGCGAACAGGCGCGGGGCGATCTCGATCTTCGTGTCGGGGTCGAGTCGCGCGTCGAGCAGCACCGCGGTCCCCTCCTCGCGCGCCTCGGCGATCGTGTCCTTCAGGCTCGAGGCGACGATCGGAGCCAACAGCACCAGCGCTGCTGCGATCCCGAGGTGCCGGACGGACAGCAGGCGCGCCGCGTCCGAACGGGTTCGCTCGGGTATCAGCTCGCCGGCGAGCGCGGGCAGCGCCAGGCCCATCCCGGCTCCGGCCAGGATCTGCGGCGGGACGGTCCACCACGCGGACGCGCCCGGCAGCAGGGCCAGGCAGGCGATGCCGGCCGCGACGAGCAGGCACCCCGCAGCGGCGCGCGTCTCGGGATCGCCGCCGATGCGGGCCGACAGCACGGCGGCGATCGGCAGCACGCTGACCGCGAGCGCCGCGGCGAGTGGGGCGATGCTCCAGCCCGCGACAAGCAGCAGCACGACCAGGAAGACGACGGCGGTCAGCGCCGCCGAGAGCAGCGCCAGGGCGATCACCGGGCGAATCGGCAGTCGCGATGACGGCCCCGCCTCGACGCCTCCCTCGCGCGCCGCGAGCGGCCCCCCGCCTCGCGCCGCTGCGATGCAGGCGATCGCGCCCGGGATCACGATCGGAAGCTGGGCCAGGAAGATCGCGCGCCAGTCGAAGAGCTCGGTCAGCGCGCCGCCG
Organism: uncultured Solirubrobacterales bacterium; assembly: GCA_963820665.1. Taxonomy (GTDB): domain Bacteria; phylum Actinomycetota; class Thermoleophilia; order Solirubrobacterales; family 70-9; genus CAVUAT01. The sequence continues at coordinate 871,802 of CAWGAL010000004.1, read as the reverse complement.
AGGGCGGGACCGGTGGCCGTGCCGAAGACCGATGCAGCGACCCAGAGCCTGCGGCCGGGGCCGGGGGTGCCGCCGTCGAGCAGGTCGAACGAGGCGACCAGCGCCGCAGCGCCGCCGACGGCCTGCACACCGCGCAGCACGAGCAGGGTGTCGAGCTCGTCGACCAGCCCACAGGCGAGCGAGGAGACTCCGAAGAGCACCAGGCCCCCGGCGCCGAGCAGGGCGGCGCTCGAGCGCCTGGCGATGAGCACCGCGAGGGGCAGCGCCACCGCGAGGACCGCCGTATAGACGATCAGCACCAGCGCCACGCCTTCGACGTCGGTGTCGAGCTCGACCAGGATCGACGGTAGCCCGAGGGTGACGATCGATGCGTCGGCTAGGGCGAGCCCCGCAGCCAGGGCGATCGCGCCGCGCGCCCACTTGCTCAGCTGATTGGCCTCGTTCGCCACCTCGCCTTTTCTAGCGCGTTACGAGGCCGCCAGGGCTAGCTGGCGCCAGCCTTCGCCGGCGCCGGGTCCCCGCCCGGGTCGGGCGTCGGGTTGTCGGCCTTCTGGCGCGCCAGCTCGACCAGAGACGATGGCCACCAGACGCGGTCCCCGATCTCCAGCACCAGCGCGGGCACCAGCAAAGTGCGCACGAGCAGGGTGTCGATGAGGACGCCGGTGGCGATCATGAACCCGAGCTCCGTCAGGAACACGAGCGGCAGGATGGCGAGCACCGAGAAGGTGCCGGCGAGCACGATTCCCGCCGAGGTGATCACCGCGCCCGTCACCGCGAGGCCGCGCAACATCCCCGTTCGTGTCCCGTATTGCTGGGTCTCCTCCCGCACCCGGGCCATCAGGAAGATGTTGTAGTCGATGCCCAGCGCCACCAGGAAGATGAACACGAACAGCGGCGCGGACGGGTCCATGCCCGGGAAGTCGAACACGTACTCGAAGAAGAACGCTCCGAGCCCGAGCGCGGCCGCGAACGACAGCACGACGGTCCCGATCAGGACGATCGGCGCAACGACGGCCCGCAGCAGCCCGGCGAGGATGAGGAAGACGACAACGAGCGCGATCGGCACGATCACGCGGTTGTCGCGCGCGGACGACTGGCGCAGGTCGTACTCCTCCGCCGTCGAGCCGCCGACGAGTACGGCGTCGCCGCCGGCTTCGCCTGCGGCGTCGCGGATGCCCGGGATCAGGTCGAAGCCCGCCGTCGAGAGCGGGTCCTCCTCGAGGGTCGCCTCGAACTTGACCCCGGTCGGGCCGCGCTCGACCTCGGTGTTGATCTCGGCGACACCGGGGGCGCCTTCGACGGCGTCCTGGATGGCCGCCAGCTTCGATTCGTCGGTGACCACGATGTTCGTCGGTGCGTTTGAGCCCGCCGGGAACGCCCGCTCGACGAGTTCCTGGCCCTCGACGGCGTCCACGTCGCCGCGGAAGCCGTTGCCGCTCGTCAGGTCGCTGTTCAGCGAGGTCAGCCCGACGCAGAGCAGGAGCAGGAGCAGTGTGGTGCCGATCCAGACGCGCCGCGGGCCCTTCCCGACCCAGGCGGCCACTCGGCTCCAGAAGCCGTGCGTCTCGTCGATGCCGACGGTCCCGACTCTCGGGATGAAGGGCCAGAAGGCCCTGCGTCCGGTGATCGCGAGCAGTGCGGGCAGGATCGTCAGCATCGCGACCATCGCGATGCCCACGCCGAGCGCGCAGATCGGCCCGAGGCCGGAGGTACCGGTGACCTCGGCGAGCGTCAGGGTCAAGAGGGCGGCCATGACCGTGAGGCCCGAGGCCAGGATCGCGGGGCTGGCCTTGCGCATTGCGACGCGAACGGCGTCGTGCTTGTCCTCGTGGCTGCGCAGCTCTTCCCTGTATCTCGAGACGAGCAGCAGCGCGTAGTCGGTTCCCGCGCCGAACACGAGCACGGGGAGGATGCCGCCCGTCTGGCCGGTGACGGTGACGCCGGCCTCGGCGAGCAGGTAGCCCATCCCGCGCGAGGTCAGCTCGGCGAGGATCACGCAGAAGAAGGGGATCAGCCAGAAGATCGGGCTGCGGTAGATGATGATCAGCAAGATCAGGACGAGCAGCGCCGTCGCGTAGAGCAGCGCGCCGTCGATCTGCTCGAAGACGTCGATCGCGTCGGCCGAGAACCCGGCGGGGCCGGTGACCTTGGCTTCGAGTCCGTCGGGCACGTTCTCGAGGTCGGCCTTGATCTCGTCGGTCGCGTCGATCAGCACGTCGCCGGCCTCGTTGCTTCCGTCCTCGACGGTGATCGGGGTGATCAGGAGCGCCGAGGTGCCGTCCTCGGAGACGACCGCCGGGGGAGTCTCGCCCACCTCCTCGAGCTCGGTCGAGTTGATCCCCGCGCGGACCTCCTCGATCGCCGCTTCGTCTTGGGGCTCGAGCCCACCGTCGCGGTTGAAGACGGTGATCGCGTCGGCGATGTCGCCTGAGGGGAACTCCTCGAGCTCTTCGATCGCCTTGACTGATTCCGCCTTTGCAGGGAGGTAGTCCGCGGGGTCGTTCTCCTGCACGTCCTCGAACTGGCCCGCCAGGGGGCCCATCGCGACGAAGATGATGATCCAGACCGCGAGGATCGCCCACTTCGCCTTGCGGCCTCCGGGCAGTTCGGCGAGACGGCGGCCTGCGACGGTGAGACGCTCCTTCATCGATTCACTCCCTGAGTCGGTCTTGGCGGGGAAGGCCGGACTTTCGCGGCCGGTGGGGCAAGGTTCAATTGGGGATGACCCTGAGCATGCCCGGAGTCCTCCGGTGCTTGTGTGATGAGGCGACGCTACCGGGCCGCCCGTTCACACGACGTCAGCCAGCCGAGCTGGACAGGTCCGCGCCCCGGCCCATCAGAGCCCGATCTGCTTGCAGAGGATCTCCTTCATCACCTCGTCGGTGCCGCCGCCGATCGGGCCGAGGCGGGCATCGCGGTATGCGCGCTCGACCTTGTACTCGCGCATGTAGCCGTAGCCGCCGTGGATCTGGATGACCTCGTCGGCGACCTCGACGCAGGCGCGCTGGGTGAACAGCTTCGCCTGGGTGACCTCCTTGATCGCGTCGTGGCCCTCGTGGAAGAGGCGCAGGGCGTTGTAGGTCATGGCCTGGCCGACCTCGGCCTTGATCGAGAGCTCGGCGATCTTGTGGCGGATCGCCTGGAACTTTCCGATCGGCCGACCGAAGGCCTCGCGTTCCGAGGCGTAGGAGACCGCGACCTCGAGCAGGCGCTTCATCGCTCCGACGGCGCCGAGCGCCATCAGCAGCCGCTCCCACTGGAAGTTGGCCATGATCAGGTAGAAGCCGCCGTCCTCCTTCCCGAGCAGGTTCTCGGCGGGGACCTCGACGTCGGTGAAGCTGAGCTCGGCCGTGTCGGAGGCGTGCCACCCCATCTTCTCGAGCTTCGAGACGACCTCGTAGCCGGGCATGTCGCGCTCGAGGATCAGGAACGAAATCCCGTGGTGGCCGCCCTCCTCGGTCGTCTTCACGGCGCAGACGAGGAAGTCGGCGCGGACGCCGTTGGTGATGAAGGTCTTGGAGCCGTTGACGACGTACCCGCCGTCGACCTTGCGTGCGAACGTCCGGATCGCGGCGACGTCAGATCCCGCTCCGGGCTCGGTGATCCCGAGGGCGCTGATCTTCTCGCCGCGGATCGCCGGGACGAGGAAGCGCTCGTGCTGGTCGGGCGTCCCGAACTTGAAGACCGGGGGAGTGGCGATGCCGGTGTGGGCGCCGAGGCCCGCGGCGACCCCGCCGCCGGCGCCCGAGTAGGCGAGCGCCTCGGTCCAAACGGCGTCGTGCACGTAGTCGCCGCCCTGCCCTCCGAGCTCGGTCGGGTACTTGAGACCGAGGAACCCGAGCTCGCCGCAACGCTCATAGAGCTCCCGTGGGAACTCCCGCGCGGCCTCCCAGTCGTCGACGTGGGGCTCGATCTCCTTGGCGACGAAGCGACTGACCGAGTCGCGCAGCTCCGCGTGCTCTTCGGTGAACGGCGGGATCGGCGCCCGAACGCCCGAGTCCTTGATGACGGTCATGGTGAGACGGTAACCCAGGGTTGCTAGCCGCTGCCCTCGCCGGGTGCGGTCCAGCCCTCGAGCGTGGTGTGGCCGCGCCCGGCGTGGTCGAAGCCCAGGAGGTCGCCTTGGGGGTTGCGCCTGTCGCCGTGGTGGTAGGCGCGGACCTCGGCGATCTTGCCGTCGGCGTCGATGCGGAACCACTCGGTCCCGCGGTTGAGGCGCTTCTCGCCCGACTTCGGGTCCCGCCAGGTCATCGTCCACTCGATCACCGCCTCGTCGCCGGACTCGATCCCGTGCTCGAGCCACCACTGGCCGTCGACGTTCTCAACACCCCACTTCGCGTTGTCGGCGATCTCGCGCCCGTGGTGGGGCCCGAGGCGCGTGTAGTAGTGGGTCGCGTCGTCGGCGAAGTGCGAGGCGACGAGCTCGGCGTCGCCGGTGTTGAGCGCCTCGTAGTAGGAGCGGATTTGGTCGAGGGTGGCGCCGATGGGGGATTTCTACCCGAGGCGCGCTGGAGGCGTCTGAGGAATGGTGTTCAAGGGGTGGGAAGCCACGCCCGATACGAGGCATAGCGATATATGCCCCCGCCTGGAATCGACGATCTGAAGCGCGTTGGCGACCTGACGATGAGCGAGCTGCTCAAGGTCGGGAACGTCGCGATCGGCCCGGGCTTCGGCGAGCGAGTCAAGGTAGCGCTCGAAGACAGGCGGAGGGCGCGCATCCTGGTCGCCGACGGGGACGAGGACATCGCGATGCTGTTGAAGCTGATGTTCGAGGAGGAGGGGCACGTCGTCATCGAGGCCGACGACGGCGAGAAGGCCCTGATGACCGGGCTCGAGCAGCGCCCCGACCTCTGCGTGCTCGACACCGACCTCGCTGGTATCGGCGGGGCCCAGGTGACGAAGCTCCTGCGCGCGGCCGACCAGACGAGGTTCGTCCCGATTCTGCTCCTCAGCACCGGGGTCAGGCAGCGGAACGTCGCCGAGGCCGAGGCATCCGGGGCCAGCGCGCACCTGATCAAGCCCTTCGTGCCCGACGACCTGCTGCGCTCGGTCAGGAGCCTGCTGGGCATCGAGGCCGCGCGCACGAACGGCGGTCTTCCTCCCGCCCGGATGTCCTCCGGGCGGCTCGCCACTCGTCGTTAGGGTGAAGGCGGCGAGAAGCGCCGCTCACCAGACCAGGAGGACGACATGAAGTACCTGATGACACTGATCGTGAAAGAGGGCGGGATGGAGGACACCTCGCCAGAGGAGATGAAGGCGTCGATGGACCGCTGGCAGGCGTTCAACGCGGACGCAGTCGCCGCCGGAGTGCTGATCGCCGGAGAGCCGCTGGAGGAGAGCTCCGCGGCGACCACAATCAAGGTGGGCGACGGCGACCGGGTGACTACCGACGGCCCCTTCGCCGAGAGCAAGGAGCAGCTCGGCGGGTTCTATCTGCTCGAGTGCTCAGACCTGGACGAGGCGCTGGAGTGGGCGTCGAAGATCCCGCTGCCGGCGGGGTCGATCGAGGTCCGCCCGGTGAGGGACCTTTCGGGCTTCGGCTACGAGTCCCCTACTCCCTCGCCCGTGAAGGCAGCGGCCTGATGCGTTTCTTCCTGATGCTGATCGGCCCCGAGGAGGGCTGGGAGGAACTCACGCCCGAGCAGACGGGTGAGGAAATGAAGCTCTGGGAAGCCTACGGAGCAGAGACGGTCGAGAAGGGCGTCTTCGTCGCCGCCGAGCAGCTGGACCCAACCACCGCCGCGAAGACGGTTCGCGGCGGCCGCGGCGAGGAGCCGATCGTCACCGACGGCCCGTTCGCCGAGACCAAGGAGCAGGTGGGCGGCTTCTACCTGCTCGAGTGCGGGGACATCGACGAGGCGGTCGAGTGGGCTAAGAAGGTGCCGCTACTCGAAGGCGCCGTCGAGGTCCGCCCGGCGATGGACTACTCCGACTCATAGAGGGCTCCGAACAGCTCGTCGACCGCCTGTTCCGACACGAGTCGGGACGGGCGGTCGCAAGCCTGATCCGCGTCCTCGGCGACATCGACGCCGCCGAGGAGGCGGTCCAGGAGGCCTTCGTCGTCGCGCTCGAGCGCTGGCCCGCCGACGGCGTGCCCGACAACCCCGGTGCGTGGGTCACCCGCGTCGCCCGCAACAAGGCGATCGACCGGCTGCGGCGCGAGCGGGTGCTCGAGCAGAAGAAGGAGGTGCTCGAGGGCCTCGAGCGCCTCGAGCCTCGAGAGGCCGCGCCCGCCGAGGCGGAACTCGAGGCCGAAACCGCGGCCGACGCCGAGATGCCCGACGACCGTCTGCGCCTGATCTTCACCTGCTGCCACCCGGCGCTCGCGCCCGAGGCCCGGATCGCCCTCACCCTGCGCCTGCTCGGCGGCCTCACCACCGCCGAGATCGCGAGCGCGTTCCTCGCCTCCGAGGCTGCCATGGCGAAGCGCCTCGTGCGCGCCAAGCGCAAGATCCGCGACGCCGGAATTCCCTACGAGGTGCCCGGCCCTGAACAGCTGCCCGCCCGCCTTCCGTCGGTGCTCTCGACGCTGTATCTGATCTTCAACGAGGGCTACTACGCCTCGCATGCCGGCCCGCTGCTTCGCACCGACCTCGCGGAGGAGGCGATTCGGCTCGCGCGCGTACTGGCGCAGATCCTGCCCTCGGACCCCGAGGCGAGAGCGCTGCTGGCGTTGCTACTCATCCAGCATTCGCGTCGCGACGCCCGCGTCGACGCCGCGGGCGAGATGGTGCTGCTCGCAGACCAGGATCGCTCGCTGTGGGACCGCGTCCAGATCGAAGAGGCGAGGGCGATCTCGGAGACCCTCGGGCGCTCGGCCACCGGCCCGTACGCCCTGCAGGCGGCGATCGCCGCCGAGCACGCCGGCGCCGATCGCGCCGAGGACACCGATTGGGGCCGGATCGGCCGTCTCTACGGGCGGCTCACTCAGGTGCAGCCCTCGCCGGTGGTAGAGCTCAACCGCGCCGTCGCCGTCGCGATGGACGAGGGGCCCGTGGCCGGTCTGGAGCTGATCGACGCGATCGTCGGCCTCGACGCCTACCAGCCCTTTCACGCGAGCCGAGCCGACCTCCTGCGCCGCGCGGGCCGCGCCGCCGAGGCCGAGAGCTCCTATCGCCGCGCGCTCGAGCTCACCGAGAACCCGATCCAGCGCTCGTTCATCGAGCGCCGGATCGATGAGGTCGCCGGCGACCGACCCTAGCGACGCCCCCGCTCCCCTAAGCTCGGGACATGAGCGGAGGAGCCATCGTTGCGATCGTGTTCGCGCTGCTTCTGATCGCGGTCGCCTATTCGCTGTTCACGCGCTCGGGGAGCGGCATCGACCCGCGGCCCGACAAGGGCGAGACCCGCGAGGAAGCGGAGTCGGATGAGGTCAGCGGCGCCCCGAGCGACGACGACCCGGACTTCCAGCACGGCACCAAGTAGGCGACATCAAACGGGATCGCTGGCGGCCGCCTCGGCATCCTTCGCGGCGGCAAAACCGCCGCTCGGACAGAGGGGCGGCCTTGCGATCCCTCCAGGGCGGGTCGGCGGCCTAGAGCCCGTAGCTGCGCCCGATCACCTCGAGCATGATCTCGTCGGTGCCGGCGCCGATGCGGTTCAGGCGGGCGTCGCGGAAGGCCCGCTCGACCTCGTACTCGCGCATGTAGCCGTAGCCGCCGTGGATCTGGATGCACTCGTCGGCGACCTCGCAGATCACGCGTGAGGCGTAGAGCTTCGCCTGCGAGATCTCGCGCACGGGGTACTCGCCGTTGTTGAAGCGCCACGCCGTCGTGTAGACGAACTGCTTCGCGGCCTCGATCTTGGTCGACATCTCGGCGAACTTGTGGCGGATCGACTGGAACTTGCCGATCGGCCGGCCGAACGCCTCGCGCTCCTTCGCGTAGGAGAGCGTGCGCTCGAAGCAGCGCTCCGCACCCGCGACGCAGCCGATCGCGCCGACCAGCCGCTCGCCCTGGAGCTCCCAGCTGATGTGGTAGAAGCCCTTGCCCTCCTCGCCCAGGAGGTTCTCGGCGGGGACCCGGACGTCCTGGAAGCTGAGCTCGCCCGTGTCTGACGCGTGCATGCCCATCTTCTCGAGCTCCTGCGAGACGCTGAAGCCCTCGACCTCCTTTCCGTCCTCGTCGCGGATGTCGACGATGAAGAGACTGATGCCGTCGTGGCCCTTGCTCGGATCGGTCTTGGTCACCAGCACGATGTAGTTGGCGCGCTTGCCATTGGTGATGAACGTCTTCGAGCCGTTGATCACGTACTCGTCGCCGTCGCGCACCGCCGTGGTGCGGATCGAGGCGACGTCGGAGCCCGCGCCCGGCTCGGTGATCCCGAGCGCGCCGATCCAATCGCCCGCGATCGACGGGGGCAGGTAGCGCTGCTTCTGCTCCTCGTTGCCGAGCAGGTGGATCGGCGGGGTGACCATGTCGGTGTGGACGGCCATGCCCATGTTGAAGCCGCCGCTGCCCGAGTAGCTCAGCGCCTCGGCGCGGACCAGCGAGTAGAAGTAGTCGCCGCCCTGCCCGCCGTATTCCTCCGGGTAGCAGAGGCCGAGGTAGCCGAGGTCGCCGGCGCGCTTCAGGATCGAGTTCGGCCAGTAGGTCTCCTCCCACTCCATGCGGTGCGGGGTGACCTCCTTGAGGACCCACGATTGCATCGACTCGCGCAGCTGCTCGTGCTCGTCGTTGAAGATGAAGTGCTTGCGGGATGCCGCGAAATCGGGCTTGATGACGGTGTCTGTAGCGCTGGCCACTGCTAGCTCCTCGTTCGTGCTTGTCCGGGCAAAGTGGATAGTAGTACCTGCTACTTCTCGCTGCCAGGCGGTATTCAGCCTGCGCGGCGCGAGGCTCTAGGGTCATGCGCGTGGCGCGCGCGGTTGCAGCCGATTCCCAGTTGCCCCCGGGGCCCGGCTCGCCGGGGCTCGTCCAGAACCTGAACTGGTTCTTTCGCCCGATCCCCTTCATCGAGCGCTGCCGCGAGCGCTATGGGCGCGTGTTCACCGTCCGCCTTGGCCCCGATCGCAACGTGGTCGTCGTCGCGGAGCCCGACCTCGCCCGCCAGCTGATCACCGGCGACGCCGAGGTCTACCGCGCCGGCGACGCCAACGGCATCCTTCGCCCCGTCGTCGGCCACAGCTCGCTGTTGGTGCTCGACGGCGAGGAGCACATGCGGCACCGGCGGATGCTGCTGCCGGCCTTCGCCGCGCGCCACGCGGGCGGCTTCGGCGATGTCGTCGAGAAGATCGCGAGCGAGCGCGCCCGCAGCTGGGCGCCGGGCGAGACCCTCGCGCTGCAGCCCGAGATGGAGCGGATCTCGCTCGAGGCGATCCTCAGCGTCGCGCTGGGTGCTGAGCCCGAGGCCCGGCTCGAGCGGCTGCGCGAGCTGGTCCCCGAGATGATGCGCCGCTGCGCGTCACCGTTCACGATCCTTCCTTACTTCCGAAAGGAGCTCGGGGGGATCACCCCCTACGCGCGCCTACAGCGCGTGCTCGACGAGCTCGACGAGCTCTTCTTCGCCGCGATACGCGATCGGCGGGCCGAGGGCGTTGCGGCGGGCGGCGATGGCGACGCGCTCTCGCTGCTCGTCGCTGCCACCGACGAGCGAGGCGAGGAGCTGGGAGAGCGGGAGATCCGCGACGAGCTCCTGACGCTGATCATGGCCGGGTACGAGACCACGAGCAGCGCCCTCGCCTGGGCCTTCGAGCGGCTGCTGCGCTCACCGGCCGCGCTCGACCGCCTCGAGGCCGAGATCGCCGAGGGCGACGAGACCTATCTCGACGCCGTCGTGATGGAGACGCTGCGGCTGCGGCCGGTCGTTCCGGTCGTCGCGCGCAAGGTCGCCCGCGAGGTGAGCCTCGGCCCGCACGTGGTCCCCGCCGGCGCCGTGCTGATGGCGTCGGTCTACCTGTTGCACCGTGACCCGGACCTGTTCGAGGACCCCGAGGAGTTCCGCCCGGAGCGCTTTCTCGGGGGCGGCCCCGAGAGCGGCGCATGGATCCCGTTCGGAGGCGGAGTCAGGCGCTGCCTCGGCGCGAGCTTCGCCCAGCTGGAGATGAAGGTGGTGCTCCGCACGGTCCTCGCTCACGCCCGCCTCAGTGCAGTCGATCCACGCCCAGAACCGGTCAAGCGCGAGCGCTTCACCTTCGCGCCCGCGTCGCACGCGCAGGCTATCGTCGATATTTCACGCGCCGACTAGCAGGGGCGCAGGAAGTCAAGGGGTCACTCATGCACGGAAGCGCCCAAAATGCGGCGCTTTCTGTCGAACATTTGTTGAGTAAACCCGCAATCGGGAGTTCGAACATGCGTCGAGGCTCAAGAAATCACCCCTCATGGACCGATCATTCCCTGAATGGGGTTGTTGGGACGGCAAGGTACGGACGCGGGGCCCGGCCGCAACAGGATGCGCGTGGCTAGCTACGACGTCGAGCGAGACGATCCACGGGAGCTGATCTCGGGGCGCGCCGCCGCGGGCCCGCTGGCACAGGTCCAGGCCCTGCTGGCGCTCGGCGCGGCGATCAACGGCGCAATCGCGACGCTGCTGCCGCACCCCGCCTACTTCAACGAGGCAGCGCTGCTGGGTGTGCAGCTGACCGCGCTCGCGTACGGGACCGTTGTGCTGATCCTCCGCGACTCGATCTCGCTGCTGACGCTGCGCATCGGGAACCTTTTCGCCGCCGTCCTCACCACCGCGGCCGTCTACTTCAGCGGCGACGCGACCAGCGGCTACGCGATCTTCTACCTCTGGATCGGCTTCTACATCTTCTACTACCCCGTCTCGCGGACCGAGGCGGCCCTCAACCTCGCCTTCGCGACCGCGTGCTACGCCGTCGCGATCATCATCACGCCGACCCCGCCGGCCGACCAGGAGAACGCGCAGATCGCGTTCTTCTCGATCGTCGCGGGCACCCTCGCCACGGCGGGCCTGCTCCTCACCTACCTGCGCCAGCGCGTCGAGCAGCTCGTCTCGCGCCTGGTCGAGGCCTCGCGAACCGACCCGTTGACCGAGCTTCCCAACAGGGTCGGGCTGCAGCGGTCGCTCGAGCGCGAGTTCGAGCGGGCACGGCCCGACGAGCGCCCGCTGAGCCTGCTGATGATCGATGTCGACCGCTTCAAGGCGGTCAACGACCGCTTCGGGATCGGAGTCGGCGACAGGGTGCTGAAGGAGTTCGGCGCCCTACTGGTTCGCTCATCGCGGCTGATCGACACGGTCGCGAGGTCGGGCGGCGAGGAGTTCGCGATCCTGATGCCCGAGACCGACCAGCACGGCGCCTTCCTGATCGCCGAGAAGATCCTCTCCCAGGTTCGCGGCTCCGAGCTGGCTCCAAGCCACGAGTTGACGGCCTCGATCGGCGTCGCGACGTTCCCCGCGCACGGCGATGACCCGGCCCGCCTGATCGCCGCGTCAGACCGCGCGCTCTTCGCGGCGAAGGCCCTGGGGCGCGACCGCGCGGTCATCTACAGCCCCGACGTGACGAGCATCGTCGGCGCCGTCGCCGGCAAGCGCAACGTCGAGAGCCAGGCCCAGCTCGCGACCGTGCTGAGCCTCGCGGAGGCGCTCGACCAGCGCGACACAGGTACCGCCAAGCACAGCCAGACCGTCGGCCTGCTCTGCGAGATGATGGCGCTGGAGCTCGAGCTCGATGACGCGCGGGTGCAGCGCATCCGCCTGGCGGGCATCCTCCACGACATCGGCAAGATCGGCGTCCCGGACTCGATCCTTCGCAAGCCAGGCCCACTGACTGAGGACGAGACCGAGCAGATGCGCCGCCACCCCGAGCTGGGAGCGAAGATCCTCTCCGGGTCCGAGCTCGACGACATCCGCGGGTGGGTCATGAAGCACCACGAGCGACCGGACGGCAAGGGCTACCCCGAGGGCCTGGACGCGGGCGAGATCCCGCTCGAGGCTTCGATCCTCGCCGTCGGCGACGCCTACGAGGCCATGACCGCCGACCGCGTGTACCGGCTCGCGATCGGCCCCGAGGCCGCCCGCGAGGAGCTTCGCAAGTGGTCCGGCAAGCAGTTCGACGAACGCGTGGTCGAGGCGCTCCTCAGGGCGCTGCAGCGCGAGACCGTAGACCTCAAGCTCTGAGCCCCGCGAAGCGCCGCAGGGGCTTCGGCGTCCACCACGTCCATCGCCCGCAGAGCCGCATCAGCGACGGCAGCAAGAGCGCCCTGACCAGGGTCGCGTCTATGAGCACCGCCAGGGACGTGCCGATCGCGACCTCCTTGATGAAGATCATCTGGGAGAAGACGAACGAGCCCATCGCGACGGCGAACAGCAACGCGGCGGCGGTGATGATGCCCCCGGTCTCCTCGAGGCCGGTGGCGATCGCCGTCGCGTCCGAGGCGCCGCTTCGGCGTGCCTCGGCCACGCGGCTGAGCAGGAAGACGGTGTAGTCGGTCGAGAGCCCGAAGATGACGGCGAACAGCAGCACCGGGATAGAGATGTCGATGGCGTCGACTCCGGTGTAGAGCAGCAGCGACTCGAACCTCCCATCCTGGAACACCAGCACCAACACGCCGAGGGCGACGCTGATCGTGAGCGCGCTGGCGAAGATGCTGAGCAGCGGCAATACCACCGAGCCAGTCATCAGCAGCAGCGCTACGAACGTGGTCACGAGCACGATCGCGAGCGCGAGCGGCAGGTGCTCGCGCAGGCTCGCGCGCTGATCCTGGAGCTCGGCGCTCGTTCCCGAGATCAGTGCTCGCGCGCCCCAGCGGATCTCCCTGGCCTCATCCACGGTCTGCAGCGCAGCGTCCGAGTAGGGCCCGTCGCCGAGGCGCGCGGTGACGAGGAGCAGCCGCCCGGTCCGCTCTGCCGGCGAGACGCGCTCAACCCCCGGCAGCGCCCCAAGCTCGGCGCGCGCCCCACCGAGGCGCCCGGGCCTCTCCCTGCCGCCCAGCACGACGAGCAACGAGGCGGTGGGATCCGTCGGGAAGCGCTCGCGGACGGTCTGGTCGACCACCCGCGCGGACTCGTCATCGGGCAGCACCCGGGCGTCGGCTCGGGTCAGCTCGGCGCCGAGGAACGGAATGCCGAGGGCGACCATCACAGCGGTGACCGCGATCGCAACGATCGCCGGCCGGCGCAGCACGAGTCGCGACACCGCGACCCAGCGCCGCGACCGCTGTCCTGAAGAGCGCAGGGGCGCGGGCGAGAGCGCGTTCACCCGTTCGCCGAGGACCGCGAGCACCGCGGGCAGCACGATCAGGACGACCCCCGCCGAGACGATCGCGACCACCGCGCAGCCGACCCCGGTGGAGGCGAGGAAGTCCTGGGGGAAGACGGCGAGCGATGCCGTGGCGGTCGCGACGATCGCGGCGCTGAAGGCGACCATCCGGCCGATCGGCGCGACTGTGTCTCGAAGGGCCTGGCCGGTCGGTCCGGAGCGCGCGAGCTCTTCGCGGTAGCGCGAGACCATGAACAGGCTGTAGTCGATCGCGAGCCCAAGCCCGAGCACGGTGACCACGTTGATGGCGAAGATGTCGACGACCATCACCTCGCTCAGTGCTCTCAGGGCCGCCAGTGTGAAGGTGACCGAGAGCACGCCGACGATCAGCGGGAGCGCCGCGGCGACGAGGCCCCTGAAGACGAGCAGCGAGATCAGCAGCAGGAACGGAAAGGCGAAGAACTCGATTCGCCTCAGGTCCTCGATGGTCGCCTCGTTGAGCTGCACCGCTGCGACGGCGGGCCCCCCGACGATGACCTCGTCGTCGCCTTCGAAGGCGTCCTGCACACGCTCTCCGACCGCGGCTTCATCGGTCACGTCGGGCTCGAGCTGGCCCTGCACGAGCGCGAGGCGGCCGTCGGCCGAGGCGAGCCCGTTGCCCGGCTCGGGGACGATTGCGCGGGCTATGCCTTCGATATCGCTCAGCCGGAGCGCGACATCCGCGACCGTCTCGCGCCCCTCCTCGCTCGAGACCTCGACGGAAGGCTCGACGAGGACCAACACCCCGGGCACCGCCTGCTCCCCGGTCGCCTTCTCGAGGCGCTCATAGGCCCGAGAGCTCTCGGAGGCAGGGTCGCTGAATCCGAACGGCCGCGCCGCGTCGAACACGGTCGAGCCGTAGGCCCCGGCGAGCACCGCCAGGACCAGCGAGAGGACGACGATCGCCCGGCGGTGCAGGTACGCGTGGTGAGCGAGCCCTGCCACCTGGCCACCCTACGTCGCGTGGTGGAGCGAACGGACGGAGCGGTGCCTCAGGCCTCCTGGCGCTCCTTCGCCTGCACCGGGTCGGACGCGCTCGCGGTCTCGAGCAGCTCGTCGAGCGGGTTGCGCTTGCGCCCGGCGCGCTCTCGCGGCTCGACGCGCACCCGCACGCCGCCGGCGGGCACGATGATCGCGCCCTCGGCCCGGGTGCGCTCGACGGTCTCGCTCAGCGGGGTCAGCTTCAGCCGCGAGAGGACGGTCTGGACGACGACCCGCATCTCGAGCATCGCGAACGGCGCTGCGAGGCATCGTCTCACGCCCCCCCCGAAGGGGATCCACATGTAGGGCGGGGGCTTCTGGTCGATGAAGCGCTCGGGCCGGAACTCGTTCGGGTGCTCGTAGACCTCGGGGTCGCGCTGGATCAGGCTCATCGGGCGTCCAGATGCGGACGCCCTCGGGAATCGTCCAGGGCCCGAGCTCGACGGTGCGGCTGGTCACTCGCCCAGCGGCGATGACCGGAGGGCGCAGGCGGAGCGACTCCTTGATTGCGGCGTCGGTGAACGTGTGCTCGCCGACCGCGGCCTCGGTGACGACCCGGGCGATCGCGCCCGGGCGGTGCATCAGAAGGTCGAAGGTCCACGCCATCGAGGTCGCCGTCGTCTCGCTGCCGGCGACGATCAGCGTCACCAGCTCGTCGCGGATCTGCTCGTCGCTCAGCTCCGTGTCGTCGTCGAAGCGCGCCTCGATCAGCATCGTGAGGATGTCCTCCGGTGCATCGCCGCTGCGCACAGCCTCGCGGCGGGATTCGATGTGCGCGTAGAGCAGCCCGTCGAGCTTGCGGCGGCGCCGCAGGAAGTAGGCCCACGGCGAGGCCGGGCCGAGGTCGCGCCGGATCCAGTCCCCGACCGCGCACAGCGACATCATCGAGATCAGCTCCATCGACGCCGTGGTCAGCTCGTCGGTCTCGTCGCGGTCGGTGACGCTGAGGAGGACCTCGAACAGGAAGTCCATCGTCAGCCGGTACATCTCGGGGTGGAGCTCCACCTCCTCGCCGGCGACCCAGCGCTCCATCGTCCGCTCGGTGGCCGCGGTGAAGTCGGCCTCGAGGCCCGCGATCGCGGCGCCGTGGAAGCGCGGAAGGAGCAGCTTGCGGCGCTCAAGGTGGGCGTGACCGTCGAGGCCGGTGACGGACTTCGAACCGAAGATCGGCTTGACCAGGTTGCCGGCTGGGCTCAGCGGCATCTCCTCGTCGCGCGAGAAGACCTCCTTGATCAGCGCCCTGTCGGTGACCCAGACGGTCTTTCCGAAGCCGAGGATGTCGATGGTGACCGAACCGCCGTCGCCGTAACGGCGCTGGCAACTCTCGAGGAACTTGAACGGGTCGCGCACGTAGCGCGCCGTCTGCATAAGGACCGGAGAGCGGGGGCCGGGAGGCATGCGAACCTGTCCATCTGACGACACCGCGCCCGAGGGTCGGCGCGGCGCGTGGACGGTCGTACGAGGGAGTTCGGCGGTCCTTGCCTCCATTCTTCGGTAACAGTAGCCCTAACCGCCCGAGATTTGTCCAATTTCGCCGTCATTCGTCTAGTCCAGCCAGTCGCGCGACTTGGCCGCAGTGTGTGGGCCCGAGCGAGAGGTAGCACTTCTCACTTCCGTCAGAGGGCGAAATCGCGTAACGTGGCGCCCGCGATGGCCGACGAGAAAGAACTGCTCTATGACGTGGCGGGCGGCGTGGCGACGCTCACCCTCAACCGCCCCGAGCAACGCAACGCGCTGAACGGCGAGCTTCTCGGCCAGCTCGTCGAGGCCATGAAGACGGCCCGCGACGACGACGCCGTCAAGGCGGTCGTGCTCACGGGGGCCGGCGACAAGGTCTTCTGCGCCGGTGCGGACCTGGGCGGCTTCGCGGCCGACGCCGCGCTAGTCGAGAAGCACTTCGCCTCCGACCTCTTCCTCGAGTTCTTTCGCATCATGCCCCGGCTCGGCAAGCCCTCGTTGTGCGCTGCGAACGGGCACGTGCTGGCCGGCGGCATGGGGCTCGCCCTCTCCTGCGACCTCGTGATCGCGAAGGAGGGTGCGCGCTTCGGCACCCCGGAGATCAACGTCGGCGCGTTCCCCTACATGATCATGTCGATCATCTACCGCAACGTCCCGCGGAAGAAGGTCAACGAGATGATGCTCCTCGGGGAGCAGATTTCGGCCGAGGACGCCGTGACCTTCGGGCTCGCCAACAAGGTCGTGCCGGCTGACGAGTTCCAATCCGCCGTTGACGACTGGGCGGCGAAGCTCGCCTCGAAGAGCCCGGTGCTGATGCGCCTGGGGCACGACGCCATGTACCGCCAGCAGGACATGGCCCTCGACGACGCGCTCGAGTTCTTGCGCTCCCAGCTGTCGCTCACCTTCTCCACCGAGGACATCCAGGAGGGCGTGCGAGGCGTTCTTCGGCAAGCGCGAACCGAACTGGAAGGGCAAATGACGCTTCAGGACAAGACGCAGGAGCTGCACGAGCGCCGCGAGGCCGCGAAGCTCGGCGGCGGCGAGGAGAAGATCGCCAAGCAGCACGAGCGCGGCAAGCTGACCGCCCGGGAGCGCCTCGACCTGCTCTGCGACGAGGGCACCTTCGTCGAGATGGGGATCCACGGCCGCCCTCACTTCTCCCAGCGCTCGATGGAAGGCAAGGAGGCCGCCGCGGACGGCGTGATCACCGGATGGGGCGATGTCGACGGGCGCCCGTGCTGCATCGCCGCATACGACTTCACCGTGATGGCCGGCGCGATGGGCATGACCGGCGAGCTCAAGGTCACCCGCCTGCGCGAGATGGCGCTCTCCAAGCGCATGCCCTTCATCTGGCTGCTCGACTCCGCCGGCGCCCGCATTCAGGAGGCGTCGGGCTCGCTCTTCGCCGGCTCGGGCCACCTGTTCCAGGAGGAGGTCGTCATGTCCGGGCGTGATCCCGCTGGTCGCGGCGATGATGGGCCCCTGCGCCGCGGGCACGGCCTACATCCCCGGGCTCTCGGACTTCGTCCCGATGGTCTCCGGCCAGGGCGCGATGGCGCTCGCCGGCCCGCACCTGACCAAGGCAGTGACGGGCGAGGACATCTCGATGGAGGAGCTCGGCGGTGCCAAGGTCCACTGCCGCAAGTCAGGTGTCGGCGACCTCGAGGTCCCCGATGACGAGGCGTGCATCGCGGCCGTCAAGGACTACCTCAGCTTCTTCCCCGCCAACTGCGAGCAGAAGCCGCCGCTGCGCGAGAGCGCCGACCCGATCGACCGCGCCTCCGAGAAGCTCATGGACATCGTCCCGGAGTCCCCGCGCCAGCCCTACGACATGTACGAGGTCATCTCCGAGATCATCGGACGACGGGGAGTACTTCGACATCAAGCCCAAGTTCGCGAAGACGATCATCACCTGCCTCGCGCGCTTCGGCGGGCAGCCGTGCGGCATCGTCGCCAGCCAGCCGAAGCAGCTCGGCGGCATCCTCGAGAACGACTCCGCCGACAAGGCCGCGCGCTTCGTCAACCTCTGCGACGCCTTCAACATCCCGCTGCTCTTCCTCCAGGACGTGCCCGGGCTTCATGGTCGGCGCCAAGATCGAGCACGCCGGGATCATCCGCCACGGCGCGAAGATGCTCTACGCGGTCTCGCGGGCGACCGTCCCCAAGGTCACGGTGATCGTCCGCAAGGCCTACGGCGCCGGCTACTACGTGATGAACGGCAAGGCCTACGAGCCCGACCTGATCGTCGCCTGGCCCACCGCCGAGATCTCGGTCATGGGTGCCGAGGGCGCGGTCAACATCATCGGTCGCTCCGCGATCGAGGCCTCCGACGACCCCGACGCTACCCGGGAGAAGATGCTCGAAGCGGTCCGCGAGCAGATCGACCCCTACATCCCCGCCGGCAACGCGATGATCGACGACATCATCGATCCGCGCGACACGCGCGAGACGGTCATCCGCGGGCTGCGGATGGCGAAGGACAAGCGGGTGCAGCGCCCTTGGAAGAAGCACGGGGTGATGCCGGTATGAGCTCATGAGCCGCTTCGAGGACCCGGTGATCATCACGAACTCGAT
The DNA here is from genome assembly GCA_963820665.1 of uncultured Solirubrobacterales bacterium. GTDB lineage: Bacteria > Actinomycetota > Thermoleophilia > Solirubrobacterales > 70-9 > CAVUAT01. The sequence goes on along the minus strand of CAWGAL010000004.1, from coordinate 853,591 downwards.
CTCGGGCGCGATCGCGAACCGCGAGCAGTGCCCGGCGATCCCCTACACGCCAGAGGAGTACGCAGCCGAGGCTCGCCGCGCCGTGGACGAGGGCGCGTCGCAGATCCACATCCACGCCCGCACGCCCGAGGGCGTCCCCTCGTATGAGATCGAGGACTTCCGCGCGATCACCGAGGCGATCCGCGCCGAGGTCGACGACGTGATCATCAACTACTCGACCGGCGCGATCGGCGTCCCGGTCGAGAAGCGGCTCGCCTACCTGCGTGAGCTGAAGCCCGATGTCGCCGCGCTCAACATGAGCAGCATGAATTACGCGAAGTACTCCAGGCGAAGGAAGGACTTCGTCTTCAAGGCCGTGTTCGAGAACAGCTTCGATTTGATCGGGCAGCTGATCACCGAGATGGCCGAGCATCGGGATCCAGCCCGAGCATGAGTGCTTCGACGCCGGCCACGTCGCGAACCTCGATCCCTTCCTGGACATGGGGACGCTCGAGCCGCCCCTGCAGATCTCGCTCGTGATGGGGGTGACGGGCGGCATCCGCCCGGTTCCGAAGAACGTCGCCTTCATGTCCGAGCAGATCCCGGGCGGCCCCGAAGGCCCGAACAACTGGCAGGTGATCGGCGTCTCGCGCGACCAGTGGAAGCTGCTCGCCGCCTCGCTCAACCTCGGTGGCAACATCCGCGCGGGGCTCGAGGACAACCTCTACCTGCCGAACGGCGAGATGGCGAAGTCGAACGGCGAGTTGATCGCCAAGGCCCGCCAGATGGCCGAGGACGTCGGCCGCCGCGCCGCGACGGTCGCCGAGGCCCGCGAGATGCTGGGCATTCCGAAGCGCGAGGCAGCGGTGGCCTGACCATGGCGCCCACCCGATCGGGTCCGCATGCCGGACAGGCCGTTGGGCCGGGAGACCCCGGTGGGGCCACCCCCGAGGCGACCGAGACGCTCCACCAAGCCCGGGTCGTCTGGCGGGGGACGAAGGAGGACCTGCGCGCGCATGAGGTGACGTTGGCGGGCCAGACGATCCCCGCCACGGGCATGGACTCCAAGAGCCCCGAGGCCGCCGACGCCGGTCCGGCCGACCCCGAGGAGATGTTCGTCGGCGCGCTGTCGAGCTGCCACATGCTCTGGTTCATCTCACTCGCCCGCGCCGAGCGCATCCGGGTGACCGCGTACGACGACGGCGCCGAGGGGACCATGGACGGGACCCGCTTCACCCGCGTGGTGCTCCGGCCGCGGGTGGCATTCGAGGGCGATGTGGATGACGCCACGCGCGAGCGCCTGCACCATGCCGCGCACGAGCGCTGCTTCATCGCCAACTCGGTCAGCTGTCCCGTAGAGGTGGAGGAACGGTGAGCGCTGGACCGCTCTCGGACGTCCGCGTCCTCGACCTGAGCCGTCTGCTCCCCGGCGGGTTCTGCACGCTGCTGCTGGCGGACCTCGGCGCCGAGGTCCTGAAGGTCGAGGACACCGGCATGGGCGACTACGTCCGCTGGGCCCCGCCGTACCACGAGGGCGCCGAGGACTCGGCAAAGTCCGGGATGTACATCGCCCTCAACCGCGGCAAGCGCTCGATCCGCCTGAACCTGAAGGAGGAGGGGGGCCGCGAGGTGCTGAAGCGCCTCGCCCGCGACTACGACGTGCTGCTTGAGTCCTTTCGCCCCGGCGTGCTCGACCGCCTCGGCGTCGGCTACGAGGTGCTGAAGCAGGAGAACCCCGGTCTCGTCTACTGCGCGATCTCGGGCTACGGGCAGGACGGCCCGAACCGGGACCGCTCCGGCCACGACATGAACTACCTCGGCCTGAACGGCCTGCTCGGATTGACGGGTGAGAAGGACGGGCCGCCGGTCCAATCCGCGGGCCAGATCGCCGACCTCGGCGGCGGCGGGCTGATGGCGGCCTTTGGCGTCATGGCCGCGCTGCACGAGCGGCGAACCTCGGGCGAGGGACAGTTCGTCGACATCTCGATGACCGACGGCTCGCTCTCGTGGCTCGCGATGGTCGCCGGCCGCTACTTCGCCGACGGCGTCGTGCCCAGGCGCGGCGACAACGAGCTCGCGGGCAGGCTCGTCTGTTACCGGCCCTACGCCGCCAGCGACGGCTACGTCACCCTCGGCGCCCTCGAGCCGAAGTTCTGGCAAGCGTGGTGCCGCGGGGTCGGTCGCGAGGACCTGATCGAGCGGCAGTTCGAGGCCCCCGGTTCCGACACGCACCGCGAGGTCGAGGCGATCTTCGCGGGGCGCACCCGCGACGAGTGGAGGGCGTTCGCCTCCGAGCACGACTGCTGCCTCGAGCCGGTGCTCGACGTGGACGAGGCGCTTGATTCCGAGCTAGTTCGCGCGCGCGAGATGGTCGTCGAGATCGACCAGCCCGGCGCGGTCAACCCGGTGCGAGGGGTGGGCAATCCCGTCAAGCTCAGCCGCACACCCGGCGACGTCGGGGCCCCGGCGCCATCCTTGGGCGAGCACACCGACGAGGTGCTCGAGGCCGCGGGCTACTCGGCCGAGGAGATCGAGGGCCTGAAGGAGTCGGGCGCCGCGGCCGGGCTGTCAAAGAACCCGCAGGGGTCGTTCCTCGCATGACGCCTCCCGAGACGAAGACCAACGACCTGATGCGGATGGGCGAGCTCGCCGAGGCCTCCGGCGTGTCGGCGGCGACGATCAAGCACTACCTGCGCGAGGGCCTGCTGCCCGAGCCGGTCAAGACCTCGCGCAACATGGCGTACTACCCGGGCGAGTTCGTCGATCGGATCCGCTTGATCAAGCAGCTCCAGGAGGAGCGCTACATGCCCTTGCGCGTAATCAAGGACCTCCTCGACGAGGACCCCGAGCGGGCGCGCAACCTGATCGAGCTCGGCGATCGCCTGCTCGAGCACGCGAAGGAGGGCGAGGAGCAGCGAACGACCGCAGCCGAGGTCCGCCACCGCTTCGACATCCCCCAGGAGGCGCTCGACCGCCTCGCGGAGCTCGAGGTGCTGACCCCCAACGACGACGGCTACTCGCCGACAGACCTTCGGATCCTCGCGGCGATCAGTCGCTTTCGCGCCGGCGGCTACGACGAGCGCATCGGCTTCACCGTCTACGACACCCTGCGCTACAAGAAGGCCATGGGCGAGCTGGCCAAGGAGGAGGTCGACGTCCTGATGGACCGCCTCGCCGGCGAGATGGATGCCGAACGGGCGATCGAGCTGATCGAGTCTGGTGTCGAGCCACTGAACGAGCTGATGGCCGCGCTTCGATCCAAGCAGCTGGTCTCCGAGCTCGAGCGCCGTCGCTCGGGCGTCGACGGCGACGGCAAGTAGCGATGGCCGGCCTCGCGCTGGCGCTGATGATCTTCTTTCTGGCTCTCGCCTTCGGCGTGCGCGTCGGCGTCGCCCTTCGCACCACCGGCTCGACGGGCATCTCGAGCCTGCGGAGCGCTCCGCGAGCCGAGCTGCTCGGCGGTGGCATGTTCGCGATCGCCACAGCGCTCGGAGCGGCCAACCCCGCCCTGGCGCTCGCCGACGCGATTCCCGTCTGGGACGGGCTCGACACGACAGCCGCGCACGTCGCGGGCACGGTCCTCTGCCTCACCGGCATCCTCGGCACCTTCATCGCCCAGATGGCGATGGGCTCCTCGTGGCGGATCGGCGTCGACCCGTCCGAGCGCACCGAGCTCGTCACCGGCGGCATCTTCGCGTCGATGCGCAACCCGATCTACACCTTCATGATCGTCGCCTGGATCGGGTTCGCGCTGCTCGTCCCGACCTGGTTGGCCTTGGCGGCCGGCGTGCTACTGGTCTCCGGAATCCAGATCCAGGTCCGCGCCGTCGAGGAGCCGTTCATGACGCAGGTCCACGGCGAGACCTACCTCGCGTGGGCCCGCCGCGTCGGCCGCTTCATCCCGGGCGTAGGGCGGCTGCCCTAGCGCCCCTTCGCCATCTCCTTCGCTCCCTTGCGGCGGTGCTTCGTCTTGCTGCGGCGGGTCGCTGCGGCCTTCCTGGCGGAGACGCGGCGCTTGGCGGTCTTGTCGCCCATCTCGCTCTCGATCGCGACGACGGCCGACGAGAGGTCAGCGGCGGCGCGGCGGGCTACCTTCGGCTTGGACTTGGCGTCCTTCGCGAGGGAGTCAGCGACGTCCTTCGCGACACCCTTTCGCACTCCTCGGGAGCGCATTTCGTTGTAGAGATCCTTCTTCTGGCCCATCATCCCTCCTGGTCGATTCGGCTTGTACGAGGGTGACTTCCCGCCGTGGGCCAGGGCAAACTCCCGGCGAGGGCGTTATGGGCGCGCGTGCTCGTCCGTCGCAGCCTCGCGGTCGGCGCGGCGGGCCACGGCGAGCACCTCCTCGGCCAGCTGGGCTCCGTCGGTGGGGTCGGTCGGCGTCGCGGTGATGCGGACGACTACCTCCTCGCGGTCGATCTCCTCGACGGCGACGTGCGGCGGGTAGCGCAGGTCGACCGAGATCCGCTCCTCGAGCAGGTCCTGGACCTGGCGCGGCGTCGTGTCGGCTCCGAGGCGCGCGCGGAGCTCGACCCGCTCGGGCTCGCGCAGCGGGATCACCGCTGACTGGATGACGACGCTGTTCGGGACCATGATCCGGTCGGCTCCGCTGATGAGCGTCGTATAGAAGAGCCCGAGCGAGCCGACGACGCCGTCGACCTGGCCGGCGAGCACCCCGCCGATCAGCTTCACGTGCTCGCCGACGCGGAAGGGGCGGGTGCCGAGCAGGACCGTGCCGGCGAAGAGGTTCCCGATCGTCTGCTGGGCGGCGAGTCCGAGGATGATCGCGGTGAAGGCGCCGCCGACGGCGAGAGCACCCGGATTCAGACCCGCGATGCGAAGCGCGATCACGACCAGCACGCCGAGGCTGACGAGGCGGATCAGGAACCCGATCGTCCCAGCGGCGCCCGGGTCGAGGCGCCGATACAGAGGCGCCGCGAGGCCGCGGCCGAGGTTGCGCGAGAGGGCGACGCCGAGGATGACCAAAGCGGCGACGGTGACTATTCGAACCTCAGTCTCGAGGCCCGGGAAGAGCTCGGACTGGCGCGAGAACGCGACCAGCACTGCGGCGATCAGGGCGCCGAAGACGAGCGTCCCCCACTGCGCCCTGTGGGTTTCATGGGCCTCGCGGCGGCGCTCAACCTCGGAGCCGAGCCCGACCTCGCGCCAGACCTCGGTCCTCGACTCGAAGCGCGGGCGCCGTTCACCGTTTCTCTTGAAGATATTTCGAGCCACGCTCACACGGTAGCCCGGTTGCGGCGTGCCGCTGTGGGGCCGGGATCGGCGCTAGATTGACTGGTCAGTCAGCCGAGTTCGCGACCTGTGAGGACGATCGCGAATCGGGGAGAGAGGACGATGCGAGCGGCCGCAGTACAGCTGAACTCAACGGACGATTACGACCGGAACCTTCGTGTCGCGGAGCGCCTCGTTCGCGAGGCCGCCGCCGACGGCGCGGAGCTGGTCGTCCTCCCCGAGAAGTGGACGACCCTGGGCCCGCCCGAGGCGCTGAAGGCAGCAGGCCAGCCCATCGACGGCCCCGCGCTGACCGCGGCAGCGGCCTGGGCGGGCGAGCTCGGCATCCACCTCGTCGCGGGCAGCGTCCCCGAGACGGTCGAAGGTGAGGCCAAGCTCTTCAACACCTCGGTCATCTTCGGGCCCGACGGGGCGAGCATCGCCTCCTACCGCAAGATCCACATGTTCGACGTGGACGTCGACGACGTCTCCTATCGCGAGTCCGACGCCGAGGCGCCGGGCGACGAGCCGGTCGTCGCCGACGCGGCGGGGATCCCGATCGGGCTGACCATCTGTTACGACCTTCGATTCCCCGAGCTCTACCGGACCCTCGCTCTGCGCGACGCCCGCGTGATCACGGTCCCCGCGGCCTTCACCGAGCGGACCGGCCGCGATCACTGGGAGGTGCTGCTGCGCGCACGGGCGATCGAGAACCAGCTCTTCGTGGTCGCGGCCGGGCAGATCGGCGACGCGCCCCCGCATTACCGCAGCTTCGGCCGCTCGATGATCGTCGACCCGTGGGGCGTCGTCCTCGCGCAGGCACCCGACACCGAGTGCTTCGTCGCGGCCGAGCTCGACTTCGAGGCCCAGGACAAGACCCGCGACAGCCTGCCCTCGCTTCGAAACCGTCGCCCCTCGGCGTACCGCCTGCCTCAGGAGGTCCTCTGATGCCCAACGGCAAGCCCGCCGAGAAGCGCCGCGCGATCCTGGACGCGGCGGTCGTCGTGTTCGCACGCCAGGGATTCCACAGCGCCCGCGTCTCCGACATCGCGGAGGAGGCGGGGGTCGCCTATGGCCTCGTCTACCACTACTTCGACTCCAAGGACCAGATGCTGAACGAGGTCTTCTCGGAGCGCTGGTCGCTGCTGCTGGCCGCGATCCGCGAGGCCGACACCGAGCTCAGCTCACCGCGCGAGAAGCTCGAGGCCGCGGCCGGCTTCATCATCGAGTCCTACCGCCACGACCCCGATCTGATGAAGGTGATCATCGTCGAGGTCACCCGAGCGGCGAACTCCTTCGGCCGCACGCACCTGCCCGAGATCCGCGAGGCCTACAACCAGATCGCGAAGATCGTCGCCGACGCGCAGGCCGACGGCGAGTTCCGCGATGACGTCACGCCCGAGTTCGCGGCGATGCTCTTCTACGGTGCGATCGAGCAGCTCCTCACGGGCTGGATCTTCGAGGTCGTGCCCCAGTCCGACGACGACTTCGAGCAGGCGAAGGGGCTGATGGTGGAAACGATCTGCGGCGGCCTCGAGCCGCGAGCCCCAGCCCTCTCCTCCCGGCGAGCGGCCGGCGGCTGAGATGTGGGAGGGCCTCGGCCGAACGCGCCGCCAGGACAGGGTGCTTCACGGCTCGGCGAAGGCGGCCAACGTCGTCTTCGGCCTCATCGCATTGCCGGTATGGCTGTTCGGGCAGCTGATCGGCGGTCCCATCCGCGACCTGCTGAAGCGCCTCGAGGTCCGCTCGAAGCGCCCCCTGCCCGTCGCGGTCGAGCGCCCGCGCTCGATGGACTCGCTGATGGAGGAGATGCGCGCCCTCTCGCACCACCTGCGCCCGAGCCCGCTGGCGGAGCTCAGGCGCGGCCTCGCCGACGTCTCGCCCTTCGTCGTCTCACAGACCCGCGAGGGGGCGGTGCTCGGCTACCGCTACCCGGCGCAGTTCGACGAGAACATCTTCGAGGGAGCCGACGGCGAGAAGATCGCCGCGACGATCGCGCTGCAGGAGTCCGAGCGCCCGGCGCTGATCGTGGTGCACGGGCTCTTCAGCTCGAGCCGCTTCGACTACGTCCGCCAGATCGCTGTTCGCGCCTACTACGAGTGGGGCTTCAACGTGGCCGCCCTCGACCTGCGCAGCTTCGGGATGACCGAGTTGACGACGCACGCGCCGTCGACCGCCGGATGGAAGGAGGGCGAGGACATCGCAGCCCTCGGGCGGTACATGAAGAGCCTCGGTTCGACCAGCGTCGGCGCCCTCGGAATCTCGCTCGGCGGCAGCGCTGTGCTCAACGCATGCAACCTCGACGGCGTCGAGAACGACCTCGACGGCGGGATCCTCGCGGTCTCGCCGCCCGCCGACCCGCTCGCGGTGTGGACGCGGCTATCGGAGCCCGTCAAGCCGGGCCATCCGCGCTACCCCCTGCACAAGGGCTTCCACGCGATGCTCGTCTCGCGCGTCCGATCCGGCCGCTGGCCCGAGGAGGCCGAGGCGGTGGAGACCATGGTCGAGGTGCTCGATCTGATCGCGGAGCCCTACTACGGGATCGACGCCGACGTGATCTGGCGCCACGCGCGCGGCGTGGACCGCGTCGCCGAGGCCAAGGTCCCGCTGCTGGTCCTGCACCCCGAGGACGACGTCATCGTCAAGGTCGACCAGGCCCGCATGCTCGAGGCCGCGGCCGCGGGCAACGACAACGTCCGGGTCTGGATCTTGCCCGCTGGAGCCCACGGGATCCTCGAGGCGATCGACTCCACCTTCACCTACAACGTCTATCGCGGCTTCTTCGAGCGCTGGGCTCGGTACGCCGAGCGCCCCGACCTGCCCGCTGGTGATGCGCCTGAGGTGGTTTACTCCGCCTCTGATCCCGGGTAGCGCCCTCGACAAGGAGACAATGCTGGACAGCGACATCATCAGAAGGCTCATCTGGGCGGGCATGCTCGCCGCGACCGGCGCTTTGGCGACGGTGGCCGCGCACAGGTTCTCGGGCCTCCTCTACCGGCGCCTCTTCAACGAGGAGCCGCCGGAGTAGATGGCCGAGAGCAACGGAACACCCCCCGAGGGCGAGACGCCGGACGATCCGACCGCGTCGGGTTCGGTCAAGGCAGCCCCCGGGCGCGAGCCCGAGGAGATGACCGTGGGCGAGCTCGTCTTCGAGATCTCCGACCGGGCCACGGTCCTGGTCCGCGAGGAGATCGAGCTCGCCAAGACCGAGGTCACCGAGAAGCTCAACCGCCTGCTCCAGGGCGGGGTCACCGCCCTCGTAGCCGGCGTCTTCGTCCTCGCGGCCCTCGTGATGATCATGCACGGGATCGCCTGGCTTCTGAACGACCTCTTCTTCGAGGACAGCGTCTGGGCCGGGTTCCTGGTCGAGGCCGCGTTCTTCCTCATCGTCGCCGCGATCGGCGGGCTGATCGCGTACAAGTCCTTGCAGAAGGCCTCGCCCCCGACGCCCGACATGGCGATCGAGCAGGCGAAGGAGATCAAGACGCAACTCGAAAGCGAGGTCAAGAGCTGATGGACGCAAGCGCTTCCGCAACAACCACGACCGTCGGGAGCACCAACGGGCGCGTCGCGACGCCGCCGCCCGGCACCCGCTCGTCTGACCAGATCCGAAACGACGTCGTCGCGCAGCGCAACGAGCTCGCCCGCTCGGTCGACGCCCTGCGCGTGCGCTGGACCGAGGCGACCGACCTCAAGAGCCAGATCAGCAAGCACCGCAGCGAACTGCTGATCGGCGCGGCCGTGGTCGGCTTCGCGGCCGGCGTGGCGCTCGCCTTCGGCCGCCGCCGCAGGAACCGCTAGCCGGCTGGGAGACTGAGCGAGGCGCGCGTGGTCGCGCCGACGCCGACCAGGCCGGGGCCCGCGTGGGCTCCGAGCACGGGCCCGATCTCGGAGACGACGACCGGGTCGCAGCCGAAGATCGGGGTGCAGGCCTCGACCATCCGCTCGGCGGCGTCAGGGTCCTGGATGTGCTGCACGACCCAGCCGTCCGCACCGTCTTGGTGGCGCTGTTCGGCGTAGCTGATCAACCTCTCGATCGAGCGGGAGCGCGTTCTCACCCGCTCGACGGGCGTCACCTCTTCCTCGAAGGTCAGGATCGGCTTGATCTTCAGCGTCGTGCCGAGCCAGGCTCCGGCGCCGCCGATGCGCCCGCCGCGTCGCAGGTACTCGAGCGTGTCGACGGCGAACCAGATCTTCAGCGCCTGGCGCGCCTCCTCCGCCTTGGCCGCGGCCTCTTCGGCTGACGCGCCGCCGGTGACGGCGTTCGCGGCGGCGAACAGCACCAGCGCCATCCCGCCGGCCGCGGTGCGCGAGTCGACGAGGTGGATGCGCTCGCCGCCCTTCCCCTCAGTCTGAAGGCGCCCCCGCGCCTGCATCGCGGACTCGTAGGTGCCCGAGATGCCGGCCGAGATGTGGACCGAGACGATCTCGCCTCCGTCCGCGAGCAGCGGCTCGTAGACGTCGATGAAGTCGCCGACCGACGGCTGCGAGGTGGTCACCGTCTCGTCGGAGGCGCGAAGCCGCTCGTAGAAGCCGTCGAGGTCGTCGAGCAGCTCGGACTCGGGCTGCTGGCGCCCCTCGAGGCTGACGTAGAGGCTGACCAGGTGCACGTCGTGGCGCTCCATCAGCTCAGGCTGGAGGTATGAGGTCGTATCGGCGACGACCGAGGTGCGAGGCGAGGCAGCCACGAAGTAAGCGTTCTACCATCATTCGTCGATGGCTAAGACGCTCGTCACGGGCGGGACGGGCTTCATCGGCTCACACCTCGTCAGGCATCTCGCCGCACGCGGCGACAAGTTGAAGCTGCTCGTTCGCGTAGGCCGCGACACATCGCACCTCGATGACCTCGAGTGGGAGCGCGCCGAGGGCGACGTCACCGATCGCGATTCCGTGCGCCGCGCGATGGATGGCGTCTCGCGCGTGTTCAACGTCGCCGGCACCACGTCGATGCGCGCGCGTGACACCGACCGTGTCTTCGACGTCAACGTCGGCGGCACCCGCAACGTGATGGAGGAGGCGCTGCGGGCCGGCGTCGTCCGCGTGGTGCACACGTCGAGCTGCTCGGCGGTCGGCACAGCGCCGCCCCACGGGACCATCGACGAGACCGAGCCGTTCAAGATCGGCCACCTCGGCATCTCTTACGTGAACTCCAAGCACGACGCCGAGAACGTGGCGATGCAGGTCGGCGCTCGCGGACTGCCCGTAGTCATCGTCAACCCCGCCTTCGTGCTCGGGCCCGACGACCCGACCGGGACGTCGAACGCGCTGGTCACCCGCCTGCTGCTGCGCCGCATTCCGGCCTACGTCGACGGCGGGCTCAACGTCGTCGACGTGCGAGACGTGGCAGCCGGGCACCTGCTCGCCGACGAGACGGGCAACGAGGGCGAGCGCTACCTGCTCGCCGGGCGAAACTTCACCCTGCAGCGGCTGTTCGCGGACCTCAGCCGCATCGGCGGGGTGCCGCCGCCACCGATTCGGCGCCAGCGGCACCCTCACCTCGATCGCGCTCGAGGGGCTCGCGCTGACCCCGATCCACTCGCCGGTCAACGCCGACGAGGTCCGCTCGGCGACGCAGTGGTGGACCTACTGCAACGCGAAGGCCGTCGGCGAGCCTCGGGTGGGTCCCGCGCCCGCACGAGGAGACCCTCGAGGACACGGTCCGCGACCAGCTCGAACAGCTCGGGCCCAGGGCTCGGGGCCACAGGCTCTCCGATGCCGGGCTGCGCGTCGCGGGCGCCGCCGCAAAGCTGATCCCCTTCGGCCGCTGATGTCAGAGCCGCGTCGCGTCCTTTACCGCTGCCGCACCCCCACGAACTTCCTCTGCCCGTGCGGCGCGGTCGCTCGCTCGCTGAAGCAGTCATGGCGTCGAGCACGGCACCGAGCGCGTCGCGCTGCGACGAGCCGACCGCCCCGAGATCTCCGAGCTGACGCGCCAGGATCGCGTCCCGGTGCTCGTCGACGGCGACGAGGTGATCCACGATTCGAAGCGAATCAGGCAGTATCTGGATTGGCGCTACGGTAGCTATACAATTAGAAGCGATGACTGACACCACAGATCCCATCACGCTGACCGACAAGGCCGCTGTCAAGGTCAAGGAGCTGCTGTCCGGGCAGGAGAACGGCGCCGAGCAGGCGCTGCGAGTCGCGGTTCGCGGCGGCGGTTGCTCCGGCTTTCAGTACGCGCTCGCCTTCGACGCGCCGAAGGACGACGACCACCGCTTCGAGGTCGAAGGGCGTCTCGGTCGTCGTCGACAAGACGAGCATGCAGTTCGTCTTCGGCTCCGAGGTGGACTGGGTCGACGGCCTGCAGGGCGCCGGCTTCGCGGTCAACAACCCGAACGTCGTCGCCGCCTGCGGCTGCGGCTCCTCCTTCCAGGTGAAGGAAGACACCGCCGAGTCCGCAGCAGCCGTCTAGCCGGCGTTCCGCACTACAGGTTCTGCGTGTAGGCGCTGACGATCGTCGCGCCGTCGGTGTTCTCGCAGTTCGCCGTGGCGTTGTACTGGATGCCGGGCGCGGCCTGGATCTCGCTCTCGGTGCACGTGTAGCCCTGGACCGCGGTGGTGCACTTGCCCTCGGGCCCGTCGTTCAGGCGGCACGCGTGGTAAGCCTCGACCACCTTTTCCGCCGCAGCGCAATCGACCCCGCTCACCTCCAGGGACGTGACGTAGGAGGCGCCCAGGTCGCGCTGGCGGCCGTCGATGTTGCACGCCTCGCCGGCGGCCGCGGTCGTCTCGGCGGCCGTGCTTTCGGCGGTCGACTCCGACGAGGAGTCGCTCGTCGCCGCCGCAGCCGGCGACCGGCAACGCGAGGAGAGCGATAGCGCCCCGCTGCGCACAGGAGCACCCTCATCGTGGCGCTAGGTGTTCTCGATCTTCATGGGCCCGCTCTGGTACGGGCCGTCCTGCTGCAGTTCCTGCTTGGCGCTGGCCGGCGCGCTATCAGCCGCCCCCGGACGCGAAGCGGAGGAGGCGCCGTCGGGTGTCGCTCCGAGCATCTCGGCGAGCTCGCCTGAGTCGGCCAGCTCCTCGACGATGTCGGCGCCGCCGACAAGCTCGCCCTTGACGTAGAGCTGGGGGAAGGTGCGCCAGTCGGAGATCTCGCCGGTCGCCTCGCGCAGCGGCTCGAGGGCGGGGAGGACGTCGAGAGCGGCGTACTCGGCGCCCATCGAATCGAGCACTCCGACGACCCGCATGGAGAAGCCGCAGCGCGGCTGCTCGGGGGTGCCCTTCATGAACAGGAGCACCTCGTGGTCGCGGATCAGCTCTTCGACCTTGTCCTTCAGCTCTGGCTCAGGCATCGGGAACCATCGTACTGATCGAGAGTGCGTGGATCGATCCGTCGTCGAAGCGGGCCTGGCATGCCTTCTTGACGAGGCGATGCTGGTCGAGGCGCGAGAGACCCTCGAACTGCGGGGCCTTCACCGTGGCGCGCAGGTGGTCGGACGTGCCGGTCTCGTCGACCACCTCGACCTCCGCACCCGGCAGGGCGGCTTCGATCAACAGGCGGACCTCGTCGACGGCGATGGCCATGGCGGCGCATTCTAGGTCGTGGCACCTACCGGGTTTGTACGAGGGTTTGTTGGGAATAGCGACAATGTCCTGCGATTTCACGCAAAGTTATGCCGCACTCTTGACAAAGCCCCCCCAGAGCGCATATGAATCCCGGCGGTGGAATCTCCTGATTCCGGATCTCTTCATTCCCTCCGCGAGCTCAATCGGCAGCGTGTCGTCGACGCGTTCCGGGAGCACGGCGCGCTCAGCAGGGCCGACGCGGCGAGGTTCACGGGGCTCTCGCGCTCGACCGTCTCGAGCATCGTCTCTGACCTGATGGAAGCGGGGCTCGTCAGCGAGCAGCAGGACGCCACCGGCGTCGCCCATGGCGACCAAGGAGGAAGGCCACCCGTGCTGCTCTCCCTCGATCGCTCGGCCGGCGTCGCCATCGGCGTCGATTTCGGCCACACCCACCTCCGCGTCGCCGTCGCCGACCTGTCCCACGAGGTGCTGGCCGAGGCCGGAAGGGAGCTCGACGTCGACCAGTCCGCCGAGGACGGGATCGACGCGGCTGCCGCCCTCGTCCGCGAGGTGCTCGACGAGGCGGGTGTCGACCGCGACCGCGTTCTCGGCGTCGGGATGGGCCTGCCCGGGCCGATCAACACGGCGACCGGCGCCGTCGGGTCCTCGTCCATCCTGCCCGGCTGGGCGGGCGTCGACGGAGCAACGGAGATGACGAAGCGCCTCGGGATCGCGGTGCAGGTCGAAAACGACGCGAACCTCGGCGCTCTCGGCGAGTTCGTCTGGGGAGCCGGGCAGCAGCACTCCGAGCTCGTCTACATCAAGCTTTCGTCCGGCGTCGGCGCCGGGCTGTTGCTGCGCGGCCGCCTGTATCGCGGCGCCGGCGGGACGGCGGGCGAGATCGGGCACACCCCTGCCCGCCACGGCGACGAGATCTGCCGGTGCGGAATCCGGGGCTGCCTCGAGACCGTCGCCTCGGCGCGCTCCATCGCGCAGCAGCTCGGCGACAGCCGAGGCGAGGAGGTCTCGAGCCGCCGCCTGCTCGAGCTCACCGCGGAGGGGGATCCTGCGGCCAAGCGCCTGATCAGCGAGGCGGGGCGCGAGATCGGCATCGCCGCGGCGGGGCTCTGCAACCTGATCAACCCCAGCCTGGTCATCGTCGGCGGCGAGATGAGCGCCGCGGGCGAGGCGATCACCGAGCCGATCGCCGAGTCGATCGGGCGCTGGGCGATCCCGTCCGCTGCCGAGCAGGCGGCGGTAGTCCCGGGCGTCCTCGGCGAGCGCGCCGAGCTGCTGGGCGCCCTCGCGCTCGTGCTGCACTCGAGCGACAGGTTCGTGGAGCGCCCACCGGTGCACGGCGAGGTGGCGGCATGATGCGGCGCGCCAAAGCTTGCGAAGCGCAAGAGAAGCAAGATGTGGAAATCAAGGAGAGGAGTTGTTCGATGGAAGGTCCCACGAGATGGGCTCGCGCCACGGCGATCGGTTTCGCAGTGGCCGTGCTCGGCTTCGGCGCCGTTGCCTGCGCCGATGACGACGATGACGGAGGCGGCGATACCAGCGGCAGTAGTGGTGGCGGCGGCGGCAAGGTTGCGCTGCTCCTGCCGGAGTCGCAGACGACGAGGTACGAGGCACACGACCGCCCGGAGTTCGAGGCTGCCCTATCAGAGGAATGCCCCGACTGCGAGCTGATCTACAGCAATGCGGACCAGGACACGGCCAAGCAGCAGCAGCAGGTCGAGGCGGCCCTGACCGAGGGCGTCGATGTGATGGTCCTCGACCCGGTCGACTCGGCGTCCGCCGCCGGCCTGGCTGACCAGGCCAAGGCCCAGGACGTTCCGGTCATCAGCTACGACCGCCTGATCACCGACACGGACGCGATCGACTACTACGTGTCGTTCGACAACGTCAAGGTGGGTGAGCTGCAGGGCCAGGCCCTCGTTGACAAGCTCGCCGCTGACGGCAACCCGACGGGACCGATCGTGAAGATCAACGGGTCCCCGACGGACAACAACGCGACGCTGTTCGGCCAGGGCGCTCAGTCGAAGTTCGACGAGGCCGGGGTCGAGATCGCCAAGGAGTACGACACGCCTGACTGGCTCCCCGAGAAGGCCCAGCAGGAGATGGACCAGGCGATCACCGCCCTCGGCAACGATGGGTTCACCGGCGTCTACGCGATGAACGACGGCACGGCCGGCGGAGCCATCGCGGCGATGAAGGGCGGGGGAGTCGACCCGAAGGTCGTTCCGGTCACCGGACAGGACGCAGAGCTGGAGGCGATCCAGCGCATCCTGGTCGGCGAGCAGTTCATGACGGTCTACAAGGCGACCAAGCTCGAGACGGCCGCAGCGGCGAAGCTCGCCGCCGCGCTCGCCCAGGGCGAGGAGGTGCCCGAGGGCCTGGTCAACGGTGAGACCGACAACGGCGCGGCGGCGATTCCGTCCGTGCTGGAGGAGCCGGTCGCCGTGACCATCGACAACATCAACGACACCGTCATCAAGGACGGTTATTGGACGGCCGCCGACATCTGCGTCGGCGACTACGCCGCGGCCTGCAAGACCGCCGGCATCGAGTAAGTCAAAGCAAACCCCGTAACGCACGCGCGAGGAGAGGAGACACAGTGAGCACGACCAAGACCAACGGAGAGGGCTCACTGCCTCTCCTCGCGCTGCGCGGGGTCACCAAGGCCTTCGGGCCCGTGCAGGCCCTGAGCGGCGTCGATTTCGAGGTCGACCGGGGCGAAGTGGTCGCCCTGGTCGGCGACAACGGCGCCGGCAAGTCCACGCTGATCAAGGCGATGGACGGTGTGCAACCGGCCGACAGCGGCGAGATGTTCTTCGAGGGGAAACAGGTTCGCGTCCCCACGCCGAAGGCGGCCGTGAAGCTCGGCATCGCGACCGTCTTCCAGGACCTCGCGCTGTGCGACAACCTGGACGTGGTCGCGAACCTGTTCCTGGGCCGCGAGGAGATCTCGGGCCCGGCGATGAACGAGACCCACATGGAGCAGCAGACGCTGAAGCTGCTCGACGAGCTGTCGGTGACGACCCTCGGCAGCGTCAGGACCGAGGTCGGAAGCCTGTCGGGCGGCCAGCGGCAGTCGGTCGCGATCGCCCGGTCGCTGCTCGGCGACGCGAAGGTCGTCCTGCTGGACGAGCCGACCGCCGCGCTGGGCGTCGCGCAGACCGAGCAGGTCCTCAAGCTGATCAAGCGCCTGCGCGAGCGCGACCTGGGGGTGGTGGTGATCAGCCACAACCTCGCGGATGTCTTCGAGGTGGCGGACCGCATCGTGGTCCTGCGCCTCGGCCGAAATACCGCGAGCTTCGAAGCCAAGAGCACCAACCGTGAGGCCGTAGTCGGGGCGATCACAGGTGCCCACACCGAGACTGGTTAGGAGAGAGAGATGGAGGCTGCAACCACGAAGGTGAAGGAGAAGGAGCTCGAGGACTCGGAGAAGCGCCCGGGGCTGCTCGGCCAGGTGGCCCGGGGCGAGCTGGGATCGCTTCGCGTGCTCGTCGTTCTGGTGGTGATCTGGGCCATCTTCCAGATCGCCAACGACCGGTTCCTGACGTCGATCAACTTGACGAACCTGACGCTGCAGATCGCGGCGGTCGGGACGATCTCGGTCGGGGTGGTGCTCGTGTCTGCTGCTCGGCGAGATCGATCTCTCGGTGGGCGCGGTCAGCGGCCTCGCGGCCGCGGTGATGGCCGTGCTCAACATCAAGGAGGGGTGGTCGCCCGAGTTGGCGATCCTCGCCGGCCTCCTCGTCGGCGCCGCGATCGGGCTCTTCAACGGGGTGATGGTCACCTACGTCGGAATCCCATCGTTCGTCGTGACGCTCGCGGGACTGCTCGCGTGGCAGGGCGCGCTGCTTGCCGTGCTGGGCGACACCGGCACCGTCAATCTCGGAGACAGCACGATCACCGATCTGGCCGGAACCTTCTTCGAGCCGATCGTCGGCTGGGTCCTCGCCACGGCCGTGACCGCCGGGACCTTCGGGTTCGGCGTGCTGTCCCGGCGCCGACGCACGCAGGCCGGGCTCCCCAACCCGCCGCTGGCGGGGCTCATCGTCCGCACCGTGCTGGTAGGCCTCGGTTCGTTCGCGGCCGTTGCCGTGCTGGCCGACAACCGGGGCATCCCGCTCGCGCCGCTGATCCTCGTCGGGTTCTGCAGCATCTTCGCCTTCGTCCTGACGAAGACCCCATTCGGGCGCCACATCTACTCGGTCGGCGGCAACGCCGAGGCCACGCGCAGAGCGGGGATCAACGTCAACGGCGTTCGCATCGCCGTGTTCACCCTCGCCTCGACGATGGCGGCCGCGGGCGGCATCCTCGCGGCGTCACGCCTGCTCGCGGTGAACCAGGCGTCCGGTTCGGGCGACCTGCTGCTGCTGGCGATCGCGGGCCCCGTCATCGCGGGGGTGAGCCTCTTCGGAGGGCGAGGCACCGTGTGGGCGGCGCTCCTGGGCGCCCTCGTCATCGGGTCGATCTCGAACGGGATGGACCTGCTCGGCCTCGAGTCCTCGGTCAAGTACATGATCACCGGCGGCGTCCTGCTCATCGCCGTCACGATCGACGCGCTGACCAGGCGCCAGCGCCAGCAGGCTCAGTTCACCTAGCTGCGCCTTAGTCCCGCGGTCGCTCGACTGTGCCGCTCGCCGCGCTGCGGCGGGCGGCGTCGAGCACCCGCAGGCCGGCCACAGCTTCCGCCGGGTCCACGGGGAGGGGCGCTCCCTCGCGGAGCGCGCGTTCGAACCCGGCGTAGAACGCGGGCCAGTCACCCGGCAGCGCGGGCACAGACCGCGTGCCCGCCGACGTCACCAGCTCTCCCCACGCGTCCTCCGGCTCCTCTCCCCATCGGCCTCCGCCGGGCAGCCGTCCCTCGCGCAGCGCGGCCTCCTGCGAGTCGAGTTCCTCGACGACGTAGGCGCCGTCCTCGCCGAGGATGCGCCGGCGCGGCCCCGGTGATGCCGCGACGAGGGAGGCCCAGATGTGCGATTCGACATCTGACTCGTGGGTCAGGGCCAGGAATGCGTCGTCGTCGCCGGCTCCCCCGCGCCGATGCTCCACCTCGGCGTAGACGCTCTCGACCGGCCCGTGCAGCTGGATGACCTGGTCGACCAGGTGAGGACCGAGGTCGAGCAGGACGCCGCCGCCGAGCTCGGGCGGCGTGTCCTCGCGCCACGCGCCGCCGTCGGCGAGGGTCGGCCGCCACCGCTCGAAGCGGCTCTCGTGGCGGGTGATCCCGCCGAGCTCGTCGTCGGCGATCAGCTTGGCGATGGTGAGCTGGTCCGAGTCCCAGCGGCGGTTGAGGAAGACGGTGAGGAGAACACCCGCTTCGGCGGCGTCGATGACGAGGTCCTGGGCCGCGACTGCGTCGGGCGCCAGCGGCTTGTCGACGACGACCGCCAGACCGGCGTCGATCGCGCGGCTCGCAAGCGGTGCGTGGCTCTGGTTCGGTGACGCGACTACGACGAAGTCGTGCTCGTCGCGGCGCCTCGAACACCTCGCCGGCGTCGGCCACCACCTCGGCATCGGGGTGGTTCGCCCGCGCTTCGGCGGCGCGCTCGGGGTTCCCCGTGACGACGGTGGCCACCGTGAGGCCGGGGGTCGAAGCGATCAGGGGCGCGTGGAAGACCGAGCCCGCGAGGCCGAACCCGATCACCGCCCCGCGCAGCTCGTCGCCGTGCGGAGCGCTCACGACCCGGTCAGCCCGAGACGGTGGTTCTCGCCGCCTCGACCATCTCCTCGATCGAGCAGAACTTGACGCGCGGGCGGCCGTGCGGCTCGCCGGCGGCGACCTCGGCGGCGTCGATCGCCCTCCAGCCCTCGTAGGTGACGTGGTCGGGGGCTCGCTCGGCGACGCAGCGCCTCGATCTCCTCGGCCGCTGCGAGGGCGGGCGGTTCGGGGATCGCTCCGGAGCTCGAGGTCGGCGAGCACGCTCGCGACGGTCTCTGAGGCGTCCTTCTTGTTCGTCCCGATCACGCCGGAGGGGCCGCGCTTGATCCACCCGACCGCGTAGAGGCCCGGGACCTGGGCGCCCGAGGGGTCGCTGACGCGGCCGGCCTCGTTCGGGACGAGCCCGCGCCCCGGGTCGAAGGGCATGCCGTCGTCGAGGGGCTCGCCGCGGTAGCCGATCGAGCGCAGCACGAGGCCGCATTCGATCGTCTCGCGCTCGCCGTTGTCGGAGGCGCGGATCTGCCCGCCCTCCCCGGTGAGCTCGTTGTGGCCGACGACGATGCCCTCGACTCGGCCCTCGCCGACGATCTCGACCGGCGAGCAGCAGAAGCGCAGCACGATCCGCTGCTCCTTGCCCTCGGGCGCCCGGCCTGAGAACTCGGTGAAGATCTCGACGTTTCGGCGGTTGGTCGGATCGCAGTCCTCTGAGTCGACCCAGGCGCGGCTCGCGGGGTCGAGGTCCATGTCGGCGGGGTCGATCACGATGTCGGCGCGGGTCATCTCGCCGAGCTCGCGGACCTCGGGGTTGGTGAACGCCGCCTGGGCGGGGCCGCGGCGGCCGAGCACGACGATCTCGCGCACGCCGGAGGCGGCGAGCGCCTCGATCGCGTGATCCGCGGTGTCGGTGGTCTCGAGCTCATCGCGCGGGAGGGCGAGCATCCGGGCGACGTCGGCCGCGACGTTGCCGTTGCCGATCACGACGACGCGCTCGTGGGAGAGATCGAACTCGCGGGAGGCGAAGTCGGGGTGGGCGTTGTACCAGTTGACGAACTCGGTGGCCGAGTAGCTGCCGGGCAGCTCCTCGCCGGGAATGCCGAGCTTTCGGTCGGTGGCGGTGCCGTAGGCGAAGACGACCGCGTGGTAGCGCTCGCGCAGCTCGGCGACCGAGATGTCGCGGCCGATCTCGACGTTTCCGAAGAAGCGGAAGCCCGGTCTGGCGGCCGTCTTCTCGTAGACGCGGATCACCGACTTGATCTTCGGGTGGTCGGGCGCGACGCCCGCGCGCACGAGGCCGAAGGGGGTCGGGAGGCGGTCGTACATGTCGACCTCGACGACGCTCTCATCGGGCTTCATCAGGTGCTCCGCCGTGTAGAAACCGGCCGGGCCGGAGCCGACGATGGCGACGCGGAGGGGTGTCTGTTCGCTTCCGAGCAAGCGAGCAGGAGGGTAGCCTGAAGGCCGCCTCTCCCCGCCCGCCGCCCAGCGGCTCAGTCGAACTGGTTCAGCGCGTGCGTGTTGCCGTCGGGGTCGCGGAAGAACGCGACCTTGCCGCCGTCGAACTCGATGATGCCCTTCTCGTCGGTCGAGCCGGGGCCGTCGTCCTCGCCGTACTGCTCGAACGTGACGCCGTTCGAGATCAGCTCGTCGACGACGGACTCGAGGTCGTCGACCGCCCAACCGGCCATCGTCGCGGTCGCCTTGCCGGCGTGGTCGGGTGAGAGGTAGACGCTGAACCCGGTGCCGTCCCGCTCCCTTGTAGCTGACGGGGCCGCTCGGGAGTGTTGTCGGAGAGGATCTCCAGCTTCAGCTTGTTCTCGTAGAAGTCCTTCGCGCCTATCGATGTCGGCGGTCGCCAGCACGGCGCCCACCTCGTAATTGCTGAGACTCATGGCTTCGTCCTTTCTTGGTCGTTGTCGTACCCGTGTAACCCGCGACGGCGGCCGAACTCATCGGCTCGCGGCGGGCTCCGGCTCATAGTCGTCGTGCAGCTGCCACCACTCGTAGCGCGGGGTCTGCGGGTAATCCTCGGGGCTGTCCTCCCAGTCCTCCTGGCGCCCGAGCGGAGTCAGGTCGAGCAGCGTCCAGGTCGAGCCGACGCCGTCGACGCCGCGGTTGGAGGTGAAGTAGCTGCGATAGATGTCGTCGCCCTCGCGGACGAAGACGCTGAGGCCGAACATCTCGCCGTTCGGCGTGGTGCGGCCGAAGTCGGCGTTGAAGTCGCTGCCGGCCGATGAGTACCAGGGGATGTCCCAGCCCATCCTCTCCCGCACCCGCTCGATCTCGTCGCGGGGCGCGAGCGAGACCCAGGACATCGTCGTGTCGCGCTGGTTCAGGTGAGCGAGGTGCCCGACGGAGTCGGTGAACATCGAACAGCCGGGGCAGGGGTCCTCGGACCCGGGCTCCAGCATGAAGTGGTAGAGGATGAGCTGGCGGCGGCCGTCGAAAAGGTCGAGCAGGGAGGCGGTGCCGTTCGGACCGTCGAAGCGGTAAGCCTTCTCGATTCGCTCCATCGGCCGGCGGCGGCGCTCGGCGGCCAGCGCGTCACGCTCGCGGGTCGCCTGCTTTTCTTCGACGAGCAGCTTCTCCCGATTCGAATCCCACTCCTCCTCGCAGACGAGGCGCGGCAGCGCTTCTAGCGGCTTGCCGAAGCTCGGCGCCGTGGGCTCCGGCCCGTATGAGTCGTGCAGGGCGCCCCACGTATAGGGAGGCTGCTGCGGCCAACCGTCGGGTGAGTCCTCCCACGCCTCCTGGCGCCCGAGCGGGAGCAGATCGGTCATCGCGGCCCCGCTAAGGGCCTCGACTCCGCGGCCCTGCGTCGTGTAGGTGCGGTAGACGTCCGCGCCGTCGCGCAGGAAGACGCTGAGGCGAAAGGACTCGAGCGTGTTGCTGCGAGTGCTGTATTCGCGGTTGGAATCGGTGTACCAGGGATGCCGCCAGCCGAGGCGCTTCTTCATCGGCTCGATCTGCTCCTGCGTGGCGAGCGAGATCGTTGCGAACGTCGCGTCGCGGTCGTGCAGGTGCTTGAGGCCGTCGGGGTGGCCGAGGTTGTCGGTGAACATCGAGCAGCCCGAGCACGGCTCCTCGTCGCCTGGGGTGAAGTAGAAGCTGTAGAGGATCAGCTGCGTGCGGCCCTCGAAGAGGTCGAGCAGGCTCGCCTTCCCGTCGGGGCCCTCGAACTCGTAGTCGTCGTTGAACGCGACCATGGGAAGCCGGCGCCGGGCGGCGGAAACGGCGTCGCGGGCGCGCATCGCCTGCTTCTCCTTCTCGACCTGTTCGTCGTTGGAGCGCTGCCAGTCGGCGGGCGAAACGACGTCGGGGAGCTTCATCTCGAATCCTCCTTGGGGCTGGGCCGTTGAAAGAGGACGACCCTAGCACTTAGTCCTAGAACACAACTATTCGATTGTATGACAGGACTACCCGGAGGTCAGGCTGGCGAAACCGCCGTGGCGGCGGTGCCGTCGAGTGCGTCCAGCGCCCGCCCGAGCGACATCGAGACGCAGGTGAAGATCGGGGTGTCGCGCAGCGTGTAGGCGCTCGACTCGGTCCCGCGGAGCTCCTGCACGAGGTCGAGGAAATCGCCCGGCTCGTCGGCCTCGAACGAGACGACGAACTCCTGGTCGTCGAGTCCGAAGGAGTAGGTCGTGTTGATCGAGATCTCGGGGTAGCGGCGGCCGACCTCGATGTGGCTGGTCATGATCCGGCGCCGCTCCTCGAGAGAGAGCAGGTACCACTCCCGCTTCTTCTCGAACGGGTAGACGAACAGGTACTTGCGGTCGGAGACCGCGATCTCCTGGCGGGTCGACTCCTCGGAGTAGGGCGAGGGCTTCGTCATCGCGAGGTAGGAGTAGGGGGTCGTCGACCAGCGGGCGAGGCCGCTCTGGCCGAGCACGACGTGGAAGGTGTGCAGGTCCTCGAGCACCGGGCTCTGGCTCAGCACGAGCAGGTCCGTATCGCCTCGGGTCCCGACCGTGGAGTACGCTCGCAGCGAACGGTCCTCGGCGAAGTCGTCGCAGGCCGCCAGGAACTCGGCCTTGTCGCGGGCGCGCTCGGAAGCGCTGCGCCGCCGCCACGCGGGATCGACCTTGAAGAACGTGAACTTGACGAAGGTGCGCTCGGGCACGGGAAGAAGACTAGTCACCGCGGCGATCGCGGCCGGGGCGCTGGCGTGCGCCTTGGCGTCGCCCGCCGCGGCGCAGAGCGTGACCGTCGCGATCCTTCCGCACGGGACCGAGCCCGAGGACCTCGGCACCGTCGACGGGCTCTCGCCCGGGCTGATGAGCGCGGGCCTGTCGACGGTCACCTCGAACCAGACCTACCTCGACATCAGCGCCGGCAACAGGCTCTTCACCTCGCTGTACGACGACGATCTACCCGTCGTGGTCCGCTCGGCGGCGACAGGGTCGAGGACTGGGATCAGATCGTCGAGCGCGCAGAGGGCGCTCCGGCGAACATCGTCCCCGGCCTGCTCGGCTCGACGCTGGGCGACGCCGGGATTCCCGTCAGCGCCGACTCCTACCTGATCACCCCTGCCGCTCATCGCCGTCGACCGCGAAGGCGTCATCCCTCGAACCGAGCCGCTCGAGTGCCTGAAGACCCGCTGCCCCGGCCTCTCGGTGGTGCCCGCGACCGTCGAGGAGCTCCCCGCCCTGGTCGATCGCGCCTTCAGGGCGACGACCTGCTGATCGCGATGGAGCGCGCGCCGCCGCCAGAGCGCGACACCCTCGCCATCGGGATCGCCGGGCGCGGCTACGACGGCAACCTGACCTCCGACACGACCAGGGCGTTCGGGTTCGTGCTCGCCACCGACATCGCGCCGACGATCATCGAGCGCTATCGGCCTCGCGGTCCCCGACGAGATGAACGGCCGCGCGATCGAGGCCGAGGGCGACGTCGACGTCGCGGCGGTCGCCGACCGCGGCGCGCGCATGCGGATCGTCTCGGGGCGGCGCAGCCCGGTGATCGTCGACAACCTGATGATCTGGTTCGCGCTCGCGGCGATCGCCTCGCTGCTGACGCGCGGGCGCGCTCGCTCGCTCGCCTTCGGCCTCCTCGGGCTCTCGACCGTGTACCTGCCCGCGATGCTGCTCGTCGGCGCCGCGGTGCAGCCGGCCGAGGACGTGGAACGGGTGATCGTCGGGCTCGGGGCGCCCCTCGCCGCCGCGCTGACGCTGTGGGCGCTTCGCGGCTGGGCGGCTCTTGCGGCGGCTTGTGCGGTCACCGTCGGCGCGTACACGCTCGACGTGATCGTGGGATCCCCACTCACCGCGCAGTCGCTGCTCGGCCCCAACCCGGGGCTCGGCGTGCGCTTCTTCGGGATCGGCAACGAGCTCGAATCGATGCTCTCGGTGCTGATCCCGGTCGGGGTCGGGGCGGCTCTCGTCGCGGCCGCCGAGCGCTACGACGCGAGGCCGTCGCTGCGAACGGCCGTGATCTCGTTCCTCGGCGCCGGCATCTTGTTCGCGGCGATCTTCGCCGCGGGGCGCTTCGGCGCCGACGTCGGCGCCGCGATCGTGTTCCCCGCGGGCGCGGCGTTCGCGGCGCTCGCGATTCCCGGCGCGCTCAAGGGGCGGAAGACGATCGTGATCGTGATCGCGGCCCCGCTCGCCGGCCTCGCGCTGCTCGCTGCGCTCGACCTCGTGTTCGGCGGCGACGCGCACCTGAGCCGCTCGGTCTTCGACGCCGGAGGAGCCGAGGAGCTCGGCGACGTCGCCGAGCGCCGGCTGCGGCTGTCGGCGAGCAGCCTCGGCAGGGCGACCGGCCAGCCCCTCTTCTGGTTCGCGGTCGTGATGGTCGGGGTCGGGCTCGTCTTCAGGCGGCGGATCGCGTCCTGGCTCGCCGACGTCGAGCTCGCGCGGGCGGGGATGATCGGTGCCGTCGGGGCCGTTCTGCTCGGCGTCGTCGCCAACGATTCGGGCGCCACGTTCCTCACGATCGGGACGATCGCGCTGCTCGGCATCGTCTCGTTCGCGTACTCGAGGCATCGGGCGGGTCATGCCTGAGCCGTTACCCTGATTCGATGCGCATCGCCCTCGTTTCGCCCTACTCCTGGACCTACCAGGGGGGCGTGAACAGGCACGTAGAGGCGCTCGCCGAGCAGTTCCTGGCGCGAGGCGACCACGTTCGCGTGCTCGCGCCGTGGGACCCGCCCGACAAGCTCTCGCGCCGCCTGCACGCCCGAGCTTCCGCCGAGGTCCGCGACCAGCCCGACTGGCTTGTGCCGCTCGGGCGCACGATCGGCATCGGCGCCAACGGCGCCGTCTCGAACATCGTCCCCTTCCCTGACGGTCTGGTCCGGATGCGCCGCGAGCTGCGCACCGGCAACTACGACGTCATCCACGTGCACGAGCCCCCTGCGCCTCTGATCTCCTGGGACGCCAACACGTTCCGCGGGGCGCCCGTCGTCGGGACCTTCCACGCGTACGCGACCAACGCCTTCCCGAACCACACCGCGAGCCTGCTCGGCGCGCGCCGCCTCTTCAATCAGCTCTCGGCCCGGATCGCCGTCTCCAGGGCGGCGGAGTGGACGGCGCGGCGCTGGTTCGGGGGCGAGTACACGATCGTCCCGAACGGAGTCGACATCGCCGCGGCCTACCGGGGCCCGAAGCCGCCTGCCGACCACCTGCGCCTGCTGTTCGTCGGGCGCGCCGAGGAGCGCAAGGGCCTGCCGATCCTGCTCTCGGCCTACGAGGCCCTGCTCGAGCACGTCCCGACCCGCCTCACCGTGGTGGGCGCCGACCCCGAGGAGGTCGAGCGCCGCATCGCCGGACCCCGAGGTCTGCCGAGCGGATCGACGTGCTCGGCAAGGTCTCGCACGGCGTCCTTTGGCGCTCGCTCGGGGAGGCCGACGTGCTGGTCGCGCCGTCGCTCGCCGGCGAGAGCTTCGGCATGGTCCTGATCGAGGCGATGGCCTCTGGCACCCCGCCGGTCGCGTCGCGAATCGCGGGCTACAGCGACGTGATCACCGACGGCGTCGACGGGGTCCTGGTCCCGCCGGCGAACCCGCAGGCCCTGGCCGAGGAGCTTCAGTTGCTGTGGCACGAGCCCGAGCGGCGCATGGCGATGGGGGCCGAGGGCCGGATCAGCGCCGAGCGCTACGCCTGGCCGCGGGTCGCAGAGGAGGTGACCGAGGTCTACGAGCGCGCGATGTCGCCCGACCGCGCTCCGATCAGCCGGACCGAGGCAGCGGGCCGGCGCCTGGGCTTGATCCCGCTTGACGGCAGCCCGCGAATCCCGGCCCAGAAGCTCGAGTCCTTCGACCCGGTGATCGAGACGGGCAGCAAGCGCCGGGCCGCGGTTCGCCGGATCGGCCTCGGCATCGCTGCCATCGTCGGCATCGGGCTCACGGTGCTCGCCGCGCGCCGCATCGGGGTCGCGCGACGTCGCCCATAGCATCGTCCGGCTCCGACCTGACCTGGCTGCGTGATCGCGTTCGGCCTGATGATCGTCTCGCTCTTCTTCCGCGCCGCCTCTTGGACGGCGATCGTCCGCTCGGCGCTGCCGGGCAGGCCTGTGCGCCGCCGCGACGTCACCTCGGCGACGATGATCGGCGTCCTGATGTCGGCGACGCTGCCGGCGCGCCTCGGCGAGCCCGCGAGGGCGATGGTGCTGGCGCGGCGCCTCGGCCGTATGCGCGAGACCGTCGCCGTGCTCGGCGGCACGCTGGTCGCTCAGACCGCGATCAACATCCTCGCCCTGGTGATGCTGGGCGTGATCATCGTCAGCACGACCGACCTGTTCCAGGCGAACACCCAGAAGCTCTTCCTCGTGTCGATGGCTCCACTGCTGCTGCTGATCGCCGTGCTGCTCGCGCCGAGCGTTGTGAAGGTCGAGGGCGAGGGCCGCATCGGACGAGTTCTCGCTGCGATCCGAAAGGCGCTGAAGCAGGCGCGCAGCGGCCTGACTGTCTTCCGCGATCCCAAGTACGGCCCGCTCGCCACCGTGACCCAGCTCGGGGCCTGGTTCCTGCAGCTGTGTCTCCTGCTGGGCGCTCTTCGCGGCTCTGGGGCTCGACCACCAG
The DNA here is from genome assembly GCA_963820665.1 of uncultured Solirubrobacterales bacterium. Classification (GTDB taxonomy): domain Bacteria; phylum Actinomycetota; class Thermoleophilia; order Solirubrobacterales; family 70-9; genus CAVUAT01. Next base: position 827,177 of record CAWGAL010000004.1, on the reverse strand, counting down.
GTCGGCATCGGTGCCGCCGCCGCGGTCCTGTTCGCGGTCAACGTGACCGCCGTCGTACCGGTGACGCCGTCGAACATCGGGATCTTCCAGCTCGCGGTGATCAGCGTCCTCAACGGGCGGGTTCGACATCTCCTACGCCGACGCGCTGGCCTACGGCGTCGTCCTGCAGGCGGTCGAGATCGCGACGGCCGTCGTCCTCGGGCTCCCCGCGCTGGTGCGCGAGGGCGTCACCTGGAAGGACATGCGCCTGCGCGCCCTGACGGCCGCGCCGGCCCGCCTGCAGCCGCACCCGCCGAGGCGCTCGACCGACAACGACGCAGAGCGCGAGCGCACCGCGACCGGAGTCAGCGGCTAGCCGGCCTCACAGAACGCGGCGAGCAGCTCCGCCAGGCGGTCGGGCTCCTCGATCTGCGGGCAGTGCCCGCAGCGGGGAAGCAGCTCGACCTGGGTGCCGGGGATGCCGGCGAGCACCTGCTCCGCACCGGATGAAGAGACCATGCGGTCGCGCTCGCCCCAGACGAGCATGACCGGGCACGACACCCTCGCGAAGCTAAACGGCGCCTTGATCTCGGGCAGCAGGCGCTTGCCGGTCGCGATCAACCGGACGACGTCGCGCTGTGTGCCGATGTGGGTGGTGAAGGCGCCGACCACGGCCTCGTCCGCCTTGCGCGGGCTGGCGAAGGCGAGCACCTTGTAGGTGCTCCCGACCGCGCGACGAACCGTGCGCTCAGGCACCGGGACCGGCGACCGCAGCATCGCCCGAACCAGCGGAGCTCCCTGGATCGCCGTGAACCACGTCGGCGTGTCGAGCCCGGCGGGGGCGATCGGGACGATCCCCGCGATGTGGCCATCCTGGTCGCGCTCTGCCGCGCGAAGCGCAGCGGTGCCGCCGAGGGAGTTGCCGGCGATCACCACGCGGCCGTCGGTCGACTCGCCGGCCCAGCGATCGATCGCCGCATCCAGGAAGGCGTCGTGCTGGGGCAGGATCGGCGCATCGCGATCGAGGCGGTCAGCGGTTCCGAAGCCCGGAAGGTCGAGAGCGACCGCCGCGCGCCCCTGCTCTCGCAGCCGGTCGAGCAGCAGGCGCCAGGTGTCGGCGCTGTCGGCGTAGCCGTGGATCAGGATCAGCGTCGGCCCTTTGCCCTCGAGCTCGAGCGCCCGCGTCTTGAACCCGGCCAGGGTCGGGTTGTGCTCGACGATCGGCTCCACGCGGCTGACGCTAGCGCGGCCTAAGACACGCGGACGGCGTCGTCGGCGGAGTCTTCGGAGGGATCGTCCTCGGGAGGAAGATCGCCGCCTCGGTCCGTGCCGGCGATCAGCTCGTCGGGGGCCTTGTCCTCGGGGACGAAGCCCGACTTCATGCCGAAGTAGGTGGCCTGGGGGTGGTGAGCGATGATCGCGACCGTCGATTGCTCGGGCAGCACGGCGTAGCCGTCGCTCAGGGTCATCCCGATCTGCTCGAGGTCCAGTAGGCGCCAGACCTTCTCGTGCTCGGCCTGGTCTGGGCAGGCTGGGTAGCCCCAGGAGTAGCGGCGGCCCTGGTCGGGGTCGATCTCGAGTCCGCTTCGCGACCTCGGCGTGCAGCCACTCGGCCAGGCCCTCGGCGGCCTGGACGCCGATCCCGTGCGTGAAGAGCTGCTCGGCGAACTCGCCGTCGGCCTCCAGGCGCGCCATCACCTCGGTGACCTCGGGGCCGACCGTCACTCCCTGGAGCGCGACGACGTCCTTCTCGCCCGAGTCGATCGGCCGGTAGTAGTCGGCGAGGCAGATGCGGTCGTGCTTCGGCTGGCGCGGGAACACGAGCCGCTCGAGCTCGCGCTCGGGGTCGTCGGGGTCGAAGACCACGAGCTCGTTCCCGTCAGCGGCGGCCGGAAAGTAGCCGAGCCGCACCCTCGGGTTCAGGTAGTCCTGCTCGCGCCACATGCGCTCGAGCTTCGGCGCGAAGCCCTCGTCGCCGTTGTGGCCCTCGACGATCTGGCGCCACTCCTCGCCCTTCTTGCCGCGCCCGCCCCAGTGCAGCTTGAACAGCACGTGGCGGTCGAGATAGGGGTAGACGTCGGCGAGGTCGACATCGCATCTCGCGCGCGCCCCAGAACGGCGGCTCGGGGATGCGGACGTCGGTGCGGATCGCAGAGCGAACACTGTCGTCGGTGGTCGGCGGCCCGTCGTCGGGCTTCTCGACCTTGTCGCGCAGCGTCTGTGCCTCCTCGCGGATCTTCTGCACGAGGGCCTCGTGGCGCTCGGGGTCGACCAGCTCGTCCATCGTGTCGAGGCCGACGAAGGCGTCCTTGCAGTAGAAGACGCCCGGCTCGTAGATCTCGTCGGAGTCCTTGCCGCCGGGGTAGAGGATGCGACGGCCGAAGTCGCGGTTGATCGCGGCGCCGCCGATCAGCACCGGGAAGTCGAGCTTCTTGGAATGCAGCTCCTGGACGGCGGCCGGCATCTGCTTCGAGGTCGAGACGAGCAGGGCCGAGAGGCCGATGGCGTCGGCCTTCTCCTCGATCGCCGAGTTGACGATCGTGTCGATCGGGACCTGCTTGCCCAGATCGACCACCGTGTAGCCGTTGTTGGTCAGGATCGTGTTGACGAGCGACTTGCCGATGTCGTGCACGTCGCCGAACACGGTCGCGATCACGACCTTGCCCTTGCTGTGGCCCTCGATGCGCTCGAGGTAGTTCTCGAGCCGGGCGACGGCCTTCTTCATCACGGTCGCCGACTGCAGCACGAAGGGCAGGATCAGCTCGCCGGCGCCGAACTTGTCGCCGACCTCCTTCATCGCCGGCAGCAGGACGGTGTTGAGAGTGGGAACGGCGCCGATCTTCTCGACGGACCTATCGATCCAGTCCTCGACCCCCTCCTTCTTGCGGTGCAGGATCTGCCAGTGCAGGGCCTCCTCGGGCTCCATGCCCTCGGTCGGGTCGCCGGCCGCCTGCTCGGCTTCCTCGCCCTTGGACTCGAAGTGCTCGATGAACTTCTCCAGAGCGTCCTCGGAGCGGTTGAAGACGAGGTCGTCGGTGAGCTCTCGCTCGTAATCGGGAATCTCGGCGTAGGGGGTGATGTGGTTCGGGTTGACCATCGCCAGGTCGAGGCCCGCCTCGACGCAGTGATGGAGGAAGACCGAGTTGAGGACCGCCCGCGCCGCGGGCGAGATGCCGAACGAGACGTTGGAGACGCCGAGGCTGGTCTTCACGCCCGGGATCTCGGCCTTGATCTGGCGGATGCCCTCGATGGTCTCGACGGCCGAGGGCCGCCACTCCTCGTCGCCCGTGGTCAGCGTGAAGGTGAGCGCGTCGAAGATCAGAGCCTCGGGGTCGAGGCCGTGCTCGTCGCAGACGAGCTCGGTGATCCGCTTCGCGATCTCGAGCTTGCGCTCGCCGGTCTTCGCCATCCCGACCTCGTCGATGGTCAGCGCGATCAGGGCGGCGCCGTGGGCCTTGGCGAGGGGGGCGACGCGGTCGAGCTTGTCGCGGCCGGCCTCGAGGTTGACCGAGTTGACGATCGCGCGGCCGGGGATGTGCTCGAGCGCAGCCTCGATCACGTCGGGCTCGGTCGAGTCGATCTGGATCGGCGCGGGCTGGGTGAGCGAGATGCGCTCGACGACCTCGCTCATCTGCTCGTCCTCGTCCTGGCGCTCGGTCAACGCCACGCAGACGTCCAGCACGTGGGCGCCGCCCGAGACCTGGTCCTCGGCGATCTGCAGCAGCCCGTCGTAGTCGTCGGCGAGCAGCAGCTCCTTCGCCTTGCGCGAGCCCTGCGAGTTGACGCGCTCGCCGACCAGCGTCGGGCGCGGCTCCTGCACGAGCGGGGCGGCGGTGATCATCGAGCTGACCTGGATCGGGCCGGGCGAGGGGCGCTCGCGGAGGGACGCGCCCGTCGACCCGCTCGACGATCGCCTTTATGTGCTCGGGGGTCGTCCCGCAGCAGCCGCCGACGATGCCGACGCCGTAGCGCTCGACGTATTCGCCGAGTGTCTCGGCCAGCGGTCCGGGCTCCTCGGGGAAGATCGTCTCGCCGTCGGGCCCCTGGTGGGGAATGCCCGCGTTAGGGATGCAGTGCAGCGGCAGCGGCGAGTTCTCTCCGAGGTAGCGGATTGCGTCGCGCATGTCCCCGGGCCCGGTCGAGCAGTTGAGCCCGAGCACGTCGACCTCGAGGGCGACGAGCGTCGTCATCAGCGCCGGCACGTCGGTGCCGAGCAGCATCGTCCCCGACTCCTTCAGCAAGAACAGGCTCGCCTGGATGGGCAGGGTCACGCCCGTGCGCTTGAAGGCCTCGCGCGCGCCGAAGATCGCGGCCTTGGTCTCGAGGATGTCCTGCTGCGTCTCGATGATCAGCAGGTCCGCGCCACCCTCGATCAGGGCGCCGGCCTGCTCGTCGAAGACCTCGACCAGCTTGCCGAAGCTGATGTCGCCGAGCGTCGGGTCGTCCGACGCGGGCAGGAAACCCGTCGGCCCGATCGATCCCGCGACGAAGCGGTCTTCGCCCGCGGCCTTGCGCGCGATCTCGGCGGCCTTCCGGTTGATCTCGAGCACGTGCTCGCCGAGCCCCCACTCGTCGAGCTTGATCCGGCTGCCCTGGAAGGTGTCGGTCTCGAGCACCTCGGCGCCCGCCTCGATCATCGAGGCGTGGACGCCCTCGATCACGTCGGGGCGGTTCAGCACGAGCGCTTCGTGGCACTTGCCCTTGAGGCCGCCGTAGTCCTCGGCGGTCAGCTCGAACTCCTCCAGGGTCGCGCCCATGCCGCCGTCGAAGACGACCACGCGCTCGCGAATCGCGGCTAGGTAGTCACGTTCTGCCTTGCTCATACGAAAAGAATTTCACCTCCATCGATCCCGGCGGTAGCACCTCACCTCGATCCTGGGATCTCGGCCGGTTGCTGCGACGTCTCGGGTCCGGGCCCCTCGGTCGCTCTGGATGGACGTCTTTTAAGGTAGCGCACGCCTGGGAACAGCCCGGGGTCAAGTCCACGAGGGAAGGGAATCCCATGAGGGAACGACTGAACCGGCGGATGCCGTCGGCTGCGATGGTGGTCGCGATCGCGTCGTTGTGCGTCGCGCTCGGCACGACGGCGTATGCCGCCAAGGTGAAATTGAACGCGGGAAGCGTCAAGACGAAGACGATCAAGAACGCGGCGGTGACCGAGCCGAAGCTCGCCAAGGGCTCTGTCACCGAGGGCAAGCTCGGCCCGGGTGCCGTCACGGCCGGCAAGCTTGCTGCGGGTGCGGTTACGACCAACAAGCTCGGTCCGTGCCCCGCCGGGACGTCGCTGCTGTTGGGCGAGTGCTTCGAGACGAGCGCGCGCGCGGCGGCGACCTGGTTCAACGCGACTCTGGCCTGCGGGGCAGCGGGTGGTCGGCTGCCGCTTTCGGCTGAGCTGAACGCGATCCGCCAGTCTCCGGGGATCGACCTCGGCACCAACGGCAGCACCGACAACATGGGAGCCGAGCAGATCGACGGGCAGTACGGCGCGGTCTCCGACAACGGCACCGTCTCGGTCGCGCTGGGGGTCAACACGGCACGGCCGTTCCGCTGCGTCGTGCCGCGAAGCTAGACCGGAGAAGCCAGTGCAGGTCCTGGGGCGGCTGGCGAGCCGCCCCGGGGCCGCCTCAGGCCCGCGAGTCCATCAGCGCCAGGAGCTTCGTCGTCGTCGACCAGCTGCGGATCGTCATGTCCTGGTATTCGGGCGTGCCGACGATCTTGCTCATGCGGCTGCTCGTCGCCCGTGCCGCGAGGCGAGAGAAGTAGAGGACGCCCTTGCCTTTCCACGCCCGGTCCACGCCGTCCTTCAGCTCGACGACGCCGAACGCCTTCGCCGGTGTCAGCGGCTTCCGCAGGAAGATCACGTCGCTCCTCATCTCGTCCGTGCCGAACTTGCGGGCACCGGGGGCCGCCTCGACGACGGCGCGCAGCTGCGACTCGGTCACGACAACCACCTTCAGGTCAATGCCGAAGCGCTTCTTCAGCGCTCTCTCGATCTTCGCGCCGAGCTCGCCTCCCTTCTTTCGGGGCGCGCGAAAGAGGACGTTGCCGCTGTTGATGTAGGTCGCCACGTCCGCGAAGCCCATCCCCTCGAAGGTCTGGCGCAGGTCTTCCATCTTCACCGGGTTCTTGCCGCCGACGTTTATCCCGCGCAGCAGCGCGAGGTACTGGACCCCCGCGCCGGCCACAGCGTTCTACCTGCCGAGGCGCCGCTTCAGGCCGCGAGCGTTGAAGAACGTCGCGATCTTGCTCAGCTGGTTGCGGCGCTTTGCGGTGTAGGGGAAGTAGAGGGCCTCGCGCTTGGCGCCGAGCCCGCGGCGGGTGATCACCAGGGACTCGGGTCGCACGAACTTCTTGATCCCGTACTCGCCGTGGCGGAACCCGATGCCGGAGTCCTTCCACCCGCCCATCGGGACGTCGCAGGCGAGGAAGTTGACCAGCACGTCGTTGACGCAGGCGGCGCCGACCTCGAGCCGGCGGGCGACGGCCTCGGCCTCGGCGGTCTCGCCGAAGACGTAGGCGGAGAGCCCGTAGCGCGTGTCGTTGGCGAGGCGGACCGCCTCGTCGGCGTCACGCACCTTCATCACGCCGACGACGGGGCCGAAGGTCTCGTCGACCATCACCTTCATCGAGTGGTCGACTTCGGTGATCACGGTCGGCGGGTACCAGTCCCCGCCGCTCTGGCTCTCGAGGCGCTCGCCGCCGGTGACGATCGTCGCGCCCTGCTCGCGGGCATCCGCGACGTGGTCCTCGACGATCTTCGTCTGGGGCGGGAACGTCATCGCGCCGACGTCCTTCCCGTACTCGCGGCCGTCCATGCCCTGCTTCAGGTCGTTCACCTCGGCGGTGAACTTGGCCAGGAACTCGTCGTAGACGGGCTCCTCGACGTAGAGCCGCTCGACCGACATGCAGACCTGGCCCGTGTTGGCGAACGAGCCCCAGGTCGCGGCGTTGGCCGCCTTCTGGATGTCGGCGCTCCCGAGCACGATCATCGGATCCTTGCCGCCGAGCTCTGCGCTGACGGGGGTCAGCGTCTCGGCGGCGCGGGCGAGAACCTTCTTGGCGGTGCGGTCGGAGCCCGTGAACTGCACGTAGTCGACCTCGTCGACCAGGGCCGAGCCCGTCTCGCCCATCCCCTGGACTACGTCGAGCACGTCGGGGCCACCGATCTCGCGCTTCCACGCCTCGACGATCTCGGCGATGCCCATCGGGGTGATCTCCGACGGCTTGATCACGACGGCGGCCCCCGCCTGCAGCGCGGGGAGCGCGTCGCCGAGCGAGAGGATCAGGGGAAAGTTCCACGGGCTGATCACGCCGACCACGGGGTAGGGGCGGTACTGGACCCTGAGGCGCTTCGCCTTCATCAGCGGCGAGTGCGCGGCGACCTTCTCATCGCCGATGAACTTCTCGGCCTTCTTGCCGTAGTAGTTGATGAGGTCGGCGAGGTAGACCGTCTCGCCGCCGGACTCTCCGCGGACCTTGCCGGTCTCTGCCTGCATCGTGTCCGCGATCTGGTCCTGGTGGTCGAGGAGCCAGTCGCGAAGTTTGTACAGCCATTGGGCGCGGCCCTTGTTGCCGAGGGCCTCCCACGCGGGCTGGTTGGCTCGCACGCGCGATACGACCTCGGCGACGCGGTCGGGCCCGTCAACGGGAAGCGTCGTGATGACGGTGTCGTCGGCCGGCTTTCGGACCTCGAAGGTCGCTCCGTTGGACGACGCGGTGGCGGAGCCGTTCGACTGCTCCTCGTGCTTCCTGCCGATGCCGATGGCCATTGTGGCTCCCCTCGCTGCGTTCGCTTGTGCGGGGGCCACCATACCGGCCCCCGCTCAGGCTGGCCGTGCAGCCAGTCGCTGCCCCAGGCGTGGGCGAGCGGCGACCACCGCGGCCTCGACCCGGGCGAGCGCTTGGGGCAGCAGGCGTTCGAGCCTCTCGGCTCGGCGACTCCACTCGCAGGAACGACGCGTCGAGAGGTGAGAGTCGCTCCATTGACCCATCCTCCGCCTACCCGCCGGCCCATTCCAGATCAACGGTGTCGAGAATCGGGCAGCCGCGATCGGACCTCCGGTCCATGTAGTGCGAATTGGCACACGGACCTCGATTTCCGCACGTTGCCGGGGTTTTCCGAGACCGCTCGACCGGTTGGAGAAACGGTGGAGTCGTTTTTCCGACAGCGGTCTAAGGGAAGTCGGCCCGCGCGTCCTTACGTTGATGGCGTTCCATAAACGCGACCCCCGGGCCAAGACGTGTCGGTGGGCAATGAAACGAAGGGACTGGCAATGAGAAAGAAGCTGCTGTGGGCCCTGCCTGTCGGCATGGTGGCATCGCTCGCCGCGCCGCAGATGGCCCTGGCGGACATCATCGACAGCGAGTCCGGCGTGCTTCTCGACGGTCCGGCGATCAACACCCTGTGGGTGATGATCGCGGGGTTCCTCGTGATGTTCATGCAGGCGGGTTTCCTGCTGCTGGAGACCGGGTTCTCCAGGGGGAAGAACGCTGGAACTCTGGTGCCGAAGATCCTGATCAACTTCTCGATCGCGGCGCTCGCCTTCTGGGCGGTGGGGTTCGCATTCGCGTTCGGTGGCGACACCGCGGGCGGCAACCCATTGATCGGCGACACCGGGTTCTTCCTGCAGGACTTCGGTGACCCGCTCGAGGCGTTCCCGGTGATGGGGCTGTCGAGCGCGACTGTGGAGGCCAAGTGGTTCTTCCAGTTCACGTTCTGCGCCGTGTCGCTGGCGATCGTGTGGGGGACGACGCTCGAACGAATCAAGTTCGGCGTCTACATCATCTACGCGATCATCTTCGCCGCTCTCATCTACCCGATCGGCGCCCACTGGGTGTTCGGCGGTGGCTGGCTGCAGGCGAACATCGGCATGCAGGACTTCGCCGGCTCGACGGCGGTCCACCTAATCGGTGCGACCGGCGGCCTGGCCGTGCTGCTGCTGCTGGGCGCTCGCAAGGGCAAGTACGGCGGCGATGGCAAGCCCCGGCCGATTCCTGGGCACAACATGCCCATGTTCGGTCTCGGGGTGCTGATCCTTTGGCTCGGCTGGTTCGGGTTCAACCCCGGGTCTACGCTGGGCGCGCTGGACGGCCGTTTCGCTGAAATCGCGTTGGTCACCCAGCTCGCTTGTGCGGCGGGAGTGATCACGGCGGCGATAACGAGCCGGATCACCCAGAAGACGCTCGACATCGGCATGGTCGGAAACGGCGCGATCGCGGCACTGGTTGCGATCACGGCACCCTCCGGCTACGTCGAGGCGTGGGCCGCACCGTTCATCGGTGCAGTGGCCGGCGTGCTCGTCGTGCTCGCGATCCCGGCCATCGACAAGTTGATCGATGACCCGGTCGGCGCCCTGTCGGCGCACGGCCTGGCGGGTATCTGGGGAACGCTGTCGTGCGGCATATTCACGGCGCCGCGACTCGCTGAGTACAACGCGTTCGGCGTCACGAATGACGACGGCGCGTTCATCGGCGGATTCCTCTACGCGAGCGGTCTGCTCGGTAAGGGACTGAACGACGTCGGGGGCAGCTTCAACCTCGAGGCGTTCGAGCAGTTCGGTGCCCAGGCGCTCGGAGTGACGGTTGCGTTCGCGTTCGTGTTCGCAGCGTCGTTCGCCACGTTCTACGTGATCAAGAAGGTCTACGGCCTTCGCGTCACGGACGACGAGGAAGAGGCTGGGCTCGACATCGCCGAGCACGGCATGTACGGCTACCCGGAGCAGTTCATCCCCCAGGGTGAGTTCCCCGGAGCCTCCACGTCCCCGACCGCTGCAGCGAACGCCGGAGCTTCTGTCCGGCCTGCGCCCAGCGAGGCATAAGGAAGGGATTGAGCCACATGAAGAAGATCGAGGCATACATCCGCCACGAGGCGTTCGAGCCGATCAGGGCCGAGCTGCTCGACAAGGGGTTCCCCTCCTTGACGATCAGCGAGGTCAAGGGCTCCGGCCGCCAGAAGGGCGTGGTGGAGACCTACCGAGGCTCGACCCTGACGGTCAATGTACGGCCGAAGTTGAAGATCGAGGTCGTCGTCGAAGAGAAGGACAAGGGGCTCGTCGTGGAGACGATCCTCAAGCACGCCCGTACGGGCGATGTCGGCGACGGGAAGATCTTCGTCCTGGCGGTGGAGGAGGCGATTCGCATCCGCACCGGCGAGGAGGGCGAGACCGTGCTCCAGGCCCACGAGGGAGAAGCAGCCCCCGCGTAGGCCAGGTGCAACCGTGAAGCGTGGCCGGGGGCGGGCTAGTCGAGCCGCCCCCGGCCGTTGCTTTCCAGAGGAGGGATGTTGCGAGAGCTGAGCACCAGGATGCTCGAAGCCGTGCTCGAAGGCGAGGGCCTGGCGGGCGTCGCGGAGCTGGCGGCCGCCGAGGCCGGGGTGCCGGTGGCGATCGTGCTCCCCGCCCGCGGCCTCTCGGCCCGGGCGCCGGGCGGGGGAGAGCTGAACGGCCTCGCCGAGTACGCGCTCGCCAGGGTCGCCGACGCCGAGGCCGACCCGCCGCTCCCGATCTTCGGCGAGGAGGCCGTCATCGCGAGCGGCGAGCGCGTCGGGGTGGTGCTGCTGCTCGCCGGGGCGGAGGACGGTCCCGAAGTCCCCGTCGACACCAACGAGGTGCTGCGCGCCGCGGCCCTGGCGGTTCTCGCCGAGGTAGCCGTCACAGACGCGCGCGAGGAGGCCGAGCGAAAGCTGCGCGGCAGCCTCATCTCAGAGCTCCGAAGCCATCCTCTCGAGGCCGATGACGCCACCGCCAAGGCCGCGAAGCTCGGATGCGATCTGAGCCGCGGCGCCCTGACGCTCGTCGCCGAGATCCAGTCGACCAGCCCGAGCCACGCCTCGGCCCTGGTCGAGAGCGAGTACGAGGGTTCGATCGCCGAGCTCGCCGATGGCCGCCTGTACGCGATCCTGCCGGCGCGCGGCGGCGACGACGCCCCCGAGCGCACGCTCGAGCTCGCTGCCCGCATCGTCGCCCGCCTTCGCAACCACGGCCCAGCCGCCGTCTCGTCCTTCTATCCGGACCCCGCCGAGCTCCACCGCGCGATCCGCGAGGCCGAGCTGGTCCTGGACGTCATCACCCGCGAGCCCCGCATCGCTGAGGCACTCGAGGACGGCATCGCCGCAAGCGGCGTCTATCGCCTGCTCTTCCGAGCGCTCATCTCCGACCCGCAGGAGGTCCGAAGCTTCTACGAGGACACCGTCGAGCCGATCGTCCGCTACGACACCCAGTACCGCTCGGAGCTGCTCGGCACCCTTGAGGAGTACCTAGCCAGCGACTGCAACATGAACGCCACCGCCCGCGCCATATACGCCCACCGCCACACCGTCGCCTACCGCCTCGACCGCATTCGAGAGCTGACGGGCCTCGACCCCGCCGTCACCGAAGACCGCGAACGCCTCGGCCTGGGCATCAAGGCGTACCGGATCCTGGCCCCGGCGCTACCGCGCTAGCCGCTCGGTGCACTTCGGTACAGCACGTTCCGCGAGATACTTGGCAGGAGATGTCGCAAGAGAACGTTGAGGTTTTCGAGCGCGCCGTTGCCGCCTACAACCGCCGGGACCTCGACGCGTTCCTGGAGGCGTTTGACCCAGAGGTGGAATGGCACGCCTTGACCCAGGTGATGTTCGGCGGGGAAGAGTCGGTTCACCGGGGACACGCGGGCATTCGCGACGGCGTGCGAGAAATTCACGAGGTCCTCGCCGAGCTGCAGCTCGGGTACTCGGAGATTCGTGACCTCGGTGAGCGCATCGTCGTGATCGGGAGCGTCAGCGGGCGTGGGAGGGCGAGCGGAGCGGAGACCGAAATGCCCATCAATTGGGTGGTCGAGTTCAAAGACAGCAAGGTGATTTGGATGCACGACTACGTCGACCGCGCCGAAGCCCTCGAAGCCGCCGGGCTGTCGGAATAGCGACGGCGCGCGACGGACCGCCGGGAGGGCCCCGGCGGTCCGTTCGGCGCAGCGAGCGGGTCAGGCGAGTGAGATCGCGACCTGCTCGAGGGCGTCCATCGACTCCTGCATGCCGCCTTCCATCCCGGACTCGATGTGCGCGTCGCGGTGCTCGGGCTTCACGTGCTCGACGAGCACCGTGAGGGTGGTGCGCCCGTTCGACTCGGTGAGGGTCAGCGTGTTGGTCGACGCCGCCGCCTCCATCTCTTCGGCGGGGACGCCGGGCATCTCGAACACCTCGGTCGAGACCATGCGCTCGTTCGGCACGATCTCGCTGTAGCTGCCGTGGAAGGCGACTTCCATGCCGCCGTTAGCAACCATCACGTAGCGCCAGCTGCCGCCTACCTGCAGGTCGACGTCGACCGAGGTCACGTCGCCCCGCTTGCCGCCCCACCACTGCTTGATCAGCTCGGGCGTGGTCCACGCCTTCCAGACCAGCTCCTTCGGCGCCGCGAACTCCCGCGTGATCAGGATCTGGTTGTCCTCGGGGAGCGTCACCACTGCCGAGCCGCTACTTGTCATCGTCGTCATCTCCTTCTTCCTTTCCTTTGAGTTCTTCCAGCACGTCATCCATCGCCTCGAACCGCTCGTTCCACGTCTGCTCGTAGTTCTTGACCCAGTCGTGGATGGGCTTCAGCGACCGGCCATTCAGCCGGTACACCCGCTGTCGCCCTTCCTGGCGTGCATTCACCAGGCCGACCTCCCTCAGCACCTTGAGGTGCTTGGAGACCTGGGGCTGGCCGAGGCCGAGCAGACCGACGATGTCGTTGACGGGACGCTCCCCGCCCGCGAGCAGATCCAGGATCTGCCGCCGGCGTGGCTCGGCCACCGCATTGAACGCATCTGCTGTCGTCGCTGCTCTTGCCATGGCGGGCAATATATACCTATATAAGAATATGTCAAGCCGAAGGAAAGGCGGCCCCGATCAGGCCGCCTCCTGTGACGCTCAGTCCTCGGCCTCGATCTTCTTGCGGTCGGCGTCGAGTCGGTAGATCGGGCCGTCGTAGGTGAGGACGTAGATGCGGCCGTTTCGGTCCTCGGCGAACGAGGTGACCCCTGGGATCCTGAACCGGAAGCTGCGCTCGCGGCCGACCTTGTCGGGGCGCGGGGTGAACGCGAACAGGCGCTGCGAGCAGAAGTCTCCGAAGATGTAGCGGCCGACGATCTCGGTGCCCTGGATGCGGGAGAGGCGCGGGTCGCGGACGATGTAGCCGCCGACGACCGAGCAGCGGCGGTTTTGGGGGTAGGAGTAGACGGGCTGCACGGTGCGTGACTTCTTGAGGCCGCGCTTGAAGCGCGCCGGGCCCTCGAACGCCGACCAGCCGAAGTTGGCGCCCCTCGCCTTCGCGAGGGGAAGGATGTTGATCTCCTCGAAGCGCTCGTCGCCGACGTCGCCGATCGTGATCAGGTCCCCGAGCGGGCCGCGGTCGAAGGAGAAGCGCCAGGGGTTCCGCAGTCCGTAGGCGAAGATCTCGTCGCGGCCGGGGCGGCCGACGAGCGGGTTGTCCTTGGGGATCGTGTACGTCGGTTGCGGTTTCGGCTTGCCCTTGCCCTTCTTAGCGGCCGCGGGGGCCTTCGGCGGCCGCGGCGCGGGCGCCTCGGGATCGATGCGCAGGATCTTGCCGAGCAGGGAGCGCTTGTTCTGGGAGACGTCGTTCGGGTCGCCGGACGGCCCCCCGTCGCCGGAGCCGATGTAGAGGCTCTTGTCGGGGCCGAACAGCAGCAGGCCGCCGTGGTGCTTGGTCGTCGGCTGGGGGATCCGCAGCACCTGGCGGCCGCTCTTCTTGGCGGCGCGCAGCGGGTCGCCCTCGCGGCGCGAGAACTCGACCACGCGCAGGGCGTCGCGGTTGTCGGTGTAGGCGACGTAGAAGAGGCCGCTTGCGGCGTAGTCGGGCGGGAACGCGATCGAGAGCAGGCCCTGCTCGCCACCCTTTCCGTCGTCGGAGACCTCGCGGCGCAGGTTCAGGAACGGCTTGCGGGCGATCGTCCCGTCGTCGATCACCCGCACCGTGCCCGGCCGCTCGACGACGAAGAGCGGCGAGTCGACGCCGGGGGGCTGTGAGAGGTGGACCGGCTGATCAAAGCGCCCGATCTTCTGCAGGGTCAGGAACTTCGGGCCGAAGACGTCGTCGCGGTCGCCGCGGGCGCTGATTCCGATCACGCCGGTCGCCACCGCGAGCAGCGCAGCGATGACGGTCTCGATTCTGCGGCGGGTGACGATGGTGAAGCGCTTTCTAGCGCTTCTTGGCGCGCTTCTTCTTGGCGACGAAGCGCAGGACCGCGCCGTTCAGGGAGGTGGCGTACAGCGACGCGCCGGGCCCCTCACCGAAGGAAGAGAGGCTCTCGACTCGCAGGCCGAGCGCCTTGTCGCCCCCGGCGCGAGAGAGCCGCGGGACGAAGCTGCGCAGCTTGCCGGTGCAGAAGTCGCCGTAGACGTAGCGCCCGCGCAGGCCCCCGAGTCTGCGGTCGCGGACGACGAAGCCGCCGATCAGCGCGCACGGCGGGCCGGCCAGGCTGAAGACCTTGATCGGCTTGTCGTGGCGCGAGGGGCCGGGAGGGTTGGCGCCGCCGAAGGGGGCGAAGCCCTCGAAGTCGTTCCAGCCGAAGTTGGCGCCCGGGAGGTCGCTGACCGCCTCGTAGTCGACCTCCTCGAAGTTGTCCTGGCCGACGTCGCCGATGATGATCCGCGGCTGGTTCGCCGACGTGGTGTCGAACGAGAAGCGGAACGGGTTGCGCAGGCCGCTCGCGTAGATGGCCGTCGAGGGCGTTCCGCCCGGGTTCGGGTTGATGCGCAGCAGCTTGCCGAGCTGGCTCCCCGGGTCCTGGGCCGAGTTGTCGGGGTCGCCCGCGCCGCCGCCGTCGCCGGTCCCGGCGTAGAGGAAGCCGTCGGGGCCGAACTGCAGCTGGCCGCCGTTGTGATTGGACTGGCCAGGATGGTTGACCGTGACGAGGCGGCGGGCGCTGGCGGGGTCAGCCCGCTTCGGGGTCGCGCGGCGGTACTCCTCGATCGCCAGATCGCCGCCGTCGGTCACGTAGTAGACATAGAAGAGGCCGCTCTGGGCGTAATCGGGGGGGAAGGCGACCGAGAGGAGCCCCTGCTCGCCGCCGAACAGGACCTGGCCGCGGATGTCGAGGAAGGTCGAGCGCTTGCCCGGCCCGTCGAGGACGATTCGCCCCGGCTGCTCGACCACGAAGATCCCCTTCACCCCAGGCGCGGAGTCGACGTAGACAGGGTTGTCGTAGCGCCCGACGCGCTTCAGCTTGACCTTTGCGTCGGCGGCCTCGGCGACCCATACGGACGCTGCGAAACACGCGAGCAGCGCGCAGAGCGCGGCCAGGAGGCGCGCGCGAATAGGCAGGCTCTGGCTCACGACGGGTCCATTCTGAATACCGGGCCGGCGCCGGAGACCACGAAGAGCTGGTTACCGAACCCCTCGGCGAAGGCGAAGGGCGTGCCGTTGCCGGGAAGCTGGACGCCCGAGTAGCGCTCGTCGAGCGCCCCGCCGGCGAACGGGACCAGCGTGCGGATCTGGTCGTTGGCGACGTCGGTGTAGAGCAGGCGCCCGTACTGGTGGGTCAGCCGCTCGTCGCGGACCACGTAGCCGGCGATCACCGAGACCCCCTCGAACCCGTTGTTCAGGTTCGGGCACGCACCGCCGGCGTTGGCGTTGTCGTACTGGTGGATCGGGAAGGTGGGGTTCGGCGCCGTGCGTCCGGCGTTGAAGACGTGTGTTCCCTCGAAGCGCGACCAGCCGAAGTTCGCACCTCGCGCTGCTCCGTTCGGTAGGTAGTCGACCTCCTCGATGCAGCCCTGGCCGACGTCGCCGAGGACGAGCGCGCCCGAGATCGCGTCGAACGAGAAGCGGAAGGGGTTGCGCAGGCCGATGGAATAGATCTCGTCGAGGCCGGCGGTGCCGACGTAGGGGTTGTCCGTCGGAACTCCGTAGGGCCTGAACCCCGCTTTGCGGACGCAGACCCGCTTGGAGGGCTTGCCGGGGCGCTTTGCTCGGACGCGCATCACCTTGTTGCATTGCTTCCGCGGGTCGATCCGCAGCATCTTCCCGAGCAGGCTCTCGGTGTTCTGTGCGTTGTTGGGCGGGTCGCCTCCCGAGCCGCCGTCGCCCGTCGCTATGTAGAGGAAGCCGTCGGGGCCGAAGCGGATCTGGCCGCCGTTGTGGTTGGAGTTGGTGGGATGGGAGAGGTAGAGGACCTGGCGGCCGCTCGAGGGCAGGGCGACGAACTTGCGCTTCTTCTTGCGCTTGAACTCCATCACCACGTTGTCCCCCGTCGCGTTCGTGAAGTAGACGTAGAAGAGGCGGTTCTTGCGGTACTTCGGGTGGAAGGCGATCGAGAGCAGGCCCTCCTCGCCGCAGCACTTGACGATGTCGCGGATGTCGAGGAAGGGGGTCGGCAGGACGGTCGTCCCGCTCAGCACCTTGATCACGCCCTCCTGCTCGGCGACGTAGAGGTTGCCCTTGGTCCCCGGCGCGTCATCGGCGTGGATCGGGCGCTCGAAGTCGCCGACCTGGGTCAGCGAGAAGCCGCCGAATCCGTCGCCGATCGGAGGGGCCGCCTGGGCCGCTGGCGCGGCGAACGCTGCCAGCCCGAGGGCCGCCGCGAGGGCGAGCAGTGAGGAACGAAGGGTCATTGCACGAGACGGAACACCGGACCGTCGAGTGAAGTTGCGTAGATCCGGCCCTGGTTGTCCTCTGCGAAGGAACTGAGCGAGGGGACCTGCAGCCCGGTTCCCGCGTCTTCGGTTGCCGCGCCCTTGACGGGGTCGAAGCTCCGAAGCTCGCCCTCGCAGAAGTCGCCGTAGAGGTAGCGCCCCTCCAACGAGGCGAGCGCCGGATCGCGGACCACGTAGCCCCCGGTGATCGAGCAGCCCGCGTCGCGGCCGTAGGTGAGGACCGGCGGCACGGCGCCGGGGGCCTCCTGGTCGTCGTTGAAGCGCTCGTCGCCCTCGAAGGCCGACCAGCCGAAGTTGGCGCCGGCGGCCTGATCGGCGGCGACGTAGTCCACCTCCTCGAGCGAGTTCTGGCCGACGTCGCCGATCGAGAGCGCGCCGGTCTCGCGGTCGAAGCTGTAGCGCCAGGGGTTGCGGAGGCCGTAGGCGTAGACCTCAGGCGCGCCCTGCCCGGCGAGCGACGGCGCTCCCTTCGGCGTGTACGGCTGGCCCCCGGCCTCGTGCGGGTCGATTCGCAGGATCTTGCCGAGCAGCGACTCCAGGTTCTGGCCGTTTCGCTCGGGGTCGTCGGCGATGCCCCCGTCGCCGGTCCCTATATAGAGGAGGTCGTCGGGGCCGAACATCAGCAGGCCGCCATTGTGGTTCGAGGCGAAGTCGTCCATCTTCAGCACCTCGCGCCGGGTCGCGGGGTCGATCGAGCCGTCGTCGGCGAGCGCGAACTCGACGACGCGCTGGTCGCCCTCGGAGTCGGTGAAGTAGGCGTAGAGAAGGCGAGAGGCGGCGTCGGGGTCGAACGCGATCGAGAGCAGGCCCTGCTCGCCCTCGGCCGAGATCTCGCCGCTGATGTCGAGCGCAGCCGCCGTCTCGCCGCCGGCGGACACGCGCTGCACGGTGCCCTCCTTCTCGACCACGTAGAGGTCCTCGGAGCCCGGGGGCTGCGCCACGAAGACCGGTTGGTTGAAGTCGCCGAGCTTCTCCAGCCGCGGCTTGCCGCCGGCGTCGGCGGTCGTCTCGCCGGCCGCGGTCTCGGTCACCTCGGCCTGCGTCTCGGGAGAGTCGGAATCATCCCCGCACGCGGCGAGGACCAGCGCGGCTGCGACTGCCGCTGCGATGAGGATCCCTCGAGCCCTGCTCACCCCGCAAACACTAGGGATCGAGCTGATGCGCCCCTAAAGAAGGGCGCTAGGGCTGGAGCTCGGACTGCTGGTCGTCGCTGCCCGCCTGACCGATCAAGTCATCGGGCTTGATCGGCACGACCTTGCCGTTGTCGTCGACGCGGGTCTGCGGCGGGGCGTCGTCGATGACGACGACGAACTCGCCCTCGGGGACGCTGCCGTCCTCGTTGACGGCGACCGCGTTGCCCTGAAGGCCCGCGGCGAGGCGGTAGCGGACGGTGTACTCGCCGGCCTGGACCGGGGTCACCTGCCAGACGAGGCTGAAGCTGTCGTCGGGCTCGAGCGCGCCGAAGCTGAAGGTGTTGGTCTGCGCGGCCTCTGCGCCGCTGCCGCCGACGATCTCGCCGCCGGGCGGAGTCGTCGGGGGTGCCTCGGCCTGCTTGGGATAGCCCTGCTCGAGGATCCAGACCGGCCGCGAGGGGATCGCGAGGCCCTCCTGCTCGGAGAGCACGGAGAAGGCGCCGGCGGCCTCGGAGCGCGGCTCGTCGGAGGCCGCCTCCTCTTCGGCGGCGTCGGTGTCCTCGCCGTCATCCTCTGCAGCGGCCTGGTCGAGCTCCTCCTGAAGGGCCTGGTCCACCGCGGCGTCGAGGTCGCCCTCGGGGATCTCCTCGCCGTCGGTGCCGATCGCGGTCTCGCCGGCGTCGTCGGAGGACTCAGCCTCCTCGGGCCCTACGTCGACGACGGCGTCGGGTGCCGTGAAGACCGTGACGGCGAGGTCGGGGATCGTTTCCTCGCCGGCGTTTCTGACCTCCAGGACGAGCTCGGACGTCTGGGCGAGGCGCTGCTGCGCGGGGAACTCGGCGCTGACGATCTCGACGGGGTACTCGCCCTCCGCCTCGGACTCGTCCTGGCGCTCGCCTCCGCCGCAAGCGACAAGGCCTGCGGTGCTGAGCGCGACGACAACCCCGAGTCCAAGGCGATCGCGCACCCGCGATCGGCGGGGTGTCGAGGCGCTCTCCTCCAAAAGCGCGGGCAACATACCACGCACCCTACTTGCAGATGCGGCCCTCAGATGCACTTGCGGGTGGCGCCCATCGGGTCGATCGCATAATCTTTCCCGTGTGCCGCGGTACGCGCGGCTGGAGGAGGGAAATGGTCAGGTCTGTAGCGGATAGGGCGTTCCTGCCCGCGAAGTCGCTCTTCGAGCAGGTCGGGGACATGATGATCCTGACCGCGAAGACGATGATCTCCGCCGTCCGGCCCCCGTATCCGTACGGAGGCGAGTTCATCGGGCAGTTCCTGTTCGCCCTCCAGCTCTGCTGGTTCCCGATGATGATCTCCACCCTGGCCTTCGGTTTCGGAGCCCCCGGCCTTCAGGCCGCCAACTTCCTCTCGCTGTTCGGAGCCCTCGACCGCCTCGGCGGCTTTTTCGTCCTCGCGTCCGTCCGCGAGTTCGCACCCTTCGTCACCGCGGTCGTCGTCGCCGGAGTCGCCGGCACCGCGATCACCGCCGACCTCGGCGCCCGCAAGATCCGCGAGGAGCTGGACGCCCTCCAGGTCCTGGGCGTCGATCCGATCAAGAACCTTGTCGTGCCGCGCTTCCTCGCCCTGATGCTGATCACCGGGCTGATGGACATCTACGCGCTGATCTTCGGCATCGTCGGCGGCATCGGCGCGACCCTCCTCTACAACGAGCCGCTCGGAGGGTTCTTCGCCACGCTCTTCAACAACGCGTCCACCACGGACCTCTGGGGGTCGGTCCTGAAGACGACCCTGTTCGGCGCCGTCATAGCGATCGTCTGCTCCTACAAGGGGATGACTGCGTCCGGAGGCGCCGAGGGCGTCGGCCGCGCGGTCAACGAGGCTGTCGTCATCTCCTTCCTCGGCGTGTTCGCGATCAACTACGTCTTCACGCAGACGCTGCTCGCAACCCACCCCGAGCTGCAGGTCATTAAATGAGCCCCCTGGGATACGGAGGACGGGAGTAGTGGGTTCCTGGACGGCCGTCCCGCGCGGCTGGCTCAACTCGGCGGGCGAGATCTTCGGCTTCTCGGTGCGCGTCATGGGCCTCGTCTACTCGGGCCGCGTCTTCCAGTTCTTCGGTGAGGCGCTGCGCCAGACCGGGATCCTGATCCTGGGCTCGGCCCTGGTGATCTGGGGCCTCGTCTTCTTCCTCGGTCTCACCTGCGGCATCGAGGGCGCCTACCTGCTGCGGGCCCAGGGCGCCCCGGCCTACGCCGGTGTTTTCGCCGCCTGGTGCGACCTGCGCGAGCTCATGCCCTATGCCTTCGGCTACATGCTCTCGGCCAAGGTCGGGACCGGGATCGTGGCCGAGGTCGGCGCGATGCGGATCTCGGACGAGATCGACGCGCTCGAGGTCATGGGCGTCCCGCCCGTCACGTTCCTCGCCGCGACCCGCCTGCTCGCCGCCTGGATCGCCTTCCCCTTCATGTACCTGGCCGGCATCGGGATCATGTACTTCGCCAGCTGGCTCGCGGTCGTCGAGCAGATCGGCGACGTCAGCTCGGGCGGCTACTTCCTGATCTTCTGGATGTTCCAGAACCCACCCGACCTCTTATTCAGCCTGATCAAGGGCATGGCGATGGCCACGGTCATCGTTCTTGTCGGCTGCTATTACGGCTACACCGCCTCGGGCGGGCCGGTCGGAGTGGGCACCGCGACAGCGAAGTCGATGGTCTTGAACATCGTCTTAGTCCACATCATCGGAATGATGGGAACCCTGATCTTCTGGGGGGCGAACCCGAGAGCGCCGATAGGCGGCTGACGGCCATGCCGTCAGGAAAGACCCCGTAGGAACCGAGGAGGCGAAGTTGGCAGAGCGCAACGACAGCGAACCGGAGGCGGAGCCGACGCGCTCGCGCGCAGCGGACGAGAGGGAGCAGCCCACGGATCCGCTCGAGTCCCAGGGGATGGACCCCAACGAGGACTTCGGCAACCGCGACTACGTGCTGCCCGGCGTCGAGGCGGACGACCCCCAGCCCTACAAGTGGCACACGGGCGAGAAGCGCGACCACGGCGGCGAGGACGCGATCGAGATCATCGACCTCGTCAAGCAGTTCGGCCGCACGCGCATCCTGAACGGCGTCAACCTCGGCCTGCCCGACAACATGATCTCGATGGTCCTCGGGCCGTCCGGAACCGGCAAGTCGGTGCTGATCAAGCACATCGTCGGCCTGCTCTACCCAGACGCGGGCGACGTGCTCGTGCACGGCGAGTCGATCCCGGCGATGTCCGACGACGAGCTCTTCGAGGTCCGCAAGAAGTTCGGCCTGCTGTTCCAGGACGGTGCGCTGTTCGGCTCGATGAACGTGTTCGACAACACCTGCTTCCCGCTCCGCCAGCACACCGACAAGTCCGAGGACGAGATCGAAAACATCGTCAACACCCGGCTCAGCGAGGTCGGCCTGACCGAAGCCGCCTACAAGATGCCGAACGAGCTGTCGGGAGGCATGCGCAAACGCGCCGGCTTCGCGAGAGCGCTTGTGCTCGATCCCGCGATCGTCATGTTCGACGAGCCCGACTCGGGCCTCGACCCGGTGCGCACGGCGCTGCTCTGCGAGCTGATCCGCGAGGTCCACGAGGAGAACGGCGGCTGCTACATGGTGATCAGCCACGACCTCGGCACCGCGCGCCGCATCGCCGACTTCATCGCGGTGCTGTGGAAGGGCCGGATCGTCGAGAGCGGCCCCTCGGACGAGCTGTTCCATTCGCGGAACGAGTTCGTGAACCAGTTCCTCAACGCGGACGTAAAAGGCCCTCTCGCGATGGACTGAGCGCCGTTGGCGGCCCGGTGCCGCCGACCGGCGTTTCTTGAGCTCCGCTGCTTAACCTGAGTCTCGTGAAGGCTGGAGAGATCTTCGAGCGCGTCGCCGCGGTGGCGCTGCGGCGTCCCTGGCTGACGCTCGCGATCACTTTCGTGCTCGCGGTCGGCGGGGCTTTCGGCGCCCTGCAGCTCGAGACGAACGCGGGGACCGAGACGCTCGTCGACGAGGACTCCGAGGAGTTCAAGGCGACGGAGCGCTTCCGCGAGGGCTTCGGCGACGACCCCGTCGTGGTGCTGGCTCGCCAGGACGTGCGCCAGACGGTCCTCACCGGCGACCTGCAGGCGCTGTTCGAGCTCGAGACCTGCCTCGCCGGCGGCACCGAGCTCGCCGCGAACCTGCCGCGCCGAAACGAGGCCCCGTTGCCCGCGGTCTGCGAAGAGATCGCCGAGCTCGCTCCGGCCCAGGTCCTGTTCGGGCCCGCCACCTTCCTCTTCCAGTCCGTCTCGCAGATCGGCGAGGTCCTGCAGGGCCAGACCGCTTCGGCCAACGAGGCTGCGCAGATCGCAGCGCGCACGGCCGCAAGGTCCGCCGCCCGCGAAGGAGCGTCGCCCGCCGAGCAGCAGGCCGCCGGCAAGGCCGCGGCGGATGCCGTCCTCGGTCAGTTCCAGAGCACCCTGCTCCAGCTGGCCCTCCAGTTCGACATCACGAGCCAGCCGCGCCTCGACGACACCGAGTTCATCAGCCGCGTGGTCTTCGACCCGGCCCAGGAGGCGGGGACGCCGAAGGAGCGCCTCACCTACCTGTTCCCGAACCGCGACGCCTCGCTGATCACGGTCCGCCTGCGCCCGGACCTGACCGACGACGAGCGCGCCGACGCGATCGAGCTGTTCAAGCGCGCCGCCGCCGACGAGCGCTTCGGGCTGAGCGACGGTGACTACGTCGTCAGCGGCGTCCCGGCGGTCGTCAGCGGTCTCGCCGATGCGCTTCGCTCCGAGCTGCTTCTGCTCCTCGTCGTCGCCGTGCTCGTCATGGCGGCGGTGCTGGCCGTGATCCTGGGGCCGCCGCTGCGCCTGCTTCCGCTGGCGCTCGCGGTGGCGGCCGCCGCGATCACCTTCGGCTTGCTGCGGCTGTTCGGAGGGAGCCTGACGATGGCGTCGATCGCCGTCGTGCCGGTGCTGATCGGCCTCGCGGTCGACTACGCGATCCAGTTCCAGGCCCGCTTCAACGAGGCGCGCGACGAGGGCGTCGCCCCCGCACGCGCGGCGACGCTCGCCGCCGGGAGGGGAGGGCCCGTGATCGGCGCCGCGTGCATCGCGACGGCCGCGGGCTTCACCGCGCTGGTGCTCTCGCCGATTCCGATGGTCCGCTCCTTCGGCCTGCTGTTGGTGCTCGGCACCGCGCTCGCATTCGTCCTCGCCGCGACCGCGGGATTCGCCGCGCTCGCGCTCGCCTCGTGGCGCGGCGCGCCTCAGCCGCGCGCGGCCCGCGGGCGATCCGGCGCGGGCCTCGGCTCCCGCGTCGCCGGGTGGCGCTCCGCCGCTGGCCGGCGCATCCGGGCCACCGGCAAGCGCTCGCTGGCGGTCGCGATCACGCGACCGGGACGGGTGCTCGCCGCCGCGGTGGTCCTCGCGCTGTGCGGCTGGGTCGCGGCGCTCAAGACCGAGGTGATCTCGGACGTCCGCGACCTTGCGCCGGCGAGCCTTCCGGCCCTCGCAGACGTCAACACGCTCCAGGACGAGACCGGGGTCGCCGGCGAGGTCGACGTCGTCGTTCGCTCCGACGACCTGACCGACCCGGCGGTGATCAACTGGATGCGCGACTTTCAGGCGCGGGTCCTCGAGGGCGCGGGCTACTCGGGCGAGAACCCGAGCTGCGAGCAGCGCCGACCTCTGCCCGCTGTTCTCGCTGACCGACCTGTTCACGGGCGCCGAGGGGCGCGCAGACCGCAGCAGCGCGCAGAGGCCCTGCTCGAGGCGATCCCGCCCTACCTCTCCGAAGCCGTGGTCACACGCGACCCCGAGTCGGGCGAGATCGGCGACACGGCCAACATCCCGTTCGGGATCAGGGTCGGGCCGCTCGACGAGCAGCAGGAGCTGATCGACGACATCCGCTCCGAGGTCGAGGCCGACGGCGGGCCGCCCGAGGGCACCGAGGTCGAGCTCGCAGGGCTGCTCGTGATCGTCGCCGCGGCCAACGCCGACCTCGAGGCGAGCAGCTACTGGCTGCCGTTCGTCGGGCTGCTGGTCGTCGCGCTCGCGCTGCTCGCCCTGTTCCGCTCGCCGCGCCGGGCGCTGGTGCCGCTGCTGCCGATCGTGCTTGCGACGGGCTGGTCGTCGCTCGTCGTCGCCGCGATGGACGTCCCCCTGAACCCGATGTCGGCCACGCTCGGCGCTCTGGTGATCGCAATCGCGACCGAGTTCAGCGTGATGCTCTCGCTGCGCTACGAGAGCGAGCGCGCAGCCGGGCTCTCGGTCGGCGAGGCCCTGCGCGTCACCTACTCGCGGACCGGCACCGCGGTGCTGGCCTCGGGCGCGACCGCGATCGCCGGCTTCGCCGCGCTGACCGCGACCGACATCCGCATGCTTCGCGACTTCGGGATAGTCACCGTCGCCGATCTCGCCGTCGCCCTCGCTGGCGTGCTGCTGGTGCTCCCAGCGGCACTGGTCTGGGCCGAGGAGGGCTTCAGGCTCCCATCGCTGCGCCGGCGTCAGCGCACGGACCGAGCGCCGAGGGAGCCACGGCGACGCCGTTCGACCGGGCCCGTCGGCCCCGGCGCGATCTGAGGCGTCTGTGAGCGAGGACCCCGCACCCGGCGGCGATGAGCGCGAGGGCAGCGGCGGCTCGCGCGAGCGCCCGGGTCGACCTCGGCCCCCCGCGATCTACTCCGCGATCGTCGGGCTCGTCTTCATCGCGATCATCGCCGTGGCCGGCATCAGCGCGCTTCGCGGCAACGACGATCGCGACCGTGCTCGGCGCGGGGGCCGAGGGCGACCTCCCCCTGGCGCAGTTCGCCGTCCCGGACGCCCGGGGCGAGCTCGACGGCGACGCCAACATCGCGCAGGACGACTGCGAGACGGCCGAGATCCCGTGCCCGGACTCCGAGCAGCGCACCCCGGCCTGCGAGGTCGACCTCGAGGGGGCGATCAGGGTCTGCGACCTCTTCGACCGTCCGCTGGTGCTCTCGTTCTGGTTCACGCGTGGAGGAGAGTGCGAGGCTCAGCAGGACGTCTTCGACGCCGTCTACCGGCGCTACTCGCGACCGGTCAACTTCCTCGGGATCAACGCGCGCGACGACCGCGAATGCGGTCGGTGAGCTGATCTCCGACCGCGGATGGACCCACCCGATCGGGCTCGACAGCGACGGCGCCCTCTCCAACCTCTACCGGGTCGGCGGCTGCCCGACGTTCATCTACGCCTATCCCGGAGGCATCGTCGAGGAGACCACCGCTGGGCGAGCTCGACGAGGCCGAGTTGTCGGCCAAGCGGTCGAGAAGCTGATCGTGGCGTCGAAGCAGCGGGCGGCGACGGTACGGTGAGGTGAGGTGAGGCTGTGATGGAGATGCCGCCCGAAGGCGAGGCAGCGCCCGAGCCCGGCTGGGTCGCCCCGGGGCTCGCCGAGGAGTTCCCCGGCCTCGGCCTGTTCACCACCACCCTCGCCGCAGGCGCGACGCGCAGCCCCGAGCCCCTGAAGGAACGGCTGAGGGAGCTCAGCAACCGCTTCGGAGGCCAGCAGGCGATCGTGCTGCGCCAGCGCCCGATTCCGTGGGCCTACCGCGTCTTCTTCCGTCACATCGCGCTCGACCCCGACGAGACACCGACCCCGATCGAGCAGGTCTCGCTCGAACGGATGCGCGACGGGCGCTTCCGCAGCCGAAACCGGGTCGAGGACGCGCTGCGGATCGCGATCGTCGAGGTCGGTGTCGCGCTGCAGGCGTTCGACGCCGCGAAGGTCGAGGGCAGGCTCGGGCTGCGGCTCTCGGTCGAGGGCGAGGAGTTCGAGGGGCGGGTGACGCCGCTTGCGCCGGGGACGATCGTGCTCGCCGACGAGTCGCGGCCGCTCGGCGCTCCTGTTCGGTGCCGCGGCGAAAAGCGCAGAGCCCACGCGCAGGACCGAGCGCACGACCCTGGTCGCGATCAGCGTCAAGGGTGTGCCCGATGTGGCGCTCGAAGAGGCCTTATGGGTCGCGTCGAGCGCCATGCTTGCGTAGACTTTCCTTCACCGATTCGGAGGAGGGTCGAAATGCCCGAAGAGCTGCTCGAGAGGACTGGTTTCGCCGAGGTGCCCGAGGCGCCGGCAGACGACACGTCCTGGCTGCCGCCGGCTCCCCCCGAGGGCCTCGACACCGCGCTCTTCGAGCACGACGAGCGCGCCGCCACGCACGCGACCTGCGCCGCCAGATCGCGGCGATGGAGGCGCGAGCTCGGCCAGCTCTTCGCGTCGGCCTTCCCCCGCACCGGAATCGACTTCAGGGTCCCCGCCCCCGGCGGCGGTCCCAGGATGCTGTCGGTCGATGAGCTCGAGCGCCTTCGCGACTCGCTCGCCTCGCGCATCTGCGAGGTCAAGACCCACCTCGGCGAGTACAGCCGGGCGGAGGAGCTGAACCGCGGTCTGATCGAGCGGATGACCGACGACCCCGAGTCACACAAGTGGGTCCGCGTCTCGAACGAGCACATCGGCGAGCCCGGCTGCCGCCACTGGCACGCCCGGCCCCGCTGGGGCGTCCTGGGGATGCTGCTGGGCTGGTGGCGGGTCAAGGTCTCATCCGGTTGCCCATTAGCCGAGGCACCGGCCTGAGGCCGGTGCCGAAACAGGGATGTGACACCCGCCTGAGGCGGGTCCCGCGCCAAGACCTCCACTAGATCCAGATGGCCAGCAAGCGCTCTCGAAAGCGGCGCAGGAATCGTCCACGTCCCGCACCTGAACCCGAGGCTGCAGCCGTGGCCGCGCGCAAGCGAGTCACGCCCGGTGGGCCGCCGCCTCCGCCATGGGGCTCGTTCCCGCTCTCAGAGCTCGTCGTCCTGGTCGCGATCGTGATGCTCGTCGCGGGCTTCTTCGTCGGCCCGCCGCGGGGGGCGATCCTGCTCGGGACCGGGACTCGTCGCTGGGTTCGCTCGCGGGCCTCGAGCTGGCGAGTCCGAGAGCACTTCTCGGGCTACCGCTCGCACACCATCGCTGCTCGGCCGGGGCCGTGGGGATCGCGGTAGTCGCCGCCCTGCTGCATCGGCGGCCAAGCTCGCCGCCGATCGTCGGCGGCGGTCGGTGGACTCATCGCCTTCGCCGTCGCCGCCTATGTGTTCGCCGGGGCCTTCCGTCGTCGGTCCGGCGGCGCGCTGTTCAAGTTCAAGGGGTCGTAGCGCGCCCCCCAGTACGTTCAGGACGGTTCTAGGCCGTTGCCTTCGCCTCCAGCGCCGAGGCGAGGACGCGGCGCTGGCGCTCGGTCATGCGAGCCGAGCTCCTTGGTCTCCTTCAGGCCGGCAGACTTGATCAGCTTGCGAGAGCGAGCCTTGCCCCAGCGGCGCTGAGCGGCAGAGCAGCTCGCCGATGCACATGCTGCTGCGCCTCCCAGGGGACAGTCGCGGACGACGTCGAGGGCGCTGCGGTTCCCGGCGGCGACTCGCGCTTCAGCGCCGCGCGGGCGAGGCGTACCTCGTTGGCGCGGGCGAGCGCCTGCATGTGCTGTTCCTGCGGGCTCCGAAGGTCGGGGTTCGATGCGGCGCGCGGGGGCGGGCATCGGGTTCAACGCAGGGGCGATCGTTGTGGCAGCGGACATTCTGACTCCTCCCGTCAGTGGGACGTATTGGCGGCGGTGCTCTGTTTGCCGGCGTCGCCCCCAGTGGCTCCAATTAGACCGGGGGGAAGCGGACGGACTCTCTCCGTGCTCGTCCGCTCCCTGCCCCGGGTGCGGTGCGCGCGGCGAGGCGACAACCTATCTCGGCGGGCGAGCGCTGAGTCAACCCTGAAATTCTGCGAAGTTCGCTAGGAGCAGTCTTTTCGTTTCGAGGCCGAACGCCCGTCCGAAATCAGGTCCGGGGCAGATCGGGGAACTTCGCGCGTGACCTCGTCGAAGATCTCGAGCGCGCGGTCGAGCTGCTCGCGCTCGTGGGTCGCCATCAGGCTGGTCCGCAGCAGCGCGCCGCCCGGCGGGACCGCCGGATGGATCGCGACGTTGGTGTAGACGCCGGCGTCGAAGAGCGCCTTCCAGAGCAGGACGGCCTGCCAGTCCTCGCCGACCATCACCGGGACGACCGGGGTGGTGGCCTCGCTGCCGTCCGGGCAGGGTGCCGGGCTCGATCACCTGCAGGCCGAGGTCGCGGAAGCCCTGGCGCAGGTAGGCGGCGTTGTCGAGCAGGCGCTCGAACAGCTCGGGCCCCTCGGCATCGGATGATGCGCAGCGCGCCGAGCGCGGCGCCGACGGCGGCCGGGACGGCCGAGGCGCTGAAGATGAACGCGCGGGAGGAGATCCGCATGTACTCGATCACCTCGGTCGGAGCCGGCGATGAAGCCGCCGCAGGAGGCGAGGCTCTTCGAGAAGGTGCCCATCCGCAGGTCGACGTCGTCCTCGAGGCCGAAGAGCTCGCAGGCGCCGGCGCCGCGGGCGCCGAGCACGCCGACGCCGTGGGCCTCGTCCACCATCAGCCGGGCGCCGTAGCGCTTCGCACAGCTCGACGATCGGCGGCAGGTCGCAGACGTCGCCCTCCATCGAGAAGACGCCGTCGACGATCACCAGGGCGCCGCTCTCGTCGGCCTGCGGCGCGCTCGAGCATCGACTCGAGCTTGTCCATCCGGTTGTGGCGGAACGGCCGCAGGCGCGCTCCAGAGAGCTTGCAGCCGTCGAGGATCGAGGCGTGGTCGCCGGAGTCGCAGATCACGGTGTCGCCGGGCTCGAGGATCGCGCTGATCGCGCCCAGGTTCGACTGGTAGCCGGTCGTGAAGACGATCGCGTCCTCGGTCTGCATCCACTCGGCGAGCTCGCGCTCGAGGTCGAGGTGGAGCGGGGTCGTGCCGTTCAGCAGGCGCGAGCCGGTGACGCCGGTGCCGTAGGCCTCGAGCGCGTCGCGGGCGGCCTGCTTGACGCGCTCGTCGGTGGTCAGGCCCAGGTAGTTGTTGGACCCGAGCATGATCGTCTCGCGGCCCTCCATCTCGACGACGGGGCCGGCCTGCGAGTTGAGGATCCGGAAGTAGGGGAGGAGGTCGCCCTCCTGGGCGGCCTCCAGCTGCTCGGCGCGCTCGTGGTCGCGAGACCTTGGCGAAGACGTCGACCGGGGCCCTGGTGGTCGAGTCAGGCATCGGCGACAAGTGTAGGTCCGGGTAGGTAGGTTGGCCGCGGTGAGCGCGAATCCGCGGATCGAGGTCAGGCCCGTCGACGGGGCGCGGCGAGATGACGAAGTTCATCAAGCTCCCGTTCCGGCTTCACGAGGGCACCGTCTGGGTGCCGCCGCTGGTCGCGGAGCGCCGCCAGTTCCTCGACCGCGACCAAGAACCCGTTCTTCGAGCACGCCGAGGCCGAGTACTTCCTCGCCTGGCGCGACGGCGAGGTGGTGGGCCGCATCTCGGCTCAGATCGACGAGCGCTGGGACCAGTTCCAGGGCGGCAACGACGGGATGTTCGGCTTCTTCGAATGCGAGAACGACCCCGAGGCGGCGAAGGCGCTGTTCGACGCCGCCGGCGCATGGCTGCGCGGCGCGCGGCCGCGAGCGCGTCGTCGGCCCGATGGACTTCACGCACCAACGACGAGTGCGGCCTGCTGATCGAGGGCTACGACCTCGCGCCGCTGATCCTCCAGCCCTGGCACCCGCCCTACTACGCCGAGCTGATCGAGGGCGAGGGCATGACGAAGTCGATGGACCTGCTGATGTGGTGGCTCGAGCTCGGCGAGCAGATGTACACCGACGAGGGCTTCCACCCGATGATCCACGAGCTCGCGAAGAAGGTCGAGGGACGAGCACGGGGTCACGATCCGCGACTTCCGCAAGAAGGACCTCGAGGCCGAGATCACCCGCTTCATCGAGGTCTACAACTCGGCCTGGGAGAAGAACTGGGGCTTCGTCCCGATCACCGAGGAGGAGGTCCGCGCCCAGGCCTCCGACCTGAAGCCGGTGCTCGACGAGCGCTGGGGCTTCATCGCCGAGCGCGACGGCGAGATGCTCGGCGCGGCGCTGACGCTGCCCGACGTCAACCAGGTCCTCGCGCAAGATGAACGGCAGCCTGCTCCCGTTCGGCTGGCTCACGTTCCTGCGCGCGACGTTCAGCCCGCGAGGGCGTCAACACGAAGCGCGCGGGGATCGACCGCGTCCGCGTCTTCGCCCTCGGCGTCAAGCCCGAGTACCAGCACCTCGGCATCGCGGCCGCCTTCTACGACCGCTGCCTGCGGGTCGGCAAGGAGCTGAACCAGCCCCGCGGCGAGACCGGCTGGATCCTCGAGGTGAACAAGCCGATGAACCGCGCGATGGAGGGGATGGGCGGAAAGGTCGTCAAGAAGTACCGGCTCTACGAGCAGGCGCTCTAGCCGCGCAACCCTGTTTTCCCGTGGTGGCCGGGAGTAGCATGGCCTCCGATGGGTGAGCAGATCGAAGTCGTCGAGGCGGAGCGGTGCGCCCGCTTCCCGTCCGGCGCGAGCCGGGGACGATCGAGCTCTGGGGGCGCGAGGTCGGCCCGCTCGCGATCGCCGCCGGAGCCGGGGCGGCCGCAGGTGTCGCAGCCGTCGTGGTCGCCCGCGCGGCTCAGCCCGAGCGCCGCGTTCCCCGCCGAGGACTCTTTCGCCGCCGCGAGAAGATCGTCGCGCGACGCTCGTTCCTCGTCGACGTCCACGTCCTCGGCCGCTGACCCATCTACGTCCACGACCGCACCGACGTGCTCGAGGTCGAGTTGCGGCCTCGATTCGCCGCGCGCCTCCCGCGAGGCGGGGGAGGTGACGGAGTCACGAGAGTCCGCGAGGGGGTCGTCGAGCGCCTGCTTCACATCGGGCCGTGCCCGGTCCGGGTGCGCGCCTGGCACGTGCGCACCGGGATTCGCATCCGTGCCGAGCGCGTCGAGCCCCGCCTCTCAATCCACTTCGACCACTCATTCGAGTGCGAGGCGGCGGGACGCGAGCACCTCGAGCTCGCGATCGATCGGATGCGCTTCGCACTCGCGCTCGACGACGACATGGCCGACTTCTTCGAGACGTTCAAGGCCGACCCGCTGATCGGCCCCGCGATCCACCGCAGCCCCTGGGTTCGCCCGAGGCGCCGGCCCTGGCCGTGGGAGGCGCTCGCCTGGGCGATCACCGAGCAGCTGATCGAGTCCTCGCGTGCGGCCGCCATCGAGCGGCGGATCGTCCGCCGGTGGGGGCCGCGGGTCGCGCCCGCGCGGCGATCCGACCGGCCGCTGATGGACGTCCCCTCGCCTGAGCTGATCGCGGGCCGCGCGCCGGCCGAGCTCGTCTCGATGGACCTGACCGAGGGGCGGTCCCTGGCGATGGTGCGCTGCGCCCGCGAGGTCGCCGCCGGCCGCGCCGACCTCTCAGACGCCGCCGCGGACCGCAGGCTGCTCGCCATCCGCGAGATCGGGCCCTGGACGGTGCAGTGCGTCGGGTCTGAACGGCCGCGGCGACCCGGACTCGCTGCCGGCCGGCGACCTCGCCTACGTCAAGCTGGTCGGCCACCTCGCGCGGCTCGGCCGGCGCGCCACCGTCCCCGAGGTCGAGGAGTTCTTCGCTCCCTACGCGCCGTTCCGCGGTCTCGCGGGCACCTTCGCGCTGGCGGGCCACCACAAGCTCGTCGCGCAGGGCCCGCCGCTCCGCCTCGCAGACGCGGCCTAGCGCCTAGCCGGTCTCGGGCGGGAGCAACTCGTTCGTGAACAGCTCGTCGGTCGGTGGCACCGTCGGCGATCAGGCCGTTCTCGGCCATCCAGCTCGCGAACAGCTCCCACTCCTTCGGCGTCCATCTGACCGAACGGCTCGCTTCGGCGTGCTGCGCCAGCAGCGGCAGCGTCGCGTCGATCTCGGCCCTCGTCAGCGCCGGTTCGAGCCCCGCGCCGTTGGCGAGGATGGTGTTCGTCGCCCCGATGGGATCCTTGATCGCGGCCGCTGCGTGCCCTTGGCGAGCGCCGAGATGAACAGGCGGAGCTCCTCGGCCCGGTCGTCGACCTCGTCGCCCTTCGCCACCAGGACCAGCTCGTCGTAGGTCGGGACGCCGAGCTCGTCAACCGGCTGGACGACGGGGCTTTCGCCGCGCAGGGTGAGGTCGACTCCCTCGACGTTGCGAAAGCCGCCGAGGATCGCGTCGGCCTGGCCCCCCAGGATCGCCGGCAGCAGGTTGAAGCCGACGTTGACCTCGTTGACGTCCGAGCTCGAGACTCCCGCCTCGCTCAGGATCGTCGCCAGGTAGTCCGACTGGTAGGGGATGCCCGCGGTCGCCACCGTCTTGCCGCGCAGGTCGGCCGGCTTGGCGATCCCGGCGGCGGGCAGGTGGATCAGCGAGGTCAGTGGCTCGTCGACGAGCGCGGCGACCGCGACGACGTCGAGGCCCTTCTCGCGGGCCAGCATCACCTCGGGCTCGTAGGAGATCGCGAGGTCGGCCCGTCCGGCGGCGACCTCCTTGATCGGCGCGGTTGGGTCGGAGGGGACGCGGGGAGTGACCGCCAGCCCGGCCCGCTCGAAGTAGCCCTGCTCGATCGCCCATGTAGACGCCCGCATGGTCGGGGTTGACGTAGAAGTCGAGCGCGAGGTCGATCGGCTGCGCCTCAGCCGAAGCGAAATCCTCCTGCTTCTCGCCGCAGGCGGCCAGGCTCGCGACGAGCACGAGGGCGGCGATCGCCGAGGCGGCGCGCGCGATAGGGGCGGGACGGGGGTTCATCGAGCGGGTTCCTCTCTCCAGTTGACGACTCGGCGCTCGAGCAGGGCGAGCAGCCCGAACAGGCAGATCGCCATCGCCGAGAGCACGGTGATGGCGGCGAAGGTCAGCGCGGTCGAAAGCTCGCCGCTGGAGACCAGGATCAGGTGGCCGAGCCCCTCGTTCGAGCCGGCCCACTCTGCGAACACGGCGCCGATCACAGCGACCGCGATCGCGACCTTGGCGCCGCTGAACGCGAAGGGGAGGGCCCAGGGGAACTCTGCGCGGCGCAGGATCTGTGCGCGCGTGGCGCCGAGCGTGCGCATCATCTTGATCAGGTCGGGGTCGACCGAGCGCAGGCCATCGAAAGTGTTGACCGTGATCGGGAAGAAGCAGATCAGCGCGATCAGCAGCAGCTTCGGGCCCATCCCGAATCCGAACCAGACGACGAGGATGGGAGCGATGGCGACCGGCGGGATCGTCTGCGAGGCCACCAGCAGCGGGTAGAAGGCGCGCCGCATCGCCGGCCACAGGTGCATTCCGATTGCGAAGGCGAGCCCGAGCACGGCGGCGAGCGCGAAGCCGAGGACCACCTCGCGTAGCGTCACCCATGCGTCCTCCGCTAGCAGCTCCCGGTTCTCCCACAGCGCCTCGGCGATCTCGCTCGGGGCGGGGATCAGGAACGGTTTGATCGAGAATAGGTCCGCGAGCACGTCGAACTGCGCCGCGGCCTCCCACGCGACCAGAAGGAAGACGACGACGGCCGCGGGCGCCGCAAGGTCGCGAAGGCGGAACCTCTCCCGCTTCATCTTCCCGAGCCCTCGGCCAGCGCCCGCAGCGCCCGCTCGCGCAGGTGGATGAAGCCGGGCGAGGTCACGGCGGCGGCCCGGTCGGGCGCCCTCGGGCCGGGGACCTCGATCTCGGCCGCGATGCGCCCAGGGCGAGCGGTCATCACCGCGACGCGGTCGCGAGGTATAGGGCCTCCTCGACGTCGTGGGTGACCATCAGGACCGTATGCGCGTCCTCGGCGAGGACGCCCGCCAGCCAGGACTGCATCTCGGCGCGAGTGATCGCGTCAAGCGCGGCGAACGGCTCGTCCAACAGCAGCACGGGCTTGCCGGCCATCAACGTACGAACGAAGGCGACGCGCTGCCGCATCCCGCCCGAGAGCTCACCCGGGCGGGCCTGTTCGAAGCCCTCGAGGCCGAAGCGCTCGAACAGCGGCCTCGCCTGGTGCACGAGCGGCCTCGCGCGAGAGACCCGCGAGCGCGCGGGGCGAGCGAGGCGTTGTCGATCGCAGCCAGCCAGGGGAGCAGCAGGTCGCGCTGGGCCATCAGGGCACAGCTGCTCGAGACGGTCGGTCGGCGGAGCGGGCGACGCCGATCGCCGCCGTTCCGTCTGTCGGCTGGGTCAGCCCCGCGAAGATCTCCAGGAGCGTCGACTTGCCGCAGCCCGAAGGCCCGACGATCCCGAGCACCCCGCCGGCTGGGACCGACAGGTCGATCCCCTCGAGCGCCCGCAGCTCGCCGTAGCTATGGCCGAGATCGCGCGCCGCGACCGCCGGCCCGGCGGCGCTCGTTCGCGATCGGTGAGGTGGTGGTCAGCATCGCTCCCTCCGCGCGCATTACCGCACAGGTTCGAAGGGTCAGCGCCGGGTGGCGATCCTGCTTGCCGGGGGCGCTATCTCAGCCCGCATGCCCGCGAGCCCCCCTGTTTCAGCTTGCGCGGAAGTCTAGTCCTGCAGCCCCGAGGCATCGAGGGCGTCGGCGGGAGTGGTGAACAGCTCGACGCGCACGATCTTGCCGCCTCGAATCGTGTGCAGGTAGCCCGTCTCGAGATCGACCTCGACGCCGCTGATGCGCCCGCGGGCGTGATGGGTCGCGCTCAAGTACACGAGGTCGCCGCCGTCGCGCGTCTCGTTGATGTCGAAGCGGTAACCAGGCTCGAAGGTGGCGAACCAGTCCCCGAAGTACTGCCCGACCGCCTCGCGGCCCTTGAACGTCCCGCCTGCGAGGAATGCCTCAGGATCCACGACGAGCTCGACGTCCTCGGCGTAATGCCCCATCGCGCGCGGAAAGTCCCGCTCGTTCACAGCCGCGAACTGGTCGCGCACGACCTCGACGTTCTCCTTCGACATCGCCGAGAAGTATCTACGACACGCATCCACCAAGCAGCACCGCCTGGAGGCTGGCCAGCGACGGATTGACACCCTGCCGGGCCAGGAATAGGGTCGCCCGACCTGAGGGAGCAGCGGACCCCACACCGGGCGAGCGACGAAAGGACTATTCGATGGCTACATACGTGATCACCCATGAAGTGGACGATGTCGACCGGTGGCTGAGCTCGTCGAAGCGTGAAGAGGTGTTCGGGCCAATTGGCGTCAGTGTGCGGACCTTCTCGGACCCAAATGGATCCAACAAAACCGCACTCATCGCTGAGATCCCTGACATGGACGCGTTCCAGGAGCTCATGAACAGCGACGCCGCGGCGGAAGCCATGAAGCACGACGGCGTCAAGCCGGAGACGGTTCTCGTTTTGAGCGAAGGCCAGTAGGGCCCTAGCCGCTTTGGATAAGAAGCGCCGCTTGCGTGGAATGCAGCGGCTTCGCCGAGCGCGGGCGCATGCGTATCGGGACCGCTCGCAGGCCCTCGAAACCGCCTGGCTAGCGTCTCCCCGTGGAGATTGAGCGCAAGTTCCTCGTCGACGAGGTGCCTGGCCTCGAGGTGACTGAGTCGGATGAGATCGAGCAGGGCTACCTCGCGCTGGGCGACGACGGCGAGGTTCGCCTGCGGCGGCGCGAGGAAGGGCGGGAGCTGACGGTGAAGCGCGGTGGGGGGCTGAGCCGCGAGGAATCGGAGATCGAGCTCGATCGAGGCCAGTTCGAGGCCCTCTGGCCCCTGACAGAGGGCCGCCGCTTGACCAAGCGCCGCCATCGCATCCCCCACGGCGAGCTGACGATCGAGCTCGACGTCTACAGCGGCGATCTCGAGGGGCTTACCGTGGCCGAGGTCGAGTTCGAAAGCGAGGCCGACGCCGCGACATTCATCCCGCCCGACTGGTTCGGAGACGACGTCACCGGCGACGAGCGCTATCGCAACGAGGCGCTGGCGACAGACGGCGCTCCGTAGCGCGCGGCCGCACGTTCACATCCTGGTTTCGTTTCGCCGGCGTGCGGCCGGGAACCTGATGCGCATGCACCCCGACCGCAGGCAGCTGGAGAAGTCGGCTCGGCGGGCGCTGGAGGCGACGAGGCGCCAGGACCGGCGGCTGTTCGCTGCGGCTGCGGGCGGGGCGGTCGCCGCTGCGGCCGCTGCCGGCACGGGGCTTCGGCGGCTGCGAACCGACGGCTCGCAGGAATACGAAGGGAGGGCCGCCTACCGCCTGCTCGAAGGCGAGCCGGTCGCCGACGGGATGCGCAGGATCATCGCGGCCCGGGTCGACGACGCGTTGGCCGAGCTGCGGGGCGAGACGACCAGTACCCCGGCCGAGGCGGTGCACGAGGCGCGCAAGGACATGAAGAAGGCTCGAGCGGCGCTGCGGCTGGTCCGAGGTGAGCTCGGCGACGAGGTCTATCGCCGCGAGAACGATCACTTTCGCGACGTCGGGCGGATGCTCAGCGAGATGCGCGACGCCGAGGTCAGGGTCGAGAGCCTCGACACCCTGATCGAGCGCTACGACCCCTCGCTCGAGGAGCGCTTCGCAGGACTGCGCCAGGCATCCGAGGCGGAGCTCGCCGAGGCGCGCGAGGGCGGCTCGATCGAGCGCGCGATGGCCGAGGCCGCCTCGGCCCTGGCTCAGGGCCGGCCGCGGATCGGGTTGCTGCCGCTGTCGGCGCAGGGATGGGAGGCCGTCGCTCCCGGGATCCATCGGACCTACCGGCGCGGACGCAAACGCCTCGGCGTGGTGACCGAGGAGCCGAGTGCGGAGAACCTGCACGAGTGGCGAAAGCGGGTGAAGGACTTCTGGTACCAGCTGCGGATCGTGCGGGCCTTCAACCCGGACCTAATCGCCCAGTTGATCCGCGAGACCGACGACCTCGCCGACCACCTCGGCGACGACCACGACCTGGCGCTGCTTCGCGAGCAGGGAGTCCGCCGCGCTCGATGCCTTCGCACAACCCGATGACCAGCGCCTGCTGTTCGAGCTGATCGCCCGCCGCCGAGGAGAGTTGCAGTTCGCGGCGATCTCGCTGGGGCACCGCGTCTACAAGGACAAGCCGAAGCGATTCATCAAGCGCGTCAAGCGCTGACTACGGAAGCTGCGTGACCTTCCCGCTTGCGATCACGTTCACGAAGTTCTCGAGGTGCTTGGTCGTCCAGCATTCGAAGGCGCCGTCGCAGTAGGGCTCGTAGGCGGCCATCACCGAGTCGCCGTAGTTCCAGTAGAGCTTCGGCTCGGGGTTGAGCCAGAAGGTCCGGCCGGCGCGGCCGGCGATTGTGCCGAAGGTCGAGGCGTGGGGCTCGCGGCCGTTGGTGCGAGCGTCGCCGAGGACGATCACGGTGGAGCGGGGGCCGAGGTCCTCGGTGATCACCTCGCCGAACTCGAGCCAGACCCGGCCGTAGTCGGTGTAGCCCGAGACGTCGGCGACGCCGCCCTCGGACGAGACGCGCTCGGCGATGCGTCGGAAGTCGCGCTCGTGCTCGAACACGTCGGTGACCTCCGAGATCCGCTCGATGAAGACGAAGCTGCGCAGCTTGCGGAACGAGTCGTGGAGCGCGTGCAGCACCGAGAGGAAGAAGACGCTGGCGCTAGAGACCGAGGTCGAGACGTCGCAGAGCACGTAGATCTCGGGGCGCCGTGGGCGCTTAGGACGAGTGCGCAGGCGGAGCGGGACGCCGCCGGTCTCGAGCGAGGCTCGCATCGTGCGCCGCACGTCGACGATCTGGCTGCTCTTGCGGCCGCGCTGCTCGTGGCCCAATGTCGCTATCCGCTTCTTCAGCTGGCTGACGGCGCGGTGGACTGCGGCGAGGTCCTGTGACGGGCTTGTCGGCAGGGCGCGGTCGAGCTCGGCGAGGGGGCGGGAGGGGGGAAGCTTGCCGGTGCGCTCGATGGTCGCGCGCTCGAGCTCGCGGCGAAGCTGGCGTTCGAACTCGCGGATCCGATCGGGATCGAGCGGCTCCTGCTCGCCGTCGGCGCCCTGGCCGCGCGACTGGAGGCCGAGGCCGCGCCGGATCCGCTGAACATCCACTCCGATCACGCCCGATCGTTCGCCCTGGCGTCCGAAGGCGGTGATCGCGAGCCGCGCCAGGTCGCGCATCGCCGCGCCGTCGCCCGCGGCGATCGCGGCGCGTATGGCTTCGCGCAGCTCCTCGAGGTCGAGGCGGTCCGAGCCCTCGTAGCGCTGCTCGGCGATCTCGTTCTCGAGCGCGCCGGTCTCGGCTGCGCGAAAGAAGTGGCGTTCGAAGAGCAGCTCGAAGATGCGGCGATCCTCCTGGGACTTGGCGACGGTGGAGGCGAGCGCCTCGCGGAAGTCGCGTTGGTCGATCCACGAGACCTCGTCGAGCGCCTCGAACGCGTCGAGGATCTCCGAGGTCCCCACTGCGACCCCCTCCGAGCGCAGGTCCTCGAAGAAGGCGAGCAGGTTCTCGTGCGTGCGCATCAGCCGGAGGGCGCGCTCGGCTCGCCGGCCTCGGCCGGGGCCTCGCCGAGCTTGACCGCGACGCGCTCGGCGACGAGGTCGATGTCGGAGCGGTGCTTGACGATGATGCTCATCGAGTCCTCGAAGGTCTTGCGGTCGATGTCCTCGGCGCCGATCAGCAGCAGCGTCCGCGCCCAGTCGATCGACTCCGCGATCGAGGGCGGCTTCTTCAGGTCGAGCGCGCGGACCATATGGATCACCTCGACCAGCCTGCGGGCGATCTCCTCGTCGAGATCTGGGGTGTGCAGGCGGACGATCTCGAGCTCGCGCTCGGCTGAGGGGTAGTCGAGCCAGAGATAGAGGCAGCGTCGCTTCAGCGCCTCGGTCAGCTCGCGCGAGTTGTTCGAGGTGAGGAGCACGATCGGCATCGACTTCGCGTGCATCGTCCCCATCTCGGGGATCGTGATCTGGAAGTCCGAGAGGACCTCGAGCAGCATCGCCTCGAACTCCTGGTCGGTCTTGTCGATCTCGTCGATCAGCAGGACCACCGGCTTGTCGGAGCTGATCGCCTCGAGCAGGGGGCGGGTGAGCATGAACTCCTCGCTGAAGATGTCGCCGCGCGCCTCCTCCCAGGAGCCCTCGGACTCGGCCTGGATCCGCAGCAGCTGCTTGCGGTAGTTCCACTCATAGAGCGCCTTGGCCTCGTCGAGGCCCTCGTAGCACTGGAGGCGGATCAGCTCGCGCCCTGTCGTGCGCGACAGCGCCTTCGCGAGCTCGGTCTTGCCGACGCCCGCGGGCCCTTCGACCAGGACCGGCTTGCCGAGTCTCTGCGCGAGGAACGACACCAGCGCCGCCGACTCGTCGGCCAAGTAGCCGACCTGGCCCAGTCCCTCGCGCACTTCCGCGACCGACTGCGGCTGGGAGCCATCCGACTCCGGTTGGAGGGCGTCAGACATGGCCGCTGATGATAGATCTACTCAAACACCGGATAATCCCCCCGTGCCACTCGCAGACATCTTCCCCAACACCGTCACGCCCTACATCTCGCTGATGATCGGCGGGTTCTTCGTCGGGATCGTCGGCCACGTCTACAGCAGCAAGTTCATCGTGGGCTTCGGGATCGCGATGATCTTCGCGGCGACGCTGCTGCTGCCGCTGGCGCTGATCGTGACCGAGGACGAGCCCGCGACGCCGTCCGAGAACCAGATACTCGCGCCGGGGACACGCTGATGGCCGGGTGGCTAGACGAGGTCGATCTGAAGAAGAAGCTCTCGAAGAAGCAGGAGGCGGAGGGCCTGGCGCGCGCGTCCGCCCGCCTGGTGCAGCTGCGGCTCACCCTCGGCGGCCAGATCGGCGACAAGAAGATCGGGCCGCCGGTATGCGTCCTGTTCGAGGGTTGGGACGCGTCGGGCAAGGGCGGCGCCATCAAGCGCCTGGTCGCCCCGATGGATCCGCGGCACGTCCGGGTCGTGCAGTTCGCCGCTCCGACCTCGGACGAGAAGCGGCACCACTACCTGTGGCGCTTCTGGCCGGTGCTCCCCGGCTGGGGAGGGATGGCCGTGCTCGACCGCTCCTGGTACGGGCGCGTGCTGGTCGAGCGGGTCGAGAAGTTCGCGACGCGCGAGGAGTGGCTGCGCTCCTACGACGAGATCTTCAACTTCGAGCGTGCGCTCGCCGACGACGGAATGATCATCGTCAAGTTCTGGCTCCACGTGAGCTCCGAGGAGCAGCTGAAGCGATTCAAGGCGCGCGAGAAGAACCCGCTGAAGGCCTGGAAGCTGACCGACGAGGACTGGCGCAACCGCGAGAAGCGCGAGGAGTACGAGTTGGCGGTCGAGGACATGCTGGCCCGCACCGACCAGGAGCCGTTCGCGCGCTGGCACGTGATCGCCGGCGACTCGAAGCGCTGGGCCCGCGTGAAGGTGATCGAGACGGTGATCTCCGACATCGAGGACGGGATGCGCCGGCGCGGCATCGAGCCGCCCCCGCCCGACGAGCCCTCGGACACCGGAAGCAGCTGACGCCTAGGGCTCCCTGCCCTTGGCGCGGTGCCGAAGCCCGGCCGCGATGATCACCAGCGCGCCGGCCATCGCCACGAAGATCCCGTAGCGCAGGCTGTAGTCGCGCTCGATCAGGACGAGATCGACGTCGAACTCGATGTCGGGGCGCTCGAGCATCCGGTAGACGAGGATCAGCGCGATCCAGACTCCGGCGAGGACGAAGAGCGCCCACTCGCGCAGCGGCTTGGGCGGGACGTAGCCGCCGCCGACCCGCATCGCCAGGAACACGACCGCGGCGCAGACGGCGAGGATCGCTCCCTCGGCGAACGTGAAGGCGCCGAGCCCCGTCTGCACCAGGTCGCCCGCGACGGGGACGCCGTACCAGGGCAACAAGCAGGCTGCCGAGGATGATCGCGACCCCGATCACCACGAGGCGCTCGTCGCCGCCGAGGCCCCTGAACTCGCGTGAGAGCTCCCCGAGCAGCTGCCGGGGCGCCTCAGTCCAGCGGGCGGCGGCCACCGAAGCCAGAGGTGAGGTCGTGCCAGTGAGCGACGTCGTCCTCGCCGAACTCCCAGCAGAGGTAGACCTCGCGGCCGTCGATCACGGCGGGGAAGTCGAGCAGGCCGCGATCGATGTCGCGGATCACGATCCCCGACTCCTCGAGCGCGCCGAGGAGCCTGCGCACCTCGAGGAAGCCCTGACCGACCTGGCGGCCGGGATCGCCGCCGCCGTTGCCCGGCGCCGAATCCGACAGCGCCTCGTGGGCCTCGGCGTCGGTCAGCTCGCCCTTGGCGGCCTGCAGCTGCTCGATCAACGGCCGCAGCCGGGGCAGCATCGCGTTCGCCTCCTCACGGGTGAAGTGGCGCTCGTAGACGTGCGCTGAGGCGTCGTCGCTCATGTCAGCTACGCCGAGGGCGCTGGGGCGGCGGCGCTCATGCGCTCGAGCAGCAGCTCGCGGTCGGCGTCGCCGATCGTCCGCAGCTGGCCCTGGAAGGCGAGATGCCAGTGCTCGGCCGGCCACTTCGAGACGTGCTCGAGCTCGCCGACCAGCTCCTCGGCGGGGACGAACGTCGTCCTCGGGCAGGACCAGCACCGGCTCGGCCTCGACGCGCCACGGGTAGGGCTCGGGGCTGCTTCTTCTTGCCCTGCGGCCAGATCGGGTCGCGGTCCTCGAACATCTCGGAGGTCACGCGCGCGACCCCGCCGAACGCCTGGACGCCGGTGACGTAGAAGATCACCTCGTCGCCGGGCTCGAACTGCTCGGCCTGGTTTCGGCGCCGCTCCTTGAAGCCGATCACGTCGAAGCCACGCTCGACGTTGATCTCGGAAGTTCTCCAGCGAGCCGGTGAGGATCCAGGTTTGCGCCATCGGAGCGCGATTCTATTCCGAGCTGGCCCGCGCAGCCCGTCGAGGCTCTCGTCGGTCACCTCCCTGAGCTGGCCCTTGGTCGTGGCGACACGGGCGACCCGTCCCAGCAGGCCGATCGGCTCGACCCCGATCTCGACGTCGGCGAACGTCTGCCCCTGGGCCTCGGTCAGGCGCCAGTGCGAGTAGTAGCCGCTCGTCTGGCAGCGGCAGCTTGATCTGTCGCAGGTCGTCGAACTCCTCGACCTCGAAGGTTGTCGTGCTCGCCCGTCCGAACAGCCCCGGGCTCGTCTGCTCGAAGGTCGACCCCTTCTCGATTCGCGTCGGGACACCCGTCGTCTCCAACGAGTCGCCCGCCCAATCCGGGTAGCGGGCGGGATCGGCGAGCAACGCCCAGACGCGCTCGACGGGTGCCTCGATCAGCGCCTGCTGGCTCCAGCGCGTCAAGCGCTGACGAGCTCCCGCGCGCGCTGCGCGAGCCCGGGAACGTCGAGCCGCCTCGTACTCGAGGGCGGCGTCGGCCAGCACGGCCTCGGAGCGCTCGGGGTCGGAGCGCGGCGAGCAGGCGGCCGTGGATGAGGGTGCAGCGGGCGGCGTCGAGCGGGCGGCCGAGCTCGATCCAGTTGCGCCGGGCGACGACCATCAGGCGATCGGCCTCGGCGGGGTCCTCGGCGCAGGCTCCGAGCGCCTCGGCCTGCGCCGCCTTGCCGACCGGGTAGTGGAGGCGCTCGGCGAGTTGCTCGGCCTCCTCGGCCGCGGCCCGCGCCTGGTCGGTGCGACCCGCCAGCGCCAGCACGACCGCGCGGCCCGAGATCGCCTCGACCGACTGGGCGATCAGGCCGGCGCGCTCGCAGATGTCGAGCGCCTTCGTGAGCTCGGTCTCGGCGGCGGTGAGGTCGCCGCTGCTCGCGCAGCGTCAGCGCCAGCCAGTGCAGGGCGTCGAACGCGACCTCGGAGCGGCCGACCTGCTCGCCGAGCTCGTGGGCGCGGCGGAACGAGCGCACCGCGGCGTCCCAGTCGCCCTGGCGCCAGGCGAGCACGCCGCGCATCAGGAAGGGGAAGCAGAGCTTTCCGTGCAGGCCCTCGCGCTCGGCCAGCTCGGCGCTCGCCTCGGTCGAGCGCTCGACCTCGTCCCAGTCCGCGCTCTCGACGGCGAGCTGGCCGATCGAGGCGTGCAGCTCGACCTGCGAGGGCAGGTCGCCGACCTGCTGCGCGAGCTCGAGCGCCTCGCGGTAGGCCTCGGCCGCGCCCGCGTAGTCGGCCTCGGAGACCTCGAGGTGGTAGCCGAGCGTGAGCAGCGCGCGCACGGCCTCGCCGGGGTCGGACTCGCGCGCCAGCGCGACCGAGCGCTCGAGGTTCTCGCGGGCCTTCTCGGAGTCGCCGATGCGGCCGAAGACCCGGCCGAAGATCCCGTGGGCGCGGCTCGCGGCGCGCGCCTCGTCGAGCCGCTCGGCCAGGCGCAGCGCCTTCTCGGAGGCGTAGATGGCGAGCATGTTGTCGCCGGTGTGCATGTAGAGGGACGCCGCCTCCTCGTAGAGGCGGACCAGCTCGATGCACGGCGGCCCGTCCTTCAGCAGGTCGATCCCGCGCTGGTAGTTGTCGATCGAGGCGCGGCGCTCGCCCTTGTGCCAGAGCGCGGCTCCGATCTTGCGGTGCAGGTCGGCGACGCGGGCGAGGTCCTCCTCGGAGCGGTGGTACTCGAGGCAGCGCTCCCAGACCGTCGACCGCCGCGTCGACGCGCCCCATGCGCAGCGCGACGTCGCCCTGCTTCTCGCCGATCCGGGCGCGCGAGCCCGGGTCGAGCTCGTCGGTCAGCTCGAGAGCGGCGCTGTAGCGCTCGAACGCCTCGGCGTTGGAGTAGAGGGCGGCGGCCGCGTCGCCGGCCGCCTCGAGCAGTGCCAGCGCCTCGGCGCGAAGCTCCGCCAGCTCCTCGGCCTCGAGGCCCGGCCTCGGCGCCGAGCGAGGCGGCCCGCGTGTAGTGCTCGGCGACGAGGCCGACGAAGGCGTCGATCCGCTCGCCCGCGCGCTCGCGGATGAACTCGCCGACCTCGACGTGCTTGCGGCAGCGGACCGCCTTCGGGAGCATCCCGTAGGCGACGTCGCGGATCAGCACGTGCTTGAAGGAGTACTCGCGCTCGCCCGCGAGGCGGCTGCGGGTGTTGGTGACGACCAGGTCCTTGTGCTCCAGCCGGGCCAGCGTCGTCGCCAAGGTCGAGGCCCTCCTCGTGCGCGGCCTCCACGAGCGAGCCCTCCCAGAAGATCTGGCCGACCACCGCCGCGTGCAGCAGCAGCCTGCGCTCGAGCCGGTCGAGCGAGTCGAGGCGAGCGGCGAGCAGCGACTGCACCGTGCCGGGGAGCGCCGGCGGTCTCGACCGTGTCCTCCTCGATCAGGCGGTTGACCATCTCCTCGGCGAACAGCGGGTTGCCGCCGGAGCGCTCGGCGACCTGCGGCACGACCTCGCCCCGGCTCCCGGCCTCGCCGTTGCCCGGCATCAGCGCCGCGACGAGCGATCGCGTCTCGTCCGCGGTCAGCGGCTCGAGCGAGATCGTGGTGGCGTTCTTTCGCCCGCCGCCCCAGCCGGGCCGGTTCTCGAGCAGCTCGTCGCGAGCGAGGCAGACCAGCAGCAGCGGGCCGCGCACCCAGCGCGCGAGGTGGTCGATCAGGTCGAGCATTCCCTCGTCGGCCCAGTGGATGTCGTCGAACGCGAGCACCAGGGGGCGCCGCTGCGCGATCCCCTCGATCACCGCCCGCGCCGCCGAGAAGAGCGCCTCGCGCATCCGCTGCGGGTCGTCGGCGTCGGCGGGCACGAGCTCCTCGGGGGGGTCGATTCCGAGCGGCACCGCCACGAGGGCCGCGTTTCGCTCGGCCGCATCCGGCTCGCCGAGCTCGGCCATCAGGGCGGCGACCCCGTGCGAGCAGCTTCTCCCAGGCGGCCTCG
Source organism: uncultured Solirubrobacterales bacterium (assembly GCA_963820665.1). Taxonomy (GTDB): domain Bacteria; phylum Actinomycetota; class Thermoleophilia; order Solirubrobacterales; family 70-9; genus CAVUAT01. The sequence goes on along the minus strand of CAWGAL010000004.1, from coordinate 782,979 downwards.
GGCGTGTCGGTGTCGAGCAGCTCGAACTCCTCGCGCAGCACCTCGACCAGCGCCAGATAGGAGACGCCCGCGTACGGGGGGCACTGCCCGCGGCGGATCGTGGGGATGGGGCCGTCACCGCTGTCGATGGTCATGGTCAGCTCGCGCAGCAGCCGCGACTTGCCGACGCCCGCCTGGCCGAGCACCGTCACCAGATAGGGGTGACCCTCGCGCTCGACGCGCTCCACGAGCGAAACGAGCAGCTCCGCCTCCTCCTCGCGCCCGATCAGCGGCGTCTCGGCTCGGAGCTCTCCGCGGCGCGGCGCACCGAGCGCGCCCGTCGCCTCCCAGGCGGGGACGGGCTCGTCCTTGCCCTTCAGGGTCAGCGGCTCGAGGCGGTCGTAGGAGATCTGGTCGCGGCTCGCCCGATAGGTGGATTCCCCGACGGTGACCGATCCGGGGCGCCCGGCGGCCTGGAGTCGCGCGGCGACGTTGACCACGTCGCCCATCACCGTGTAGCGGTCGCCGACGGCGCCCGCCATCACCTCGCCGGAGTTGATCCCGACCCGCAGCGGGAACCCTGCCTCGCTCTCGGCCATCGCCTCCTGCATCGCGAGCGCCGCGCGAACCGCGCGCTCGGGGTCGTCCTCGTGGGCCACCGGAGCGCCGAACACGCCCATCACGTTGTCGCCGATGAACTTGTCGATCGAGCCTCCGAAGCGCTCGACCTGCTCGCCCAGGCGGCGAAGCGTGCGGTCGACGAGCGCCTTGACGGCCTCGTGGTCCATGCGCTCGGCGGCGGCGGTGTAGCCGGAGAGGTCGGCGAAGAGCACGGTCGCCTGGCGGCGCTCCTCGGGCGGCGCTTCGGGCCGGACGCCTCGAGGCTCCCGGCCTCCTCAGCGCCGAGGTCGTGGCCGCACTCCATGCAGAACTTCGCCGCGACGGGGTTCTCGGCGCCGCAGCTCGCGCAGCGCGGCGCGAGGGCACCTCCGCACGACATGCAGAATCGGGCCCTTTCGGGGTTCTCGGCGGCGCAAGCCGGGCAGCTTCTGGACGCCATGGGCCAACCATAGGACAGGCGCGGGCATTGGGCTCGGGGTTAATCGAAGCGAAACGAGCCTTGCGCTAGGCTGCCGCCTCCCCGCGCCCCCTAAGCCAGGAGAATCGCCGCCTTGACCTCCCGCTTTCGCACGATCGCAGCCCTCATCCTCGCGCTCACCGCAGCGCTGGCGATCGCCGCGTGTGGGGGAGACGACGGGGGTGGTGACGAGGACCCGAACGACGTGCTCGAGGCGACCTTCAGCAACCAGGAGGCCGTCACGAGCGGCGTCTTCGACGTCAGCGTCGAGCTCAGCGCCGACGGGCGGCGAGGACGACGGCTCGCTCGCGGCCAGCATCGGCGGCCCCTTCCAGGGCGCCGACGGCAGCTTCCCGAGCTTCGACATCGACGCCGAGGCCGACCTCGACAGCGAGACGCAGGACTTCTCGGGCACCGCCGGGCTGACCTCGACCGGCGACGCGGCGTTCGTCGACTTCCAGGACACCGACTACGAGGTGCCGGCCGAGGTCTTCCAGCAGTTCGCCACGACCTTCACGCAGCTCCAGGCTCAGACCGAGGCCCAGGCCGAGGAGCAGGGCAGCGCGAACTTCCTCACTTCGATCGGAATCGACCCGACCAACTGGCTCACCGACGCGTCGAACGAGGGCACCGAGGACGTCGAGGGCGACGAGACGATCCACATCAGCGGCCAGGCCGACGTCCCGAAGCTCGTCGAGGACATCCAGACGATCGCCGAGAACGCCCCCGAGGCGGCCCAGCAGGTGAGCCCGGCCGACCTCAGCCAGCTCGACCAGCTGGCCGACATCATCGACACCGCCGACATTCGACATCTACACCGGCGCTGACGACGACATCCTGCGCAAGTTCGAGGCCGGCGTCACCCTGAAGCCGCCGGCGGGCGACGAGGGCTCGCCCGACAACGTCGACTTCAAGTTCTCGATCGCGTTCAGCGACGTCAACGAGCCGCAGGAGATCGCCGCGCCGGCCGACCCGCAGCCGCTCCAGGGCCTGCTCGACTAGCTCGGCGTCGATCCCTCCGCCCTCGGCGGGATCGGCTCGGCGCTCGGCGGCCGGCACCGGCTCCACCGGGACCGCGCCTCCGGCCACCGCGCCGGCGGATCCCAGCAGCGGCGCATCGCAGGCCTACCTCGAGTGCCTGCAGACGGCGCAGGGCCGCGGCGCTCGAGCAGTGCGCCGCGCTGCTCCAGTAGCCGGGCACCCGGGTACCGGCGGCGCGTAAGCTCACGCGGTGGAGTCCAGTCAGGCAGCGGAGGCGGGAGGGCACGGACCCTCCCTGAGCCCGAAGTTCTTCTTCTCGCCCGCACGGGTGGCCGTACCTGCTCGTCCCGTTCATCCCGCTGGCGATCGCGCTCGAGCTCGCCCACGCCGCCGCGGGCCTGATCTTCTTCTCGGCGGCGCTCGGAGTGATCCCGACCGCCGCGCTGATGGGCCGCGCGACCGAGGAGGTCGCCGCCAAGTCCGGGCCCGGCATCGGCGGCTTCCTGAACGTCACCTTCGGCAACGCGCCGGAGCTGATCATCGCCCTGTTCGCCTTGAACGCCGGGCTCCAGGAGGTCGTCAAGGCATCGCTGATCGGCTCGATCCTGGGCAACATCCTGCTGGTGATGGGCGCCTCGATGCTCGCCGGCGGCCTCGTACGGGGGCCGCAAGGTCCAGAAGTTCGACCGGACCGCGGCGAACATCCAGGCGCTGATGCTGTTCCTCGCGGTGGCCGCGCTGGTGATGCCGGCCGTCTTCGAGCTGGTCGAGGGCCAGGGCCTGCCGGGCGTGAACGAGGAGCGCGTCGAATACGACTCCGACGTCGAGAACCTCTCGATAGCGGTCGCGATCGTCCTCCTGGTCTCCTACGCGCTCGGTCTGGTCTTCAGCCTGAAGACGCATCGCAGCCTCTTCAACCCCGACTACGACGAGGCCGACGACACCTGGGGCTGGTCGATCCGCAGGTCGGTCATCGCTCTCGCGGTCGCGGGCATCGCGGTCGGCGTCATGTCCGAGATCCTCGTGGGCTCGATCACCGAGGCGTCCGAGGCGATCGGGCTGAGCGAGTTCTTCATCGGGGTGATCGTGGTCGCGATCGTCGGGAACGCGGCCGAGCACTGGGTGGCGGTGCTGGTCGCGGTCAAGGACAAGATGGACCTCTCGGTCAACATCGCGATCGGCTCGAGCGCGCAGATCGCGCTGTTCGTCGCGCCCGTCCTGGTGCTCCTCTCGTTCTTCATCGGCCCGGGGCCGATGCCGCTCGTCTTCAACGGCTTCGAGATCGCGGCCGTGATCCTCGCCGTCGCCGTCGCCTACGGCGTCACCAGCGAGGGCGAGTCCACCTGGTTCGAGGGCGTGCAGCTCCTCGCGCTGTACGTGATCCTCGCCGTGACCTTCTTCGTAGCTTGAGTCTCGCGGCCGCGGGGTAGGGGGCTGAGATGGAGTTCATCCTGCTGGTCGTCAGCTTCGCCGTGATCCTCGCGGGCGCGCTGCTGTTCACCAACGCGATCGAATGGGTCGGGCCACAAGCTCGGCCTCGGCGAGGGCGCGGTCGGCAGCCTGCTCGCCGCCGTCGGCACCGCCCTGCCCGAGACGCTGATCGCGATCGTCGCCCTGGTCGGCGCGACCAAGAGCGAGGACGTCGCGATCGGCGCGATCGTCGGCGCACCGTTCCTGCTCGCCACGCTTGCGATGGGCCTCGTCGGTGGGACGGCCTACATCTACCGCTCGCGCCGCCAGCAGGACATCAAGCTCGAGGTCCACGTCCCGACGCTCGACCGCGACCTCGCGTTCTTCATGGTCTTCTTCGGCCTCGGGCTGGTGCTCGGCTTCGGCGCGCCGGAGGCCATCAGGCTCCCCGCCGCCGGGGTCTTCCTTCTCTCCTACGTCGTCTACGTCGCCTTCACCATCCGCAACAGCGGCGAGGTCCAGTCCGAGGAGAGCCTCAACTCGCTGATCATGGCCCGGGGCCCGAAGGCGGCCACCGATCCCGCCGCTCAGCATCGCGATCCTGCAGGTGCTGATCGGCCTCGCCGCGATGGTCGGCGGCGCGCACCTGTTCGTCGAGGAGCTCCTGCACTTCGCCGAGGAGATCGGCGTCGAGGCGATCGTCCTGTCGCTGATCCTGGCGCCGCTCGCCACCGAGCTCCCCGAGAAGGTCAACAGCTTCTTCTGGGTGCGCGAGGGCAAGGACTCGCTCGCGCTCGGCAACATCACCGGCGCGATGGTCTTCCAGTCGACGATCCCGGTCGGCATCGGCCTCATCTTCACCGACTGGGAGCTGAGCGGCAACGCCGCGGTCTCGGTCGCCCTCGGCCTCGTCGGAGGCCTGATCGCCTTCTGGGCCCTGCGCCTGCGCGACCGCTTCGAGCTGCCGGCGATCATCGCCTGGCTCTCGCTCTACGCGGCGTTCATCGTCGTCGTCGCGATCTGAGCTTCGGGCGCTCAGGGCCCCTATAGGGGCCCTAGATGCACCGAACCGTCCACCGAAGGCGCTCGGCTCCGTTAGAGCTCGGCGAGGACCTTCAGCACTTCACCGTCGTGCTTCTTCGGTTGCACCTTCGGGAGCACCTTGGCGACCTTGCCGTCGGCGTCGATGATGAACGTCGCGCGCTGCACGCCCATGTACTTCGTGCCGTACATGCTCTTCTCGACCCAGGTCCCGTACTTGTCGGCCACCTTGTGGTCCGACATCAACCTGCATCTCCGTCGGGCTTCGCCCTGCGGGGATACAGGGTCGTGCCGCGCCAACGGGGGCAGGATCAGGGCGCCTTGCGACTCGATCCTGCCCCTGCATCGGCGTCGCAACCCGGCATGCCCGGAAGCGAAGCTGAGGACATGCCGGTGGATGCGAATAGAGGACGACGGGGCCGCCGCGGAGGTCGCCCAGCTTGACCTTCTCGCCGTCCTGGTCGGGCAGCGTGAAGTCGGGCGCCTTCTTTCCCTCCTCGATCACGCGGGGATCATAAGGACACGCCGTGACCGGCTGAGCGCAGCGCGGCGGAGGCCGCGTCGAGCGAGTCGCGCGGGACGAGCAGGTAGTCCGTGTCGAAGGTCGAGATCGCGAAGACGCTAACGCCGGCGTCCGCGAGGGGCGTTGTCAGGCCGGCGAGGATCCCCGTCAGCGAGAAGTCGAGCGGCCCGGTGACGCGCAGAGCGGCGAACGGCCCCTCGGTGCGGGCGCCGGCCGGCGCGTCGGTTGCGAGGCAGACCACCGAGGTCTCGTCCTCCGTCCTGGTGACGCTGGTGAATCCGCCGGGCGTCGCCTCGGGCGCATCGTCGCCGGGGTCGAGCCTGCAGACGGCGTAGTCGCCGGGGAGCGCGACCAGCTCCACGGGCTCAGTCCTCGCGCCCGGGCTCCTGCCCCTCTTCGTCCTCGTCGTGCTCGCCGTCGCCCTGTTCGAGGGCGGTCTCGGAGACGGACTCCGCGCTGCCGGGGTGGTAGTGGGTCTGGAACTCCTGGAGCATCACGTCGCGGCCCTCCTCGTCGACCGGCACGTCGTCGGAGATGCGCACCCACTCCGCGCCCTCGTAGGCCTCCATGTTGAAGACCTCGTCGTCGATCGCGGCTGAGTCGTCGACGATGACCAGCAGGCCGAGCTGCGGGTTGAAGTAGGTGCCCTGCCGGTTCATCAGCTCGTCGAGCTCGACCACGGTGTCGGCGGCGTCGCTTTCGAGCTGCTCCATGTCTCGCTCGGGGGCTGCCATACGAGAAATCTATAGACCCGGCGCTAGCTACTGGCCGAGGCCCTCGAGCTCGCGCAGCTGACGGTCGACCTCGGCCTCGACGTCGAGCTCGGACTTGCCCTGGCGCACGCGGCGCTTGTTGCGGGCGACGACGAGCTGGCGGACCTCATCGCGGAGGCCGCGATCGGCCCCCAGCGAGGGCCCGCCCTGGCCGAGGAGCTTGCCAACCTCGGCCTCGACATCGAGGGGCGCCTCGCCCCTGGTCTCGCGCCGGTAGGAGCGCGCCTCGACCATCTGGCGGATCTCCGCTGCGCGCTCCTCCGGCGAGGCGGGCGGCATCGAGGACCCAGAGCTCTCGGGCATGTCCTGCTCGATCGACAGGTCCCCCTTTCCGATCTGGCTGAAGGCGTTCCCGGCGCCCAGCGCGAACACGATCGCGCCGATCGGCAGGGCGACGAGCACGACAATGATCAGCACGATCCCGGCGTCCACGCTCAAAGCGTAGGCGACGCGGGCGACCGGCTCCCAAGGCGAAAAAGCCGCCCTCCGGGCGCTTTTGCGGTACCCTTTCGGTACTGGCTGACTGACCAGTCAATCGGTTTTGCGAGCGAATCGCCCAGCAGGGGATCTCGCGTCGCTGAACGGAGACTTTCCAACTCACAAGGAGCCGAAAGCAAGTGCCTGATCTGACCCTTACAGACGAGCAGCAGGACCTCCGCGAGCTCGCGCACAGCTTCGCCGAGAAGGACATTCGCAAGGTCGCCTGGGAGTACGACAAGGAAGGCACCTGGCCTCAGGACATCATCGACAAGGCCTGGGAGATCGGGCTGATGAACACCCATATCCCCGAGGAGTACGGCGGCCCGGGCCTCGACTATTTCTCCGGCTGTTTGATCGAGGAGGAGCTGGGCTGGGGCTGCTCCGGCATCGGCACGTCTCTGGCGGCCAACGGCCTCGCTGCCTCGCCCGTCGGTCTCGGCGGCTCCGAGGAGACCAAGAAGAAGTACCTCGGGATGCTCACCGAGGACACCAAGCTGGCCTCGTTCTGCCTGACCGAGCCGGACGCCGGCTCAGACGTCTCGGGCATGAAGACGACCGCCACCAAGAAGGGCGACAAGTACGTCATCAACGGCTCCAAGTGCTTCATCACCAACGGCTCCTACGCCGATTGGTTCACGGTCTACGCCAAGACCGACAAGGACGCCGGCCACCGCGGCATCTCGGCGTTCGTCGTCCCCAAGGACGACACGGTCACGGTCGACAAGAAGGAAGACAAGATGGGCCAGCGGGCTTCCAACACCGCGACCATCACGTTCAACGAGACCGAGATCCCTGCCGAGAACCTGCTCGGCGAGGAGAACAAGGGATTCAAGCTCGCGATGATGACCCTCGACCGCACGCGCCCCGGCGTGGCGGCGATGGCCGTCGGCATCGGCCGGGCGGCCCTCGAGTTCGCGGCCGAGTACTCGAAGGAGCGCGTTCAGTTCGGCGTGCCGATCGCGATGCACCAGGCGGTCGCCTTCATGATCGCCGACATGGCCACCAAGGCCGAGGCGTCCCGCCTGCTCACATGGCAGTCGGCGATGCTCCTCGACCAGGGCAAGCGCAACACGCTCGCCTCGTCGCACGCGAAGCGCTTCGCGGCCGACTCCGCGATGGAGAACGCAGTCGACGCCGTGCAGGTCTACGGCGGCTACGGCTTCATCAAGGAGTACCCGGTCGAGAAGCTGATGCGCGACGCCAAGATCATGCAGCTCTACGAGGGCACCTCGCAGATCCAGCGCCTGGTGATCGCCAAGGAGCTCCTGATGGGCCGCGACGTCGACCAGGCCCCGGCCGAGGCCAAGGCCTCCACGAACGGCGCAGCCGCCGACAAGGAGCCCGCCACCGCCTAGGGCCGGCACCACCCACCGTTTCAACGAGCGCTCCGGCTTCGGCTGGGGCGTTCGTCGTTCAGGCCCCCGCGGGTGACGCGACGCGCAGCCTCTCCGCCAGAGCGGAGTAGCGGCGCCCGGAGTCGTCGCGGCGCACCGCGATCGCCAGCGCGGGGCGCTCGCCGACCAGCACGCAGGTGCGCTTGGCGCGGGTGATCGCCGTGTAGATCAGCGGGCGCGAGAGCATCCGCGCGTGTGAGCGGTGGCAGATGCAGACGACGACCGGGACCTCCGAGCCCTGCGCCTTGTGGACCGAGATCGCGTAGCCGAGCTTGAGCGCGTTCGCCTGGTCGTAGGGGACGACGAGGGAGCCGCCGTCATCCGTTTCGAGAACCACGGTTTCCTCGTCGGGGTCGTCATCGGCGAGGAAGCAGATCGAGCCGTTCATCAGCCCGAGCTCGTGCGAGTTCCGCGTCTGGATCAGTCGGTCGCCGACCCGGAAGCGGTCCTTCAGCGCCGGGCGGCCCTTGGGGTTGAGCCGCGCCTGGAGCGCCTCGTTCAGCGCGTCGATGCCGACTGCGGTTCGGTACATCGGCGCCAGCACCTGGACGTCGCGGACGGGGTCCAGCCCGAGGCCGTCGGGGACGCGCTCGGCGACCAGCGAGGTGACCGTGTCGAGCGCGTGGGCCGGGTTCGGGCGGTCCATGAAGAAGAAGTCGTGGTCCTGGTCGGGCCCCGGCTCGAGCTCGGGCTCGCGGCCCTCGTTGACGGCGTGGGCTGCGGTGGTGATCATCGAGCGCGCGGCCTGGCGGAAGATGTGGGTGAGCCGGGTGCTCGGCGCGATCCCGGACTCGATCACGTCGGAGAATGGCTTGCCGGCCCCGACGGGCGGCAGCTGGTCGGCGTCGCCCACGAGCACCAGGTGCGTCGTCTCGGCGAGGCCGCCGAGCAGGACCTCGCAGATCTGCAGGTTCAGCATCGAGGCCTCGTCGACCAGCACGATGTCCGCGGTGTGGGGGTGGCCGGGGTTGTGCCCGGGCTCGGACCCGGGCATCCAGTCGAGCATCCGGTGGATCGTCTCGGCCTCGTGTCCGGTCGCCTCCTCGAGGCGGCGCGCCGCGCGCCCGGTCGGGGCGCAGAGGGCGACCTTTGCGTTGGCGGCCGCGGCCTGTTCGACGATCGCCCTCGTGCAGACGGTCTTGCCGACGCCCGGCCCGCCGGTGAGGATCGACAGGCGCGACGCGAAGGCGCCGCGGACGGCCTCCCATTGCTCGTGGGTGAGCCCGTCCGAGGGCTCCGAGCCCGGGTCGTGGCGGACGTGCGGGTCGCGGCCGGCCCGCCCGGCGAGCGCCTCCGCGCACCAGAGCTCGCGCGCGTGGGTCGCCGAGCGGTAGACGCGGCCCTCGTCGACGAGCAGGTCGGGTGCGGAGGTCAGCACTTCGGGGTCGGCGGCCGTGCCGAGCAGCTCGGTCGCTGCGCGCGTCAGATCGTCGACGGGGAGGTGGGTGTGGCCCTGGCGCTCGGCCTCGGCGAGCGCGTATGAGGCGGCCGCCTGCGCGCGGCGCTCGGAGTCGGGCGGCACGTCGATTGACAGCGCGATGCGGTCCGCGAGCTTGAACCCGACGCCCTCGATCTCGACCAGGCCGTAGGGGTCCTCGTGCAGCACGCGCATCGCGTCGGCGCCGTGGCGCGCGTGAAGCAGCGACGCGAGGTGGGCGAGGCCGTGCGGCGCAAGCTGGACGTGAAGGTCGCGGACGGCGCGGCTCTCGTGCCAGCTGTCGGTCGCAGCGGCGGCCTGGCGCTTACCGAGGCCGGGCAACTCCCCGAACACCCCCTCGGGGTCGGCGGCGATCTTCTCGAGGACTGCCTCCCCGTGGATCCGGCAGAGGGTGTCGGCGCGGACCTCGCCGATGTGGCGCAGCGAGGTCAGGTAGGCGATTTGCCCGGCGCGGTCGACGGGGTCGAGCGGCAAGCGCGTCGGCGGCTCGGAGCTGGTGGCCGTAGCGCGCGTGCTCCTCCCAGCTCCCGTTGACCTGCGCGCGGTCACCGGGCGACAGGTGCCCGACCGGCCCGATGATCGCGACGTCGTCGCCGGAGCCCTCGTCGAGCGCGTCGATGATCGAAAACGAGCCGTCATCGGACGCGAACAGGACGTGGCGCACCGTCACCGTCATGGTCTCCCGCTCGTCCATTCGGTCAGTCAACCACGGTGGCCTGTCGACTCTCCCCCCGGCTAAGGTCGGGCGGAATGTGGATCCAAAGGACGATCCGGCTGGAGGCCCGGCCTCGCGGCTTTCACCTTGTGACCGCTGAGGTGCTGGACGCCCTGCCCGAGCTCAGCGAGGTCTCGACCGGAATGCTGCACCTGCTGATCCAGCACACGTCGGCCTCGCTCGCGCTGAACGAGAACGCCTCGCCGGACGTCCGCCGCGACTTTCGCGCCTGGTTCGACCGGGCGGTCCCCGAAAGGGCCGACTATTGGACGCACACGCTCGAGGGGGACGACGACATGCCCGCCCACATCAAGGCCGCGCTCCTCGGCCCGTCGCTCTCGCTGCCGGTGAGCGGTGGGAGGCTCGCGCTGGGGACGTGGCAGGGGATCTACCTGTGCGAGCACCGCGACGACGGTGGCGCCCGATCAGTCGTGGCCACGGCTTGGGGCGAGGGTTCCTAGACTCGAATCGTGAGCGATCAGCCTTCGATCCCCCTCTCCGTCCTCGACCTCGCGATCGTCGCCGAGGGGTCCGGGCCGGCGGACGCGCTTCGCAACTCGGTCGAGCTCGCGCAGCACGCTGAGCGGCTCGGGTACCGGCGCCATTGGGTCGCAGAGCACCACAACATGCCGGGGATCGCGAGCTCGGCGCCGGCGGTGCTGGCCGCGGAGCTCGCGGCCGCGACCTCGACGATCCATGTCGGCTCGGGCGGGGTGATGCTGCCGAACCACGCGCCTCTGGTCGTCGCTGAGCAGTTCGGAACGCTCGTCGGGCTGCATCCCGGCCGCATAGACCTCGGGATAGGACGGGCGCCCGGCACCGATCAGATCACGGCGTCGGCCCTGCGGCGCTCCTCCGATCCGCTCTCGGTCGAGGACTTCCCGCAGGCGCTCGGCGAGCTGATGGGCTTCTTCGACGAGTCCTTCTACCCCGAGGGACATCCGTATCGCCAGATCACCGCCGTGCCCGGGCAGGGGATGCGGCCCGAGATCTGGCTGCTCGGCTCGAGCGACTACAGCGCCCAGGCCGCCGGCGTGCTCGGCCTGCCGTTCTCGTTCGCCCACCACTTCAGCCCGCGCAACACCGTCGCGGCGATGCAGATCTACCGCGAGGCCTTCCGACCCTCGAAGTGGCTCGACGAGCCGCACTCGATGGTGGCCGCGGCGGCGATCTGCGCCCCCGACGACGACGAGGCCCGCTATCTCGCGGGCCCGGCGCGCCTTTCGTTCGCGCGCCTCCGCCAGGGCCGCCCGACCCGCTTCCCGACTCCCGAGGAGGCCGCGGACCACAAGTTCTCGGCCCAGGAGGACGCAGCGGTCAAGACCGTCTCCGGCTCGGCAGTGATCGGCGGTCCCGACAAGGTGCGCGAAGGGCTGCTCGACTTGGTCGAGCGCACCGGCGCCGACGAGCTGATGCTGACCACGATGGTCCACTCCCAGGCCGACCGCCTTCGCTCCTACGAGCTGATCGCTGATGCGATGGGGCTAGAGGCTCCCGCGGCCGCCGAGCCGGCCACCGCGTAGGACGGCAGGCCCTTACGCGTAAGTAGGCGCGTAGACTCGCGGGCGGTGGCCAGCGAGCCGAAAGGCGGCAAAGAGCGCAGGGTCGCAGAGGCAGTGGCCGAGGCGGCTGAGGCTGCCGAGGCGGCGGCGACGCCCGGCAAGCGCGGCGGCGCGAAGCGCGGCGGCCGGCCCTCTGACGCGCTCGGAGGCGACATCCGCCGACGGGACATCTTCCCGCTGCTCGTCCTGCACCTGGTCGCTTCGGAGCCGACCTACGGCAACCGCCTGATCGAGGCGATCGAGGAGATGACGCAGGGCGTGATCTCGGTCAACCCGAACACGATGTACCCGCTGCTTCGCACGATGGAGAAGGACGGGCTGATCGAGGGCCAATGGGAGCTCCCCGACCGCCGCACCCGCCGCTACTACTCGATCACCCGAGATGGAAAGCGCGAGTACAAGCGCCTTGTGGAAGAGGTCGAGCCCTTCCTCGACTCGGTGATCCGCTCGATGACCCTGATCAAGCGCGAGGTCTACGGAAGCTAGGCGCGCAGAGGTGCAGCTCTTGCGGCCTTGACACCTTTCGCACCAGGGGAATAGGGTCCATCCCGGCGCGCTGGCGCCGAGTGCCTCGACCCGTCTGCGCCCCACAACCGAATGCTGGCCTTAACGGCCCGCAAATCGCGAGTCAAGGAGCCGCAGATGGAATCCTCATCGTCGACGCAGCAGGCCGCCGCCGCTTCGGGAGCCGCCCGAGACGGAGTGATCAGACCTTTCAGCATCGAGGTCCCACAAGAGGATCTCGACGAGCTCCGCCGACGCGTTAGCGCCCCGCGCTGGCCCTCCGAGGAGCTTGTCGACGATCGCTCGCAGGGTGTGCAACTGGCGACGATCCAGGCGCTCTCCCGCTATTGGACGATGGACTACGACTGGCGCGCGTGCGAGGCGCGACTGAACGCCCTGCCGCAGTACACGACCGAGATCGACGGGGTCGAGATCCACTTCATTCACGTCAGGTCGCAGCATGAGGACGCGTTGCCGCTGATCATGACGCACGGCTGGCCCGGCTCCGTCATCGAGCTGCTCGAGACGGTCGGCCCGCTGACCGACCCGACCGCTCACGGCGGTACCCCCGAGGACGCGTTCCATTTGGTGCTGCCGTCCTTGCCCGGCTATGGCTTCTCCGCCGAGCCGACCGAGCTCGGCTGGGACGCCGCCCGCACCGCACGCGCGTGGGCGGAGCTGATGCGCCGACTCGGCTACACCCGCTACGTCGCCCAGGGCGGCGACGTGGGTGCCCTGGTTACGGACCTGATGGGTCGCCAGGCGGTCGAGGGTTTGGTGGGCTACCACCTGAACCTGCTCACGGCCGTGCTCGCAATCGGCGATCAACTGCCCAAAGAATCCGACCAGGAACGCGTAGCCGCCGAGGCGGTCGCGACGTTCAGGGAAGACGGCTTTGGCTACTTCCTCGAGATGGCGACGCGGCCGCAGACGATCGGCTACGCCCTGCTGGATTCACCCGTCGCCCTGGCGGCTTGGCTGCTCGATCACGACACCGACAGCTACAACAAGATCTCCCGCGCGTTCGTTGACGGGGAGCCCGCGGGCAATCTCACCCGGGAAAACATCATCGACAACATCACGCTGTACTGGCTGACCCGCACCGCAGCGTCGGCGGCCCGGTCGTACTGGGAGGACGGCCGAGCGCTGGCCGCGTCCCTTGCGAGCGGCCAGCCTCCTCCCGCGGTCACCGTGCCGGTGGGCTTCACCACGTTCCCCGGCGAGATCTGGGCGTCGCCCCGGAGTTGGGTCGAGGCGGTCTACCCCGACCTCGCGTACTTCAACGAGGTCGACAAGGGGGGCCACTTCGCCGCCTGGGAGGAGCCGGAGCTGTTCTCGGAGGAGCTCCGGGCAGCGTTCAGCTCGGTGCGATAACCGCTAGAGGTCGAGCTCGTAGTAGAGCATCGAGGGGCCACCGTCGCCGCCCTCGAGGTTGGTGAAGCCCGCGCTCTCGTAGAGGCCGCGGGCCTCGGTGTCGGTCACGCTGGTGCCCAGGCTGATGTTGATCGCATTCTGTGCGCGGGCCTCCTCGATCACGGCCTCGAGCATCGCCCGGCCGAAGCCGTCGCCGCGTCTCTCGGGGACGACGTAGAGCTCGCCGAGGTAGGCGTCGCGCGTCCTGCTGTAGAGCGAGGGGTTGAACTGCAGGTAGGCGAACCCCACCGGGTTCTCGCGGTCTTCCCCGGCGAGGAAGAAGACGCCGTCGCCCGATGCGATCAGGTCCGGGATCCGCTCCAGCAGGACCTGGTGGTCGGGCGTCTCGTCCTCGTACTCGTCGTTGAAGCGCCGCAGCATCCGGGCCAGGACGTCGGCGTCCCCCTCGGCACCGCGGTGGATCGTCGGCTTCGAACCCATCCCGGTAGATTCTCGCTCCCCAACGACTTTTCTGGAGGTTCCTCTTTCATGTTCGTCTCAAAGGCCGCCGTGCTCGGCGGCGGCACCATGGGCGGCGAGATCGCTCAGGTGATCGCAGCCGCCGACATCCCCGTCGTCGTCAAGGACATCAAGCAGGAGTTCGTGGACGCGGCCGTCGAGAAGTCTCGCGAGGTCACGAAGTCCCAGCTCGACAAGCTCGTCTCGAAGGAGAAGCTGACCCAGGAGGCCGCGGACGCCCGCCTCGACGAGGTGATGGGCCTGATCACGGGCGCGACCGACTACAGCGGCTTCGGCGACGTCGACATCGTGATCGAGGCGGTGCCCGAGAAGATGGAGATCAAGAAGGCCGTCTACAAGGAGATCGACGAGGCGACGCCCGGTCACGCGATCCTGGCCTCCAACACGTCGTCGCTTTCGATCACTGAGATCGGCCGCGAGACCCTGCGCCCCAACCAGGTGGTGGGCCTGCACTTCTTCTGGCCCGCGTCGGTGATGCCGCTGGTCGAGATCATCGCCGGTGAGGACACCTCCCGCGAGACCGTGACCACCGCGTACAACTTCGCCCAGACGATTCGCAAGCAGCCGATCACCTGCCGCGAGGTGCCGGGCTTCGTCGTCAACCGCATCCTGACCTCCGCGGCCGGCGAGATCTGGCGCGTGCAGGAGGAGGCCGGCCTCTCGATCAAGAAGATCGACGAAGCGGTCGACGTCCGCGAACGTCCTGCCGATGGGCCCGTTCTTCCTCGCCGACATGAGCGGCCTGGACACCGCGCTGCACACCGCCCAGCACATGCAGGACTCCTACGGCGATCGCTTCTACGTGCACGAGGGCATGAAGAAGCTGGTCGCCGACGGGAAGCTGGGTGCCAAGACCGGCGGAGACGGTTTCTACAAGGACGGGGAGCCTCACGCTCGACGGAGAGGGCGAGCCCGACGCCGCCGAGCTGGGGGACCTGATCGCGCTCAAGGCCCTGGTGGAGGCTTGCAGCCTGCTCGAGGAGCGCGTTTCCAGCGTCCGCGAGATCGACCTCGGGATGATGGCCGGCGCCGGGCTCGACCCGCGCCGCGGCCTGTTCCCGCCGTTTTGGAAGGCGGACCTCGAGGGCCTCGACGTGATGCTGGAGAAGCTCGAGCGCTACGCCGAGAGCCACGGCGAGCGCTTCGCGCCGCCGACGATCCTGCGGCGCCTGGTCGCGCAGGGCCGCCTCGGCCTCAAGTCCGGGCCACGGCTTCTACGCCTACCCCCAGGCCGAGGGCGAGGGCACCGTCAAGCTCGAAAAGCGCGAAGACGGCGTCGCGATCGCCTGGCTCGCCAATCCGCCGATGAACGCGATCTCGCCTCAGGTGATCGAGGACCTCGGAGCGGTCTGGGAGCAGGTCAAGGCCGACGACGACATCAAGGCGATGGTCATCTACTCGTCCATCCCGGTCGTCTTCTCGGCGGGCGCGGACATCAAGGCGTTCACCAAGATGGACAGCCCCGAGAAGGGCGCCAAGCTGATCGACGACGGCCACGCGCTGCTGAAGGAGCTCGGCGAGAACCGCGTCTCGACGATCGCCGCGGTCAACGCAATCGCCTACGGCGGCGGCTGCGAGCTCTCGATGGCGTGCGACTTCCGGGTCGCCGCCGAGTCGGCCGTGTTCGGCCAGCCCGAGATCAACCTGGGGATCATCCCCGGCTTCGGCGGCACCCAGCGCCTTCCGCGCCTGGTCGGCCAGTCGAAGGCGTTGGAGATGAACCTGACGGGCGACGCCGTCCTCGCGCCCGAGGCCCGCGCTTGGGGCCTCGCCGACGACCTCGTCCCCGACGAGCAGCTGCTCGACGTGGCGATCTCGTGGGCGAAGAAGCTGGCTGGGCAGGCCCCGCTGGCCGTCGAGGAGATCAAGAAGCGCTCGAACAAGGGCGACCTCGACGAGGGGATCACGGCCGAGAAGGAAGGGTTCGCGAAGGTGTTCCAGTCAGAGGACGGCAAGGAGGGCATCTCCGCCTTCCTCGCCAAGCGGTCTCCGCAGTGGAAGGGCAAGTGACGCCAATCGGCGCCTCCTCCGCTTCGCGTCCGGGGGCGCCTCAGAGCGGGGCGCAGGCGCTCGCGGATCTGATCCGCGGGTCGAGCTGCACCGTCGCCCTCACCGGGGCGGGCATCTCGGTGCCCTCGGGGATTCCGGATTTCAGGAGCCCGGGCACCGGGCTCTGGGAGAACGTCGACCCGATGGAGGTCGCGCACATCGACGCGTTCAGGCGCGGACCCGGCCCGGTTTTGGAGCTTCTACCGGCCGCGGCTGCAGGGGCTCGGCGGGGTGGACCCGAATCCGGCCCACGAGGCGCTCGCCGAGCTCGAGCGGCTGGGGCTGCTCGACGGCGTGATCACGCAGAACATCGACACCCTGCACACGCGCGCAGGCTCCAAGCGCGTGGTCGAGGTCCACGGCTCGATCCGCACCGCGAGCTGCCAGGTCTGCGACGCGGGATACGCGCTGGCCGACCTCGAGGCGCTATTCGACGACGAGGGCGTGGCCGTCTGCCGCGCCTGCGCGAGCCTCGTCAAGCCCGACGTCGTCCTGTTCGGCGAGTTCCTCCCGCCCGACGCGATGGCCGAGGCCGAGGCGCTGGCCGCTCGCGCCGAGCTCCTGCTCTGCGTGGGCTCATCGCTGGAGGTCTACCCCGTCGCGGGGCTCCCCTCGTTGACGGTGGCGAACGGCGGGAAGCTGGCGATCGTCACGCAGGGCCCGACCCCGTTCGACGGCGAGGCCGCCCTGCGCCTCGACGGGGACGTGGTCGCCGAGCTCGACGCCGTGATGCACGGCGTGTCAGCTGTGTCCTAGCGGGTAAAGCGACACCAGGCAGGTGCCGATGGCCTACGCAGGGGCGCAACCTTCGGCCTGAAGGCGGGATCTACTAGGAGACGCACCTTGGCGGGACGTCGCGCGACAAACGACCTTCTCACGTTGCCCCGGCTGATCGCCGTCGGCGCAGCGGCGCTGTTCGCGATCTGGTTCGCGGGCCCGGCCGAGGCGATGGCCGCGAAGTGCGGCGGGCGCAAGGCCGACATCGTCGGCACCAACGGCAACGACGTGATCAAGACCGGCAAGGGCGGCGTCCAGGTGATCCACGGCCTCGGCGGCGACGACACGATCGTCTCCAAGCGAAACAAGGACATCGTCTGCGGAGGCTCCGGCAACGACCGCCTCAGCGCGGGCACCGGCCGCGACAAGGTCTACGGCGGCTCGGGCAACGACTTCATCGACGAGGGACCCGGCTCGGGAAAGGCCTGGGCCGGCAGCGGCGCTGACGTGATGATCGGCGGGGGTGGGGGCGATCGCTTCCGCGGGGGCGCCGGCGACGATCGCCTCTTCGGCGAGATCCAGGACGACAAGCTCTTCGGAGACGGCGGCAACGATCTGCTCGTCGGAGGTCAGGGGATCGACCGGCTGCAGGCGGGCGTCGGCGACGACTGGATCCGCGGTGACACCAACCAGGACAAATACTTCGGCGACGCGGGCACCGACACGATCAGCTACGCGACCGCGACGCCGCCCGGGCCACGGCCCGGCCAGGACGGGGTGACCGTCGACCTGAGCAGCGGCTACGCGCTCGGCGACGACTCCCAGGAGGGCACGGTCTCTGGCGTCGAGAACGTGATCGGCTCTGCCTTCGAGGACTCCCTGACCGGAAACGGCGCCGGGTTCGTACGCGGCAACGGCGGCGGGGACTCCTGCGCCGGGTTCGCGACGACCTCGTGCGGCGCCGTCGGGACCGCTCCGGTGGCGTTCGTAGCCGACGGCGACGGCCCCGACCCCGGCGTGATGGTGATCGGAGGCGCGGGCAACGACAACCTCACGATCTCCAAGACCGGCAGCTCGATCCAGGTCGCGGGCAGCGCCGTCGGGGCCGGCCAGGGCTGCGTGGCCTCGGGCGGCGGCGTCAGCTGCGCGTCGGGCGGCTCTGAGTTCGGCTACATCCTTCTCTGGGGCTCGACCGGCGACGACACCCTCAACGTGGGCGGCGGCCTGTCAGCCACCACCGGCGTCAAGGGTGACGGTGGGCCGGGCGACGACATCCTCAACGGCGGACCCGCCGGCGACACCCTCTTCCCGGGCGAGAGCGGCTCGGACCGCCTCATCGGCGGAGGTGGCGACGACGCCCTCGCCGGGCGACCGGGCGGCGGCGACCTCCTCGTCGGCGGCCCCGGCAACGACAACCTCGCGACTGACGACGCGTGCGCCGGGCACACCTACGTGGGCGGGGGCGGCGGCGCCGACGTCGCCGGGTTCGCCCAGGCCGGCGCTGGCGCCGGAGTCCGCGCGGCCCTAGGCGGCACCGCCGTCCGCCTTGGAGCTGGCGCCTGCACTCCGACCCGAGTGGGCGGCGACCTCGAGGTCCTCGAGGGCACGCGCAACAACGACACCCTCTATGGCAACGGTGGCTTCGACCTCGTCATCGGCCGCGAGGGCGACGACTTCCTCGATGGCCGAGCGGGCCGAGACGAGCTCCGCGGCGACGGCGGGAACGACCGCTGCCCCGACGGATCGGCGATCAAGATCAGCTGCTGACGGGGCTCGCCTGCTGCTCGAACAGGTAGTGGTGAACCGCCCCGGCCACGAAGATCGCCGACGTCCCGAAGTGCAGTAGTGCGTCGCCGAGCTGGTTGGGGAGGTAGAAGAGGCCGCCCGCGACGTGCGCGTCGGCGAGCGCCCAGATGCCGGTGGCGATCAGGGATCCGGCCGCGGCGACGTTGAAGAGGCCGGCCCAGTCCCTGCGCAGGGCCGCGAAGAAACCCGGGACGGCGACGAGGAAGCCCGAGGCCGCGTGCCAGCCGTTCATGTCGACGCCGAGCACGAGCTCGGCGCTGGCCGCGTCGCCGGTGGCGAAGTCGGGGTTGACGATCAGGCCCGGGACGCTCCAGAAGAGCACCACCAGCGATCCGGCGATCGCGGCCCACTGCACCGGGGCCAGCGGCTTCTCGGGCTCGAACAAGCCATCCATCTCAGCGTCTACGCTTTCAACCTAGTCATGACTAGGAACCTACCTAGGGAGCGTTAGGTTGTCAACCGCGAAGCCGATCCAGAAGCCGGGACCGAAGAGGAAGCGCATCAGCGCCGCGGCGCGGCGCGAGATCATCGAGCGGGCCGCGTCTGACGTGTTCGCCGAGCACGGATACCACGGGGCCTCGATCGATGAGATCGCTCGGCGCTCGGGCGTCACCCCGCCGGTGGTCTACGACCACTTCGACTCGAAGCTCGCCCTGCACCGCCGGTTGCTCGAGCGCACACGCGACGAGCTCCTGGAAATGTGGCGGACGAGCCTCTCGGGCGACGAGCCCGCCGACGAGCGCATCCCGCGCGCGCTTGACGCCTGGGCGCGCTACGTGGAGACGCATCCCTACGCGCCGCGGATGTTCTTCATGGAGACGACCGGCGACCCCGAGGTGCGCGAGATCCACCGCCAGGTTCAGGAGCAGTCGCGGGTCGCGCTCGGCGCGATCCTCGGCCGCGAGCCGGGCGCCGAGGCTATCGCCGGCTCTGCCGAGGCCCAGGCGCTCGAGATGGCGGCCGAGGTGATCCGCTCGGGGCTGACCGGGTTGGCGATCTGGTGGAGCGAGCATCCCGACGTGCCCCGCGAGCAGATCGTCACCGCCGCGGTCAACTCGGTCTGGATCGGCTTCGAGCGCGTCAGCCGCGGCGAGGCCTGGCGGCCGGGCTCGGAGCCCGGCTAGCCGCCGAGCTTGCGCTCGGCGTGCTCGATGCGGGTGCGGATCTTCGCGTCGCGTTCGCCCGGCGCCTCGCGGAGCGCCTCACGCGCCGCCGACAGGCCGAGCCGCGCCTCGTGCTCGCGGCCCTGCTCGATGTCGAGGCGGGCGCGCTCGAGCATCGTCTCAGCGGGGTGGACCTCGTCGCGGCCGGCGAGCACGGAGGCCACGCGGGACTGGGGGTCGATGTCGTCGAGGCGGCCACGGCGCGGGGGCGGGATCTCGCGCGCCTGCTGCCAGCGGCCCTCGGCCAGCTCGTCGCCGTCGCCGAAGCCGATGCGAACGGCGAGCGCGCGCGTGGCTCCGAGGTCCTGCACCAGGGGGTCGCGAGCTTCGGCCCGCAGCGCCCCGAGGCCGCGGTTGACGATGCGCATAGCGTTTCGGATCGAGTCCGCGCGCGCGCCCTTGTCGCCCGCGGTCGCGTCAAGCCACCGAGTCGCGGACCGGGCGTCATCGAAGCTCTCGCCCCCCGCGACGGTCAGCCGCGTCAACGGGACCTGCGGGTCCGAAGGGTCGGCGTCGCGCACCTTGCGCCGCTTTCTCGTCGGGCGCGGCGCGCCGAGCGCCTGCACGATCAACACACGCTCGAGCTCGCCGTCGCGCGCCAGGTAGCGGCCGTCGGGAAGGCCCACCAGCCCCGCGAACTCGAGCTGGACGAAGGGAAGCAGCAGCGGCTTGCGCTGACTACTCGCCGCGGTGAGCGGCGCTGCCGCGGTCCGCGTCGCCGCCGCCGGCAGGCAGCGCGGCGTCGGAGGGCTTCGCCGGGACCTTCGGGTTCTCGATCTCGCCGAGGCGGTCGATCAGGCGCTCCCACTGCTCGGGCTTGAGGATGCGGGCGAACTGCTCGAAGGGCCGGCCGGCCCCGTAGAGCGGGGTGTAGCCCAGGTGGATGTGGTCGTCGTGGTCGCCCATCGCGAACGTCGGGCCGCCGAGGTCCATCAGCGTGATGATCTGCGACGGCCGCATCGCGCCCTGGAGCAGCAGCAGGTCCTTGACGACGGCCTCGGTGATCGAGCCGCGGCCCTGGTTGCCGAGGATCGGCAGGCCGTTGACCTGCGCGATGTCGACGGCGTTACCCGAGGAGTGCGCCGAGACGTTGCCCGACGAGGTGTAGAAGCTGTGGCCGCACTTCAGCGAGGTGAGCGTGAGGCGGTAGCCGCGCTCGACCAGGTAGGCGAGGCCGGCGAGGATGCGGCGGTCGACCTGGCCGGACTCGATGTCGGTGCGCCCGCACGAGTAGATCTCGATGCGCGGGTCGGCGAGCACCCGCTGCGCGAGCACCTCCTTGGACATCAGCAGGATCTGGCCGATCGTCGCCTCGGAGCCGCCGAAGGGATCCTCGCCGGCGGCGCGGTAGATGGCGGTCGTCTCGAGCAGCTTCCAGCCGTCGAGGATCGGCTTCGGGTCGATCTTGGGTGCGCCGCGGCCGGCGGGCTGGATCTCGAAGTGCACGTGCGGGGCGCCGACGGCGTCCTCGCCGATACGGCCGAGCACGGTGCCGCCTGTGACCTTGGAGCCGACCTTCAGCTCCGAGAGCTCCATCGTCTCGCGGTCGAACTTGAAGGCCGAGGAGAAGTAACTCTTGAAGGTCTCGTATGCCGGGACCTTCTCGCCGAGCAGGTTGTCGAGCTGGCCGCTGACTCCGGCGCGCTCGACGTTGGCGGGGCGCTCGGGGTTCGCGAAGAGGCGCTCACGCAGGTCCTCGGTGTCGACCGGGCCGGCGGGCTCGGCGTCGGCCTTCGCCTTGGCGGCGGCGGCCGCCGCGCTGGCGTTGTCGCCGGCGCTCGCGGCGGAGCCGGGCTTGCCGTCGTCCGTCGGGCCGACGATCTTGAAGTCATCGCCGGTCAGCGCGCTCTCCTTCGGCACCGGGTGCACCTCGGAGATCTCGCCGAGCTCCGCGTAGGTGTAGCGGTTGCCGTACGCGTCCATCAGGACGATGAACTTGCCGAGCTCCTTGTTCTCGCCGATCTGCTGGATGACGCCGTCGTTGACGGCGACGACGGGTGCCCTAACCCTCGAGTAGATGTCGATGCCTCGGCGTGTCGGCGAGTCGCTGATCACGTCGGCGGCGTTGCCGGCGGTCGTGCGGTTGGTCTTGGTGCGCTCCAGGGTCTCGCGCTCGGAGATGTCATCGGCGTAGCGGGCGTCCGCTGCGACCGGGAAGTGGGCTCCCTCGGTGAGGCCGGTGAGTGAGCCGACGAGGTCGTCCGGAAGCTTGGCGTACTGGTTCGCGTAGAGCAGGACCTCGTCCACGTACCAGTCGGCGTGGTTGTAGGCGAAGACGGCGTCGCGCGGGCTCTCGGCCCAGTTGGCGGCCTTCAGATACCGGGCTGCGGCGCAGATCGCGTCGACCGGGTTGTACGGGTCCTTGCGCCCGTCCTCGTTGGCGTCGACCCCGTAGGCCCTCCATGAAGATGGGATGAACTGCATCCATCCCATCGCTCCGGCGGAGGAGACGTTGAGGTTCGTGCCGAACGCGGTCTCGATCCGGTTGATCGACGCGAGCACCTGCCAGGGGATCCCGTACTCGGTCCCGCAGGCCTGGTAGATCGGGAGCAGGAAGGGCGGGATCTCGAACTGGTCGATGACGAAGTTGGGGACGCCGATCGGGGCTGCGCCGAAGTCGGCGATGGTGAGGCCCGCGTTGGCGTTGGTCGGGGTTCCGTCGGGGTTGCGGGCCGCGGGCTCCTCGATCTTCGCGCGCTCGTCCTCGACGATGCCCTTGCCGCCCTTCGGAGCGTTCTTGCCGAAGAAGC
The DNA here is from genome assembly GCA_963820665.1 of uncultured Solirubrobacterales bacterium. GTDB lineage: Bacteria > Actinomycetota > Thermoleophilia > Solirubrobacterales > 70-9 > CAVUAT01. Next base: position 760,723 of record CAWGAL010000004.1, on the reverse strand, counting down.
CGTCCTTGGGCGCGTCGCCCTTCTTCTTGCTGCCGCCCTTATCGCCCTTGCCAGGCGCGCCCTGTCCGAGCTGGCCGCCGCCGGGGGCGCCGCCGGTGGGCTTGGTGGGCTTCGGAGTCGATCCGCCCGTGGATGGCGGGGGAGGCGGCGGCGGCGGGGCCGGGTCGTCGAGCTCGGTGGTGTCGAGCGGGCCGTTGCACCCGGGGTCGAGGAGGTCGACCTTGCCGTCGAGGTCGTTGTCGGTGAGGTCGGCGCACTCGGGCAGGGCCCCGCCCGAGGGGACCTGGACCTGAACGCCCTGACCCAGGTCGACGGACGCAGCCGTACCGGCCGCGAGAATCGCGAGCGCCGTTCCCAGCGCGATGGTTAGTAGAAGCCTCTTGGTCATCTCTCTGGATCTCCCTCCCCGCAGGCATGACGAAACCTACTGCCTCGCACGCCTGCACGCAACGGAGGACCCGCGCGCACAACATACCCGAGCTGCGAGATCAACAAAGCTTGTTCCCCGGTGTACTCGCACGCCCACTTTGAGGGGCCTTCCGGACGGCGACCCTCCCGTGCCTCTAGGCTCGTCACAGGCAATGGACGAGAACGCCGCAAACGAGGGCACGAGGAGCCGCTTTTCGGGCCAGGGTCAGGACGCCCTGGTCGAGATCGCCCAGCTCGTGCTCGACAACCCCGTGCTGCACCAGGCGCTGCACATGGCGGTCGATGCGCGCGACCGCGCGAGCCAGGCGAGCGCCACGGCGATGCGATCGCTGAACGTGCCCGCCGCGACCGACGTCGATCGGCTCGGCAGGCGCCTGCGCGCTCTCTCGGAGCGCCTCGAGGTGGTCGAGGACACCCTCGACGACCTCGCGCGCGAGCTCGCGGAGCTACGGAAAGCCTCAGTCCAGGGTCCAGGGTCGCAGCGTCCCCCGCAGAGCCCGCCGCCCCCGCGCGCTTAATCGGTCGCGAGCGCCGCCGTCGCGGCGGCGCCCATTCGCTCCACCGCCTCCGCGAGGGCCTCGTCGCCGATCCGCCTGCGCTCCCCGCCTGGGAAGACGTCGGTGACGATCAGCAGCGCAGGCGACGGCCACGCCCGCGCGGGGGCCGATCGTGAACAGGGCCGCGCTCTCCATCTCGACTGCGCGGGCGCCGGCGTCGACCCAGCGGCGGCGCGGTTCGTCGGAGTTCTCGTAGAAGAGGTCTCCAGTCGCCACGAGGGCGGGCTCTCCCGCGCCCTCGGCCTCCAAGCGCTCGAGCAGGCCTGGGTCGGCCGCAACGGGGCGGTCGCCGTCGCCGAGCGCGCGGCTGACCCCGTCGTCGCCGAGGGCCGCCTCGGCGCGCAGCATGGTCCCGAGTTCGAGCGAAGGGTCGAGGGCGCCGCAGGTGCCGACGCGGATCGCCCTGCGCACGCCCAGCTCGCCCAGCTCGTGCATCACGATCGCGGCGCTCGGGGCTCCCATCCCGGTGGACTGGATGCTGAGCGGCCGGCCGGCGGGCGTCTCGCCGGTGTACCCCCAGAGCCCGCGATGGAGGTTGTGCATCTTCGGCGCGGTGAGCAGCGTCTGCGCCATCGCCATGGCGCGGCCGGGGTCCCCGGGCATCAGCGCGTCGGGGGCGAGGGGAAGGGAGGTGCGCAGATGGATGCCCACGGCGGTGAACGCTACGCTTTCGAGGCCTGTGACCCCCTCGTCCAAGGACGACCAGAGCGGCATCTCGGACTCCCTGCGGAGTGCGATCGAGGGCACCTTCGCGGCCACCGTGGGGTCAGCAGGCGAGACGCGCGAGCGCGCCGCCGAGCTGCTCGACGAGGTCTCGCGCCGCGGGCGTGATGCCCGCTCGCAGGTCGTGCGCCGCGGCCAGGAGGCGCGCGACGAGGTCACCAACCGCGCCCAGGAGGCGCGTGAGGGGGTCGTTCGCAAGAGCTCCGAGGCGAGCGCAGACGTCGTGCGCCGCGTCGAGGAGGAGCTGCGCTCGATCAGCGAGCGCCTCGCCCAGCTCGAGGCGTCGCTTCGGCGCAACGACCCCAGGCCTTGACGTGAGGTAGAGGGTCAGGGTTGGGGCGGCGCATCCTGATCATAGGCGTGGCGGGCCACTGGGGATCGGAGCTCGCGCGCCGGCTCGAGGCCGACCCCGAAGTCGATTTCATCTGCGGCGTCGACACGCGGCGCCCGGAGCGCCTCGGGCGCACCCGCTTCATAGAGGCTGACATCCGCAACCCCGTGATCTCGCGGCTGCTGCCCGGAACCGAGGTCGACACCGTCGTTCACTGCGGGATCGTCTGGTACCCCGAGCCCGACAAGCCGGCCCGCGCCCTCCACGACATAAACGTGATCGGGACGCTGCAGCTGCTCACCGCCTGCGAGCGCATACCGACTCTGCGCTCGCTCGTCGTGCGCGGCTCGGCCGCGATCTACGGGTCCGAGGCCGCGGCCCCAGCCTTCTACACCGAGGACATGGCGCGCCGCTATCCGTTGAAGACGCGCTTCCAGCAGGACATCGGTGAGCTCGAGAGCTACGTCGAGAACTTCGCCCGCCGGCGGCCCTGGACGACCTGCTGCATGCTCCGCTACCAGCCCGAGATCGGAGCCGGCCTCGACACCCCGCTCTCGCGCTACCTGACCCTGCCGGCCGTCCCGACGCAACTCGGCTTTGACCCGCGCCTTCAGTTCGTCCACCGCGACGACGCCACCGGAGCGCTGCTCGCCGCGACCATGCGCCCGGTCTCGGGACCGGTCAACGTCGCGCCGGGGGGCTCGGTCTCGCTCGGCAAGGTGATCAGGCTCGCCGGCCGCCGGCGGCTGCCGCTGCCCCATCCGCTGTTCGCGCCGACGCTGTCGCGGCTCGGGCACAGGCTCGGGATCGCGGACCTCTACGGCGACGCCGTTCGCCTGCTGCGCTACGGCCGCGGCGTCGACAACGCCCGGCTGCGGACCGAGGTCGGCTTCTCTCCCGCCTTCGATGCGGTCAGCGCGGCGCGCGAGTTCGCGCGAGAGGTCAGCGCGCCGGCTCAGCCGAACGCGACGCCCGAGCCCACCCCAGCGCTGCGAGAGGCCAACTGATGAACGACGCTCCCGCGAGGCTTCGCGACCTTCCCGGTGCCGTGGCGTCGAGCGCGACCGAGGCGGTGCGCCGGCGATCGGGCGACTACCGCGAGGACGAGTGGGGCTTCGATGAGGGATTCGCCGAGGCGGCCCTGCCGGGCCTCGAGCTGCTCTACCGCCACTGGTGGAGGGTCAAGGTGAGCGGGCTCGAGAACGTTCCCGGCCATGGTCGTGCGCTGCTCGTCGCGAACCACGCCGGAATGCTCCCGTTCGACGCGGCGATGATGTCGACGGCGATCCGCCGGCTGCACCCGAGCCCGCGCTGGCCGCGCTTCATGGTCTTGGACTGGGCGTTCGAGCTGCCTTTCGTGAGCCACGCGATGCGCAAGGTCGGGGGCGTCCCGGCCAACCCGTTCAACGCACAGCGGCTGCTCGAGCAGGACGAGTTGGTGATGGCCTTCCCCGAGGGGGCTAAGGGCAGCGGCAAGCCCTACTCCGAGCGTTACCGGCTTCAGCGCTTCGGGCGGGGCGGCTTCGTCGAGATCGCGATCCGCTCGCGCGCCCCGATCGTCCCCGTTGCGGTTGTCGGCTCCGAGGAGATCTATCCCAAGATCGCCGAGAGCCGGGTGCTCGCGCGGTTGCTGCACGCGCCGTTCGTCCCGATCACCCCGACCTTCCCGCTGCTCGGGCCCGCCGGCCTGCTGCCCCTGCCATCGCGCTGGCGGATCGAGTTCTGCCCGCCGGTCGACCTCTCGGAGCTGCCGCTCGACGCCGCCGACGACCGCGCCCTCGTCCTGGACGTCTCGGACCGAGTCCGCGAAACGATCCAGCAGTCGCTGCGCGAGAACCTGCTCGAGCGCGGCGGCACCTTCTTCTGATTGCGCGTAGCCTCGACCGATGGCGTTAAAGACGGCTCGCAGCGCGGTCGCGGCGGCGCACTTCCGCTCGGCCTCCGAGCTGCGCGAGGTGTTGGACGCGGTGATGAAGGCCATCGACGCCGACCCCGACGCCGGCCCCCGTCTGCGGGCGGCCGCGGCGCCGCTTCGCTTCGAGTTCCCCGACCTGAAGCTGTGGCTGACGGTCTCGGCCGCGGAGCGCGGCTGCCTCGACTGGGACTTCTCGCACAGGCGAAAGAACCGGTCGGCGCCGAAGCTGCGGCTGACGATGGAATCCGATTTCGCCAACCGGCTGTTTCAGGGCCGCGAGAACGCAGCGATCGCGATCGCGCGCGGGCGGCTGCGGACCACCGTGACGGACGCCGGCGCCGTTCTCAACTTCTTCAGCGCCGCCAAGCCCCTGTTCTCCGAGTACCGCCGGGTGGTTGCGGAGCGATACCCCCACCTGGCGATCGACTGACCCCTGTCGGGGGGCATTGACTTGGCACGGGGCTCGGGCGTACCCTCACTGCTACCGGAAAGCGCTTGGGCCGATAGTGGGCCCGCTCGCCCGCCGTCCCCCGGCGACTGGGACGAGGGAAGCGGTCTCGCAAGGCGTGATCACGTCGCCGGCCAACGCAGCGGGCCGTCAGCCCGCAGGCGACGGGGCCACATTGAGGCCCCGTTGCCGCGTCAGGGAGCGCGGGCATGAGCGAGCGCGATCCGGTCGCGATCTCCCTCGCCGAGGCGAGCCGGCTCTCGGGCATCTCGACCCCGACGCTGAAGCGCTGGGCGGAGGAGGGGATCGTCCCCGTCGCGGGCGGCCGGTGGACGCGAGCATCCGCGGCGCAGGCCCGGGTGATCGCCCGGATGCGCGAGCGCGGCTACTCCCTCGATGCCGTCCGCGAAGCCGCGCGCGGCGGCCGCCTTGCATTCGGCTACGCCGAGGACCTCTTCAAGGTCCCCGAGGGCGAGTACACCAAGGAGCAGGCGGCGGCCGAGACCGGGCTCGAGGCGGAGCTGATCGAGCGCCTGATGACACTGCTCGGCACCCCGATCGGGCGCGAGGGGCGGCTGAACGAGGAGGACCTGCGGGCGATGCGCCACTGCTCGGAGGTGCTCAAGTCCGGCTTTCCGCTCGTCGCGTTCCTCCAGCTCGTCCGGGTCTACGCCCAGGCCATCCGCAAGGTCGCCGACGCCGAGGTGCGCCTCTTCCACCTCTACGTGCACGAGCCGCTGATGCAGGACGGGGTCCCGCCTCTGGAGATGGCCGAGGAGATGGGGGACCTCGTCTCGGACCTGCTGCCGGTCACCGCCCCGCTGATGGAGTACATGCACAACCGCTACCTGCGCTTCTACATCGAGCAGGACGTGGTCGGGCACATGGAGGCCGACGTCGGCAGCGCCGGCCGCGGGCTGGCCCGCGTCTCGATGGCGTTCTGCTTCGTCGACCTCACCGGGTTCACCCGCTACACGGAGGAGGAGGGCGACGAGGAGGCGCTCGACCTGGTCGAGCGCTTCGTCGACACGGTCGAGGCGACGCTGCCGAACGAGGCGACGATCGTGAAGACGATCGGCGACGAGGTGATGGTCGTATCGCCCGACCCCGCATCGCTGACCGAGTGGTCGGTGGGCTTCCTGACGCTGTTCCAGGAGCGCCCCCAGCCGAGGGTCGGGATCCACTACGGCGCCGCGGTCTTTCGCGACGGCGACTACTTCGGGGGCGACGTCAACCTCGCCCACCGCGTCGTCACCCGGGCGCTCGGCGGCGAGGTGCTGGTCACGCATTCCGTCGTCGAGTCGGTCGCTGACTCCGACTATCTGGAGTTCGACCCGATCGGCGAGGTGTCGCTGAAGGGGTTCGGGGAGCCGATCGCGCTCCACATCGCGCGGCCGACCGCGTCGTAGTCTGCTAGCGGCGGTGGCCGCGCGGGCGGCCGTCGCGTTCCTTGGCCTTGCCCTTGACCCGGCCCGAGCGGTGGCCGTACTCGCTCGAGACCGTGACGCCTCCTGCGAGGGTCGGCTCGAACGGGGTCCCGCGGACTACGCCGATCCCGATATCGCGGAAGCGGCTGCGCAACAGGTTGGCGCGGTGCGGCGGGCTGTTCATCCACGCCTGGACGAGCTCGGCGGGCGTGCTCAAGCCGCCGGAGCCCCAGACGAGGTTCTCGCCGACGAGCCAGGTGCGGGCCTTGTGGGTGTAGCCGGTCTCGACGATGCGCTCGATGAAGCCGACCCCGGTGGGGGAGGTGTGCCCGAAGTAGCCCTTGCGGACCATGTCGGCGGAGTGGCGCACCCCAGCGGCTCGGAGCTTCGCATTGGGCACGACGCCGGCGAGGCCGGCGGCGGCCCGCTCGCTCGTTGATCAGGCAGAGCACCGATTGCTCGAGCGCCACCTCGGTCAGCGACAGAGAGCGCAACGCCTCGTCGGGGCACGCGGCTGCGGCGCTTGACGCGGCGCCCAGCATCAGCGCGACCGAGGCGGTCAGCGCCAGGGTGGTCCTTCGGACTGCAGACGACATACGCCAGGCATCGGCCCTGAGAGGGCGGCCGTGAAGCGGGATCCCGCACGTGGACGGTCGTCCGTTGGCAGTATTGGGGCGGCGGCCCCACGCCGTGGGGCTACCTGCGGTAGCCGAAGTCGGCCGTGTAGATCGCCGCGTCGCCAACCCCTGGCGTGGGCGCGCCGAGGGCCACCCCGACACCGACCTGCCGGTAGCGGGGGGAGAGCATCGAGGAACGATGCGACGGGCTCGACATCCAGCGCGAGACTGCGACCTTCGGCGTGCCGGGCCCCCCGCTGCCCCAGTGCAGGTTCTCGGCGATCCCCCAGCTCGAGGCGCCGGAGAGGTAGCCGGTGCTGCGGATGCGCCCGACCGGCGAGCTGCCGCTCGGAGAGCTGTGAGAGAAGAAGTCGGCGGCGTCCATCGCGTTGCTGTGGCGCCGGGCGGCGCGCTCGAGCCGCTCGTCGGAGCGCAGCGGCCGCACGCCGGCGGCCCGGCGGCGCTCGTTCATCAGGCAGACGACGGAGTCGGCCGCCTCGGCGGGCGTGAGCTCGGAGGGGCCGGCCCCCTCGTTGGGGCAGGCTGCCTCGGCAGCGGCGGGCGCAGCGAGGAATGCTCCGGCCAGCGTCATGGCGCAAAGTCTTTTTCGCAGCATCTACCTGATTGTCGGCACGCGTGTCACCGGCCTTTAGCCCTGCCGCGCAGAACTAGAATCGCGTCCATGAGCGAAGCGGCGGGCGCGCCGCTGACCGGCGCGGTGAGATCGAGCGGACTGGTGAGCGAGAGCTCAGGCGTGGTCCTGTGCTCTGGCGGCGCCGACTCCGCGGGGCTCGCGGCCGGGCTCGCAGGCGCCTGTGGCCCCGAGCGCCTGGTCGCGCTCCACCTCGACTACGGGCTGCGAGATGACTCGGGCGAGGACGCCGACGTCTGCGCCTCCTTATGTAGGGGGCTCGGCATCGAGCTCGTCGTCGAGCGGCCCGAGCTGCCCGCCGAGGGCAACACGCAGGCCAACGCGCGCGAGGTGCGCTACGCGGCCGCCGAGCGCCTGCGCATCGAGCGCGGCCTCGACTGGATCGCGACCGGGCACACGCGCACCGACCTGGCCGAGACCGTGCTGTACCGGCTCGCCACCTCGCCCGGGCGCCGGGCGCTGCTAGGGCTGCGGGCGCGGCGGGGCGCGGTCGTGCGCCCGCTGCTCGGGGTCGGGCGGTCCGAGCTGCGCGCGTGGGTCCGCGACGCCGGGCTGCCCTTTCGCGACGACTCGACCAACGAGCAGCCGCTCTACGCCCGCAACCGCATCCGCAACGAGGTGCTGCCCGGTGCTCGCAGAGCTCGGGCCGGCGGCCGAGGCGACGATCGCCGAGACGCGGGCCGAGCTCGCCGAGGAGGCCGAGGTCCTCGACCGCCTCGCCGCCGAGGCTCTGGCCGAGGCCGGCGCGGACGTCTCGGGCGCCCTCGAATCCGAGGCGCTGGTGGCGCTCGACCCCGCGATCGCCCGGCTGGCGCTGCGGGCTCTCGCCGAGCGCGCCGCCGGCGGGCAGGTCGCGCTCGGCCGCGCCCGCGCGGCAGAGATCCGCAGGCTTGCCGCCGACCCCGAGGGCGGCGTGGTCGAGCTCGGCGGCGGGGTCGAGGCGCGGATCGAACACGGCTTCGTGCGCTTCTTCACCGCCCCCGAGGCCCTCGCGGCCGCCGAGGCGATGCTGAGCGTGCCCGGCCGCTGCCGCTTCGGGGATTGGGAGCTGCGGGCTGATCTCGCCGGCCCCGACGGACCCCCTGCTGGCCCTCGATGCCGCGCGCCTCGATCCCTCGGCGCTCGAGGGCCCGCTCGTCGTCCGTGCCTGGCGCGACGGCGACCGGATGCGCCCGCTCGGCCTCGGCGGGAGCAAGTCCCTGCAGGACGTGTTCACCGACCGCAAGGTGCCGCGCTCGCTGCGGCGCACGCTGCCCGTGGTCACCTCGGGCGGGCGGATCGCCTGGATCGCGGGCGTCGCGGTCTCCGAGGAGTTCGCCGCGGCCCCCGGGGCCGAGGCGGCGGTGCTGAGGGCCACTCGGCCGCTGCCGGCCTAGCCCGTCGGCCTCTGCCTACATAAACTGGCGCCGTGGAGGGAGACGAGCTGATCGGCGAGGTCCTCGTCAGCGAGGAGGACCTGCAGCGGCGCGTGAGCGAGCTCGCCGCCGACATCAGCCGCGACTACGAGGGCCGGAAGGTCCTGCTCGTCGCGATCCTCAAGGGTGCCGTCCCCTTCCTCGCCGACCTGATGCGACAGCTCGATGTGCCTTCCGAGCTCGACTTCATGGCCGTATCGAGCTACGGCTCCTCGACCGACTCCTCAGGCGTCGTGCGCATCCTCAAGGACCTCGACGCACTCGATCGCCGGCCGTGACGTGCTGATCGTCGAGGACATCATCGACTCCGGTCTGACCCTGCACTACCTGCTGCGCAACCTGGCGGCGCGCGACCCCGCGTCGCTCGAGGTCTGTTCGCTGCTCACCAAGCCCGACCGCAGGAGGGTCGATCTGCCGATCCGCTACGTCGGTTTCGAGATCCCGAACAAGTTCGCGATCGGCTACGGGCTGGACCACCTGGAGGGCTTCCGGGGGCTCCCGTACGTGGCCGCGCTGCGTGAAAACGCTTAGGCCCGCTGAAGCCCGCCCTGGTACCGTTCTGAGCCTTGAAACGGTTCTTTCGCAGCGCGGCATTTCCGATCCTGATCGTCGTCGTGCTGGCGTTTTTCGCGCAGCGCCTGATCGCGCCGGGCGACGAGCCCGATATTCCCTCCTACAACGAGTTCACGCGCGGCTGTCGAGGCGAAGGAGATCGACGAGGTCACGTTCAACCAGAAGGAGAAGGTCCTCGAGGTCACCGAGACCGACGCGGCCGGCGGCGAGGAGTACGAGCTCGGCTACCTCGAGTCCGGCGACTCGCAGGTCGCGCTGCAGAACCAGCTCGCCCGCAACGACGTCAAGACCGAGATCAAGGGCATCGGCGGCGGCGGCTTCCTGACGCTGCTCACCTACATCCTTCCCTTCCTCCTGTTCTTCGCCTTCTGGATCTTCCTCATGAACCAGATGCAGGGCGGCGGCTCCCGCGTGATGAGCTTCGGCAAGTCCCGCGCCAAGCGCATGTCGGTCGACGCGCCCAAGATCACCTTCCGCGACGTGGCCGGAGCCAACGAGGCCGTGCAGGAGCTCCACGAGATCAAGGAGTTCCTCGAGAACCCGAAGAAGTTCCAGGCCCTCGGCGCGCGCATCCCCAAGGGCGTGCTGCTCTACGGCCCTCCCGGAACCGGAAAGACCCTGCTCGCACGCGCGGTCGCCGGCGAGGCCGGGGTCCCGTTCTTCTCGATCTCGGGCTCTGACTTCGTCGAGATGTTCGTCGGCGTCGGCGCCAGCCGCGTCCGCGACCTCTTCGAGCAGGCCAAGCAGAACTCCCCCTGCATCATCTTCATGGACGAGATCGACGCCGTCGGCCGCCATCGCGGCGCCGGCATGGGCGGCGGGCACGACGAGCGCGAGCAGACGCTGAACCAGCTCCTCGTCGAGATGGACGGCTTCGAGACGAAGGACAACATCATCCTCATCGCCGCCACCAACCGACCCGACATCCTCGACCCGGCGCTGCTTCGCCCGGGCCGCTTCGACCGCCAGATCGCGGTCGACCGCCCCGACCGCCTGGGCCGCAAGCAGATCCTCGAGGTCCACACCCGCGGCAAGCCGCTCGCCTCAGTGATCGACCTCGACGTGCTGGCCGGGCAGACCCCTGGCTTCACCGGCGCCGACCTCGCGAACCTGATCAACGAGGCCGCCCTGCTGACCGCGCGCTCCAACAAGCGTGAGATCACGATGCACGAGCTCGAAGAGGGGATCATGCGGGTGATTGCAGGCCCCGAGAAGAAGACCCGCATCATGTCCGAGAAGGAGCGCACGATCACCGCGTACCACGAGCTCGGCCACGCGATCGTCGGCCACCTGCTCGAGCACTCCGATCCGGTCCACAAGGTCTCGATCATCAGCCGCGGCCAGGCGCTCGGCTACACGATCTCCCTCCCGACCGAGGACAAGTTCCTGACGACCCGCGCGGAGCTGAACGACACGATGGCGATGACGCTCGGCGGCCGCGCCGCCGAGGAGCTCGTCTTCAGCGAGATCACTACCGGCGCGTCCAACGACCTCGAGAAGGTCACCGCTACCGCGAAGTCGATGGTGATGCGCTTCGGCATGTCCGAGCGCCTTGGCCCTCGCGTCTTCGGCCACGACCGCGGCCAGCCCTTCCTCGGCCGCGACATGGGCGCCGAGCCCGACTACTCCGACGAGGTCGCCCGCGAGATCGACGACGAGATCCGCCGCATCGTCGAGGAGGCGCATCAGACCGCGCGCGAGATTCTCGGCGACAAGCGTGAGCAGCTCGATCGCATCTCGCAGATCCTGCTCGAGCGCGAGACGCTCGAGGCCGAGCAGTTCGTGGCTCTTCTCGACGGCAAGCCCGTCGAAGAGGTCTTCCCGCCCGACGAGGAGGAGAAGGCCGAAGAGCCCGAGGCCGAGGCCGAGAAGAGCACGGCCCGCGAGGGCTCGCGACCGCGCGTGCAGCCGAAGCCCGGCCTCGCCGGCGGCGGCGCGGCCGAGATGCGCAGCGACGATCAGTAACACCTTCGTCCGGCTGCGCGGAGGTCGTTGACATGTTCGCGCGCTGCTGAGAGGTTTTCAGCATGCGACGGCTAATTGCCATGGGCCTCGCTGCCGCGGTCGTGGCGGTCGTGATCGCAGGCTCTGCGGTCGCGGATGGCGGAAGCGTTGGCGAGCCGTCAGCGGCGATCGCCACGAAAAAGAGCAGCAAGCGCGTGGGGGCCTACCGGGGGACCACCGAGGTTGGAGGAACGGTCAGCTTCAGGATCACGAAGAAGCGCAAGGTGGTCGGTTTCACCATGCCCGACGTGCCGGTGGAGTGCAGGCTGTTCCAGCCGGGCGAGGACGCGGTCCGCAGCGGCTCGCCCTTCACGATCAAGGCTCCCCCGATGAAGCTGCAGGGAGTCGCCAAGTTCCTCTACGAGGATCCGGTCGACAACACGGGCCCGTTCCAGGGAATCCACGTCGACGGCAAGATCGACCTGCAGGGCGGCAGCTTCCCGCCCGGCTACGTCGAGACGCACATGAAGGGGAACGCCGCGATGATTTCGCACAACGGCCCCGTGTTCACGGACGGGACCGAGCATTGCGATACCGAGTACGTGGACTGGAGCGCGCAGAAGGTCGGGAAGACGAAGTGACGTAGCCTGAGCCGCGATGGCGGCGAGGCTGATGGGGATCGTCAACGTCACCCCCGACTCCTTCTCGGACGGGGGCGAGTTCCTGGACCCCGAGCGCGCGATCGCCCACGGGCGCGAACTGGCCTCGGAGGGTGCCGAGATCCTCGACGTCGGCGGAGAGTCAACCCGGCCGGGAGCCGACGCCGTCAGCGCTGAGTCCGAGCTCGAGCGGGTGCTGCCCGTGGTGGACGCCCTCGCCGCCGCAGGCGGCCCGGGCGCGCGCGTTTCGATCGACACGTCCAAGGCCGCCGTGGCCGATGCTTCCCTCGACGCCGGCGCCGTCATCGTCAACGACGTCACCGCCCTGCGCGGGGACGCGGACCTGGCGGGCCTTTGCGCCGACCGGGGTTGCGAGCTGGTGCTGATGCACATGCTCGGCGACCCGCGCACGATGCAGGAGGACCCCCGCTACGACGACGTCGTCGACGACATCAGGGCCTTCCTCGCCGAGCGAATCGAGTTCGCCGTGGCGGCGGGCGTCGCCGAGGAGCGGATCTGGATCGATCCAGGAATCGGCTTCGGCAAGACCGTCGAGCACAACCTCGAATTGACCCGCCGGCTCGGTGAGCTCGCCGATCTCGGGCGCCCGATCGTCTACGGCAGCTCCCGCAAGAGCTTCATCGGCAAGCTCACCGGCGCCGACACCGGCGAGCGACTCGGCGGCACGGTCGCCTCCAACGTGATCGCCGTCGCCAACGGCGCCACGGTCCTCCGGGTCCACGACGTCGCCCCGATGCGCGAAGCGCTCCTCGCGGCGAGCGCGATCCTGGACCCCGAGGCGGCCGCGGCCGTCGGCGAGCGGTAGGGCGAATCGGGCGCTACGGCCCCCAGCAATAGAGCGCGGGCAGCACGTAGGAGTCGCGCGCGATGAGCTTTGCGAAGTCGGTGACCGCGCCGACGTAGAGCTTCGACGGGTTGTACGCGTACAGCGCGCGGGCGTAGCTGCGCGGCGCTCCACGGTCGCGCAGCAGGCGGGCGGCGGCGAGGATCGCGTCGTGGGGGTCGCGGATGTCGCCGCCCTCGCCGTAGATGCGCCAGGTCGAGGGGATGAACTGCATCGGGCCGCGTGCACCGGCCGTGCTGTTGCTCTTGACGCGGCCGAACTTGGTCTCGACCAGGTTGATCGCGGCAAGGTAGGACGCCTCGATCCCGAACAGGGCGTCGGCCTCGTCGTAGTGGGAGACGAGGCTTGCGAGGGTCTCGGGCTTGCCGACGCGGAGATTGCGACGCTTGCCCTTGCCGGCGAGGCGGCGCAGCTTCGCCGCCGCTTCAACCATCGTCTGCACCCGGCCCTCGAGCGGCTCGGCGAGCGGCTCGGTCACCGCCGCGGCGAGGCGAGGCCGCTTGGAGAGGAAGCGCACCCGCCTCTGGAGCAACAGCGCGGGCGCGATCACCTCGGCGGGTGCCTGGCTCGCGGGCGGGTCGCCGGCGGCCGACCGCCACGTGTCGATCGCTCCGCGGAGCTCGGTGTCGTTCGCGACGAGCTCGGCGGTCATCTCCTCGGCGGTGGCGGCGCTCGCCGCAGCGGGAAGCGCCAGCGAGAGCACGGCGGCGATCGTCAGCAGGCGGGGCATGGTTCCCTTCAACGCAGGCCGGGCCTAGTTGTTGCGGCGGCGCATCGCGATCCCGGTCGCTATCTCGCGCACGATGCGGTCCGCGACGAGGGAGGTGATGTCCGCTGACCCAACCGCGGTCGGGATGACCTCGACGACGTCGGCGCCGACGATCTCGAGCCGGGAGCAGAGCTCGCGGCACGCGCGCAGCAGGTCGGCCGAGGTCATGCCCCCGGGCTCCGGTGTGCCGGTGCCGGGGGCGAAGGCGGGGTCGAGCACGTCGATATCGACAGAGAGGAACGCGGGGCCGTCGCCGACGGCCTCGACGACTCGCTCAACCGCGGCCTCGATGCCGTGGTCGCGTACCTCGTGCATGAAGATGGGGGTGATGCCCCGCTCGGCCTGCCAGCCGAACTCCTCGTCACCGGGCCAATAGCCGCGTAGCCCGACCTGGGCGTAGCGCGGAGCGTCCACGTGCCCCTGCTCCACCAGGCGGTACATCGGCGTCCCGTGAGAGATCTCGACCCCGAAGACTTCCTTGCCGGTGTCGGTGTGGGTGTCGAAGTGGACGAGGCCGACGGGACCGTGCTTGGCCGCGCACGCGCGGATGTCCGGCTCGGCTATCCCGTGGTCGCCACCGAGGACGATCGGGATCGCGCCGGCGGCCACCACCTCGCCGACGACGCGCTCGATCGCCGCATGAGTAGCGGCGGCGTCGGCCGGCATCACCGCCGCGTCGCCGTAGTCGACGGCGCGCAGCTCTTCGAAGGCGTCGACCTTGACCTCGAGGTGCGGGCCGGGAGGGCAGCTCGCGGCTCTGATCCCTCGCGGGCCGAAGCGGGCGCCGGGGCGATCCGAGACGAGGTCGTCGGTGGGGGCGCCGACGATCGCGATGTCCACTCCCTCGAGCTCGGCCGGGTCCTGCGTGTAGGGCAGCCCCGAGAAGGTGAGCAGCCCCGCGAAGTCAGGCTTCTCGCCGTGCTCGCTCCAGCGCTCCATCGGGTCGATCACGATTCGGATGTCGTCGTTTCACGAACTCCCTGATCAGCGAGTTGACCTCGTCGGGCCTCTCATAGGGGACCCAGTGTCCCGCTCCGGGGATGATTTCGAGTCGAAGGTCCGGAATCCACTCGTCCAGACCGCGGGTCAGGCCGAGCAGCAGCGCCGGGTCGCGCTCGCCCCAGATGACGAGCGTCGGCACCTCGAGGCGCTGCGCGGCGATCTTCGCCTCGTAGGCGGCCGAGACGCCGCCGCCGGCGACCTGGCCGCCCATGTCGGCCGCGCGGTAGTAGTTGAGGCCGCCGCGAAGCGCGCCGGGCTGGGCCCAGGCCTCGTGGTAGGCCGCGCGCTCGGAGTCGCTCAGGTGGGCCCCGGCGCCGCCGATCCGCTCAAGCATCGCGTCGAGCATCGAGAAGTCGTCTTTGGCGAGCATCTCCTCGGGCACCGGCGGGGGCGCGGAGAGCTCGAGCATGTAGTTGACGGCTTCGCGCTGCTTAGGGCTTTCGCGCAGGTCGCGGTTCCAGGTGAACGGCGGAGGCGAGTCGATGATCACGAGGCGCTCGAGCAGCTCGGGGTGCCTCAACGCGAACGCCCACGCGACGATGCCTCCCCAGTCGTGCCCGACGAGCGTGAGGGGTGCGATCCCGAGCTCGTCGACCAGGCCTTCGAGGTCGCCGAGCAGCTCTCGCATCCTGTAGGCGTCGACGTCCGCCGGCTTGTCGGAGAGGTTGAAGCCGCGCAGGTCGGGGGCGTAGACGTCGTGGTCGGTGCCCAGGTCCGCCAGCTGGTTGCGCCACAGGAACCAGAACTGCGGGAAGCCGTGCAGGAAGACGATCGGGCTGCCTCCGCCCTCGCGGGCGGCGTAGTGGATGCGGACGTCGCCGGTTTCGGTGAAGCGATGCTCGATCTCGGCGCCCACGGGGTTGTGTCTATCAGGCACGCGAAATTCAGCGGGAGAAGCTAGGTTGGCCCCATCGAGGGCCACGGCGACCATCCGGAATCATCAGTCGAGATCGAGTTGCGCGGGCTCTCGATCTACACCCACCATGGCGTCACCGATGCCGAGCAGGAGGTGGGTCAGCGCCTCGAGTTCGACCTCTCCTTCGAGGTCGCCCACTGCGACGCGACGCTGACCGACCGCGTCGAGGACACCGTCGACTATTCCGAGGTCTGCGACGTCGTCGCGCTGGCCGCGACCGAGCGCAACTACCGCACCCTCGAGCGCCTCTGCCAGGTGGTCGGCGAGCGGCTGATGGAGCGCTTCGGCTGCGACTCCGTCGCGGTGCGCGCCGCCAAGCCCGAGCCGCCGGTGCCCTACGTCGTCGAGGAGGCCGCGGTCGAGGTCAGCCTCGAGCGCCCGGTCGAGCCGGGCCCCGAGGACGAGGGCGAGGAGATCTGAGCGAGCCCGAGACCGGCCCGCTGGTCGGCTACATCGGGCTCGGCTCCAACGTCGGCGATCGCGAGGCGCAGATCCGCGCCGCGATCGACTCGCTGCCCTCCCACGGCATGGAGGTGGAGGCCGTCTCGTCGCTGTACGAGACCGAGCCGGTGGGCGAGGTCCTCGACCAGCCCGACTTCCTGAACGCGGCTGCGCGCGTTCGCACCGCACTCGGCCCCGAGCAGGTGCTCGACGCTTGCAAGGCGATCGAAGCGGGCCAGGGCCGCGAGCTCGGCGCCGCCCGCCACGCACCCCGCGCGATCGACCTCGACCTGTTGCTGCTCGGCGGGCTCGAGCTGACGACCGAGCGGCTGACGCTGCCCCATCGCGAGGCGCGCTCGCGCCGCTTCGTGCTGCTGCCACTGCTCGAGCTCGACCCCTCGCTCGAATTGCCCGACGGCACGCGTCTCCGCGACGCGCTCGAGGCGCTCGGCAAGGGGCAGGAGGCGAAGCTCTTCGCCGGGCCGCCGGCCCTGGGCGGCCAGGGGCGGCGCTAGGCGGGCCGGCGAAGGCCGGCGAGCCACTCCACCGGGAACACCGGGGGAGTGCGGCCGGGGAAGTCCGGTGCCACGCGAAGGGCCATCTCGCCCGCGGGCCGAGACTCGATCGCGGGGCGAAGATCCTCGAAGCTCATCAGCAGGCGCAGGCTCGTGGCGATCTGAATGTCGGCGGCGTTCGGCTGTTCGCCGCCCAAGACTCCTTCGGCGATCCAGGCGTCGATCTTGTCGAGGGCGCCCGGCAGGGACTCGAGGTCGGCGCGAACCGCCTCGTCGGTCGAGCCGTTGAAGCGGGCGGACAGCGAGACGATCGGGCCACCGGTCTTGACCGCGAGGTCGACCGGCACGCCGAGCTTCGCCCCCTCGGAATAGGTCGCCATCGGCGCGCGGTTTCGCTTCAGCGCCCACCAGGTCGCGCGCCGGGTTGCCGGCTGGAGCACCTCGTCGCCCCAGGCCTCGGCCTCCTCGACCTTCGCGCGCTCGGCGGCATCGGAGGGGAAGAGCGGCGGAGAGGGGTCGATCTCATCGAGCGCCCGAGCGATCTCGCGCGAGCCCTGGACCTTCCTGCCCCCGATCTTCAGGGCGGGCACGGTCTTGCCGGGGAAGCCGTTGATGCGCACGACGCCCTTCGATACGACGGGAACCAGGTCGATCCGCTTGTAGGGGATGCCCTTGCGTTCGAGCATCAGCCTCGCGCCCATCGAGGGATGCGACCCGGGGATGACGAAGAGCTTGGCATCGGCCATGCGCGGGATCGTATCCGCCCCCGCGATAATCCCGCGATGCTGCTTGCGGTCGACATCGGCAACACCCAGACGCACATCGGCGCCTTCGACGGGGGCGAGCTGGCGCACGATTGGCGCCTCGGCACCGATCCCTCCATCACCTCGGATGAGCTCGCGGCGACGCTCTCGAACCTGCTCGAGCTCGACGGGCTCGGCTTCAGCGCCATCGACGCGATGATCGTCTCGACCGTCGTGCCCCAGCTCGGGCCCGAGTACCGCCAGCTCTCCGAGCGCCACATGGCCGGCGCCTTCCTGAAGGTCGGGCCCAACCTGAAGACGGGGATGCCGATCCTCGTCGACAACCCGCACGAGCTCGGCGCCGATCGCCTGGTCAACGCGGTCGCCGCCCACAACCACGTGCGCGGCGCCTGCGTCACGGTCGATTTCGGCACCTCGACGAACTTCGACGTCGTCTCCGGGTCGGGCGAATACCTCGGCGGCGTCATCGGGCCGGGTGTCGAGATCTCGCTGGAGGCGCTGACGGCGCGTACGGCGAAGCTGCCGCGGATCGACGTCTCGAGCCCCCCGGCGCAATCGGCAAGAACACCGTCGCCGCGATCCAGTCGGGCTTCGCCTACGGGTTCGCCGGCCTCGTGGACGGGGTCAACCGGCGGCTGCTCGACGAGCTCGGCGAACCGGCGCGCTCGATCGCTACGGGCGGGCTCGCCGCGACGATCGCCCCGCACTGCGAGACGATCGACGAGGTGGACCCGCTGCTCACACTTCGCGGCCTGCGCCTGATCTGGGAGCTCAACTCCTAGCCTTCAAGCGCGCATACTTCGTTCCATGCCCCAGCCGTCGCTCACAGACCCGTTCCGCATCGGCGACGTCGAGATCGCCAACCGCGTGCTGCTTGCTCCGCTCGCGGGGATCGGCAACTGGTTCGTCCGGCTTCAGGCTCGCCGCCACGGCGCCGGCCTCGCCGTCTCGGAGATGGTCTCGAGCTTCGGGCTCCATCACCGCAACGAGCGAACGCTGCGCGAGATGCTGCGCCTGCACCCCGACGAGCACCCGGTCTCGGTCCAGCTCTTCGGCCAGGATCCCGAGGTGATGCGCTCCGCGGCCGCGATCGTCGCCGAGGCGGGAGCCGACGTGATCGACATCAACATGGGCTGTCCGGTCCGGAAGGTCTGCCGCACGGGTGCCGGTGCCTCGCTGCTCGGCGACCCCGACCTCGCGATCGCCATCGCGCGCGGCGCGATCGAGGGCGCCGGCCCCGGTGTGCCGGTCACGGTCAAGGTCCGCTCGGGCCTGAAGCCGGGGGGCCGCGAGGGCTTTGACCTCGCGCTGCGCCTGGTCGACGAGGCGGGGGTGGCGGCGATCGGCTTTCACCCGCGCTCCGCGGCCACCCAGCACAAGGGAACGCCTGACTACGAGTTGTCGCGCGAGCTGAGCGAGGCGCTCGACGCCCCGATGATCATCACAGGCGGCCTCGCCGACGCGGACTCCGCGCGCAGCGCGTACGAGCGCTCCGGCGCCGCCGCGGTGATGATCGCGCGCGGCTCCTTCGGCAACCCCTGGATCTTCGAGGAGCTGACCGGCCGCCGCGCCGAGCCGCCGACCGACGAGGAGATGGTGAGCGAGTTGCTCTGGGTGATCGACCGCGCCGAGGAGCACCTCGGCACCGAGCGCGCCGCTCGCTACCTGCGCAAGTTCTACCCCTGGTACCTGGAGCGCCTCCAGGCGGGCAAGCCCGCGGCGGCCGCGCTCCAGCAGAGCGAGGACCTCGACCGGGCCAGGGAGGCCGTGCGCGCGCTCGCGCCGGCCCCCGCCTTGACGTGAGGCGCGGCCTCGTAGCGATCGCCGCCATCGCGGCGGCTCTCGT
The DNA here is from genome assembly GCA_963820665.1 of uncultured Solirubrobacterales bacterium. Classification (GTDB taxonomy): domain Bacteria; phylum Actinomycetota; class Thermoleophilia; order Solirubrobacterales; family 70-9; genus CAVUAT01. The sequence goes on along the minus strand of CAWGAL010000004.1, from coordinate 741,915 downwards.
GCTCGGGGCAACGGCGGCCGCTCCGGCGCTGGCGAAGATGAGGACGGTGGTCAAGACGCTCTGCACCGACACGTCGATCGCGATCCCCGACGGCGGGGCGGGCGGCGACTACGTCAGCGGCTCGGTGTCGACGGGTATCAGGTGCCCGAAGGGATACAAGTGCGGCTACGGCGGCCTGCCCGTCGGCTCGCGTGTGATCGACGTTGACGCTCGCCTGCGGGTCACTCACCCCGCACCCGCACAGCTGACCGCCGTGCTCGTGAGCCCGGTCGGCGCGCTCGTGAGCCTCGCCTCGGGCCGTGCGGCCGCGCTCGGGTCCGGCGCCATGGATTGCGGCGCCGTGTTCGCGACGTTCGACGACGAGGCGGCCGACCCGTTCCGGCCGCTGCAGCCCCTGTCGGGCTTCGACGGCAGCTTTGGTGCCGGCGATTGGCGCTTCTACTTCGACGACGTCGCAGCGGGCGGAGCGGGGAGCGTCGATGCCATCGGTATCCGGCTCACCTACCGCCACAAGGCCAAGAAGCCGAAGCGAAAGCGGGCGCGGCGATGAGCCTGACGCCGCGTGTCGCCGTGTGGCAGCGCGCCGGAGCTGCCGAGCAGGTAGCCGGCCGCAGGATCCACGTCTTCCGACGCGAGGGATCGGGCCCGCTGCTGTTGCTGCTGCATGGGTTCCCGTCGAGCTCGTACGACTGGCGGTTGCTGCTCGAGCACGAGCGGGAGCGTTCGGTGCTCGCCTACGACTGCCTCGGCTTCGGGCTCTCGGAGAAGCCGGCCGACCACTCCTACACCCTGGCCGAGCAGGCCGACATCGCGGAGGAGCTCGTCGGCCGCCACGCGCCGGGCTCGCCCGTCTTCCTCGTCGGGCACGACATGGGCACCTCGGTCGCGACCGAGCTGATGGCGCGCGACATCGACGGGAGCCTCGGGATCGACGTGCGCGGCGCGCTGCTCTTCAACGGGTCGATGATCCAGGGCGCCGCCAGCCCCACCCTCGCTCAGCGGCTGCTTCGCGGGCGGTTCGGGCCGGTGATGGCCCGCCTTTCGAGCGAGCGCGTCTTCCGCCAGCAGTTCGGCTCGATCTTCTCGGAGGCGCACCCGCTGAGCGACGACGAGGCTGCCGACCAGTGGTCGTTGATCACAGCCGGTGGAGGCCACCGCCTGGGCCACAAGCTGATCTCCTACATGGACGAGCGCGAGCGGCACGCCGAGCGCTGGCACGGCGCGCTTCGCGACTGGCAGCGCCCGCTCAGCCTCGCCTGGGGCATGGTCGACCCGGTGGCGACGATGAACGTGCTCGACGGAGTGCGCGCCCTGCGGCCCCAGGCGCCGGTCCATTGGTTCGAGGACCTGGGGCATTATCCGCAGATCGAGGACCCGGCACGCCTGGCGGAGGCCCTGCAGGCGTCCCTGCGCGCTTAGCTGCCAGGTTCGGCCCCGTCGCTATACTGACGCGCTTCGCCCGGGTCGTCGCCTTTCAAATGAGCGTCGGCGCGGGCTCGTTTTTCGCTTATTAGCAGGGGTTTTTTCTCCCCGAACCCAGGAAGAGGTAGGAGTTGCGCGAGACACTGATCACCGAAGACGGCCTGGCGAAGCTGAAGCAGGAGCTCGAGCACCTGCAGACGGACAAGCGCCGCGAGGTTGCCGACCGGATCAAGGAGGCGCGCGAGTTCGGCGATATCTCCGAGAACGCCGAGTACGACGACGCCAAGAACGAGCAGGCGATGCTCGAGCAGCGCATCCTCCAGTTGCAGGACCGGCTCCGCCGCTCCGTCGTCATCGACGAGAAGCAGGTCGGTACCGACGAGGTCGCCGTCGGCGCGTTCGTCCACTTCAAGGACCAGAAGTCGGGCAAGTCCCGCAAGGTCCAGCTCGTCGGCGCCGCAGAGGCCGACCCGACCGAGGACAAGCTCTCGAACGAGTCCCCGATCGGCAAGGCGCTGATCGGCGCCAAGAAGAACGACATCGTCACGGTCGAGACGCCGCGCGGGCCGAAGAAGAAGTTCAAGGTCACGAAGATCGAAGTCGCGTAGCGGCTTCTTCGCCCCCGCCGTAGGCTGGCCTCGTGAACGAGGAAGCCGACTCCGAGGCCAAGCCGCAGGACCTGCTCGCCGAGCGCCGCGCGAAGCTCGAGCGCCTGCGCGATTCCGGGATCGAGCCGTTCCCCCACGCGTTCAGCGACCGCACCGAGATCGCCCTGGTGCGCGGCGCCCACGAGGGGCTCGAGGCCGGCGCCGAGACCGATGACCGCGTCCGCGTCGCGGGCAGGCTCACGGCCCGCCGCGGCATGGGCAAGGCCTCGTTCCTCGACCTGAGAGACGGCACCGGACAGATCCAGGTGCAGGCTCGCCTCGACGACCTCGGCGAAAGCTACGAGGGCCTGCTCCACCTCGACATCGGCGACATCGTCGGCATCGATGGCGTCGTATTCGCCTCCAGGCGAGGAGAGCTCAGCGTTCGCGCCGAGTCGTGGACGCTGCTCTCCAAGAGCCTGCGCCCGCCGCCCGACAAGTTCCACGGTCTCGAGGACGTCGAGACCCGCTACCGCAAGCGCGAGCTCGACCTGATCGCGAACGCCGAGACCCGCGAGCTCTTCATCAAGCGGGCGCGGACGATCGCGGCGATACGCCGCTGGTTCGACGGCCGAGGGTTCATCGAGGTCGAGACTCCGGTGCTCCAGCCTCTTTATGGAGGCGCGCTCGCGCGGCCGTTCACTACGCACCACAACGCGCTCGACCGCGATCTCTACCTGCGCATCGCGACCGAGCTCTACCTGAAGCGCTGCATCGTCGGAGGCATCGACAAGGTCTACGAGCTCGGCAAGGACTTTCGCAACGAGGGCATCTCTCACAAGCACAACCCCGAGTTCACGATGCTCGAGTGGTACGAGGCCTATGCGGACTACAACGACGTGGCGAGCGAGCTCGAGACCCTGGTCTCCGAAGTGGCGCAGGAGGTGTTCGGGACGACCGAGATCGAGCGAGACGGCGAGAAGATCGACCTGGCTCCGCCGTGGCGCCGCGTGACGCTCCGCGACGCGATCGCCGACGAGACCGGGATCGACGTGTTCGAGTACCGCGACCGGGACGCGCTCGCGGCCGCGATCGGGGGGAAGAACGACCCCAAGGCGGGGTGGGGCAAGCTCGTCGACGACCTGCTCTCAAAGCGTGTTGAGCCGAAGCTCATCCAGCCGACCTTCGTCACCGACTACCCGGTGGAGCTCTCACCCTTCGCCAAGCGCCACCGCGAGACCGAGGGCCTGGTCGAGCGCTGGGAGGCTTTCGTCGGCGGCATGGAGATCTCGAACGCCTTCACCGAGCTCAACGATCCCGACGACCAGCGCCGGCGCTTCGAGCAGCAGGGCGAGGAGATCGACCGCGGCGACGATGAGGCCGCGCCCCACGACGAGTCCTACGTGCAGGCGCTGGAGCAGGGCATGCCGCCAACCGGCGGCTGCGGCCTCGGAATCGACCGGCTGGTGATGATCCTGACCGGTGCGAAGAGCCTCCGCGAGGTCGTGCTCTTCCCCGCGATGCGCGACTAGGCGGCGGCGCCGTCCTCGTCATCAGCCGGCACGTCCTCAGCTTCGCTTCCGGGCGTGCCGGGTTGCGACGCCGTCGTCGGGGCAGGATCGGAGGTCTCCGGGGCCTCAGGTGAGTCGCCCGTCGAATCTTCCGCATGGGGCTCGCCTGCTTGGGGCTCGACCGTGGTGGTCTCGGGCGAGGCCAGGTCGGCTTCGCCGGCGGTTCGCTGGCTGCGGACGAACATCCCGGCGCCGACGAACGGAGCGGCGACCAGCGCCAGCGCCGCGAACACCGCGGGCCACGAGACCAGGACGCCGATCCCGGCAGTCGAGCCGTTCTCGTTCCAGACGTAGGCGGTCCAGCCGATCCAGATCGCGACGATGAGGCCGGCGGCGGCGAAGATCGCGATCTTGCGACCGCGACCGGGGGCGCTGGTCGTCTCCTCGGCCTGCGCGGCGGCCACGGGCTTCGCGTCGTCGCCGTCGCTCGGCGGCGCGCTCTCTTCTTTGCTCCTGGTGAACACCGAGCGCACGTTGTCGCGCACCCCGCCGCCGGCCCAGCCGACGGTGCGCTTGGTGCCGTCGCGGGCCGTCCGCCAGGCTGTCTTGATCCGTGTCACGGCGGCAAAGCTAGCGGAGTCCGGAGATTGCAGGGAGTTACCCGACAGGCACGTTTCATGCGTCTGGCGGGCGTAGGCCCCTGGCTATACTGGCTCCTCGCTGTCCCACAAGAACCGGAGGTCAAATCAAAGGATCGGTACGCAGGAACCGATACAGATTGGGCCCCCGGCGCGTCTGCATCCCCGCGTTCGACCGAGACCGTTGATAGACCAGAGGAACTAGGAATGTTCGAGAGATTCACAGAAAGAGCTCGCCAGGTTGTGGTCCTCGCCCAGGAAGAGGCGCGCACCCTGAAGCACAACTACATCGGCACCGAGCACATCCTGCTCGGCCTTCTCCGCGAAGAGGAGGGCCTCGCTGCCCGCGTGCTCGAGTCGCTCGACATCACCGTGGAGCGCGTTCGCTCGCAGGTGGTCCGCATCGTCGGCTCCGGCGAAGAGGTCACGGCCGGCCAGATCCCCTTCACGCCCAGGGCCAAGAAGGTCCTCGAGCTCGCCCTTCGCGAGGCGCTGAGCCTGGGCCACAACTACATCGGCACCGAGCACATCCTGCTCGGCCTCGTCCGCGAGAACGAGGGCGTCGCCGCCCGCATCCTCCTCGACTTCGACGCCGACTCCGAGAAGATCCGCAACGAGGTCATCCGCATGCTCTCCGGCCCGGGCGGCCGCCGCCAGGGCGGGGGCGCCGCGGGCACCGGCGAGGGCAAGAAGTCCTCGAAGCTGCTCGACCAGTTCGGCCGCAACCTGACGAAGCTCGCCGACGAGGGCAAGCTCGACCCGGTGATCGGCCGCGAGACCGAGATCGAGCGGATCATGCAGATCCTCTCGCGCCGCAACAAGAACAACCCGGTGCTGCTGGGCGAGCCGGGCGTCGGCAAGACCGCTGTCGTCGAGGGCCTTGCGACGCGCATCAACAACGGCGAGGTCCCCGAGCTGCTCAAGAACAAGCAGATCTACACGCTCGACCTGGCCGCGCTCGTCGCAGGCTCCAAGTACCGCGGCGAGTTCGAGGAGCGCCTCAAGAAGGTGATGAAGGAGATCACCCAGCGCGGCGACATCATTCTTTTCATCGACGAGCTCCACAACCTGGTCGGCGCCGGCGCCGCCGAGGGCGCGATCGACGCGGCCTCGATCCTGAAGCCGGCCCTGGCGCGGGGCGAGCTGCAGACGATCGGCGCGACGACCCTCGACGAGTACCGGAAGTACCTCGAGCGCGACGCCGCCCTCGAGCGCCGCTTCCAGCAGATCAAGGTCGAGGAGCCCTCCACCGAGGAGACCGTTCAGATCCTCGAGGGCCTGCGCGAGCGCTACGAGCAGCACCACCACGTGAAGATCACCGACGAGGCGCTCGAGTCCGCCGCCGAGCTCGCCAGCCGCTACATCTCAGACCGCTTCCTGCCCGACAAGGCGATCGACCTGATCGACGAGGCCGCCTCGCGCCTGCGCATCAAGTCGATGACCCAGCCTCCCGTCTACCGCGACCTCGAGGAGGAGATCGAGACCACGCGGCGCGAGAAGGAAGCCGCCATCGAGGCCCAGGAGTTCGAGAAGGCCGCCAACCTCCGCGACCAGGAGCGCCGCCTGACCAACAAGAAGAAGGAGCTCGAGCACGAGTGGAGCTCGGGCGAGGGCGGCGAGCGCCCCGAGGTCGGCGAGGAGGAGATCGCCGACATCGTCGCGATGTGGACCGGGATCCCGGTCTTCAAGCTGACCGAGGCCGAGTCCAAGAAGCTGATCCGCATGGAGGACGAGCTGCACAAGCGCGTCGTCGGCCAGGAGATGGCGATCACCGCCGTCTCGAAGGCGATCCGCCGCTCGCGCGCCGGGATCAAGGACCCGAAGCGCCCGGCCGGCTCATTCATCTTCCTCGGCCCCTCGGGAGTCGGCAAGACCGAGCTCGCCCGCACCCTGGCCGAGTTCCTGTTCGGCGACGAAGAGGCGATGGTCCGCATCGACATGTCCGAGTACATGGAGAAGCACGCGGTCTCGCGCCTGGTCGGCTCGCCCCCTGGCTACATCGGCTACGACGAGGGCGGCCAGCTGACCGAGGCCGTGCGGCGCAAGCCCTACTCGGTGCTGCTGCTCGACGAGATCGAGAAGGCCCACCCCGACGTCTTCAACATCCTGCTCCAGATCCTCGAGGACGGAAGGCTCACCGACGCCCAGGGGCGGACCGTGGACTTCCGCAACGCAATCGTGATCATGACCTCGAACATCGGCGCCGCGGACATCGCGCGCAACACGCCGCTTGGCTTCGCCGTCTCCGATGACGAGACCGGCGTCACCTACGAGGACATGAAGAGCAAGATCATGGGCGAGCTGAAGAAGGTGTTCCGCCCCGAGTTCCTGAACCGGATCGACGAGGTGATCGTCTTCCACAAGCTGGCCAAGGACGAGATCATGACCATCGTCGACCTGATGATCAGCCGCGTCCGCGCCCAGGTGGCCGAGCACGAGCTGCAGCTGGACCTGACCCAGGAGGCGAAGGAGTTGCTCGTCGACAAGGGCTGGGACCCGGCCATGGGCGCCCGCCCGCTGCGCCGCGCGATCCAGCGCTACATCGAGGACCCGCTCGCCGACGAGGTGCTGAAGGCCGGCGACATGACTCCGGGCACGACGGTCAACGTCGAGCGCGACGAGAAGGGCGACGAGGAGGACAAGCCGCTCAAGCTGAAGCTCGTCAAGCCGCGCAAGAAGCCCACGCCGAAGGCCAAGAAGGACGAGCCCGAGAAGGTCGGTGTCGGCGCCAAGGGCGAGGACGAGTCGGCCGACGACGGCCCCGACGCCGAGGGTGACTCGGACAAGTAGCGACGTCCTGTTCCTCTCGCCGGGAGAGGGACGCACCTACCAGGCGGGCCCCATGCGCGCCGTGTTCAAGGCGGATGGAGAGGAGACCGACGACGCGTACTGCGTCTCGGAGTGGTGGCTCGAGGCCGGTGACACCGGGCCGGGCCCGCATTCCCACGAGGACAACGTCGAGATCTTCTACGTCGTCGAGGGGACGATGAGCTTTCTGGCCGGCGAGGAGTGGATCGACGCGCCCACCGGCTCCTTCCTGCGCATCCCCGCAGGCGTCACGCACGACTTCCAGAACCGCAGCGACGCCAGAGCCGGCGCCGTGAACTTCTTCGCGCCCGGCGGCTTCGAGACCCAGATGCCCGAGATCGTGGCCTGGTTCGAGCAGCAGCCCTAGACGCGCCTGTAGGTCACGTCGAAGTCGTGGATCCACTCGCCGTCCTCGACGAGATGGAACGAGCCGTCGATCACGGCCCCGTCCTCCGACAGCGTGCCCTCGAACCGCTGGTCGAAGTCGTCGGGACCCACAGCCTCGCGCCACATCTTCCAGACGCCGTCGATGAACGTCATGTGCATCACCCTCGAGACCGCGCGCGAGTCGAAGTAGTGGACCGTGAAGTCGCCATCGGCCCCCTCGTCGGCGGCCATGATCAGCGAGACCCCCTCGGGGAAGATCGGGTTCTCGGTGATCGAGCGCTGGAGGATCACATTGCGGTCGCGCAGCCACTCGAGCGTCATCTCACCATCGACCTTCTCGTCGATATGGCGCGGGGCGTCGATGACCTCGGTCCAGCGGCCGATCAGAGGCTCGAGGTCCTCCATCTCGGGCATCAGCCCGAGCCGCGTGCGGCGATGACCGCTTCGGCCGCCTCGACCGCCTGGTCGATCTGCTCCTCGACCAGCGTCAGGCCCGAGTCCCAGAAGCCGGGGTCGGTGAGGTCTACTCCGACGAGCTTGCCGAGCTCCTCGGGTGCCATCGAGCCGCCGGCGCCGAGCATCTCGAGGTAGCCGGGGACCATCTCGTCGCCGCGCTCGGTGTAGAGGCGGTAGACCGAGAGGGCGAGCAGCTGGCCGAAGGCGTAGGCGTAGACGTAGCCCGGCGAGCCGATGAAGTGGGGGACGTAGGACCACCAGGAGCGGTAGCCGTCGGTGACCTCGACCGAGTCGCCGAGCAGCTCGACCTGGGTCTCGTGCCAGATCTCGCCGATGCGCTCCACCGCGAGCTCGCCCTCGCCGCGCCGCGCGGTGTGGACGCGGTCCTCGAACTGGTTCATCGCGATCTGGCGGAAGACGGTCGCGATCTGGCCCTCGACGGCCTCGGCGAGCAGCCCGAGGCGCGACGCGGGCTCGTCGGCCTGATCGAGCAGGCGGCCGAACACGATCTCCTCGGCGAAGACGGACGCGGTCTCGGCGACGGTCAGCGGGGTGTCCTGGTGGAACACGCCCTGCTTGCGGGCAAGTGTCTGGTGCAGGCCGTGGCCGAGCTCGTGCGCGAGGGTGAGGACGTCGCGGCGGCGGTCGGTGTAGTTCAGAAGCACGTAGGGGTGAACCGAGGGAACCGTCGAGGCCGAGAAGGCGCCGCCGCGCTTTGACGGGCGTCGGCGGCGCGTCGATCCAGCGCTCGTCGAAGAAGCGCTCGACGATGCCGCCGGCCTCGGGCGAGAACGAGGCGAACGAGTCGGTGACCAGCTCGCGGCCCTGCTCCCAGCCGATCTCCTCGTCGTCGGTGGTGACCGCCGCCATGCGGTCGTAGTCGGCGAGGCGCTCGATGCCGAGCAGCTTCGCCTTCGTCTCGTACCAGCGGCGCGCCAGCCCGTAGCGGCCCTTGACGGCCTCGACCAGCGCCTGCACGGACTCGTCGGAGGCCTCGTTGGAGAGGTTCCGCGCGGCCAGCCAGTTCGGGTAGCTGCGCAGGCGGTCCTTGATCGCCTTGTCGTGGAGCAGCGTGTTGAAGACGTAGGCCCGGGTGCGCAAGCCGGGCTCGAGCGCGGCGGTGACGGCCTCGGCGGTCTTCCGGCGCTCCTCGCGGTCGGGATGGAAGAGGCGCGAGAGGGCGATGTCGAGCGAGACGGGCTCGTCGGTCGCCCTCGAGGTCGACGCGCAGCGCCGAGGTGAGCTCGTCGAACAGGCGGGTCCACGCGCCGCGGCCGGTGACCGAGAGCTCGGTCGAGATCTTCTCCTCGGGCTTCGATAGGAGGTGGTCGCGGTAGCGGCGCTCCATCCGCAGGTAGTGGGCCGGCGAACTCGAGGCCGTCGGTCGCGAGCAGCTCCTCGGCGCGCTCGTCGGGGACCTCGACCCACTCGAGCTCGAAGAACAGGAGCTTCGTCTGGATCGCCGTCCCGCGCTCGGAGACCATCTGCATCAGGGCGCCGTTGGCGGGGTCCTCGGTGTCGGCGGCGAAGCGAAGGTGGGCGAAGTTGGCGGCGCGGCCGGCGAGGTCGGAGATCTCGGCGATCTGCTCCATCGCCGCCTTCAGGCCGGGGCCGTCGAGCTCGGCGACCTTGCCCTCGTACTTCGCGGCGAACCCGTCGGCGAGCTCATCGGAGCGGTCGAGCAGGGCGGTGACGACCGCCTCGTCGGCGCTCGTGCCGCTCGGCCTCGGGGACGTCGAGCAGGTGGCTCAGGTCCCAGGTGATCTCCTCGACGGCGCTCATGAGACCTCCTCATGAGGCTGGCTTGGCGCCAGCTTGCGGCGCAGGATGTAGTCGCCGATCAGCGACCCTGGGGGGCCGGCCGTGACGACGACGATGCCGGGGAACCACCAGTCCCAGCGGTCCTCGACCGCGCCTCGGACGCAGAGCGCCACCAGCACGACGAAGCCGACTCCGTGGATCGGCCCGAGGACGTGAACGAGGTCCTCGCTGTTCGAGAACGAGGCGTAGAGCAGAACGACCAGCAGCAGCGCGTCGGCGATCGCGATCACCGCGATCACGTTCAGCCGCTTCATGGTCGTCGCCCGCTCGAGCGGGGTCGGAGTTGATTGGTCCGGGGTCGAGGGCCAAGAGGGCTGAAGCTAGCAGGGGCGCATCGCCGTCCTCGGTAGCGTTGAAGCGATGACGGCACCGGGCAAAACGGCTATCGGGACCTGGAGCGGCGGGCGCTACCTGCGCTTCGGCGAGACGATCGACGAGGAGCGGCTCGAGGCGCTGCTGCGGCCGGCCCAGGGCGGGATCGACACCGTGCTCACCGCCGACGCCTACGGGCAGGGCGAGGCCGACGCGCTGCTCGGGCGCGCCCTCGAAGGCGTCGCCCGAGACTCGTACAGCCTCGTCGGCGCGGTCGGGCCACGACTTCTACGAGGGCGAGCGCGACGGGCCGCGCGGCTTCCCGCGCTTCACCGACCCCCGCCTGCGCGGTCCCGGCACCTACGCGGCGTACCTGCGCATGGCCGCCGAGCGCAGCCTCGAGCGGATCGGGACCGACCGATTCGACGTGCTGCTGCTGCACAACCCCGATCGCACGGGCTACGAGAGCGAGGAGGTCTGGGACGGGATGGCGGCGCTCCGCGACGAGGGGCTCGCTGATTCGATCGGCGTCGCGCCGGGGCCCGCGAACGGCTTCACCCTCGACCTGATCGGCTGCCTCGAGCGCTTCGGCGACCGCATCGACTGGGCGATGGTGATCCTGAACCCGTTCGAGCCCTGGCCGGGCGAGCTCGTCCCTGGGAGCTGCCGAGCGCGCCGGGGTGCAGGTGATCACGCGCGTGGTCGACTACGGCGGGCTCCTCTGGGACGACGTGCGTCCCGGCACCGAGCTCGCCGAGGGCGATCACCGTGCCCATCGTCCCGACGGCTGGATCGAAGCCGGCCGCGACAAGCTCGACCGCGTGAGGCCGATCTGCGAGCGCACCGGCCTCACGCCGATGCAGCTCGCATGCCAGTGGAACCTCGCTCATCCGGCGGTCGAATGCGTCGTGCCGACCCTGATCCAGGAGGCGGGCCCCGAGGCGCGGCCGATCGAGGACAAGCGAGCGGAGCTCGAGGCAGCTGCCGGACGAGTCAGGCACTCTCGGCGGGTGACATCGACGAGATCAGGGCGATCGGCGACAACCGCGGATCGATGGCGCTGAAGGGTGCTCACCCCGATCACGAGGGCGACGAGCGGCCCGACCGCTGGGCGCTGTCGCCCGAGCTGGCCGAGGCGGGCCGGCGCTGGGAGATCGATCCTGAGCGAGATCTAGCGGGAAAACCCCCATTGCGAAGCGCAACCGGCCGCTAACCTCACCTGCGTGCTGGACTCGATCCGCAGAGCCATAGTCGGCACCTCGTCGGGCGTGCTCACCCTCGTGGGCGCGGTCCTGATCGGGTTCGGCATCCCGCTGTTTTGGATCTGGATCGCCTCCTCGCTCTACGGCAAGCCGGGTGCGGTCACCGGCCCGGTCGCGGTCTTCATCGGCACCGGGATCCTGGTCAGCTACTGGGGCCTGCTGCTGCTCGCCTCGTGGGTCCGCGGGCGGATGCTCAAGCAGGCAGCGGACAAGCCCAGGCGCGCCGCGTGGAACCGGAGCATGCGTGACTCCCAGTACCGCCCTGGGATCGGCGACAGCGACCCGGTCGAGCGCCTCTTCGTCGTCACCGCGATCGTCTCCATCATCGGCTTCGCCGTCTGGTTCGCCCTGTTCGCGGGCGCCCCGGTCCCGAACAACTAGTCACTAAGTCGACACGCGACGCGCAAGAGCCGTCGGGCGCGCTTGCGAGGATCGTTCGGTGGCGAAGGCTCGTACCCAACACGTCTGCTCGGACTGCGGGCACACATCCCTCTCCTGGCAGGGCCAGTGCCCCGGCTGCGGCGCCTGGAACACACTCGAGAAAGTCACGAGCGCGCTCTCCTCCAAGGGCGGGGCCTCGCTCGCCGGCCGGCGATCGCACGCTGCCGCGGCTACGCCCACTCCTCTTCGCGCTGTCACCGCTGAGCGCTCGGTCCGCGTGCTCAGCGGGATCGGCGAGTTCGATCGCGTCCTCGGCGGCGGCATGGTGCCGGGCTCGCTGGTGCTGCTCGGCGGCGCGCCGGGCATCGGCAAGAGCACGCTCGCCTCGATGGCCCTCGCCAACGTTGCGGCGGCCGGGGCGAAGACCCTCTACGTCTCGGGCGAGGAGTCGGCGGCCCAGATCCGCACCCGCGCCGAGCGGCTCGGCGAGGCGGCGCTCGATGTGCCGGTGATCGCCGAGAACGCGCTCGACGCCGTGCTCGCCACCGTCGAGGTCGAGCAGCCCGACGTGTGCGTGATCGACTCGGTGCAGACGATGGCGGTCGGGGAGTCGGCACCCGGCAGCGTCGCGGCCGTGCGCGAGGCGACCGCGGGCCTGATGGACGTCGCGAAGCGCCTCGACGTGACGATGCTCCTGATCGGCCACGTGACCAAGGAGGGCTCGCTCGCGGGGCCACGCGCGCTCGAGCACCTGGTCGACTGCGTCCTGCACTTCGAGGGCGAGCGCGAGCGCACGTTCCGCACGCTGCGCGCGCTGAAGAACCGCTTCGGCGCCACCAGCGAGACGGGCGTGTTCGAGATGCGCGAGGGGGGCCTGGTCGAGGTCGCCGACGCCTCGGCGCGGTTCGTCGGCGAGGCCAGTCCCGCGCCGGGCTCGGTCATCCTCTGCTCGATGGAGGGCACCCGTCCGCTGCTGGTCGAGGTGCAGGCGCTCGTCAATCCGACCGAGGTGATCCCGCCGCGGCGGACCTCGACCGGCGTCGACCGAAACCGGCTGGCGCTGGTGCTGGCCGTGCTCTCGCGCCACGCCGGCGTGTCGCTCTCGGCGGCGGATGTGTTCGTGAACGTCGCCGGCGGCGTCCGGATCGACGAGCCCGGCGCGGACCTCGCGGTCGCGCTGGCCGTCGCCTCCGCCCACGCGGGCCGCGCCCTCGAGGCCGACGGCCGGCCGCTCGCGTGCTTCGGCGAGGTCGGCCTGACCGGCGAGCTCCGCTACGTCGGCCACGCCGAGAGGCGGGTCGCCGAGGCTCGGAAGTTCGGCCTCGACCGGATTCTGGGGCCGCGCCCGGCTGACGGCGCGGTCACCGGCCTTGCGCCGAGCGAGACTCTCGCAGAGGCGCTGCGGGCAGCGGGGGCGAATGGGCGGCTGCGCTCGGCCGCGTAGAAGAATCGCTGCAATTCGACGAGGCACTTGACAAGGGCTTATCCGAGCTTTCCACACGGATTTCGCCGCAAATCACGCTCGAATCCTTTCTGCTTACATCAACGGCGATGGCGAACGCTTCAACTTCAGGGGACGAGCTAGAGGAGTTGGAGGCCCGCCAGGACCCGCGGCTTCTGCGAGCGCTCGACATCGTGGCCCCGGGGACCGCCCTGCGCGAGGGCATCGACAACATCGTGCACGCGCGGACGGGCGGCCTGCTGGTGATCAGCGACCCCGAGGAGGTCTCGTTCATGTTCTCGGGCGGGCTCAGCCTCGACACCGACTACACCCCGGCGCTCCTTTACCAGGTGGCGAAGATGGACGGGGCGATCGTGCTGAACAAGCAGGCGACTCAGATCGTCGCCGCCAACGTGCAGCTGATGCCCGACCCGACCATCCTCTCGACCGAGACGGGCACCCGGCACCGCACAGCCGAGCGCGTCTCGAAGCAGACCGAGGCGCTGGTCGTCGCGATCTCCGAGCGCCGCGAGGTCGTCTCGCTCTACCTGGGAGGCATGAAGTACATCCTCCAGGACATCCCGGCCGTGCTCGCCAAGGCAAACCAGGGCCTCGCGACACTCGACAAGTACCGGGCGCGCCTCGACTCCGTCTCATCGGGACTGACCCGCCTCGAATTCGAGGGCGGCGCCGTCCTCTACGACGTCCTCTCGGTCCTGCAGCGGGCGGAGCTCGTGACGCGGATGGCCGTCGAGGTGGAGCGCTACATCATCGAGCTCGGCACCGAGGGCCGGCTGATCGAGATGCAGCTCGAGGAAACCATGGTGGGGGTCTCCGCCGACAAGTCCGCGCTGATTCGCGACTACTCGGTCGACGACACCGAGGAGAACCTCTCGACCACGCTCACCCAGATCGCCCGCCTTCCACATCAGGACCTGCTCGACTTCGGGCGGCTCGCCGAGCTGCTCGGCTATGAGCGCAAGGTCTCGACACTCGACTTCCCTGTCTCCCCGCGCGGCTATCGCGTGCTCGGGAGGATCCCGCGGCTGCCGAAGCTGGTCGTCCAGCGGATCATCCACGAGTTCGGGGGACTGGAGGAGGTGCTCGCCGCAAGCGACGAGGACCTCGAGGCAGTAGAGGGGGTCGGCTCCACACGCGCCAAGGACATCCGCGAGGGCGTCCGCAGGCTCCAGGAGACCGACCCCGTTGACCGGTACCTGCAGAGCTGATGGCAATTCCCCGCCGTCATACGAAAAGGAGAGACCAATTCCGGAGCTAGCAGAGGAAGTAGTAGATGAGGTGGCGCTCGCCGACCTGGTTATCGAGCCCCACGAGTGCACGTTCCAGGTCGGAGACAACGTCGTCTACCCGCATCACGGTGCGGGAGTGGTCCTGAAGCGGGAGTCGAAGGACCTGATGGGAGAGAAGCGTGACTACCTGACGATCAACATCCTGCACAACAACATGACCGTCATGGTCCCGTGCGAGAACGCACAGATTGCCGGCCTGCGTCGGGTGATCGACGAGGACGAGGTCAAGGCTGTGGTCGGCGTGCTGTCTTCGGACGTCTCGGAGATGCCGAAGAACTGGAACCGCCGCTTCAAGCACAACCGCGAGAAGATCAAGACCGGTGACGTGATGGAGCTCGCCGAGGTCGTCCGCAATCTCGCGATCCGCGAGATGGAGAAGGGCCTCTCGACCGGCGAGAAGCAGATGTACACCAGGGCGAAGAAGATTCTCGCCTCGGAGTTCATGTACGTCCTCGACAAGGACGAGGAAGGCGCCGAGGAGTACCTCGACAAGCTGCTCGAGGACAACTTCGGCGACGTCAAGGCAACCGCATAGCGGGCCTTTGAAAGCATCGGCCGTGATCGCGGCCGCCGGCTCCGGGGAGCGACTCGGAGCCGGCGGCCCGAAGGCCTTCGCCGAGGCCTTCGGACAGCCCCTCCTCGCCTGGAGTCTGACCGCGTTCGACGCGGCTGAGTCGATCGGGCGCATCGTCGTCGCGGCGCCGCGCCGCGGTGAGGACCGCGTCGAGGCGATCGCGGCCGAGGCCGGCGTGGCGATCGAGATCGTTCCGGGCGGCGACCACCGCTCGCAATCGGTCGCGAACGGCATGCAACGGGTCGACACCGAGCTTGTCGTCGTCCACGACGCCGCGCGCCCGCTGGTCACCGCCGAGCTGATCGACGAGGTCGTCCGGCGGCTCGATCACGACTCAGATATCGCGGGGGTGATCGCGGCCTCGCCGGTGACCGACACGATCAAGGAAGCGTCGGTATCGCGCCGGGTCCTGCGGACGCCAGAGCGCTCGCGCATGTGGGCGGTGCAGACCCCCCAGGCGTTTCGCACGTCGGGCCTGCGCGAGGCGATCGCGTCGCACCCGGACGAGCTCGGAACGGTGACCGACGACGCGATGCTCGTCGAGCGCTCAGGCGGCGAGGTGCTGATCCACCAGGCCTCGCCGGACAACATCAAAGTGACGACCCCCCGCGACCTCCAGATCGCCGGAATGCTGCTTTCGGAGCGGAAGATCGAGGACTAGCTCAGGTCCGAGAGCGCCGAGGCGTAGGCCTCGGAGAACGTGGGGTAGGGCTGGATCGTGTCGCGCAGCAGGTCGATCGGCACCCCAGCGCGGACCGCGAGCGTCGCCTGTCCGAGCCAGTCGCCGGCCTCGGGGCCGACGGCGTATGCGCCGGTCAGCTTCGTCCCGTCCGAAACCAGTGTGAGGAAGCCGCGTGCGTCGCCGTTGCGCGCCCAGGTCGAGGTGCGCGGCAGGGAGGTGAGCTGGCAGGTCCCGGTCTGGTCGCCCTCGGGCTCGCCCACCGCCGCGACCTGGGGATCGGTGAAGACGACGCGCGGCACGGCACGGTAGTCGGCACGCGCCTTGTTCCCGAGCATGTTCTCGGCGGCGATCCTGGCCTGGTACTTGCCGACGTGGGTGAACGGCATGATCCCCGTGACGTCCCCGAGCGCCCAGATGCCGTCTCCCGCGCTGAGGCGCTCGTCGACCTCGATGCCCTTCTCGCCTGGCTCGATGCCGACGGTGTCGAGCCCGACGTCGAGGTTGGGTTTGCGGCCCGTGGCGACCAGCAGCTTCTCGGCGCGCAGTACCTCGCCGCCCTTCAGCGTCAGCGTGAACTCGTCCCCCTCGCGACCCGCGGCCTCCGCCTCGGCGCCGAGGCGAAGCTCGATCCCCTCCTCCTCGAGGGCCTCGGCCAGCACCTCGCCGACCTTCTCCGCCTCGCGGAACAGCAGCCGATCGGCCGCCTCGACGACGGTGACCTTGGCGCCGAAGCGCGTGAGCGCCTGGCTCATCTCGACGCCGACGGGGCCTCCGCCGAGGATCAGGATGCTCTTGGGGACCTCCTTCATCCCCGTGACCTCCCGGTTGGTCCAGACGCCCTCCAGGCCCCTCAGGCCGTCGATCGGCGGAATCGCCGCCGACGAGCCGGTTGCGATCACGATGTGCTCGGCCTCGACGCCCTGGCCGTCGACATCCACCTCGCCCTCGCCGGTGATGCGGCCCGCGCCACGGATGAGCTCGATGTCGCGCTCCTCGAGCCAGGGGAGCTGGCCGGAGTCGTCGTAGTTGGAGACCACCTGGTTGCGCCACTCAAGCGCCTCGGCGATGTCGATTTCGCCGGTGACCGCGGCGCGCGCGCCCCAAGCGTGCTTGGCCGCGGCGACGGTCTCGCCCGGTCGCAGCAGGGTCTTCGAAGGCATGCAGGCCCAGTAGGAGCACTCGCCCGCGACGAGCTCCCGCTCGGCGATCGCAACCTTCTTGCCGGCATCGGCGAGGTGGCCTGCGCAGACCTCGCCCGCTGGGCCGGCGCCGATCACCATCACGTCGAACGACTTGCTCACGGGGCTCCTTCTGTCCGGGTGGGCTCGGATGAAACGCTATGGCTGCTGTGACCCACGGGCAGGCCGGCGGCTGCGCGTGACTTGTCACGGAGGTGCGCGCGACGCCGTCGCTGGTAGAGCTTGCGCTGGACGAAGAGTGTGATGACGCCCGCGAGCACGATCGCCCCCAGGTTCACGGCGAGCTGGGTGGCGGCGCCCTCGAGCTCGTCGGCGTTCGTGAAGGCGGCCGCGACCGCGATGTTCGCCGCGGCGGGGATCGTCGTAACCGAGATCAGCACTCCGACCAGCGCGCCGGACTTGGCGTTGGTCAGCGAAAGGACGCCGGCGGTGCCTGCGAAGACCGCGACGAAGAAGGAGAACGCGTCGGGGTGGGAGATGAACTGGGTGTTCGGGTGATCGGTGACGCTGAAGCCATCCGGTGTCAGCCCCGTCTCCTTGACGAAGAGGATGAAGAGGTACGCGCTGAGGATTCCGAGCGGGAAGCCGATCGCGAGCGGCAGCAGAGATCGTTTGACGAGGTCGCGGCGCCGCTGGACGATGGCCACGCAGAGGCCGGCGATCGGGCCGAACTCCGGCCCCACCACCATTGCGCCGATGATCAGGATCGGCGAGTCCAGCAGGATGCCGACCGAGGCGATCAGGCAGGCGAGCACCATGAAGATCAGGAAGCTCGCGGAGAGCTCCGTGTTCTCCGACGTCCGCGCCTCGACCTCCTCCCAGACGACGGCATCCGACGGGGCGCCCTTCGCCGCGATCTCGGCGCGCTTGGCCGCGTCCGAGATCTGGGAGTCGATGTCCTCCATCGCGATTGAGCCCTCCCGCGGGATCCCGAGCTCCTTCAGATCACCGACGATGATGCTCGCATCCTCGCGGGCGACGTCACAGAGGATCACGTCGCCCTTCGGCTTCACCGCGGCGCCCTCGAGGAAGACGAGGTTGCAGACCGACCGGGAGCTGCGCAGCACCTCCATAGCCTGGCCAGAGCGCTCGTGGGGCACGACGATCCGAAGATGAACCACGCCGGATAGCGTAATCGCGTGCTCACCGACTACCACCTCCACCTGCGAACCGACGACGTCGGCAGGGCCGACGACGCGTTCACCGACGACAACGTCGCGCGCTACCTCGAGGCGGCTTCGGCCAAGGGGATCGAGGAGCTCGGCGTCTCCGAGCACATCTACCGCTTCACCGAGGCGCTCGAGCTCTGGAGCCATCCCTACTGGGAGTCCCAGGCCCACGACGACCTCGACGCGTATTGCGAGTTCGTGCGGACGACCCCGCTGAAGCTCGGGATCGAGGCCGACTTCATCAGGGGTGCCGAGGACCGCACGGCGACGCTGCTCGAGGCTCGCGACTTCGACTACGTGGTCGGCTCGGTCCACTTCCTCGGTGAGGACGGTGCCGTGGACGACGGCCGCTACGACGTCTGGGCCACCGACGGCGACCCCGATGCGCTGTGGCGCCGCTACTTCGAGTGGATCGCGGAGGTCGCCCGCTCGGGCCTGTTCGACATCCTTGCCCACCCCGACCTGATCAAGATCTGGGGGGACGACCGCCCGGGTCCCGAGCGCGATGTGCGCGCCTACTACGAGCCCGCGGTCGAGGCCGTCGCCGAGTCGGGCATCGCCGTCGAGATCTCGACGGCGGGCCTGCGCAAGCCCGTGGGCGAGATCTACCCCTCGCGCGCCTTCGCCGAGATGTGCGTCGAGGCCGGAGCGTCGTTCGCGCTCTCATCCGACGCCCACACCCCCGAGCAGATCGGGTTCGAATACGACACTGCGCTCGCCTTCCTCGCCGAGCTCGGGGTGGAGGAGCTCTGCGTGTTCGACGGGCGCGAGCGTAGGCTGGAGCCGATCGGATGACCCAACCTTGACCATGCGCGTCGGCATCGGCTACGACTCCCACCGCCTCGAGGCGGGCGAGTCGCTGATCCTGGGCGGGGTCGAGATCCCTCACGACAAGGGTCTGGCCGGCCATTCCGACGCCGACGTGCTCACCCACGCCGTGATCGACGCGCTGCTGGGCGCCTGCGGCCTGGGTGACCTCGGCGAGCACTTTCCGCCGACCGACGAGCAGTACCGCGACGCCGACTCGATCGACCTGCTCCGCGTCGTCGCCGGGATGATCCGCGGCCGCGCGACCAACGTCGACGCGACGCTGATCTGCGAAGAGCCGAAGCTCGGCTCCTATCGCTCCGAGATGGAGTCGCGGCTGGGTGAGGTCCTGTCGGCGCCGGTAAGCGTCAAGGCGACGACGAACGAGGGAATGGGGTCCATCGGCCGCGGCGAGGGAATTGCATGTATGGCCATCGCGATGGTGGACACCGGCGGACCCGCATAGGATCTGCCTGCAATGGCGCGGAAATCGCTCACCTCGCGGCTGCCCATCGAAGCGATAGGCGACCGCCTGCCGAATCGCATCACCGACCCGCTCTGGGCCGCGAGCGTCCTCGTTCAGGCCGGCGTGATCGGGCCAATGCGGCCCGACAAGATGGCGCGGGTGATCGAGAAGACCGTGCGCTGGGGCACCACGCCCGCGCTCGGGTCGATCTCCAACGCCATAAAGCAGCCCGACGTCGTCGCGATCGACGACGAGCTCGGGAAGCTGACCTTCGCCGAGACGCACGCCCGCTCGAACGCGCTCGGCAGGGCGCTCACGGCCGCCGGCGTCGGCGAGGGCGACGGCGTCGCGATCATGTGCCGCAACCACCGCTACTTCGTCGAGGCCACGATGGCGTGCGCGAAGATCGGCGCCGTTGCGCTGTACCTGAACACCGCCTTCGCGGCGCCGCAGCTGAAGGAGGTGATGACGCGCGAGAGCACCGTCGCGCTGATCTACGACGAGGAGTTCGCGGGCCTGCTCGACGCCGAAGACCAGGACCTACGCCGCTTCGTCGCCTGGAGCGACGCCAATCCAGCCGACCCCACCGTCGACGAGGTGATCGCCGCCACCGACGACGGCGAGCTCGACCCTCCGTCCGAGGGCGGGCGTTACGTGATCCTCACCTCTGGGACGACGGGCACTCCGAAGGGGGCTCAGCGCGGCTCGCCCGACGGGCTCACGCCCCTGGCCGCTTTCCTCTCGAAGATCCCGCGCCGCTCGGGCGAGACCGTGGTCATCTCGGCTCCCCTCTTTCACTCCTGGGGCTTCAGCCACTTCGTACTCGGGCTGCCGCTCGGCGCGACGATGGTCCTGCGCCGCCGCTTCGACCCCGAGGACGCGATCCGCACCGTGGCGGAGAGCCGCGCCGAGACGCTCGTCGTCGTGCCGGTGATGATGCAGCGGATCCTCGAGCTTCCGGTCGAGAACCGCAGCCGGTACGATCTCACGAGCCTCAAGGTGACCGCGGCCAGCGGCTCGGCGCTCCCGGGCGAGCTGGCGACGAAGTGGATGGACGCCTTCGGCGACAACCTCTACAACCTCTACGGCTCGACCGAGGTCGCCTGGGCGACGATTGCGACCCCTGATGACATGCGCGCCGCGCCGGGCACCGCCGGCCAGGTGCCCCACGGGACAGTCGTCAAGATCGTCGACGAGGATCTGAGGGAGGTCCCGGCAGGCGAGACCGGCCGCATCTTCGTCGGCAACGAGATGTCGTTCGAGGGCTACACGGGCGGGGGCGACAAGGAGCGCCTCGAGGGGCTCCTCAGCTCGGGCGACGTCGGGCACTTCGACTCGGCGGGCCGCCTGTTCATCGACGGCCGCGACGACGAGATGATCGTCTCGGGCGGCGAAAACGTGTTCCCGCGCGAGGTCGAGGACCTGCTCGCCGACCACGAGGCCGTCGCCGAGGCCGCGGCGCTCGGCGTCGACGACGAGGAGTTCGGCCAGCGACTGCGCGCATTCGTCGTATTCAAGGACGGCGCCGAGGCCAGCGAGGACGACCTGAAGGCCCACGTCAAGGCCAACCTGGCGCGCTACAAGGTGCCCCGCGAGATCCTCTTCATGGACGAGCTTCCGCGCAACGCGACGGGCAAGGTCCTGAAGCGCGAGCTGGCCGAGCGCGATCCGGTGGACGACTAGCGCAATGCCCGACCCTCTCGACGCGGACCAGATCCGGGGCGAGATCGATAGCGCGAGGGAGGCGACTGAGCGCTTCCGCGACAGGTCAGACGCGCTGATCGATGAGCTGCGCGATCGCGAGGCCAAGCAGCGCGATGCGGCCGCTCGGGCCCGAGTCGCGGCCCGAAGCGCGCGCCGCGAGGCCGACAAGGCGATCGAGGTGGCGCGCGGGACCGAGAAACGGGTCATGGCCCGCGCCCAGGAGGCGATGCAGGAGGCCGGCAGGCGCGCGGGCGAGGCCGAGCGCCGCTCGACCGCGACCGAGAACGCGCTCGCAGAGCTCGCGGAGCGGCGGGGCGAGCAGGAGGCCGAGCTGAGGGAGCTCCGCAGGCAGCTCGAGGGCGCAGAGGCTGCGGCCAAGGGCGCCGCGACGAGGGCTCGCAATGAGGAACGGGCGGAGCGAGAGCGTCTCAAGGCGGAGATGAAGCAAGCGCTGGCGGCCGCTGAGGCCCAGGCCGAGAAAGCGCGGAGCGCCTCGCGCGCGGAGCTCGAGGCGGCGACCGCCAAGCTGCGGGCGGAGCGCGCCGAGGCGGTCGCGCGAGCCGATGCGGCGATCGAGAGGCTGAAGACCGAGGCGCGCGAGCGGGCGAAGGTGCGCTCGGAGCTGAACGAATCCGAGCAGCGGGTGATCGCCGCCAACGACCGCGCCGCGGCGGCGACGGAGGCCGCCGCCGCCGAGGTCGAACGGATCAAGTCCGAGATGGACGAGCGCGTGGAGCAGGCTTCCCGCGAAGCCCGCGCCGAATCCGAGGACCGCGTGCGGCGGCTCGCCGACCGCGTCGCCAAGGAAGCCGAGGCGCGAGCTCGTGCCGAGGCCGAGGCTGAGCTCGAAGCGGCTCGCCGCCGCGCTGAGACCTCGGTCCGGGAGAAGGTGGACCGGGCCCGCAGTGACGCCCTCTCAGGCGCCGCTCCCGGTGGCGAGGGCGACGAGCGGGGCGAGAAGCCCGAAGAGCCGAGCCCCACGGACCCGGGCGGCACACGCTACGTCGGCGGCCGCCGGCTCCGCACGTACTAGACGCGAAGGATCAGCCGGTCGCTTGGAGCGGCCGGTCTCCGCGAATGCGCCTGTGGGCGCGCTCGATGCGGGCGACGGCTCGGGCGCGGTGGGATTCGCGCGCCTCGCCCATGAAGTCGAGTATGAGGCCGTTGGTGTCAGCGGGGAGCTCGACCTGGGGGACGTGCCCGCATTCGTTCAGAAGCACCTGGCGGGCCTCGGGCAGCGCCTCGGCGACATGGTGGCTGAACGCGAGCGGAACGAGCGGGTCCTCGTCGCCCCAGATGAACATCGAGGGGGGCTCCAGGGACTCGAGCCGGGTCCAGAACCCGTTGGGGCCGCTCGGCTCCTCGAGGTAGATGTTCCGCGCCGCGGCGGTGAAGGCGACCCGGGCGGCATGGCTGCGATAGGTGCGCAGGAACTCCTCGACGCCGACGTCGGCGACCGTCGGATGCAGGCGCTCGGGCCGGGCGAACATCCCCCAGAACCGGCGGCGCACGATGTGCGAGCTCATCTTGTGCGGGATCGCGGCGAGCTCGGGGCGGAGCAGCTTGACGAGCGGCACGAACTCGCGCCGCTTTCGCCAGGCGAGCGACGGGGTGAGGAGGCTGAGGCTCCCGACGCGCTCGGGCGCGGTGAGCCCGACCTCGATGGCGACCCGCCCGCCGAGGGAGTTGCCGACCAGATGCGCGCGGCGGATCCCCATCGAATCCATGAAGCGAAGCACCGAGCGCGAAAACCAGGCAGAGTCGAAGGGCGCTCGCGCCGGCTTCGACGACGAGCCGAACCCGGGCAGGTCGATCGCGTGCACGCTGTAGCGGGGGGCGAGCGCCGAGACCGTCTCGTAGAACGAGGTCTTGTTGCCGCCGAGCCCGTGGATCAGGATCGCGTGCTCGAATCCCTCGCCGGCGCTCAGCGTCGAGATCCTGGCCTTGCCAGCCTCGACCTCGTGGACGCGCAGCAGAGGCGGGCGGCCGTTCGGCAGGCGGAAAAAGCCCTCGAAGGCGACGGCGAGGTCGAGGTTGCCGCGCGCCCAGAGCCGGCGCGAGCGGAACGCGTCGAGACCCGAGAGCTCGCCCTCGCGAAGCTCGAGCCAGGTCTCCGAGTCGGTGCCGATGACGATGTCTGCGTCGCGGGAAGGCGAGGCGAGCACTTCGCAGCCGCGCTCGTCCAGCTCGACGCCCCAGCCCAGCCCCAGGTCCTCGAGCTCGATTCGGTAGCTCGCCCGGAAGCCGGGGTCTGCGCCCAGGTAGCGATCGGGAAGGGACGCGAACGCCCCCTCGACCCTGCGAAGCCGCTGCTCGGATGCGCTCCCGCCGTCCAAGACCCGCGGAACCCTACATCAGCCGCCTGCTGTTGAATCCGGGCTGTGCGCACGATCTCGATCCAGGACACGCTCAGCGGCGAGCGACGCGCGCTCGAGCCGGGCGACGGCGGGCAGGCGGGTATCTACGCCTGCGGCCCGACCGTCTACGGGCGTATCCACATC
Organism: uncultured Solirubrobacterales bacterium; assembly: GCA_963820665.1. Lineage (GTDB taxonomy): Bacteria > Actinomycetota > Thermoleophilia > Solirubrobacterales > 70-9 > CAVUAT01. Next base: position 718,477 of record CAWGAL010000004.1, on the reverse strand, counting down.
GGCAACGCGCGCCCGTACGTGGTCTTCACGCTCTTCAAGCGGTTCCTCGAGCACGAGGGCCTCGACGCGAAGCTGGTGATCAACGTCACCGACATCAACGACAAGATCTACGATCGCCGCGCGAGAGGAGGGGGTCCCATCCGGCGAATGGGCCGCGCGCATGACCGTCGCATACCGCGAGGACACCGACCGCCTCGGGATCGGGCGCCCAGACGCCGAGCCCCTGGCGACCGAGACGCATCGACGGGATCGTCGCTCTGATCTCGGACCTGGTCGAGGGCGGGCACGCCTACGAGTCCGGCGGCGACGTCTACTTCCGCGTACGCAGCTTCGACGACTACGGGAAGCTCTCCAACCGCGACCCGGACGAGATGGACCAGGGCGAGGAGGCGGGCACCGCCTCGCTGAAGCAGGACCGGCTCGACTTCGCCCTGTGGAAGGCGGTCAAGGAGGGCGAGGACACCTCGTGGCCCTCGCCCTGGGGCGACGGGCGCCCCGGCTGGCACATCGAGTGCTCGGCGATGGCCGAGGCCGAGCTCGGCATCGACTTCGCCGTCCACGGAGGCGGCTCCGACCTGGTCTTCCCCCACCACGAGAACGAGGTCGCCCAGACCGAGGCCGCGCGCGGCGTCCCCCTGGCGCACATCTGGATGCACAACGGGATGGTCCAGCTCGACCAGACGAAGATGTCGAAGTCGGTCGGGAACATCTTCCAGCTCTCGGAGGCGCTCGACAGCTTCGGTGGCGAGGCCGTCGTCGCGTTCCTGGCCTCCGGCCACTACCGCCAGCCGCTCGCCTTCTCGGACGAGCTGCTGGACCGAGTCGAAGGCGCGCGTCGCGGGGATCCGGAACTACCTGAGGGACGCTCCGGGCGGCGATCCCGACCCCCTCGTCGAGTCAAAGCGCGAGGAGTTCCTCGACGCCCTGGCCGACGACTTCAACACCCCGCGCGCCTTCGCCGCCCTCGCCGAGATCGTCGCTGAGGGCAACCGCCGCGAGCTGGCGGGAGCGCGTCCCGTATTGGAGGAGCTGCTTCCGCTCCTGGGCCTCGAGGCCCTTCTGGCCCCCGACGACGCCGCGGACCCCGAGGCCGAGCGCCTGCTCGCCGAGCGCCAGGCGGCTCGGGAGGCCAAGGACTTCGAGCGCTCCGACGCGATCCGCGACGAGCTTGCCGAACTCGGCTGGGAGGTCCGCGACGAGGCCGGCGGCGCGCGCCTGGTCCGCAGGGCCTGATGGGCTCCGAGCGTGAGGGCCGCTCCGGGCGCGAAGGGCGCGAGATGGTCTACGGCCGCCGCGCGGTCGCCGAGGCCGAGCGCGGGCGTCGCGCGGTGCGCCGCACCTGGCGCGCGCCCGAGACGGCGCCCGACGAGCTCGAGCGGCTCTGCGGCTCGCCCGACCACCAGGGAGTGGTCGCCGAGGTCGATCCCTATCCGTACGCGGACCCGGCGGGGCTGCTCGGCGCCGAGGACGCCCTCGTGGTCGCCCTCGATCAGATCCAGGACCCCCAGAACCTCGGGGCCATCTGCCGCAGCGCCGAGGTCGGCCGGCGCATCCGGGGTCGTGATCCCCGAGCGCCGGGCCGCGGCGATCACGCCGGCCGTCTGCAAGGCGTCGGCCGGAGCGGTCGAGCACCTGCCGGTGGCCCGGGTGCGAAACCTCGCCGACTGGCTCGTCGACGCCAAGGGCCGGGACGCGTGGATCTACGGAACGGCCGCGGAAGCGGAGCGCTCCTACGCACAGCTCGACTGGACCGGCCGAGCTGTGCTTGTGATGGGCTCGGAGGGGGAGGGCCTCCGCCCGCGCGTCGCTGCGAGCTGCGACGAGCTGGTCTCGATTCCGCATGCTGGGCAAGATCGACTCGCTGAACGCCTCGGCGGCCGCGGCGGTCGATCCTGTTCGAGGCGGCCCGCCAGCGCGGGGCGCCGTCCGTCTCGTAGGCTCTCGCCCGATGAGCGCTCAGCTCACCGGCGGTTGCATGTGCGGCGCGGTTCAGTTCTCGGTCTCGAAGCCACTTCTCGGCGCCGCCTACTGCTACTGCAAGCGCTGCCAGCGACGCACCGGAACCGGCGTGTCGATCACGGCGTTGACCGAGCCGGGTTCGTTCTCGATCACCGAGGGATCCGACTTCGTGACCACCTACGAGCCCGGCGACGACGGACTGGCTCAAGAGCTTCTGCTCGAAGTGCGGCGGCCAGCTCTTCACCACGAACCCGGACAACCCGGAGCTGATCGCGATCCGCATGGGCGCCCTCGACGAGGACCCGGGCGTCCGGCCCGGCCTGCATCAGTTCACCGACTACGCCGCGCCGTGGTTCCCGGTGCCCGACGACGATCTCCCGAAGTTCCCAGAGCGAATGGAGTGGAACTAGCGCAGCGATGACCCCTCCAAATTCGGGTGTTTGCCCCTCACCGCCTTTGGGGATGAAGGGGGCGAGGCGAAGGCATGAACGCCGAGCCGGAGGAGCGAGAGATTGAGGAGAGGTACGGGGCGAGCCCTGCTCGCCGCAACAGGTGCGATCTGCGCGTTGGCCCTCGGAGCGGGCTGCGGCGGCTCCGACGACGGCGGCGGCCCGGTCTCGCTCAACTGGTTCGTCGCGATCCAGCCGGGCGGCTCGATCCAAGAGATCGCCGCCGCGTGCACCGAGCAGTCGGGCGGCAAGTACGAAATCTCGCTCGAGCTCCTGCCGACCGAAGCCGACCAGCAGCGCGAGCAGCTCGTGAGGCGGCTCGGGGCCGAGGACCCCTCCATCGACCTGACTCGGCATGGACGTGATCTGGACCGCCGAGTTCGCGAACGCGGGCTGGCTGCGCGAGTACGAGGGTGCGGATGCCGACGCCGTCACGCCGGGACGCGTTCGACAGCGCCGTGGAGACCGCGAGCTTCGAGGACAAGGTCTACGGCGCCCCGTTCAACTCCAACACCGAGCTGCTCTATCTACCGCAAGGACATCATCTCGACGGTTCCTGAGACCTGGGCTCAGATGATCGACGAAGCCCAGAAGGCGGGTACGACGATCGAGCTGCAGGCCGACCGCTATGAGGGCTTCGTCGTATGGGTCAACGCGCTGATCGAGTCGGCAGGCGGGCAGATCCTGAAGGGGCCCGAGGAGGTGGATCTGCCGCAGGAGCCGACAGAAGCCGCCCTGGAGGTGGTCGGCGAGCTGGCGAACTCGCCGGCAGCGAGCGCGACGATCGACACCTCGAACGAGGACTCGGCGCGACTCGGATATGAGGCGGGAACGGCGGGATTCCAGATCAACTACACCTTCGCCTACGGCAGCGCGGGCGAGAACGCTCCTGACATTCAGAAGAACACCGGATTTGCGCGCTACCCGGCGGTCGTTGCCGGTGAGCCCAGCCGCCCGCCCCTCGGCGGATTCAACATCGGCGTCAGCGAGTTCTCAGAGAACGCCGACCTCGCTTTCGAGGCGGCGAAGTGCATCAGCTTCGCCCGAGAGCCAGCTCAAGGCGACCGAGCTCGACGGCCTTCCGCCGTCCAACCAGACCCTCTACACCGATCCCGTCGTGACCGAGGCCTACCCGGGCTTCGCCGAGCTGGTCAAGCAGTCGATCGACGATGCGGCGCCGCGCCCGCTGACCCCGGCTTACACGGATCTCTCGCTGGCGATCCAGCGCACGCTCCACCCGCCGGACAAGATCGACCCGGCCGACGTCGGGACGGTCTACGACGAGCTCCGCTCGAATGTCGAGGACGCGGTGAAGCGGGAGGGCCTGCAATGAGTAGCCGCACTCGCTCCGAGCACCGCCTCGCCTGGATGCTCTGCGCTCCGGCGGTGCTGGTCATGCTGCTGGTCACCGCCTATCCGATCCTCTACGCGTTCGTGCTCTCGCTGCAGGACATCGACCTGCGCTTCCCCGAGGACGGCGGCTTCGTCGGACTCGACAACTACAAGACCGTCCTCACCTCGGATCTCTGGTGGACGGACCTGTTCAACACTGCGTTCCTGACGGTGGTCTCGGTGGCGATCGAGCTGGCGCTCGGGATGGCGATCGCCCTGGTCATGTACCGGGCCATCTTCGCCCGAGGGGTCGTCCGCACCGCAGTGCTCATCCCGTACGGCATCGTCACGGTGGTAGCCGCGTTCGCGTGGCAGTTCGCGTTCGACCCGGCAAGCGGGTTCGTCAACGGGCTGCCGCTGATCGCCGACGACAAGGCGTGGTTCGGTGATCGCTTCAGCGCGTTCGCTGTGATCATCATGGCCGAGGTCTGGAAGACGACCCCGTTCATGGCACTGCTGCTGCTCGCGGGGCTGACGACGATCGACACGGGCCTCTACGAAGCAGCCAAGGTGGACGGCGCGAGCGCGTGGAAGCGCTTCACGAAGATCACGCTGCCGCTGGTCAAGCCGGCGATCCTCGTTGCGCTGCTCTTCCGCACGCTCGACGCCTTCCGAATCTTCGACACGATCTTCATCATGACCCGAGGCTCGCAGGACACCGAGTCGGTGTCGATCCTCGGCTACAACCAGCTGATCTCGCGCCTCAACCTCGGGCTTGGCTCGGCGGTCTCGGTGCTGATCTTCTTCTGCGTCCTGATCATTGCGTTCTTCTTCGTGCGGTTCCTCGGGGTCCGCGCGAGCGAGGGGAGGCCGGGCACATGAGCGACGAGCGGCATACGCCACAGCAGTACGTGCTCTGGAGCATCGGGATGCTGATCATTCTGCTGTTTGCGCTCATCCCCGTGGTCTGGATCGCATCGCTGTCTCTGAAGGACCCGGCGACCATCGCCGATGGCAGCTTCTTCCCGAAGGAGATCTCCTTCGACAACTACAAGACGCTGTTCGAGGGTGGGATCGACGAAAGCCCGTTCATCAAACCGCTGATCAATTCGATCCTGATCGCGCTGATCACGACCGTGATCGCGATTGTGCTCGCCTCGTTCGCGGCCTACGCGATCGCGCGGCTCGATTTCCCAGGCAAGTCGCTGATCCTCGCCGGCGCCCTGGCGATCGCGATGTTCCCCGCGATCTCGACGATCGGTCCCCTGTTCGACATGTGGCGCGCGCTCGGGCTCTACGACACCTACCTGGGCCTGATCATCCCGTACCTGACCTTCTCGCTGCCATTGGCCATCTATACCCTGGTCGCCTTTTTCAGGGAGATCCCCTGGGACCTCGAACAGGCCGCCCAGATGGACGGGGCGACCCCCTTCCAGGCGTTCCGCAAGGTGATCGTGCCGCTGGCCGCGCCGGGTGTGTTCACCGCGGCGATCCTGGTCTTCATCTTCGCCTGGAACGACTTCCTGTTCGCGATCTCGCTGACCTCGTCGGACGCGTCGCGAACAGTCCCCGCATCGCTCGCCTTCTTCACGGGCGAGTCCCAGTTCACTGCACCGACAGGGAACATCGCCGCGGCCGCGGTGATCGTGACCATCCCAATTATCGTCTTCGTCCTGCTGTTCCAGCGCCGGATCGTCTCGGGGCTGACCGCAGGCGCCGTCAAGGGCTGAGGAGGCAAGGAGGAGAAATGGCCGAGATCGTTCTCGACAAGGTGACCAAGCGCTTCCCGGACGGCACCGAAGCCGTCAAGCAGATGGACCTCGACATCGAGGATGGCGAGTTCATGATCCTCGTCGGCCCGTCAGGGTGCGGAAAATCGACAGCGCTGCGCATGATCGCGGGGCTCGAGGACATCAGCGAGGGCGAGCTCAAGATCGACGACACCGTCGTCAACGACCAATCGCCCAGGGACCGCGACATCGCAATGGTCTTTCAGAACTACGCCCTCTACCCACACATGACCGTGCGCGAGAACATGGCCTTCCCGCTGAAGCTCGCCAAAGTCGACGACTCCGAGATCGACGAGAAAGTCTCGAACGCGGCCGAGATCCTCGACCTCACCGACCACCTCGATCGCAAGCCGGTCAACCTCTCGGGCGGCCAGCGCCAGCGCGTCGCGATGGGCCGCGCGATCGTGCGCGATCCGAAGGCCTTCCTGATGGACGAGCCACTCTCGAACCTCGACGCGAAGCTGCGCGTGCAGATGCGCACCGAGGTCGCCCGCATCCAACAGCACCTCGGCACGACGATGGTCTACGTAACCCACGACCAGACCGAGGCGATGACGCTCGGCGACAGGGTGGCCGTGATGCGGGCCGGCGTGCTGCAGCAGGTCGGCCCGCCCCCTGAGCTCTATTCGAGCCCCCAGAACCTGTTCGTCGCCGGGTTCATCGGCTCGCCGGCGATGAACTTCGTCCCCGGCAAGCTCTCGGGCTCAGAGGTCGAGACGCCGTTCGGGAAGCTCCCCGTGCCAGACGAAGCGCGCGAGGGAGTGGGCGAAGCGGAACAGGCGAAGACGGTCATCGTCGGGATCCGGCCCGAGTCCTTTGAGGACGCGAAGGTGGTCAGCGACGAGACCAAGCGCGACGGGGTCAGCTTCAATGCGAAGGTCGACCTGATCGAAGCGCTGGGCTCCGAGAACTTCGCCTATTTCCACCTCGAGGGCACCCGCGTGGACTCAGATCAGCTCCAGGAGATCGCCGAGGACGCCGGCCTGGGTGAGGTTCCCAGCGCCTCGGGAGGCGGCGACACGGCGCTCGTGGCACGCCTGGACGAGTCCTCGAAGATCGCCAAGAACACCGATGCGGAGCTCTGGGTCGACACCCGGAGGCTCTATCTCTTCGACCCCGAGAATGGCAAGAGCCTGAGCCGCTCCGATGCGGCGGAGGGTGACTCGAAGGACGACGTGAATGGCGACTCGAAGGACGACGTGAAGGGCGACTCGACGGAGGCCTGAGCCAGCAGCCCGTCTAACAGGGGCGCCAGATGGAAGCCCCTTTGACGCCCTCGGCAGGCGAGGATCCTGCAAGCCGAATTGCATCGGCCACGAACGTTGATTGACACCGGGCGTTCCGCACCCTACAGTCGCGCTCGAGTGTGGACCTCAGGTTGAACCTGAGAAAACCACCTCACGGGAGGGGCGCCCCCCTGGGGAGGAGCGAGGCGCCACAGAAGACCATCCATGACAGGAGGTTGCTGTGGCCATACCGACCCCCAGCACACAGGAGCACTCAGTAGCACCCGTCCGGGCACTCCCCGACGGAGCACGCAGCGCCAGCACCGGCGCAGGGCCGGATGACGAGTTTCTCGTCGCCCTCGCCAAGAACGGAAGGCCCGACGCGTACGACCAGCTCGTGCGACGTTATCGCCGCTTCGTTCGCGTCAAGTCCTCGTCCTACTTCCTGCTCGGCGGCGACGCCGACGACCTGATGCAGGAGGGGATGCTCGGCCTGTTCAAGGCGATCCGCGACTACAAGCCCGAGCGCGAGTCCAGCTTCCGCGGGTTCGCGGAGCTGTGCATCACGCGGCAGATCATCACCGCCGTGAAGACCGCCACCCGCAACAAGCACACGCCCCTCAACCAGTACGTCTCGTTCAGCCAGACTCCGGCCGCTGCCGGCCCCGACTCCGACACCACCCTGGAGGAAGTCCTGCCCGGCCCGTCCGTGCGCGACCCCGCCAACCAGGTGATCGCCGGCGAGGAGCTCGAGAGCCTGGTCTCATGCCTGACCAGCGTCCTCTCCGAGCTCGAGAGCCAGGTGCTGGCCCTCTATCTCGACGGCCACTCCTACGAGGTGATCGGCGAGCGCCTCGACTGCGACACGAAGACGGTCGACAACGCCCTCCAGCGCGTCAAGCGCAAGGTCGGCATCCATCTCGCCTCGCGCGCGGTGAAGATCTAGCAGCCAGCCTTTTCCCAATCGAGGTCGGTAAGGCAACGCGGCCGCCCGGGCAACCGGGCGGCCGCGGTCGTTCAGGCGACGAGGGCGAGCTGCGCCAGCATGCTGCGGGACGCGGGCTCCGGTCCCCAGAACTGCTCCTGGGCGGCGCGGCCGGCCGTCCTGTAGGCGGCGGCGAGGTGCGCTGGCAGCGGGTCCCATGCTCCGATGTCGCGGATCCAGGCGCCGTCGCCGTCGCGCCAGACCAGCAAGTGCGAGAGGGCGCGCCCGAGGAAGTGGCCTTCGTGGGTCGTCAGCACGACGAGGGCCAGGGGCTCGGCGTCGTCGGGCAGCAGAGGGCGCGCGTCCGGGCCGGCGCCGGCGCTGTAGCGCTCCCTCAGGTGGGCGACCGCATCGTCGAGCTCGGCCTGTTCCCCCGAGGCGGCTGCACCGAGGTGCAGCTCGGTGCACGTCACGTAGCCCCGGGTGAAGACGGGCGAGCGCGGCGTCGGCTCGGCGACGACCTCGATCTCGAAGCTCTGGCCGGCGAGGCCGGAGTCGCGCAGCGCTGTGAAGCGCCCGGCGGCCGCGCCCATGTCGGGCCAGCGGGCGGGGTCGAGCAGCATGGCCAGCGCGGCGTCGGGATCGGGGAGGGCCACCGGGTCATAGGTCGCCCACTGCTGCTCGCTGGGCGGCCGAACCGGCGGTGTCAGCGGCTCGAGCGCCGATTGCTCCAGGCGCCGCTCCGGAACGAAGCGCCGGCGGTCGAACACCGTCGGGAACGCCGCGCCGTGGGCGCGACGCTCGTCATCCCACCAGGCGTGCGGGAACCAGTCACCGAGCAGGGTGCGAGCACCGTGGAGCAGCGCGTCGTGGTCCAGCCGGCCGCCGCGTCGCAGCCGCATCAGCCCGTAGGCCCGGTTCAGGGCGAAGACCTCGCGCGCGCCGAGCCTGCGCGCCCGGTCCACCCAGAGGGTCGTGATGATCCCCTGCGCCAGGCGCAGATCACGGACGTGGCGTTCGTCCTCCGACCGCGCGTAGTACGCGGCGTTCAGGAAGTCCGTCACCCATCCGGCCGCGCCGGGAGCGGCGACCGAAGAGCCCGCCATGCGAGCGAAGCGAAGTACCCCGGGAAGTCTGGCCATGGAGCCATCATGCCCACCGGCCACCGCGGGCTTCTCAGACGGAGCTCTAGCGGCGGCGAGCGCCGCGGGCCTGGCGGCCGAGGCTTGAGGACGCGACGGTCTTGGCGAGCTCCCGCGGCTCGACCTTCGCGATCAGCGCCGAGAGCTCCTTGCGCTCGCGGTCGCTGAGGTTGGTGGGCAGGCCCTTGGAGCTGCGGACGATCTCGACGAGGCGCTTGCGCTCCTTCTCGGTGAGGCGGTCCGTCAGGTGGTTCCGCACCGCGACGAGGCCCTCGGCGATCGCGAGGAGCCAGGCCCCGCGCGCGAGCCAGGTGCCGCGGGAGGCGGTCGATCCGAGCCTCTGGGGGATGGAGGGCATGGGTCCAGTCTAGAAGCGATCGCGCTGGCCGCGTCGCCTTAAGCTTGCTCCGCGCCCGGGTAGCTCAACTGGTCGAGCACTCGATTTGTAATCGAGAGGCTGCGGGTTCGAGTCCCGCCCCGGGCTCTTGATGGAGATTCGCTGGCGAGATGCCAAGCAGGGACGGAGCGTGTTCATGCGGCCCGGGCTGGCGGCGGACGCCGCCGCGGCTCTGGCCGGCGAGGGGTGGGAGGAGTTCGACCTGCTCAGCACCGAGCGGGCGCTGCCCGAGTCGCCCGGGCTGCCCGACGCCGCCGCCCAGACCCACATCGTGCCCTCGGGCCAGGTGCCCGACGTCGCGGCGGCGATCCTCGAGGACGTCGGGTCGGACCGCCTCGTCGCGCTCGGCGGCGGCCGTGTGATCGACGCGGCGAAGGCGATCGCCGCGGCGCGGGGCGGGGAGGTGGCGGCGATCCCCTCGACGCTCTCGGGCGCCGAGATGACCGCGATCCACCGGATGCCGGCGGGCCGCGAGGGCCTGACGGGCGTGCGGCCCTCGTTGGTCTTGGCCGACGCCGAGCTGATGACGAGCCTGCCCGAGCCCGAGCTGCGCGCAACCGCGATGAACGCACTGGCCCATGCGGCCGATTCCCTCTACACGCCGCTCGCCGACGAGCTCTCGCGGAAGGCGGCGCTGCGAGCGGCCAAGCTGATCGGCGACTCGCTCGACACCCCGCGCGACGAGCGCGACCGCAGCGAGCTGGCGCTCGGCGCGCTGCTCGCGGGCCAGGCGATCGACGCGGCCGGGCTCTCGATACACCACGTGATTGAGCCAGACGACGGTCCGGGTCTGCGAGACGCCGCACGCCGAGACGAACGCGGCGATCCTCCCAGTCGTGATGGAGGAGATGCTCGGGCGCGCACCTGAGCAGGTCGAGGCGCTGGCGGAGGCGCTCGGAACCGAGCCGGTGGGCATCCGCGAGCGGATCGAGCAGCTCGGCGGAGGACGCCGCGGGCTCGCCGACCTCGGCGCGGGCCGGGACTGCCTGGGCCCCGTCCTCGACGCTGCAATGAACCGCCCGGAGCTCGTCGCACATGACGCCGGGAGAAGTCACCCGCGAGGACCTGGCGCGCGTGCTCGACCGGGCGTGGTAGCCCCGTGAGCGGGGCACGCCTGTAACGACGCACGCCGCTGCGTGTTGTCACCTCTGCCGATGGACCCCGAACGCCTGCTCAGCTACCACCGCTTCACGCGAGAGCACGGGGTGAACCGCGGCATCTACCTGCTCGCGCGCTGCTTCCTGCAGCCGTTCTTCCTCGTCTACTTCCGCCTCACGCGGATCGGGCGCGAGCACGCCAAGGTCCGCGGCCCGCTGATCGTCGCTGCAAACCACCGCAGCTTCCTCGACCCCTTCGTGATCGGCGCGATGCTCCCGTGGTCGAGGCCGCTGCACTACGTGGCGAAGATGGAGCTCTTCGAGAAGCCCTGGCAGGGCTGGATCCTGAACCGGCTCGGCGCCTACCCGGTGCGCCGGGGCCAGTCCGACCCCGAGGTGCTGATCACCTCGCGCGGCGTGCTCGATCGAGGCGGCGCGATCTGCATCTTCCCCGAGGGCACACGCATCCGCACCGGGTCGCTCGGGCGGCCCAAGCGCGGCTTCGGGCGGCTGGCGCTCGAGAGTGGCGCGGCGGTCCTCCCGGTCGCGGTGCAGGGGACCGAGCACGTTCGCAACGGGATCCGCATCCGCCCGCGCAAGGTCAAGATCCGGGCCGGGCGCGCGCTCACCTTCCCCCGGACCGACGACCCCTCGCCGCAGCTCGCGAACTCGGTCGGCGCCCGGATCTGGCCCGTGATCGAGCTGCAGTGGGAGTGGCTCGGCGGCCTGCCGCCGCTGCGCAAGGCAGCCGTGATCGGCGCCGGCAGCTGGGGCACGGCCGTCGCTGTGCTGCTCGCTCGCGGCGGGCTCGAGGTTCAGCTCGGCTGCCGCACCTCGGACCAGGCCGAGGAGATGAACCGCAACCGCGCCAACGAGCGCTACCTGCCGGGCGTCCATCTGCCCGATGGGCTCACCGTCAAGCGCGCCTCCGAGATCGAGCTCGCGGGCATGGACCTCGTCTGCCTCGCCGTCCCGTCGAAGGGTCTGCCCGCCGCCGTCGGCTCGATCGGCGACCGGGTCGGCGAGCGCACCTCGGTGCTGATGCTGAGCAAGGGACTGGTCGCGCCGATGGGGGCCCTGCCCTCGGAGTACGTCCGCGAGCGCGTGCGAGCGCGCGCGATCGCCTGCCTCGGCGGGCCGGCTCACGCGAAGGAGTCGGTCTCGGGGACCGCGGCGCTCGTCCTCGGCAGCGACGACCTCGACCTCCGCGCACAGCTCGGCGAGGTCTTCGACGAAGCCGGCCTGGTCTGCGAGCGCACCACCGACGTCATCGGCGTCGAGATGGCCGGGCGTCGCCAAGAACGCCGCCGCGCTCGCGGCAGCCGCGGCCGAGCCTCACGGCATGAACGCCGCCGGCATCGCGACCGCCGAGGTCTGGCGCGAGTGCCTCGACTACGCAGAGCTGCGCGGCGGCCGCCACGAGACGTTCTCGGGCCTCGCGGGCATCGGCGACCTGACGGCGACGATCCTCGCTCCGGGCAGCCGCAACCGTCGCGCCGGCGAGCTGCTGGGCAAGGGGATGCCCGCCGGGCGCATCCCCGGCAAGATCGGCCAGGCGTCCGAGGGCCTCGACTCGGTGCCGCTGATCGCCGAGACGGTGAGCAAGGCCGGCGTCGACGCGCCCGGCCTCGACGGGCTCGCTCGCCTGATCGCCGAGGAGATCTCGCCGGCCGAATGGATGGCCGGCCTGCGGCGGGCGGAGCGGGCCAGGAAGGTGGCCGCGTGAGCACTACGCTTGCGGCGTGGCCGACCCCGCGCCCACACCCGCTGCGACGCCTGACGGCGGCAAGGCCAAGGCCAAGGCCGAGCTGGACCGCGACTTCGAGCAGCTCTATCGCGACCACCTGCGCGACGTCTACTCCTACTCCTACTACCGCGTCGGCAACCACCACGACGCCGAGGACCTCACCGAGCAGGCCTTCCTCCAGGCCTACAGGCACTTCGAGCGCGCCCAGCGCGAGTCCGACGGGCGCCCACTGCGCCCCTGGCTCATCCGCATCGCCCACAACCTCGCCTCCAACTACCACCGCGACCGCGCCCGCCGCCCGCAGTCGGCCCTCGACAACGCCGATCCGATTGCGACGATGCACGACACCGAGCAGATCGTCGAAGGGCGGGCCGAGCTTCAGTCGGTCATGGACAACCTGCAGAAGCTTCCGGGCGACCGCAAGGAGGCACTGATCATGCGCTTCGCACTCGGCATGGACAACCGCGAGATCGCCCGCGCGCTCGGGCGCACCGACGGCGCGACCAAGGTGTCTGATCCACAGGGCGATCAAGCAGCTCGAACAGGAGATGGCGCCCGATGAGCAGTGAGATGAGAGAGCCGCAGACGGACGTCGAGGCGCTCCTGCAAGTCGGCGCTGCGCCCGATCGAGCCGCCCGAGAGCCTGCCCAACCGCGTCGAGGACACCCTGACCGCGGTCACCGAGGCCGCCGCCGTCGGAGCTATCGTCGTGGGCCGAGGAGCTCTCGGACTCCGAGCTCGCCGCGCTTCGCGATCCCGCGCAACTGGCTGCGGCCCGCCGCCGCGGGCATCGCCGGCGGGATCGCCGGCGGCGCCCTGGTGCTGATCGAGGTGCGGCGGAGGCGCCGCCCGAGCGGAGCCTCCGCGGTCGTCGATCAGTTGCGCAACCGCCTGCCCTAGCGCCTACGCCCGGGCGGGAGCCACGGAGCCCTTCGGCGTCGTCAGCGCGGCGATCACGCCTGTGAGGCCGAGGATGATGTGGAGCACGTTGTCCTCGTCGTTGACGGGGACGAGATCGATCAGCACGCCGTTGGAGGCGACGAAGTCGATCCCGTCGCCGCCGGTGGCGATGAACCCGAGAGCGGCGAGCGCCAGATAGAGCAACCCGACGAACATCGCCGCGGGGCGAGCGACGCCGCCCGCCGCGATCAGCAGCAGCCCGCCGATCGTCAGATGGACGAGGTTGTGCCAGCCGTTGACGGCCAGCAGCCCGAGCGCCTCTCGGACACGATCTCGTTGCCGACCGCGAAGCTGGCTTCGTAGAAGAAGCCGAGGATCCCGGCGATGACCAGCACTCCGCCGATCAGCAGGCAGTAGAGCCTCGCGGGACTGGAACCTTCCATCGGTGGACATACTGCTCCGGCTTCCGGACGGTTGATCCGTTTCTGCAGGCAGGACGTAGCCTTCAGCGTGTGCACCACATGAGTAAGTCCGAACTCCAGATGCTGGCCGACGAAGACCTGATGCCGCTGCTCGCGGCGAAGGACGCGATCGCCTTCGAGGTCTTCTACGACCGCCACGGCGGCGCAGCCTTCTCCCTCGCCTACCGCATCGTCGGCGACCGCCAGTCGGCCGAGGACGTCACGCAGGAGGCGCTGATCTCGATCTGGCGCAGCGGCGCCCGCTTCGACCGCGCCCGCGGCAGCGTCCGCGGCTGGACCCTCGGCATCGTGCGCAACCGCGCGATCGACCACCTGCGCCGCGACGCCGGCCGCGCGCCGAAGCTCGCGTTCGACGCGCAGGAGATGCTCGAGAGCCGCCCCTCGGAGGACCTCACCGACGTCGAGGCGCTGCGCCGCGAGACCGCGCGCGAAGTCGGTGTGCCCTCGAGGACCTCCCCGACGACCAGTCGCGGGTCATCCAGCTCGCCTTCTTCGGCGGCTTCAGCCACTCGGAGATCGCGAAGATGCTGAACGAGCCGCTGGGGACCATCAAGGGCAGGATGCGCCTGGGCATGGAGAAGATCCGCGCATCGCTCGCGGAGGGGGTGCTCGAGGCATGAGCCATCCGAGCCGTGAGGACCTGGTCGCATTCGCGATCGGCGGGCTCGACCCCGCCGAGGAGAAGGTCGTCGCCGAGCACACCGACGGCTGCGAGGTCTGCAGCGCCGAGATGCTTCACCTTGCCCCGGCGGTCGGCGTCCTGGCCGAGTCCGTCGACCAGGTGGAGCCGCCGCCCGAGCTGCGCGAGCGCCTGCTCACGATCGTCCGCGACGAGGCCGTCACCGGAGTGCCAAAGCCGTCCAGGGCGAAGCGGGCGCGCTTCAGCTTCGGCTCACTGATCACGCGCCCGGCGACGGGGCTCGCGGTCGTCGCCCTGGTGGCCGCGGGCGTCGGCGGCTACCTGGCCGCCGATGGCGGCTCCGGCGGCGACACCCGGACGGTGCCCGATCACCGAAGCGGCCGGCGACGCCGCGGGGGCGCTCGTCGTAGCCGACGGCAACGCGACCCTGGAGATGAAGGGCATGCCACAGCTCGAGCCAGGGCGCCGTGTACCAGGTGTGGGTCGCCGACCCCTCGGGCACGGTCACGCCTTCGGCCACCTTCCTGCCCCATCCCGATGGGACCGCCACCGCCGCGATCCCCGAGGCGACCGACGACGTCGAGCGCGTGATGGTCACGGCTGAGCCGGGGCCGAACCGGACCGACCCCACCGAGCCGGCGATCCTCGACGTCAGCCCGACTAGAGCCGTAGCGGCACTCGGCTAGCCTCCTCGCCGTGGCCGAGACCTGTTACCGGCACCCGAAGCGCGAGACGGGGGTCTCGTGCTCCAACTGCGGGCGCCCGATCTGCCCCGAGTGCATGACCTCGACCTCGGTCGGCATGCGCTGCCCGGAGTGCGCGAGCGAGCGGACCAAGGTGCGCACAGCCGCGTCCGTCCGGGCAGGCGGAGGCGACGAGCCCTTCGCGACCTACGCGCTGATCGCCGTCAACGTCGTCGCCTTCCTCGCCACGATCATGAGCGGCGCCGGGGGCGACAAGCTCCTCGTCGACGCGGGCCTCTGCGCGAACGCGATCTCGGGCGACGGAGGGGTGTGCGGGATCCAGAACACGATCATCCTCTCGTCGGGGGACGAGGTCTTCCGGATCCTCAGCAGCGGCTTCCTGCACGCGAGCCCCCTCCACCTGCTCTTCAACATGTTCGCGCTCTACGTCCTCGGCACCCTGCTGGAGCCGGCGATCGGGCACTGTGCGGTTCCTCGGCATCTACTTCGCAGCGGCTGCTCGCCGGATCCTTCGGCGCCCTGCTGCTGTCGGGCCCGAACGAGATCACGATCGGAGCCAGCGGCGCGATCTTCGGCCTGATGGCCGCCGCCTTCGTGATCGCGCGCGACCGGGGCGTCGACCAGATCGCATCTCAGATCGGCGTCTTCGTCGTCCTCAACCTCGTCTTCACGTTCGCGATCCCGGGCATCTCGATCGGCGGCCACATCGGCGGTCTCATCGGGGGCACGCTCGCCGCGCTGCTCGTGATCTTCGCCGAGCGCAGGGCGACGGGCACGGCCGGCCGGGTCATCGAGGTCGGCGGGAATCGCGCTGATCGTCGTCGCCTCGGTGGTCGGTGCCCTGCTCGCGGCGGCAGCCGGTGCGGAGCCGCTCCGCGGTGTGCCGCTCTAGTCGCGCTCGCGCCCGATCCGCTTCTCGATCCGCGCCGCGACGTCCTGCGCGATGTCGATGCCGGTCTTGGCCGCGGTCCCAGCTGCCTCGCGCCCGCTCCGCGCGGCGCTCCCGGCGACGGACAATCCCTTGCCCACGAGCGCTCCCGGAAGCTCAGCGAGCGAGCCGTGGCTCGAGTCGCCGCTGCGGCCGGATGAGCCCGCGGGAGCGGGTTGCTCGCGCACGGCCTTCGGCTGCCACTCTTCGGCCGGCGGCACGGGGGCGGGCCCGTCCGCCGCCGGCGGGATCGCGGGTTCCTCGGCAGCGGGACCCTCGGCGACGGGCGCCGGAGTCTCAGCAGCAGGCGCGGGATCCGGTGCAGCGGCGGCGCCCGCCGCGGCGTGGCGCCGCTCGGCCTCGTTCTTCAGGTCCTCGACCGAGCGCTTCACGAGCTGCCTTGTGCGTCCGGCGCAGGACCATGCCCGGGACGGGGATCGCGGGGTCCGCTCCGAGCTTGTAGGTGGCGCGGGTCCGGTCGGGGCCGAGCTCCTCGAAGGTGTAGACGCCGTCGACGTTGCGCATCCCGTTGCCCGTGACGAAGTCCCACTCGATCTCGGTCGGGCGTGTCGTAGCTGTAGCGCAGCGTGTAGTCGATCTTCTTGACCTTGGCGTCGACGAAGAGCTTCACGTCCTCGCCGAGGCCGTCCTTTGTCGCGGCTCAGGACCTCGACGGAGTCGACCGCGTCCTGCCAGGCGGGGAAGGTCTCGTAGTCGACGATCGCGTCGAAGCTGGTCTCGATCGGGGCGGCGATCTCGATGCTGTGCTCGGCCCAGTTCATGCCCATCTTTCTTGCTCCTCAGGTTCGGATCTCGTGCGGGCGCAGCTCCTCGAACGCGACGCCGTCGGGCGCGCCAACCCTATCCGGGTGCATCAGGTGCGCGAGCAGCTCGGTGCCCTCGACCAGCCGCGGCCCCGGGCGCGAGAACGACGCGGCGGCGTCGACCGCGACGATGCGCTCCGCACCGAGCTGCTCGAGACGGTCGACGTGGGCCTCCGCCTCCAGTCGGGCGCGCGCTGCGTCCCAGCCGCACGGCATCGCGACGACCAGGTCGGGCTCGCGAGAGGGCGAGCTCGTCCCATTCGGCAGTCCGCGACTTGGCGCCCGGCCTGCCGATCGACGTCGGTGCCGCCGGCGATGCTCGATCATCTCGGGGATCCAGTGGCCGCCGACGAAGGGCGGGTCGAACCATTCGAGCGCGAGCACACGCGGGGCGCTCGGTCCCGCTGACGGCGTCGCGGACCGACGCCGAGGCGGCGCTCGAGCCCGGCCCGCAGCTCCGCCGCCGCTTCGGGCGCACCCGCCGCGTCGCCGAGGCGGGTGACGTCGGCGATCACGTCGCCCAGGCGCTCGGGGTCGAGCGAGATCACGGCGGGCTCGCTCGGCAGGCGCTCGGCGACGGCGCGGACGTCGTCGTAGGAGACCGCGCAGACCTCGCAGACGGCCTGCGTCGCGATCAGGTCGACGTCGAGCGACGCGCAGGGTGGGCTCGTCGAGCTCGTACAGGGCCCGGCCGGATCCGACCGCCTCGCGGACGGCGGCGTCGATCTCGCCTGCCTCGAGGCCCTCGGCGATGATGCTGCGGGTCAGGTGGGCCCGCGAGGCCGCCTCGGGCGGGAAGTCGCACTCGTGCGTGACGCCGACGACCTGGTCGCCGAGGCCGAGCGCGAATAGCATCTCGGTAGCGGAGGGAACGAGGCTCGCGATTCGCACCCTACGAATATGACACCTGAGGAGGGTCGATGGCGAAGCTGAGCGACGACGAGATCACCGAGAAGCTGGCGGAGCTCGACGGCTGGACGCGCGAGGGCGAGGCGATCGTCAAGTCGTACGACCGCGGCGACTTCATCGGCTCGGTCAAGTTCGTCGAGTCGATCGTCGAGCCGGCCGAGGAGATGAACCACCACCCGGACCTCTCGATCTCGTGGAGCGAGGTCAAGGTCGCCATCACGCACCCACTCCGAGGGCGGCCTCACGGCGAACGACTTCGAGCTGGCCCGTGCCATCGACGCGCTTCCTTAGACCCCTGGTAGCGTGTGCCCGTCGCCTGTGACTGACGACGAACCTCCTTCGAGTATCGGTCCCCTGACGGGGATCCCCGCCCTTCCTGAGGGCCGACTGCGCGGCCGTAGCCGGGTGCCCGCGTGACCGCGCTCGCCCTCGTAGCGCTGATCGTGCTCGTGATCGCGAACGGGCTGTTCGTCGCCGCGGAGTTCGCTCTCGTTCGCTCGCGCCGCGGGCGCATCGAGCAGATGGCGACCGAGGGCAGCCGCGGCGCCTCGCTGGTGATGAAGCAGCTCGACCGCATCGACGAGTACCTGGCGGCCTGCCAGCTCGGGATCACCATGGCCTCGATCGGCATCGGCTTCCTGGGCGAGCCGGCTCTGGCCACGCTGATCGAGCCGCTGTTCGGCGGGCTCTCGCACGGCGCTGCGACCGCGCTCGCATTCGCCATCGCCTTCGCCATCGCGACCTCGCTCCACATCACCGCCGGCGAGCAGGTCCCGAAGCTCCTGGCGATCACCCGCGCCGAAGGTACCGCGCGGCGGCTGGCCCGTCCGCTGGACTTCTTCCTGAAGGCGACCCGCCCCCTGACCTCCGCGCTGAACATCGTGTCCAACGCCATCCTGCGCCTGTTCGGGATCCGCCCCGCCGACATCGAGGAGAAGCACACCTCGGAGGACCTGAAGCTGCTGATCTCGCAGTCGGCGATGGGCGGCGACCTCGACCCCGGCGAGGCGGTGATGCTGCGCGGCGTCTTCCACCTCCACGAGCAGGAGGCGCGCGAGATCATGACCCCGATCCCCGCGGTCGTCACCGTCGACTACTCCTCCAACGTCACCGACGCGCTGCGCCTCTGCTGGTCCTCAGGCCACAACCGCCTCGTCGTCGTCGACGACGGCAACCAGGACCGGGTCCGGGGCATCGTGCACGCGCTGCGCCTCGCCCGGCTGTCGATGGAGGAGGGGCCCGACGCCAAGATCGAGCCCGCCGTCCGCGACGCCCTGATCGTTCCCGAGACGAAGGCGCTCGACGACCTGCTGACCGAGCTCCAGCGACAGCGCTCCTCGATGGGCGTCGTCGTCGACGAGTACGGCCGCACGGTCGGCATCGTCACGATCGAGGACATCCTCGAGGAGGTCGTCGGCGAGATCGAGGACGAGACCGACCCGCTGGCCGGCAGCCTGCGCCAGCTGACCAACGGCGACTGGTACGTCCGCGGCCACGTCTCGCTCGGGGACCTCGCCGACCGCGGCATCGAGCTCCCCGTCGACACCGACGCCTACAACTCGATCGGCGGCTATGTCTTCGGCGAGCTGGGCCGCCTGCCCAAGCGCGGCGACCAGATCAGCGCCGACGGCTACGAGATCCGCGTCGAGTCGGTTCGCGAGAACCGCATCGAGGCCGTGCGCATCCACGAAAGCTCCGAGCCGCGCCCGGCACCCCCGTCTGTCCCTTGACTAGGGGACAGGCGGGAAGTCCTCGGGCAGGATCGTCGGCTTCACCTCGCCGTAGAGCCACTGCTCGTAGAAGTCGTCGAGCAGGTCGAGCTGTGCGCCTGAGAACCCGCTGACCTCCTTCGCCAGGGCGATGAACTCCTGGGTCGAGATGTTCTCGTACGCGAAGCGGGCGAACAGCTCCTGGACGAACTCGTCGAACCCTTCGGCCCCGAGGATCTGCCTCGTGCCCTCGATCACCATTGCACCGCGGTCGTAGGTGGGGTAGGTGAACAGGTTCGCGGGGTCGCCGTCGAGGATGGCCGGAGCCAGGGCCCACGGCTCCGGGTAGTCGTCGAGGTCGACGAACATGTCGTTCTCGTAGTACTCGGTGAACGTCTCGGCAGTTGTGGCTCCGCCGTTCTCCTCGTCGAAGCGCCACTCCGACCAAGTCGCGAAGCCCTCGTTGAACCAGATGTCGGTCCACTCCTCGAGCGTGATGGTGTTCCCGAACCACATGTGCGCGATCTCGTGAAGCTGGGTGGACTCGCTGATGTCGTCGTCGTCCGGGTCGCTCGGGGTCCCCTGGCTCGACGCGGCGGCGTAGGCGGGCTTGGTCTGGACCTCGAGCGCATAGCCGACCCCTGACGCCCTGTCGACGATGCTGCCGATCGAGTCGAGCGGGTACGGCCGGTAGAGCTCGGAGAGGAAGTTGAGCATCTCCGAGGTCAGCGACTGCGTCCCAGAGATATTCGCCTTGGCCGCAGTTGTGTAGGAGCTGTCGATCCCGCCGTAGAAGGGCAGGACGCGGCTGGTCGAGTCCTCGAAGACGGCGTTCGTCTCGTAGTCGAACAGCCCGACGGTCGCAGTCGTGAGATATGTGGAGGTCGGATCATCTTCCTCCCAGGACCACGTCCAGGTGCCGTCGCCGTTGCTGCTGCGCGAGCCGAGCTCGCCGATGCCGAACGCCACGTGAGACTCAGGCACGGTGATCGAGGTATTGAATGTCGCCTTGTCGGTCGGGTAGTTGTTGCCCGGGAACCAGGTTTGGGCCCCGTTCGGCTGGTTCACGACGAAAGCGCCGTCGCAGACCGGCCCGGGGTTGCGGCAGGCCGGGATCCAGCCCTCGACCGAGAAGTCGGTGTCGGTCATGAGCTGGGGCTCGCCGTCGTAGTTCACGACCACCTCGAACTCGCTCCCGCTCGGAATCCCAGCGGCGGGGGTGACCACGAGCTTGGTCAGCTGGGTGATCTCGGGATCGTCGCCGAGCTGTGGAGTCGCCGCGAACGCGAACGAAGCCGTGGTGCCGTTGATCGTCACCGACGACACGTCGAGCTGGTCCTGGAAGTCGAGGCTGAACTCGGAGAGGTCCTGCGTTGCGACGGCCTCGATGGTCGTGGAAGCGGAACCGAAGAGATTCGTCGCTGGGTCGTAGTCGATCTCGATGTCGTAGCTTTGGGCGTCGTAGCCGCCGTTACCGGTCTGGGGGAACAGCGGGTCGCCTAGCGTGCGAGCGCCCGGGGTGTACTGCTTCGGGGGTCCGCTGACGGTGACCTCGCCACCGTTTCGGCAGCGGTCCTTGCCCTTTTTTCCCTGCTTGGGGACACACGCTCGGAACGTGTAGTTCCCGGCCGGGGTGTCGGAGGGGACGGTGGCCTGCGCCGAGAAGGGCTTCTCGGACTTGGCCGGCACGCGGACGCGGACTGAGCCGAGCTCCACGTCGGGGCCCTGACCGCGCAGCTCGAGGCTGACGCGCGCACGGCCCGCGGCCTTGCCGTTGTTTCGCAGCTCACCTGTTGCCTGGAAGGAGGCGCCGGGGGCGATGGTGGCCGGAGGGCTCGAGACCTCGGTGACTCGGAAGTTGGCCTGTGGCTTCGCCGAGGCGGGCTGGGCGGCGAGCAACAGGAAGGAAGCGGTCATGGCCGCAACGGTCGCGATCCGGCGAATCTTCATTCGTCCCCCTTCGGGAGTAGGTGGCCTTGTAAATGGCATACCTCGAGCCCAGCCCGATCAAACACGCCCGGAGCAGGGGTTTTCGACACCCGTGCTTCCGTCCGCTCTCAGCCCTAATTTCCCGCCCAATCGGGACCGGCCAGCGTCCCGTCGGAGAGGAGCCCCGTATGTGGGTTGTCCGGCTCAGCGATAAGCAGCTTGAGGTAGTCAGGGCGGTGCTGCGCTCGGAGGAGCACCGGGGGCCGGCTCTCGAGGGCGCGTTGGAGGCCCTCGACCTCGCCCGGTGGGACGACCTTCCCGAGGCGCAGCTGCCGTGGAGCGAGGTGTCCTCCGCGGCGGTGAAGCAGGGCGTCTCCGAGGCTGACGTGATCTGGGATCGTTGCGGGCGCCATGAGGAGCCCGCCGTACCCCCGATCCGCGCCAAGCGCCGCCGCGCGAAGCAGAAGCCCGCGACGCCAGACAAGCGCGCGGCCTAGCCCTCGCCGCGTTCTCCTCGCCGGCGCGGTCGCAGCGACCGTCGCGGCACTCGCGCTCGCCGCGTGCGGGGGCGCTGACGACGAAGGCGGCTCGAGCTCAAGCACGGAGTCCTCGGCGGACCGGTTCGACTCGGCGCGGGCGTTCGAGTGGATCGAGCGACAGGTGGCGCTGGGCCCCCGGCCCGCCGGCTCGGAGGCCTCGCGTGAGCTCGCGGAGCTGGCACGAGCGGAGCTTCCGAATGGCGCCTTCGAGGAGGTGCCCGGCGGCCTTCGCAACGTGGTCGGCACGATCCCCGGCGCGGCTCCCGCGATCGTGATCGGCGCGCACTACGACACCGAGGTAGAGCCTCCGGACTTCGTCGGAGCGAACGACGGAGCCGCCGGAACCGCAGCTGTGCTGGAGCTGGCGCGGGTGCTGGAGGACGAGCTGCCAGAGGGCCATCGCGAGGTCCGCTTCGTGCTCTTCGACGGCGAGGAGGAGCCGGCGGGCTGCCCGGACGCCGAGTTCGAGCAGTGCGCGCTGCGAGGGTCGAAGGCGTACGTCGCCGCGCACGGGCCCGAGGTCGGCGAGCTGATACTTCTCGACTACATCGCAAACGAGGGGCTCAGGATCTCGCGGGAGGCGAACTCCGACCCGGGGCTGTGGGCCGAGCTCCGCGCCGCCGCCGAGACCGTCGGGGCCGCCGAGTTCTTTCCCGAGGGCGAGCAGGGGGTGGGGGTGCTGGACGACCACGTGCCGTTCCTGCTCGCGGGGATCCCCTCGATCGACCTGATCGACTTCTCCTACGAGTTCGCCGACACCGCCGAGGACACTCCCGACAAGCTCGATCCCGCCGCGCTCGACGCAGTCGGCGAGGCGGTCGCCGAGCTGGTCATCGGCCTCTCGGCCCAGCCGCCGCCGGACTAGCCGTACTCGTAGAACCCGGAGCCGGACTTACGCCCTAGCTTGCCCTCACCGGTTAGCGCGATCAGCCGGCCCGGCGGGCGGTGATGATCCTCCGAGGTCTCGGCGTGGAGCGCCTCGCCGATCGCGACCGCGACATCGATTCCGACCAGGTCGAGTAGCGCCAGCGGGCCCATCGGATACGCGGCGCCGAGCGTCATGCAGCGGTCGACCTCGTCGGGCGCCATCCCGGTCTGCTCGAGCAGGCGAACCGCGTCGAAGAGGTAGGGGAAGAGCAGCCGGTTGACGACGAAGCCGACCTCGTCGGGGACGTCGACGACCGTCTTCCCGATCGCCTCGCACCAAGTCCGGGCGCGCGCGGCTATCGCCACGTCGGCGCCCTGGGGCACGCAGAGCTCGACCAGGTCCATGCGCACGACCGGGTTGAACGGGTGCAGGCCGAAGAGCCGGTCGGGCGCGCCCGACGCCTCGCCGAGGGCCGCGACCGAGAGTGAGGAGGTGGTGGTCGCGAGGTGCGCGGCCGGGCACGCGCCCGCGAGCGTGCGGAACAGCTCGCCCTTCGCGTCGGGGTCCTCGGCGATCGCCTCGATCACAAGGTCGCACTCGGCGAGGCCCGAGGGATCGGTGGTCACCTTGATTCGCCGCGGTTCGCCTCCATCGACCTTCTCGCACAGCGTCTGCGCCTGTTCCTCCGCTCGCCAGGCCGACGCATCCGAGCGCGCCAACACCAGGGTCTCCGAAAGCGCGGTCGCGCAGGCGGCCAGCCCGCAGGCGATGGTGCCGCTGCCGGCTATCGCCGGCCGCTCGTATGAGGCCTGGCCGCTCAAGGTCGCGGGTTGTTATCACGCCCCCGGCGGGTACGCTCCCGGCCCGTCCACTGGCTCCGCAGCCAGTGCTTGCACTACACTTGGTTTCTTCAAGCAACCGTCGTCGAGAACTTCAAACGGAGGCCATTCAGATGAGTAGTAACGGAAAGTTTCAGGGCCGCGAAGTCGTGATCGTCGAGGCGGCTCGCACGCCCGTCGGCCGCGGCCACGAGGAGAAGGGCTACTACAAGGACAACCACGCTTCGAATTTGCTCGCGAAGGCCTACAGCGAGGTCATCGACCGCGCCGGGATCGACGCCTCAGAGGTCGAGGACGTCGTCGGCGGCTGCGTCCAGCAGTTCGGCGAACAGGGCATCAACATCGCCCGCAACGCCTGGCTCGAGGCGGGTCTGCCCATCGAGACTCCCGCGACGACCGTCGATCGCCAGTGCGGCTCGGGTCAGCAGGCCGTGAACTTCGCCGCGGCGATGATCGCCTCCGGCGTCCACGACTCGATGATCGGCGGCGGCGTCGAGCACATGGGCCACATCTCCTTCGCGGACTCCGCCGAGGTGATGAACGAGCACGGCCTGGCGTTCTCGCCCGAGTTGCTCGAGCGCTACAACCTGATTCCTCAGGGGCTCTCGGCCGAGATGATCGCCGACCAGTGGGAGATCCCCCGCTCCGAGCTCGACGAGCTCGCCCTGGATTCCCACCGCAAGGCCGCCGTCGCGACCGACGAGGGCCGATTCGAGCGGGAGATGATTCCGTGGACGAACAACGGCGACACCTACGTCACCGACCAGGGCATCCGCCCGCCGGCCGACGACAGCGCCGAGAAGCTGGCCTCGCTGAAGCCGGCCTTCAAGGAGGACGGCAAGATCACCGCCGGCAACTCGTCGCAGGTCTCAGACGGCGCCGCGGCGGTGCTGCTGATGACCCGCGAGAAGGCCGACGCCCTCGGGCTGAAGCCGCGAGCCAAGATCGTCGACCAGACGACCGTCGGCGTCGACCCGGTGATCATGCTGACGGGCCCGATCCCCGCGACCCAGAAGATCCTGGAGCGCAACGGGATGAAGATCGACGACATCGACCTGATCGAGATCAACGAGGCGTTCGCCTCGGTCGTCGCCGCCTGGCAGCGCGAGCTGAGCCCCGACATGGACCGCGTCAACGTCAACGGCGGCGCGATCGCCATCGGCCACCCGCTCGGCTCTACCGGCGCGCGACTGCTGACGACGCTGCTCCACGAGCTCGAGCGCAGCGACAAGGAGACCGGCCTCGTGACGATGTGCTGCGGCGGAGGCCTCGGCACCGGCACGCTGATCCAGAGGGTCTGACCGCTTCACCGCATACCGCGACGAGGGCCGGCGTGGTGCCGGCCCTCGTTTCGCTCGCGATCCTCGCCGGCTGCGGCGGGGATGACGGCGGGGGCTCGGTTACCACCGACGCCGAGGCGCTGACGCCGAGCAAGCGGGACTACATCGTCCAGGCCGACACGATCTGCGCGCAGTCCGAGCAGGGCCTGCAGTCCGAGGCAGAGGTCTCGTTCGGCATCTCGGCCCAGGACTTCACGGTCGCGCCGAGCGGCAAGATCATCTTCAAAGCCGGGCGGCGGCCGAGCGACGCCGAGATCCAGAAGTTCGGCACGGAGGTCGTGCTCCCGCGGTTGCGCGAGCAGGTCGCCGACGTGCGCGCGCTCACGCCGCCCACAGGCGACGAGCAGGTCGTGGCGGAGATCTACGACACGGCCGAGAGCGGAATCGACGAGCTGGCGGCCGACCCCGCGCAGTTCAACGACGAGGGGGCGGTCTCCAGCGCCCTGAACCAGGCGCGCAGGCTCGCCCGAGCTACGGCTTCTTCGACTGCGGGACATACTCCGGGCCGTGACGAGCCCAGACCGTCCCGCCGGAGCGCACGCCCGCGGCTCAGCCCTCGAGTGGAGCGACTACGACCGCGACCTGATCAAGGCCGACCCCAAGCTCGGGGCTGTGATGAAGGAGAAGGGCCCGCTCGATCCCGAGCGCGACCGTCGAGGAAGCCGGCCCGACCCCTACGAGGCGCTCGCGCGGGCGATCGTCGGGCAGCAGCTCTCGACCAAGGCTGCGGCGACGATCTGGGGACGGGTCGTCGAACTGTTCGGCGGCGGCACGCCGTCGCCCGCCCAGGTGATCAACGCCGACCCGCAGGACCTTCGCGACGCCGGGCTTTCCTGGGGCAAGGTGGCCTACTTCCGCGACCTCGCCGAGCACGTGCTCGACGGAGAACTGGACCTCGAGGCGCTCGCGCAGCGCTCCGACGAGGAGGTGATCGCCGAGCTGACCGAGATCAAGGGGATCGGCCGCTGGACGGCCGAGATGTTCCTGATGTTCCACCTCGGCCGACCCGACGTCCTCTCGACCGGTGACCTCGGGATACGCAAGGGCGCTCAGCTCGCCCACGGACTGGATGAGATTCCTACCCCCGCCGAGCTCGAGCAGATGGGCGAGGCGTGGCGGCCGCACCGCACACTCGCCTGCCTGTACCTGTGGCGCTCGCTCGACAACGCCCCCGGGTGACCGCTAGCTTCCCGCCCCTGACGCGGTCTCCCACCTCACTTCGCACGGCTCTCGCACTCGGGCTCGTGGTCGCCCTGGGCCTGCTGGCCGCCGGCTGCGGAGGTGACGACGACGACTCCGACACAGGTGGCTCGTCCGAGCCGCTGACCAAGGCCGAGTTCATCGACCAGGCCGACACCATCTGCAGCGAGACCAACGCCCAGACGCAGGAGGAGGTCAGCGAGTTCCTCGATGGCGGCTCGCCGACTGCCGAGAACCTCCCCGACGTCGCGGAGTTCGTCGCATCAGGCATCCAGGACCAGGTCAGCGGCATTCGCGGCCTGACGCCGCCCGAAGGCGACGAGGAGCAGATCGAAACGATCCTGACCAAGGCCGACGAGGGCGCCGAGGCGATCCGCGAGAACCCCGACTCGCTGAGCGGCAGCGGCGTCGCCAACCCGAGCCTCGACGATGCGAACGAGCTCGCCGTCGCCTACGGCCTGCAGATCTGCGGCAACGACGACGGCTAGACGCCGACGCTGTCGGCGAGCGTGCTTATCTCTTCGTGGCCCTCGATCGCGGGGCCGTGACCGGGCAAGGTCAGCGCGGGCCGCAGATCGGCGAGCTTGCGAATGGACCGGCGGTTCTCGGCGACGTCCTCGGTGAACGCGTCGGGCGGCTCGCGCACACCTGATCGCGTCGTGACGTAGGTCATGTTGCGCACCACATCCCCGCAGATGGCGACGCGGTCCGACCCGCGCCAGAAGATCACCTCGCCCCTGGCGTGGCCCGGAGCGTGGATCACCTCGAAGCCCGCGATCCTGTCGCCCTCGGCGAAGGGCCTCGCCACCGAATAGGGCGGGCCCTCCCAGAGGCGCCGGATGATCTTGTTGAAAATGTTGCCCGGGTTCGATTCCTGCACCGGGCGCCGCCCCTCCATCGCGTCGACGTCGTCGACGTGACAGGCGAGCGGGATGCCGCGCTCCTCGCAGATCGCCTTGGCGGATCCCTGATGGTCGGGATGGACATGCGTGAGCGCGAGCATCGAGAGCTCGCGTTCGGCGGTCTGCCTGCGGATGCGCCCCTCGTCCCAGGTGCGGCCGGCGTCGATCAGGACGTCGCCGGCGAGGTAGACGTTGATCGTCGGCCTCGGGACCTCGCCTAGGCGCCAGACGCCGTCGGCCAGCTCCTTCAATCGTGGCCGCCCGGGATGCCGCCCTCGTCGTGGAGCGCGGGCTCGTCGTTTCGGCCCATGCCGCGCGGGTCGCCGCTGTGGTTCGCGAGCACCTCGAGCCGGCCGATCTGGCGCTCGCCCTCGATGCGCGCCGGGTCTTCCGGCGGCGAGCGGGTCGATCAGCCGCCTGATCCGGTTTCGCGCCTGGAGCGCGAAGTGGGGGGTGGAGGGCCCGGCGAGCGAGCGGATCTCGTCGACGGTCACGGTGTGGTCGGGGGTGAGTCGCTCGGGGCGCTCGGCTTCGCTCACGGTCCCCCCTTATTACCGGATCGCGGTGCTCCGGCTCGGCTCGCCCTCGGGGCTCGAGGGCTGGCCTGCCGCCGCCGCGGCCGTGATCGGCGCGAGCTCCGCCAGCTCGTCGACCTCGGCCTGGACCCGCCCGCCGATCGCGCCGCTGTCGCCGATCAGCCAGACGTGGTTGTAGACGGCGCGGGTCGGGTCCTCGGAGAAGCCGGGCTTGATGTCGAGCAGGAAGTCGCTGAGCTCGGCCGGCAGGGTCGCCGGCGTCTCGAGCAGCAGCAGAGGCCCCCACTTGCCTGACGCCGAGAGCGTCGCTGCGGCGGCGGCGTCCAGCGGGCGCGAGGTGCTCGCGATCACGAGGCCGTGGCCGGGGTCGTTGATGTTCCAGCCGAAGTCTTGGTCGGTGTAGCGCGCGAACGCGATCGCGTTCGCGACCCGGCCCTCGGCGCCGACCCTCTGCACCCCTGGCGAGACTGCGCTCGATCTCGCGCACGGCCTCCTCGGAGATGACGCTCGGCGGGCCGAGCACGTAGACGGGGGTGCCGCGGTGGCGCTTCAGCGCCTCGAGGGTCGGCTCCGGCACCTGGTCGCGGCCGCTGAAGAGCACGGGGTCGCCCGAACGCGCGGCCCAGGCCGCAGCCGGCATCGCGTAGCCGGGTTCGTCGCTGCTCGCGATGACGATGTGGGCGGGCTCGGCGCCGAACAGCTCGCCGCGCAGCTCGTCGACCTTGTCTGCGATCTCCGCGGGGGAGCCGCCCCCGACCTTCTGCGAGCCGTAGCCGGAGGGCGCGGCGACGTCGCCGACGCGGTAAACGGCCACATCGCCGGCGCCGGCCCCGCCGCGCGGGTTGAGCTTCGCGAGCGCGTCGGCGGTCGGCGCCGGGAGCTCGCCGCGCGCCGATGAGCAGCGGGGCGCGAAGCGGCGGCCCCGCCAGCACCGACGCCGCGATCCCCGAGTACGCCGAGTCGCCCTCGACCAGCACGGCCGCTTCAACGGGGTCGGCGAGCGGGGAGGGTGGATGGGTCGCCAGGGCGATTGCGGCGGCATCCGAAGCCGGGTCGGGGCCGCCGACCCGGGTCGTGTTGCGCGTCGCGACGAGGGGGAAGCCGAGCGGACCCACGGGCGCGTCGCCCGCGTCGTCGGTCTCGATCTCGACGGTGACCACCTTCGTCTCGACCTCGGGCTTGTCGTCGGAGGCGAACGGCCCGGAGATCAGCGCCCAGGCGACCAGCCCGATGACTGCCGCTGCCGCGACTCCGAAGCCGATGCGCCGGTCCACGCTCGGCAGGTTTCGGCGCAGCCAGTCGATCGCGGCCTGGAGGAAGTGGGGCACCCGCACGGCGCCAACGCTATCCGCGGTGGGGCGCGGCCGTCGCCGCGTGCAGGCGGCACGTGCCGCATCCCGCTCCGCCCGCTGATTCCGTAAACTGGCTGACTGACCAGTCAATCAGTGTGCGCAGCAGGCGCCGCTGAAAACACGGAGGCCCACTCGCGATGGATTTCGCGCTCAGCGACCAGCAGCAGGAGCACAAGGACTACGTCCGAAAGTTCGCCCGCGAGGTGATTCGCCCCGCGGCCGCTGAGCACGACCGCGACGAGTCGACTCCGTGGGAGGTCATCAAGGAGGCCCGCAAGTGGGGGCTCCAGGGCCTCGAGCACATGCAGAAGATGGGCACCGATCCCGACGGCCAGCTCGGCGTCATCACCGCCGAGGAGCTGCACTGGGGCTGCGCCGGCATCGCGCTCGCGATCTCGGGCTCCGGCCTCGCGGCCGCCGGCATCGCCGCCTCGGGCACGCCCGAGCAGACGATGGAGTGGGTCCCGCAGTGCTTCGGCACCGGCGACGAGATCAAGCTGGGCGCCTACGCCGTGACCGAGCCGCAGGCGGGTTCCGACGTCAAGTCCTTGAAAACCACTGCGGTGCTCGACGGCGACGAGTGGGTCCTGAACGGCACGAAGAACTTCATCACCAACGGCGGCATCGCCGACGTCCACGTCGTCGTCGCGACGGTCGACCCCGAGCTCGGCCACCGCGGCCAGGCCTCGTTCGTCGTCGGCCCCGATACCCCCGGCCTGAGCCAGGGCGGCAAGGAGACCAAGATCGGGATCCGCGCCTCGCACACCGCCGAGGTGATCCTCGAGGACTGCCGCATCCCGGCCGAGAACCTGCTCGGCGGCATGGACAAGCTGAACAGAGAAGCTCGACCGCGCCCGCTCGGGCCAGAAGGGCGGGCCCTCGAACGCGCTCGCGACCTTCGAGATCACCCGCCCGATCGTCGGCGCCTCGGCGCTCGGCATCGCGCAGGCGGCCTACGAGTGGACCCTGGAGTACCTCTCCGAGCAGACCATCGAGGGGCGCCCCGCCCTATCCGAGCAGCGCATCCAGCAGGTGCTCGCCGACGTCGCGACCGAGATCGACGCGTCGCGCCTGCTCGTGCAGCGCGCCTCGTGGATGGGGCGCAACGGCCGTCCGATGACGATGCGGCCAGGGCTCGATGTCGAAGCTGAAGGCAGGCGACGTGACGATGTGGGCGACGACCACGCTGATGGACCTCGTCGGCCCCTACGCGCAGTCCACGGAGTGCCCGCTCGAGAAGTGGTTCCGCGACGCCAAGATCTACCAGCTGTTCGAGGGCACGGCCCAGGTGCAGCGCCTCGTGATCTCGCGGATGCAGGCGCGCGAGTACGCCGAGCGCATGGCGGCGGCCTCCGAGATCGCGAGGGACGCCATCGGCGGCACGGTCGCGGCGACGGCCAGCACCGAGAAGACGCCCGCGGGCGTCGGCGCCTGAGCTGAAGCTCGGCCCGGCCTCTGCGGCCGGCGCCGTTTTTTGGCTCTGGAGGCGGGATTGCGGCCCGTCGCGGGATGCTCCGACGCCGTCGGCGCGCCTGCAGCCACGCGTAGCCCGTGTCGGCCGCCGCTCCTGACCCGTTTTTTGGCTCTGGAGGCGGGATTGCGGCCCTGACGCCGGAGCCCAGGAGGCCTGAGACGGGAGCCGAGCCTGCCACGATGCCTGCAGGATCCGTGCCCTGTGGGGCTACCCTCGTGAGCCGATGAACGACCGTACGCACGAGACCCGAGCCCTCGCCCGCCGAAAGCGGCTGCTGAGCGCCGCGTTGTGCGCGGCGCTGGTGGTCGGCGCCGGGGCGCTCGCTGCCGGCAGCGCCCCCGCTCAGACGCTCCAAGAGCGCCTGAGCACGACCGAGGACAAGCTGTCGCAGGTCGAAAGAGCAGGAGGGCGTGCTCAGCACGGAGATCTCCGCGACCTCGGAGCGCATCGGCGACGCTCGAGGCCGAGGTGGCCGAGCTTCGCAACAAGGAGGCGATCGGTGGCCGCCGAGCTCGCCGCCAAGCAGGCCGAACTCGATGACGCCCGCGCCCGCCTGGTGGAGCTGCGATCCCGCCTCCAACGTGCGATTGCGCTCCTCGAGGACCGCCTCGTCGCCATCTACAAGACGGCCGAACCGGACGTTCTGACCGTCGTGCTCGACGCCGACGGCTTCGACGACGTCCTCGAGCGGACCGAGTACCTCGAGCGCCTCGAGGACCAGGACTCCTCGATCGTCGGCCGCGTGCGTGAGCTGCGCGACGAGATGGAGGCGCTCGTAGCGACCGTCAAGGCCGCGCGCGACGAGATCGCGAGGCGCAAGGCCGAGCTCGAGCGGACTCGGGCGGAGCTCGAGCAGCGAAGCGCCGAATTGGCCTCGGCCCGCGCCCAGCAGCGCCAGGAGCTCGGCTCGGTGCGCGAGCAGAAGGAGCAGCTCGAGGGCGACCTCAGCGAGATCTCGGAGAAGATCGAGGACCAGCTGAGCGAGATCTCGGGCGGGAACCTGCCTGCCGGGCCGATCCGCGGCGGATCGCTCGGGGTTCATCTGGCCCGTGAACGGCCCTGTCACGTCCGGCTTCGGCTACCGCTGGGGCCGCATGCACGAGGGAATCGACATCGGCGTGCCCTCCGGAACCCCGATCCGCGCGGTCAAGTCAGGCGAGATCGTGCTCGCCGCTCCGACAAGCGGCTACGGCAACTACACGTGCATCAGCCACGGAGGCGGGCTCTCGTCCTGCTACGCGCATCAGTCGAGCTTCGCGCGCACGAGCGGCTCGATCAGCCAGGGCTCCATCCTCGGCTACGTCGGGTGCACGGGCCATTGCTTCGGTGACCACCTGCACTTCGAGGTTCGCATCAACGGGTCCGCCGTGGATCCGCTCGGCTACCTGTAGGCGTGGCATGCGGCACCTTTACTCGAATTTTTGGCCAATTCGAGATTTACCGCAAAGTAGGGATCAAGTTAGCCACGCTTGAGTCGATGATGGAGACATGACTACGCGGTCGATGGACCGGCCGCCCAATGGGCAGGCTTCGCCGGACAGGAAGAGGACGACTCAAAGCTTGATCGCCGCCATCGGCGCGACCGGCGCTGTCCTCGCAGGCGGTGCGGTCGGCTTCGTCTTCCTCATCGGCGTCGTCTCCTTCAACGCCTACCCCAAGGCGAGCGACGAGATCGAGGGCCCGGCGGCCGAGCTTCAGGTGGTGCCGCTCAACGCGGCCCCGGCCGCCCCGGCCGAATTGCCCGGCGAGCAGACCGGCGACACAACGCCCTTCGACGTGGGTCCACCGCTCCCCAGCTTCGGGCCGCTCCCGAGCTCGGGTGCGGTCGCCGGGTCGCCTGACCTCGGCCGCGACATCTCCGAGCCGAAGCCGACCGGCGACGGGCCGCCGGTCGTAGTGGTCGCGCCGCCGGCCCCGGGCGATGGTGGCTCGAGCGACCCGACCACGGGAGCAGGCAGCGAGGAGCCGCTCCCACAGGACCCGGGTGGCGAGGACGACCCGATCGTCGAGCCGAGTCCCGATCCGGGCGGCGGCCAGTCCGGCGGATCGCCGCCCACGCGCCCGCTGGTCCCGAACACGCCCAACGCGCCGCCTGCTCCTCCCGCCATCGTCCCCTCGACGCCCCAGACGGGCGCGGCGACCGGGCCCGCGCCGACCGGCGACGAGTCCTTCACTGGGGACGACAGCGAGAGCGCGGGCGGCCTCGGCTCGAGCACCGGCGAGTAACGCGCTTCCGCGCTACGCTGCGCACTCGCACTCGGCGCTACGCAATATTCGGCCAAAGGAAGGTCGGGTAGATGAAGCCGGTGCCACCGCGGATCAGTGAGCGAAGGCCGGAGGCCAATGGAAGCTCTGAGCGGCAAGACGAAGGCGGCGGAGACCTACATCGCCGGGCTGGGCGCGAGCGGCGCCCTGATCGCCGGTGCGGTCGTCGTCGCCCTGCTGCTGATCGGCCTCGTCGCGTTCGACGCGTTCCCGCGCGCAGCGGGGCTCCTGGGCGGTGACGACGACGGCCCGGACGCCGCCGACGCGAGCGCGCCCGCCGACACGGCTGCGGCTGCGCTCGGCCCCTCGGCGGATCTGGTCGCCGACGGCACACCCGGCACCCCGTTGACCGGCGCCCCCGGCGCACCCGGCGCCACGGGGCCCGGCGGCAGCGGCTCGCCCGGAGGCGGCACCGAAACAGGAGGCGGCACCGGCACGCCGGGCGCCGGCGGCAGCTCGCAGGGAGTCGTCGGCGACACGACCTCATCCGCGGGCGGCACGGTCGGCGACACGGTCAAAGGCGTCGGAGACACCGTCGGCAACACCGTCAACGGGGTGGGTAACACGGCGGGGAACACGGTGAACGGCGTCGGCAACACGGCCGGGAACACGGTCAACGGCGTCGGCAACACCGTCAACGACACGGTGAACGGCGTCGGGGGAGCCGTGGGCGGGCTCACCGGCGGCAAGAAGCCCTAGTACACCTCGCCCCGGGCGAGCCGCTTCCCGAGCCAGCGCAGGGCCGTCGACTGCAGCTCGACGTCGTGCTGGAGCGAGCGGTGGCTGCCGCCCGGGACTAGCAGCAGCCGCCGCGGTTCCGACGCGCGCTCGTAGAGCTCCTCGGAGCGATAGGAGGGGATCTGCTCGTCCCCCTCGGCGTGCATCAGGAAGAGCGGGCGCCCCGCCAGCGCTCCGACGGCGTCGCCGAGGTCGCTCTCGGCGAGCCAGAGCTCGGTCGCCACGGGGTCGCCGACGCGCATCTCGTAGTCGTTGCGGCGCAGTCCGCGCGCGAGGTCGTCGTGACCGGCGGGGCAGATCGCGATGACCCCGGCGATCGCGGGCTCGCGCGCCGCCGCGTGGATCGCCATGAACCCGCCCATGCTCGATCCGCGAAGGGCCACCCGGGCAGGATCGACTCCGCCGCTCGCCGCCAGCAGACGGCTCATCGCGATCACGTCGCCGAACGCCTCGGCGCCCATCTCGCCCTCGCTGGCGCCGTGCCCGCGCTGGTCGAAGACGAGCGCGGCCCAGCCCTCCGCCGCCGCCAGTCGGGCGAAGTCGGAGTGGTTCTCCTTGCACGATCCCGCGCCGTGCAGGATCACGATCCCCGGCCAGGGAGGCTGAGAGGCGGGCAGCCACAGGGTGTAGGCGAGGCCGTCGTGGACGTCCTGGAGGTCTGGGCGGCGGGGCGGCGGATGCTCCACCGCTCGCATTCTGCCCCTCCCTGCCCGCCTCGGGGGTGGGTTACCCGTCAGAATCGGGCGCTCGCCATGAGCGCTTCCAGCGAAAACGACGGGTCCGTGGCCGCCGCCACGGATCGCATCGCCGCCAGCCCGGCCTACCCGCTGGGCTCGCGCGTGAACGAGCGCGGTCACCTGGAGGTCGGGGGCTGCGACGTCGTCGACGTCGCCGAGCGTTTCGGCACGCCGTCCTACGTCTACGCCCCGGACGACATCCGCGCCCGCGCCAGGCGCTTCACAGCGGCATTCGCCGAGCGGACCGACGACTTCGAGGTCCTGTTCGCAAGCAAGGCTCTGCCGGCCACGGCGGCCTACTCCCTGCTCGCCGAGGAGGGGCTCTCGGTGGACGTCGCCTCAGGCGGCGAGCTCCACATGGCGCTCGCCGGCGGCTTCGCGCCCGAGCGCATCCACATGCACGGCAACAACAAGACCGAGGCCGAGCTCCGCTACGCGTTTGACGCGGGCGTCGGGCATCTGATCCTCGACTCCTTCGATGAGATCGAGCGCGCCGACCGGCTGCTCGACCGACCGCAGCGCGTGCTGCTCCGAATCACCCCCGGGGTCGTCGCATCGACCCACTCGTACATCCAGACGGGTCAGGAGGACTCGAAGTTCGGATTCGGACTCGCGGACGGCCTCGCCGAGCGCGCGGTGGCGGCCGTCCGCTCCTCGAGCAACCTCGAGCTGGTCGGGCTGCACGCGCACATCGGCTCCCAGATCTACGAGCTCGAGCCCTTCACCGCCGCGATCGAGGTGCTGTCCGACTTCACGCGCGCCGTCGAGCTCGAGCCTGAGCTGCTCAACATCGGCGGCGGGCTGGGCATCGCGTACCTCTCCGGCGACCAGCCGCCCGCGATCGAGGACTACGTGGCGGTCAAGGTGGAGGGCGTGCGGCGGGTGTTCGACCCCGTCCCGCGGATCCTGATCGAGCCCGGTCGCTCGCTCGTCGGCAACGCCGGCGTCACCGCCTATCGCGTCGGCACCGTCAAGGAGATCCCGGGAGTGCGCACCTACGTCGCCGTCGACGGCGGTATGTCCGACAACCTTCGCCCGATGCTCTACGGCGCCCGCTACGAGGCGCTCATCGCCGATCGCGCCGGCGAGGACCCCGACACGCTGGTCACGATCGCCGGCATGCACTGCGAGTCCGGCGACGTGATCATCCGCGACACCGAGATCGCCGCGCCGCGGGTCGGCGACGTCCTGGTCACGCCGGCGACCGGGGCCTACGGCCACGCGATGGCGAACAACTACAACGGCGTGCCCCGCCCGCCCGTGGTCTTCTGCACCGGCGGCGAGGTGCGAGAGGTCGTCCGTCGCGAGAGCTGGGACGACCTGCTGGCGCGGGACAGCTGACCGTGGCCGTGGAGAAGACGACCAACGTCGGCATCCTCGGCAAGGGGACCGTCGGCGGCGCGTTCAAGCGGCTCCTCAACTCGCGCGCCGACATGGTCGAGGAGGTTGCGGGCAGCAGGCCCAAGGTGAGCGGAGTGCTGAGCCGGAGCAAGGGCGACTTCGACAGGATCCTCGCCCGAAGCGATGTGATCGTCGAGCTGATGGGCGGGATCGACCCCGCGCGCGAGTACGTTCTACGCGCGCTCCGGGAGGGCCGCCACGTCGTCACCGCCAACAAGCAGCTGGTCGCCCAGCACGGCCCCGAGCTCGTGGCCGCGGCGAAGGAGGGCGGGGCCCAGCTTCGCTTCGAGGCCGCAGTCGCCGGCGCGATCCCGGTGATCCGCGTCGTCCAGGAGAGCCTCGGCGCGGTGCCGATCGAGAAGGTGACGGGCATCGTCAACGGCACCACCAACTACATCCTCACCGAGATGGCGCGGCGCGGCCTCTCCTACGCGGAGGCGCTGAAGCAGGCCCAGGACCTGGGCTACGCCGAGGCCGACCCGAGCGATGACGTCGACGGAGCCGACGCGGCCGCGAAGATGGCGATCCTCGCCCGCCTCGCATTCGGGACCCCGGTCCGCCTCGACCAGGTGCCGTACGAGGGGATCGAGGCGGTCCAGCCCGACGACCTCGCTTACGCGAAGGAGCTCGGCCTGTCGCTGAAGCTGCTCGGCGTCGCCGAAAAGCTCGACGGCGAGGTCAGCGTCCGCGTTTTCCCCTGCTTCCTTTATCCCGGCCACCCGCTGGCGCCGGTTGAGGGCCCATTCAACGCGGTCATGGTCGAGGCGCCGGTGATCACCGAGATCACGATGTCCGGTCCGGGCGCGGGCGGGCCCCAGACGGCCTCGGCGGTGCTGGGCGACGTCGTCTCGGTGATCAAGGGCGGCTCCCCGCTGTTCGAGGAGGGGGCGAGGCTGAAGATCGCAAAGCACCAAGAGTCGGCCTTCTACCTGCACCTCGAAGTCGAGGACCGCCACGGCGTTCTCGCGCAGATCACGAGGATCCTCGGCGAGAACGAGGTCTCGGTCCGAAGCGTCGTGCAGCGCGGGACAGGCGGGGACGCGCAGCTGATCATGGTCATGCACCGCGGCGACGAGAAGAAGTTCGACAAGGCGCTCCGGCGCATCGCGAAGCTCAAGTTCCTGCGCGCGAAGCCGCGGGCGATCCGGGTGATCGAAGAGGAGTTCACCTGATGCCGGAGGGTCTGATCGCCCGCTA
Organism: uncultured Solirubrobacterales bacterium; assembly: GCA_963820665.1. Lineage (GTDB taxonomy): Bacteria > Actinomycetota > Thermoleophilia > Solirubrobacterales > 70-9 > CAVUAT01. The sequence continues at coordinate 682,000 of CAWGAL010000004.1, read as the reverse complement.
TCGCGACCGGCTGCCCCTCGAGGAGGGCGACCCCGTGGTGACCCTGAACGAGGGCTCGACCCCGCTGATCCACGCGGGAGCGTTGTCGGAGCGGCTCGGCGCCACCGTCTACCTCAAGTTCGAGGGGGCGAACCCGACGGGTTCGTTCAAGGACCGCGGGATGACCGTCGCGGTTTCGCGAGCCAAGGGCGCGGGCGCCGAGGCCGTGATCTGCGCCTCGACCGGCAACACCGCCGCGAGCGCCGCCGCCTATGCGGCGCGAGCGGGGATGCGCGGCGCCGTGATCGTGCCCGAGGGAAAGATCGCCGTGGGCAAGCTGGCCCAAGCGCTGATGCACGGAGCGCGCGTGATCGCCCTGCAGGGCAACTTCGACCAGGCGCTGACGATCGTCCGCCAGCTCGCCGACAACCACCCGATCGAGCTCGTCAACTCCGTCAACCCCTACCGGATCCAGGGCCAGAAGACGGCGGCCTTCGAGGTGATCGAGGAACTCGGAGAGGCGCCCGACGCTCTCGCGATCCCCGTCGGCAACGCCGGCAACGTAACCGCGTGGTGGCAGGGCTTTCAGGAATCCGGCGAGGCCCCGATCCTCTACGGGTTCCAGGCCGCCGGCGCGGCGCCGCTGGTCGAAGGGCATCGGATCGAGAATCCCGAGACCGTCGCCTCGGCGATCCGCATCGGCAACCCGGCTCGCTGGGAAGAGGCGATGAACGCCTTCACCGCGTCTCGCGGACGCGTCGCCTCGGTCACCGACGATCAGATCCTCGACGCCTACCGGCTGCTGGCCTCGACCGAGGGGGTGTTCTGCGAGCCGGCCTCGGCGGCATCGCTCGCGGGCCTGCTCGCCTACGGGCTGCCCGTCGCCGAGGGCTCAGATCCGCCCGACACCGTCGTCTGCGTGCTCACCGGCCACGGACTCAAGGATCCCGACACAGCCCTGGGGAAGGCTCCCGCGGTGATCGGCTGCGAGCTCGACATCAAGGCCGTCGAGAAGGCCGTGTTCGACGACTAGCCCCGCTCCGGCGCGAGCTGCTCGAGCGAGTCAGCACCGAGCCCGATGACGAGAAGCGCGAGTGCCCCGAGTGCCTCAGCGAGATACCGGAAACCGCCTTCCCCTAGGAGTAGAGTCCGCGCCTGTTCCGGGCTGCGAACTAAAGCGAGGGGAATGATGGGGCTCTTCAAGGGCATGAAGGACATGGCGAACCTGGCCAAGCAGGGCAAGCAGCTGCAGGAGCAACAGCAGCAGGAGGCCGGGTACAAGCCAGGGCTCAGCGGCCAGATGGCGCAGATGGGCGACATGCTGGAGCAGGGCACGAAGCAGCTCGGCGAGATGGTCGAAAACCAGGGCGACCAGAGCCGGCTCATGACCGAGGGGATCGCAGCCCAGGGCGTGATCGTCGCGATGGGCACCCCTGCCCGCGGCGCCATGAACTACAACCTCGACATCGACCTCGAGGTGCACGTGCCCGGCCGAGAGCCCTACCGCGTGGCCAACGAGTACATCGTGCCCGGCGCCGCCCAGATCGGGCAGGGAGTCACCCTGCCGATCAGGGTCGATCCCAACGACCCCTCGAAGGTCGCTATCGACTGGGATCAGGCGGCGAGCGCTCCGGCGCGCGGCGAGATCCGCCCGGCCGGGGCCGGGGCCGCCGCGCCTGCGCCGCAGGCCGCTCCCGCTCCCGCTCCTGCTGCCGGCGGCGTCGACACGGTCGCCGAGCTCGAGCGCCTCGCGAAGCTGCGCGACTCCGGCGCGCTAACCGACGCCGAGTTCGAGCAGCAGAAGGCGCGCATCCTCGGCGGCTGACCCGCCGGTGGCGCCCACCGTCGAGCTCCTGTGGTGGGCTGAGTGCCCCTCGTGGGAGCGGGCCCTCGCCGACCTGCGGGCCGTGATGACCGACCTCGGTCTCGACCCGGGCTCGGTCGAGATGCGAGAGGTCTCGACCGAGTTGCAGGCCGAGGCAGAGGCCTTCCCCGGCTCGCCGACGATCCGAGTGGACGGTGCCGACGTCGTCGAGCATCCCGAGCACCTGCCGCACGGGCTCGTCTGCCGCCTCTACATGCGCCGCGACGGCCGCGTTTCACCCCTGCCAGACCCACTCGACGTCCGCGACGCGCTCGCGGCCGCCGCCCGATGAGGGGTAAGTTGCGCCCATGAGCATCGCGATCGGCGAACGAGCACCGGACTTCGAGCTGCCGGGAACCGACGGGGACAGGCATGGCCTCGAGGACGGGGACGGAGGCGCTGCCGCGACGGTGGTCTATTGGACGTGCAACCACTGCCCGTACGCGCTCGCGTGGCACGACCGGATGCTCGACGTGGCCCGCGACTACGCGGAGCGGGGTGTTCGCGTGGTGGCCATCAACTCCAACGACGCCGAGCGCTATCCCGACGACTCCTTCGAGGCGATGGTCGAGCGCGTCGAGCGCGAGGGGGACTGGCCGCATCCCTATCTCTTCGACGAGAGCCAGGAGGTCGCACGGGCCTGGGGAGCCGAGAAGACACCGCACGTCTTCGTTCTCGACCCCGACCTCCGGCTCAGATACCAAGGGGCCCCCGACTCCGACTACGACGACGCTTCCCACGCGGGCGCGTGGGTGCGCGGCGCGCTCGATGCCGTCCTGGCGGGCGAAGATCCCGAGCCTGCCCAGACCCCCGCGGTCGGCTGCGGCGTCAAGTGGAAGCAGTAGACCCGGGGCGATGACGGCCCGGCGCCGCCTCGTTCGCGTCCCCGCGTCTTCGGCGAACCTGGGGCCGGGGTACGACGTGCTCGCCGCGGCGCTGACGCTCCACCTCGAGCTCGAGGTGGAGGAGACGGGATCGTTCTCGATCGAGGCCGCTGGCCTCGACGTGCCGCTGACCCGCTCCAACCTGTGCGTGCGCGCCTTCGAGTCGCTTCGCCCGGCTGACGAGATCTCGTTTCGTATCTCCAGCGAGATCCCTCTTGCCGGCGGCCTCGGCTCGAGCGCGGCGGCGATCGTCGCGGGGCTGTTGGCGGCCGATCACCTCTACGAGTTGGCCCTCGAGCCGGCCGACGTGCTGGCCCGTGCGACCGAGATCGAGGGCCATCCCGACAACGTTGCGGCCGCGATCGGCGGCGGCTTCGTCGTCTGCTCGCGCGGGCGTGACGGCGAGGTACTCGCGACGAGGCTGGAGGTGCCCGAGGGCGTCGAGGCCGTCGTCGTGGTGCCTGATGGAGAGCGCGTCCCCACGCCGAAGGCGCGTGCGGCCATCCCCGAGCGGGTTCCCCACGGCGACGCCGTCGCCAACCTCGCGAGCGCGTCCGAGCTCGTGCTCGGGATCGAGCGCTCCGACCTCGCCCTGATCGGCCGGGGGCTCGCCGACCGCATTCATCAGCCCTACCGCGCCCATCTCTATCCCCGCTCGATGGACGTCGTCGAGGCGGCCGCGGACCTGGGCGCGCTCGGCGCGACGATCTCTGGTGCCGGCCCGACGGTGCTCGTCTGGTGCTTCTGGCAGAACACGGGCAAGGTCGTCGACGCGCTGAACGAGCGCTTCGGTGAGGCGGCCTCGGTGGATCGCGTCCCCTTCAGCGCCCTCGGCGCCGACGTGCCGGAGCTCTGATGAGCGACTCCTCGCTGTCGCTGTGGTCCCGGGACTCCTACCTCTCGATCGCCTCGAGCAACTCGATGCTCTCGATCGGCTCTGTGGGCTCCGTCGCCTCGATCTGCTCGGTCGGGTCCGCGGCGTCCGCTTTCTCGCTGGGGTCCGCGGCCTCGGCCGGTTCGGCCCTGTCGGCGGCGTCGTGGACGTCGGTGCTCTCGGCCGCCAGCGCTGAGTCCGTGCTCGGCGAGCGCGACCCGCGGGCGGCCCTGATCAGCGCGGGCGTGCTCGCGGGGGTCGCTGCCTGCCTGGCGATCGCCGCGCTCGCTCGGCGCTAGCCCAGCAGGCCGAGCTGGGTGAGGATCGAGACGGAGTCCGAGTACACGTCCTTCCGCTTCACCCTGCCGCCCTCGAAGGGGATCACATCGATCCCCTTCCACTCGATCCGCCGGCCGGTGGGCGCCGCCACCAGCTCTCCGCGGCGCATCTCGCTGCTATGGGTCGCGGTGGCCGTCCACTCTTGGGTGACCACCCCGTCGCGAACGTAGAGCCGGCGCGTCTCGAAGTGGATGTCGGGCCAGGTATCGAAGATCGAGCCGATGTGGCCGCGAACGTCGTCGCCCTGCGCGCTCTCGCCGGCCGTGTGGTTCTCGAACACCATGTCGCCGGCGTGCATGGCCATGATCGCGTCGAGGTCGTGGGAGTTCCACGCGTCGTTGTAGCGCGCGATCGCTTCCTCGAGCTGCTCCGGCGAGTCAGCCGTCCCCATATCCGGGAGGATACGTCCGCGGCTTCGAACCGGCAAGCGGACCAAGGAGATGGCGATGTCTGACGGCTACACGATCAAGACCATCGACGAGTGCGAGCAGATGGAGGGGTCGGGAGGGGCGACCTGGCGGCTCGCGCGCCGAACGCTCGGCGCCGAGGCCTTCGGATTCAACGTCGTCGACATCGCACCCGGAGGTGAACTGCCCGCCCACGACGAGTCCGAGAGCGGGCAGGAGGAGGTCTTCGTGGTCCTGGAGGGTGAAGCGACGATCGTCGCCGACGACACCGAGCACCCCGGGCCGCCGGGAACCTTCGTCCGCTACGGCTCAGACGTGAAGCGGACGGTCCGAAATCACTCCGACGCGCCGATCAGGGTGCTGCTGATCGGGGTGCCGGGCGACTCGGGCTACGAGCCGCTCGACTGGGCGTAGCCGCGCCGGGGGGCCGGGGCTCAGGAGAACTCGTCGAGCGAGTTGAGCTGGCGGCGAAGCTCGTGATCGCGCTGGTGGCGCGGAACGCCGGACTCGCCTGTGACCGCTTCGTTGTGCCGGGGGTCCACCACGGCCCTGAAGCGCTCGGTGTCCGAGCCGGGGCCGTCGCTGCGGGGGTCTGCGGCCCGCTGCTTGCGCCGATTGCCTGCCTTGTCGTCCTTCATGCCGGGTCCCTCCGCTGCAGTTTGTAGACCAACTGAGTCAAGAATAGAATTCAGAAAGCTACCTCTCCTATTCCAAGTCTCTGTGTTTTTGAACACCTGACCGCAGGAATCGATGCGGCGGCCTGAGGCGGGGGAGGGCGGGGCGGGTCAGGACCCGAGTGCTTCGCGAGCCGGGGCCTCTTCGGCGAAGGCCTGCCAGCGGTAGATGCGCCCGTCTCGCATGTCCCAGAGGTGGAACATCGTCTCCTTGACCTGGATGCGGCTGCCCTTGGCGAGCGCGGTCAGCACGACCAGCACCAGCACCTCGCCGTCATGCTCGGCGAGCACCTCTCGCGGGCGCATCTTCAGCGATTCGAACGCCGCCAGAAGGCCGGAGAGGACCTTCCGCACGCCCTCGATCCCGCGGTTGGTCCCGGTGCCGGCGAAGCCCTCGACCTGCACGAACTCGACGTCGGGGTCGAACAGCTCCACGGGGATCTCGCCGGTGAGGTTGAACTCCTCGTAAGCGCGGAACAGCGTCTGGACGTCCGGGGAGGCGACCAGCTCGGTTTCGGCGGCGGCGGACACGGGTTTTTCATCGGCCGCAACCGGCGCAAGCTTGACGCTGGGCCTAGAACATACGTGCAGCGGCCGGAGCGAGTTCGCGAGATGGAGCCTTCGCTGCCGAAGTCTTTCGTGTGACCGGTGATGACCGTCTAGCGCGCGTGGGTGGCCTCGCCCTGGGGCTCGCTCGCTTCGCCGTGCGCGGCGCTTCCGACATCGTCGACCAGCTGACGGGCACTTCCAACGGGGCGGAGGCGCATCGAAACGGCGCCGCGCCCGAAGCGCACGCCGCCTCCAACGGCGACCCGCCCTCGGTGGAGCCCGCGCCGCAGCCGCAGCCCTACCGCGCGCCGGAGCCTGCTCCCGCCCCGGAGCCCGCTCCCGCTCCCGGGCCGGCTCCTGCAGCGGACCGCTCGATCTTCGACAGCGCCCACGACGCCTTCGTCGCGATGGACGCCGACGACACCATCACCGCCTGGAACCCCGCCGCCGAGGCGACCTTCGGCTGGACGGTCAGCGAGGCGATCGGCAGGACGGTCGCCGAGACGATCTTTCCGCCGGAGCACCGCGAGGCTCACCGCGCAGCGATCGCCCAGTACATGCGAAGCGGCGAGGTTTCGGCTCTCGGCGTGCGCCTCGACCTCACCGCCCTTCACCGCGACGGGCACACCTTCCCCGTCGAGGTCACGATCTCGGCCGTCGAGGACGGCGGCTCAGGCCCGAGCTTCTACGCCTTCATGCACGAGATCAGCGACCGCAAGCAGGCCGAGGGCTACCGCGGCGCTCAGCTCGCGGTCGGCTCCGTCTTGGCGGGCGCCTCGTCGCTGGAGCACGCGATGCCGGTGCTGCTGCAGGCCGTCGGGGAGGGATGTGGGTTTCAGGCCGCCGCGTTCTGGAGCCAGGAGGGGGGCGCCGGCGCGCTGCGCTGCGGGACCTTCTGGAGCTCGAGCGAGCAGACCACGCGCCTCGAGGCCGAGACCCGCGAGCTCGAGCTGGCCCCGGGCGAGGACCTCCCGGGAGTCGCGCTTGCCGACCGCACCGCCACCTGGGTCCGCAAGGTCGCCTACGACCGCGACTTCTCGCGCGCCGCTGCGGCATCGGATGCCGGCCTCGAGAGCGCGCTCGCTGCGCCGCTCGTGCGCGAGGACAAGGTCTTCGGAGTGATCGAGCTGCTGACCACCGAGCAGCAGCCGCCCAAGCCCGAGTCGCTCGACGCGCTGGCCGTGATCAACTCGCAGATCGCGGAGTTCGCGGCGCGGGTCCAGGCGGAGAGCGACGCGGACCGCGTCAAGGACGAGTTCTTTGCGCTGGTCTCTCACGAGCTGCGCACGCCGCTGACGTCGATCATCGGCTACACCGACATGCTGGCCAAGACCGAGGCCGATCGGCTCAGCGACCGAGGCAGCCAGATGATCGAGGTGATCAGGCGCAACGCGGGCCGCGAGATGCGCCTCGTCGGGGACCTCCTGATGCTCGTGCGCATCGAGGCCGGCCGCTTCGAGCTCGAGCCCGGCACGGTCGACCTCGGTTCGGTCGTCCAGGCGTCGATCGAGGCGTCCCGCCCCGCCGCCGAGAAGGGTGCGCTGACCCTGACGCTCGAGGCCGAGCAGGTGCCCGAGTTCTCGGGCGACCCCGAGCGCGTCGGCCAGGCGGTCGACAACCTGTTGAGCAACGCGATCAAGTTCACCGAAGAGGGCGGAGTCACCGTCAAGGTCTCCCAGCGGGACGGCCAGGCGGTGGTCGAGGTCGTCGACACGGGTGCGGGCATCCCCGACGACGACCTCGCGCGCCTCTTCGACCGCCTCTACCGCGCGGCGAGCGCAACCGCGGGCCACGTGCCCGGGACGGGCCTCGGCCTGACGATCGTCAAGGGCATCGTCGAGGCCCACGGCGGCCGCGTCCTGGTCGAGAGCGAGGTCGGGGCGGGGACCAGCTTCCGCATCGAGATGCCGCTCGAGCCCGTCGAGGCGAGCGAGCAGCCCGAGCGCGAGCCGGTGGCCTGATGGTGACGGAGGAGCGGATGACAGCGCTCATCCTCGCCGCCGACGACGACGACGACATTCTCCAGCTGGTGCGCATGGTGCTCGAGGAGAACGAATACGAGGTCGTCACCGCTCGCGACGGGCAGCAGGCCCTCGAGCTGGCGCTCGAGATGCGCCCCGACCTGTGCGTGTTCGACGTGATGATGCCCCTGCTCGACGGCTGCGAGGTGACCAAGCGCATGCGCGCCGCCGCGCCCACCCGCGAGATTCCGATCCTGCTGCTGAGCGCCCGCACCCAGTGGGAGGCGGTGCTGCGCGGCAAGGAGGCCGGCGCGGACGAGTACGTGACGAAGCCCTTCATTCCGGACGACCTGCAGCGCTCGGTTCGCAGCCTGCTCGCCGCCCCGCGCCCGCCGGTCGCCGATCCGCTCCTGGGCGTGATGGAAGGTGGCGACGAGCCAGAGCCGCCGGTGCAGCAGGGACTGGTTCTGGTCGCGGCGCGCGACCAGAACCAGGCCAAGCTGATCTCCTACCGCCTCGAGCTCGGCGGCTACGAGGTCGCAACCGCTTTCGACGCCGAACAGGCGATGCAGCTGGCGCTCGAGCGCCGACCCGACCTCTGCATCCTGGACGCCTCGATACCGCAGCTCGACGGCTTCCCGGTGAAGCGGGTGACCCCCGGTGTCAGCGTGCAGGAGCTCTACGAAGACGTGGAGCGGATGATGGGTGGCGTCGCCAGGCAGCGCACCGCCTAGTCATCTAGCGCGCGCGGCCCAGCTCCATCACGTAGTAGCGGCCGTAGGGGCCGCCGAACGCGAAGCCTCCGCCGACGTGCGTGAACGCGCCGTTCAGGATGTTGTCGCGATGCCCTGGGCTCTGCATCCAGGCCTGGCAGACTCCGCCCGCGCTGCGCTGACCCGCGGCGATGTTCTCGCCGGTCGCGGTGAAGGCCCCCGATCCCGCGAAGAGCGCGATCCGATCCGCGGGCCCGCGCCCGCTCGGGTCAACGTGGCTGAAGAAGGGCGCCTTGGCCATCTTCTGGGCGTGGTAGCGCGCCGCTTCGCCGAGCTTCGCGCCCGTGGCCAGTGGCTTCATCCCCGCCGCGGCGCGGCGGGAGTTGGCGCACTGGCGGATCCCGCTTTCCATCCTCGCGACGGCGCGGCTGCGCTTCGTCTTCCCGGCCGCTTCGGCCTGGGGCGAGCTGGACGACTCGGCGCTCGCTGAGGACCCGGTCACGATCACTGCGAGCACTGCGCAGGCGCCGACGACGGCTACCGCGCTCTTTCCATACCACTTCGAGTCGAACCGCAAGCCAATCCTCCTTCGTCGGCCTACGGGGTTAGCTGTCGGGCTGGCGCTAAAGGAGTCGCGCTCCCACTAGGTGGGTTCGCCCCAGGAAACTTGGTTCCCCCGTTCCCATCTCTCGGTGAGGTGGGATTCGGCGTGTGTTGGCGGGAACCGTAGCAACTGTGAAGGATCCCTTGCAAAAGGGCAGTCGCTGCGATCGCGGCTAGTCGGCGAGAGCCCCGCTCGACTCGATGACGTGAAGGGTGTAGCGGCCGACCTGGAGCTCGTCGCCGTCGGCGATCGGGCTCCAGTCGACCGTCTCGCCGTTGACGCCGATGCCGTTCATGCTGCGGTCGTCGAGCACCCGAAGCTCGCCCTCGGGGGTCCTCACGACGACGGCGTGACGCCGCGAGACCGTCGGGTCGTCAAGGCGGATGTCGGCGGACGGACTGCGCCCGATCCGCGACCAGCCGTCGTCGAGCGCGAACACTCGGGCGTCGCCGGACAGGTGGACCGCCAGGTACTTGCCCGGCTCGGCGATGGAGGCGCGGACCCGCTCGAGCCAGCCCGCGGGCACCTCGGTGCGCGCGCCGACGGCGGCGTGCGTCAGCGTCGGCTGCTCGGTGAAGATCGATGCCCGCTTGAACCGCGTGCCGCCGCAGTTCGAGCAGCTCGGCAGCGAATCCGCGTGCTCGAGCGCGAGTGGCAGCGAACACTCGAGGCATACGAATGAGCCCGCCTCGGCCTGCTCTCCGGCCCCTTGGACCGCCTCTGTGCTGTGTCCGATGGTCGCCATGGAGTACCCACAATCGTACCTCCGCAGCATCGATGGGCGACGGGAGGGCTCCCCGTTGTCCGCAAAGTCCGACCTTCTCGGGCGGCGCAGATAGAATTGCGGCGCTTTGGGGCCGATCTCGCTGACGACAACCATCGACGCCCCTCGCGAGCGGGTCTTCGACGAGATCTGCGACCTCTCGCGCCGCCCGGCCTGGACGGACCACTTCGTGACCGATCTGCACCTCGAGCGCATCGACGCGTCTGGCCGCGGCGCCGGCGGCTCGCTTCCACGTCGGCGCGCCCGGCGGCCTGAAGTTCATGGAGACGGTGATCGACGCGGCCGAGCGCCCGCACACGATCCGCGAGCACGGACATGGCGGCCGCTGGGACCGGATCCCGATCCGCACCTCCTGGGAGCTCAGCGGCGGCGAGGGCACGCCCACCGATGTCACCCTCACGTTCTGGACCGAGCCGTCCCATCCGCTCGACAAGGTCCGGCAGATGCGGGCCGGCGGCTGGTGGAAGCGCCGCTGGCGCAAGGCGCTTCGGCGACTGACCGAGCAGCTCGAGTCCTCGGTTCCCGCGCCCGAGCGCGTGGGCGTCGCGGGCGGCGACCGCCGCCCGACAGGCTTGCCCTGAGCATCGCCGGGCATGGCCTGCGGATAGACTCTCGCCCCTGATGAACCCGGGCCGGGGCAGAAATAGAGCCTTCTTGGCCCTGCTGGCGACCGTCGCCCTGTCCCTGGGCGTCGCCGCCTGCGGAGCCGAGGAGGAGACCGAGCTCGTCGACGGCGAGGAGATCACCGCTGTCGTCGAGGGCGAGCCGCTCGAGCTCGGCGACCTGCGCTTCAACGTGACGCTGACCCGCTTCCTCAATCCCGAGGACATCGAGGACGCGCAGTACCTTCGCGGCCTCCCCGTCGACACCCCCGACCAGGACTACCTGGCGGTCTTCATGGCGGTGGAGAACGAGGGCGACAATGACCTTCGACTCCCCGGCTCGTCCGAGATTCGCGTCGAGGACACCACCGAGGAGGTCTACCGGCCGCTCGAAATCGATCCGCTGTTCGGGTTCGAGCTGAACGGCCTGATCCCGGCCGGCGGATGAGGTCCCGACTCCCGACAGCGCGGCGGCCAGCGGCCCCGCGCAGGGCGCGGTCATCCTGTTCCTCGTCGACCAGGACGTCTCTGCGAACAGGCCTCTCGAGCTGATCCTCCTGGCCGAGGGCGAAGAGGGCCTGATCGAGCTGGACATCTAGTTCCTGCCGTCGCCGTGTCCGAGCTGCAGCTGCGCGCGGTGCTCCTTCTCGCCGGCGCCGGTTCCGTGCTGGTGCTCGTCGGCTTCTTCGGCCTCACCGGGGCGCTCGTCGGTCTCACGGCGATGGCCGTGGCGACGCTTCTCAGCCTGCGCAGCGCTTCGCATGAGGCCCCCGGCGAGGTCGCGTGGTGGCGCCTGCTCGCGGCCGGCACCGCGCTCGTCGCAGTCGGGATCCCGCTCGGGCTCGGGCTCGAGACGCTCGGCGGGCTGCTGGCGGCGATCGGCGCCGTGCTCGGCGTCGTGGCGGTTGCGCTGGCGCTTCCCTAGCTCGGGCTAGCTGCCGGCCGCGAGGATCTCGCGGGCGATCGGCGCCGCCACCTCACCGCCGTCGCCGTCGGCGTCGACGAGCATCACCGCGACGGCGATCTTCGGCTTGCGAGCCGGTGCGAAGGCGATGAACCAGGCGTCCACGATCTGCTCGGGGTCGGGGGCCTCCTGCCCCGGGGCGAGCGGGCCGGGATCAGGCTGGTTCGGCTTCGGGCCGAGCTCGGCGGTGCCGGTCTTGCCCGCCACCTGCACGCCCGAGATCGCCGCAGCGGACCCGGTCCCGTAGTCGACGACAGCCTCCATCAGCGAGCGCATCACGCGCGCGTTCTCCTTCGACGTCACCTGGACGGGCTGGGCCGCCGACTGCAGCTCGGGGTCCGACACGATCGGGGTCGGGGAACGGACGCCGCCGTTTGCGATCGTCTGCGCCACCGAGGCCATCCCCAGCGGAGTCGCCAGAACGGTGCCCTGGCCGATGGCCGAGACCGACAGCTCCGTTCCGGTCTCGTCGAAGGTCGAGGGCATCTCCTGCGGCGGCGGCTTGGTCGCCGCGGTGGCCTGCGTCGTCGTAGAGGGTCGGCTCGGTGTTGAAGCCGAACTCCTCGGCCTCGGCCACGAGCTTCTCGGCTCCCACCTGGACGCCGAGCGGCGCGAAGACGGTGTTGCACGACTCGGCGAAGGTCTCCTCGAACGTGCCGCCGCAGAGCTCGTCGTGGGCGTTCTCGATCACGCGAGCGCCCGTGTCGGGAGAGGGGTTGATCTCCGTGACGAAGTCGAACTCGTCGTCGAGCTTCACCTTGTTGTCCTCGAGAGCGGCCGTGGCGGTGATCACCTTGAAGGTCGAACCGGGCGGCTGCAGGAGCGAATACGCCGAGCCGGCCAGCGCCTTGACCGCGCCGGTGCGCGCGTCGAGGACGACCGCCCCGCCGGAGCGCCCGGCGAGCGCGGCGACGGTCGCCTCCTGCAGGTCCGGGTCGATCGTCGTCTGGACGTTGCTGACCGGGCGTCTGCTCGGCGGTCGCGAGCACGCGCCCCTCGGTGCCCTTGGGTACGTCGGGGAGGTCGGTCCCGTCGGCGACGGCGAGCAGCTCGCCGCCGGGGGTGCCCGCGAGGCGCGAGTTGAACGCGAGCTCGAGCCCGCTGACGCCAGTCTCCTGGTCGCCGGGGTAGCCCGAGCGACTCGACCTGGGCCTGCAGCTCGGCGTCGGGGGCACCGACCGCGCCGGTGACGTCGATCGCGGCCGAGCCGAGGCGGCGAGTCTGCGGTTGCGTGCCCTGGCCCTCGGCCAGCGGCGTGCCGTCCTGGGCGACGATCGCGGCGCGGTCGCCGAGCGTCAGCCTGCGCCCGACGCGCTCGCCCTCGGCCAAGCCGGGGAAGGTGAGGTGCGGCGCCCAGACGATCTTCTGGTCGCGGAAGGGGATCTCGAGCTCGCCGTCGACCTGGTCGAAGACCTCGGTCCGGACCCCGACCTCCATCGTGATCACGTCGTCGTCGGGGCCGCTGGCCTCGCCGGGGTCGATCGTGTCGGCAGTCGACGCCGCCTGCGGCCTCGTTGTAGGCGGCGGCGAACTGTTCGACCGGGTACTGCGCCTGGGACTCGCTCGTCAGCTCAGCGTGCATCGCGGCGAAGTCCTGGTCTGCCCACGCCTCGACGAAGCGGTTGGCGGCGTCCTCCTCGGGCGAGCCCGCCGCGCTGATCAGCGCCGACGCTGAAGGCGACGCCGGCGGCGAGCGCGATCGGAGCCGCGCGGTGGCGCAGGCGCCGCCGGCGCTCGCTCGGGGGGCGCGGCGGCTGCTTCGACGCCGTTCTCGCCGTTACCCCGTCGTCGGCGCGGCGGATCCGGGCGTCGCTCGCGCCTGGGCGTGGTCGCTCCTGCCTCGGCGAGGGGTCACGCAAGAAAGGTAGTCGGTAGCGTGACCTCGGCTCCGCAACGGCGATGCCGGCCTCGGGCTGCTTGTATTCCGGCCAGTGACGGGACTCGACTGGCTGATCGTCGCCTTCGCGCTGCTGATGGCCTTCTGGGGCTACCGGCAGGGCCTGATCGTGGGGCTGCTGAGCCTGGTCGGCTTCGTCGCCGGCGCGCTGCTCGGCGCGCGCCTCGGCCCCGAGCTGCTGGTCGACGGCTCCGAGTCCCCGTACGCGCCGGCGACTGCGCTCGCCGGGGCGCTGCTGATCGGCGGGGTCGCCGCCGTCTCGCTCGAGAGCCTCGCCCACGGCCTGCGCGGGCGGCTTCTCCATCGGAGCGGCGGGCTGCGCGCGCGCTCGACGCGCTCGGCGGCGCGCTGCTGCTGGCGGCGCTCGGGCTCGCTCTCGCCTGGCTCTTCGGCGCGGTCGCGCTGAACGCACCCGGCGCCAAGGAGCTGCGGCGCTCGGTGCAGCGTTCGACGATCCTGCGGGCGCTGAACGAGTCGTTCCCGCCCTCCGGCGACCTGCTGAACGCGCTCAACCGGATCGACCCGGGCAGTCGCCATCGAGGGGCCCGACCCGGGCGTCGGGCCGCCCGACGCAGCCGATCGTCGGCGACCCCGAGGTCCGCGGGGCCGTCGGCCGGCGTCGTTCGCGTGCTCGGCACCGCCTGCGGGCTCGGCGTCTCGGGCTCCGGCTGGGTCGCCGCACCGGGGCTGGTCGTCACCAACGCCCACGTCGTCGCGGGCGAGGACGACACGACCGTGAGCTCGACGAGCGACGACGATTCGCGCCTCGACGCGACCCCGGTCCACTACGACCCTTCCAACGACCTCGCCGCTGCTGCGCGTCGACGGCCTCGATGCGGCGCCGCTGCCGCTGGCGCCGAGCTCGCCGCGAGCGGCACCCAGGGCGCCGTGTCGGCTACCCCGAGAACGGCCCGCTCTCGATCGCGCCTGCCCGGCTCGGCAATACCGAGATCGTCGACAGCGAGGACTCCTACGGCCACGGCCCGCTGCGCCGCGAGCTGACCGCGCTGCGCGGCGAGGTCCGGAGCGGCAACTCCGGGCGGGCCGATGGTCGACGGCAGCGGCAGGGTGCTCACGACCGTGTTCGCCTCGACCGTCTCGAAGGACGCCGGGCGGCTACGGGGTCCCGAACGACGTCGTCGCGGCTGCTCTCGAGGACTCGGCGGGCGAGGTCGACACCGGTCCCTGCACCGGCTGAGAAACGGCGGCTTCGCCGCGATTACCATTGGTAAGCTCGACCCTAGGTGAGATCTGAACAGGGCGGGTCCGCGAGCCATGAGGCCGAATGGCGCGGGGACAGAGCCAAAACACGTATGCCCGCATTTCCACGCCGCGGTCGAGCTGATCGGCCGGCGCTGGGCGGGCGCCATCCTCTACGCCCTCGCCGACGAGGGCCCGATGCGCTTCGCCGACGTGAAGGAGGCCGTCCCCGGCATGTCCGACCGCCTGCTCTCGACCCGCCTCAAGGAGCTCGAGACGCGCCGGTCTCGTCCGTCGCGAGGTCCACGCGGGCGCCCGTGTCCGCGTCACCTACGACCTCACCCGCAAGGGCGACTCCCTGAAGCCCGTGATGGGCGCCATGCGCGACTGGGCCCGTCGCTGGCACGAGGCCTGAGCATGGGACGCGCGCTCTTCATCCTCGCCTGCGCAGCAGTCGCCCTCATCATCGGCATCGCGACCGACTCAACCGGCCTGATCATCGGCGGCTGCCTCGTCGCCGTCTCCGCCGGGCTGATCGCGCTCCAAGCCTCCCGGGCGTAAGCCCGCTCCGCGTTACCAGCGGCGGGGGTTTCCGTCCGGGATCTGGTCCTTGACCAGCGTCGCTTCGACGCATTCGACGGGGTACGGGCCCGTGGTCACTCGGTAGGTCGCGAGGTCGTCGGGGCCGAGGTCGTCGAAGGCTCCCTCCACGGCTCGCGTGTAGGTGGCGAGGATCACGGCGCCGACGGGGGGCTCGGCGGCGAAGTGGCTGGGCTTGGCGCTGAAGGTGATCACGGTGTCAGGGAGGGATGGCCCGGCGATCTCGTCGCTGACGTCGATCGGGTCGTAGCGGATCTCGCGGATCGCCAAGCGCTCGAGCTCGGGCTCGGTGAGCTCGATGACCGCGCCATTGATAGGGCCGGCGTCGTCCTCGCCGGGCTCGACGTTGAGGCCGAGGACCCACTCGGGGCGCACGCCGTCGTCGAGCTCGAAGGTCTTCTCGCAGGTGAGGTTGTCGCGGGCCTGCGAGAAGCGGCGCCTCCAACCGCTGAGGCTCGCCGGGTAGAGCTCGACCGGTCGCCCGAGGGTCATCGCCGCGCTCTCGGGGGCGACCAGTGAGCCGTATGCGAAGACGCCGAGGCTCACCAGGTCATTAGAGCAGCGACATCTGGTCGCCCTCATCCGCCGACTCCTCCGCTCCGTCTTCGGGGGCGGCGGGTTGCGACGCGGGCGTGGGGGCTTCTGCATGGCCTGTCGGTGGCTCGATAGGGGGGTCTGGGTCGTCGCGCATCTGCGAATCGATCGTGTGGCTGCAGAGCCGCTCGCGGGCAGGGCAGTCGTGGCAGAGGCCGGCGATGCGGGCGGTCGGTGACCGGGAAGTCGCCTCGGGCCAGCTCGGCCAGCAGCGCCTCGATCCGGCCGCGGGCCGACTCGAGCTCCGCGGCCGCGAACTGGGTCCGCGCGGGCGCGCCGGGTTCCTCGAGGAACACGTAGACAGTCTCGACCGACCGGCGCGAGCAGCCGCCGCGAGCGCGTAGATGTCGCGCTGGACCTCGTAGCGGGATGCCGCTTCCGCGGGCCCGCTCTCCGTGCAGGCGATCGGTCTTGTAGTCGACGACCACGACTCGGCCGTCGGGCAGCTCGGCAAGCAGGTCGATCGAACCGCGGATCAGGGTGTCTGAGACCGACAGCACGAACGGGACCTCGGCGCTGACCTTCGCGCCCTCGAGCTCCGCCCGCAGGGGGGAGGCGAGCCACGCGCCGACAAGCTCGAGGGCGCGAGCGGCCAGCTCCTCGCTCTCGGCGGGCTCGAGGCCCTGCTCTCGCAGCGCCGCGCTCAGCCTGCTCGGCCCCCGGCTGCTGCCAGCCGTGGCGGGCGCTCCACTCGAGCAGGGCGTGCACCGCGACGCCGGGCCCGAAGCGGTGGCGGGCGTCGACGGGCGCGCCCGCCTTCTCCTCGCCCGCTTCGGAGTCCGGCTGGGCCACGGGCCGCTCGGAACCCGAGATGCCGAGCACCCGCTCCGCGTAGAAGCGAAAGCCGCAACGCTCGAAGCCCGACAGGGCCGAGTAGGAGAGGCCGCCGGCGAGCGCGGGAGGAGGGTCGGGCCGGCCGAGCGGAGGACTGCCCGGCTCGACGGGGATGGCCGCGGCGACGGCGGGGGGAGCCGGCGTCAGCGCGGCACCCATGCCGGGCTCCGGCTCGAACAGCCGGACCGCAATCCGCCCGCTGGGCGCGCCGTCGGCGGCGGGCGCGATCTCGAGCACGCGCGAGGCCGGATCGCGGTCGAGCAGCGTTCGGATCAGCTGCACGGCGATGGGCCTGCGCCCGAGATCCTCCTTCTGTCTTGACCCCGTTGTCGCTGAAGGTCCCGCTGAGCAGCAGCCGGCGCTTCGCCCGGGTCGCGGCGACGTAGGCGAGCCGCGCCTCCTCCTCGGCGCCGCGGTCGGCGGCACGCTCGGTGAGCTCCTCGTAGTCGTGCAGCCGCTCAGAGGGCCGGCCGAGCCGACCGAGCTGAACGCCGACCCGTGCCGCCTCGTCTTCGTCGGGGCCCTCCGCTCCGGCCTCGACGCGCAACGGGACCCAACCCAGGTTCAGGTTGCGCCCGAGGTCCGGGACGGCGACGACCTCGAACTCGAGGCCCTTCGCGGCGTGGACCGTCATCAGCCTGACGCCGGCGTGGCCCTCGGCGCGCGTCGCGGCCTCGGCCTCGCGGTCGCGGCTCGCCGCGCGCGAGCCGAGGTAGTCGATGAACGCGACGAGGTCAGGGCCCTCGCGGGACTCGAACTCCCGCGCGAGCCGCATCAGCTTGCGCACGTTCGCCCAGCGCTCGCGGCCGTGGTCGCGCATCAGCGTCGCGAGGTCGTAGCCGAACGCGCTCGCCGCGCTCTCGACGAGCGTCTCGAGCCCACCCTCGGCTCCCGCGCCGTCTCAGGTCGATGACGGTGGCCGTGAAAGCGTTCAGCCGCGCGAGCTCGTCGTCGGGGATCCTCGCGGCCCGATCTGCGAACCCGTTCTCGGGGCTCGGGGCGCCCTCGGCGTGGAGGTCGCGGAGCAGCGGCCAGATGTGGTTGGTGCGCTCGCGCTGGCCCTCCTCGCGCGGGGGCGAGCTGGCCGCCGCGCGCAGCAGCCAGAGCGTGTCGGGGAGCACCGCACCTCCGGCCGGCGAGGCGAGCGCGCCGAAGAGCGCCTCGTCGTCGAGCGGGTTCGCGATCACCGCGAGGAGGGCGCGCATGTCCTCGACCTGCTGCTGGGACCAGAACCCGCGGCCGCCGACGACGTAGGGATCGAGGCCGGCCTCGGAGAGAACCCGCTCGTAGGCCGCGACGTGGGTGAACGCGCGCAGCAGCACCACCATCTCGGCCGGATCCTCGCCGGCGTCAGCGAGCTCGCGAAGCCTCGACGCGAGCACCCTGCGCCTCGGCGACCTTCGGCGCCGGGCTCGGGTCGTCGGGGGGCCGCGGCAGCTCCACGGTGGCGTCGTCCCAGCCCTTCTTGTCGTCCTTCACGAGAGCGAGCTCGACGATCGGGTCGCCCTCGCCGGGAGGCGGCTCTGCCACGCCCGCGCTGAGCGGCTCGAACCCGTTCAGCAGCGTTGACGCCGATCGCATTCGTCGCAGCGACGATCTCGGGCGCCGAGCGGAAGTTGCCGGTGAGGGGGAGCGCGACGCCGTTCGGCTCGGCGCCCCCGGCGAAGCGCGCGTGCTCGCGCCGGTAGACGTCGACGTCGGCGTGGCGGAAGCCGTAGATCGACTGGAACTCGTCGCCGACGACGAACAGCCGCGTGTCGGGGCCGCGGAGCGCGCTCGACCAGGCTGAGCTGCAGCGCGTTCGTGTCCTGGAACTCGTCGACCATCAGGTGGCGGAACTGCTCGCGGTAGCGCTCGCGCAGGCGCTCGTTGCCGGTCAGCAGAGCCACGGCCTGCAGCTGCAGGTCCTCGAAGTCGAGGGCCGAGCGGGCGGCCTTCAGGCGCTCGTAGTGGGTCCCGAAAGCCGCGACCAGCTCGCGAAGCTGCTCGTAGGCGTCCGCCATCACCACCCCCGCGATGGCGGCACGGGCGCGCTCCAGGGCGCGCTTGTAGGCCACGGCCTCGTCACCCTTGAAGAGCTGGCCGCCGCCCTCCAGCTTCAGTCGAGGAGAGCTCCTCCAGCAGCTCCATCGAGGTCTCGGCGGCAGGGTCGAGCGTGGCGGCGCGGCCGATCCGCTCGAGGTTCGACGAGGGCCTTCGCGGTGCTTGCCTCCTCGCAAGCTTCCGCGGCGCGCTCGGCTGCCGCGATGAGTCCGGAGATCCGCTCTGCCGGGTCGACGCTCGGGGGATCGGGAAGCGCGGGTTTGACGCTGCCCTGGCTGCGCAGCTCGTCGTAGGCGCTGCGGGTCATCCCGATCAGCGTGCGGCGCCAGTTCGAGGCCGCGAGCTCGAGCGCCTCGGGATCGCCACCCGCCACGAGCTCGTCCAGGGCGGCGTCGAAGGCGCGCTCGGCGAGCCGGTCGGCCTCCGCCTCGTCAAGGACGCGGAAGCGAGGGTCGATCCCGGCCGCTGCGGGGTGGGACGCGAGCACGCGGCGGCAGAAGCCGTGGATGGTCGAGATCCATGCCCGCTCAGTCTTCTGCTCGGCCTCGCGGAGCCTCTCGAGCAGCTCCGGCTCGGTGGTCTCGGAGGCCATCCGCGCGAGCTCGGCGCGCACGCGCCGGCGCAGCTGGTCGGCCGCGCGCTCGGTGAACGTGAAGGCGAGGATCCGCTCTACTCCGACTTCGGGGTCGAGCGCCGCGGTGCAGAAGCGGTCGACGAGCACCGTCGTCTTGCCCGTTCCGGCCCCCGCCCGCAGGAACACGTCGCGCGCGGGGTCGCGGACCGCCTCGAGCTGCTGGTCGGTTCGCAGCGGAGCGTCGCTCATTCGTCGCCCTCGTCCTCGCTGGCCGGCTCCTCCTCGATCAGCCCGCGCTCGCGCCGGCAGATCGGCTGGAAGGAGCAGTACTCGGGGCACTTGCCGTTGAGCGGCCTGCGGCCGATGTCGCCGGCGTGGATCTCGCCGACGATCGCACCGGCACGCTCGCGAGCGTCCCCGAGCGCCTCGCTCGAAGTCCTCGTCGGCCAGGTGGTCATTGGGTCTCGGGTCGAGCGGCGCGAGGTCGTCGGCCAGCTCCTTGCGAAGCAGGCCCTTCGGCTGGCGGTTTCCGGTGCCCCCGAGCGGCCGGTAGACGCCGCCCGCGAGCTCGAGCCCCCAGAGCTCGCGCACGGCCAGCATGTAGAGCTGGAGCTGGAGCTTGCCCCGGTCGAGCATGCCCTTGCCGCCCTCGACCTTCGACGACGACTTGTAGTCCTGCACCAGTGCCTCACGGGAGGGACCGAGGTCGATGCGGTCGATCTGGCCGTGAATCGCGGCGCCGTCAGCGACCTCGAACGCGGGCTTGTCGCTTCGGTCGAGGCCGAAGCTCGCCTCGAACAGGTCGACGTCGGGCTCGAAGGGGACGCTTGTCGCCGCCTCGTCGGTCACGAATGCCAGGACCAGGCCCTCGGTCCGACGCAGCGTCGCGGCGGTCGTGGAGCGCTCGCGGGGCAGCCACTTCGCTCCCATCTCCTCGATCAGTTCGATCGCCCGCGAGCGCCACTGCTCGAGCGACGCCGGGGTCGGGCGGGCCTGGCCGCCGGGGCGCTCGCGGTAGAGGGCCTCCAGCACGCGGTGCGCGACCTGCCCCGACGTGAGGGCGTCGCTCTCGGGCTCGATCCCCTGCGGCTTCAGCTCGTGCTGGACGAACCACCGGTACGGGCAGGTCGCGAACTCCTCGAGCGTCGAGGGGCCGAACAGGGACTTCGCGGCCATCTCGTCGCGCACGGCCGGCAGCGACATGGGACCGGGCTCGCGGCGCGCCTTCGCGGTCGCCTCCGCGGCCGTCGCGAGGCGCGCGGAGACCCGCGCGCGCAGCTCGTCCCCGGTGCCGTCGAGCCCCGGCTCGGACCCGGCGGCCGCCGCGCCCACCCTCGACGCCAGGGCGCGCGCGAGCTCGTCCTCGCTCGGCGCCGAGCCGGGAGCGAACACCGACTCAGCGATGCCGCGGCCTCCGGCCTCTGCGGCGAGCTGTTCATCGCGGAGCGCGAGGTCGTCCGGGAGCGGGGGGTCGAGCAGCTCTCGGACCTCGTCAACGAACGGCGAGCGCGCGGTCGCGCCGCCTTCGTCGTCCGCGAGGCGCCACGAGAGCCAGAGGCTCGTCTTCGGCCGCGAAAGCGCGACCGCGAACAGGTAACGGTCCTCGTCCTCGGCCCTGACCCGGGGCCGCAACGCCAGTGCAGCGCGCGCGTCATCTGAGAGGAGGGGGCCGCCGCTGTCGCGACGCGGGAAGTCACCGTCCTGAAGCGAGCACAGGAACAGGTGCTCGACCCGGCGGGCCCGGGCGCGATACGGGCTGATCACCCGGACGCGGCCCTCGGTCGGCCCGCGCCACAGCGGGACCGTCAGCTCGGCCACGGTGGCGGCGAGCCGAGCGGGATCGACCGCGAGCCCGAGGTCGGCGAGCTCGAGAAGGCGCGCGCTCGATCTCTGCCCCCGCTCGCAGCTCGAGCGAGCGGTCGTCGCCGGCCACAGCACCCTGTCCGCGCTGGGCGCCTTCGGCGATCCACCGCGCCTGCTGCGCGGCCTCCTGCAGCAGCTCGGCGCCCGAGGCCTCGCGCAGCCGCTCGATCTCGGCGAGCCGGCGACGGTTCTCGCCCGAGTTCCAGTCTTCGATCGCCTCATCGGCTCCGCTGCAGCCTGCCCCGGCGAATCCTGCGCTCGAACCAGTCGACGCGGCCGGGCGAGTCGAGTCCGGGGGTGCGCAGGTAGGCGAGCACGTCCTCGGCGCGCTCGGCGCCGACGGCCGCCTCCAGCAGGGCGATGACCCCGGCGCCGGTGAGCGTGCGGGTGACGTCGAGGTCGGCCTGGACGGCGACGGGGATCCCGAAGCGCGCGAGTACCCGCCGGTAGAGGGGGCCGAGCGCCTCGGGCTTGCGCAGCACGACAGCGATCTCACCGGCGGGGGTGCCTTCGTCAAGCAGCCCGGCGATCGCGCCGCCGACGGCCTCGGCCTCCGCGAGCTCACCGGCCGACGCGAGCAGTTCGATGCCGCCGTCGGCCGGGATCGGGTCGTCCCGCCCCTCCGGCGGTTCCCCGAAGCGTCGCTCGACCTCGAACAGCGAACGGCTGTCGCGTGAACTCGGGATTCGGGTCCGAGCTCCTCCACGGTGACGTCCTTGACCTCGCGGAGCTCTGCGAACAGGGCGCCGCGGGCGGCCGCGAGCACGTCGCGGTCCTCCCATGGAAGGGCGACCGTCACGTCGGTCGGCTCCGAGCAGGGCCCTCACCAGGTCGAGCTGCTCGACGGTCAGGTCGTCGAAGCCATAGAGGAAGACCGGGCGCGCTCCCCAGGCCTCGGGGCGCTCGGAGAGTGCGGCGATGGCAGCCGCCGCGAGCGTGTGGGCGTCGGCGCGGCCGAGCTCGTCGCGGACCTCGCAGTACGACGCGTAGAGCGCGCGCGACCTCGCGTCTCGTACGGCCCGGCCTCGGCGCCGCGTTCGGCGAGCGTCCCCGGGTCCACCCGCGCCGCCTGCAGGTCGCCGACGAGGTCGTCGAGCGCCGCCGCGAACCCCGCCTGCGAGGAGGAGGCGGCGAGCAGCCGCAGGCCGTCGGTGCGTTCGACCGCCTCGCGCGCGACGCGGGTTCGCTGGACCGCGCTCAGGGGCGGGGGCGTATGGACCTCCGCCGCCTGAGCGACGAGGTCGAAGAGGCGGTCGAAGGTGCAGACGGTCGCCCCGAGCACCGCGGCCCCGCCGCGTCGTCAGTTCGGTCTCGAAGCGCTCGGCGTCGTCGAGGGTCGGCACGACGAGCACCGGATCGCGCGAAAGCGCGGCGCGAAAGCCGTCGAGCACGCGGCCCGTGCGCCCCGAGTTCGGCGGCCCGACGATCAGCGAAAGCGTCATCGCACCCCACCGTAGTGCGGATAACGCGCGGAAACCCCGGCGTCCGTTTTGCCGTCGGGGGGCGACTCTAACTTTGCGCCAGGCTCACAGAACGTAAGTCACCGGAGGAGAACAGGAACTGACATGACACTTTGCTTCGTAGACCCCGCAGACGCCATTCGCGCGATCGCCGACTCCGTCGGCCGCGAGGCGCGCCGCCAGCTCCTGGGCGAGGCCGTCCGCGCCTGGGTGGACGAGATCCCCGACGGCGAGCTCGAGGACCACTACGCCAAGGCCATCGCCGAGCTCGACGAGCACGACATCTCGATGCTCGCCGCCTGGCACGGCTCGATGGAGGTCGGCGGCCAGCCGGTCCCCAACCGCGACTTCCTGATGGGCGCCTTCGACTCGCCTCGGCGAGCACCGCCGCGAGGCCCTCAAGCTCGCCGCCGGCTTCCGCGGCGAGGAGGCCTTCGAGGAGGGCATCAGCGAGGAGCGCGCCCTCGACACCGTGCTCGAGTGGCTCTCGCAGCCCCGGCCTGATGGAGCTCGCGCGCGAGGCGACCGAGCTCTACATCTGGGACCGCGCCGGCTGCGACAACTGAGCTGAGGTCGCTGCACACCGGCGCCTGGCGGCGTCCTCGGTCGGGCGCCTCGCTCACGCACTAGGCGTGCGCTCGCTTCCTCGCCCTCCCTGCGTCCTACCCAGTTCCGGGCTCACGCCGGCCTCTGCAGCGCCCCGCGAATCTCCTCCATCGCCTGGCCCGGCGCGCGGTAGTGGACCGCGCGCAGACCGAGGGCGCGGGCGGCGTCGATGTTCGCCTCGATGTCGTCGATGAAGAGGCAGGCGCCCGGGTCGGGGCCGCCGAGGCGCTCGAGCGTGAGCTCGTAGATCTCGGGGTCGGGCTTGCGGCAGCCGACGAAGGCCGAGTCGACGACCAGCTCGAAGATCTCGTCGACCGGGAGCATCGAGCGCCACCGCGCCTCCCACTCGCGGACGTTGTTGGTCAGCATCGCCATCCGGTAGCCGGCGGCCTTGCAGGTCCCGCATCAGCTCGATCATCGGCTCGTTCGGGTTGAGGGCCTCGAAGTAGATCTCGGCGAAGCGGTGCATCTCGGGCCGGTGGCCGATCGCCGGCTCGAGCGCGTCGGCGAGCCGGTCGAGGAAGTCCACCTCGGTGATCCGGCCCGTCTCGAGCTCGAACAGGGGGTGGACGCCGTCCTCGGCCTCGATCCGCGACATCGCCTTGCCGAGCTCCTCCATCGGGATCCCGGTCTCGTCCTGGACCGACGCGAACGACTCGATCAGCGGCGAGGTCAGCACGCCGCCGAAGTCCGAGATCACGA
This sequence comes from uncultured Solirubrobacterales bacterium, assembly GCA_963820665.1. Taxonomy (GTDB): domain Bacteria; phylum Actinomycetota; class Thermoleophilia; order Solirubrobacterales; family 70-9; genus CAVUAT01. The sequence continues at coordinate 658,429 of CAWGAL010000004.1, read as the reverse complement.
CCGAGATCGCCCCGGTGCGGGGACGGACTCAGCCATCGCGGCGCACGATCAGGTAGTCGCCGATGCCGGTGGTGCCCTCAGCGGAGGTGTGCAGCAGCGCGGCTGAGACGCCGTTCGAACCCGATCCGCGCTCACGGACCGGGTCGGCGCCTGCCGCGCGCATCGCCGGCGCGTCGGGGTCGTCCGGCCAGAGCTCGAGGCCGACGCGCGAGGGTCGGCCGTCCGGCGTCGTACTGGGTCGAGAGCAGCGCCTCGACGAAGGGTGTGGCGCCGTCTCGCGTCGAGCAGCCAGGCCGAGGTCCGCTCGGCCGCGTGATCGCCGCTGCCGGCGGGCGCGGTCGGCGGTCAGCAGGATGAGGCCGCCGTCTGCGGTCGGGACCGTCGAGGTGTCGGATCAGCGCGGCGCCCTCGGCTGGGTCCGAGCTCCAGCTGCGTCAGGTGGCCGTCGGCCCGTCGACCTGCTCGTCGCCGCCGGGGCCCGAGATCGAGATCGATGCCTCGCACAGCGCCGCGGCCGAGCCGCCCCCGAGGTCGACGCTCGTTCGCGCTGCGAGCTCCACGTCCCAGCGCGCACCGCCGAGCTCGCGTCGCTGAACCGGGCGCCCGCGTCGACCCGCTCGACGTTCACGAGCCGACGCGCCGGTGTCGCTGCTGCGCCCCGAGAGCGACCAGCGCCGCTGCGCGCCCGCGATCGACCAGGCGACGCCGGCGACCTGCGAGGCCTCGTCGGCGAAACCGCAGACCAGCGCCCCCGCCACGCTCATCCGCGCTCATGCCCGGGAAGCTCGCCTCGACCTTCGCCCGGCGGCAGGCCGTCGTCGTCGCGCACCTCGTGGGCGGTTCCCTCGATGTCGTCGGGCTGCGGGCCGCGCTCGGGGTTGCGTCCAGTCGAAGTCCCCGAAGATCGGGTCCTGGCGAAGCGGCTCTGCGTCGGCGACACGGCCCGGGCCCTGCGTCGGCTCGGGCCCGCGGGCCGCGCGCGGCGGCCCTGGACCCGGCCGTAGCCCCAGGCCGCGGCGCGGGGGCCGGCCGTGAAGCGGCCGCCGACGAAGCGCTTCAGGAACCCGCGCACGATCGCGCGCGTCGGCGGGATCAGGAGCAGCAGCCCGAAGATGTCGGTGATGAACCCGGGCGTGAGCAGCAGCGCGCCGCCGAAGATGATCAGGACGCCGTCGAGCACCTCCTTGGCGGGGATGCGGCTCTCGGCGAGCGCGCGGTTCAGCGCCACCCAGGCCGAGCGGCCCTGCGAGCGGAGCAGCAGCGCGCCGAGGATGCTGTCCAAGAGCAGCAGGAAGATCGTCGGGACCGACCCCGATCGAGCCGCCGACCTGGATGATCACGTACAGCTCGATGATCGGGACGACGATGAAGACGGCTATGAGCAGCAGGGCCACGCCTGCAAGGCTATCCATGGCGCGACGCTCGCCGCCTTCGTATCCTGTCTGCATGACACGCGAAGAGGCAGAGAGCAGGCGCGACGAGCTCGCCCGCGAGCAGCCGGGAGTCACCTGGATCGCGGCCGAGTCCGACGGCGAGTGGCAGGTCGTGAAGATCGGGATTCCGCCTGCGAACCCGCCTTCCGGCACCGGTCTCGATGCGCGGCCGGGACCCGACGCAGGCGACACGCGCCCCGCGCCCGAAAAGCAAGTCAACCCGAACTGGGGGTTCTAGAGCGATGCCAACCGAAGAACAGGTCTACGAGGCGCTGGAAGAGGTCATCGACCCCGAGCTGGGTCTCGACTTCGTCTCACTCGGCCTCGTCTACGACGTCGAGCTCGAGAGCGAGGAGGTCTTCGTCACCTTCACGCTCACCACCCCCGCCTGCCCGATCGGCCCCCAGGTCTCCGAGCAGATGCGCGAGTTCGTCGGCGACCTCGACGGCGTGGCGAAGGTGCACCCGAAGATGGTCTTCGACCCGCCGTGGTCCCCGGACATGATGTCCGAGGACGCGAAGTTCGCGCTCGGGCTACTGACGCCCAGACGGTCCGGCCTCGGCTGGCCCGTCGCGGCGACGGCGAGACCGGAGGCGGTCTCGGGCACCGCTGCCTTCGGACTTCAGCTCGATGTATTTCTCCGCCACCGAGGCCAGCAACGCGACGAACACCCCCAGCCCGGTGAGGATGTAGATGATCGTGAAAATCTGCGTTCCAGCGCTTGTCGGATGGAGGTCTCCGTAGCCGACCGTCGTCAGCGTCACAACCGAGAAGTAGAGGGACTCGATGATTGTCCAGTCCTCGGTTCGCCAGTAGAAGATGGTCCCCGTGAGCAGCAGCGCACCCGCGACGAGGGGCAGCGCCCTGGTCTCGGGGTCGTGCATAACGGCGGCGACGGCCCGCCGCAGTGAGCGAAATGCCAGGGCAAGGGAAAGCACTGATCTGGTTTTCGCTGCGTCCGTGCGCTCTCCTCTCAACGGGCCGTGCTGATTCGCCCGCCTGGTGCTTTTCCATGCATCAGTGGTCCCCGTGGGTCACTCGGGTCCCTTCTGGACCTATGCCGTACGCGCACAACCCTAAGCCGCGATACTGCGCGGGCGATGTCTCAGGAGAACGTCGAGATCGTGCGGGAGGCCTGGGAGGCCATCCAGGGTGGGACACCGGCGAAGGTGGCCCACCTGATCGATCCCGAGGTCGAGTTTCGCGGCACCGTCGGCGGGATTCAGGAGGGCGAGGTGGCCCACGGTCAGGCCGAGATCGACGAGACGTTCGAGGCTCAGGATCTGGAGGCGTGGGAAGAGCGCCGCTTTGAGGCAGAGGAGTTTGTGGACGCCGGTGACGAAGTCGTGATCCTCCTGCATGAGTTCCGGCGGGGGAAAGGCAGTGGAATCGAGCTGGAAGCCAAGACGGCGGCGGTCGTCGCCGTGCGTGGAGGACGGGTGGTCCGGTTCCAGGGCTACCTCGACCGAAAGGCGGCCCTCAAAGCAGCCGGGCTCGGCTACTAGGCCGCCGGCAATCCGGGCGATTAGTTTCCCGCTCCTCGGGAGTTTCATCACCAAACCGCGAACGTAGGAGTGGAGCCCATGAGCAAGACCAAGCTTTCGATGACGATGAGCCTCGACGGATACGTCGCGGGGCCCGGTCAGGATGAGGACGACCCGCTCGGCAGGGGCGGGGAGGATCTGCACAAATGGATGTTCGGCTCCAACGCGGAACACCCGGCGAACGCGCAGGTCCGCGAGGAGATCCTGGCGGGTATGGGCGCGACGATCATGGGCCGCAACATGTTCGGCCCGGTCCGCGGGGAGTGGGGGGACTCCGAGTGGGCCGGCTGGTGGGGCGATGAGCCGCCCTACCACTGCCCCGTGTTCGTGCTCACCCACCACGAGCGCGAACCGGTCGAGATGAAGGGAGGAACGACCTTCAATTTCGTCACGGGCGGCATCGAGGCCGCCCACGAGGAGGCAAGGGCGGTCGCCGCAGATACGGACATCTCGATCGCCGGCGGAGCGAGCTGCGCGCGCCAATACTTGGCCGCTGGGCTGATCGATGAGATCGACCTCCAGATCGCTCCGCTGTTCCTCGGGGACGGAGAGCGGCTCTTCGAGGGCTTCGAACCCGGTCAGCTGAATCTGGAGGTGACCCGGGTCCTCGAGGCACCAGGGGCGGCGCACATCAAATACAGCGTTAGTTCCTAGGCGAGCTCTTCCTCGAGGGCCAGGGGTGGAGGCGTCAGCGCCGCCGCCCCGATCACCAGAGCGAACGCGAGGATCCGGACGGCGAGGCCGAGCGTGTCCTCGGGCATCGGCTCGCCGAAGACGATCGGGCCGGCGGCGATCGTGAGGGCGTTGGCCGCGACGCTCGTCACCGCGATCACGGGCACCACCGGGCCGATCTGCAGGCTTCGGGCCGAGACCAGCAGGCCGGCCAGCGACAGGACCAGGATCAGCAGCGCCAGCGGGTTGAGCAGGATCGCGAAGACACTGTCGTCGCCGAGGGCGTCGCTCAGGGCCTTGATCGTGGTGTCAGAGGCCGCCCAGAGCAGGCCGGCCGAGGCGCCGAACAGCACCCCCGCCCTGCGGGTGCCACCCGCGCCGATCGCCACGCCCACTCCGGCGGCGATGACGATGCCGACGAAGATCGCAAGGGTGCGCCGTCATAGCCCGAGTGCGCCTCGTCCGCGCCGCCGTCGAGCGTCGCGGCGAGGAAGGCGAGCCCCGCAGCTGCGAGCGCGACGCCGATCCACTCGCGCCGCGTCACCTCGTGGGCGAAGAAGCGGTCCGCGACGACCGTCAGGAGCACGAGGCCGCCGGCGATCGTCGCCTGAACCAGTGAGATCGGAGCCAGGGCGAGCGCGCCGACGTGGAAGAACCACCCGGTCAGCGCGATCCCGACGCCAAGGCTGTAGGCGGGCACGCGAAAGAGCACGAACGTGCTCCACACGGGCCTGCGCCACTCGACGTCGGGGCTTTCGACGGCCCCGCGGTGCTTGTAGAGGAAGCCGACGATCGACGCCAGCGCCGTGGCGACCGAGAGCAGCAGCCCTATCTGGACGCCAACAGACATCGGCCGCGAGGCTAGCGATGCTGTAGAGGCGCTAGCCGGGGATGTCGGCGCCTGCGGCGAGATCCGCTTGGGCGCGGGCCTCGACCGCGATCGCGGCCTCGAGAAGCTCGGCCAGCGAGCGGTTCAGGCCCTCGGCGATCTCCTCGACATCCTCCATCGAGTCGTAGTCGGCGAGCAGGCCGAAGTTCGTCGTGCCGTTGTAGCTCATGATCGCGATCGCGAGCGCGTGGTGCTCCGGCAGGAACGCGACAGGGAAGACGTCCTGAAGCTCGCGGCCGAGCACGTAGAGCGGGATCTGCGGGCCGGGCACGTTGGTCACGATGAGGTTGAACAGGGTCGTCGAGAAGTTGATCCGAGCGGCCTGGGCGAGCAGGGTCGGAGGCGCGAAGTCGTTCATGCGCGAGATCACCTCGGCGCCGAGCGCCTGCTTCGAGTCCTTGAGGTCGTCCATCGAGGCGCGCACGATCCCGAGCCGCTTGACGGGGTCCTCGACGTAAACGGGAAGCGGCCCGCGCATCGCGGCGATCTTGTTGCCGAGGTGCCCGTGCTCGTCCTCGGCTCGGATCGAGACCGGGACGAGCGCGCGGAGCTCGAGCCCCTCGGTGCGTATGCCGCGCCCCTGAAGCCAGCTGCGCAGTGCGCCGCTGACGACCGTCAGCACGACGTCGTTGACCGTGCCGCCGAGAGCGTTCTTGATCCGCTTGAAGTCCTCGAGGCTCGCCCGGCTCCACGCGAATCGCCGGTGCGAGCCGATGTCGACGTTCAGCGGCACGTCCGGCGCGGGGTTGGTGAAGTTCCACGCGACCTCACCGAGCGCCTCGGCCGAGTCGGCGACCTTGCGGGCGCTCGAGCGCGGATGCGACGCCGCCCTGCAGCACCCGGCGGGTCAGCTTGATCGGCGCCTCGGCCACTTCCGCGATTCCCATCGCGGCCATCTCGGCGGCGGAGGGAGTCGGCTTCGGGACCCAGGCCGAATCTGGCCTCGACGTGCTCGGGCACCGGCTTGACGTCGAACAGGACGGTGGCGATGTCGACCCCGGCGACGCCGTCGACGAGCGCGTGGTGCGTCTTGTTGACAGCGCGAAGCGGTTGCGCTCCAGGCCCTGCACGAGCCACAGCTCCCAGAGCGGCTTTGAGCGGTCGAGCGCCTGCGAGAACACGCGCCCGGCGATGTTCTTCAGCTGCTCCTCGGATCCGGGCGCCGGCAGCGCGGAGTGGCGCACGTGGTAGGCGAGGTTGAAGTTGGGGTCGTCGATCCAGAACGGCCTTCCGGTCTGCGACGGGTGGGAACGCCAGCTTCTGGCGGAACCGCGGCACCAGGTGCAGGCGGCTGCGCACGTGGTCGAGGAAGTCGTCGTAGGTCGGCGGCGGGCCCTCGAAGATCAGAACGGCGCCGACGTGCATGTGGCTGTCGGAGCTCTCGTTCGTCAGAAACGAGGCGTCGATCGAGGTCAGTCTGTCGAGATGGGTCTGCATGCGACCCCAAACCCTATCCGCGCCGGATCGTCCCCACAAACGCCGAACGGCCCCCGTGGGCAGGCGAGGCGAGGCGGGTACCCTGTGCGGAGCACGTGTCCCCCTCCTCAGCGACAGATAAAACCGGGCCCACGAAGGTCCTGCTGGCAGCGCCACGCGGCTACTGCGCAGGCGTCGATCGCGCCGTGCAGACGGTCGAGCACGCCCTCGAGATCCACGGCGCGCCGATCTACGTCCGCAAGGAGATCGTGCACAACAAGCACGTCGTCGATCAGCTGACCAAGCGCGGCGCGATCTTCGTCGAGGAGGAGACCGAGGTGCCCGAGGGCGCGATGGTCGTCTTCTCCGCTCACGGCGTAGCCCCGAGCGTGCACGCGAACGCGAAGGCCAGGCAGCTGCGAACGATCGACGCGACCTGCCCCCTCGTCACCAAGGTCCACGTCGAGGCGCGCAAGTTCGCCGCCGAGGGCTACACGATCGTCCTGGTCGGCCACGACGGCCACGAGGAGGTCGAGGGGACGACGGGCGAGGCGCCCGACAACATCGTCCTGGTCGAGACCGAGGCCGACGTCGAGACACTCGAGGTCGACGATCCCGACCGCATCGCCTACATCACCCAGACGACCCTGTCGGTCGACGAGACGACCTCGATCATCGACGCGCTGAAGCGCAAGTTCCCGAACATGACCGGGCCGAAGACCGACGACATCTGTTACGCGACCACGAATCGCCAGCAGGCCGTCAAGCAGCTCGCCCGCGAATGCGACCTGATCCTGGTGATCGGCTCGACCAACTCCTCGAACTCGGTCCGCCTCGTCGAGGTCGCGCGCGAGCACGGCGCCGCCTCCCACCTGATCGACTACGCCCGCGAGGTCCAGGAGGAGTGGCTCGAGGGAGTCGAGACCGTCGGCATCACCTCCGGCGCGAGCGCACCCGAGGAGCTCGTCGAGGAGCTCGTCGAGTTCTTCCGCGAGCGAGGCGCTGACGACATCGGCGAGCTGAAGACCGTCGAGGAGGACGTGCGCTTCATGCTGCCGACGAAGATCCGCCGCGAGCTCGCCGAGCAGGCGGGCACGGGCACCGCGCTTCCGGTCGTCAGCTAGCTAGTCGCGCGCGCGTTCGCGGCGCGGCTCGAGTCGCTGCGGGGTCTTCGTGCGGTCGATCTCCTCCGCGGGAGAGTCGCCGTTGGAGCGACCGTTGCCGTTGCGCGTTGACGTGTGCTGCGGCGGGAATCTCGTCGTCGGTCGGGAACTGCTCCTCGGCCTCGGCGATCGCCTTGCGCACGTTGCGCTTGCGAACCCACTCGGCCGCGAAGTAGCTGCCGATCACGAAGGCGAAGGCTGCGATCTGAGCTCCGATCGTCTCCCAGGTCGGGAAGATCCCGAGCCAGGTCCCCATCCACAGCGGCACGTCGATGTCGATCGGGGTGATCGAGATCCATCCGACGCCCTGGAGCGTGCGCATGGTGTTGCCGACCATCACCACCAGGACGAGCGAGATCAGCACTCCGGTGACGATCAGCATCTTCTTGTAGGGCAGCCGCTGCTCGAGCTTGAACGTGACGGCGCCGACGGCGGCGACGCCGACGAGCCCGAGTCCGACACCCGCCAGCACGATCCCCGTGCCCGCCTCGAGCTGGAGCGCCTGCAGGAAGAGCACCGTCTCGAAGCCCTCTCGGAAGACGCTCGTGAAGCCGAGCATGTAGAGGCCGAAGACGGTCGCGCCGGCGGCCACTCCGCCCGCGGCGGCTCCGGCCAGCGCCTTGCTGCGCTTGCGGTGGCTCGAGATCCACTCGGTCCAATAGACCTTGTGGAAGAACCAGTTGAGGACGAGTAAGAGGATCGCGATCGCGACCAGGCCCGACGACCGCCTCGAGCTTCTCGCCGTACTGCGCGAGCTGGTCGAGCAGAAGCACGGCGATCCCGAACAGGACGGCGCTGGCAGGCAGGCCCAGCATCGCGCCCCGCAGAATCGGCTGTCGCAGCCGGCGGTTGGCTCCCACCATGCTGGCGGTGATCGCGGCGATGATCAGGATCGCCTCGAGGCCCTCGCGGAAGACGATCAGGGCCGCGTTGGTGATCACGGTGATGCCGCTCGCGCCCTCGCCGGTCGTGCCCTTGGCCCGCTCCAGCGCCTCGTCCAGGGCGAGGCGCGTGTCGCGCACGTCGCTGGCAGAACCGTCGTCTGCGATCAGCTCGGCGAGCCCCGCCTTCCCCTCGGCCCCGTACCAGACGTAGCCCTCGATCTCGGTCGTGAGCTGTGGATCGAGCCCGCGGAGCAGGCGCTCGGGACCGAACTCGAAGAATGCGTAGGCGCTGAGGCGCGCGCCCTCGGCCTGCTCGCGCTCGCCGGCGCCGACCGCCGCCTGCATCTGGTCGAGGCTGATCTCGATCAGGTCGAAGTCGGCCTCGGTGCTCGACTCCTTCCACTCGTCGGGCGAGATCGACTCGAAGGTGTCGCTCGCCTGCTCGTGGGCGTCGTCGATCTCGTCCTGGGAGGCGACCTCGGTGCCCTCGCCCGCTTCGACGCTGATCGTCTCGAGCTCATCGAGCGCGGCCTCGATCGTGGCGGCGCCATCGGGGTCGCGCTCCGCGAGGATCCCCTCGAGGTCGGTGTAGGCCGACTTCGCTCCCTCGCTGAAAGCGACCGCCTCCTGGATCTCGAAGTCGAGCGTGACCTCGCCGTCCTCGGTCCCTCGGTCGTATTCGACAGGGATCAGGTCGAGGAACCGGATCAGCTGCTGCGCGCGGCGCACCTGCTCGTCGGGGGTGAGCGGCGCGGCGGTGAAGCCGTCGACGTCGGCGAGCACGCGGTCGCGGGCGGCGGTGAACGCCGCAACGTCGCCGCGCGCCGCAGCGGCCTCCATCTGCGCGAAGTCGCGATCGGCCGTCGCGCGAGCGCTCTGGTCCGCGCACCTCCTCGAACTCGGGGGCGAGCAGCGGCCAGTAGCCGGCGGCGATCGCGGCGTTCTCGGCGAAAGCAGGCGCGAATCCTCGGTCAGAAGCCTGAGTCGCGTCGTCGATGTAGGTGACGAGGCGCGCCTGGTAGGCATCGAGCAGGTCCTTGCGGACGGCGGTCACGGCCTCGTCGGCGCTCGTTTCGCCGGCCTCGAGCTCGTCGAGCGCGGTCGTCGCGTCGACGCCGGGGCGGGTGAACCGGGTGGCCTGGCGGAAGTCTCGGATCAGAAGCCAGCCACGAGCGCGCTCGGTGTCGCCGGCCCGGGTCGCGTCGACGGCGACCGCGAACGCGCCGCGGCGGATCGCAGCGAGCGCCCGGCCGCGGGCGGCGGCGAGCGCCGCCTCGTTTCCGGCTGCGGCGGCGTTGGCGGCGTCGGCGACCGCGTCGCGAAGCTCGCGCAGGGAGCCCGGGGAGGACGCCGCGAGCTCGCGCTCCAGGCGCCCCGTGATCGCCGCCTCGGCGCCCTCGACCCGCAGCGAGGCCTCCTCGCCCCCGTCGAGCAGCAGGTCGGTCTGCGCCTCGAACAGCCCGGCGCGGACCTCCTCGGCCTGCTCCCATGGCGCCGCGGCGGAAGCCGAGGCCGCGCCCGATCCGGCCGCCAGCGCCGCGAGAGCGAGCACGAATGCCCCCCTCGCGAAGCTCCGGCGGATCGAGCGCGAGCCTCACTCGCTAGGCCTCCTGCAGCTCGATGCCGAGCTGCTGCGCGGCTTGGGTGATCTGGCCCGCGATGGCCTCAGCCTGGCGCTGGGCCTCGACTCCGAGCGTGTCGGCCTCCTGCGCCGTGTACTTCCTGCCGTCGACCTCGCGGTCGCGCAGGTCCTCGACGTAGGCCAGCAGTCCCGCGAGCTCCTTCCGCGTCTGCTCGGCCTGCTGCGGGTTCTCGGCGGCGATCTGCGGCTCGATCTGCTCGTAGGTCAGGACCAAGCCGCTGAGGATGTCGGCGATGTCCTGGAGCCTGGATGCCGCCACGAACGACTGCTCGGTGGCGGCCTCGCCGGCCACGAAGCGCGAGTTCTTCCACGCCTCGAAGTACTCGCTCATCGTCGGCGTCATCACCGTCAGCGCCGTGAAGGCGTCGGACGGCGTCGGCTCAAACTCCTGCGCGTCAGCGTCGAGCGCCTGCGCCTGCGCCTCGAACTCGGTCGCTGCCGCAGCGAACACGTCTGCGTCCGGCAGCCCCTCACCGAAATCGACCTGGCCGTTTCCGTCGATGTCACCCTTCACTCCCTCAGCGAGGAAGTCCGGGTTCGTCCCGTACAGCGACGTCTCCAACACGAAGAAGAGGTTGCCGGGCTGCGCCAGCGTCTCTCCGTTCGGCAGCTCGAGGCTGAAAGAGACGGCGCTCTCCGGATCGGAGGCGTCGGAGCCGGCGTCGATGTCGACGTCGTACTGCGCCAGGCGCGGCACTCCCGCGACGACGCCCTCCATCTCCTCGTAGGCCGGGTTGGCCTCGACGAACACGGCCTTAGCGTCCTCGAGGATGCGCTGCACGTCAGCCTGGTTCTCGGCCAGCATCGCGGCGTAGTCGAAGTCCGCCGCTTCGGCGAGTTCGTAGTACTCGTCCCCCAGCTCGCGCATCTCGGTGGCCGACGCGGAGAGAGCCGCCGAGTGCTCAGTCAGATAGTCCTTGATTGCGCCCAGCTCCTGACCGGCCTGCGCCTCGATCGTGGGGTCGCTCTCGTCGTCGCCGCCGCCGCAACCGGCTGCCGCGATCGCGAGCGCCGCGAGGGGCGCCGCCATCAGCCCAGCATGAAAACGCCGGGTGCGGGTGCTTTCGTGGTCCATCAATCGCCTCCGTTCGTAGCCTAAGCCATCTCTTTCGGCCGCCCTAATTAGGCGACCCTAATGAGCACGGGCCGGGAGGCTACACCAAATTCCGACTTCGACCATCGGAATGCCGTCCGCCGCGGAGCGTTCCAGCTATGCGGCGGGGCCCGGCGAGAACTGCACGGAGTGGATCGAAACCCCGGGCGGCGACTCGATCTCGAGCCGGTGCTCGCCGTGGTACTTCGAGTTCGCGAGCTCGTAGAGGCCCGGCCCGTCGACGGCCACGGGCTCGGGGGGCCCACCGTCGAGGCTGACCGCGAGCGATCCCTCGCCCTCGCCGGCCGCGTACGCGCCGGCGGCTTCGTAGGAGAGCTCGAGCACACCCCCGTCGGGCCCCGCCGTCCACGGTTCCGCCTCGTCGCCACCGGGGTGAAGCTCGGGCGACGGCGCGATCACCGCGGCGCCGGGCGCGTCGCTCGGGCGAAGCGGCGCCAGCGTCGCGGGCCATCCGCCCGCCGGAGGGTCGCCGAGCTGCTCGCGGATCACCTCCTCGGTCGCCGCGTACTCGCCCTCGCCGAGGTGGTACCAGCGAAGCGCGCCGCCCCGGCCCCAGAGGAAGAGCGACGGCCACCCGCGGCAGCCGTAGGCGCGAAACGTGCTGAGGTCGGAGTCGACGGCCACGGGCCAATCGATGCCGAGGCGGGGGAGCGCGCGCTCGACCGCCGACGAAGATCGGGTCAGCGAGGAGCGGGGGGAGTGCACACCGAGGACGCCGAGCGCGCGCCCCCGATAGCGCTCGCGCCAAGCCCGGACGTAGGGCAGAGTGCGCACGCTGTTGAGCTGGGCGAAGTCGAAGAAGTGCACCAGCAGCGGCCCGAGGGTGACCAGCCGGTCGAGGCGGGGCTCCCGGCCGCCGAGCCAGGCGAGCCCGGGAGGGAACGGGGGAGCCGCGATGTCTTCACGGGGCGGTCGCATCAGCCGCGGGAGGATAAGCTCATGGTCTTCGATGCACCTTCAAGAGAGAGGATGCCGAGCGTGAGCGCAAACGTCTGGGAGCGAATCGAACAGAGCCGAGCCGAGCACAACGTGCTCGAGCACCCCTTCTACCTTCGCTGGTCCGCCGGCGAGCTGTCCGCCGACGAGCTCGCCCGTTACTCCGGCCAGTACCGCCACGCGACCGAGGCGCTCGCGAAGCTCTGCGCCGACACCGTCGAGCTCGGCCCCGACGACCACCGCGCCGAGCTCGAGCGCCACGCGGCCGAGGAGCAGGACCACATCGCGCTCTGGGACGGCTTCGTCGAGGAGATCGGCGGCGAGATCGGTGCCGAGCCCACCGCCGAGACCGCCGAGTGCGTTCGCGAGTGGACCGCTTCGCGCGGCTACCTCTCAGCGCTCGCCCGGCTGTACGCGATCGAGAGCGGCCAGCCCGCGATCTCGAAGACCAAGCGCGAGGGCCTTGCGGCCCATTACGCGATCGGCGACGGCCCCGGGAACGAGTACTTCCGGGTCCATGAGTCGAGCGACGATGCCCACGCCGCCGAGTCCCGCAAGCTGATCGAGGAGGCGATGCGACCCGGCGACGAGGACGCCGTCGTCGAGGCCGCCGACTCGGCATTCCGCGCGAACTGGCGCCTTCTCGACGGCGTCAGCTAGCCGTCGCGCGGGGCGCTCGACCGGGTCGGTCATGAGGGCGCGTGACCGCGTGATCGGAATCTCGCTCGGGATCCTGCTCGGAGTCGCCATCGTCGTCCTCTTCGTGTTCCTGGGCAGCCGCCAGACCGTCGACGACCCCTCGATCTCCGGCGAAGGCGGTGGGCAGACGCCCACCCAGCAGGCGCCCGCGCCGCAGCAGCCGTAGGCGGGAATGGCCGCGTCTTAGAATCGGTTGAGACCCGAAATGGAGACTTGAACCGATGACTTCGAGAAGCGGGCGGATCGCAGTGCTGGTGGCGTTCGTGGCGGTGGCCGCGATCCTGTTCGTCGTGCTCCAAGACGATGGCGGCAACGACGCCGATACGACCACCACCGAGCAGATCGAGGCTCAGGCCACGCAGCCTGCAGATGCTCCCCCGCCGGAGCCGGCCGCCGAGGTGATCGAGGTCCGCGACGGCGCACCCGTCGGCGGAGTCAAGGAGCTGACCTTCGTCAAGGGTGACCGGGTTCAGATCAAGGTCAAGCTCGACGGCCCCCAGGAGGACGTTCACATCCACGGCTACGAGATAGAGCGCCTGAACCCGACAGGGAGCGCGGAGTTCGACTTCACCGCGGACCTGGAGGGGATCTTCGAGCTCGAGGCGCACGGGCCGGACGGGGACATCGTCCTCGCCGAGATCCGGGTGGAGCCCGCCTAGAGGATGTTGGGCTCTCGCGTCCGCGCCGGGGCGGCGATCGCCTCGGCGCTGCTCTGCGCCGCCCTGCTGGTCCCCCAGCAGGCCGCCGCGCACGCGCTGATCGGCAAGCAGGACCTGCCGATCCCCGTCTGGCTCTTCATCTGGGCCGCTGCGATCGTGCTCATCGTCTCCTTCGTCGTGCTCTCGGTCGCCTGGCGGGAGCCGCGCCTGCAGACCGAGGACCGGCGCTCGGCGCCCGGCTGGCTCTCGGGCGCGCTGGTCAACCCGGTCACCGATGCGCTGTCGGGAGCGATCGGCGTCGCCCTGCTGTTCGTCGTCGTTTACGCGGGTCTCGAGGGGACCGAGGCTCCCGACCAGAACTTCGCCCTCACGTTCGTTTTCGTCACCTTCTTCCTCGGCGGGGTGCTGCTCAGCGTCCTGTTCGGCGACGTGATGCGCGCCTTCAACCCCTGGCGGGCGATCGGACGCGCGTTCGGCGGCGTCGCGCGCCTCGTCTCGGGCCAGCAGGCTCCGGCGCCGCTGGCCTACCCCGAGCGGCTCGGCCTGTGGCCCGCGGTCGTGGGGCTGCTCGTGTTCGGTTGGCTCGAGCTGATCTACGGCGTCGGCAGCGTCGGGCTGGCTCCCGAGACCGTCGCGACCGCGACTTTGATCTACAGCGCGATCACCCTGACCGGGATGGCCCTGTTCGGCGTCGAGAGGTGGATCGAGCGGGGCGAGACGTTCTCGGTCTACTTCAACATGTTCTCGAGGCTGTCCCCGGTCGCCGTCGACGAGGGCAGGCTGTACTTCCGCAAGCCGCTGACGGGGGCGCCGAAGTGGGGCCAGGTGCCGGGGTCGCTCGGCCTCGTGCTCTCGGCGATCGCCGTCACGTCGTTCGACGGTGCGCAGGAGGGGACGCTCGCGGACCCGATCAGGACGGTGTTCGACGGCTTCCGCGATCTCGGGTTCAGCATCCCGCTCTCGTTTCGCGTCACCGACACGATCTTCCTGCTGATCATCCTGGCGGCCGTGTTCGGGCTCTTCCGGCTCGGGATCTGGGGCATGCACACCGTCCGCAACGCACCGCCGATGCGCGAGCTCGGGCGGCTCTTCGCCCACACGATGATCCCGATCGCCCTCGCCTACCTCGTCGCGCACTACTTCAGCCTCTTCGTCTACCAAGAGCAGGCGCAGTTCACCTACCTTCTCTCCGACCCGCTCGGCGAGGGCTCCGACCTCTTCGGCACCGCCTCGTCAGGGGTCAACTACGGGGTGATCACGGCGACCGGGGTCTGGTACGTCCAGGTCGGCGCCCTCGTGGTCGGCCACGTGACGGCCCTGGTGCTGGCGCACGATCGCGCCATCGCGATCTGGAAGGACCCGACGCTGGCGACCCGGTCGCAGTACTGGATGCTCGCCGTGATGGTGGGCTTCACCACCATCGGGCTGGGGCTGCTCTCCATTCACCACCATCGGCCTGGGGCTGCTCTCGCAAGCGAACAGCTAGCTGTCCGAGCTAACCGGCCAGGGGCCGGCGCCGCACGGGGACCGGCACCGGTCATCGCCTACTGCTCGCTGTAAACAGACTCGCACGGCGACGACCGGCACCGGTCCCGGGGCGGCACCTTCCCCAGGCCGGTGGTCTCGGTCAGATCCCGTGAGGGACCTGTGGTCCGGTCAGCTTCCGTTACGGGACCTGACCAGGCTGGCTCCTCCGGCTGCGAGGCCGAGGCCGCCCAGGAGCAGGGCCGCGATGCCCAGGCCCTTCGAGGCGGAATCGTTGTCGTCGGCCGAGGTGCTCTCGTCCGATTCGCCCTGCTCGGTCTCCTCGGCGCCTTCGGACTCTTCGTCGTGGTGGCCGTCGCCGTGCGCCTCCTCGGCTTCGGTGACGGTCACGATCGGCGCCGGCTCCTCGGAGTCGGGTCCGCCGATCCAGCGAACGACCTCGCCGTTCTCGTAGGTCTGGATCGCCTTGAACGTGAGCTCCTCACCGGGTGTCTCCGGAACCCCGACCGAGAGGCCGAAGTCCTGGAACGCGTCCGGCGGGATGATCCCGTCGGGCCCGCTGCCGGTCCATGTGATCGTGCCTACCTCCTCGTTGTACGTCTCGCCGAACGCCTCGATTGGCTCGCTCGTCGGGCGCTTCTTGACTGCGACGTCCCAGCCTGGGACGGGCTCGTACGAGGCGAAGATGAAGCCGGGCGGCATCTCGACTTCGACCTTCGTCGTGCCTACCTTGTCATCCTCGTTAGGCACGCGCACGTCCATGCGAACGAACCCCCCTGCCGGAGCCTCCTCCGGCTGAACGGTCACGTGGCCCAGTGCCGTCGCAGGGCCCACCAGGGCCGCTGCGGCGACTGTGATCAATGCAATGCGTTTCATTCTGTTCTCCTTTGAAGTGGTTTCTCGTGCTTTGCTTTCAGCCCAGCGCCGGAAGGGGCGGTGCGCGGCCACCGAGTCCGAAGGAGAGAAGTCCGACCCCCCGCGAGCCCGCCCGGCGGTTGGGCCGGCGCGCGGAGCCGATGCTCCGCGGCGCTCGGCGCCGTGGGGGGGTCCGGGTGGCGGCGAGCAGCCGCTCGCCCGGGTAGCGGCCCGCGATCAGGGTCGCGAATGCGGCCGCCAGGGGCACCAGGGCGAGAAGCGTGGCGAGTGTCTGGCTCATGACGGCCTCACTCGACGTCCACCTCGAACGACCCCTCGAGCTGGTCGAAGCGCGAGACCAGGGCCCTGAGTTCGATCGTCCACTCGCCGCTGACGCCGAGCGCCGCTGCGGGAGCCGTGAAGTGTCCCGGCCCCGTGCGCTCCAGCTCGATCTCGATCGGCCCGATCTCGCGTTCGGCCTGCGAGGCGCTCGCATTGGCCGATCGCACTTCGGACGGCGTGCCCGTCTCGGCGTCGGTCAGGTAGAGGTGGATCTCGTTGGCCCCAGGCTGAGCTGGATCCACCGTGTAGTCGAGGCGCGCGTCGCCGAGCTCGGTCGAGCCCGACGCGGGCCCGCCGCCCTCGGCGGTGGGCGTCTGGGCGACCAGGAACGAGGTCGCGACGATCGCGGCGGCGACCAACGCGACCTCCGTGCGGAGCACGCGGCGAAGCGCCATTCCGATACCTCCCGGCGCGGAGCCTCTCTCGGCCAGCTCGGCCATCTGCGGCAGCGAGCGCCGGCGGTTGTAGGCGCCGAGACCGACCAGCACGGCGAGCAGGCTCGCCTTGACCAGGATCAGGCGGCCGAACGCGGTGTCGAAGAGCGCGCCGAGCGAGTCGAGTTCGAGCAGAGACTGCAGCGTTCCGGTCGCGAGCAACGCGATCACGGCCGCCAGCGCAAGGGGGGAGAAGCGCAGGAGCGAGGCGGCTAGCAGGCGGCTGCGATCGGGCGGCTCGAGGGTGCGGGTGGCCGCGGGCAGCGCGGCGACCAGGAAGGCCAGCCCCCCGACCCAGGCGCTCATCGCGACCACGTGCACGATCGTCGACGGGACCAGCACGAGGGCGGGCCCCTGCGAAGCGGCGTGCCCCGCGAGGGCCGGCGTCGCGGCAAGGGCCACCAGCAACGCGCCTCCGGCTAGGAGCGCCGCGCGGGCAGGGCGCTCGAGCGCGGTCCCGCTTGCGCCCAGGGTGGCGGGGCGAAGGGCGGGCAGCGGCCCCTTGCGCCACACGAGTGCCCCGAGCACGGCGCCGATCACCGCCCAGATCGCCAGACGCGCCGCCCAGACGACCCCGAAGCGGGTCTCGAGCACGTCCCCGATCACGTCGGGGTCGAGCGCATCGAGCGCTCCCTGGCCAGAGGCCACGGCGCCCTGGAGGACGATTCCGGCGGCGGTCCCGGCGATCCCGAGCCCGACGGCGAGCGCGAGCAGGCCGCGGACGCGGTCGCCGAAGCGGCGCGACGCCTCGAGCCACTCGCCGCCGGAGCCGGCGACGCGTGAGAGCGCCGGGCCCCAAACCGCCACGAGGAACAGTGCGCCGCCGAGCGCCAAGGCGATGGCCAGATAGGAGATCACCCTCGCCGCCGCGAAGCCGATGTCGGTCGCAGCCCCGGAGTCGCCGGAGTCGATCAGCTCCGAGACCGACGCCGCCGGCGCGGCGCTGCCCGGGCCGACCGAGAAGACGAAGCCCCCGCTGATCGGGTGGCCGTCGGCCGAGACGACCCTGTACGTAACGGTGTAGGAGCCGTCGCCGAGCCCTTCGGGCAGCGCGACGGCGATCTCCTCGTCGCGCCCGTCGGGATGGGTGGGCTCGCCCGACTGCACCTCGGCGCCCTCTGCGTCGAATACGCGCAGCGCGCCGAAGCTGAGCTCCACCGGCTCGTTGAAGGTGAAGCTGACCTCGCTCGGGGGCTCGGCGAGCTCCGCTCCCCGTTCTGGGGCCGTCCGCACAAGCGAGGCGTGGCCGCTCGCCGCTGGAGCGGCTGCTCCGAGCATCAAGAGGGCAGCGAGCGTCGCAACTATCGCGCGACGGGCCCTCACCAGGCCTCCTTAGTATCCGAGCCATCGCCGTCGGCTCGCCCTCGTCGCATGCGAACGACCACGACGAAGGCGACCGCCGTGAGCCCGACCACGACCAGCGCCGCGATCGCGGGGAGTGGAAAGCCGGACTCATCGGGCTCCCAGAAGAGCTCACCCTGCACACTCGCCGGGGAGCCGTCGATCGCGATAGGCACCGACCAGTCGAAGACCTTCGTCCGCACCCCCTCGTCTGAGACCTGGGGAGGGGTTCCCTGGGCCATCCAGTGGATCCGGTGGTCGTGGAACTCGACGCTGCCGCTGGCCGACACCGTCTTCCATTCCGGCGCTGCGTCGGCGTCGGCCTCGGAGGGCACGTCGGCCTCGGCGTAGCGGTCCTCGTTCAGGTAGTAGGCAGGCGAGCGGGTGTTAGCGCACCGTGCCGTCGGGCAGGATGCGGGCGTAGGGCTCGCCGTCGTAGCCCTCGACCTCGACCGTGTGCCCTCCGCTCGAGCTCAGCACCAGGCGGTCGTCGAGGTTGACGACCTCGGCCCGCACCGCGGGCACGGCGGGATCGATCGACGTGACGGTCGATCGGAAGTTGGGGTTGCCCGGATGGGCGTATGCGGGTGCTGCCGGTGCCACCGCGGCCACCGTCATCGAGACGGCGAATGCGGCGGCGGCGATGCGCGAGCGCATCGGTACCTCCTCGGTTCGCTGGCCTACTAGGTCAGTGCGAGGAGGGGAGGAGGCCGCACGGCGAGCGAGGAGGCGATCAGGTTGCCCCCGCGCGGGAATGCAAGCGGTGCGCGACGCGGCACGCCGAGCTCGCGAGCGGGGCGCGGGCCGTGCTCACGCGCGGCCGTGCGCTCGCGAAGGCGCTGGATCGTGCGCTCGCCCAAGAAGCGCCCGCGCAGCAGGGGCACGAGCAGGACGAGCAGCGGCGCCAGGTACAGAAGCGAATCGAGCACGCGCGAGATCATGTCACGCCGCGCTCAATCTCCGCTAAGTCGCTGCACCGCGACGGCGAACTGCTGTGCCTCGATCCCACCGCCCTCGAGCACGACCACGACGTTCGAGGCCCGGTAGCAGAGCAGGTCGGCTGAGTTCTCGCACGACTCCATCTCCTGATCTGCCCCACCCCCGTCCTCGGAGACCGAGAGCGAGCCCCCAAAGCCGCCTGAGCCGCCCTCGGAGCCGGGAAGTGTGGAGACCGGCGCGAGCTCCACCGCGTAGAGCTCCTGACTCTCGTCGTCGGTGATCAGCGGCTCGCCGAGCCGCAGCTCGACGCCCTCTGCGTTGATGCCGTCCACGAACTCCTCGGCCGTGAAGGTCTTCTCAGAACCGCATCCCGCAAGCGCCGCGGCGGCGAACGCCGTTGCCGCGAGTCCGCCCAGCCCATGTCGCGACGAGATCCGCATTCGAGTCACGGCAGGCTGGCATACCCGCCGCCTGCGGGACACCGAGCCGCAATACTTGGCAAGTGGACGTCGTGCTTCTAGCCCACGCCGGGCACTGGGCGATCTGGGTCCTTTACTCCGTTCCGGTGCTGATCGTGCTCGGCGCCTCGTTCAAGGCGTTTCGAGACGAGCGGCGCGCTCGTGAGCACGAAGGCTCCTGAGCGCCCCGCCGCCCGTCCTCAGTTGTCGACGGGCGCGTCGAGGGCGTCCCAGTCGTCCTTGCTGACGAACTTCGTCATCTTCGTCCCCTCGTGCTCGGCCCGCAGGCCGTAGCGCACGCTGGTCTTGCCCGACTTCGTCTCGCGCTCGTAGGTGACCTTGCGCACCGCGGACTCCGGCACTTCGACCTTCTCGCGAATCTTCACGTTGTAGAACTCGATTCCCACGTCAGTTCTCCTCTCGTCTCATGACATATGCCCATGCTCGATTGCTCTGACAGGCACCGTGATGTTGGTGCCTGTGCCGGACCCATCTTCCGGGTGGCGCGCCTCGACCGCAAGGGCGACCGTTTCGGCCGGTTGTTTCGCCAACGAACTGTTTCCTACGGCTGAGTCCCCGCGGACAGCCCGGTCGCGATCAGCTCGCCGTTGCGGCGCATCATCTCGAGGTAGGACTCGGCGCTGCCGGGTGCCTCGACGTGCAGGTCCTCGATGATCCCGACGCCGGCCCGGTCGGCGATCAGGCTCAGCACTTCGGGGTCGTCGTCCTCCTGAGCGAACACCGTCGGGACGCCTGATTCGGCGATTGCGTCCTCGACCTCCTGGATCGCCTGCGCGCTCGCCTCGGCGTCGGGGCCGGACGCGGAGAACGGGGTCGCCACGACCGTGAACCCGTAGCGGTCTGCGAAGTAGCCGAGCGCGTCGTGGGAGGTGACGAGCTCGCGATCGGATTCCGGGATCGCCGCGAGCGCCTGCTCGACTTCGGCGTCGACCGCGTTGAGCTCGTCGGCGTAGGCGTCGGCGCGCTCGCGGTAGGCATCCGCGTTGTCGGGGTCGGCCGCGGCCAGCGCGTCGGCGAGAGCGGGGAGCGCCTGCTCCGTCCGGCTTGGGTCCATCCACACGTGCGGGTCCTCGCCGTCGTCGAGCGGGAGCAGCTCCCCGACGTTGTCGGTGAGCGCGTACTGAGGAACGTCGATCTCATCGACGGGGATCCCCTCCTCGAGGCTCGCGCCGTTGTGGACGAGCAGGTCCGCGTCCTCGATCTCCGCGCGGTCCTGGGCCGATAGCTGGAAGTCGTGCGGGCTCGAGCTGTCGGGGATCACCTGCACGACCTCGATGTCGTCGCCGGCGGCCTGCTCGGTGATGTCGGCGAGCAGGCCCGTCGTCGCCGCGACACTCGGGCGGCCGGAGTCGTCGCCGTCCGACCCGCAGCCCGTGACTGCCACCGCGGCACTCGCGAGGAGGGCGAGGGCGACGGCGAACGCGAGCGGAAGGCGGATTCTCACGGATCTCCTGTCAGTTGGGGGTGGGGCGGAACATCAGGGCGACCACGAAGATGCTCACCGCCACGAGCACGATCGAGCCGCCCGCGGCGACATCCAGATGCCACGAGATCAGCAAGCCCAGCGGGGCGCTGGCCGCCGCGATCGCGGCCGAGACCGCCATCATCGCCGGCAGGCGCTTGGTCACGAGCGACGCCGCCGCCGGCGGGGCGATCAACAGCCCGAGCACCAGGAGCGAGCCCACTACGCGAAAGCCGATGACGACCGCGAGGGCGACCATCACGAGCATCACCAGGTGCAGCCGCTCCACCGGCAGGCCCATCGCGGCCGCGCGCTGGGGGTCGAACGAGACGAGCAGCAGGGGCCGGTAGAGGAGGGCGACGAGCGCGAGCACCCCGGCCGTCAGCAGGGCGCTGGCGAGGATCTCGCCCCCGGACACCCCGAGGACGTCGCCGAACAGGAATGAAGTCAGGTCGACGGTGTACCCCTCGACCCGCGAGGCGATCACGACTCCGAGCGCCAGCATCAGCACGAACACGACGCCCGTCGCGGTCTCCTCGCGAACCTCGCTTCTTCGCAGCACCGCGCTGGTCGCCCAGGCCGTGAACAGTCCCGCGCCAAGCGCCCCGATCCACAGTGCGGCCTCGCTCGGCTCCGAGCCGGCGGCTCCCGCAGTCAGCGCGAACGCGATGGCGATTCCCGGCAACACCCCGTGGGCGAGGCTGTCGGCGACCAGCGCCATGCCCCGCAAGATCACGTAGCAGCCGACGACTCCGCAGAGGATGCCGACCACGGCTGCGGCCAGGGCGCCCGTCCGGATGAACTCCGACTGGAACGGCTCGGTCAGGAAGTCCATTCAGCCCGAGTCCCGATGGTGGTGCTCTATGTCCACGAGCAGCTCCCCGACGCGGACGATGCGGCCGGCGAAGGTTTTTGCCAGCACCTCCTCGGTGCAGCTCGAAGGAGGACCGAAGGCGACCTGTTCGCGGTTCAGGCAGAGGATCAGGTCGAAGTCATGAAGCGCGCCCTCCAGGTCGTGGGTCGCGACCAGGACCGTTCGCCCCTCGGCGCGCCATTCGGCGATCAGCTCGCGCAGCGTGTCGCGGGTCGGCACGTCGAGGCCGGCGTAGGGCTCGTCCAGCATCAGCAGCTCGGCGTCCTGGGCGCACGCCTGGGCGAGTAGCGCGCGCTGGCGCTCGCCCCCCGAGAGGCTCCCGAACCGCCGGTCTGCCAGCTTCTCGATATCGAGCCGCCGCAGGGACTCCGAGACGAGCTCTCGGTCGCGGTCGCTGAATCGGCGGATCCAGCCAACGTCGGCGTACCTGCCCATGTCGGCCACATCGGCGACGGTGATCGGGAACGACGGCTCGATGTCGAGGCGCTGGGGGACGTAGGCCAGCTTCGTCGTCCCGGCTTTGATCGAGCCCTCGCTGGACGGCACGAGGCCCAGCACGGCCTTGAACAGGGTGGTCTTGCCGGCGCCGTTGGGCCCGAGCACGGCGACGGAGGATCCCGCTGGAACCTCGAAGTTGAGCCCGGAGAGCACGTCGTTCCCTCCGAGCTGGACGGTCAGCCCCCGGGCGGCGAGAGAGTTCTCGCTCACACGCGCGCGCAGCGGCCGCAGTCGGCGTGGATGACCACGTCGTGGGCGCTGACGGCCCGGTGCAGCCTGCTTCCCAACCGTTCGATCGCGCGCTCGAGTGAGGGGTCTTCGAATGCCGTCACGTCGCCGCAGCGATCGCAGACGACGTGGTGATGATGCTCGCCGTCGGGCATGACCGGCTCGTATCGCGAGCCCCCGTCGCCGAGGTCCACCCGCTGCACGAGCCCCGCCGTGTGCAGCAGCTCGAGGGCGCGGTAGACGCTCGCGAGGCCGACCTCCTCGCCACTCGACCTGAGCTCGGCCTCGATCTCATGGGCCGAGAGGCAGCAGGACTGACGGGCCAGCACGCCGACGACGGCCTTTCGGGCGCCGCCTGCGCGCCGCCCCTCGTCGTGCAGGGTCTTCTCGACCCCCTCCCGCCAGCGGTCAACTCTTCGAGTCATGACCGAGGGTATAGCAAAGTGAGAAGAATTCTCACTTGTGGAGCTGCCGCGCTAGGCGGCTGCTCGGGTGCGAGCGTCGCGCTCGCCGAGGAGCTCACCGAGCCGACGCTCGAGCGCCACGGAGACTGCTGCGCGGATCGGCCCCTGGTCGAGGCGCTCGACGAGCGCCTCGAGGAATCCCTCGATCACCAGGCTCTTGGCGTCGGCCGTCGTGAGGCCGTGCGAGCGCAGGTAGTGGAGCTGCTCGGGGTCGATCTGGGCTACCGCGGCTGCGTGAGTGCAGCGCACGTCGTCGGCCTCGATCTCGAGGCCCGGGATGGCGTCCGCGTGAGCCGACTTCGAGAGCAGGAGGTTCCTGCTCTCCTGGAACGCGTCGGTCTGTTGGGCGCCCTTATCGACGCGGATCATGCCGCGCCAAACGGCGGTCGCCTTGTCGTCGAGCACGCCGCGGAACGCGAGGTCGGAGAAGGTGTTGTGCGCAGCGTGCTCCTGGCGCGTGTCGAAGTCGAGGTGCTGCGTGCCGCCGCCGGCGTATGCGCCGGTCACCTTGGCGCTCGATCCGGGCCCGGTCAGCCGCGTCTCCATCCGCACCTTGCCGTGCGCCGAGCCGAAGCCGAGCGCGACCCAGTCGAGCGTCGCGTCGCGCTCGATCTCGGCCTTCTGCGAAGCGAAGACCCAGCTGTTGGAGCCGAGGCCCTGCGCGGTCACGTAGTGCAGGGTGGCGGCGGGGCCGACGAAGATCTCGGTCACGGTGTTGAACAGGCCGCGCCGCTCGTGGTCGGTGGCCAGCCACTGCTCCCAGACCTCGGCCTCGGCCCCCTCCTCGAGGATGATCAGCGTGCGGAACCCGATCGCGGCGCCGTCGGTGTCGTGGACGGCGGCGATCTGCGCGGGGTCGGAGAGGCGCTTGCCCTTGGGGACGTAGATGAACGCGCCGCCCTTCCAGGCGGCATCGTTGCGCGCGACGAAGGGGTCGTCGGGGGCGGCCAGCGAACCGAGCTTCTCGGCCACGAGCGCGGGATAGAGGTCGGCGGCTGCAGCCAACGTTGTGACGACCGGTTCGGTGGGCGTCTCGGTCGCCGCGGGGACCGGCGACACGGGGTCGCTCACCGGCGTGCCGTCGACCTGCACGACGCGCTCGCCCGCCTCGGGCGGGTTGAGGATGACGTCGGCGCGCGAGCGCGCGTCGAGGTCGGCCGACCCATTCGGGGTCACGAAGTTCTCCTCCGCCAGGCCGGCGAGGTCGGTGAACTCCCAGCCCGGGGTCTTGGTCGAAGGCAGGCCGAGCTCAGCGACCTGCGAGGCGCTGGCCTTGCGCCTTGCCACCAGCCATTCGGGCTCCACTACGAAGTCCCTGCGCGCTTGCCAGACGGCCCCGGACGCGAAGCGGAGGAGCCGTCGTATGTGTCAGCCAATTGAGCCTTCCATCTGCAGCTCGATCAGCCGGTTCATCTCTACCGCGTACTCCATCGGGAGCTCCTTGGTGATCGGCTCGATGAAGCCGTTGACGATCATCTTCGAGGCCTCCTCCTCGTCCAGCCCGTGGGACTGGAGGTAGAAGACCTGCTCGTCACCGATCTTCGAGACGGTGGCCTCGTGGCCGACGTCGACGTCGTCCTCGCCGATGCGGATCGTCGGGTAGGTGTCGGAGCGCGAGTCCTCGTCGAGCAGCAGGGCGTCGCAGACGACCTTCGACTTCGACTCGGTCGCGCCCTTCGCGATCTCGAGCAGCCCGCGATAGGTGGCGCGGCCGGCGTCCTTGGAGATCGACTTCGAGAAGATCGACGAGGTCGTCTTCGGTGCGGCGTGGATGATCTTGCCGCCGGCGTCCTGGTGCTGGCCCGCGCCTGCGAACGCGATCGAGAGGATCTCGCCGTGGGCGCGCTCGCCGAGCAGGTAGATGCTCGGGTACTTCATCGTCAGCTTCGAGCCAAGGTTGCAGTCGACCCATTCCATCGTTGCGTCCTCGTGGGCGACGGCGCGCTTGGTCACCAGGTTGAACACGTTCTGGGACCAGTTCTGGACCGTCGTGTAGCGGACCCTCGCGCTCTTCTTGGCGACGATCTCGACGACCGCGGAGTGCAGCGAGTCCGACGAGTACGTCGGGGCCGTGCAGCCCTCGATGTAGTGGACGTCGGAGCCTTCCTCGGCGATGATCAGCGTTCGCTCGAACTGGCCCATGTTCTCGGTGTTGATGCGGAAGTAGGCCTGCAGCGGCATCTCGACCTTGACCCCGGCGGGGACGTAGACGAACGAGCCGCCCGACCAGACCGCGGAGTTGAGCGCCGCGAGCTTGTTGTCGTTCGGCGGGATGATGGTGGCCCAGTACTCGCGAATGAGGTCCTCGTGCTCGCGCAGGGCGGTGTCCATGTCGGTGAAGATCACGCCCTGGGCCTCGAGCTTCTCGTTGACCTGGTGGTAGACGACCTCGGACTCGTACTGGGCGCCGACGCCGGCCAGGAACTTGCGCTCGGCCTCGGGGATGCCAAGGCGGTCGAAGGTGTTCTTGATGTCCTCGGGGACCTCTGACCAGTCGCGGCTGTTCTTCTCCGACGCGCGGACGAAGTAGTGGATGTCGTTCCAGTCGATCTGGTTCAGGTTGCCGCCCCACTGCGGGGTCGGGCGCGAGACGAAGTGGTCGTAGGCCTTGAGGCGGAACTCGCGCATCCAGGCGGGCTCGTTCTTGTAGTCCGAGATGCTCTCGACGACCTCGCGGCTGAGGCCCTTGGGGGCCTTGTACGCGTAGCCCTCCTCGGAGTCGTGGAAGCCGAACTTCTCCTTGTAGTCCGCGTTGATGCCGGTGAGGGATGCTTCCTCGTCGGTGAGCTCCTTGGCGGAGGCGGGAAGTTGTGCGGTGTCGGGCGATGCGGTTTCGGGGGGGTTCATCACGAGACCTCCAGCTTGACTGTGTCGTCCTCGATCGTCACGGGGTAGGTGCGCACGGGCTGATAGGCGGGCAATGTCCTGGGACGACCGGACGTGAGGTCGAACAGGGACCCGTGTCGTGGGCACTCAACGGTACACGCCGAGGGATTGAACTCCCCCTCAGCGAGCGGTCCGTCATCGTGTGAGCAGCGATCCTCTATGGCATACAGCGAGCCGCCGCAGTTGAAGACGCCGATCTTGGCGCCCGCTGCCTCGACGATCTTCATCTCCCCCTCGGCCAGGTCGGCCGCGGAGCAGACGTCGATCTTCTCGCTTGTGCTCTCTGTCATAGATTCCCTACTCGGATAGTCGGATTTTAGCGATCCAGGCCGGCGGCCTTCTCTGCCGCCTGGCGCCCATGGAACTCCTGGACGCGAACGCACTTCTCATCTGCGTCGAAAGTGAAGACCTGGGCGATCTGGTCTGAGACCTCGAGGCCCGTCTCGGGGCTCTTGGCGAAGCGCAGGGCGATCACCAGCACGTGGTCGCCGGCCTCGATCAGCTCCTGCGGCGTGAAGCGGAGATTCCCGACCGCGGCGCGCCAGCGAGACCAGAACTCCTGCACTCCGTCGTGCCCGCGGTAGGTCCCCGAGTAGGGGTCGTTGGGAGGCGGGATCCACTCCACGTCCGTCGACATGTGCTCGAGCACCCAGCTCGGGTCGCCCCGGTTCCAGCGCTCGAACCCGTCCTTGACGAGCGCGACACGATCTACTGCCATGGCTCAGGTTATGCCCGCTGCGGCGTACTCGGCAAGCGCCATCACCGTCAGCTGAGGGTTGACCGTGGTCGCGCTGGGAAAGACGCTGGCGTCGCAGACGTAGACGTTGTCGAGCCCGTGCACCTTGAAGCGCTCGTCGACCACGCCCTTGCCGGGATCGCGGCTGACCGCGTTGCCGCCCATGGGGTGCGAGGTGTGCAGGGCGATGTCGGTGTTGTCGCGCACGACCTGGTCGATCGCGTCGAGCTCGACGTTCGAGCGGTAGGAGAGCGAGCGGAACGTCATCGGCATGACCCGCGTCGCGCCGCTGGCGAAATGGATGCGGCCCGCGAGCTTCGTGCCCTTCAGCATCAGCTGAAGGTCGGCGTCGGTGGGGACGTATTCGAGCTTCATGCCGCGGCCGCGGAACCCCGGCTTGACGCGGCCGTTGCTCTGCGAGCCGACGACCACCCCGATGCAGCTCAGGTGCGTGTAGCGCCGCATGTTCTCGTAGTGGTCCGAGAACCAGCCCGGCATCAGCAGCGCCTGCGTCCCGACGGGGTTGAACCAGGACTCGAAGATCAGCTCGTCGTCTCCGGGCGGCCGGTAATGGTGGGTGATCTGGAGGCCCTCGTAGGAGTTGAGCGGCTCGGGGAAGTCGGCGGTGAGCGGCGCCCCGACGTTGAACGAGAGCCCGGTGCCGGCGCGCTTGCCGCCGAGGCCGCTGCGCTGAAGGAGGAGGCTCGATGCGATCGCTCCGCCCGAGACGACCACCGTCTCGGCGCTGACCCGCAGCTCGCGGCCGTCCGTGAGGCGGCACTCGACCTCGGTCGCGCGGCCGTTGCGGGTGCGGATCCGCTCGGCCAGGCACTCGCTGAAGATGCGCACCCCGTCACCGAAGCTCGCCTGCGCCCTGGGGAGAACGTTGTCGAGGGCTGAGAGCTTGGCGCCGAAGGCGCATCCGATGTTGCAGTAGCCCGATCCGAGGCAGTCCTTGATGTTGGCGTCGACCACGCCGCCTTCGCCCTCGAGGTTGAGGTTCGCGATTCCCTCGGCCATCTTCGATCCGCCGGCCTGCAGCGGGGCATCCTCCTGGGTGCGCACCGGCAGCCAGCTGCTGATCTTCTCGAGCGAGGCCCAGAAGCGATCCTCGTCGATCCCGGCGTCGAGGCCGTCGGGGTCGTTCCAGCGCTTCAGCGTCCCGGCGGGCAGCGGCAGGCAGACGGCGTTGTTGATGACGGTGCTGCCCCCGACGCACTTGCCCTGCAGCACCTGGAAGCGGGTGTCCGTGGACATCTGCAGGCCGCCGTCGGCGTACAGGGCCGAGAACTGAACCCGTTCGTCCTCGGTGAACTCGCGCGGGTCGACGTGCTTGCCACCCTCGAGCAGGACGACCTCGCGGCCGCCCTCCGCGAGCCGCTGGGCCAGGACCGAGCCCGCCGCCCCGCTGCCGACGATCGCGACGTCCGCGGTGACGTGGTCGCCGTCCACCTCGCGCGGGGACGTGACCCGCAGCGACGGGCGCTTGGCCGGGACCTTGTGGAGCTTCTCTTCGTAGCCCGGGCGCTTCGAGAACGGCACGTAGCCGACGGCCTCGGCCGTGCGCGGGTCGGCGTAGTAGCCGATGATCGCCAGGTTCTGCGTCGAGCAGAGCATCGATTGCACGGGCCGCCGCATGAAGCCGGGCAGCCGGCGCTCGACGACGTCGCGCATGAAGCAGCGCTCGATGAACTCGAGGCGGCGCTCGGGCGAGAGCAGCGCGAACGGCGGGCGCAGGCGGACCAGCGGGTACACGGTGAGGGCTGAGAGCACGAGCTTCGACTTCCACTTGTCCTTGGCCGTGAACGAGTAGAGGTAGTCGTCGATGCCCATGGCCACCTGCTCCGGGGTGAGCACCTCGTCATCGCCGATCACCAGCACCTCCGCCATCGCCATAGCGGTCCGATGCTGGTGGGGCGCCAGGTACCGCAGCCTGTAGCGCGACCGGGTCGCCGAGCTGTAGAGCAGCGCAAGCAGGGCGATCACACTGCTCGCCAGCCCCGCCCAGACCAGCAGCAGGGTCTCGGGCGAGAGGCCGATCCCGAGATCGCCCATCGTGGCGGCGACGCTGCCCGTATTGCCGATCGCGAGCGCGAACAGGAGGCCCCCGACGATCAGCACGTGCCCGCCGATCACCACCTGCCCCGCCCAGCCGTTGCGGCGAACGTCTCCGGCGGCGATGAAGCAGAGCGCGGCGAAGGTCCCGTCCTTCGCGACTGAGTTCGCCACGAACGGGAACTCGATCTTGCCGTCCAGCGCCGCCTGGACGATGTAGCTGGCTCCCAGCGCCACGAACAGCAGCGAGAAGAGGCGCAGCACCAGCTCGAGGCGCCGCTCCTGTGGTGTCAGCTCACTGCTCGGCAAGCTCCTCATGGCCGATCTCCCGCAGCGCCCTCGCGAGGTCGTAGTGCTCCCGGACCCGCACGCACTTATCCCCCTCGAAGCTGAAGACCTGCACGACCTGATCTGAGACCTCGAGGCCGCTGTGCTCGCCCTTGCCGGTGCGGCGGGCGATCACCGCGATGTGGTCGCCCGCGTCGATGGTGCGCTCGACCTCGAAGCCGAGGTTGCCGACCGAGGCCCGCCACTGCGCCCAGAACTCCTGAACTCCCTGGTGCCCTCGGTAGGTGCCGCGATCAAGATCCTCGGGAGGGGTGATCCACTCGACGTCCTCGGACATGTGCTCGAGAACCCAGCTGCGGTCACCCCGGTTCCAGGCCTCATAGCCAGCCGCGACCAATTTCAGACGCTCCGTGGACATTCCCCTTTAGTCAGTATGCACCGACTTGGCCCCGCCCACCAGCTGGAAAGGGAGGAACCGGCGAAGGGGAGCAACGCGCTCGATCCCACGCTCGTAGCCGGCGGCGCGGGGCCGGTCGGCGATGAATGGAGGGAAGAATCCGAATCGCTCCAGGCGCTCGCGCTCCAGCCCGGCTGCGCGAAGCGAGCCGAGCAGTGGGCCGCGGCGCATCCCCAGCATCCCCTTGTCTCCCTCGAACGTCATCTCGGGGGTTATCGCCATCTGCACGTAGTAGAGGGGGTTGAACGGGTTCGGCTCCAGAAACGCGAGCTCGCCGCCCTCGCGCAGCAGCGAGGCCATCGAGGCGAGGCACGCGGGGACGTCGTGCATATGGTGGAGCGCGAAGAAGCCGATCACGGCGTCGAAGCCCGGACCGAGCGAGGCGGCCAGCGACGCGGGAGGGTCGAGGACGTCCCCCTCGTGCAGCTCGATCTGCCGCTCCCCGCGTGAGGCGTCGAGCAACGCCAGCATCACCGGGGCCAGCTCGATGACCTCGACGCGGAACCCGCGGTCGGCGAGCGGCAGCGTGTAGCGCCCCTGGCCCGGGCCCACCTCGAGCACGCGCATCCCGGGCTCGAGACCGGCGAAGCGCACGAGCTCGTCGACGTGGCGCTCCAGGTAGCGCGAGCGCCGGGGCGCCATGCCGAGCTTGCCGCGTGAGTAGTAGGAGCGCTGGGCGTCGTTGTGGCGCTCCATCTTTGGAGGCCTCGATCCCAGAGCCCAGCGCAGCCCCCGCAGCCCAGAGCGAACCCTTGCGGCCGTCGAGTACGAGCTGCCGCGCGACGCCGCGCGGGCGACGGGCACGGATTCGGTGCGCACCCCTGCGCGGCCGATCATCGCGACCACGAACGGCGGCGGGCCCTCGAGCGCGAGCACCCGGTCGATCGTTGTCCGGTTGGCCGCAAAGAACATGCCGGCGTCGGGGGGAAGGCCGGTGCCGGCCGCCAGGGTGCGCTTGAAGGCCCGCGAGCTCGCCAGGCGCGGCAGCGACTCGTAGCGCCCGCGCCGCCCCGCGAAGACGACGTCGCTCCCGCCCGCGCGAGCCGCCCCGAGCAGTTGGGGGATCGCCTCGGGCGGGTCCTGGAGGTCGGCGTCCATGACCACGGTCCAGGCCCCGCTTGCCCGGCGAAGGCCCTCCATCACCGCCTCGTGCTGACCCACGTTGCTCTCGAGCCCGACGGCCGTGACCCGCTCGTCGCCGCCGGCCAGGCGCTCGATCACGGCGAGGGAGTCGTCGGTCGAGGCGTCGTCGACGAGCACCAGCTCGGTCCGGTAGCCGGCGGTCGCCTCACTGACCCTGCGGTGGAGCTCGGGCAGGTCGGTGGCGTTGCCAAAGACGGGGACGACGACGCTGAGCTCGGTCATGGCACCGCGGCGGGAGCGTGCTGCTCGCGCTCTCCGCCCTGGTCGGGTCTGACGCTGGCGCGGATGCCCTCCGCAAGCGAAACGCCGGGGCGCCAACCCAGCAGGGCCTCCGCTTTCGCGATTGAGGCGGCCAGCCCCGCCGAATCCCACGGACGGGGCATCAGCGTCGTCTTACGGGTGCGGATCGGCAACTCGAGCACTTCGGAGACGTGTGCGACGACCTGCTCGTTGGTGGCGATCTCGCCGCTCCCGAGGTTGACCGCCTCGCCGTCGGCGCCGCCGCCCACGGCGAGCACGCAGCCGCGTGCGACATCGTCGACGTGCACCCAATCGCGACCGATGCCCGGCGGTGTCAGTGGCAACTCATCGCCGCCGAGTGCCGCCCTGACCGCCGTCGGGATCAGGCGATCGGGCCTGTCGCCCGGTCCGTACACGCAGAACGGGCGCAGGACCACCGTCCGCATCCCCCGCGGGTCGTCGCTCGCAAGCGCGAGGGCGCTCGCGGCCGCCTTGGCCGTCCCGTACGGGGTGATGGGGCGCAGCGGCGCGTCCTCGGCCACGGGCGAGGGATGGTTTCCGTACTCGAGTGGGCTCCCGAGCTGGATGAAGCGGGCGCTCCCGGCAACGGCGCCGCCCCGGAGCAGGTGCGCGAGGGTCGAGAGGTGGTCGGCGGCCTGGCTCTCGGCGTCCCCGCCGTGGCCCGTCCGCGCGAGGTTGACGATCGCGCTCGGCGCGAGCTCCCGAACCGCGTCCACCGTGGCCGACTCGTCGCGCAGGTCGACCGACCGGACGGCATCGGGCCTGGCTTCGGCCGGCAGCTCGCTGCCGCCCGGCCGCACCAGGGCCTGCGCCTCGACGCCGGCGCCGCGCAGGCTCGCCAGCAGGCGGCGGCCGACGAACCCGGCCGCTCCCGCAACCAGCACCGGTCCATCCGTGGAGATCTGATTTCGAGGCTCGGTCAACGACCCATTCCTGAAACCGACAGTATTGAAGTCGATGAGCGACTTCGGCCTGTTCCTGTTCGCCACCGAGCCCTGGGTGGTGCGCGCTGCCACCGAGGGCGGAGTCGACGGCTTCGTCGTCGATTGGGAGCAGCGCGGCAAGCGCGATCGCCAGGCGGGCAGGGACACCGAGGTCAACGCCGACACAGCCGAGGACCTCGACCGGGTGCGAGCCGCGACGACGGCGCCGGTGCTCTGCAGAATCAACGGCTTCGGTCCCGGCACCCCGGACGAGGTCGAGGCCGCGATCTCCGGGGGCGCCGACGAGATCCTGCTGCCGATGGTCACCGGCGCCGACGATGTGCAGGCGGTGATCGAAGCGGTCCGCGGGCGCTGCGGCGTCGGCATCCTCGTCGAGACCGTGGCGGCGGTCGAGGTCGTCGAGGAGCTCGCCATGCTGCCGCTCTCGCGCGTGTACGTGGGCCTCAATGACCTCTCGATCGAGCGTGGCTCGGCGAGCCTGTTCGATGCGATCGCCGACGGGACGGTGGAGAGGGTCGTCTCGGCGTTCGACGTGCCCTTCGGCTTCGGCGGTCTCACTGAGCCCGATCTCGGCGCCCCGGTCCCATGTCGCCTGCTGATCGCGGAGATGGCGAGGCTTCGCTCCTCCTTCAGCTTCCTGCGACGCAGCTACCGCCGCGACGTCCCGTTGGCGAGCCAGGGACCCGCGGTGGACCGGATCAGGGCGGCGCTCGGCCGCGCCGCGCGGCGAGACCCCGGGCGGGTTGCCGCGGACTCGGCCGAGCTGCGCGAATCGATCGGACCGCTCGTAGCCGGATGAGCGCCCGAGCGCCGGGGGCCAGGTCCTGGCTTGCGGCCGGGGTGGCGCTGACCGCGGTCCTGTGGCTCGCCGACATGGCGGCCGGGATCGGCACGGGCGACGAGGCGTGGTGGGTGCAGATCGCCGGCAGGCTGGAGGATGGCGATGCTCCGTATGAGGACTTCTTCCTCGGGGCGCTGCCCCTGCCGCTCTACGTCACCTCGGCCGCCACCTCCGTGCTGGGCCTCGAGCTCTGGGTCGCGAAGCTCCTGATCGACGCCTGCATCGCCGCTACCGCTCTGCTGGCCGCCCGCACGGCTCTGGCCGCGGGCGTGCCTCTCGTGGGCGCGATCTTCGTCGGTGGGGCGTCCCTCGCGTTCGTCGTCCTCCCTACGGTCACGCTGTACTCACCCCTGTCCTACTTCTTCCTGCTCGCCTGCCTCGCTCTGGTGCTCGCGTGGCGTCGAGCGGCGATCGGCGGTGCCGGCGAGCGTCGCACCGACCTGTTGTTGCTGTCGGCGGGCGCCCTGGCGGGAGCCTCGCTCGCCGGTAAGCAGACGGTGGGCGCCGCGGCACTGGTCGCCTTGCTCGCCTCGGTGCTCGTCTACTCCCACCGGCCTCCGGCGCTTGGGTCGCGCGTTCGCGACGCAGGAGTGGCGCTCGCGGGGGCAGCGCTGGTCGTCGTCGCAGCGCTTGCGCCGGTGGCGCTCGCGGGGGACCTCGACGCCTTCCGCGAGCAGGCGCTCGACAAGGGCGAGTACGTGAGCAGCGGCGCCATCACATACTGGGAGGGGCTCGACGACCTGTTCAGCGCCGGCGACGTCGACCGCTGGCTGCTGCGCTACGTGCCGGTCTACCTCGTGCCGCTCGCCGCGATCGTCCTTCTGGCCGCCGCGGTCGTGCGCCGGCCCCGACCCGAGCTGGTTCCCATCGGCCTCTTCGCCGTGGCCGCGATCGCCCCGGCGCTGCCGCGAGCGAGCTACCTGCAGATGTCGGACGCGATGCCGCTCTGTGCGATTGCGATCGCGGTATCCGTCGAGGCGCTGCTGAGCGGCGAGGGGCGCGCCTCGACCCGGCGCCTCATGCGCCCCGCCGCGGTGGCCCTTGCCGCTGTGATCGTCGTCGCGGGGGTGGCCGGGCTGCTGAGGACCCCGCTGCAGCAGTTCTCGGATGGCGCGTCGCGCTCGACGTTGCCGCACCTATCCGGCGTCGTTCTGACCGACCTGCGGGCCGCGGGTGTGCGCGAGCAGGCCGAGGCGATCCGAAGCGCGGACGCGGGCGAGGGCAGGACGATGCTGCTGTTGCCGAACGCCTCGCTGCTCTACCTGACCTCGGGGATCG
Source organism: uncultured Solirubrobacterales bacterium (assembly GCA_963820665.1). Lineage (GTDB taxonomy): Bacteria > Actinomycetota > Thermoleophilia > Solirubrobacterales > 70-9 > CAVUAT01. The sequence goes on along the minus strand of CAWGAL010000004.1, from coordinate 625,088 downwards.
AGAACCCCACGCCGCACGACTACCCGCTGCTGACTGCGATCCGCCGCCAGGGTCAGCTCGAGACGATCGAGCAGCTGCGAAGCGGAGCCCTGCGCCGCGTCTGCCTCGGCAGCTTCGACGGCGCCCCCGAGATGCGCCCGGCCGAGCTCGTGGACTTCGTTCGGAGCGAGCTGCGCCCGTTGTTGATGCAGGCACCATCGAACGTAGCTCCGGCCGGAGGACCTGACAGCTGCGTTCTTCTCGCCGCGCGATCCGCCGTGCGGGTCAGGCCTCCGACGAGACCTGGTCCCGGCGCCCGCGACGCCGGGTGATGTAGGCCGAGAGGCCGGCCGCGCAGGCGCCGGCGCGGATCGCGAGCTCCCACACGGTCGGGCCCCCAGCCGAGGGGGCGGGGGAGACGCGGTCTCGCAGCTCGTCGGCGAGCGCGGCGATCTGGCCTGCGCTCGGCTCGGCGGCCTGCCACGAGACCGCAGCGGCGAGCTCGGCTCCGTAGTGGTCGATCGTCGTCTCGTCCGGGGCGGAGGCCCTGGCGGCGAGCCCCAGTGCCAGGGCGCAGCCGATCAGCGCGTGCCCGGCGGAATCACGGTCGCCCTCCCGTATGCGATCGGTGGCGTCGGTCGCGCGTCCGGCGGCGAGCTCGACGAGGGCCACGGGGTCGGTGGCGCCGGGATCGTCGTGCTGGCGGACGATCTCGCCGGAGATGATCTCCCAGATCGCAGACTGCTCTTGCCAGAGGTTGATCGGTTCGCGGGTCGTTGACTTCATCGCCGCGCGAGGGTACCCAGTAGTTCGTGGGCAAACGTACCCAAAAATCGGGCACACGCCCAAGGCGGACATTTGTACGAGTGGGATTTCGCCGGGGTCAGGCGAGGATCAGAGCGCGCCGGCCTCTGCCGGGTTGCCCTGCTCGCCCTCGTCGTCCCAGGCCGCGATCTTGCCGAGGCTCGCGCCCTTGACGACCTTGAGGCCGAGCAGCGCGCACTTCATGCGCGTGGCGGAGATGTCGATCCCGAGGAGCTCGAGCACGAATTCCTTCGGCATCGTGATCAGCTCGTCTCGGGTCTTGCCGACGAGCTCGTCGGTCAGCAGCGACGTCGCCGCGGTCGAGATTGCGCAACCCTGGCCCTCGAAGGAGACCTCGGCTACGCGGTCGTCGTCGTCGAGCCTGATGAAGACGTGCTGCTCGTCACCGCAGAGCGGGTTGTAGTCCTCGAACTCGAGGTCGAACTCTTCGAGGCGGCCGAAGTTGTGGGGCCGCTTGTAGTGATCGAGGATCTGGTCTCGGTAGAGCTCATCCATCGGTCAGTTGCTCCGCTTCGCGTCCGCACTGACCGGTGCAGACGCCGTCGTTGGGGCAGGATCAGTCCGCAAAGATTCGTCTCACGTCCTCGAGGCCGACGATCAAGCGGTCGATCTCGTCGCGGGTGTTGTAGACGGCGAGGCTGGCGCGGGTGGTGGCGGGGACGCCGAGGCGCTCCATCAGGATCTGGGCGCAGTGGTGGCCGGCGCGAACCGCGACGCCGTGCCGGTCGAGGATCTCGGCGACGTCGTGGCTGTGGACCCCGTCGAGCACGAACGAGAAGATGCCGCCGCGGTCATCGCCGGCGGGCGGGCCGAACAGGGTCAGGCCCTCGACCTCGCCGAGGCGGGCGATGGCGTACGAGCTGAGCTCGACCTCGGCGGCGTGGATCGCGTCGATGCCGAGATCGTCGATCCAGCGGATCGCGGCGGCGAGGCCGATCGCCTCGGCGATCGGCGGCGTACCGCCCTCGAAGCGGGTGGGCGGAGGCGCCCAGGTGATCTTCTCGCGGCCGACCTTGTGGATCATCGAGCCGCCGCCGATGAACGGGGGCATCTCCTCGAGCAGCTCGCGGCGGCCGTGGAGGACGCCGATCCCGGTCGGGCCGTAGGCCTTGTGGCCGGTGAAGACGTAGAAGTCGGATTCGAGCGAGGGCACGTCGACGCCGAGCTTGGGGGCAGCCTGCGCGCCGTCGACGAGCAGGAGCGCGCCGGCGTCGTGGGCCATGCGCGCGATCTCGGCCACCGGGTTGACGGTGCCGAGCACGTTGGAGACGTGCGCCACGGCTGCGATCTTCGGCCCGCGATCGAGCAGCTTCGCGTAGGCGTCGAGGTCGAGGCGACCCTCGTCGGTGACCGGCGCCCAGTCGATCTCGGCGCCCACGCTCTGGGCGAGCTGGTACCAGGGAACGATGTTCGAGTGGTGCTCCATCTCGGTCAGCAGGATGCGGTCGCCGGCGCCGACGTTCTGTGAGCCCCACGAGCGCGCCACGAGGTTGATCGCCTCGGTCGCGTTGCGGGCGAAGATGACCTCTCGTGGGTCGGCGCCGATGTGCTCGGCGATAGCGGTGCGGGCGCCCTCGTAGAGCGCGGTCGACTCCTCGGAGAGCGTGTGGACGCCGCGGTGGACGTTGGCGTTGTGCTCGCGCCAGAACCCGTCCAGGACCTCGAGCACCGCGAGCGGCTTCTGCGAGGTGGCGCCGTTGTCGAGGTAGGCCAGGGGATGGCCGTTGACCTGGCGTTCGAGGATCGGGAACTCGGCGCGGATCTCCTCCAACGAGCGGGGCAGCGCGGGGGCTGTAGCTGTGGCTGCCGTCTCCATAGGGGCCGCGGCCTACGCCGCGGCGGTCGACCTCGTCGATGATCCAGCCGTAGCCCTTGGACTCGAGCTGGTCGACCAGTTCGGGACCGCCCGACTTCACGATGCGCCCGTCGTAGAGGACGTGCACGGAGTCGGGCTTGATCAGGTGCAGGATGCGCTGGTAGTGGGTGATGATCAGCACGCCCATGTCAGGGCCGGCGTAGCGGTTGACGCCCTCTGCGACGACCTTGAGCGCGTCGATGTCGAGCCCGGAGTCGGTCTCGTCGAGGACCGCGATCTCGGGGCGCAGCAGCGCGAGCTGGAGCACCTCCATCCGCTTCTTCTCGCCGCCTGAGAAGCCGTCGTTGACGTAGCGCGAGGAGAAGTCCTTCGGGATGTTGGTCAGCTCCATCGCGGCCTCCGTCATCTTGCGGAAGTCCTTGAGCTTGACCTGGTCCTCGCCGCGGGCATCGCGGTGGGCGTTGATCGCCATTCGCAGGTACTTGGCGACGGTGACGCCGGGGATCGCGACCGGGTACTGGAAGGCCATGAAGAGGCCCATTCGCGATCGCTCGTCTACGTCGGCCTCGGTGATGTCGTTGCCCTTGAAGGTGATCGTGCCCTCGGTCACCTCGAGCGCAGGGTGGCCCATGATCGCGTTCGCGAGGGTGGACTTCCCCGAGCCGTTCGGGCCCATGAGGGCGTGAATCTTGCCCTTTTCGACGTCGAGGTCGAGCCCCTTCAGGATCTCCTTGTCCTCGACGGAAACGTGCAGGTTGCGGATCTCAAGCTCAGCCATTGCGCTCCTAAGTCGTTTGGGTGTCCCGCGCCGCTACAGCGTGGCGACGGTGACGTTCTTGCCGGAAGCCCCACGCGAGTCGGGGGCGGTGCTCTTCGATGCCCCGTCTGCGAACTCCACCAGGTCGGCCAGCGTGGTGCCCGAGAGTGCCTTCGCGACGCCGCCGTGGACCCGCGTCCAGAGCAGCTTTGTCGCGCAGGCGTGATCGCCGTCGGTCTCGTGCGAGCACGAGACCTTGCCCTCGGGGTCGGGGTGGAAGCACTCCATCGGCGCGATCGCGCCCTCGAGCGCGACCACGACCTCGAGCATGTCGATCTCCTCGGCGGGACGCCCGAGGCGGTAGCCGCCGTGAGCGCCGCGCTGGCTCACGACGAGGCCCGCCTTGCGAAGCTTCGCGACCAGGTGCTCGAGGTAGGAGAGGGGCAGGTTCTCGCCCTCGGCCACAGCGCCGAGCGAAATCGGGCTGTCGCCGGCCTGGCGGCCCAACTCGACCATCAGGCGGACTCCGTACTCGGCGCGGGTGGAGAAGAGCATCGGGATAAATCCTAGCGAAGTGGTCGGATTGGCCTCGAGTTCCGGACCACGTCAAGCATGGCGTCGCGGAACGCCGCGTAGGTCTTGCCGCCCACCGCCTGCGCGTGGCGGCTCTCGATGCCGGCGACGATCTCATCAGCGTCCCGGACCAGGGCGATCCCCTCGGCCGTGGGCACGACCAGCTTCGCCCGGCGGTCCGCGGGGTCGGGTGTGCGCTCGACGACTCCGAGCTCCTCGAGCTCGTCCACCAGCCTGCCCACCACCTGCTTGTGGAGCCCTGCGAGGCGCGCGATCTCCGTCGACCTGACGCCGTCCTCATCGAGGAACGCGAGCACGGGGCCGTGGCGCGGACGAAGGCCACGGTGCCCGCGCTCGCGGAGCCCGTCGAAGAGCTCTTGCTGGGTGGATGCGTCGAGCGTCGCGGCTAGGACTGCCAGGTCGGGAGTCCACCGCTGCCGCTCACCCCGTCCCCTGATGGTAGTCACGATCAAGACAGTAACAAAGTTTGACTGTATGAATTCGTGATCGGCCTTCAGGGCCGGTTGAAGCGCCTCTCTATCCTTCCCGGCAGACCTTCATCCCAAAGGAGACCTGAGAATGACCACCACTCGACACTCGAACCTCGGCGCGGCGCTCCGCACCGGCGCCCTCATGGCGACCCTCGGGGCCGTCCTGGTAGCGATCGGCTACGCGATCGGCGGCGTACAGACGGCCTCGCTGTTCTTCGTCGGGGCGCTCCTATTCAACCTGCTCCAGTTCTTCTTCAGCGACAAGATCGCGCTGAAGGCGAGCGGGGCGAAGCCGGTGACCGAGGAGGAGGCGCCCCGCCTCTACCAGACGGTCCGCGAGCTGACGACCCGCGCCGGGCTGCCGATGCCGACCCTGCACATCATCCCGCAGGCGCAGCCGAATGCGTTCGCGACCGGCCGCAGCCCCAAGAAGTCCGCCGTCGCGGTCACGCAGGGCCTGCTCTCGACGCTTAGTGAGGACGAGGTGCGCGGCGTGCTGGCCCACGAGCTCGCGCACATCCGCAACCGAGACATGCTGACCACCACGATCGCGGCGTCGATCGGCATGGCCATCACCTACATCGCGTACATGTTCATGTGGTTCGGCGGCGACGACGAGTCGCCCCTCGGGCTCATCGGCAGCCTCGGATTGATCATCCTCGCGCCGATCTCGGCGACGCTGATCCAGCTCGCCGTCTCGAGGCAGCGCGAGTACTCGGCTGACGCAACCGGCGCCGATATTTCGGGCAACCCGGAGTCGCTCGCGAGCGCGCTGCTGAGGCTGCAGGAGGGCGCGGCGACGACCCCGATGCAGGTGAACCAGGCGGCCGAGCCGCTCTACATCGTGAAGCCCTTCTCAGGCGGCGGCTTCTCGAAGCTGTTCTCGACGCACCCCCCGATCGAGGAGCGCGTCCGCCGGCTCCGCCAGATGCGCCCGACGATCGGCTAGTTGAGCCGAACAGAACGCGTCTCGCCGAAGGGCCCGGGAAACCGGGCCCTTCGCGTTGCTCGCGATTGGGGAACCCGTGCGTGCCGACGCGCTATTCTTTCTGAAGTCTCTAAACCCGATCAGGATTTGGGAGAATCGAATCGATGACTGAGATGCCCCGTAAAGTGGTCCCGCCGCCGCTCGAGTTGGTCAAGGACCGGATCGAGGAGGTGCTGCCGCCTGACGTGAAGGCGGAGGTCGAGGCCGGCGAGGTCGCTCTGGTCGACACGCGACCGTCCGAGCAGTTCGAGCAGGGGCACATCCCCGGTGCGGTCAACGTGCCGGCGGGCGAGAACGGCGAGGACAGCCATTCCGAGGACTTCGCGGCGAAGCTCGCCGAGGCAGCGGGCGAGAAGCCCGCGCTGCTCTACTGCAACAGCGGGAACCGCTCCGCCCGCGCCACTGACGCGCTCGCCAACGAGCACGGGGTCGAGGGAGTGCGTTCGCTGGTGGGGGGAATCACGCTCTGGAACGATCTTGGGTTGCCGGTCGAAGGAACGGTCGGCGCCGACGAGGAAGCCGAGGAGGACGAGGACTGATGGAAGCCGGAACGCTGAAGCTCGAGGACATCCAGAAGAAGATCCGTAACCTCACCCCCACCGAGGCCTACGACGAGATCAAGGCCGGGGGCGACTTCGTCCTGCTCGACACGCGCGAGCCCCATGAGTACGCCGAGGCCCACCTCGAGGGAGCGAACCTCGTCCCCCCGACCGAAGTCGTCGAGCGCATCGACGAGCTCGCGCCCGACACCTCCCAGCGAGTGATCGCGTACTGCCGCTCCGGCGCCCGCTCCGCGCGCGCCGTCCACCAGCTCCAGGAGGAGCTCGGCTACGACAACGTCGCCAACGTCGAGGGCGGGATCCTCGCCTGGCAGGAAGAGGGCCTGCCGGTCGACGTCGCCGAGGGCATGACCGCCGACCAGCGCGAGCGCTACTCGCGCCACACCCTTCTGCCCGAGGTCGGGGTCGAGGGCCAGATCAAGCTTCTGAACGCGAAGGTGCTGCTGCTCGGCGCCGGAGGGCTCGGCTCGCCGACGGCTCTGTATCTGGCCGCGGCCGGGATCGGCACCCTTGGGATCGTCGACGACGATGTGGTCGACGAGTCCAACCTGCAGCGCCAGGTGATCCACACGACCGATCGCGTCGGCACGCCGAAGACCGAGTCGGCCAAGGTCTCGATCAACAACCTGAACCCCGACGTCGAGGTAATCGAGCACCGCACCCGGCTCGACGCCGGAAACATCCTCGACATCATCCGCGACTACGACATCGTCGTCGACGGCGCCGACAACTTCCCCACCCGCTACCTGCTGAACGACGCCTCGGTCAGGCTGAAGATCCCCGTGGTCTCGGCCTCGATCCTCGCCTTCGAGGGCCAGATCTCGACCTTCATCCCGTTCGAGGGCCCGTGCTACCGCTGCCTGTACCCGACGCCGCCCCCGGCCGAGCTCGCCCCGAGCTGCGGCGCCGCCGGCGTGCTCGGAGTGATGGCCGGCGTGATGGGCCTGCTGCAGGCCAACGAGGTGATCAAGCTGGTCGCCGGAATCGGCGAGCCGCTGGTCGGCCGCCTGCTGCTCTACGACTCGCTGGGAACGCGCTTCACTGAGCTCAAGGTCCGCCGCGACCCGAGCTGCCCGATCTGTGGCCCGGACGCCCCCGAGGTGCCCGAGTCCGAGATGGGCAAGTTCCCCGACTACGAGTTGTTCTGCCAGTAACCGCTAGGTTCCCGTCTCGATCATGCCGACGATCAAGGTCCCACCAGTGCTGCGCGCGCAGACCGACGGCCAGGCGGAGGTCTCGGTCGACGGCGGCACCGTCGGCGAGGCGCTGAACGCCCTCGCGGCGGCCCATCCCGGGACCAAGGAGCAGCTCTTCGGCCCCGACGGCGAGCTCAACCGCTACGTCAACGTCTACCTCAACGACGAGGACGTACGCGTGCTCGACGGGCTTGGCACTGCGGCATCGGACACCGACACGGTCGTGATCCTTCCCGCGATGGCCGGCGGCGACCGCTAGTTCAGAGCTCGATCGGCTCGGCGGTCTTCTCGCCGCCCGCGTCGCCGGTGTTGACAGTGTCCTTCGGCTCGATCAGGAGGACGTGCGCCTCCTCGTCGGCCTTCGGGCAGTGCTCGACGCCACGCGGGACAACGAACATCTCGCCCTCTTGGAGCTCGACGTCGCGGTCGCGGAGCTGGATCGTCATGCGGCCCTTCAGGACGAGGAAGAAGTCGTCGGTGTCGTCGTGCGTGTGCCAGACGAACTCGCCGTGCACCTTCACGACGATCAGCTTGTAGTCGTTCATGTAGCCGACGATGCCCGGCGTGTACGGCTTGTCGAGGAGCTTGAGCTTCTCCGCGAGATCGACCTTGTCGTCCATCACCGCCGGCTAGTGCTCCAGGACCAGCCCCAGGAAGCGCTTGGTGCGCTCCTCCTTGGGGTTGTCGAGCACATCGCGCGGCTTCCCCTTCTCGACGACGACGCCACCGTCCATGAAGACGACGGTGGAGGCTGCTTCGCGGGCGAAGCCGATCTCGTGGGTGACGACGACCATCGTCATGCCCTCGTCGGCGAGCTCTCGCATCACGTCCAGGACCTCCTTGACGAGCTCGGGGTCGAGCGCGCTGGTGACCTCGTCGAAGAGCATCACCGTCGGCTCCATCGCCAGGGCTCGGGCGATCGCGACGCGCTGCTGCTGGCCGCCCGAGAGCCGGTCGGGGTACTCGTCGATCTTGTCGCCGAGGCCGACGCGCTCGAGGAGAGCCCTGGCCTTCTCATCCGCCTCGCGCTTGCTGCGGTCGAGGACGGTCTGCTGCGCAATCGTCACGTTCTCGATCGCCGACTTGTGCGGGAAGAGGTTGAACTGCTGGAAGACCATGCCGACACGCTGGCGCACGAAGTCCAGCTCCCAGTCCTTGCCCTCGCCCTTGCAGATGTTGGTTCCCTCGAGGAAGATGTCGCCCTCATCGGGGGGCTCGAGCAGGTTGACGCAGCGAAGCAGCGTGCTCTTGCCGGAGCCGCTCGGCCCGAGGACGCAGACGACCTCGCCCTTCGCGAGGTCCAGGTCCACGCCCCGGAGGACCTGCAGGTCGCCGAAGCTCTTCGTGACGCCGTCGAGCTTGAGGATGGGCTCGTCAGCCATCAAACCGGCCCTCCCGTCTGGCCCAACCCGGCAGCGCCCCCGGGGGCCGGCTCTGCGCCGCCCCCGCCGCTCCCGCTTCGCGACGTGCGCGCCTGCTGTCTTGCGATCAGGACGTCGACGACCCGCGCAAGCGGAATCGTGACGACCAGGAACATCAGAGCCCCGAGCACGAGCGCCGACCCGTTGAAGAACTCGGTCTGGACGTCCTGGCCGGCCTTGACGACCTCGACGGCACCGAGGACGCCGACCAGCGAGGTGTCCTTCATCAGCGCGATGAAGTCGTTCAGCAGCGGAGGAATGACCTTGCGGATCGCCTGCGGGACGACGATCTGGCGCATCGATTGCCCATGGCTCATCCCGAGCGATCGAGCGGCCTCCATCTGGCCCGAGGGGACTGCCTCGATCCCCGCCCTATAGACCTCGGCCATGTAGGCGCCGTAGGTGATCGTCAGCGAGATCACGCCGTACCAGAAGACCGACGTCTGCCCGAACCACGTCGGGATCCCGATCTCACGCGGAATCGACCCGTCGGCCTGCGCCGCGCTCAGGAAGCCCGAGACGAGAAACAGGACCAGCAGCAGCGGGATGCCGCGGAAGGCGTCGATGTACGCGATCGTCAGCCAGCGGACCGGCGCCAACCCGCGTCCCGGCAGCTGGCGAAGTACGGCGAGGACGAGCCCCCAGGCCAGCGACAGAATCCCCGAGAGAACCGAGAGCTTCAGCGTGATGAAGAAGCCATCGAGGACGCGCCCGAACTCGTCCCCCATGAGGTTGAAGTCGAAGTAGTACTCGAAGATGAAATCCATCTGCGCCGCAGGCTATTCCTAACGGCCCAAGAACGAAGAGGGGCGCCTCGGCGGCGCCCCTCTCCGTTGCTTCAGTTGTCCCTTCGGCTCAGCCGGCGGGGGTGGTGGTCCCGTCCAGCACCGAGGCGGGCGGCTCGGTCTGGAAGTACTGCTGGTAGAGCTCAGCCAGGGTGCCGTCCTCCTTCAGGGTGGCGATGGCGCTGTTCATCGCGTCGAGTAGCGCCGTGTTGTCGAGAGCGACAGCGAAGCCGAATAGCTCCGGGGAGGGCAGCGGGATCTCTTCGACAATCTTGACCCCGCCCTGTTTCTCGACTGCGTCAGCCGCCACCGGCTGGTCCACGATCACCGCTTCCACCTGACCGGTTGCCAGCGCCGTGATCGCGTCGGTGCCCTCCGGGAAGCCTCGAACCTCGGAGGCGTCGGTCTCGTCGTTTGCGAGCGCTTCACCCGTGGTTCCGTCCTGGGCCCCGACGATCTTCCCGCCGAGGTCCGCGGTCGTCACGATCTCATCATCGTCCTCGGCGACCACGAGCGCCTGCTGGGCCTCGTAGTACGGGTCGGTGAAGTTGACCTTCTGCTGGCGTTCGGGCGTGATCGTCGAGGCCGCCGCCGCCGTGTCGAACTGGCCGTTGGCGGTATCGCGGAAGATCGTGTCGAAACCGGTGTCCTGGTAGGTCACCTCGACGCCGATGTCCTCAGCGATCGCGTTCATCACCTCGATGTCGAAGCCCGAGATGTCGGGCGGGGTGCCGATCTCGAAGGGCGGATACGGCGTGTCGGTTCCGACGAGCAGCTCCCCCTCGGTGATCGTGCCGAGATCGCCGCTGCTGCTGCTCGTGGTGCTGTCGCCGCCATCGTCGTCGTCATCGTCGCCGCATCCGACGGCGAAGCCCGCCGTCAGGACGAGCGCGAGGACGGCCATGAGGGCCAGAAGGCGCTTGGTCATCTTGGAATCCCTTCCTCTTCGTCAGTCAGTTTTGTGAATCGAGTCACCGCTGTAGCGCACGATATCCGCCGATGCTCCACGGGGACGGCCGCCGCTCACTACACTTTCTGAAGCGATGCTCGACGAGCCTCTCCTCAATCGTCCCTGCGGGGGTCGTTTCCAAAACGTCATCGAGTCGATCGGCAACACGCCCCTGGTCGAATTGCCCCGCTTGGCGCCCGGCCCCGACGTTCGCCTCTGGGCGAAGCTCGAGGGCCACAACCCCACGGGCTCCGTGAAGGACCGCGTGGCGAAGTCGATGATCGAGGACGCAGAGGCGCGCGGGGCGATCGAGCCCGGCCAGACGATCCTCGAGCCCACGTCGGGCAACACGGGAATCTCGCTGGCCATGATCTGCCGCCGCAAGGGCTATCCGCTGAAGGTCGTCATGCCCGACAACGTGACCGAGGAGCGCACACAGCTTCTGCGCATGTACGGCGCCGAGATCGTCTACTCCGAGGGCCCCAAGGGCTCCAACGGCGCGGTCGAGGTCGCGCTCGAGATGGCCGAGGGCGACTCCTCGTACTACATGCCGTACCAGTACGGGAACGAGGCCAACCCGAACGCTCACTACTACGGCACGGCTCCCGAGATCCTCGAGGAGCTCGACGAGATCTCGGCTTTCGTCGGCGGTCTCGGCACCGGCGGCACCTTGATGGGCAACGGCCGGCGCTTCAAGGAAGCCGACCCCGAGACCAAGATCGTCGCCGCGGAGCCGATGCAGGGCGAGCTCGTCTCGGGCCTGCGCTCGCTCGACGACGGCTTCATCCCGCCGATCATCGACCTCTCGGTCCTCGACCGGAAGATCATGGTCTCGAACCGCGACGCGATCATCTGGACCAAGAAGCTGCTCGAGGAGGAGGGCCTGTTCGCCGGCGTCTCGTCGGGGGCCATCGCCTACGTGGCGGACCGGATCGGCTCCGAGCTCGACTCCGGAAACGTCGTCTTCCTCGTGCCCGACGACGGCTGGAAGTACCTCTCCTCCGGCGTCTACACGAAGCCGGTCGAAGAGCTAGAGGGGATCGATTCCACCGTCTGGTGGTAGCGTCCGACCGCTCCGCCGCGCTCCGGCGCGTAGCGGTTCGCGTCAGGCAACTGGCCCCGGGCTACCGAGCGCCCGACTTCGCCGAGGTGTCGACCCCGGACGCCGCACTGTTCCTGGCCGCGATCGACCACTCGAGCGGCTACGACGAGCCGCACACGGTCGAGGGCGAGGGGCCCTTCCGCGGCAGCGCTCTGCTCTGGGCGCAGGGCCTCGCCTTCGAGCGCCGCCGCCCGGGGCTGCTCTCGGCCGCGCTCGCTGAGCGAGGTCGGCGAGCGCGAGCTCGCGGCGATCTTCACCGTGGACGGCGATCGCCCCTCGCGCCTCGCCGAGCGGGCGCGCCTGTGGCGCGACGCCGCCGAGCTGCTGATCGAGGACTACGAGGGTGAGGCCGCGAACCTGATCGCCTCCTCCGAGGGCCTGCTCGGCGGCCCTTCGGGCCTGCTCGCCCGCCTCGCCGCGTTCGAGGCCTTCGCCGACCCGCTGCAGAAGAAGAGCTTCCTGGTCGCGAAGATCTGGGAGCGCCGCGGCTGGCTCGCGGTCGCCGACCCGGCGAGCTGGGAGGTCAGCGCCGACAGCGTGCTGATGCGCCTGGCGCTCCGCTCCGGGCTCGTCGCGCCCGCCGAGGACGTCGAGACGGTGCGCGAGGCGACCCGCGACGCCTTCCGCGAGGTCTCCGAGCTGACCGAGATCCCGCCGCCCCTGCTCGACGACCTGCTCTGGGAGCGAGGCCGCGAGGACCCCGACCTGATCGGCGGCGAAGCGGGCGACCTGCGAGAGCCGCCGCGGCGCGAAGGTGTCCACTTCTACTGAGCAGCCTTGCTTCGGCTGCTGCGGCGGGCGTATGTTGCGATCGTGGGGAAGGCCGCGATCGATCCCGACGCGTTCAATGCCTTCGAGGCGGGAGGTTGGGAAGAGAAGGCGGCCGGCTATGACCGCTTCTTCGGCCGCCTAACCGGCCAATCGGTCGAGCCCCTGCTTGATGCTGCCTCGGTGGGGCCAGCTACGCGAATGCTGGATCTCGCCACCGGCCCAGGCTACGCGGCAGCCCGAGGGGCCGAGCGAGGAGCGTCGGTGGTTGGGGTGGATGTCGCCGGGGCGATGGTCTCCCTCGCTCGCCGGCTGCATCCGGGACTCGACTTCCGTCAGGCGGACGCGCACGAGCTTCCGTTCGAGGACGATTCCTTCGACGCCGTCGTGGGCAACTTCCTGATCTTGCACCTCGGGCGTCCCGAGCAGGCGATGGCGGAGTTCGTGCGTGTGCTCGGTCCAGGCGGCAGGCTCGCGCTGACGGCATGGGACCTTCCCGAGCGCGCCCGTTTTCTCGGCGTCTTCCTCGACGCGGTGGCCGAGGCCGGTGCAACGCCTCCCGAGGATGTACCCGCCGGACCCGACTTCTTCCGCTTCTCGGCCGACGAGGAGTTCGACGCCCTCATGCGGGAGCATGACTTACAGGACCGGGCCGTGAGGAGGATCGATTTCACCCATCGTGTCGCGACCGCCGACGAGCTCTGGGACGGCTTGCTTGGAGGAACGGTTCGAACTTCCGCGCTCATCCTGCGGCAGCCAGAGGACACCCGGCGGCGCATCCGAGACGCCTTCGATCGACTCGTGGCCCCCTACGAGCGCGGAGATGTCCTCGAGCTCCCGGTCTCCGTCAAGCTCGCCACCGGGCGCAAGCCAGACCGACATGGCTAGATTCAGCCGCGATGCGAATCCCGCGCAAGATCTACGACGAGATGCTCGCGCACGCGCGCGAGGACGTGCCGAATGAGTGCTGCGGACTGATCGGTGGGCGCGACGGCGAGGCGACGACCTACTACCGGGCGGCGAACGCCGAGGCCAGCCCGCTTCGCTACAACCTCGACCCGCAGGACCAGTTCAGGATCATGATGGAGATGGAGGAGCGCGGCGAGGAGCTCGCCGCGATCTACCACTCGCACACGAAGAGCCCCGCCTATCCGTCGCAGACCGACATCAACCTCGCCTCCTATCCGGGCGTGATCTACCTGATCGCCTCGCTCGCCGAGGGGGAGGAGCCGCTTCGCGGCTTCGAGATCACCGACGGCCAGGTGGCCGAGGCCGAGCTCAGCTTCGAGTGAGCCTCGACCTGCCCGCGCTGCGCGCTCGAGCACACCGACCTCGACGAGCGGTTCTGCCGGGACTGCGGGATGCCGCTCGTCTACACCGGCGTGCGCGAGCAGGGGCCGATCACCGACGCGCACGAGAAGGCGCGCAAGGTCCGCCCCCAGTTCGCACGGGGCGAGCTGGTCAAGGTGACGGGCGGACGCAACCAGGCCGACGCCGAGTTCGTCCAGAACATCCTGCTCGAGCACGGGATCCCCTCGATCCTGCGCCGCACGCGCGGCTTCGACGTCCCCGACATGCTCGCGGCTGGGCCCGCGCGACGTGATGGTGCCCGAGGCGGGCTACGAGGAGGCGCGGAAGCTGCTCAGCGAGGCCGAGATGCTGACTGCCGGAGCCCGAGCCGGGCTCACTGCCCGGGATCGGATCGCCGGCTCGCCTGGCGCTCTGGATCGTCGGGGCCGTCGCCGTCGCCTTCGTCATCGTCGCCCTGCTCGACCTCGCGGCCGGCTGAGCCCTCGAAGCCGAACTCCGGCGCCGGGCCGAAGTCGAGGTCGGGGGCGGGGGGAAGTTCCTCGCGGCTCGGCGAGCGCAGCCCGGCGCCGCGGCGGATGCGCGGCTCGCCGGCGAACGGGTCCTCGAACTCCGGGTCGAAGTCCGAGCTCGGCTCGGCCGAGTCCTCGAGCTCGAGGTCGTGCAGGTCGACCTCCTGCTCGGGCTCGAGGCGCGTTCGCAGCGGGCTCTGCTTCGGAGTGAGGGGCGAGGGGCGCTCGCCGGTGTCGAGCAGCGGGTCCGCGCCGGGCTCGGCGCCGGCCGGATAGAGGATGTCGTCGAGGTGGATGCGCCACGCCTTCTCGATCTCGCGCGCGTGCGCGTCGAAGGCGAGCTCGAGGCCGGCGGTCGGCCCCTCCCTGCGCAGGCGACCGGCGAGCAGCGCGCAGGCCTGCGGGCCAGCGTGGCGGTCGAGCAGGTCGAAGATCGTTCCCCCGAGCAGGATCGCGTCGCGCCTGCTGGGCGGGAACTTCGGCTTGTCGCCGTCGCGCAAGCGGGTGATCACCGCGGGGCGGTAGAGCGAGACCTGGCCCGAGAAGTACTGCGACGCGCCCTCGACCATCCACGCCCAGCGCAGGTAGGTGAGGAAGTTGCGCGGAGTCCACATCGGAGGCAGGCGATCGTTGTTGGTGGCGAGGACCAGCTGCGTGTACATGCGGTCGGCGGTCCCGAGCAGGGCGTTCAGCGAGTCCTCGCCTCCCGCTCGGCGCTCCATCCACTCGTCGCTGAGCACGTGGATCTCGCCGGCCATCGGCCACCCGGCGACGTAGCGGCGGGCGGCCGGCGCTGCGGCCCAGCGCACGGGCGGGAGCAGCGGATGGGCCGCGGAGAGGTAGGCGGGGTTGTCGTGGATGACGACGGTGACGTCGCCCGGCGCCTCGTCGAAGCGCTCCTCGAGGCGCAGGCGAAGCTCCTCGAGGCTGTCGAGGATCCGCTGCGCGCAACTCGTGTCGGCGTCGTCGTGGCGAGCCGTGAAGCTGAGTGACTCTGTCTCTACCCAGGCGATGGTTCCAGGCTACTCGCGCGCCTGGGAACCGCTGGGAAGGGGAGTGCGCCCCGAGCGGCTTGACGGCTTCGCCATCAGATCGCGGTCACGAGCGCCCGCCCACATCATTCGCGGCCGCAAGCGGCCGCTCGAAAGAGTGCGGGCTGGTGACCGCTAAGCGGGAACCGGCTCGCCGCGGCAGATGTCGCGGATCGAGCCGCCGGCTCGATCGAACTCGCCGTCAGCCATCACCGGGGTGCCCTCGAAGCTGAGATCGCGGTCGATCTCGACCCAGGAGCGGCAGCCGTGGTACTCGTCCTTGACGCGGACCGTGACCGGGCGCGGGATGCGATGCACCCGCAGCAGCAGCACGTGCAGCGGGTGTGTGCGCTTCCAGCGCAGGCGCTTCTGGGCGTAGTCCGAGGTCCAGATGTGGAACGGGGACAGCGCCTCGACGAGCCTGGGATCGTCGGTCTCGAAGTGGTCGGAGACCTCGGCCCAGGCACGGATGCGGACGCGCTCGGGCTGCGGAATGCCGCCGTCCTGGAGCAGGGCGCGCGGGGGCGGCTCCTCGTCGGGCCAGACGCCCTCCTCGAGAGCGCGACGGAGCTCCGGGTGGTGCGAGGGACGGACGAGGTCGTTGCGCTGGTGGTCGAAGGTGGGGTAGAGGAAGAACTGCTCGTGGTCGAGCTCGAAGTGCTTGTCATCCTCGCGGATGCCGCCCTTGCGCAGGACGACGAGTTGCTCACCTTCGGCGAGGGCTCGCACGTTGACGGCCCACTCTTTCAAAGCGATCGGCATTTAGAGGCTTTCCTGAGGTCGTTTCTGGTGGACGGGGGCGGGGCGCTGTCGGGGCGCCTGGGCCCCCTCGGGAAACGGCATCTTAGTGAACGCCTTAGGCGACCGCAACCCTTGTGACGGTCGGTTACAAGCCAAACTACTTACCGGTAAGGCCCGAAAACCCCATTCCAATGCGGAATCCAGGCTGGCTGATCAGCCAGTTGAATCAATTTGCAGGAACTCGAGGAGAATCGCCGAAACGGCGGCCCCGAGCTCGACGTTGCACCAGTGCGATCCGCCCTCGACGATGCCCGAGCGGCCGAGCGGCGCGGCCGCCGCGATCTCGGCCGCGGCTGAGGGCCCCGTCACGGTGTCCTCGGACCCGGCGAGGGCGAGCACCCGGCAGCTGAGCTCGCCCGGGGTCACCATCTTGCCCCGGGCCGTCGCAAGGGCCGCCTCGGCGTAGCCGTCGACGTCGTTCGCCGCGAAGGCGTCGATGAAGCCAGCGACGAGCTGAGGCTGCTCGGCGCGAGCGCGATCGGTCAGGCCCTTCGCCGCGACGCCCTCGGCCACCTCGCGCATGCCGCCCTCGCGGGCGAGAGCGGCGCGGCCGGTGAGCACCTCGGCGAAGCCGGGCGCCCACTCGAGCGCCCCGCCGAGGACAGCGAGCGCCGTCGCGCGCTCGCCGAGGGCGACGGCCGCGTGCTCGGCGACCATGCAGCCGACCGAGTGCCCGGCGAGCGCGGTGCGCTCGACCCCGAGCGCGTCGATCAGCCCGACGACGTCGGAGGCCCAGCCCTCAACCGAGTACGGCCCCTGCGGCTTCTCGCTGGCGCCGGCGCCGCGACAGTCGAGTGCGATCACGTCGAAGCCGGCTGCGGCAGCGGCCGCCCTCTGCTCGCGCCAGGAGTCGATCGAGCCGCCGAGCCCGTGCACGAAGGTGAGCGTCGGGCCGTCGGGGTCGCCCTCGCGGACGAAGGCGAGCTCGGCTCCGTTGACGGCGACCCGCTCCACGGCGCGGACCCTAGCCGCCGTTCTCGCCGGCCTCGCCGTAGCCACCGCCGCCCGGGGTCTCGATGCGCAGGCGGTCGCCGGGGCGCAGCTCGCCCTCGGCCTTGCCGCCGATCGGCTCGCCGTTCAGGAAGTCGCGCCCCGCGGCGCCCGCGCCGCCGCCCTCGCGGCCTCGCGGCCCGGCGGCTCGGCGCTCGGCGATCAGCGTGAACCGGGTGGGCTCGAGCGCCTCGATCTCGCGCACGATCCCCTCGCCTCCACGGTGGCGGCCCTGGCCGCCGCTGTCGCGCCGCACGGAGAGCTCGCGCACCCGCAGCGGGAACTCCGTCTCGAGCGCCTCGACCGGCGTGTTGAGCGTGTTCGACATCGCCACGTGCACCGCGCTCGGCCCGTCGGCATCCGGGCAGGCGCCCTGGCCCCCTCCGATCGTCTCGTAGTAGGTCCACTCGGAATCCCCGCGCCCTCCCGCGAGCGTCAGGTTGTTCATCGTCCCCTGGCCGTTGGCCGGAACAGGGGCGAACGCCGCGAGCGCGTCGAAGACGAGGTCGGCGACACGGCTGGAGGTTTCGACGTTGCCGGCGGCCACCGCGGCGGGGGACCGCGCGTTCAGCACCGAGCCCTCGGGCGCGAACACCTCGACCGGGCGCCACGCGCCGGCCGAAGGGGGCGCGTCGGGGTCGCAGACGACCCGCACCGCGTAGAAGCAGGCGGAGCGGGTGACCGAAAGCGGGCAGTTGAGGTTGCCTTCCACCTGGTCCGCGGTGCCATCGAAGTCGAGCGTCAGCGATTCGCCTTCCAGCGTCGCCCGCACGCGCAGCGCGATCGGCCCGCCGAGGCCCTCGAGCTCGTCGGTGACCGTGCTCTCGCCGTCGGGCAGGGCCGCCAGCGCGGCGCGGGTGCGGCGCTCGGCGTAGTCGAGGATCTCTCCCATCCCGGCCCTCAGGCGCTCGACGCCGTCGCGCGCCGCGAGCTCGCGCAGCCGCTGGATTCCCGTCAGGTTGGCCGCGCGCTGGGCTCGCAGGTCGGCGAGGCGCTGCTCAGGGTTCCGCATACGCCCGGCGAGGCCCGCGAGGTCCTCGTCGCTCGACGAGCGTCGGGGGAATGACCACGCCCTCCTGCTCGAGCCGCGTCGAGGAGACCGGCATGCCCGCGGGCGTCTCGCCCCCGACGTCGGCGTGGTGGGCGCGGCTGGCGGCGAACCCGATCAGCCCGCCGTCGCCGGGAGCGAACACGGGCGAGACGAGCGTGATGTCGGGAAGGTGGGTGCCGCCGCGGTAGGGGTCATTGAGGATCCACAGCGCCCCGTCGGCCTGGGGCTCGCCGGCGACTGCTGCGACCGCGTCGGGCATCGAGCCGAGGTGCACGGGGATGTGCTCGGCCTGCATCACCAGTTCGCCGCTCGCGTCGAACAGCGCGGTCGAGCAGTCGCGGCGCTCCTTGATGTTGGCCGAGTGCGCCGAGCGGATCAGGACGGCCCCCATCTCCTCGCACGCCGAGCGCAGCGCCCCCGCCGTCACCTGGAGGGTCACGGGGTCGACGCCCGGACCGCCGCGGCTCACGACCCCGTCCCATCGCGCTCGGCGAGGATCGTTCCCGCCTCGTCGACCCGGGCGCGCCAGCCGGGGCCGAGGACGAGCGTCGCCTCGGGCAGCTCGAAGACGCAGGGCCCAGCGGCCTCGAAGCCCGCCGCCGGCTCGCCGCGAAACACGCTCGTCTCGAGCTCGGATCCGCCGAACACCGCCGGGCGAGCCGCCTGCTCGAAGCCCTCGCCGCCGGCCGCCCTCGGGCGGGGCTCCGGTCCCGGGACCGCGGCTGCGACGCGGATGTTGACGAGCTCGAGATCCGCCCCGGCGTCGCGGTAGCCGTACCGAGCCTCGTGCTCGCGCTCGAAGTCGCGGCGCAGCTCGGCAGGGTCGGGCTGGGGCGGACCCGGGATCGGCAGCTCGAAGGCCTGGCCCGCGTAGCGCAGCTCGTACACGACCTCGAGCTCGGCGCCCTCGAGGCCCTCGGCGGCGCGCTCGGCGAGCTCGCGAACCTCGGCGGCGACGCGCTCGGCGCTGATCTGCTCGCCCGCGAGCAGCACGGTGCGTGCGGTGTCGCGGCGGCGGCCCGCCGCGATCAGCCCGAGGGCCGAGAGCACCCCCGAGGCCCTGGGGCACACGATTCGCGGGATGCCCAGCTCGTCGGCGAGCGCGGCGGCGTGCATCGGACCGGCGCCGCCGAACGGCAGCAGCGAGAAGCGGCGAGGGTCGATCCCGCGCTCGACGGTCATCACCCGCAGCGCCCGAACCATCTCCTGGTTGGCGACCCGGACGATGCCCTCGGCGGTCTCGCGCTCTCCCAGCCCGAGCTCGGCGCCGAGGGCGGCGACCGCGCGCCGCGCCGCCTCGGCGTCGAGCTCGACGCCGCCGGCGAGTGCCGAATCGGGCGCCAGGTATCCCAGCAGCAGGTCGGCGTCGGTGACCGTCGGCTCGGTGCCGCCGCGCCCGTAGCAGGCGGGCCCCGGCTCGGCGCCCGCCGAGCGTGGACCCACGCGCAGGGCACCGCCGGGGTCGCGCCAGCCGACCGAGCCGCCACCGGCTCCGACGGTGTGGACGTCGACCATCGGCAGCTGGATCGGGCGCCCGGCGATCTCGCGCGAATCGGTACGCCGCACCTCGCCGGCCTCGACCACGCAGACGTCGCACGATGTGCCGCCCATGTCGAGCCCGATAGCGTCGGCGCCCGGCGCGCCCGCGCGGGCCAGCGCGGCTGCCCCGACCGCGCCGCCCGCCGGGCCGGAAAGCACGCTCCAGGCCCCGGCGCGCGAGGCCTCGGCGACGTCCGCGGTGCCGCCCGAGGAGCGCATCACCGCCGGCTCGGGCACGCCGCGCTCGCTGCAGGCCTCGGCGAGCCGGCCGAGGTAGCGCGCCGAGCAGGGGGGAGAGGTAGGCGTCGATCGCGGTGGTCGAGCAGCGCTCGTACTCGCGGAAGGCGGGCAGCACCTCCGAGGAGGCCGACACGTGGACGTCCGGCAGCGCCTCGCGCAGCGCCTCGGCGATCCGGCGCTCGTGAGCCGGGGTCGCGGAACGCGAACAGCAGGCAGACCGCCACCGACTCGGCGCCGCTGGAGCGAACGGCTTCGACGAGGCGCTCGACCTCGGCCGCCTCGAGCTCGGAGATGACGCCGTCGGGGCCGATGCGCTCGGCCGCCTCGAACCGCAGGTCGCGCTCGACCAGCGGCTCGGGCCGCGAGCGGCACGGGCGGTAGAGGCTCGGGCGGTTCTGGCGGCCGATCTCGAGAAGGTCGGCGAAGCCCCGGGTTGCGATCAGCGCGGTGCGCGCTCCGCGCTCTTCGAGCAGCGCGTTCGTGCCGACGGTCATGCCGTGGGTGAACGCGCGCAGATCGGCCGTGTTCGCCCCGGCGCGATCGAGCACGTCGCTGATCGCCTCCACTACCCCGCGTGACTGGTCGCCCGGGGTGGTGGGGACCTTCGCCGTGTGCAGGCGCTCGCCGGCGAGCAGCGCGGCGTCGGTGAACGTCCCTCCGACGTCGACTCCGAGGAGCATCGGGCGAAACTACAGGGAGGCGGGCGGTCCGCCCGCCTCCCGATGCGCGCGCTACGCGGCGGCGCCCACCTCGCTGGCTGTCACTTCGACCTCCTCGAGATGCTTGTGGGACGGGCAGTAGTCCCGATCCGGCAGCGGCTCGCGCTTGCACGGAGTGCCCTTGCGCGTGCTCGCCAGGCAGCTCCGCGGACGGCCGTCGAGGCCGATGTGCGCGGGGAGCTGCTCGAGGTGCTCGAGCGCGAGGTTGACGTTGCGCTCGATCACCATGTACACCAGAACCTGATCCGAGAGAGCGAAATGCTCGCGGATCTCGTTGAACAGCGTTCGCGCCGGACGCGCGAAATGACGCTTGTCGAAGGCGATGCGCCGCATCGTCGCCTCGCATGCCTCCAGAACCTGATGACCGGACGCCGATCGGCTGGCAACGTCATCCGCTGAGCCGATCCTTGGCGCCAATTCCCGGTAGATAGACCGGCTGAATCGGTACATACCCATCCTCCTTGACGAACCCCTGTTACGTGTTTCGAACAGATGGCGGCGCCCGGACGACGCCTGTTTTAGACTACCTAATAATGTCCATCTACCCACTATTCAAACACGTGGGGAAGCGTAAGGACGCCCCTTTTCATTAAGGAGGTGTTAAGCCCACGCCTCCCAGGCGGGGTCGCCGCCCTCGGTGCTGACGAGATGGCGTAGGTCGAGCGCTGGATCGGGGGCCGGGTGTTCGACCCGGAAGTGGGAGCCGCGCGACTCCTCGCGGGCGAGGGCGAAGCGGGCGATCATGCGGGCGAGCGGGTAGGGGTCATCGAGCAGGGACTCGAGATCCTCGGCGCTGCGCCGCGGCCCGGCCAGGCGCCAGACCGCCTCGCGCGTCGAGGGCGGCGGCGGCTCGAAGCGCCAGGCGGGCGGCTCGGGGGCCGGCGGCGCCTCGGGCTCTTCCAGTGCGGCCGCCGCGGCGCGCGCCCCGAGCACGAAGCACTCGCTGAGGCTGTTGGACGCGAGGCGGTTGGCACCGTGCAGGCCGGTGCAGGCCGCCTCGCCGACCGCGTAGAGGCCCGGCAGTGAGGATCGCCCGTTGAGGTCCGTGGCCACTCCGCCCATCACGTAGTGCGAGGCGGGCGCGACGGGGATGGGCTCGGCGACGGGGTCGAAGCCGGCGTCGCGAAGCGCCTCGAACACGTTCGGGAATCGCTCCTCGGAGAGCTCGCGCAGGTCGATCCGCACGTGGTCGGAGCCCTCCTCGTCGAGCTTCGCGAGGATCGCGAGCGTCACGGCGTCGCGGGGAGCGAGCTCGTCGGTGAAGCGCTCGCCCGAGGCGTCGAGCAGCGTCGCCCCGTCGCCGCGGGCCGCTTCGGTCACGAGCAGGCCGTCGGCGTTCGTGCCCGGGGCGGCTAGCGCGGTGGGGTGGAACTGACAGAGCTCTAGGTCTGCGAGCGCGGCCCCGGCGGCGTCGGCCATGACCGACCCGGCGCCGATCGCCCCACGGGGGTTGGTGGTGCGCCGCCACAGCGCCGCGGCGCCGCCGGTGGCGAGCACCGTGGCGCGCGCGCGTGACGCGCTCGGCGTCGGTGATCACGCCGTGGCAGTGGGATCCGTCGCTCCACAGGGCCAGGGCCGAGGTGCCTTCGGCGACGTGGATCTGAGGCTCGGCGGCGGCCAGCGCCGCGAGCCGCTCCGTGATGCGCCGGCCCGTGCCGGCGCCTCCCGCGTGCACGATCCTCCTGCTTGGAGTGGCCGCCCTCGAGGGCCAGCTCGAGCTCGCCGTCGGGCCCGCGGTCGAACTCGACGCCGCGGCGCTCGAGCTCGAACACGATCGCCGGCGCTTCGTCCGCGAGGACCTCGGCCGCCGCGGTCCGGCACGACCCGCGCCCGGCGGCGACGGTGTCCGCCACGTGCTGTGAGACCGAGTCGTCGGGGCCGATCGCGGCGGCGAGCCCGCCCTGGGCCCAGAAGCTCGAGGTCTCGCTCAGGGGCTTGCGCGAGATGACGATGACCTCGCCTCCGCGCTCGGCTGCGATCAGCGCCGAGTAGAGACCGGCAGCTCCGCCGCCGATCACGGCGAGGTCGTAGTTCGTGGACGGTGGCAAGCCGTCGCACCCTACGTGGTACTAGCGTTGGGCGAAGTGGGCCTTTACATCCGCCACCCGAGCTGCTTCACCCACGAGACCGGGGCGCACCCCGAGAACGCGCGCCGCCTGGTCGCGATCGAGGAGGCGATGTCGAGCCGCGACTGGATGGGCCTGGAGCTGGTCGAGGCCCCCGCGGCCGATCGTGAGCAGCTCCTGCGGGTGCACGAGGCGAGTCACATCGACGCGATCGAGGCGTTCGTCGAGGCGGGCGGGGGCAACATCGACATGGACACGCTTGCGAGCCCCGGGTCCTGGGACGCAGCGGTGCACGCGGCCGGCGGTGCGGCGCACGCCGCCGAGCGGCTGCTCGACGAGGGCGGCGGCTTCGCCTTCTGCGGAACCCGCCCGCCCGGGCACCACGCCGAGCGGGGGCAGGCGATGGGCTTCTGCCTCTTCAACAACGTCGCGATCGCAGCCAGGCACGCGATCGCCACCGGCCGTGCCGAGCGCGCGCTGATCTACGACTTCGACGTGCACCACGGCAATGGCACCGAGGCGATCTTCTACGAGGACCCGTCGGTGCTCTACGCGAGCGTCCATCAGAGCCCCCTCTATCCCGGCACCGGCGCGGCCGGCGACGTCGGACGCGGCGCGGGCGAGGGGTACACCGTCAACCTGCCGGTGCCCCCGGGCTCCGGCTCGACCGAGTTCCTGTCGCTCACCCAGCACGTGGTCGCGCCCGTCGCTCGCGCCTTCGACCCGCAGATTCTCTTCCTCTCGGCCGGGTACGACGCACACCGCGACGACCCGCTGGCGCAGTGCGACGTCGACGAGCGCGGCTTCGCGCAGATCGCGGCGAGCTTCCGCGAGCTCGGCGCTGAGCTCGGGGTGCCCGTCGTCGTCTGCCTCGAGGGCGGTTACAACGTGACGGCGCTGGCCGCTTCGGTCGTCGCCACGATCGACGGCCTCGGTGGCTCGGAGCCGCTCGAGCCCGCAGCCGAAGGGCCGGCGGCGCCGTATCGGCGCGCGCTGGCGAAGCACTGGCCGCTCTAGGCTCGGGCGGTGCGCGACAGGATTGCGATCGCTCTTTCGGCTGTGGTCATCGCCGCGGTCCCGGTCGCGATGATCGGCAACGCCCTCTTCCTGCTGCTCGGTCCCTGGCTGGTCGACGTCGAGTACGCGCTGCCCGGGTTCCCCGACGACCCCGGAGGCCTGAGCGAGGACGAGCGCAAGGACCTCGCCCGCACGGGACTCGACTCGATTCGGCCCTTCGGCGGCGGCGAAACGGTGCTGCGCGAGGCGCGGCTGCCCGACGGCGAGGAAGCCTTCGTCGATCGCGAGATCACCCACATGGAGGACGTCCGCGCGCTCGTCGCCGCCGTGCTCGTCGGCTGGGCGCTCGCGCTGGCGGCCGCGATCGCGGCCGGGGTGGCACTTCGGCGCCGGGCCGGCTCGGCGAAGGTCGCGGCGGCGCTCGTCGCCGGGGCGAAGCTGACGCTGGCCGCGATGGCGCTGATCGGCATCGTGATGCTGATCGACTTCGAGTTCTTCTTCGACGGCTTCCACGGCGTCTTCTTCGAAGGCGACACGTGGCGGTTCAACGAGACCTACACGCTGCGCCGCATCTATCCCGACTTCTTCTGGGGCGCGGCCGGCGGTGCGATGGCGGCGCTGGTCGCCGCCCAGGCGGGTGGTCTCATCCTCGGGTTGCGCGACAGGCGCTGATCAGGCGGAGAGCTGCTGCTTGAGCTTTTCGCGGAAGGGCTTGGGAAAGCCCGGGACCGAGTCGAGGTCGTCGATCGAGTCGAACCCATCCTGGCGCTCTCGGTAGGCGATCACCCGGGTCGCCTGGGTCACAGACATGTCCATCGCGCGCAGCTGCTCGAAGGTCGCCTCGTTGAGGTTGACCAGGCGGCGCACGCGCGTCTCGGTGTCCGAGCCGGGCGTCTTCTCGGGGGCGACCTTCTCGACGGCCTCGGGCTCGGGACGCGACGGGCCGTTCCCACGCCACCTCAGGCCGAAGCGCCGCGGCTTGCGCTTCTCGGTCTCGGCGCGAAGCCGCTCGGCCGTGGCGCGGACGCGCTCGTCGGCCTCGGCCTTCAGCTCGGTCGCCTGGGCCTCGAGGCGGGCCTCGGCTTCGGATCGCATGCGCGCCTCGGTCTCAGCCTGGACCCGCTCGACGGCTGAGGCGGTGGCGGCATCGGCCTGCTGGCGGACTCGCGCAACCTCGGCGTCGAGGCGGGCGCTCGCCGCCTCGACCTGCGCCGCGATCTCGTCGAAGCGGACCTGCGCGTCGCCGGCGGCGCGCTGGGCGGCGTCGCGCTCGCGGGTCAGCTCCTGCTCGCGCTGCGAAGGCTCTGACGAGGAGTTGGCCCCTGCGTCCCTGGGCGCCTCGGCGGGGAGCTCGCGCTCGCGCTCGGCCATCGTCTCCGCGGCCTCTTCGCGGGTGTGTGTGACCGTCGCGGTCTCGGCGCCGCCGGTCTCGGCCCGCTCGAGGCGGCGCTGGAGCTGCTCGAGCGACTTGGCTGCGCGCTTTCTCTCTCGCTTCAGGCCCTCTTCGAGGGCGAGGATCGCGGCGGTGGCGGGTTCGCCGTTCTCGCCTGTGGGCCTGCGCTCGGGCATGCGTTTTTCACTCTAAGCGCCCAGGGGATCGCCGAGCGCGCGGTGCGGGGATCCTCCGCGTCGGCTTCGGCATCCGGACGTGCCCGAATCGCCACATCCGCGGCTGGTTTCGCGCGCCGGCGACCTCGACGATCGATGGCGCAAACCGAGCTCGAGGAGGTAGTCAGATGCATTCAATCGCCGCCCGCGCGCAGCTCGCGGCTCACCGCAGCGCTGCGCGCCTGGCAGCCCGGCCCCCGCAGCGGGGCCAGGGGACAGTCGAGTACGTCGGCCTGATCCTGCTTGTCGCCCTGCTGATGGTGGGGATGGTCGCCGCGATGAAGGGGTTCCAAGGCGCCCAGGGCCTGGAGCTGGCCGAGACGATCGTCGACAAGATCCGCGGCGCCGTCAACAAGGTCACGTTCAAGTAGGCCGTCGGCCGTGAGGCGCAGCGCGCCCCAAGCGACCGCCAGCCCACCTCGCTGTCGGAGCGGCGGCTTGCCGCCGCGAATGATGGTGGGGTGGGCGCCAGCGGTCGCGTTTGATGTACTGGCGCCGATGAGCCCCTCCCGCAGCTACGACCGCGCCGCCGCCGACGTACGTCCCGTGACGATCGAGCCCGGCTACGTTCGAACCGCCGACGGGTCGGCGCTCTACTCCCAGGGCGAGACCCGAGTCATCTGCACGGCGTCGGTGAACGAGTCGGTGCCGCGGTGGATGGAGGGCAGGGGGAAGGGCTGGGTCACCGCCGAGTACTCGATGCTCCCCGCGTCGACCGGGTCGCGCAAGGCGCGCGACATCTCGCGAGGTAAGCAAGACGGCCGCGGGGTCGAGATCCAGCGGCTGATCGGCCGCTCCCTCCGCGGCGTCGTCGACTTCAAGGCGCTCGGCGAACGCTCGGTCTATGTCGACTGCGACGTTCTCCAGGCCGACGGCGGCACCCGCTGCGCCTCGATCACGGGAGGCTTCGTCGCCCTCCAGCTCGCCCTCCAGGGCTTAGTCGAGAAGGAGGTCATATCCGACCTTCCGCTCAACCAGTCGATCGCCGCGGTCAGCGTCGGCATGGTGGACGGGAACGCTCTCTGCGACCTCGACTACTCCGAGGACTCGACCGCCGAAGTCGACGCGAACGTCGTCATGACCGGCGATGGCGGGCTCGTCGAGGTGCAGGCGACGGCCGAGCGCACGCCCCTCTCCCGCGCCTCGCTGGACGAGCTGCTCTCGCTCGCCGAGGGCGGCATCGAGAGCCTGCGCTCTCATCAGGGCGAGGCCGTCGGCGCGCTGCCGGCCAGCTGAGCCATCCTTACGAGCCATGGCCGCGCTGATCGTCGCGACGCGCAACGAGCACAAGCTCCGCGAGCTCCGCGAGGCGCTGCCCGGGATCGATCTCGAGCCGCTCCCGGATGAGGTCGAGCTGCCGCCCGAGGACGGCGACACCTTCGAGGCGAACGCTCTCGGCAAGGCGCGTGCCGCGCGCAGGGCGACGGCGGCCCCCACCCTCGCCGACGACTCCGGGATCGAGGCAGCCGGGCTCGGTGGCCGTCCCGGCATTCACTCCGCCCGCTATGCAGGAGAGAACGCCAGCGACGAGGAGAATCTCGCGAAGCTGCTCGACGAGGTCGGCCGCGCGGGCGACCGCCACGTCGCTTACGTCTGCGCCCTGGCCTTCATCGACGCGGCGGGTACCGAGCACGTCTTCGAGGGCCGCTGCGAGGGAGAGCTCGCGGCCGAGCCTCGCGGCGAAGGGGGGTTCGGGTACGACCCGGCCTTCCTTCCCGCCGACACCGGCCCCGGCGACGAGCGCACAATGGCCGAGCTGGGCCCCGACGAGAAGCACGCCATCAGCCACCGCGGGCGGGCTGCGCGGATGCTCGCCCGACACCTCGGGGTGGGCACTTGACCGAACCGAAGGGAATCTCGAAGGCGGGCGCCGCCGGCGTCTCAATCGCCTACAACGCGACGCTGATCGTGATCAAGCTGGCCGCCGCGATCATCACCGGGTCGATCGCGATCCTCTCCGAGGCCCTCAACTCGTCCATCGACCTGGTGGCGTCCGTGATCGCGTTCATCGCGGTGCGCCGGGCCGACCGGCCCGCGGACGTCGAGCACCCGTACGGCCACGAGAAGATCGAGAGCGTCGCGGCCTCGATCGAGGGCCTGCTGATCATCGGCGGCGCGACCTACATCATCGTCGAGTCGGTCGGGCGGCTGACCGACGGAGACAGCCAGGTCGAGTCCCTCGGCATCGGCATCGCGGTCATCGCGGTCTCGACGGTGAGCGCCGGCGTCGTCTCATGGTTCATGCGGAGGCAAGCGACCAAGCACCAGTCGCCGGCTCTGGCGGGCGATGCGGCCCACCTGGGCGCCGACGCGATCACGTCCTTCGGCGTGCTGGTCGCGCTCGCACTGGTCGAGCTGACGGGCGCGGAGTGGCTCGACGCCGCGATCGCCATCGCGCTGTCGGGTTTCATCATCTTCACCGGTGCGAACATCATCCGCAAGGCGGCGGGGATCCTCGTCGACGAGTCGCCCCCGGCCGAGGAGATGGACCGGATCGAGGAGGCGATCGCCCGGGCCAGGCCGCCGGAGATGGCGGGGTACCACAAGCTCCGGGCCCGGGTCTCGGGCCGCCATCGCTACATCGACATGCACGTCCAGTTCGTCACTGGCACCTCGCTCGAGCGCGCCCACGTTCTGGCTCACGCTCTGCGCGACGCGATCGAGTCCGAGATCCCCGACGCCGAGGTTCTGATCCACGCCGAGCCCGAGACCAGCCGCCAGGACCCGGCGGCATCCCCCGAGCAGTACCGCGCGGGTTAGCTCGCTAGGTGAGGTTGATCGCCGCCGCGATCCCCACAGCGCCGACGACGATGCTGTAGCCCGTGTACCCGCCGATCGCGAGGAGCACGACGGCGATCAGACAGATGACGACGACGGTGAGCCATGAGCCTTGGGCGAGTGTCACGAGGGGTATTTTGACCACATGACCCCGACGGCCAATGCTCCGGTGCTGAAGGACCCCGCGCAGGCGGTCGCCTATCTCGAGGAGATCTCGCCCGAGATGCGCGGCTGCGCGATCCTCGATTCGAACGGCAGCGTGCTCGCCGCCACCGGCGACGAGCCCGACGCGTGGGTAGGACCGGCGCGCGAGTTGATCGAAGCGGCGGACGCGGCGGGAAGCGAGCCGGCGGCGCACGTCCACGTCGCGACGGGCGACGGCGAGGTGTTCGCGGTGCGCTACGCCAAGCTGACCGCGGTCGCGGTCGCGGAGCGGTTCGTGCTCTCGTCGCTGATGGCGTTCGACCTGCGCGCCGTGCTGAGAGAACTCGAGGACTGATGCCGCCGAAGCCGCACCGCGTGCTGCTCGACCGCGTCTCGGGCTACGCCGACGAGGCGGCAGCCTACATGCGCCGGCGCAGGCACATGCGCAAGCCCTTCGCCCGCGTCTACTACCCCGAGGGCCGCTCGTCCGACTTCTCGTCGGAGACCGACGCCGGCAAGGCGCTGTTCACCGCGGCCGCACGCGTGATCGAGGTCGCCGGGCCGCCGCGGCGCGCGGCACGCCAGGCCCGCACCGGGACTCCCTCCGAGCGGGTCGAGCCCTAGGACTCTTCGAGTCCGTTTTGGCTTCCAGAGCCGCTGTTAGGCTGCCGCCCGATTCCGAGAACCGAGGAGGAACCGACGTGACGAAGGCTGAGTTCCTGGATCACCTGGCGAGCGACAAGCGAATCGGGAGCAAGAAGGAAGCCGCGGCCGCTGTCGACGCGGTGCTCGACGCCATCACGGACGTCCTCTCAGACGGACGCGACGTCAGCTTCACAGGCTTCGGCAAGTTTGCCGTCGCAGAGCGCGGTCCGCGGCAGGGGGTCAACCCCCGCACCGGGGAGCGCATCTTCATCCCCGGCGGCAAGGTGCCCCGCTTCTCCGCCGGCTCCGGGCTGAAGAAGAAGGTCAAGGGCGGCTAAGCCGCTGAGTCGCGCTCCATTCGCGGACAGGCTCGCTGCGCTCGTCGACGAGCGCCGCAGCCAGGTCTGCCTTGGGCTCGACCCCGACCCGGCGATGCTGCCCGGAGGTGGAGGGGCGGGCGATCCTGCCGAGGCGGCGGCGGATGCCGTCGCGGCCCACTGCCGTGAGCTGATCGCCGCCGCCGGCCCGGCCTGTGTGGCGGTCAAGCCCCAGCTCGCTTGCTTCGAGCGCCTCGGGGCGGCGGGGTGGCGAGCGCTCGGCGAGGCGTGCGACGCAGCGCGCGAGGCCGGCCTGCTCGTGGTGGCCGACGGCAAGCGCGGCGACGTCCCCACGACCGCCCGCGCCTATGGACAGGCCCTGGTCGGTTCGGTCGAGACTCCGTGGGGCGAGGTGGACGGGCTGGGCGCGGACGCCTTCACCGCCAACCCGCTCATGGGCGGCGACGCGGTGGAGCCTCTGCTCGAGGCGGCCGAGGCGGCGGCCGCCGGTGTCTTCTGCCTCGTTCGCACCTCGAACCCCGGCGCCGCCGACTTCGAAGACGTCGACGCGGGTGGCCGCCCGCTTCACGAGCACCTCGCCGCGTTCGTCGCCGAGCGGGCCCCGCGGCTCGCGGGCGAAGGCGGGCTCAGCGGCATGGGCGCGGTGGTAGGCGCCACGGCACCCGAGCACCTGGGCAGGATGCGCGAGCTGATGCCCGATTCAATCTTCCTGATTCCGGGCGTCGGCGCTCAGGGGGGGCGTCCCGGGGACCTCGGCCCCGCCCTCGCGAAGGGCCGGCCGGCGTCGATCCTGGTCGCGGCCGCGCGCAGCATCGCGGGCGCCGACGACCCCGCGCGGGCCGCTGAGGAGCTGCGCGATGCCCTTTGGACCGGGATTTCCGGCTGACCCACCTGGGTACTCTTCCCGCGCGCGATGCCTGAGAGAAAGCCGAACCAATTCGCCCGGGTGTTCGCCGTGCTCACCCTCATCCTCGCCGCGGCCGTGGTGGTCTTCACGATCGCGACGACCGACAACAGCTCGGACTCCGATGGCGACGGCGACGAGGTGAACGGCGACAAGAACGCGGGTGGGCCGACCGCCAAGGGCGAGCGGGCGATCGAGGAGGGCGTCTGGATCGTCCGAGAGGGCGACACCCTCGTCTCGATCTCCGAGGCCACCGCGATCGACCTCGACGTGCTCGTCGAGCTGAATCCCGACCTGGATCCGCAGACCCTGAGCACCGGGCAGCGAATCGCGCTGCGAGCGGGCCTCACCGAGGGCGGCTCTACCCCGAGCTCCAGCAGCGACGACGACGGCGACACGATCACCGAGGGATCGGGCGTCGGGGACGGAGTCGGCGACGACGACCTGTCCGACACCGACAACGCCGGCGAGTCCGACGGGATCCCGGGGAACTGATGTCGGGCACGGGCAGCTCCGCGCGCAGGCTCGCGGCCGCCCTGGCGGCGGCCGCGGCGATCGCAGCTCCGGGCGTCGCGTTCTCGCAGGGAACCGCCGCCGCGCCGAAGGCGAAGCCGGGAGCGGCCAAGGCGCCCCCGCCGGCGAAGAAGCCGGCCACCCCCGCCGCACCTGCAGCACCCGCCGCTCCAACCGACTCGACCGGTGCGCCGCTGCTCGCGGCCAGGGCGTGGATCCTGATCGATCCCCGCGACGGCACCGTGCTCGCGAGCAAGGCGTCCGACATCCCGCGGCCGATCGCCAGCGCGACGAAGCTGATGACGGCCTACGTGGCCCTGAGGAAGCTGCGGCCGAAGAAGGTGCTGACCGCCCCTGCGTACAGGGCGCTCGCCGCTGAGTCCCTGCTCGGCCTACAGGCCGGCGAGCAGTTGACCGTCAGGGATCTCCTCTACGGCCTGATCCTCGAAAGCGGCAACGACGCGGCCGTCACGCTCGCGACCGGCGTCTCGGGAAGCGTCCCCGAGTTCGTCGAGCAGATGAACCGACAGGCCGAGAAGCTCGGGCTCTCCAACACCTCCTACGCGAACCCCGTCGGGCTCGACGCCCCCCAGAACTACTCCAGCGCGACCGACCTCGCCGAGCTCGCGACCGAGCTCCTTGCAAACCCGCTGTTCGCGAAGATCGCGGACTCCGGCACGGCGACCATCCAGAGCGGCAACGCGCCGCGCCAGCTGACGAGCCGCAACACGCTGCTCGCCAGCGATCCCACGGTCGACGGCGTCAAGACCGGCCAGACGATCGGAGCCGGCTACGTGCTCGTCGGCTCGGCGACGCGCGACGGCACCCAGCTCGTCTCCGTCGTTCTGGGAGCGCGCAGCGAGGCGGCCCGCAACACCGAGACGGCGAAGCTCCTCGACTACGGGTTCTCTCTGTACAAGCCCTCGCAGCCCGTCGAGCCGGGCGAGGAGCTGGCCGACCCCGGGCTCGACTATCGCGACGAGAGCCTGGCGCTGGTCGCGAAGCGCGGCGTCGAGGTCTCGGCTCGCGAGGGTCAGCCCGTCGAGACCGAGATCGAGGCGCCCGACGAGGTCAGCGGCGCCGTCGAAGAGGGCGAGGCTCTCGGCAGCGTCACGGTCACGGTCGACGGCCGGGTCGCCGACAAGGTGCCGTTGGTCGCGGCCGAATCGGTCGAGGCCGCGACGCTGACCGACAAGGTCATCTCGACGCTCGCAAACCCGCTGATCTTGATCCCGCTCGGCCTGTTCGTGATAGTGGTAGGACTGCTGGTGGCCTCCCGCAGGAGGCGCCGTTCAGAAGACGAGGGAGTGCTCGCGGTGAGCGGCAACGGCAGCGACCCGGGCCCGCCGTCCGAGCAGCCCGCGTCCCGCAAGGCGCGGCGCCGGAAGCGTGACCGGAGCACCCCAGAGAGGACACCCGAGGAGAGGCGCGAGATGCACGAGGAGCGAATGCGCAGACGCCAGGAGCGCTCCACCCGGGGAGGGGGCGAGGGATGATCCTCACCGTCACGCTGAACGCGGCGATCGACCGCACCGTCGCGGTCCCGAGCTTCCGCCAGGGCAACCGCCACCGCGCCGTCGACGCGACCACGGTCGCGGGCGGCAAGGGCGTCAACATCGCCCGCGCCCTGAAGCTGCTCGACCGCCCCGTGATCGCCACCGGCCTCGCCGGAGGGCCGACCGGCGCGCGCTTGATGGAGCGCCTGGCCGAGGAGTCCATCCTCACCGACTTCACCTGGATCGCCGGCGAGTCGCGGACCAACCTCGCCGTGATCGACCCGACCACCGGCGAGCAGACCGAGATCAACGAGCGCGGCCCCGACGTCAGCGCCGAGGAGCTCGACCGCTTCCTCGAGAAGCTGCTCTACCTCGCCCGCGGCGCGCGCATCTGCGTGATCGCCGGGAGCCTGCCGCCCTCGGTCCCGGCTGCGTTCGCGGCGCGCGTGGTCTCCGAGCTGAAGCAACTCGGCACCGAGACGATCCTCGACACCGAGGGCGAGCCGCTGATCGCAGCGCTGCGCGCCGGCGTCGGCGTCGTCACCCCGAACGCGAGCGAGGCCGAGGGCGCCGTGGGCCACGAGTTCAACGAGCGCGAAGACCTGCTGGCCGGGTTGCAGAGCCTGATCGAGCTCGGGGCGGGGGAGGCGGCGATCACAAGCGAGAGCGGCTGCGTCGCCTCGCTGCTCGAGCACGACGAGCGCCGCACCTTCGAGGTCACCGCCCCGGCGCTGGAGCCGGTCGCGACCGTCGGCTCCGGCGATGCCTTCCTGGCCGGGTTCGCGGCCGCTCGTTTCGACCGCCGGCCGCCCGAGGAGTGCCTGCGCTTCGCCGTCGCCTGCGGGGCGGAGTCCACGCAGCACTTCGGGGCCGGGACGATCGATCCAGCCGAGGTCGCCCGCGTCGCCTCGCGGGTCGAGGTGAGAACGCTCGAAACGCCCGTCGCCGTCCGCTGAGAAGCGGCTATCTTCTTCAGGACGTTGGAGCGAGCCCTCAACAACGTCGCAAAGAGCGATTTTCGGTCCGTTCCGCCCCGGCATGCCGGGGTTTTTTCGTCCGCGAACGATCGTAGGGTGACTTAATGGAAGTAGAGATCGGCCGAGGCAAGAAGGGTCGTAGGGCCTACGGGTTCGACGACATCGCGATCGTGCCCTCGCGGCGCACCCGCGACCCCGACGACATCGACATCACCTGGACGCTCGGCCCCTACCGCTTCGAGTTGCCGCTGCTCGCATCAGCGATGGACGGCGTCGTCAGTCCCGAGACGGCCGCGATCATCGGCAAGCTCGGCGGCCTCGCGGTGCTGAACCTCGAGGGCATCTGGTCGCGATACGAGGACGCCGACGCGAAGCTCAAGGAGATCTCCGAATCCCCGGTGGACGTGGCCACGCGGGTCATGCAGGAGATCTACGCGGAGCCCGTCAAGCCCGAGCTGATCGCCAAGCGCATCGAGGAGATCAAATCTCACGGCGTCGTCGCCTGCGGGTCGCTCACGCCGCAGAAGGTGACCGAGTACCACGAGGTTGCCCTCGAGGCCGGGCTCGACATCCTCGTCATCCAGGGCACCGTGATCTCGGCCGAGCACGTCTCGACCACCAGCGAGCCCCTGAACCTGAAGGAGTTCATCGCCGACCTCCCCGTCCCCTGCGTCGTCGGCGGCTGCGCCTCCTACAACACCGGCCTCCACCTGATGCGCACCGGCGCCGTGGGCGTTCTCGTCGGGGTCGGCCCCGGCGCGGCCTGCACGACCCGCGGAGTGCTGGGGCTCGGCGTCCCGCAGGCCACGGCCATCGCCGACGTGGCGGCCGCGCGCGGCCAGCACATGATGGAGACGGGCACCTACTGCAACGTGATCGCCGACGGCGGAATGCGCACCGGCGGCGACGTGTCCAAGGCCATCGCGATGGGAGCCGACGCCGTGATGATCGGCTCGCCGCTCGCCCGCGGCAACGAGGCTCCCGGCCGCGGCTATCACTGGGGCATGGCCACTTTCCATCCCTCCCTTCCGCGGGGCGCCCGCGTGACCACGCGGCAGGACGGCTCCCTCGAGGAGATCCTGCTCGGCCCGGCGCAGGAGAACGACGGCACCTTCAACCTGATGGGCGCGCTGCGGACCTCGATGGCCACCTGCGGCTACGCCGACATCCCCGAGTTCCACCGGGCCGAGGTGATGGTCGCCCCGGCCCTGCAGTCGGAGGGCAAGAAGCTCCAGAACGAGCAGTCGGTCGGGATGGGCTCGAACGGCAAGGCAGCGGTCAGCAACGGAGTCGCAGTCTCGGATGACTGAGGCGGCCGCTTCGGCCTCGGCGGACGACGTCGTGGACGAGGTCGCGGCCCACGCTGCTCCCGGCCTGAAGGTCGTCAGCGACGAGGCGGCCGAGCTCGAACCGGCTCCCGTTCGCGAGGAGGTCCTGGTCCTCGACTTCGGCGGCCAGTACTCGCAGCTGATCGCCCGGCGCATCCGCGAGCGCGGGGTGTTCAGCGAGCTGCTTCCGCACGACGTCCCGCTCGAGAAGATTCGCGAGCGCAACCCGCGCGGCCTGGTCCTCTCGGGAGGCCCCGCCTCCGTCTACGCCGACGGCGCCCCGCCGCTTCGGACCGAGCTGCTCGAGCTCGGGATCCCGGTGCTCGGCATCTGTTACGGCATGCAGCTGATGGTCCACGAGCTCGGCGGCAAGGTCGAGCAGGCGCCGGCCGGTGAGTTCGGCCGCTCGGAGCTGACGCTCACAGGCGAGGGCGGCAAGCTCCTCTCGGGCCTCCCGGCCACCCAACAGTGCTGGATGAGCCACCGCGACACCGTCTACGAGGCGCCGCCCGGCTTCGAGGCGCTCGCCTCCAGCACCGAGTCGCCGGTCGCCGCCGTCGAGGACACCGAGCGCGGCCTCTACGGGATCCAGTTCCACCCCGAGGTGGTCCACACCCCCTACGGCTCCGAGGTCCTCGACCGCTTCCTGCGCGACATCGCGGGTTGCAGAGACCGCTGGTCGCCGGCGTCGGTGATCGACGAGCAGGTCGAGAGGATCCGCGAGCAGGTCGGCGACGCGCGGGCGATCTGCGGCCTCTCCGGCGGAGTCGACTCCGCCACCGCGGCGCTCCTGGTCCATCAGGGCGATCGGCGACCGCCTCACCTGCGTCTTCGTCGACCACGGGATGATGCGCAAGGACGAGGCGACCCAGGTCGTCGAGGCCTTCCGCGACCGCATCGGCGTGAACCTGATCCACGTCGACGCGGGCGACAAGTTCCTCGCCGAGCTCGAGGGCGTCGACGACCCCGAGACCAAGCGCAAGATCATCGGCCGCGAGTTCATCCGCGTCTTCGACGACGAGGCCACGAAGATCGACGACGCCCGCTTCCTCGTCCAGGGCACGCTCTACTCCGACGTGATCGAGTCGGGGGGCGACGGCGGCACCGCCGCGACCATCAAGTCGCACCACAACGTCGGCGGCCTGCCCGACGACATGGAGATGGAGCTGGTCGAGCCCCTGCGCACTCTCTTCAAGGACGAGGTCCGCGCCGTCGCCGCCGAGCTCGGCCTGCCCGAGCGCTTCGTCTGGCGCCAGCCCTTCCCGGGCCCCGGCCTCGCGATCCGCGTCGTCGGCGGCGAGGTCACGCGCGAGCGCCTCGAGATCCTCCGCGACGCCGACGCGATCCTCCAGGAGGAGATCCGCGCGGCCGAGCTCTACCGCGAGCTCTGGCAGTCCTTCTGCGTGCTGCCGGTCGTCCGCTCCGTCGGCGTCCAGGGCGACGAGCGCTCCTACGCCTACCCCATCGTGATCCGCGCGGTCACCTCCGACGACGCGATGACGGCCGACTGGGCCCGCCTTCCGTACGACCTGCTCGAGCGAGCCTCGAACCGGATCATCAACGAGTGCAAGGGCGTCAACCGGGTCACGCTCGACATCACGTCGAAGCCCCCGGGCACGATCGAGTGGGAATAGCCGACATCCTCGCCCATCCCTCCGGCTCCGCCTCCGGGCTATGCGGTTGCGACGCGGGCGTTGGGGCTGCTGAGGCTCCGCCCGGATGCTCAGACGAGCTCGACGAGAAGCGCCTTCGCGACCGCGAGGACCTCGCCCTCGGCTGAGAGGACCGCGGCGCCCGCGTGCCGCTTGCGGCCGTCAGCGTCGATCGGCCACGCCATCACGACGTGCTCGCTCCCGGCGGTGACGGGCGCCTCCATTCGGGCGGTCAGCCGGGCGAGCACGCTCAGCGCCAGCTCCTCGTCGACGTAGGTGGCGAAGTAGGTCGGGCAGTCGAGCACGGACCAGACGAACTCGGGGCGAACCGCTCCGGAGTCGTCGGCCGTGGAGGCGGGCGGGGTCCATGGCGAGGCGACGACCTTGCGGCCCTCGACGGCGCCCGCAAACACCCCGAACGCGTCCTCGCGGTTGCGGCCGCAGACGAAACAGCTGCTGAAGGGGCCGTCGGTCAGGCCCCTGTAGCCCTTCGACGCCTCGCGAGCTTCCTCGACGCTCACGGGGTCGGGCACCTCGATGTCGAGCTCGGCCGAGCGCCCCTCGGCGACGAGGTCCTCGCCGGCGAGCAGGCGGACCGAGCCGTCCTCGTCGCGGATGACGTCGAGCGCGGTATCGAGCGGGACCGGGCTCCTGAGGCTGACCTCGGCGGTGCCCTCGAGGAAGCCGGCGACGATGCCGGCGGAGTAACCGCCGTTGCCGCTGTCGAGCGGCCCGTTGAATCGACTCGGAACTGAGACCGCGTCGGGCACGGCCTCGACTATTTCACCTTCGTCAGGGAAGCGGGGTGGAGACCGCGGCGCCGATGAACTCCACGGCGCTCGCGTCGAAGGTCTTGCCATAGACGACCGGCGCGAAGGGGAGCCCGCAGAGGCGCGGGCCGAAGGAGACGACGCCGAGCAGGCGGGCCGAGCCGATCAGCGGGCCGCCGCTGTCTCCGGCGCAGGGCGAGGTCCGAAGGGACCTCTTGCGGCCGGGTGTCAGCTTCGTGCCCTGGGCGCAGACCATGCTGGTCCCGCGGAAGACCTTGCCGTAGCGCTTCGCGCAGAGCTTGCCGGTGACCGAGGCGACGCTCGTCGTCTTCAGGAAGCCGGGCAGCTTGGTCTGGAAGGGCGTGGTGGCGCCCCAGCCGGCGACCGACAGCGAGTTGCCCGGGGCGACGGCCGCGGCACCCTCGGCGGGCGTGGCGACCTGGATCGGGGGGGAGGGGGTGGCCGTCGTGAGGCCGAAGACGGCGACGTCGTGGCGGGCGGTTCGCCTGTAGTCCGGGTGGACGAACTTGGCCGCGACGGCCGAGACCTGCCCCTTGCTCGTATCGCGGAGGTCATAGCGCCCGGTCACGACCTGAAGCTCGGCCAGCTTCGGGACGGAGCAGTGAGCGGCCGTGACGATGTGCCGCGGGCCGACGATCGAGCCCGAGCAGATGAAGCGGCCCTTGGCGAGGATCGCCGCGGCGAAGGGAAACGTCGCGGGATCCGCTGCGCCGCCGCCGATGATGCGCGGCTGGGGGGTAGCGTCTCCCGGTGAAGCGGAGCTGGGCCCGGCGGCGGCGAGCGAGGCCGCACATAGGGCGGCGGCGACGCCGAGGCGCCCACCCCTGCCGGTGAGATTCAGTGACGCCATGCCTGTTCGAAGCTAGCAGCCCGAAACGGTCGTCGCGCCGGCTCTGCGACGGCTATCATCGAGCGGCTGCCGCGCTCCCGGCGCGGCGCTTTTTTTATGACCACAGCGACCTCGAACAAGACCTACCAGGCGAATGCCTCCGACCGCGAGCGCGGCTGGTGGGTGGTGGACGCTGAAGGCAAGACCCTCGGCCGCCTCGCCTCGCAGATCGCAACCGTCCTGCGCGGCAAGAACAAGCCGACCTACACGCCGCACGTCGACGTCGGCGACTTCGTCGTCGTCATCAATGCCGAGAAGATCGCCGTCACCGGGAAGAAGCTCACCGACAAGCGCTACTACCGGCACAGCGGCTACCCGGGCGGCATCCGCTCGCGGACGCTCGGCGAGATGCTCGACCGCCGCCCCGAAGAGGTCATCCGCAAGGCCGTCAAGGGCATGCTCCCCCGCAACAAGCTGGCGCGCGCGCAGCTGCGCAAGCTCAAGGTGTACGCGGGCAGCGAGCACCCTCATGAGGCTCAGAAGCCCAAGGACCTGGAGATAGAGACTCGATGATCGACGACGAAAACCAGAGCAGCGACGAGCAGACGCCAGAGGAGACCCCGGAGGAGACTCCCGCTGAGGAGACGCCGGCGGCTGAGGAAACCCCCGCCGCCGAAAAGACTCCGCCCGCCGAGGACGCTCCGGCGCCCGAGGAGGCGTCCGCCGCTGAAGAGGCCCCTGAGGCTGAGGAGCCCGCGGCCGCTGAGGAGCCCACGGCCGCTGAATCTGAGGAGCCCGCGGCCGAGGAGGCGCCCGAGCCCGAGGCGGCTCCCGAGCCCGCCGCGGACCGCAAGGAGAAGAAGGCCGACGTCGTCCCCGGAGCCGAGCTCGACCCGATCGCGCTCGAGCCCGAGCGCGAGCTGAGCGCCGAGGAGAAGGCCCGTGCCGAGGCCGAGGCCGAGGAGCGCGCCCGCCGCGAGGCCGAGCTCACCTCGGACCCCGACGACGCACCGCTGGTCGCGAAGCCCACCAA
Source organism: uncultured Solirubrobacterales bacterium (assembly GCA_963820665.1). GTDB lineage: Bacteria > Actinomycetota > Thermoleophilia > Solirubrobacterales > 70-9 > CAVUAT01. Next base: position 586,568 of record CAWGAL010000004.1, on the reverse strand, counting down.
GCTCTCCGGCGACGCACGCTTCCTCGCGACCGGCAAGCGCAAGTCCTCGGTCGCCCGCGTGACGCTGATGCCCGGCAAGGGCGAGATCGCGATCAACGATCGCACGCTCGAGGAGTACTTCCCCCGGCCCTACCTGCAGACCATCGCCAAGCAGGCGCTCGTCCAGGCCGGCTACGAGAGCAACGTCGACGTACGCGTCCGCGTCCATGGCGGCGGCATCTCGGGCCAGGCGTCCGCGGTCCGCCACGGGATCGCAAAGGCACTCTGCGAGGTCGACCCCGCCCTTCGCCCCGAGCTGAAGCGCAGGGGCATGCTGACCCGCGACGCACGCGTCAAGGAGCGCTACAAGGCGGGGCTCAAGAAGGCCAGGAAGCGCCCGCAGTTCAGCAAGCGCTAGCGCTCCGATGACGGAGCGCAAGCTCTTCGGAACCGACGGCGTCAGGGGCGCTGTCGGCGATGTGATCACTGCGGACCTCGCCCTGCGCCTGGGCCGCGCCGCGACGCTCGAGGCGGCGAGCCGGTCGTCGCGGAACGCCTCGCGGCCGCAGGTCCTCGTCATCCGCGACACCCGCGAGTCGGGTCCGATGCTCGAGGCCGCGCTCGCCGCCGGGATCGCCTCGGCCGGGGGCGACGCGATGCTCGGCGGCGTGCTTCCCTCGCCGGCGGCGTCGATCCTCGTGAGACGCCTCGACTTCGACCTCGCGGCGGTCGTCTCGGCCTCGCACAACCCGTTCGCCGACAACGGCATCAAGTTCTTCCAGCGCTCCGGAATGAAGCTCGACGACGACGCCGAGGCCGCCATCGAGGCTCGCCTCGACGAGCCAGGCGCGGCCCAGGTCGGCCGGGTGCGCGAGCTCGAGGGGGCTCGAGACGACTACCTGCGCGAGCTTCGAACCGCGTTCCAGCCCGACCTCGCGGGTCGCAAGGTGGTCCTCGACTGCGCCAACGGCGCGACCTACCGCGTCGCGCCGATGATCTTCGAACTGCTCGGCGCCGAGGTCGAGGCCTTCTCGACCGAGCCCGACGGGCGCAACATCAACGAGGGCTGCGGAGCCACCCATCCCGAGGCGCTGGCGGAGCGCGTCGCCGCCTCCGACGCGACGATCGGGTTCGCCTTCGACGGCGACGGCGACCGCGTGATCGCCGTGGACGGCGAGGGCCGCGTTCGAGACGGCGACGAGCTGATCGCGCTCGCAGCCGGGCACCTGCGCGACACCGGCGAGCTGCGCGGCGGCGTCGCCGTCACCGTGATGACCAACTTCGGCTTCCACACCAAGCTCGAGGGCGAGGGCATCGAGATCGACCAGACCAAGGTCGGCGACCGCTACGTGATCGAGTCTCTCGTCGAGCGCGACTGGAACCTCGGCGGCGAGCAGTCAGGCCACATCATCTGGACCGACTTCACGCCCAGCGGCGACGGCATCGCCGCCGCCCTGCTCACTATGCGGGCGCTCGGCGGTCGCCCCTTCTCAGACGTCGAGCCGTTCGAGCGCCTTCCCCAGCGCCTCGAGAACGTCCGCATCACGGACCGCGGCGCCGTCGCCGGCGCCGAGGCGCTGTGGTCAGCGGTGGAGGAGGAGGACGGCAAGCTCGAGGGCCGGGGGCGAGTCCTCGTCCGGGCCTCGGGCACCGAGCCGCTGCTGCGGGTGATGGTCGAGGCACCGACCACCGAGGAGTGCGACGCGGTCTGCAAGCGCCTTGTCGCCGTCGTCGAGGCCGAGCTGACCTAGCGCCCGGGCGCTACCCTTGTCCGTCTTATGTGCGGCATCGTCGGATACGTAGGTGACCGACCGTGCCGGGACCTGCTGATCGCGGGGCTCGAGAAACTCGAGTATCGCGGCTACGACTCAGCGGGGGTCTCGGTGATCTCGGACGGTGAGATCGACAGCGTGCGCGCTGTCGGCAACCTGGCGAACCTTCGCGCGGCCGTCGAGGAGCACTCTCGCAACGGCGGCGCGGTCGCTGTCGCTGCGCCCCCCGCGACGACCGGCGTCGGCCACACGCGCTGGGCGACGCACGGCCGGGTCACCGAGGAGAACGCCCACCCGCACGGCGACTGCTCCGACAAGATCCACATCGTCCTCAACGGGATCGTCGAGAACCACGCCGAGCTGCGCAAGGAGCTCTCGGCGGAGGGCCACGTCTTCAGCTCCGAGACCGACGCCGAGATCGTCTCGCACCTGATCGAGCGCCACTACGACGGCGACCTCGTCGCCGCGGTCCGCGGCGCGTTCGGCGAGCTGCGCGGCCACTACGCCTTCGTCGCGATGCACCTGGACCACGGCGACCTGCTGGTCGCCGCGCGCAAGGAGTGCCCGCTGATCGTCGGCATCGGCGACGACGAGAACTTCGTCGCCTCCGCGATCCCCGCCTTCCTGGCCGAGACGCGCCGCGTGAAGATGATCGAGAACGGCGAGATCGTCACGGTCACCCCCGACGGCGTCGAGATCACCGATTCCGAGGGCAACCCGATCGAGCGCGACGAGGACGAGGTCACCTGGGACGAGGACGCCGCCGAGAAGGGCGGCTACCCGACCTTCATGAAGAAGGAGATCCACGAGCAGCCCGACGCCGTCGCCGAGACGATCACGGACCGCCTCCCCGGCCTCGACAGCGTCGACCTCTCAGAGATCGAGCTCGACGACGAGCTGCTGCGGACGACTGACCGGATCGTGATCGTCGCCTGCGGCACCAGCTACCACGCGGGCATGATCGGCCGCTACGCGATCGAGAAGTGGGCGCGCGTGCCGGTCGAGATGGACGTCGCCTCCGAGTTCCGCTACCGCGACCCGGTCATCCGCGACACCGACCTGGTCATCGGCATCACCCAGTCCGGCGAGACGGCCGACACACTCGCCGCCATGCGCCTCGCGCGCGAGGCCGGCGCCAAGGTGCTGGCGATCACCAACATCATGGGCAGCCAGGCGACCCGCGACGCCGACGCCGTCCTGTTCACGCGCGCCGGCCTCGAGATCGGCGTCGCCGCGACCAAGACCTTCGTCAGCCAGGTGGCCGCCATGTACCTGCTCGGCCTGCGCCTCGGCGAGCTGCGCGGGACGCTCGCGCCGGACGAGCTGCGCGAGCTGATCGCCGGCCTGAAGAGCATCCCCTCGAAGATCGAGGAGACGATCAACTCCGTCGACGACCGCTGCAAGGCGATCGCGCGCACGCACTTCGAGCGCCGCTTCTTCCTCTACATCGGCCGGCACATCGGGCTCCCCGTCGCGCTCGAGGGCGCCCTGAAGCTGAAGGAGATCTCCTACATCCCGACCGACGCCTACGCCGCCGGCGAGATGAAGCACGGCCCGATCGCGCTGCTCGACGAGTCCACTCCGATCGTCGCCGTCGCCACCGACAGCCCCGTGCTCGAGAAGATGCTCTCCAACGTCGAGGAGGCCCGGGCCCGAGGCGCCGACGTCGTCGCGATCGCCACCGAGGGCTCCGACAAGGTCTCTGACGTCGCCGACCAGACGCTGTTCGTCCCCAAGACCGACTGGATGCTGCAGCCGATTCTCGCCGTGCTCCCGCTGCAGCTGCTGGCGTACTACATCGCCTGGGAAAACGGGCTGAACGTCGACCAACCACGCAACCTGGCCAAGACCGTGACGGTCGAGTAGTTCCGTCGTAGTGATCTGTATGGTGCCGCGCTCGATGCAGGGACGACTGACGATTCTTCTCGCGGTGGGGGCCGCGCTCGCGGTGCTCGCCGGCTGCGGCGGCGGTGACGACGACGAGTCCGACGGGCCCGCGTCGCTCGTCCCGGCCGACGCGCCCGCGTACTTCGAGGCGGTCGTGCGCCCCGAGGGCGAGGCCGCCGAGTCGGCCGAAGCGGCTCTCGGCAAGATCATCGACAGCGACGACCCCGGCCAGGAGATCATCACCCAGATCGAGGAGGCCGCGGCCGAGGACGGCACGGACTTCGACTACGAGGCCGACATCGAGCCCTGGCTCGGCGAGCGCGTCGGCATCTACCCCTCGAGCCTCGAGGGCGAGAGCGAGGTCGTGCTCGTCCTCGAGACCACCGATCCCGACAAGGCGCTCGAGTTCATCAGCTCCCAGGAGGACGCGACGGGCGAGAAGCTCGAGTACGACGGCACCGACTACGAGCTCGACGCCGACGGCGACGCGTTCGGGATCGTCGACGACTTCCTCGTCTTCGGCGACGAGGCCGGGTTCAAGAAGACCGTCGACACCTCCGACGGCGACGACGTCCTCGCCGACTCCGACGAGTTCAACGACTCCGTCGGCGATCTGCCCTCCGAGCGCCTGGCGACCCTCTACGCCGTGCCGAAGACCTTCATCGAGGCGATCCCCGAGGACGAGATCGACCCGCAGGGCCGCGACATCATCCTCGAGGCCCTCGACGAGTCCGGCGACGAGCCGATCCTGGGCGACCTGACCGCCTCCGACTCGGCGATCACGTTCGAGCTTTCGTCGGGCGGAGGCGCCGAGGTCGCGACCGAGGAGAGCGCGCTCGTCTCCGAGCTGCCCGCCGAGGCCTGGCTCGGGCTCGGCTTCGCCGACATCGGCGCCGCGGTCGAGAACGGGCTCTCGAGCATCGAGAACGCCGGGATCCCCGGCATCGACGCGGCCACGATCCGCGAGCAGCTTCAGGCCCAGCTCGGGATCAACCTCGACTCCGACGTGATCAACGCGCTCGGCGACGGCGCGCTGTTCGTGCAGGGCACGACCATGAAGAACGTCGGCGGTGCGCTCGTGATCGAGTCCAAGGACCCGGCCGCCTCGGCCCAGCTCCTGACCAAGCTCCAGGGCCTGATCTCCCGGCAGGCCGATCCCAAGGAGCTCAAGGTCCAGCCGCTCGCCTCGACCGGCGGCGACACCGGCTTCCAGCTCGTCGACCCGACCGGCGAGCTGCCCCAGCCGATTCAGGTCGTGCAGCGCGGCGACCGCATCGTCGTCGGCTACGGCGCCGGCTCGGTCGAGCAGGCGCTGAGCCCGCAGAGCGGCGCGGCCGCGCTGTCGGGCAGCCCCGGCGTTCACCGGCGCGCAGGAGGCGATCGGCGACCTCGGCATCGACGCCTTCCTCTCGTTCGCCCCCGTCTTCCAGCTCGCCGAGGCGAGCGGAGGGGCGTCGGACCCCGACTACCAGCGAGCGAAGCCGTACCTCGACGCGCTCGACTTCCTCGCCGTCGGCTCCGGCTCCGAGGACGAACGGGCGATCGCCCGCTTCATCAGTCGGCCTCAAGTAGGCATCGCTTGGCCCCCGTCGGACTCGGCGTCGACGTGATCGAGATCGAGCGGGTCGAGCGCGCCCTCGAGCGCCGCCCGAGACTGCGCGAGCGGCTCTTCACCGAGGCCGAGCTCGCCTACGCCGACGGCAAGGGTCGGCCCGGGCGCCACCTCGCGGCCCGCTTCGCGGCCAAGGAGGCCGTGATCAAGGCGCTCGCGGGAGCCCGCCATGGCCCCGTCCGAGATAGAGATCGTCGCCGGGGCGCCGCCGAGCGTGCGACTCCACGGCCGCGCGGCAGAGGCGCTCGGCTCGGCGCGAGCTGTCGGTCTCGCTGACGCACTCGCGGGAGACCGCGGCCGCGGTCGCGCTCGCATCGGGCTGACCGGAACGCCCGAGGCCGCGCGGTTACGCTCCGCGCCATGGAGGACTGGCTCACACCGTGCCTTGACGCCGAGCAGATGCGGGCCATCGACGCCTGGGCGATCGCCAAGCAGGGGATCCCCGGCCTCGAGCTGATGGAGACCGCGGGCCAGGCCGTCGCGCGAGCGGCAGCTGAGCGCGCGGGATCAGGGCGCATCGCCGTGGTCTGCGGGAAGGGCAACAACGGCGGCGACGGCCTCGTCGCCGCGAGGGCCCTGGCCGACACGGGCTTCGAGGTCGAGGCACTTCTGCTGTGGCCCGCCGGCGATCTCTCGGGCGACGCGAAGGCGAACCTCGAGCGGTTCGCGGCGGCGCGCGAGGTCGATGACGCGGGGCTCCGCCAGGCGCTCGACGGGGCCGCGGTGATCGTCGATGCGATCTTCGGCACCGGTTTCGCCGGCGCGCCGCGCGACCCCGCCGCTGCGGCGATCGAGGCGATCAACGATGCGGCCGCTGAGGTGGTCGCCACCGACATCGCCTCGGGCGTCAACGCCTCGACCGGCGAGATCGAGGGCGCTGCCGTTCGAGGCCGACGCGACCGTCACGCTTCCACGCCGCCAAGGTCGGCCACTGGGTCTCGCCCGGCAAGTCGCACGACGGGCGAGCTCCAGGTCGCGCCGATCGGGATCCCCGACGGCGCCCCGGTCGACGCGCGGTCGGCCTGATCGACGACGGCGTCCTGCGGCTCGCACCGCTTCGCTCGGCGCCCTCGACCAAGTTCAGCTCGGGCCAGGTCCTGGTCGCCGGCGGCTCGCGCGGGCTCACCGGCGCCGTCTGCATGGCCGCCGGCGGCGCGATCCGCGCCGGCGCCGGCTACGCGACGGCCGCGGTCCCCGCCGACGTCGAGGCGATCGTCGAGGCCAAGCTCACCGAGGTGATGACGATCGGATGCGCCAGCCGCGAGGGCTTCCTGCGCCGAGCGGCCTCCGAGCAGATCATGGAGGCCGCCGAGTCGGCCGCTGCCGTCGTTCTCGGCCCGGGCATGGGGCGCGAGGACGGGACGAAGGACCTCGCGCGCCAGCTCGCGAAGCGGATCGAGCCGCCGCTCGTGCTCGACGCCGACGGGCTGAACGCCCACGCCGGCAAGCTCGCTCTGCTGGCCAAGCGCGACGGGCCGGTCGTGCTGACCCCGCACGAGGGGGAGCTCGGGCGGCTGCTCGACGAGGAGTCGGACGCGATCAAGGCGAGGCGGCTCGCTGCACGCCCGCGAGGCGGCGAAGCGGAGCGGCGGCATCGTGGTGCTGAAGGGCGACGACACGATCGTCACCGACGGCGAGCGGGTCGCCATCAACCGCGGCGGCACCGCCGCGCTCGCGACCGCCGGGACCGGCGACGTGCTCTCGGGCATGATCGCCGCGCTGATCGCTCGCGGCCTCGATCCCTTCACCGGCGCCTGCGCCGCGGTGCTCGCACACTCGCGAGCCGGCGCGGATCGCCGCCGAGCGCATCGGCGCCTCGGAGTCGGTGATCGCGACCGACGTGATCGACGCGATCCCGCTGGGTTGAGACCACCGGGTCCTCATCCGCCTTCGACCGTCCCGCCGCCAGGCGGCTCAATGAGAACCTGATGCGAGGGCTCCGAAAGCGGCCGCGCCTCCGCGGTGATCGACGCCGGCGCGATCGAGCGCAACTGCGCCGTGCTCGCCGGCGTGCTCACCGGGGGCGCCGAGCTCTGCGCCGTCGTCAAGGCCGACGGCTACGGCCACGGCGCCGCGATCTCCGCCGGTGCCGCGATGCGCGGCGGCGCCACCCGCCTCGCTGTCGCTGCCGCGATCGAGGCCGAGGAGCTACGGATGCACTTCCCCGAGGCCCCGATCCTGGTGATGGGCGCGATGACCGGGGGCGAGCTGCGCACGGCGCTCGGCGGCAGACGCCGACGTCACCGTCTGGCGCGAGAGCTTCCGGGCGCTCTGCTCTCGGCTCGCCGGCGAGTCGGGCCCGCCGGTGCGGGTCCACGTCAAGCACGACAGCGGCATGGGCCGCCTCGGCGAGCGCGACCCCGACGCCGTGGTCGAGCTGGCGCGGGCGTGCGCCGACGACCCCGACACCGAGTTGGCCGGGATCTGGACCCACTTCGCGACTGCCGACGAGGACGACGGCGCGTACTTGGCCGAGCAGCTCGCGTCCTTCGCCGCCGTGGTCGAGCGCGTGCGCGAGATCGAGCCCGGCGTCGACGGTCCACGCCGCCAACAGCGCCGCCACGCTCCGCGAGCCGGCCACCCACTTCGACATGGTCCGCTGCGGGGTCGCCATCTACGGGCTCGACCCGTTCCAGCGCGACCCCGCCGAGCACGGGCTGGAGCCCGCCCTCGAGCTGCGCTCCTACGTCAGCGACGTCAAGCGCTTCGAGGCGGGGGCGAGCGCGGGCTACGGGCGAAGCTGGAGGGCGCCCGAGGACACCTGGGTTGGGGTGCTGCCCGTCGGCTACGGCGACGGCGTGCGCCGCGCGCTCACTCGAACAACGCCGAGGTGCTGGTCCGCGGCCGCCGCTTCCCGATGGTCGGCACCGTCTCGATGGACAACATCACGATCGACCTCGGCCCCGAGACCGAGGTCGAGCCCGGCGACGAGGCCGTGCTGATCGGCGCGCAGGGCGCGCGAGTCGATCGCAGCCGAGGAGCTCGCCGAGCGTCTCGACACGATCAACTACGAGGTCACGACCGCGATCTCGCGCCGCGTGCCGCGGATCGTCGGCCGTGACCGTGGCCACGGAGCTGGGCGCCGCGCTCGACGCTCGCGAGTCGGTCGCGGTCCGTCCGCCGGGCCCTGGCGGACGAGGGCGCCTGGATCGTCGGCGGAGCGATCCGCGACGCGGCGCTCGGCGAGGCGGTCCATCGACCTCGACCTGGCGGTCGAGCCGGGGCCGTGAGCGCGAGCTGCGCGAGCGCCATCGCCCGCGAGGCCGGCGGCTTCGCGTTCCCGCTCTCCGAGCGAGCACGGGACGCTGGCGCGCGGTGGCCGCCGGACGACGCCTGGCACGCGGACGTCACGGCGCTGCGCGGCGAGACGATCGACGACGACCTGCGCGCCCGGGACTTCGCGATCAACGCCGTCGCGGTGCCGCTCGCGGGAGGGCGAGCCGATCGACCCGGCCGGCGGACTCGCGCGACGCCGAGCGCCGCATCCTGCGCGCGGTCTCGGAGCGCTCATTCGCCGACGACCCGCTGCGGCTGCTGCGCGCCGCGCGGCATCGCGGCGCGCCACGAGCCTCGAGTCGACCCCGAGACGGTGCGCGCTCGCTCGGGCCTCGGCCCGAGCGCGCCTCCGAGCCCGCCGGCGAGCGCCAGTTCGCCGAGCTGCGCGGGATCGTCTGCCGGGCCCGATCCGATCCGGGCGACTCGCCCTGATGGACGAGCTCGAGGATCACGGCCGCGGTCCTGCCCGAGCTCGACGGCCTGCGCGGCGTCGTGCAGACGCCGAACCACCACCTCGACGTGCACGGCCACACGCTCGCCGTGCTCGAGCACCTGCTCGAGGTCGAGGCCGACCTGCCCCGCTTCGCCGGCGACGCCGCCGGCGAGATGGCCGATCTGCTGGCCGAGCCCCTCGCCGACGAGCTCACGCGCGGGGCGCGCTGCGGTTCGGCGCGCTGCTCCACGACATCGGCAAGCCAGCACACCCGCGCGATGCACGACGGGCCGTACGTCACCTTCATCGGCCACGACAGGTCGGGGCCGAGGTGATCGCCTCGATCTGCGCACGGCTGCGAGACGAGCACCAAGCTCAGCGAGCACCTCCAGGGTCTGGCGCTGCCACCACCTGCGCCTCGGCTTCATGGTGCACGAGCGGCCGCTTCCGCCGTCGCGCCGTCTACTCGTACCTGAGGGCGACCGAGCCCGTCGGCCGCCGACGTCACCCTCCTGACCGCGGCCGACCGGATGGCCGCGCGCGGCGAGGGGCCGATCGCGAGCGACGAGATGATCGAGGCCCACCTCGAGCTGGTGCGCGAGATGCTCCCCGACGCGATCGCCTGGCAGCGCCAGGCCCCGCGGCCGCCGCTCGACGGCAACGAGCTCGCCGCCGAGATCGGGCTCACGCCGGGCCCGCGGATGGGCGAGATCCTCGAGGAGCTGCGCGCCGCCGAGCTTCGCCGGCGAGCTGGCGGGCCGCGACGCCGCGGTCGAGCTGGCCCGAGAGCTCGCCGCCGGATAGCCTGCCAGCGCGTGGCCGACGACTGCCTCTTCTGCGGGATCGTCACGGGCACGTCCCGAGCGAGACGATCGACTCCGACGAGCGCACCGTCTCCTTCATGGACATCAACCCGGCGACGCGCGGCCACGCGCTCGTCGTTCCGCGCGAGCACTCCGCCGACCTGCTCGAGATCGCGCGCCGAGGACCTCGAGGCGGTCAGCCTCGCCGCCCAGCGCCTCGCGAAGCGTGCCAAGGACGTGCTCGGAGCCGACGGCGTCAACCTGATCAACTCCTGCGGCGCGCGCCGCCTGGCAGACGGTCTTCCACTTCCACATGCACGTCGTGCCGCGCTACGACGACGACCCGCTCGAGCTGCCCTGGGCCCCGGCGCCCGGCGATTCGGACGAGATCGCCGCGGTCGCGGCCGAGCTGAGGAGCGAGGATGGCTGAGAACGAGAACCCCGCGGCAGGGAACCCCGTGAGGCTCATCCGCGACGGCAACGTCGCCGTCATGGTTGCTGTCCAACCCGCCGCTCAACCTGTTCACGGCCGATGCATGGACCGGGCTCGTCGACGAGCGTCGACGAGATCGAGGCCTCCGACGCTCGCGCGATGGTCTGGCGCGCCGAGGGCGACATCTTCACCGGCGGCGTCGACGTCGAGGTCTTCAAGCACGCCCAGCAGGAGGGGATCGCGGCCGAGGCCTTCGGCTCGCTGATCGAGACGGCGCGCCAGATCGAGACGCTCGAGATCCCGACGATCTCGCTCGTCCACGGGCTCTGCCTGACGGCCGGGCTCGAGGTCGCGCTTGCCACCGACATCCTCTGGGCTGCCGAGTCCGCCCAGTTCGGCCTGGTCGAAGCCGTGGTCGGCCTCACTCCGGGCGCCGGCGGCACGCAGCGGATGGCCGAGCGCGCCGGGCCCGCACGCGCGGCCGAGTTCGTGATGACGCGGCGGCCTCTACGACGCAGCCACGCTCGAGCGGTGGAACGTCGTCAACCGGGTGCTGCCCGACGACGAGCTGCTCGAGAAGGGCATGCGCTTCGCGCACCGCCTGGCCGACGGCCCGACCGTCGCCCACGCCGCGACCAAGCGAATCATCCGCGCCTACCGCGAGGGCGGCGTCGACGCGGCCGACGCGATCACCAAGGACCAGTTCGCCGGACCTGTTCGAATCCGAGGACCTGAAGAACGCCGTGCAGAGCTTCCTCGCCGACGGACCAGGAAAAGCGTCCTTCAGGGGGAAGTAACCTCTCCACCGATGGGAAAAGAAGAGAAAATCGAGATGGAGGGCGAGATCACCGAAGCCCTCCCGAACACCATGTTCCGCGTCAAGCTCGACAACGACCATGAGGTGCTCGGCCACATCTCGGGCAAGATGCGCCGGCACTACATCCGGATCCTCCCTGGAGACCGGGTGAAGATCGAGCTGTCGCCGTATGACCTCGATCGCGGCAGGATCACCTACCGCTACAAGTAAACCCAGGAGGGGTGGAGAAATGAACCGTCGTTTCAAGGGAGCGCTCGCCGTCGGCGCTGCGCTCGCACTCAGTCTTTCGCTGTTCGCCGTCGGTTCGGCGGCGAAGAGCAAGATCCAGCGCCTCGGGACCTCGACGCAGGTCGAGACCTCGACCAAGGGCAACAAGCGCACGCTCACCGTAACGGGCGTGCTGCAGTCCTCGTCGCCCCGCTGCGAGCGTCAGCGCTCGGTGCTGCTGTTCGAGGCCGGACCGACCGGCGAGCTCGCCGGCGGCGCGATCGGCCACGGCGTCAGCCAGGGCGGTTCCCAGCGCGGTCAGTTCACGATCAGCGGCAATCGCGGTCAAGAAGATCACCCCGACCCGTCGCTTCATCCTCGAGTCGGTCGGCCGCAAGGTCAAGGTCAAGGGCAAGGAAGTCATCTGCAAGCGCGGCGTCTCGGTCAGCTTCCTGGCCGACACCAACTAGCCGCGCTCAGCGCGCAGCGCTAATCAACCAGGTTCGAGGTGGGACCCCGCTGCGGCGGGGTCCCACTCGGCCAGCTCTGCGATCAGAGTCGACCAGCCGAACTCCCTCGCGCCGAGGCCCTCGCCGGTGAAGGGCTCATAGAACTCGCGTGATCCCTCGCGCGCGTACGTCTCGCAGAGCGCGTCCTCCATCTGGGTCGCCTGCTCGTCGTAGCCGAGCCGCTTGAGCCCGAGCCAGATCAGCCACGCGGAGTTGATCCAGGTCGGCCCGCGCCAGTAGCGGCGCACGAGCCAGTTCTGCCAATCGCGCGGCTCGAAGCTCGGCTCGGCGATCGACACGGAGGGGGCGGGGACCGGTGTCCAGTAGCTTCCGGGGTCCAGCAGGTGCTCCTCGACCAGCCGGCGGCCGATCTCCTCGGGCAGGTCGGGCAGCGCCAGCGGCGCGAGCGCCGACCACGTCGAGGTCCGCACGCGGTGGTCGCCGCCGCGACGGGGTCGGTCTCGCCGACCCGCGCGATGTCGCCGCGGGCGACGTCGAGGAAGAGGCCTCGGTCCTCGTCCCAGAACCGCTCGATCAGCGCCGGGGTGATCGAGGGCTCGCCCATCGCCATGCGCGAGAGGCCCCAGAGCACGTTGACCACGACCTCGCAGAGCACCGGGCCGCCGTCGCGGACGATGCGCGCGCGTCCCACTCGCGGCGGCGGTTGCGCTGGATCAGCGCCACGAAGCCGAGGCGGGCGTGCGCCCGCCGGCCCCAGACGGGTTCGAACTTGGGCGAGGAGTCGAGCCCCGACTCGTCGGGCTGCACGATCCACAGCAGGCCGTCGCCGTCGAGGTCGCGGTTCTCGGTCAGCCAGCGGTGGTGCGGCCGCGATGCGCGGCTCGTCCGTGGGGTCGCCGACTGCGATCCGCCATGCCCACGCAAGCAGGGGCGGCTGAATCGTGGCGGTAGAGGGCGCGTCGCGCGAGGCGATGTTGTACGTCCAGCGCCGGCGCAGAGTCCACGGGGCGGTCCCAGAAGATCGTGTGGCCGATGAAACCGTCCTCGCGCCCGCCGTTGAGCAGCGACGTGAGCTCGAGCCGCGAGCGCTCGGGCGCGAAGCGCCGCCAGACGATCGCGTGGAACGCCGAGTCCCAGTACCACTGCCAGAAGTAGTGGGTCGGGCTGGGGCGAGAGTACGCGTAGGGCACGCCGTCGCGGTCGCCCTCGATCCAGCTGGCGCGGAGGGTCTCCTCCGCGATCTCGGTGGCCTTGGTCGGCTCGCGTCAAGTCAGGTCGTCATTCGGTTCATCCCGCGGAGCGCGAAGAACGTGAGGATCGCGGCGAGGCCGATCAGCGCGACGAACCCCGGCCACGTCTCGGCCCAGGTCACGTCCCCGACGAAGCCCTGGCGAGCGGCCTCGACGACCTGGGTGACGGGGTTGATCCGCGCCACCTCCTGAAGCCAGCCGGTCAGCAGGTCGAGCGGGGCGTAGGCGGTCGTGCAGCAGCACGGCGAGGAACATCCCGGCCTGCATCAGCGGTGCCGCGGACTGGGTGCTTGAAACGCAGCGCCAGCGAGGTCCCCCAGGTGGCGGCGACGATGGCCATCCCCATGACGACGATCAGCGCGATCGCGAGCCCGAGGAACCCGGGCCACTTCGCGCCGATCGCGAACGCGACGCACGAGCAGGAACGTGGCGGGGATCAACGCACGGAAGCTGGCCGAGAGAACGAGGCCGGCGAGCAGCGCGGGGCGCGGGGCGGGGGAGGAGAGCAGTCTGTCGAACCAGCCCTGCTCGATGTCGCGTGCGAGGTTGACCCCGGTCGCGGCGCCGGTGAACGCGGCCCCCTGCATCAACGACACCGGGACGATGAAGCTCTGGTAGCTGTCGGAGTCGAACCCGGGCAGCAACGTCAGGTTGCCGAAAGCGCTGGTGAGGCCGAGGAAGAAGATCGTCGGCGCGAGGATGCCGGGGATCGCCGCCCCGGGGACCCTGAAGATCTCGTTCAGCGCGCGGCGCATCAGCGCCCGGACCGTCTCGAAGCTCGCCCTGGCCGCCCACTCAGCCGCCCTTCCTCACCCTTGAGCGCATTCCCCAGGCGCTGAGGCCGAGCCCGAGCGCCCCGATGCCGATCACCGAAGCGACCGCCTTGAGCTGGTCGCCGAGGTCGAAGCTCGCCGACGATCGGCTCGCGGATCCCATCGACGATGAAGCTGAGCGGGTTGTACTCGGCGACCGTTGCCGCGGGCTCGAGCATCAGGTTCGCCGGGAAGAACGCGCGTGGAAAGAAAGAGCACGACGAAGACGAGCGGGAACAGCCCCTGGACGACGCTCGCCTTGCCGCTGTAGAGCGCGATCGAGGCGGCGATGCCGCCGAAGGCGAGCGCGGAGGCCGCGGTCAGCGCGATGATCCAGAGGGCCCCGAAGATCCCCTCCTCGATCGTGACTCCGAAGATCAGGCCGATCACGAGGAACCAGACAGCGGTGAAGGCTCCGAGCACCGCCGTCCCGCCGAGCCTGCCTGAGCACGACGCCGAAGCGCGAGATGGGGGCCGAGAACAGGCGGTCGGTGAAGCCCATCTCGATGTCGAGCGCGAGCGCGATAGCGCCCGAGTTGCCCGCGAGCAGGGTCGACTGCACCATCGCCCCGGCGAGCATGAAGGCGAGGAAGCTCTCGACCTCGGGGAAGCCCGGCAGGTCCACGGCGCGACCCGCCCCGCCGGTCTGGATCGCGAGCAGCAGCGTGGGGAAGACGAGCAGCGGTGCTGCGAGCTGCGGGCGGCGGGCGGTCTGCCGCACCGATCGCGCCCCGAGCGCGGCGACGACCCGGGCGTTCGCCGCAAGCCTCGAGATCACGCCCGAATCGATTCCGAGGCCTCCGCGGGATCGGGCGAGTCGTCATCGTCGTCACCTTCGAGGTGGCGCCCGGTCTCGGCCACGAACACGTCGTCGAGGGTGGGCTGCACGAGGTCGAGCGACTCGACCGCCAGGCCCGCGTCGTCAAGCGCGCGGACGATCGGGCCGACGTCAGAGGCGCCGTGCTCCAGTTCGACCATTGCGATGCCGTCACGCTCGGGCAGCACCTTGCCGAAGCGCGCCAGGATCTCGGTGCACTCGACAGGGGCGCCGTCGGAGCCCGCGAGCCTGAGCTCGAGGTGGGGCTTGCCGACCTCGGCCTTGAGCGCGGCCGGGGTGCCCTCGGCGACGAGCTTGCCGTCGGTGATGATCCCGACGCGGTTGCAGAGTTGGTCTGCCTCCTCGAGGTACTGGGTGGTCAGGAAGACGGTGGTTCCCTCGTCGTTCAGCTTGCTGACCTCCTCCCAGATCGCCTGGCGGCTGACGGGGTCGAGCCCAGTGGTCGGCTCGTCAAGGAAGAGCACCGAGGGCTCGGGGACGAGCGCGGCCGCGAGGTCGAGACGGCGGCGCATTCCGCCCGAGTATGTGCCGATGCGTCGGTCGGCGGCGTGGCTCAACCCGACGCGGTCAAGCAGCGCGTTGCCGAGCTCGCGGCCGCGAGCTCGCGGCATGGCGTGGAGCGTCGCCTGCAGGTGGATCATCTCGCGGCCCGTCATCAAGGGGTCGAGCGCAGCTTCCTGGAGCGCGACGCCGATCTTGCGGCGCACGGCGCTCGGGTCGGCCGCGACGTCGTGGCCGGCGACTATCGCCTTCCCGCCCGTGGGGGCGAGCAGAGTGGTCAGCATCCGCACCGTGGTCGTTTTGCCGGCGCCATTGGGGCCGAGGAAGCCGTAGATCTCCCCGTCTTCGACCTCGAGGTCGACCCCATCAACGGCCACGATGCCGCCGTCGAACTCACGAGCGAGCTGCTGCGTGGAGATCGCGGCCACGGGCGCACGATAGCCGTGTGCAGGCACGGCCCCTGGGCAGGAGCGGGTAGGAAAGCCGCAACCATCAGCGAACAGGAGTGTTGAATGGTTCTCATGGGCCAAGACGGTCACCTATCCGCACGCCTGCATCGCCTCGGCGTGGTTTTCGCCGCGATCGTGTTCGTGGTCGTCGTCGCGATCGCGATCGGCACCGGGACTGCGAAGGCGGCGCCCCAGGTCGCCGTGCTCGGAGCGGCCGCTCCGGCTGCGCCGGCGTGCCCGAACAACTGCCAGGCCATCGCCAGGACGACCGGTTTCCAGATCGCGATCGGCGCCGTGAAAAGCCCGTTCGTCGTTCCCTACACGGGCAAGATCGTCGCGTGGTCGATCAAGCTCGGCGTCCCCGCGAGCAAGCCCGCCGACGGCGAGAGCGAGAGCCAGCTCTCCTTCTTCAACAGCAAGTTCGGAGCCCCCTCCGCCAGGCTCTCGGTGCTGAAGCCGGTGATGAAGAAGGTCAAGCAGGGCAAGCCCATCTACAAGCTCAAGGCGCAGGCGCCGGTCGAGCCGCTCGAGCAGTACTTCGGAACGACCACCACCTTCACGCTGCAGGCCCCGATCAAGGTCAAGCAGAACCAGATCCTCGCCCTGACGATCCCGACCTGGGCCCCGGCCCTCGCGGTGGGACAGGGCGGCCAGTCGATCTGGCAAGCCAGCCGCAAGAACTCGCGCTGCGGAAACACCCCGAAGAGCGCTCTCGCCGACACCCTCGCCGGGCGTCCGCAGGAGACCATCGGCGGCGACCGCGCGTACGGCTGCGTCTACAAGACCGCACGAATCCTCTATTCGGCGACGATCGTCAAGAGCCCGAACGCCGCGGCTCCTGCCCCCGCGCCAGGAAAGAAGAAGCCGAAATCATGAAGAGAGCACTCCTGATAGCCGCCACCGTCCTAGCCCTGACCCCTGCAGCCGCAAGCGCGCAGGCCGTCGTCCTCGGCGCCGCCGCGCCGGCCAACGCGAGCTGCCCGACGAACTGCCTCGTCGAGGCTCGTGTGACCGGATTCCAGACCTCGATCGGCAATACCAACAACCCCTTCCTCGCGCCGTCCGACGGCCAGATCGTCTCGTGGTCGATCAAGCTCGGCAAGCCGAAGAAGCCCGACGTGAAGACCTTCAACAAGGAGTTCGGCCCGCCGCAGGCCCGCCTCTCGATCCTGAAGCCGGTGGCCGGGACGTCCAACCCGACGCGCTACAAGCTGCTTCGCCAGAGCCCGGCGCAGCGGCTCGGCAAGATCCTCGGTCAGATTTCGACCTTCAATCTCGCGACCCCACTGGCCGTGAAGGCGGGCCAGGTCGTCGCGCTGACGATCCCGACGTGGGCACCCGCGTTCGCGGTCGGCCAGAGCAGCTCGACGCGCTGGATGGCGAGCCGCCGGGCGACCAAGAAGCGCGGAGGCTGCACCGACGACGAGGGCCGCGCCAACGTCAACGCCGGCGCGCCGCAGGTCAAGAAGGGCAAGCAGCAGCCCTACGGCTGCACCTACAACAGCGCCCGCCTGCTTTACACGGCGACGTTCGTCGCCGACGGCCTCTAAGGCTGAGGGCTCAGCTCAACCACAGGCGGCCGGGTTCTCCTCGCAGGCCTTCTCGAAGGCCTCAGCGGGGCTGCCCGGCTCGGGGGGCTTGTCGTTGGTGGCCGAGTCCTCCTGGGAGGGATCGGGTGTGCCGCCGCTGCCGGATCCGCCGCCGGGGCTGACCCCGCCGGAATCGGGCGCGGTGGTCGTCGGCCGGGGCGCTCTCGGTCGCGTCGGTCGGCGCCTCGATCGTCGGCACCGTGACGTCGTCGGATGGGCTCTCATCGTCGCCGCAGCCCGCGAAGCCGAACCCGCCGAGGGCCACCGCGGCGGTGGCGAGCAGGAGGGTTGAGCGCCGGGAGCCCAGGGTCACGAATCCCCGTCCAGCGCCGGCTGTCGCAGGCCGCAGTACGGGCAGTCGCTCACGTCGAGGCCGATCAGCTGGTCGCAGCGCCGGCAGATCCTGAGGTTCTCGGGGGTGCGCAGCAGGGACGACTCGGAGGAGGCCAGGGGCAGCGTCGCGGCCACGACCTCCATCTCCTCGCCGGACTCGCGGTCGACGTAGACGCCGTCCCCGCTCGCCTCGGCGATGGCCTCTCGCCCCGATGCCGGGGCCCTGAGGCGGTATGTCTGACGTTCGCTGGGCACGGCGCGCACGATATCCGACGCGGCGGAGGGGCGTCGGAGTTGCCCGAGTGCCTCCATCAATAGAATGCCGCCCGATGCGGGACGTACCTGTTCTAAAGCTCTTGGCCGTGATGCTCGTCCTCACCGTCATCACCTCGGTGATCATGCTGATCCCGGATTGGAATGGCGTTCAGGGATCGACCGCGGCCGACGACATCGACCGCCTGCTCGACGTGGCGATCGTGCTGTCCGCTTTCGTCTTCTCGGTCGTGATGGTCCTGCTCGGCTACGCGATCTGGCGCTGGCGCGCGAAGCCAGGCGACGAGTCCGACGGCGAGCCGATCCACGGCAACACCCGCCTCGAGATCGCATGGACCGCGCTGCCGACGCTGATCGTGGCCTTCCTCGGCGCGATCTCCTGGATCGTGCTCGAGGACATCGAGGCCAAAGAGCCGGACCGCATGCCGCTGACGGTGACCGGGCAGCAGTTCGCCTGGCAGTTCGAGTACCCCGAGGCCGGCAAGACCACGCGCGAGTTCCATGTCCCGGTCGACCGCCAGCTAGACCTCTCGCTTCGCGCGCTCGACGTCCTCCATTCCTTCTGGGTGCCCGAGTGGCGCATCAAGCGCGACCTCGTCCCCGGCGCGCCGGGTGCGTCGATCGACGACAACGTCGTGGTCGAGCCCGACCGCGAGGGAACCTTCACGCTCATCTGCACCGAGCTCTGCGGCCTGGGCCACTCCACGATGCGCGTCCAGGTCGTGGTCGAGTCCGAGGCTGAGTTCGAAGCCTGGCTCGCGAAGCAGCCCGACACCCCGCCCGAGGACGAGGACGCCACCGATTCTGAGCCGACGGGGTCACCCGCCTCATGAGCCGGATGTCGACGCCTGAAATACTGAGCGCGATGGCAGGAGGCAACGCATGATCGCCGCGATCCGGGGACCCGGCTGGTGGCGTGGAATCTTCGCCGGCTTCATCGGTGCGGCGTTCGGCTTCGGCCTCGTCGTCGCGCTGCGCGCGATCTCCGGCCTCGAGATCTGGCAGACCGAGCAGACCGGCTACCCGCACGTCATCGTGCCGGCGATTACCGCTCCGCTCGGGTTCCTCTACGGCATGGGCAACTTCGACTACTGGCTGCGCTGGGCGAAGGGCGCGCCGACGATCCCCGACGACCACGCCGATCACGGCGCCGAGAGCTGGAAGGACTACTTCAAGGTCAACACCGACCACAAGGTGATCGGGATCCAGTACATCGTCACCACGTTCTTCTTCTTCTTCGTCGGTGGGGCGATCGCGATGCTGATCCGCGCCGAGCTCGCCCAGCCCGGCACGCAGATCGTCGATCCCGGCACCTACAACGGGCTCTTCTCGACGCACGCGGCGCTGATGATCTTCGTCTTCGTGATCCCGATGTTCGCCGGGATCGCCAACTACGTGCTGCCGTTGATGATCGGCGCGCCGGACATGGCGTTCCCGCGCCTGAACGCGCTCAGCTTCTGGCTGCTCCCGATCGCCGGCGTCCTCTTCATGGGCAGCTTCCTGGTTCCCGGCGGCGCCTTCGACGCGGGCTGGACCGGTTACGCGCCGTTATCCACCGGAGCCCCACTGGGGCAATCTTTCTTCAACATCGGCGTCCAGTTCGCCGGAGCCTCGTCGATAGCCACGGCACTCAACTTCCTGGTCACGATCATCACCATGCGTGCGCCCGGAATGACGTTCTGGCGCATGCCTCTGCTCGTCTGGGCGAACCTCTCGACCTCTCTGCTGGTCGTCGCGGCGACCCCGTTCATCGCGGGCGTGCAGTTCATGGTCCTCTTCGACCGCGCCCTGAGCACGAACTTCTTCCAGGCCGCCTTCGGCGGCGACGTCGTCAGCTACCAGCACATCTTCTGGTTCTACTCTCACCCGGCCGTCTACATCATGATGCTGCCCGGTTTCGGGATCATCAGCGAGGTCATCTCGACTCACGCCCGAAAGCCCATCTTCGGGTATCGCCTGATGGCCCTGGCGCTGATCGGGATCGTGATCCTCAGCTACTCCGTCTGGGCGCACCACATGTTCGTCGCCGGGATGTTCGAGTGGCTGCGCGTGCCGATGATGATCACCACCCTTCTGATCGCGGTCCCGACCGGCATCAAGATATTCAGCTGGATAGGGACGATGTTCAATTCCGTGCTGCATCTGAAATCGACCGCGATGCTGTTCGCGATCGGGTTCATCGTCACGTTCACGGTCGGCGGGATCTCCGGGGTGATGCTCGGAATGATCCCGATCGACATCCACGTGTCCGACACCTACTTCGTCGTCGCCCACATCCACTTCGTGCTGTTCGGCGGCTCGGTGTTCACGATCTTCGCCGGGATCTACCACTGGTTCCCGAAGATGACGGGTCGCATGTACGACGAGAAGCTCGGCCGGGTCCACTTCTGGCTCACCCTCGCCGGCATGCTCGGCACGTTCGTGCCGATGCACTGGATCGGGATGGAGGGGATGCCGCGCCGCGTCGCCGACTACGCCGCCGAGTTCGGCGAGTGGAACCTGACGATCACCATCGCTTCGTTCCTGCTCGGCGCCGCCCAGCTCGTCTTCCTCTACAACATGATCGTCAGCTGGCGATATGGCCCGAAGGCCGGCCCCAACCCGTGGCGCGCGAAGACGATCGAGTGGCAGGTCAGCTCGCCGCCTCCGATCTTCAACTTCGACGAGATCCCGCGCGTCGTCGGCGGGCCCTACGAGTTCGGCGTGCCCGGTGCCCGCCACGCGATCATGGCCGGCGAGAAGGCGGAAGTGAAGAACCCCGAGCGCTCTGAAGTCGGGGCTCCGACATGAGCACCGACGAGCGCTCCGAGGACATCCCGCGCCCGGACGGCGACGAGCCGACCGAGGAGGAGGCCGTCAACGAGGAGCCGCAGGCTCCCGCTCCCGAGGGCGGCGACGGCGCCGGCGACGAGCAGAGCGCCGAGGGCAAGACCGACCGCGCCGACGATGACTCCGCGGCTACTGCCAGTGACCTCGAGGAGGATCTGGTCGAGGACTCTCCCTCCGACATCGGCACGCCATCCGAGCATGCGTCCGAGGTCGTCGCCGCGCCCGAGCCGAGCGGCCAGGGCGACCCCGACCCGCGCCCCTCGCGAGAGGGCGTCAGGCGCGTGATGATCTTTCTCAACGAGGTCGCAGGGGGCCGCAAGCTGCTGCAGGCCTGCCGCGAGCTGCAGGAGGGCGGAGCGGAGTACTTCGCGGTGGTCGCGCCGCAGAACCAGCCGATCGTCGGCCAGATCGTCGACGCGGACGAGCTTCGCGACGCGGCTCAGAGCCGAATCGACGTCACGATCTCGGTCCTCGCCGAGTTCGGGATCGAGGCCGAGGGAGCCGTCATGGACCGCGACCCGGCCCTCGCCCTCGACGACGCGTTCCGCGCGACCAAGCCCGACTACGTCCTGCTGTCGGCGCTTTACGAGACCCGCTTCGGCCTCACACGGAAGGACCTCGTCGAGTGGGCCAAGGCCAACCTCGACGCGCGCGTCGAGCACATTCCCGTCCGCGTCGACGACGACGCTGTGCGCTGGGACGTGGTCCACACGCTCGTCGTCGCCACCAGGACCGTCAACAGCCCCGATCTGCTCGCCGAGCTGAAGCGGGGCGCCGAGGACAAGCCCCACCGCTACACCTTCATCAGCCCGCGCTCCGGCGACGTCACCCGCGAGGAGGTCTGCCGCAACCTGGCGGCCACGCTCGCCGCTCTCTACCGCGAAGACGTCGACGCGACGGGCCAGCCGATGAGCCCCGACCCCTACCACGCGATCCAGAACGCGATCGAGCACTACCGCCTCGACGAGATCCTGATCTCGACGCTCAAGGGAACGCAGTCGGCCTGGCTCTCCGAGGGCCTGATCGACCGCGTCAAGGCGAGCACGGAGCTGCCGGTCGAGCACGTCGAGTCCCGCGATGGGACGAGCGCGACCGCGCCGCAGCCCGTCGGCGCCGCGTCCGGAGGAGGCTCCTGATGGAGAGCGCCTCAGTACGCCTAGGCGGCGGCCGGCCCGCGGACGATCACGGTCAGGACGAGCACCACCACGGCCCGCCCGAGGCCAATCAGAGCTCGCGCATCGACCGCCAGACGCTCGGGATCCTGCTCTTCATCGTCTCGGAGATCATGCTGTTCGGCGCCTTCTTCGCCTCCTACTTCTTCCTGCGGGTCGTCGCCAACGACGGGCCGTGGCCGCCGGAGCCGTTCGAGCTCCCGGTCGCCGTCGCCGGCGTGAACACCGCGATCCTCGTCTCGTCGAGCTTCACGATGCACTGGGCGCTCGAGTCGATCCGCGCAGGCAACCGCCGCGGTATGCAGATGGGCCTCGTGACGACCCTGCTGCTGGGCATGACCTTCCTCTTCATCCAGATCAACGAGTACGTCCACATCGGCTTCAGCGCCCGCGACGACGCCTTCGGCTCGATCTTCTACGGCCTCACCGGCCTGCACGGCGCGCACGTCTTCGTCGGCCTCTGCCTGCTCGGGGTCGCGACGACGCGAGCCTTCAGGGGCCACTTCGGCCCCAAGGCCGACGACCACCTCGGCGTCGAGATACCCGGCATCTACTGGCACTTCGTCGACGTCATGTGGATCATCGTCTTCACAGCCGTCTACATCATTTAGCTGCGACCCTCGGCCGCCATGGCTGACCCCGACGAGGCGAGCGACCAGCGGGCGCCGCGCAACCCCCTGCGCAGCGAGGCCGACGCCTTCCGCCTGCTGATGATGGTCGTCGCCGCCGGGCGCGATCGTCGTGGCCGTGACGCTGCTTACGACTCCCGCCGCCGGCTTTGCCCTGGCCCTGGTCTTCATCGCGATCGCGATCTGGCGCTCGATCGGCCTCTTCAGGCAATGGAGCCGCGAGGGCTCGCTGCCCCAGCGCGATCGAGACCCCGAGCCCTAGGCCTGGATACCGTCGGCTTCGAGCAGCGCCTTGAGGCGCTGCAGGTCCTTCTTGAGGCCGGATCGAACCATCGAGCCGAGGACGGGACGGAGCAGGCGCATGCCGCCCTTCGGCTCGAGCTCGATCGAGTACGTGAAGGTCGCGTCGCCTCCACCTGGACCGGCCTCGACCCGTCGGCCTCCGCCGACGTTCCCGATCGTGCCTGCGCCGGAGAACCGATACGACCTACCGGGGACGACGTCGCTGACGACCGTGTCGGCGACGTAGTCCTTTCCCGAGTTCCTGACGACCTCGTGCACCTTGATTCCGTTGGCCGGTGACCCGGGCGGGTCCGGCGTCATCGCCTTGAGGCCGTCGCGCCACTGGACGTCAAACGAGTAGTCGGCGATCGCTTCCCACACATCCTCGGGCGACCGGGCGATCTGCACCGACTCTTCCACGCTGATGGTCGAGCCCATGACGCTCCTTTCTCGAATGCCCCTAGGGCGCGGAGCCTAGCCGAGCCGAGCGGCGCTAGTTGCCCTTGCTGGGCGTGCCCGAGCCGGGGGCTCCGGCCCCTGCGGGCTGGCCGCCGATCGACTGGAGCAGGTAGTCGACGAGGGCCGCGAGCTGATCGGGCTGGAGGGTGTCGCCGTAGTTGGCGGGCATCACGCCTGCGGGGAAGCCGGCGGAGATGATCTCCTGCGGGTTCGCTGATCGAGGTGGAGATCTGCGTCCGCGGTCTGCCCGGGGAGCACGTCGTCGAGGTTCGGGCCGATGTTGCCCGTCGTCCCGGCGGCGCTCAGCGCGTGGCAGCCGCCGCAGTTGCGTCGCGAAGAACTCGGAGGCGATGAACTCGGGGGCCTCGATGCCGGGGACGCCGGCGACGCTCGCGACGTAGGCGGCGACGTCCTCGGCGTCCTGGCCCTCGACGAGGTTCGCCGGCATGTAGACGCTCACGTCCTCCGGGCTCGCCTCTCGCGGGTATCCGATCTGGCGTTGGACGACGCCCTCGATCGTGTCGTTGTCGCTGCCGGCCTGGCCGCGAAGCCGCGAAGGCCTGGTCGAGATCGGGGCCGATGTTCGCGTTCGTGCCGGCGGCCGTCAGCGCGTGGCAGCTGCCGCACTTCTGCACGAACAGCGCCTCGCCGCGCTCGGTGTCCGCGTTCTCCTGGAGGTCGCAGCCCGTCATCGCCGCGAGTGCGGCCACGGCAAAAGCTCCTCCGAGGAGGAGCTTCACCCTGTTGGTTGCCTTCCCGCCTAATGCGCGCATTCGAAGCCGAATCCTATATGGCCGGGACCGTCGGCCTCAGGCACGGTTCGCCTTCCGCTCAGGCGTCGGATAGGCTTTGAGCCGAACGGCACTATCGACCCGGGCGACAGGTGGGAAAGGAGCGTAGATGGAGGTTCGCGAGGGGATGTCGAGCGTGGTCCTGGCGGTGGGCCCTGCCCACACTCTGCGCCAGGCTGCGGCCAAGATGACCGAGAAGGGAACGGGAGCCGCGCTCGTCTTCGACGACGAGTCGCCGGCCCCGAGGATCATCACCGAGCGCGACGTGCTGAACGCCGTCGGCAAGGGTGAGGACCCCGACGAGGCCAAGGTCGCCGATCACATGAGCGGCAGCGTGATCTCCGCGCCGCCCGATTGGAGCCTCGAGCGCGCAGCCGAGGAGATGGTCAGGCTCGGCATCCGCCACCTGGTCGTCGTCGACAACGGAGAGCTGGTCGGAGTGCTCTCGATGCGCGACATAGTCCGCAGTCTGGACGCGCGTCGGCGCGACCAGCTCGATCACGCCGCCTTAGCTCTTACTCGCGGCCTGAGAGGGGGATCGGCGCGGTGTCGGTGTGCTGCTCGATCGGCATCCGGGCGATGTCCGCCCTGTTGCTTCGCAGCCACCCGACGATCCCGAACAGCATGACCACCAGGCCGACGATGGAGTACGGCCACCAGGCGTAGAGGCCGATCACCGTGATCGTGAGCCCGACGCCCGTCAGCACGGGCGCCCAGGTGGGGCCGCTGAGATAGACGCGCTCGGTGGCCTTCTCAGGCTGGGTCATGCGATGTAGAGGACCGTGACGTAGAAGGCGAGGCCGAACACGAGCAGAGCGATGGACGCGACCTTGAGGCCGGAGGCGATGTTCGAGCGTGCTCGGGTCCGATCCATGGGGCGGAAGCCTATCCAACGGGCGAGGCCTACCTTCCTCTCAGCTTCTGCTGTCATCTTCCCCAGGATGGGCGGCCCGTTCGACTCGCGGATCAGCAGACGAAAAGCGCTGGCAGGCGCCGGATCGGTCGGCCTCGGGGCCCTGCTGGCCGCGTGCGGAGCCGATGGCGACAACACGACCGCGAGCGTCGAGACGACGACGGGAACCACCGCGACCGTGCAGCCGCAGACCGGCAAGGACCTGACGGCGCTCTTCGGCGAGGACTCGGCGTGCACGCTGACCCCCGAGGAGACCGAGGGCCCGTACTACTTCGACGCGAACGCGATCCGCAGCGACATCACGGAGGACCGCGACGGGGTGCCGCTCCGCCTGGCGCTGCGCGTCCGCGACGCGGAAGCCTGCGCCCCGATCTCGAACGCGGTCGTGGACATCTGGCACTGCGACGCCGGCGGCGTCTACTCGGGCTTCGAGTCGGAGTCCCAGGCAGCGGGTGGGGCGCCCACCGGGGGCGGGGCCACCGGCGACAACAGGTACCTGCGCGGGGCCCAGGTCACCGACGCCGACGGCATCGTGCAGTTCGAGACGATCTACCCCGGCTGGTACCAGGGTCGCACGGTCCACATCCACGCCAAGGTCCACGTCGACAACGCCACCGTGCTGACCACACAGCTCTACTTCGACGACGCCGTATCGACGGAGGTCTTCGAGCGGAACCCCTATGCCACGCGTACGGGCCGCGAGACGTTCAACGAAAACGACTTCATCTTCGACGAGGCGCTCGTCGTCCCGGTCAGCGCCGACGGCGAGGGCTACGCGGGCGCGATTTCGTTCGACGTCGCCTAGGCGGCGCTGTCGATCGCCATCGCGATGAAGAGGAGCGCGAGGTAGGCGAGCGAGCTCAGGTACAGGCGGCGGGCCGCGGGACGCGAGGGGTTTCGCAGCAGAACGGTGGCGAGCGCGATGAAGCCGGCGCCGAGCAGGAGCGCCGAGACGAGGTAGAACGTGCCGAGCAGGCCGGTGGCGACGGGGCCGAGGCTGACCAGCAGGAGCAGGCTGGAGTAGCCGAGAATCTGGCGGCGCGTTGCGTTCTCGCCGCGGACCACCGGCAGCATCGGGACGCCGGTCTTGGCGTAATCGTCGGCGATCAGCAGCGACAGGGCCCAGAAGTGCGGCGGGGTCCAGAAGAACACGATCGCGAAGGGCCAAAGCGCCTGGGCCGAGAGCTCGCCGGTCGCGGCCGCCCAGCCGACGAGCGGGGGGATCGCGCCGGCGGCGCCGCCGAGCACGATGTTCTGCGGCGTGCGGGGCTTGAGCCAGAGCGTGTAGACGAAGACGTAGCCGAGCAGGCCCGCAGCCGACAGGGCCGCGGCGAGGACGTTCACCGTGACCGCGAGCTGGACCGTGGCGAGCACGCCGAGGGTGATGCCGAAGATGAGCCCCCGCGCCGGGCTGATGCGGCCGCTCGCGATCGGCCGCTTGCTGGTGCGCTCCATCCGGGCGTCCCGCTCGCGTTCGATGTAGTGGTTGATCGCACCCGCGCCGCCCGCGGCGAGGTAGCCGCCGAGCATCGTCCAGAGGATCGTCGAGAGCGCCGGCCCGGCGGGATCGGCGACGAACATCGTCGCCACGGTGGTCAGCAGGAGCAGCGAGATGATCCGCGGCTTGGTCAGCGTGACGTAGTCGTTCGCGGTCGCGATCGCGTCGCGCATCACGCGCTCGCGAGTGCCCACCTGGGCGGCACCGTTCGGCGACGCGGGCGCCGACCCGTTGCCGTTCGGCTCGGCGGGCTTCGCCGCTGGGCGAAGGACCGGGTCGCGTTTCGCCTGGACGCTCATCGACGCGCCCCCATCATGCGGCCGCCGTCGCGCTTTGCGCCCTGGGCGACTTCGCACCGGCCGGCGCCCCCGCCGGGGCAGGGGCGAGGGCGAAGCGATAGCCGATCAGCACGAGGGTGCTCCAGAGCAGGGTCGCTGTCACCAGGTGGGCGACGATCAGCGTCGCGTGCTCCCCGAGCCAGACGTTGAGCGCGCCCAGGAGTACCTGGCTGAAGAGCAGCAGGGCTGCAACAGCGAGCAGGCGCGAGCGCACGCCGCGGCGGAAGGCGACGATCAGAAGCAGGACGATCGCCAGGGTGGCCGCGTACACGAAGACGCGGTGGGTCAGGTGGATGTCGACGAGCCGGCTCTCACCGAAGGGGAGAACCCGGTCATCGAGGCAGGTGGGAAAGGCCTCGCCGCAGGCGAGGTGGGCGCCGGCGACGTTCGACCCGACGCCCTCGCGGCCCTCCTCCTCGGTGCCGGCCATGTAGCCACCGGCGACGATCGCGCAGAGCAGCAGGCCCGCGGCGACGGCAGCGAGGGGCTTGAGGCCGCGGACGGCGCCGCCGGGCGGCGTCAGGGAGCGCGATTCGGCGGGCTCGGAGCCGTTGCTGGGAGCCGCCGCCGCGATCTCGACGCGGGCGCGAAGCGCGATCCACAGCAGCAACCCGATCAGGATCATCGCCAGGCCCAGGTGGGCGGCGACGAGCTCCTCGGCGAGGCTCTTCTCGACCGTCAGGCCGCCGAGTCCCGCCTGCACCAGCACTAGGGCGCCGGCCGCGACGGTGGCCTTCAGCGGCCAGTTCAGGTCGCGGAGATGGCGGTACGCGACCCAGGCGAGGCCGACGATCAGCGCCGTCACGATCGCGGCCAGCGCGCGATGGGAGAACTCGATGATCACCTCGGTGTTGTTGAAGAAGGGGATCGCGGAGCCGTTGCAGAGGGGCCAGCCCTCGGCGCCGCTGCCTCCGGGCCCGCAGCCGAGGCCGGATTCGCTGACGCGGACGATCCCGCCCAGCGTGATGAGGGCGAAGGTCGCGAGAACCGTTAGGTCTGCAAGCCGGCGAAACCGACGGAGCTGTTGAGCGCCGCCGCCGGCACGGGGGCCGTCCATCCGAGTCAGGCTACCGGCTCGCTGCTTTCGGCTGTCTCGGCATCGGTACCCGCGGGAGCCGGGGCCCGGCGGTTCCTCACCGCGTCGCGAATGTCGCGCATCGGCTCGGCGCTGCGGACGTCCGGAATCACGTCGAAGTTGTGGGGTGGGGGCGGCGACGGGGCCAGCCACTCGAGGCTCTCGCCGTGCCAGGGGTCGTGCCCCGCGCGGGCGCCGCCGCGCACGCTCGCGTAGAGATTGGCGGTGGCGGCGACGATCCCCGCGATCAGGATCACCGCCCCGATCGAAGAGATCAGGTTGAGCGTCGCGAGGTTGCCGGTGTCGAAGAACTTGTAGACGTCCACCGGCTGGCCCTCGAGGCCCGCGAGGAACATCGGCAGTAGCGTCAGGTGCGCGCCGATCAGGATCGCCGCGAACGCGCCCCTGGCGAGGCTCTCGCCCACGGTGCGCCCGGTCATCTTCGGGAACCAGTAGTAGAGCGCCGCGAACCCGCCCAGGATCGGGCCCCCGACGAAGACGTAGCCGGTCGCGGCCGTGGCGTCGGTCGTGTCGGCCAGCAGCCAGTTCACCGGGATCACGGCGTGGAGGAGCTCGGCGGCGAGGCCGATCGAGAGCGTCGAGATCGCGCCGAGAGCGAACAGCATCGGCGCCCGCAGCTCGATCGACCCGAATGCCAGCGTGGCGAGCCAGTTGACGAAGAGGACGCCGAAGGGGATCAGTAGAAGCAGTGCCGCCGCCATCGCCCCGTAGAGCACGCCGACCGGGATCGAGGCGGTGAACATGTTCTGCATCCAGGCGAGCATCCCGAGGGAGGCGATCGCGATCATCGAGGCGGCGACGGCGCTGCGCGAGGGCAGCGGCTTGCGCGAGAAGGCGGGCAGGATCTCGGAGATCGCGCCGGCCGCCGGAAGCACGAACAGCAGGTAGCAGCCGGTGAAGAAGAGCCAGGTGAGGTGCAGGTAGTAGGTCGGCGCGCCGCTCTCGCCCGGGTCGAAGAAGACGCCGTCGAACTGGCGGTCGATCAGCAGCATCACCATCGCGGCGAGCATCGCGGGGCCGGCGACGACCATCACCCAGCTCGACACTGAGGCCGCGAAGCTGAAGAGGGGCAGGCGGCGCCAGGCGAGGCCGGGCGCGCGCATCCTCGAGATGGTCACGATCAGGTTGATCGACTGGAGGGTGAAGGCGAGGGCGCTGAGGCCTACCGCCGTGAGCCAGACGTTGGGGCCGTTGTTGTCGATGAACGGAGCGTCGGCGAGCGGGGGCAGCGAGTTGAAGCCTGCCTCGGGAGGCGTGTAGACGAAGCTGGCGTAGAGGGCCGCCCCGCCGAGGATGAAGATCCAGACCGAGAACAGCGCAAGCTTCGGGAAGGCGAGCGAGCGGGCGCCGATCTGCAGCGGCACGATGTAGGTGAAGAGCCCGATCGCGAGCGGCACCGCGAACAGGACCACTGCGCTGGCGCTGAAGACCGAGAGCAGGCGGTTGAAGGTGACGGGCTCGATCAGCGTGTTCTCGGGGATCGCGAGCTGCAGGCGCATCAGCAGGAACTCGAGCAGCGCGATGGCCAGGAAGGACAGCGCCGCGGCGATGAACATGCGCCCGACGTCCTTGTGGTCGGTGCTGGTGGCCGTCTCGACCCATGCCGGGCGGCGCTGTGGCAGCGAGTCGGTCGCGAGCTCGGGCCGCTGCGCCGGGAACGCCCGGCCGTTGCCGTTGCCGACGCCGCTCACTGCGCACCCGCCGGGTCGGACTCGTCGGGGTCGGCGAGCTCTGTGTCGGCCTCCACCTCGGCCTGGACGAAGTCCTGCGCCTCCTGGATGCCGTCCTCCTGCTCCGCGAGCCACGCCTCGTAGTCAGAGACACTCAGCGCCCGTACGCGGGTCCGCATGGCCACACCCGAGGCGCCGGAGAACTGGTAGGACGCGCCGTCGAAGCTGCCCTCCTCGTCGGCCTTGAACCACGTCTGGTTGGACTGGTCGGGGACGGCGTCGAACTTGCCGCCGAGCCCGGGCACCCACCAGCGGTGCACGACGTCGGTGGAGCCGAGGTTGACGACGATCGCGGTGTCGACCGGGACCACGAGGTCGTAGTAGGAGTAGGCACCGCCCGGGTACTCGTAGCGCCAGATCCACTGCTGGGCCGTGGCCTCGATCACGAGTGGCTCGACGTCTGCCGGGACCGAGATGTTGCGCTGGACGGTGCGTCCCGCCGCGGCCTGCAGGCCGTCGGGGCCGGAGCCCTCGACCTCGGACGCGTTCTCGGTGACGATCACGCCGGCGACGAAGACGATCACCGCGAGCGTCCCGAAGAGGCCGCCGACCAGGAACATCGCGCGCGGGCGGCTGTGCAGGCGGCGGGGCTCCACGCCGCGCTTGGCGCGGAAGCGGAAGGCGAGGGCGATCAGCGCGCCGTTGACAATCAGGAACAGGCCGCCGGCGATCAGCAGCATCACCCAGTACAGGGCGTTCATGTCGTCGGCGTTCGGCGAGTGTCCTGTCTCGGGGCCAAGCAAGGCGGCGCCAGTCTATTACGCGGCTACCGCGGGGGTCCCGGCCGAGGGTTTGGCTGGCCAGCCAAACGCCGTCCGTTCTGACAGAATCGCGCGCAGGCCACACCGGGCCATTGCAGCGAGACGAGGAGGAGAGGATGCCCAGCAACGGAGACGTCCCCGACGGGTCGGGCGGAACCGCCACCCAGGCGCTGCGCCGGATGTCCGAGCAGGACCCCGAGCTCGCGGCTCGCCTGATCCTTCACTCGATGCCTGCTGCCGGGGCGACGCTTCCGACCGGTCTCACCTACCGGCTCGAGCTGGCGGGCCTCGGGGCCTGGCGCGTGAGGGCCCTCGACGACCGCGCCGAGGTGATCGAGACCCCGGCCGGGGGCGAGCTGAACGGCGACGCCTTCGCGATCCTCACCGACGCCCAGACGCTCGCGCGGCTGGCCGGGGGCGCCAGCCCGCTGCCCGCGATGGTCACCGGCAAGCTGCAGCTTCACGGCAAGCGCCGCAAAGCGCTGGCCCTTCGCCGCCTCTCTCAGGACGCCGGTCCTCGCGAGCTCGCGAAGATGGGGCTGCCGGTCGATCCCGACCTCTTGTTCCGGTCGCTGGCCTACGCGATCGAGCCGGAGTGGACTCGCGGGCACACCTTCAAGGTCGGCTACGAGCTCGTCGGCGCCGGGGGTGGCGCCTGGACGATCGCGGTGGACGACGGCGCGATCTCCTGCGAGCGCGGCCTCTCCGACGGCGTTGACGGCATCGTCAGGGTGCGCCTCTCGGACTGGCTGAAGCTGCTCTCGGGCGAGCTCGAGCCAACCGACGCGGTGCGGCTCGGGCTAACGGAGATCGAGGGCAGCGTCCCTCCCGTGACGCTGCTCGGCCGCTGGATCGACCGCGCCGAGGGTGTCGACGGCCCCGAGCTCGAGCGCGAGGTGCGCCAGCGCAAGCTGCAGGCCGACCGCGCCGGCTCCTGGGGCTCCGCCAAGCAGAGCGGCGGCGGGCTGATGGACTACGGCGAGCTCTACGGGCTCTGGGAGCGCCAGAACTGGCGCGCCTCCGAGCTCGATTTCTCGATCGACAAGGAGCACTGGCTCGCCAACACCAGCGAGGCCCAGAAGGACACGATCCACAGTTTCGGCAGCTTCTACGTCGGTGAGGAGCGAGTCACCGCCGACCTCGCTCCGTTCCTGCTCGCGGCCCCGAGCGGGGAGATTGAGGCCTTTCTCGCGACCCAGCTCGTCGACGAGATGCGCCACGCCGTCTTCTTCGACCGCTTCATGTCCGAGGTGATGGGCCTCCAGTCGGAGACGATCCGCGAGCGACTGCGCGAGATCGAGGACACGATGCTGAACCCGTGGCGCTTCCTCTTCGACGACTCGCTGCGCGACATCGCCGACCGGATCAAGGCGCGACCGGATGACCTCGAGCTCTTCGTCGAGGGCATCGTCACCTACCACATGGTCACCGAGGGAGTGCTGGCTATGCCGGGGCAGCGGATGCTCATCCAGTACACCGAAGAGCACAACGTCTATCCCGGGTTCAACAAGGGGTTCCGCCTGGTCGAGCAGGACGAGCATCGCCACATCGCCTTCGGGGTGCGCTTCCTCAAGGACGTGTGCGCCGAGCGACCAGAGATGAAGGAGGTGATCGTCCGCCGCCTGTGCGAGCTGCTGCCGAAATCGGCGGAGGTCTTCTGCCCGCCCGAGGCCGACGATCCCTCGGACTTCGTCTCCTATGGCCACACCTCCGCGCAGATCTACGGCTTCGCCTATCAGGCGCTGCAGCGCCGGATGAAGATGATCGGCGTCGACATCCCGGGGCCCGAGGTGCTGATGCCGGGCCCGGTCGAGTTCACCGGGCTCGACGAGCGCCGGGTCCTCGCCGGCGTCGGCTACGAGAACGGGTCCTGAGCCGCCGCTTCCAACGCGCCCTCTCGGGGGCCGTGCTCGGGTTGGCACTGGTCGCACCGGCCGGCGCGTCCGCGCAGTCGCCCGGGGCGCCCGGCGTCGGCGACCCCTACTTCCCGCTGGCCGGCAACGGCGGCTACCAGGTCGACGACTACGAGCTCAGGATCCGCTTCAACCCGAGGAAGGGGCGGATCGGGGCGACGGCGAGAATCCGCGCCACCTCGGCCCAGGCGCTGAGCACGTTCAACCTCGACCTGCGCGGGCTGCGGGTCTCGTCGGTCACCGTCGACGGGGTGCCGGCGCGCCGTCGACACCGGGGTGGGGAGCTGACGGTGGTTCCCGCCGCGCCCATCCCAGCCGGCGTCGCGTTCGAGGCACTGGTCGCGTACTCCGGCAAGCCGAGGCCGACCCGGGGCCCGGCCGGCACGCCGATGGGCTGGAACCCGAGCCGCGACGGCGCCTTCGTCGCCAGCGAGCCCCACGGCGCGCCGACCTGGTTCCCATGCAACGACCACCCGACCGACAAGGCCAGCTACACGATCGTCGTCACAGTCCCGAAGGGGCGGACCGCGGTCGCAAACGGCTCGCTCGTCGCGGTGCGCCGTGGGCGCGGCCGCACGACGTTCACCTGGCGGGCGGCGGAGCCGATGGCGAGCTACCTCGCGACCGCCACCACCGGGCGCTTCAAGCTCCGCCGGTCGAAGGTCGCCGGGATCCCGGCGTGGACCGCGATCGACCCCAAGCTCGAGAGGCGCTCGCGGCGCGCCGTCAGGCTACTGCCCGCCATCACGCGCCGCCTCAGCTCCTACCTCGGCCCCTATCCGTTCTCGAGCACGGGGGTCATCGTCGATGGCGGCTTCGAGAGCTACGTGCTCGAGACGCAGACCCGGCCGCTCTTCGGCGAGGCGGCGACCCCGATCATCATGGCCCACGAGATCGCCCACCAGTGGTTCGGCGACTCGGTGACCCCGGAGCGCTGGTCTGAGATCTTCCTCAACGAGGGATTCGCGACCTGGGCGGAGTGGGACTGGAAGGCCCGCGGGCGCGACCGCGGGCTGCGTCGCACGTTCCGCTCGTTCTACAGCGCGCCGGCGTCCTACGCCCTGCTGTGGAAGGTGCCGCCGGGCGACCCCGGGATCCGCAAGATGTTCTCGTTCGCGGTGTACTTCAGGGGCGCGATGACGCTCGAGGCGCTGCGCCAGCTCGTCGGCGACGCGACCTTCCGGGCGACCCTACGGCGCTGGGTTTCGGAGAACCGCTTCGGCAACGCGTCCACCGCGGACTTCATCACCCTCGCCGAGGCGGAGTCGGGCCGCTCGCTCGACCGCTTCTTCGACCTCTGGCTGTTCCGCAAGGGCAAGCCGCGGAATTGGCGATGATCACGGCTATAGGCTCCGCCGCGTGACCACCGTCCGCGAGGCGTCCTTCGAGCTCTTTCGCGAGCACGGGATGACGACGATCTTCGGCAACCCCGGCTCGACCGAGCTCCCGATGCTGGCGGAGTTCCCCGACGACTTTCGCTACGTGCTCGGGCTGCAGGAGGCGGTGGTGGTCGGGATGGCCGACGGGTACGCCCAGGCCTCGGGCAGTGTCACCCACGTCAACCTGCACACCGCGCCAGGGGTGGGCAACGCGATGGGGGCGCTCTTCAACGCGCAGGCCAACAAGGCGCCGCTGCTCGTGACCGCGGGCCAGCAGGTCCGCGCCCAGGTGACGATGAACGCCAACCTGACCAACCGCGACGCGACCCGCGTGGTCGCATCCCTTCGTGAAGTGGAGCTACGAGCCCGCGCGTGCCGAGGACGTCCCGCTGGCGCTTGCTCACGGGATCCACGCGGCCTCGATCGCGCCGCGCGGCCCGGCCTTCGTCTCGCTGCCGATGGACGACTGGAAGGCCGAGGTGGACGAGGCCGAGGCGCGCCACGCGATCGGGCGGTCGGTCGGGTCGCGCGCGGCCGCCGACCCCGCGGCGGTGAGGGCGCTCGCGAAGCGGATAGCCGAGGCCGAGAACCCGGTGCTGGTGGTCGGCCCCGACGTCGACGCGAGCGGGGGCTGGGACGATGCCGTCGCGCTGGCCGAGCGCCAGAAGCTGCCCGTCTACGCCTCGCCCGCTCCGGGTGGCGGGCGCATCGGCTTCCCCGAGTCCCACCCTCTCTTCCAGGGCGTGCTGCCGCCGGCGATCGGCCCGGTGGCCGAGACGCTCCGCGGGCCGCGACCTGATCGTCGTGGTCGGCTCCTCGGTCTTCCCCTACTACCCCTACATACCGGGGCCGCTGCTGCCCGAGGGCGCCTCGCTTGTCGCGATCACCTCGGATCCCGACGAGGCCGCGCGCGCCCCGATGGGCGATGCGATCGTCGCCGACGTCGGCCTGACCCTCGCCGCGCTCCTCGCCGAGGTCAGGGAGGGCGACCGGGCCGAGCCCGACCCGCTGCCCGATCCCGTCGCGGGCGAGGAGTCCGACCCGATCACCCCGACGATGGCCAACCACACGCTCGCCCAGGTCATCCCGGAGGACGCGATCGTCGTGCTCGAGTCTCCCTCGGCCACGCTCTCGGTGCGAAACCAGCTGCGGATATCGAAGCCGGGGAGCTACTTCTTCGGCGCCGGCGGCGGCCTCGGCTTCGGGCTCTCGGCCGCGATCGGGGTCCAGCTGGCCCAGCCCGATCGTCCCGTCGTCTGCGTCCTCGGCGAGGGCTCGGCGCAGTACGCGATCACCGGCCTCTGGACCGCGGCTGCCTACGACGTGCCCGTCACCTTCCTCGTCTTGCGAAACGAGGAGTACGCGATCCTGAAGTGGTTCGCCGGGCTCGAGGAGGTCCAGGGCGCTCCCGGGCTCGACCTGCCGGCGGTCAACACCAGCGAGGTCGCGAAGGGCTACGGGGTCGAGGCCTCCCGCGTCTCGGGCCGCGACGAGCTCGAGGCCGCCCTGACGTCGGCCTTCGCGTCGGACGGCCCCTCGCTGGTCGAGGTCCCGGTGTCGCCGGGAATGGCTCTCTTCTAGGTCGTGATGGCGGCTCCCGACCGCGCCCCGGATGAGCTCGCGGCCGGGACGCCGGAGCCGCTTCGGTCGGAGCTGATCGCCCTGCTCGGATCCGAGCAGGTCCTGAGCCGGGCGATCGACATCGTCAGCTACGCGTCCGACGCGAGCCCCTACCGGCTCTTCCCGAAGGCCGTGGTGATGGCCCGCGACGCCGATGACGTATCGGCCGTGTTCGCCTTCGGCCGCCGCGCGGGAGTCCCGGTCACGCTCAGGGCCGGGGGGACCAGCCTGAACGGCCAGAGCCAGGGCGACGGGATCATCGTCGACGTGCGCCGCCACTGGAGCGGCCTGCAAATAGAGGGCGGCGGTGCTCGCGCCAGGGTGAGGCCTGGGACGCTGCTCGGCCACGCCAACCGGGTGCTCGCGCCGCTCGGTCGAAAGCTCGGTCCCGACCCGGCGAGCACCGACATCGCCTGCGTCGGCGGGGTGATCGCCAACAACTCGGGCGGGATGCGCTGCGGTGTCCTGCACGACTCCTACTCGACGGTCGCGCGAGCTGACCTTCGTCCTCCCGTCGGGGACCGTGATCGACACGGGAGCTCCGGGCGCCGAGGCCGACTTCGCCGCCGCTGAGTCCGCTCTGGCGGCCGGCCTGGCGGAGATACGCGACGAGATCCGCGCCGACGCCGAGCTCAGCGCCCGGATCGCGCGCAAGTTCGAGATCAAGAACACCACCGGGTACCGGCTCTGCGCCTTCCTCGACGCCGACACTCCGCTCGAGATCTTCCGCCGGCTGCTGGTCGGCTCCGAGGGGACGCTGGCCTTCACCGCCGAGGCGGTGTTCGACACCGTGCCGCTGCGTCCTCATACGACGACGAGCTGGATCCACTTCGAGAGCATCGAGGCCGCGTGCGAGCCGGTTCCCGACCTCGTGGCCGCCGGCGCCAGCGCGGTCGAGTTGATGGTGGCGCCGGCGCTGATGGTGGCGGCGAACTCGATCCCGGGCACGCCCGAGCACTGGAAGGAACTGCCCCCGACTTCGGCCGCCCTGCTGATCGAGTTCCGCTCCGACGACGACGCCGACCTCGACGCGCTCGAGCGCGCGGGCGCCGGTGTGCTCGCGAGCCGGACCACGATCCGGGGCCCGGAGTTCACCCGCGAGGCCGAGGCTGTCGAGCTCAACTGGCGGGTGCGCGAGGGCCTGCACGGGCTGATCGGCCGCCTGCGTCCCGCGGGGACCGCGCTGATCATCGAGGACGTCTGCGTGCCGCCGGCGCGGATCGCCGAGTCCGCGGCCGACATCCAGGCGCTGCTCGGCGAGCACGGCTTCCTCACCGGTGTCGCCGGCCACACCTCGGCGGGGAACCTGCACTTCATGCTGACCCCGGACTTCTCCAAGCAGGAGGACCTCGACCGCTACGAGGCGTTCATGGGGAAGCTCGTCGATCTGATCTGCGACAAGTACGACGGCTCGCTCAAGGCCGAGCACGGCACCGGCCTGAACATGGCGCCGTACGTGGAGCGCGAGTGGGGCGCCAAGGCGACCGGCCTGATGTGGCGGATCAAGGGGCTGGCCGACCCCGACGGCGTGCTCGCCCCGGGGGTGCTGCTGAACCGCGACCCGGGCGTCCACCTCGCCAACCTGAAGACGACGCCGCCGATCGAGGAGGTCGCGACCAACTGCGTCGAGTGCGGCTTCTGCGAGCCGGTCTGCCCGAGCCGCCACCTGACGCTGACCCCGCGCCAGCGCATCGTCGTCCGCCGCGAGATGGCGCGCCAGGCCGAGGGCTCGCCGGTGCAGGCGGCGCTGCTCGAGCAGTACGAATACGAGGGGATCGAGACCTGCGCCGCCGACGGGACCTGCGCGCTGACCTGCCCGCTCAGCATCGACACCGGGGCGATGGTCAAGCAGCTCCGCCGTGCCGCGCACAGCGACGCGGCCGAGCGGCGCGGCGAGCGGCTCGCGGGCCGATGGGCCGCCGTCGAGGGCGCGGCGCGGACGTGCCTGCGGGTCGGCGGCCCGCTTCGCGGCGGGCCGTTCCGCGCCGGCGCCGCTCTGCTTCGGACCGCGCTCAGCGACGAGCTGGTCCCGAGCTGGCCGGCGAACATGCCGCGCGCGGCCGGGGCGCTGCCCGAGACCGCGCGCGAGGGCGCCGCCGCCGTCTACATGCCGGCGTGCGTCAACCGCATCTTCGGCAAGGCGCGCGGCGCTGACCGCGACGGGCTGGAGCTCCCCGAGGCGATGGTCGCCGTGTCGGCCCGCGCCGGGCAGCCGGTCTGGATCCCCGACGACGTCGCCGGGATCTTGCTGCGCGGTGCCGTGGAGCTCGAAGGGCCTCGACCAGGGGCCACGAGGCGATGGCGAACGAGACCGTCGAGCGGCTGTGGCGCTGGAGCGGGGAGGGGGCGCTGCCGGTCGTCATCGACGCGAGCTCGTGCGCCCTCGGGCTCGGCGACGAGGTCGTCGCGAGCGCTGAGCGAGGAGAACCGCGAGCGCCACGCGAAGCTCGAGATCCTCGACTCGATCGCGTGGGCGCACGACCGGCTGCTGCCGTACGCTCGACGTCAACCACAGGCTCAGGTCGGTGGCGATCCACCCGACCTGCTCGACCCGGCACCTCGGGCCTGACCCGCGAGCTCGAGGCGCTCGGAGCGGCGATGGCGGACGAAGCGGTGACCCCGGTCGCCGCGACGTGCTGCGGGTTCGCGGGCGACCGCGGCATGCTGCACCCCGAGCTGACGACGGCGGCGACGGCGGACGAGGCGGCCGAGCTCGCCGTCGGCCCGGATCACGACGCCTACCTCTCCAGCAACCGCACCTGCGAGATCGGCCTGCAGCAGGGGACCGGGGAGGCCTACGAGTCCTTCCTGATCGCGCTGGAGCGGGCCACCCGTCCGTCGTGAGTGATCTGGCGGGTCAGGCGCGCTCGCGGTCGAGCCACTCGGCGCTTCGCCGCAGTCCCTCCTCGAGGTCGACCCGGGCTCCCAGTCGAGCTCCTCGCGGGCGCGGCGATTCGAGGCGGTGCCCCGTCGGTCGGTGAAGGTGATGCCGTGGCGGCCGAAGGCCGGCGGGCGGCCCGCGCAGGCGCGCGACGCCCTCCGTCGCGGCGGCGAGCGTGTGCAGCACCGGCTTCGGCAGCCTCCGCGGCGGCTTCGCGCCGGTCACCTCGGCGAGACCGGTGAAGTAGCGCTCGAAGCTGACGGGCTCGCCGTCCCAGACCGTGTAGGCCTGGCCCGGCTCGCCGCGGCGCATCGCGGCCTCGATCCCGGCGACGAGGTCGTCGATGTAGGCCGGCAGCATCGTCCCGTCGCCCCGCCCGGGCAGCGCCATCTGGCCGCCGCGCAGCAGCTCGGCGGGGCGGACGGTCCACGGCATCGAGCCCGGACCGTAGACGTCGCCGGGGCGGACGATCACCGCGCCGCGGCGCGCGGCGATGCGATCCGAGGCGCTCTTGGTGTCGAGGTAGGGGATGCCGACCGAGCGGTGAAACGCGGATTCGTCCTGCTCGCCGGGCGCCTGGTAGCCGTAGACGACGACCGAGCTCAGGTGCACGACGCGCTCGGCTCCCGCGGCCTCGGCGCCGTCGAGGACGTTGACCGTGCCCCCGACGTTGACCTTGATGAAGTCACGCATCGAGCCCCACTCGCGCACGTAGGCCGCGGTGTGCACGACCAGCTCGGCGCCCTCGAGCGCCGCGACGGTCGAGCCGTGGTCGCTGATGTCGGCGACGCGCGGCTCGGCACCCGCGGCGCGCACGCGCTCGTCGAGGGCCTTCGAGACCTCGATCCCGATCACCTCGCTCGCCCCGGCCTCGAGCAGCGCCCGGCAGACCGCCGAGCCGATGAACCCCCCGGCGCCGGTCACGGCAGCGCGCCGCCCGCGAATCTCAACCTCGGTGCTCATGTTGCTCGCGTCATTGGCCCCCGACTTATACTCGCGCGCCCTCCCTCCGGTCCGCCGGTGCGGTGGTCGACATGAGCCGGCGATCACGATCTCCAAGCGCCTGGCGCCCCGTG
The DNA here is from genome assembly GCA_963820665.1 of uncultured Solirubrobacterales bacterium. Lineage (GTDB taxonomy): Bacteria > Actinomycetota > Thermoleophilia > Solirubrobacterales > 70-9 > CAVUAT01. The sequence continues at coordinate 547,467 of CAWGAL010000004.1, read as the reverse complement.
GTCCGGGGCGTCGCAGCGGCCGCCCTGGCCGCGGCCTTCGCCGTGCCGCTCGCCCGCAAGAAGCTGAAGATTCCCCCGGCGGTGACGACCGGCGCTCTCGTCGCGGGCCCGCCGGCCCTCGCCGTCCTGCAGCCCCGCACGCGCGTCAGGGATGCCGGGCTGTACGCGCTGCAGATGTGGGGGTTCCTGAACGCGAAGGACATGCCCCACGACGACCCCGAGGCGCTCCGCGAGCGCCTGCTGGTCGACTACACCGTCCGCGCAGACAAGGCGATCGGATTCGGCGAGCTGCCGAACGTGCGCCTGCAGGATGCGCTCTCAGGGCTGCCAAAGGGCAACCCGCTCGACAGCACCCTCTCGTGGGTGCACTGGCTCTGGTTCTTCGAGCCCCACACCTCGCTGGTCTGGATCCTCGCCCGCCATCCCGATCGCTTCCCGCGCTCCGCGCGCCAGATGGCCGCGGTCTTCGACCTCGGCTGCGCAGCCTACGCCGCGTTCCCGACCGCGCCGCCCTGGTGGGCGTCCGAGCAGGGGCGCACCGATCGGAAGGTGCGTCGGATCATGGTCGAGGTCGGCGAGGAGCGCTGGGGCAAGGCGTGGGAGCCGATGTACGCCTACCTCGGCTCCAACCCCTGGGCGGCGATGCCCTCGCTGCACTTCGCGGCGTCGCTGATGGCGGCGATCTTGCTGACCGAGGCGGGTCCCGTCGAGGGGGCGCTCGGGTGGGCGTACTGCGGAGTCCTCGGGTTCTCGCTCGTCTACCTGGGAGAGCACTACGTGATCGACCTGATCGCCGGTGCGGCGCTCGTCCTGGCGGTGCGGAAGGGCGAGCGGTTGGTCGAGCCAGTCGCCCAGGCGCTGAGCCGGGGGTTGCAGCAGCTGGAGCAGATCGCAAACCCGTAGGTGGGTTTGTCACGATGGGGGGGTGAGGCAGGAGCGCACCGAGAGCGCTTCGGCGGCCCAGGAAGCGCTTCGCGACGAGCGCGACGTGCCGCCGGACAAGGCTGCCGCCACGGAGGCGCCGAATCTCGTCGAGGAGATGCAGGCCGAAGCAGAGCCCAGTTTCTTCGCGAACCCGAAGCGGCTGGTCCAGACACTGGTCGCCGTCGTCCTGCTCACCGTCGCGATCTACGTGCTGTTCCCGAAGATCATCGGGCTCGAAGGCGCGCTCGACAAGATCGGCGACGGAGATCCGCTTTGGATCGGGATCGCGCTCGCCTTCAACGTCGTTGCATTCGCGGCGTACGTGGCGATGTTTCGCGGTGTCGTCGGCGAGAAGGTGATCCACCTGACGGTCAGCGAGAGCTACCAGATCACGATGGCCGGGCTCGCGGCGACGCGACTGTTCTCCGCCGGGGGAGCAGGTGGGATCGTGCTCACCTACTGGGCGATTCGCAAGGCGGGGATGGAGAGGCGGCCAGTCGGTCTGCCGGATGATCGCCTTCCTCGTTCTCCTGTACTCCTTCTATCTCCTGGCGCTGGTGATCTTCGGCATCCTCCTGCGCACCGGGGTGCTGCCGGGCGGAGGGCCCGTCAGCGTCACGATCGTCCCGGCCGCGGTCGCCGGGGTGGCGATCGTCCTCGTGCTGGCGCTGGCGGCCCTGCCCCAGGACTTCGAGCGGCGCATCGCCAAGATGACCTCGGGCCGCTTCTCGAGGATCGCCCACTGGCTCGCGACCGCGCCCGCGACATTCGCGCGCGGCGCGCGGACCGCCATCGACTTCATGCGCCATCCCTCGCAGGGCGGCCTCGCCGTGGCGGGGGCGATCGGGTTCTGGGGGGCGAACATCGGGATCCTGTGGGCCAGCTTCCAGGCTTTCGACGTCGCGGTGCCCTTCGGGGTGATCGTGATGGGGTTCTTCGTCGGCATGCTCGCGAACCTGTTCCCCTTCGCCCCGGGCGGCGTCGGGGCCGTCGACGCCGGCATGATCGGCGCCTTCGTCGTCTTCGGGCTGCCAGAGTCAGATGTCTTCGTGGCGGTGCTCACCTACCGCGTGATCGCATTCTGGGTGCCGATCCCGCCGGGTATCGTCGCCTTCTTCCAGCTGCGCAAGACCGTGAAGCGCTGGGAGTCGGAGGGCCGCGAGCGCAAGGATCCCCAGCCTGCGCTCGAGACCGGAGAGCTTCCGATCGAGGACCACGTCACACCCGCCGGAGGCGCCGCGGCGGTGCCCTCCAGCGAGGATCCGAAGGCCCCAGCCGGTTGACCGAAGCGGTACTATAAAAAGTGAAGTAAGACCCCCGCTTCACAGGAGACGAAAGGCGAAATGAGCGACGAGCAGACCGAAACCCCCTCGCACGAGGACCTCATCATCATCGGCGGCGGCCCCGCCGGCTATACGGCTGCGCTCTATGCGGCTCGCGCCGAACTCAAGCCGCTCGTGATCGAGGGCTTCCAGTGGGGTGGCCAGCTCCAGAACACGACCGACGTCGAGAACTACCCCGGATACCCCGAGGGGATCATGGGTCCGGAGATGATGCAGCAGTTCCGCAAGCAGGCCGAGCGCTTCGGCACCCGCTTCATCACCGACGACGTCACCGAGCTGAAGCTCACCGACGGCGGCGAGCAAGAGGTGACCGTCGGCAAGGACACCTACCGCGCCAAGGCGGTCGTTCTCTCGATGGGCGCCGAGCCCAAGCGCCTCGGCATCCCCGGCGAGATGGACCTCCAGGGGCGCGGCGTCTCGACCTGCGGCGTCTGCGACGGGGCCTTCTTCAAGGGCGAGGAGGTCGCGGTCATCGGCGGCGGCGACTCCGCGATGGAGGATTCGATCTTCATCTCGAAGTTCGTCAAGAAGCTTCACGTGGTCCATCGACGCGACGAGTTCCGGGCGTCCAAGATCATGGAGCAGCGCGCCCGCGGCAAGGAGAACATCGAGTTCCTCACCCCATATGTCCCCGAGGAGTTCGTCGCCGGCGATGACGGGAAGATCGGCCACGTCCGCCTGAAGCACGCCGAGACCGGCGAGACGAAGGACCTGGCGGTCGGCGGCGCTTTCGTCGCGATTGGTCACCGGCCGCGTTCCGAGCTCGTCGAGGGCCAGATCGAGATCAACGAGGACGGCTACGTGATCACCGACGAGCCCTCCACGCGAACCAACCTCGCGGGTGTCTTCGCGGTCGGCGACCTGGTCGACCACACCTACCGCCAGGCGGTCACCGCCGCTGGCAGCGGCACCAAGGGCGCACTGGACGCCGAGTGGTACCTGCGCGACATCGGCGGCGTCTCGCCCGAGGAGCACTGGGGCACGAACACCGGCGCCATCGTCGAAGCGGTCGAAGCAGCCGGCTCCTAGGCCCGCCGCCGCGCTTCACTTCTTCTTGGTCTCCTTGCCCTTCGTGGCGGGGCGGTCGACCTGTTCGCAGTCGCTGTTGATGCGGTCGCGCGCGTCGGCGCTGACGCGATCGACGCCCGATCCGCACGAGACCGCGTCGCGGAATCCGTCCGCTGTCGCCAGGGAGTCATCGCCCGAGCCGCCCTTGACGTTGTCGGTGCCGCCGCCCGCCTTCAGGAGGTCGTCGCCAGCGCCACCATTCAGGCAGTCGTCGCCGCCCTCGGCGAAGACGCGGTCGGCGCCGCCCTTGGCGACGAGGTCGTCCGGAAAGGCCGAGCCCTGGAGGCGCTCGCCGGCGTTGGATCCGACACGCGGGATCGAGCAGCGCAGCTCGGTCCCGCGCCCGCGATGGCCGAGGATCTCGAGCGCTTGCTGGAAGGTCGGCCGGTTGATCCAGTGGATCTCCCTGATCCCGATCCCGCCGAGCCTCGCGAAGCGAACGGCGTCGTTGCAGATCTGGTCGTCACCCGTGAAGCAGTCGTCTCCCCGCGGGTAGAGCTCGGAGCGCGGCACGGCGATCGCGGCCGTCAGGGTCTTGACCAGCCGCTTCTTGCAGGAGGCGATCCGCTCGGCCTGGGTCTTCCCGTTGGCGCAGTAGTCGCGCGAATACGGGCTCGCCACCTTGCGGCCGAGCAGCGCGCGGAGGTCCTTCTCGACGTACGTGTACCAGCCGGCGATGTAGGCGCTGCCGCCCGGGCCGGGCGTGTCGTCGTAGGCGAGCTTCGAACGCAGCTTCTCGAACAGCGTGTTGCCGAGCTCGGGCTTGAAGATCCCCTCGAGCAGCTTCGGCCACCACGCATCCATCAGCTGGACCGCCGCGGCCTCGTCGTAGGTGCGGCTGCGGTCGGCGTCGCGGCGATGTGCGCCGTTGCGCACCCATGTCGAGAGGATCGCGACCTCGTCACGCAGGGCCTTCGGGACCTTGCCCTTCTTCAGCACGGCGAGCAGCCACGGCAGCACCTGGCTCCCGCGCAGGTCGACCGTGCCGGCGTCCTCCATCGATCGGATCAGCCCGACCAGGTTCGTCTTCTTCGCACCGCCGATGCTTGCCTCGATGCGTTCGTCCAGCGATTGCGAGCGGTGGATCGAGCCGAACGAGAACGTGTCCTCGGCGGCCGCGAAGCCGGGCGCCTGCTTGTTGTTCCAGCTCGTGATGTAGGGCTGGTTGATGACCTGCGGGTGGGCGTCGAAGGAAGTCCGCTGCGAGACGTTGGTCGAGGGGTTCCAGCCCTTCCAGTCGTATTTGCCCGTGCCCCAGTTCGGGAACTCTGGGTCGGTGCCCTTCCCTCTGACCGGGTTGAAGCCTGAGTTGTAGTACGCGATGTCGCGGTCGTCGGCGTAGAACCAGTTGAAGCTGAAGCCGATCTTGTCGGCCTGCTCCTGGAACTCTCGGGCGTTGCGCATCTTCGAGGGGTCGTTGAAGCCCGAGAAGCCGATCGCCGAGTCGGCCTCGTGCATGTAGGTGGAGCGCTGGCGGGAGAAGGCGACCGGCTTGCCGTTGACCGTGCCCCGGGCGTTGACGATGCCGTGGATCGTCCGCTGGGCCTCGAGCTCGAAGGTCTCGGCTGGGCTCGGGTCGCCCGCATTGGGGGTGATGTTGTTGACGCGGCTCAGGACCTCGATCGGGCGGCACTGGCCCTTCCACACGTAGTGCATGGAGTTGACGGTCGGCTTGCCTCCGCCCGGCTCGCAGAGGCGCTCGGCGAAGGTGTCGATGATGTCCTGCCCCGCCGATGTGGCCGACCAGGCGTAGTCCTGGCCTCGGCCAAGCAATACGAACAGGTTGACCCCGACGAACGCAGTCCCCCGCGCATCGATGCCGGGGCCGTGCAGGTCCTCCTCCATCAGGATCTGCGGCGAGTAGTAGCTCACCTGGGGGCCGAAGACGGCGAGCGGGCGGCCCGACTGCGATTCCCGCCCCGAGACGAGGAGCGCGTTCGAGGCACCGCCCTGATCCATCAGGTCGTCGAACATGCCGGCCTGCGCGGGGTCGGCGGAGGCGTCGCGATCGGCTGATTCCGGGTCGGCGGGCAGCGAGTAGCCCTGCGCGGTCGCATCGTCGGGGCTGCCGGGGACCACCGAGCCGTTGTCGGGAATCGCTACGGCCTTGGGATTGATCCTCTTCGGCTTGCGCACCTGGTACGGGAAGCTTCGGTCCGCGACGGTGGTCGGGGCCTCAGCGTCGTTGGCGCGGCGGAAGTCGCGCCAGACCTTCACGCCCTTCACCTTGCCGAACCGCGCCTTGGCGGCCGTATAAATCTCGGCGTTCGAGACCTCGCCGCCGCCGCCCTTGCCGAAGATCCCGCCCACGAGCGCCGCCGTCGCGATCACGTCGGTGACCTTCCAGGGGGTCTCGTCCCAGGGCTCCTGCGTCTGGCCGATCAGCGCGTACTCGCCGGGGCGCAGGGCGGGGGTGACGGCGAGCTCGTCCAGGTAGGCGTTGATGCCCGCCACGTAGTCGGTCACGTCCTGCTGCAGCTGGGCGCCCTCGGCGCCGTAGAGGTCGTCCATCTGCTCGTACTGGCGCTCGAGGTCGGCCTCGGTGTAGGGGGCGTTCTCCCAGACCTCGGCGTCCATTCGCTTGTTGGAGCCCCCCGCGAAGCCCGAGAGCTTGCTGCGCCCCGAGTTGCGCAGGGCGTCCATGAAGAAGAGGCGGTCCTGGGCCCCGACGTAGCCGGCGCCGAACAGGGTGTCGCTGCGGGTGGTGCCGTAGACGTGCGGCACGCCGAAGGGGGCGTCGCGGACGATCGACAGGCCGGGGCGCGGGGAGTAGGGGGAACCCGGTGCGACGTCGCCCGGCTTGACCCCGAAGCTGCCGTCCTTGAAGTACTGGTCGATGTTCGAGGCCGACAGCGAGGGCAGCTCGTACACGAGGTTCTCGTACATCGGGCTCTGGTTCGCGAAGTTCGGCGGCAGGACCCCGCCGACCTGGTTCTGGATGATCTCCGGCAGTGTGGCGTTCCGCCCCTGGCCAGGCGGCAGGACGTTGCGGAAGCCGCCGTAGTCGTTCGTGCCGTAGGGCTGGACCTGAGCGGCCGCGGGCGCAGAGGTGGCCGCAAGCGCAGCCGCTGCCAACGCGAACACGATCGTCCCTCTGAGCGCTCTCATCCCTCTCTCTCCTGAGGGCCGAATCCCTTCGGCCGCGCGCGACTCTAGTCGATGGGCCGCGGCTACGGTGGATGAGTGGACCGCCGCTCGTGGACATGGCTGCTGATCCTGGGCGCGATCTGGGGCGCGTCGTACATGTTCATCGAGATCGGGCTGCGCGACATGGGGCCCGCCGTCATCGCGTGCGCGCGCGTCGCTCTTGCCGCCGCGTTGCTGCTGCCCGTCGCTGCGATGCAGGGGGCCTTCGCCGGAGTCCGGTCCCGGATGGGCTGGCTCATCGTCATCGGGATCGTCCAGGTGGCGGTGCCGTTCGTGTTGATCGGCCAGGGGCAGGAGGAGATCACCTCTTCGCTCGCCGGCATTCTCGTCGCCTCGGCGCCGCTGTTCACCGCGCTACTCGCGGTGCGACTCGACCAGGAGGAGCGCTCGCGCGGTCTGCGGCTGGTCGGCGTCATGGTGGGCTTTCTCGGCGTCGCCGTGCTGCTTGGGTTGGATCTCGGCGGCGACGGCGCGGCCCTGCTCGGCGGCCTGATGGTCGTGCTCGCCAGCCTCGGGTACGCGATCGGCGGCTTGATCGCCAAGAACCAGCTCACGGGGATCGCACCCCTCGGCATGTCCGCGACGGTGATGGCGGTGAGCACGGTCGTCCTGCTGCCGCTTGCGGTGCTGACGGCACCCGATTCATCGCCGGGGATCGGCCCGGTGGCCGCCGTCCTGGCTCTCGGCGTGATCGGGACCGGGGCGGCCTTCGTGATCCTGTTCTGGCTGATCTCGACCGCCGGACCCGCGCGTGCATGGATCGTCACCTACATCGCGCCCGCCTTCGCGGTCGTGTACGGCGCGACGTTGCTCGACGAGAGCATCGAGCCGGCGACCGTCGCCGGGCTCGTGTTGATCCTCGGCGGTTCGTGGCTCGCGGCCGAGGGCAGGTTGCCGAGATCCGTAGCGAGATAGGATCCGCCCCATGAAGATGCGCGCCGCCGTACTCGAGGATTTCGGCAAGCCCCTCGAGGTCCAGGAGGTCGATCTCGCGGAGCCGCGGGCCGGCGAGGTGCTGGTGCGCCTGGTCGCCTGCGGCGTATGCCACACGGACCTCTACACGGCCTCGGGCGCCGACCCGTCCGGCTACGCACCGACCGTGCTCGGTCACGAGGGCGCGGGCGTCGTCGAGGCCGTCGGCCCCGACGTCTCCCTGCTGGCGCCCGGCGATCACGTGGTGACGCTCTTCGCGCCGCGCTGCGGCGAGTGCGTTCACTGCGTCGACGAGCGCACCAACCTCTGCATGGCGATCCGCGAACAACAGAACAAGGGCTACCTGCCCGACGGCACGGCGAGGCTCTCGCGCGACGGTGAGGAGCTGCGGCACTTCATGGGGTGCTCGACCTTCGCCGAGTACACCGTGATGCCCGAGATCTCGCTCGCCAAGGTCAACCCCGAGGCGCCGCTGGAGCACGCGTGCCTGTTCGCCTGCGGGCTTTCGACCGGCCTCGGCGCCGCGATCAATACGGCCAAGGTCCAGCCCGGCACAACGTGCGTTGTGTTCGGCGCCGGCATGGTCGGCCTCGGGGCCGTCGCGGGCTGCCGCCTGCAGGGAGCCGAGCGCGTGGTCTGCGTCGACCTCTCCGATGACCGCCTCGAGCTCGCGAAGGGCCAGGGAGCCACACACCTGATCAAGGCCGGCGATGACACGGTCGAGCGCATCCTCGAGATGACCGATGGCTTCGGCGCCGACTACACCTTCGAGGCCACCGGCCTCGTCGGCGTCATGGCGCAGGCCGTCGAGTCGGCCCGCATGGCCTGGGGCCTCTGCACAGTGGCGGGTGTCGCCGGCCAGGGCGAGACGCTCGACATCATCCCGCGCTGGCTGATCACCGGCCGCCGCGTCGCTGGGTCTTCGTTCGGAGGGGTCAAGGGGCGCGACGAGGTTCCCGGGCTGGTCGACCGCTACCTCGCAGGCGAGATCGACGTCGAGCCCTTCATCTCCCACGAGCTGAAGCTCGACGAGGTCAACCGCGGCTTCGAGCTGATGGAGGCCCAGGACGGCATCCGAAGCGTGATTCGCTTCGACGCATGATCCTGCAGCGAGTCGAGCAAGCCGACTGGCTCTCCAACTCCTACCTCATCGTCGATGAGCCCGGCGGCAAGGGCGTGCTCGTCGACTCGAACGGCGTCACCGATCCACTGCTCGAGCGCGTCGATCGCGAGGGAACCGAGATCACGCACGTCCTGCTCACCCACCACCACTGGGACCACGTCGTAGACGTCGACAAGCTGGCCGAGCGCTTCGGCGTTCCGCTCCTCGCCCACGAGCTTTGCGCCGCCGAGCTCGACGGCAAGGTGACCGAGACGTGGGGCGACGGCGACAGCATCTCCTCAGGCGACCTTCGGATCGAGGCGATCCACACCCCCGGGCACTGCGCCGACCACCTCGCGCTCCTCGTCGACGACACCGACTGCGTCACCGCGGACGTCCTCTTCAAGGGCACTGTCGGCGGCACGATGGCGCCCGGCGCGACCGGGTTCGCCGACCTCAAGAACTCCGTCATGGAGCGGCTGATGAAGCTCCCGCCCGAGACCCGCATCCATCCCGGTCACCGCCAGCCCTCGACGATCGGCGACGAGTGGGAGTCGAACGTGTTCATCCGCGTCTGGCGCGGCCTCGACGACGAGGGCTCGGAGCCGTGCTCGATCGGCCCCGCCGACGCCGAGGAGCGACGCGACGCGACGCTGGTGCTCTGGGCGCCGGATTACGACGGCGGCAACAAGGCCTGGGTCCGGTTCGCCGACAGCGGCGAGGACGCCATCGTCGGCGGCTCGCAGGTCAAGCGCGAGAGCTAGCCGACGCCGGCCGCCCTCTCTCGCAGCAGCGGCGCCGGCCGGTAGGCCTCGCCGTGAAGTAGCGCGTAGGGCCTCGAGCGTCTCGAGCGCGCGGGCCCATCCGAGCCTCTCGCCCCACTCGAGCGGGCCGAGCGGCCAGTTGAAGCCGAGGCGCATCGCGGCGTTGATGTCGTCGGAGGAGGCGACGCCCTCGGCGAGGGCGAAGCAGCCCTCGTTGGCGATCGCGGCGGCGACGCGGACCAGGATCGCGTCAGCCGGCTCGCCCGGCTCCGCCGAGCTTCGCTCGCGCTTGGGCGCCGGGTAGGAGTAGAAGCCGCGCCCCGTCTTTCGGCCCAGGCGGCCCGAGTCGACCATGCGCTGCTGGATCGGGTGCGGCCGCCAGCGCGGCTCGCCGAAGGACTGCTCGAAGAATGAGCGCGCCACGGCGAGGTTGACGTCGATCCCGATCAGGTCCATCAGCTCGAAGGCGCCCATGCGGAAGCCGCCCGTCTCGCGCAGGACCCGGTCGATCTCCTCGTGCGTGGCGACCCCTCGCCGAGCATCCGCAGCGCCTCGAGCGTGAACGGCCGCGCGCACCGGTTGGCGACGAAGCCGATCGAGTCGCGCGCGCGGATCGGGATGCGGCCCATCGCCTCGGCCATCGCCGTGGTCGCGTCGAGTGCCCGGTCCGAGCTCTCGTCCCCGGCCACCACCTCGACGAGCTTCATCCGGGCAGGGGGGTTGAAGAAGTGCATCCCGACGACGCGCTCGGGATGGTCGGCTCCGGCCGCGATCGCGGTCACCGACAGCGAGGAGGTGTTGGTGGCGAGTACCGCGTCGGCCCCGCAGATCGCCTCGAGGCGGGCGAACAGCTCGCGCTTCAGCTCAAGCTGCTCGGGCGCCGCCTCGACGACCATCGTGCAGCCGCGCAGGTCCTGTATGTCCGGTGGAGCCGGCGACCGATTCGTCCGGGTCGTACACCTGGGTCTCGATCCCCGCCTCCGTCGCGAGTTCCGCGATCCCGGCGCCCATCGTCCCGCCGCCGACGACCCCGAGGCGCTCGCCCCTCACTGGCCGCGGAAGTCGGGGCGGCGCTTCTCGAGGAATGCCTGCATCGCCTCGACGCGATCCTCGGTCGCCATCGCCACCCCGAACAGGCGGCGCTCGGCCTCGACTCCTGCTGTCAGGCCGGTCTCCTCGGCGGCGAGCACCGCCTGCTTCGCCAGCCTTGCAGCCAGCGGGGGGCGGCGGGCGATCACGGCCGCCAGCTCCATCGCGTCCGTCGAGCCACTCGTCGCTCTTCGTGACCCGGTTGACGATTCCCAGCCGGTGCGCCTCCTCGGCGTTGAAGCGCCGGCCCGTCAGGACCAGCTCCATCGCGCGCTGCTTGCCGATCACGCGCGCCAGTCGCTGGGTGCCCCCGCCGCCGGGGATGATCGCGAGCGTGATCTCGGGCTGGCCGAACTCGGCCGACTCGGAGGCGACGATCATGTCGCAGGTCAGTGCCAGCTCGCAGCCGCCGCCGAGCGCCCAGCCCGAGACGGCGGCGATCATCGGCTTTCGCACCGAGGCCATTCGGCGCCAGAAGGACTCGCTCGGGCTGAGCTCGTCGTTGATGGAGCGTTCGCTGAGCGCCTTCACGTCGGCGCCGGCCGCGAAGGCCTCGTCGTTGCCGGCGATCACGATGCAGTTGACCTCGTCGTCGGCGTCGTAACGCTCGACCGCACTCGGCGAGCTCCTCGCGCAGGCCGGGGGAGAGGGCGTTGCGGGCCTCGGGCCGGTTCAGCGTGCAGAGGGCCACCTGGCCGTCGACGCGAGTCTCGACGAGCGCGGCCACCGGGCGCTCAGGCCGTCGGCGGCAGCATCGCGTTGATGCCCGTGGCGTCGCGGCCGATGATCAGCTTCTGGATCTGGGATGTGCCCTCGTAGAGGGTGGTGACCCGCGCGTCGCGGAGGTAGCGCTCGACGGGGTAGTCGTCGACGTAGCCCGAGCCGCCGTGGACCTGGATCGCGGCGTTCGCGCACTCGACCGCCGACTCGGTCGCGTAGAGCTTCGCGATCGAGGTCTCGATCGTGCTCGGCTTGCCGGCGTCCTTCAACGCGCCGGCCCGGTAGACGAGCATCCGGGCCGCGTCGCGCTTGACGATCATGTCGGCGATCAGCTCCTGCACCAGCTGGAAGCTCGCGATCGGCACGTCGAACTGCTTGCGCTCGGTCGAGTAGGCGACGGAGGCCTCGACGCAGCCGTCGCAGATGCCGACGCAGCCGGCCGCGACGCTGTAGCGGCCCTTGTCGAGCGCGCTCATCGCCACCTTGAAGCCGTCGCCGATCTCGCCGAGCATCGCCGAGTCGGGCACCTCGATCTCGTCGAGCGACGATCTCGGCGGTGTCCGAGGCGCGGAGCCCGAGCTTGCCGTGGATCTCCTGCGCGCTGTAGCCGTCCTCGCCGGCGGTGGGGACCAGGAACGCAGGCGAGCCCCTTGTGCTTCTTGCCGGGTCGGTCTGTGCGAAGACCAACGCGACCTCGGCGACGTTGCCGATCGAGATCCACATCTTGTTGCCCGTGATCGACCAGCCGGAGTCGGTCTTCGTGGCGCGGGTGCGAAGGTTGGCGGCGTCGGAGCCGGTGTCGGGCTCGGTCAGCGCGAAGCAGCCGAGCGCCTCGCCGGAGCACAGGCGCGGCAGCCACTCCTGCTTCTGCTCCTCGGTGCCCCAGGCCTCGATCGAGCCGCAGACGAGCGACGTCTGCACCGAGACGACGGTGCGCGAGGACGAGTCGCGCCCGGCCGACCTGCTCCACGATCAAGGCGTAGCCGATGTAGTCGAGGCCGCGGCCGCCGTACTCCTCGCTCACCGGAGCGCCGAGGTAGCCGACCTCGCCCAGCTTTCTGGCGAGCTCGCGGTCGAATTGCATCGCGCGATCGTTATCGCGAACGCGGGGGATGATCTCCTTGTCGGCGAACTCGCGCGCGCTCTCGGCGATCAGCTTCTGCTCGTCGGTCAGCTCGAAGTCCACGCGTCAGCCCCTAGCCGATGTGGTCTGGGGCAGCTCGCGCTCGAGCACGGCCTGGAAGGCGACGAGCGCCTTCTCGGTCAGCGGACCGGGCGCGGCGGACAGGTCGGTTCCGTCGATCGACGAGATCGGCTGCACCTCGCGCACGGTCGAGGCCAGGAAGGCCTCGTCGGCGCCGAGCAGGTCGTCGAGCGTGTACTCGCCCTCGGTCGACGTCGAGCTCGCGCACGAGGCGATCGCGCGTGATCGAGACGAGGATCCCGCTCGCGATCGAGGGAGTGTGCAGAGCGTCCCGCCGCTCGCCCAGAAGATGGTCGAAGTCGGAGCCTCGAGCACGATCCCGTCCGGGCGCACCAGGACGGCCTCGTCGGCGCCCTTGCCCTTGGCGAGGCGGGTTGCCTGCATGTTGGCGGCGTAGGAGAGCGACTTGACCCCGGTGAGGATGATCGTCGGCGAGTACTCGACGGAAGCGAGCGAGACGCTCTCGCCGTGCGCGGGGAAGTTCTCGGTGAAGGCGAGGCGGCGCCCGCCGCGTGTGACGACGAGCCGCAGCTGCGCGTCGTGGTTCCCGAAGCGCTCCAGGAGAGCCTCGATCTCGCTCTCGAGCTCGGCGCGGGGAAGATCCAGCTCGATCGAGGCGGCCGATCGCTCCGAGGCGGTCGAGGTGCTCGCCGAGCGCGAACGGGCGGCCCTCGTATAGGCGGATCACCTCGAAGACGCCGTCGCCGCGCAGCAGGCCGTCGTCGTTCGCGGGCACCAGGGCGTCCGCGGTCTCGGTGATCGTCCCATCGACGCTCGTCAGTTCCGGTGCACTCATCCTCAGCGCAAGCTACTAGGCGGCGGGGTTCTCGATCACAGTCGCGAGGCCCTGGCCGACTCCGACGCAGAGGCTGACCACCCCATAGCGCCCTCCCCGCCGACGCAGCTCGCGGGCCATCGTCGTCATCAGGCGTGCACCGGAGCAGCCGAGTGGGTGACCGAGCGCGATCGCGCCTCCGTTGATGTTCAGCTTCTCCTCGTCGATCCCCAGCTCGCGCGCGCAGGCAAGCACCTGCGCTGCGAAGGCCTCGTTGATCTCGACGAGGTCGATGTCGCCGATCTTGAGCCCCGCCGCGTCTAGGGCCCTACCGATGGCCGGGATCGGGCCGATGCCCATTACCGCGGGGTCCACTCCGGCGACGCCGGTGGCGAGGATCCGCGCGAGCGGCTCGCGGCCGAGCCCTGCGGCCTTCTCGGCGCTCGTCATCACCAGGCAGGCGGCGCCATCGTTGAGCGTCGATGCGTTGCCGGCGGTGACGCTGCCGCCCTCGCGGAAGACCGGCTTCAGCTCGGCGAGCTTCTCGAGCGTGGCGTCGGGGCGCGGGCCCTCGTCTTCGGCGACGGTGACGGGCGGGTCCTTTCGCCCAGCGCCTGGGGCCTCAATCGGTGCGATCTCCTCGGCGAAGCGCCCGTCCTCGCATGCCGCCACCGCCCGCTGGTGGCTTCGCAGCGCGAAGGCGTCCTGGTCGGCGCGCGAAACGCCGTAGCGCTCGGCCACGTTCTCCGCCGTCTTGCCCATGGCCTCGGTCGAGTACCGCTCGGCCATCCGTGGGTTGACCATGCGCCACCCGAGGGTCGTGTCGTGGAGCGTCTGCTCTCCGCGAGCAAGGCGAGACTCGGGCTTCGGCAGGACCCACGGCGCCCTGCTCATCGACTCCACGCCGCCCGCCAGGTACACGTCGCCCTCGCCCAGCCGCAAGGAGCGCGAGGCCTGGTTGACGGCCTCGAGGCCCGACGCGCAGAGGCGGTTGACCGTCGCGCCGGGGACCTCGACGGGCAGGCCCGCGAGCAGGACCGCCATGCGCGCGACGTCGCGGTTGTCCTCGCCGGACTGGTTGGCGGCGCCCATGTAGACGTCGGTCACCTCGGCGGGGTCGATCCCCGAGCGCTCGACGGCCGCCGCGATGACGTGGGCGGCAAGGTCGTCGGGGCGAATCGACGAGAGGGCACCCCGGTAGCCGCCCATCGGGGTCCGCACTGCCTCGATGATCACGGCCTCCGGCACGGCGCGGAATCTAGTGACGTCCGCTCCGGCTCGCGGGACGGCCCCCGCCGGTAGCCTCGTCGCAGATGGACATCATCGCCATCACCATCATCCTGCTGATCGTGTTGGTCGCGATCATGGCCGGCCTCGCGCGGGCCTTCCAGGCCCACAGCGTCAGGGACCTGCTCGACTGGAAGCCGACCCGCTCTCCCGAGGTCGAGGCCCAGAACGAGATCGACGACGTCCAGCAGATGATCGACGCCCAGAACGAGTACAGGCGCCGCCGCGGCGCCGAGGAGATCACCGAGGCCGACGTGATGCGCCAGGCCGCCGAGGACCAAGCCGTTCGTGCCGCGGGCACGGGCCCCTTCAAGCAGAAGCCCGAGCCCGAGGTCATCGACGAGCTCGACGGCGGCCTGAAGAAGCTGCGGCCGCCGAAGAACCCGCGCCCGGCGCCGCGGATCAGGTCGACCTCGAAGCCCGAGGGCGAGCCGAAGCCGAAGCGCAAGCGGCCCTAGCGTGGCGAGGGCGCTGATCGTCGGGTGCGGCTGCCACGGCCGCGAGCTCGGCGCCGAGCTGATCTCGCGCGGCTGGCAGGTGCGTGGCACCAGCAGGTCGGCGGCGGGACTCGCGGCGATCGAGGCCACGGCAATCGAGTCGGCCGACGCCGACCCCGACCGCCCCGGGACCGTGCTCGAGCTCATCGGCGACGTCACCCTCGTGGTCTGGCTTCTCGGTTCCGCCTCCGGCACCGATCACGAACTCGAGGCCATCCACGGCAGCCGCTTGGAGCGACTGCTCGAGAAGCTGGTCGACACCCCTGTTCGCGGCTTCGCCTATGAGGCCGCCGGGGACGCGGGGAAGGGCCACCTCGCGCGGGGAAGGGCGATCGTCGAGCGGGCGGCAGAGACCTGGCGCATTCCCGTTGCGATGCTCGAAGGAGATCGCTCGGCGGAAGGGTGGGCGGGCGACGCCGCTGACCGGGTCGAGCGGGTGCTACGGACCGCCTGAGGCTCCGATCGGCTCGCCTGCGCGTGCGCTGTCGGGCTCGGCGGTGATCCCAGCGACGGGCTTGCAGGGCGAGTCGGCCGCCGCGGGGTACGGGTTGCCGGGCTCGCCGCATGGGTTGGACGGGTTCAGGGCCGGGGCCTGCGCGTCGGCGTCGGACCACGGGGCCTTGTCCGGGTAGGAGTCCGCCGGCTGGTCGAAGGCGGCCACGGCCGCGAAGAAGCCGCCGATCACGAGGATGGCGACCCCCGCGACTGCGGCGAAGAACAGGAGTTGGCTCTTGCGGGAGGGCCCGCAGCTGTGGCCGATGACCTCCCGCCGCTTGTCCTGTCCCATCGCGTCGACCTCCGACGCGCCGCTGCTCACACCCGAGCTCTCAGCCATCGCCTCACCATAACCAGGTAGACGGCCGATCGCCACCGACAACCGTCGGCCCATAGAGTCCGAGCAAATGGCCGCCTCCGACTCCTCTCACGCCACGTTCAGCGGCGCCGAGGGGGTCGAGATCTTCTGGCAGCAGTGGCTGCCGGCCGATCCGCAGCCGGCCGCAAGCGTCGTCATCGCGCACGGCGTCTCGGAGCATTCAGGCCGCTACGCCCATGTCGCAGCGCGCCTGAACGCCGCCGGCTATGCGGTCGCCGCGCTCGATCACCGTGGCCACGGCCGCTCGGGCGGCGATCGCTGCGTCGTCGACCGCATGGACAACGCCGTCGCGGACCTGGGAACCGCGATCGCCCTCGCCCGCGACGCCATAGGCGCTCCGAAGATGTTTCTTCTCGGCCACAGCATGGGCGGCGCGATCGCGCTCGAGTACGCGCTGCACGACCAGGGCAAGCTCGACGGCCTGGTCCTATCCGCCCCCGCCGCGGCGCTCGAGGCCGCGAGCCGGTTCGAGCTCGTCGCCGGCCGGGTGCTGTCCCGCGTCGCCCCGAGCCTCGGCGTGCTCGCGATCGAATCCTCGACCGTCAGCCGCGACCCGCAGGTGGTCATCGACTACGACGCGGACCCGCTCGGCTTCCACGGCAAGCTGCCCGCCCGCACGGTGGCCGAGCTCGCGGGCGTGATCGAGACCTTCCCCGACCGAGTCGGCTCGCTCACCCTGCCGCTGCTGGTCATGCTCGGCACGGGCGACAAGCTCGTCCCGCCCGACGCCGGCCGCATGGTCCACGCGGGCGCATCGTCCGCCGACAAGAAGCTCATCGAATACGACGGCCTCTACCACGAGATCCTGAACGAGCCCGAGCAGGACCAGGTGATGGACGACCTGGTCGCCTGGCTCGACGCGCACTAGCCGGCCGACACCGAAAAACCGCCATTTGAGTCGCGGTCAGCTGGCTGCCCGGTGCGAGCGAGCGGTCGCTGCAGTGGGCGCCCCGAACCAGGTGGTCAGCGCTTCCCGGAGTCCGAGTTGGGTGCGGTTCCCGACCCAGGCGACGTATCCGTCGGGCCGGATCAACATGGCGGTGGGAGCGGTGACCGCGCCGAGTACCGGGAGCTCCCACGCCCCCTCGTAGCCCGCGTCGATCAGCTGGACCCGGTCAGCCCATGGAGTCATGTCGAAACCTCCGGGCTCACCGAGGTTGAGCAGCACAGGCCGGGCGTCGTGCAGCAGCTCGAAGACGCGGAGCGGGCCGTCGGCGGTCACGAGGTCCAGATCGGGCATGCGGCGTCCGAGCAGCGGATGTCCCTCGCCGAGGTCGTAATGAATGTCCAGCCCGGAGATGATCCCGGCGAGCCGTTTGCGAGGCTCGTCCATGCTCGCCAGCTCCGACACCACATCGACCAGAGCCTTGGTGCGCTCGTCCCCGCGATGGAGCGCGGTCTGAGCCATCGTGTGCTGGAGCGCGCGGGCAGCGACCGGGTGGCGCTCGTCCTGATAGGTATCCAGGAGGCTCTCCGGGGAGGTCCCGTCGACCACCTGGGCGAGCTTCCACCCCAGATTCACCGCATCCTGCACACCGAGGCTGAGGCCCTGTCCACCCGCCGGGTAGTGCACGTGCGCCGAGTCGCCCGCCAGCAGGACTCGTCCCGCGCGGTAGGCCGCTGCCTGACGTGTCATGTCGGTGAACCTGGCGATCCACGTGGGACTGTGGATCCCGTAGTCGGTCCCGTATACGGCGACTAGGGCCTCACCGAGATCGCGCAAGGTGGGTTCGCCTGCGGATCCGGGGTGCTCTTCGGTCACCATGATCCGCACCGGTCCCTCATCCGGGTAGACCACCTCCCCGTCGCGGATCTCGTATTCCACCCTGCCGATGGAATGGATGCCGCGGGCGTCGCGGCGGGTGCCTAACTCCGGCTCCTCGGCCACCTCGGCCTCGGCGATCAGGTTGCTCCTCGTCGGATCCCATCCGGGGAACGCGATGCCGGCCGCCTTGCGGATGACGCTGCGTCCTCCGTCGCAACCGACGAGATACTGCGCCCGCAGCGATCCCTCGTCGGACAGCTCGAGGTCGACGCCGGTGTTGTCCTGCGCGAAGCCCGTCACCTCACATCCGTAGTGGATCCGCACCGGCAGCTCGGCGATCCAGGCGGCCATGATCCGCTCGATCTCGTTCTGCCAGATCCCGAGCGAATACGGATGACGCGTCGGGAAGTCGCTCATGTCCAACACGGTCGTCCCCAGCATCGCGGCCTGAGCCACCTGACCCTCCGCGAGAAACCGATCAGCGACCCCACGCTGATCCAGCACCTCGATCGTGCGCGAGTGAAACCCGCCGGCCCGTGAGCCGACGAGCACGTGGTCGGGGCGCTGCTCGACGATCGCCACGTCGACCTTCGCCAACGCCAACTCGGCCGCCAGCATCATTCCCGCCGGGCCCCCTCCGGCGATCACCACCGCATGCTCGTCCATACGCATTCGCTCCTCTCACTCCCCTGGGTTCTTGCTTTCGGCCGGCGATTTTGCGGCACGACCGGGGCTTGTAACAAGCCCCCGGTGCGCGATAAGTTGAAGGTGGACGGGAGAGGGGACCCGCCCTTTTTCGTCGGCGGCCCCCGACCCGCTACCGCAGGCCCAGGCGCTCGAGGAAGATCGTGAGGATGCGGGCGGTCGCGCCCCAGATCATCGCGTCGCCCACGGTGTAGGTCTCGGTCCGGAAGGGGACGCCGCGGCGGACCAGGCGCTTCATCTCGAAGCCGGCGACCAGGTCGTCGAGCGACGCGACGATCACGCTCTCGACCTCGTCGGGGTTCGGCGAGAAGCTGAGGCCGGGCTCGATCAGGCCGACGAAGGGGTGGACCTTGTAGCCGGTGACGAAGGTGCCGATCGGCTCCAGCGCTCCGGCGAGCTGGACGTTGTCACGGCTCAGCCCGATCTCCTCCTCGGCCTCGCGCAGCGCCGTCTCGACCAGCTCCTCGCCGGGATCGCGGCGCCCGCCGGGGAACGAGATCTCGCCGGCGTGGCGGCGAAGGTCGTCGCGCCGCTCGGTGAATACGAGGCCCGGGGCGTCCGGCCAGCCGTGCATCGGCACGAGCACGGCGGCTTCCGTGCGCCCGTGGGCCTGCATCGCTCCCGCCTCTTCGGGGCTCAGGAGCAGCTCGCTCAGTTCGCTCAGATGATCACCTGGACGGTGCCGCCGTCGACGCTCCAGGCTGCTCCCGACACGTAGGAGGCCTGCTCGGAGCAGAGGAACGCGATCGCGCCCGCGATCTCCTCGACCTCGGCGAGGCGGCCGATCGGGCGCTTGGCGCCCGCGATCTCGAGCGCCTCGTCCCGGCTGTCGTGCCCACCGAGCTCCTTGGACTGGTCGAGCAGCCCGCCTTCGTCCATCCAGAGCTCGGACTTGACCGGGCCCGGGCAGATCGCGTTGACGAGGACTCCGTCGGCGGCGCAGCGGTCGGCGTAGAGCCGCGAGAGCGAGAGCTCGGCAGCCTTGGCGACGGAGTACTCGGGCATGCTGGCGCTCGGGCGCTTGCCGGCCGTGCTCGAGACGTTGACGATGCGGCCCCAGCCGCGCTCGCGCATCGCCGGGGTCGCGGCTCGCATCAGCCGCATCGGGGCCATCACGTTCAGCTCCCACGCCTCCTGCCAGTCGGAGTCGGGCACCTCGTCGATGTCGCGCCACTTCGCCGAGCCGGCGTTGTTGACGATCACCTCGGCGGGCCCGAAGCGCTCGGCCGCGGCGGCGAGGATGCGGTCGGCGGCGTCGGGGTCGGTCACGTCGCAGGCCAGCGACTCGGCCGCTCCGCCGGCCTTCGATCCCGCCTCGATGCAGGAGTCGGCGGCCTCGACGACGTCGCGCTCGCTGCGCGCGACGAGCAGGACGCGGGCGCCCTCTGCGCAGAGCACGCGCGCGGTGGCGAGGCCGATGCCCTTGCTGGCGCCGGTGACGACGCAGGCGCGGCCGGCGATCCCGAGGTCCACGGTGCTCAGGCCTCGATCAGCTTGAGCTCGTCGTTCACCTGCACGTCCTGCGCCAGGAGCGTCCGGTGCACGGGGCACTTGGTCGCGATGACCAGCAGGCGCCTGCGCTGCTCGCGGTCGAGCGCGGCCGGAATGCTGATCACGGTGTTGAACGACGGCGGGTCGTCCGCGGTCGCGCCCTCGTACTCGACCTCGACCTCGACGGCCCCGACGTCCCAACCCTTGCGGTCGGCGTACATGACGAGGGTGATGGTCGTGCACGAGGCGAGCGAGGCCGCCAGCAGCTCGGTGGGCCGCGGTCCCGAGTCCGTGCCGCCGTCCTCGACCGTCTCGTCCACGATCAGGCGGTGGTTGCGGATCTGGACCTCGGTCTCGTATCCCTTCAGGCGGCGAGCGGTGGCGTTACGAGTCGCCATCGGCGCCGTCCCTGCCGTGGCCCTCGGCGCGGCGGCCCTCGAAGAGCTGCGGGTTGACCTCGTCGGCGAAGCGCGCCATCGCGAACAGCAGGTCCGACGCGCGGTTGAGGTAGGCGAGGACGACCTCGGAGCCGAGGCCCTCGTCGTCGCGGAGCTGAACGACGCGCCGCTCGGCGCGGCGCAGCATCGCGCGGGCCACATCGAGGGTGCCCGAGAGCTGGGTCCCGCCGGGGATCACGAACTGGGGTGGAAGGTCGACCTGCCGCATGTAGCGGTCGATGTCGACCTCGAGCGCGTCGACCATCCCTTCGGTGACGCGGCTGACCCCGTCCTCGAGGCGGTCCGAGGCCTCGGGTGCGGTCGCGAGTTCGGCGCCGCAGACGAACAGCTCCTGCTGGAGTTGAAGGATGTCGGAGGCCAGTCCGGGATGGTTGCTCTCGTTGCTGAGGGCCCGCGCCACCCCGAGCTGCGAGTTGGCCTCGTCGATCGAGCCGTAGGCGTCGGTGCGGGCGTCGTGCTTGGGGACGCGCCCGCCGTACCAGAGCGAGGTGGTGCCGTCGTCGCCCTTGCGCGTGTAGATCTTGACCACGAAGCGAACTCTAGGTCAGCGGGTTGAAGACGATGCCCGTGAGCAGCTTCGGGAAGAAGTAGGTCGACTTCGGCGGCATCGTCTCTCCCGCGGCCGCGACCTCGCGCACCTGCTCCACCGGGGTCGGGCGCAGGAAGAAGGCGGCGTCATAGGTCTTGTTCGTGAGCCAGTCCATGGCCGTCTCGGTGTTCGGCGTGTAGCCGAGGCCCTTCTTGGCGGCGATGTCGTCGGCGCTGAGGCCGACGGCCCGCTTCAGGAAGAGCTCCTCCAGCGCCGCGGCGTCGAGTCGGCGGTAGGCCTCGGAGCGGCCCGCGAGGATCTCGTCCAGCTGTGCGGCGCCACTGTCGTTCAGCCGCAGGCGCCACGGCTTCATGTGGTGGGAGTCCATGTAGCCGAAGCTGACCGCGGGCTCCTCGGGGTCGGGGACGAGCTCGTCCTCGGGGACCTCGACCAGATCGAAGCTCGCCATCGCGGCGTCGCGGATGGCCTCCTGCTGCTCGCTGCCGAGGCCCTTCAGGAGCCGGTGCGTCGCGAAGACCGTCAGGCCCGGGTCCTCGAGCGAGACGAGCGCCATCAGGACGTAGTTGTGTGGTCTCCTGGTGGAAGTGCCTTCGCCGCCGACCTCGCGCGCGTAGGTGAGCGCGGTCTCGTAACGGTGGTGGCCGTCGGCGATCAGCAGCTCGCCGTCCGCGAGCTCGGCGGCGATCGCCTCATGCACGGCCGGGTCGCCCACCCGCCAGACCCGGTGGACGGTGCCGTCGGCGTCGGTCGTCTCGCCCCACGGCTCGCCGTCGAGCGCGGGTTCGATGTGCCTCCAGGCGTCCCCGGGGTGCAGCGAGAAGATCGGCGACATGTTGTGCCTCGTGGCACGCGTCAGCCGCAGCCGGTCCTCCTTCGGCCCCGGCTGCGTCCGTTCGTGCGGACGCACGCCCTCGCCGTACTCGGCGAGCCGCACCCGAGCCAGGAAGCCGCGCCGCGTCATGGTCGAGCCGTCGGGCGCCGTGTAGTCCTGGCTCAGAGCCCAGATCGCCGGCTCGCCGTCGTCGATGAGCGCCCCGTCGGCCTTCCACTCGCCGAGCAGCTTCGCCGCGTGCTCGTAGGGATCGCCGCCGTCCGGGTCGCGCGGCAGGTCGAGGTCGACGACGTTGTAGGGCGAGCGCGACGCGAGCTCCGCGCGCATCGCGTCGTCGATCACGTCATAGGGGGGAGCGGTGACGTCGCCGAAGGACCCCGCCTTCGCGAGGTCGTAGTGCAGCGCCTTGAAGGGTTCAACCCCGGCCATCGAGGCGACACCCTAGCCGCCGCGGACGGCCCTCTACACTCGCGGTATCGGGGCGTGGCGCAGCCTGGTAGCGCGCTGCCTTTGGGTGGCAGAGGTCCGCGGTTCGAATCCGCGCGCCCCGATGTAAGACAGCAGCGCCCAGCGGTTCGAATCCGGCCCGTTGGGACGGTGTCAGCGCTCTTCGAGCTTGTGCTTCGCGTAGGGGATGCCGAGCAAGGCGCCAATCTTCCAGACGCCCCACCCGACTCCCGCGTAGATCGTCTTCACCGACTACGCCTCCGCGTAGGGGTCTTCGTCCCCGGCGAGGGTCAGCGAGGCTTCCTGAACGTCGCTGAAATGACGTTGCTGGATCGGCAGCGCCCACTCCACCAACTCGCGGACCTCGTCCTCGCCTGCCTTCTCGTTCAACTTGCCGAGGATCGCCCAGTGACCGACCTCGCCGGCCTCGGCCATCGTCAGGAACTCGAAGCCATCGAGACCGTCTGCGTCGGAGCCGAGGTAGGTCTGCATCATCTCGGTCGCCTCGGTCTTTGTCTCCTGCGCCTTGTCGAGGATCGCCGTCTTCTTGCCGTCCCGGTCGTCCGCAAGGTCAGTGCACCGCTTCTCGGTCTCCTCGGCCTCGGCGCGCATTGTCTGCAGCTCGTCCGCGAACTTCTCGGCGTCCTCCAGACCCTCGACCTTTTCGGTTGCGCCCTGCGCGGCTTGCGCCAGCCCGAGCACCTCGGCCAGCTTCTCTTCCAAAGTCGTCAGCTCTGCCATCTCAGCTCCTCCTGGCGCCCGAAGCGCCTGTCGTCGTTGCCAAACGGACTTACCCGGTGAGGCGATCTGCGAACCCGCGACCGGGACGGGAAGCGGCACGTGGTGCCGAGCCGGCCTTCAGACCGCAGGTTCGGGCGCCGGCTCGGCGGGGACCGGTGGCTGGTCTTCGAGCAGCCCGAGACGCCCCGCCAGCCAGCCGGCTGGGAGGGCCTGGAGGACCAGCGTGACGATCACCGCCAGGGCGACGACCGCGGCGTAGATCTCGATGTCGGGCACGCCGAGCCCGGCCAGCACGCCGACCAGAGCCGCCGGGACTACGCCGGTTTCTCGGGTCCAGCAGAGGAAGGTGATCTCGGAGCGCGTCCAGGCGCCGCGGCGGTCGGGCAGGATGCAGGCGAACACCGCCAGCGGGCGCGCCAGCAGCAGCAGTGCCGCGATCACGGCGAACGCGGGGAGCAGGTTCTCTCCGAGCACCGCGAAGGGGATGTTGGCACCGAGCACCAGGAACACGAACAGCGTCACGAGGTCGGCGAAGCTTTCCGCGAACATCCGCATCTCGCGCTCGTGAGAGCTGTGCATGGCAAGCCCGAGGCGCTCCATGTTGCCGACGATCAGCCCGGCGAGGAAGGCTCCGAGATAGCCGCTGCCGCCGGCCGAGTCGAGTGAGAAGTAGCTGATCGAGACCACGGTCAGCACCGCCGCGGCCGACGACTCGCGCCAGATCCCCGTGCGCCGGCTGGAGATCGTCGCCGCCAACAGCACTCCCGCGAGGATGCCGATCAGGGTGCTGATCCCGAGATCGACGACGAACTCCTCGGCCGGCTTGGCGATCGAGTTGTCGCCGGTCACCAGCACGCCAGCGAAGGCGAGCGCCAAGATGGCGCCGGTCGGGTCGTTGAAGGCCGATTCCGCCACCACGGTCTGGGCCACCTTGGGGCGCAGCCGCGAACGGATGAACAGCGGGATCAGGATCGCCGGGTCGGTCGGCGAGAGCACCGCGCCCATCAACAGAGCCGCCGTCCAGGGCAGGTCGAAGGCGAAATGCGCGACGGTGCCGACAACCGCGGTCGTCAAAAGCACCCCGGGAATTGCCAGCAACCCGAGCCCGACCCAGACCTTGCTGAGCACGTCGAGCGAGAGGTTGAGCCCGCCGTAGAAGAGGATCAGCGAGACGCCGAGCGTGAACAGCAGCTGGGCGCCCAGGGAATCGAGCGGCACGTCGACGACGTCGAGCAGCTCGGGCCCGAACAGCGCTCCGAACGCCACCAGCACGATGATCTCGGGCACGCGGATCAGGCTCGCGATGAAGCGTGCCGCCAGCGCCGCGCCGAGCAGCAGGCTCAGCGTCAGGAGCACGTCCTGGGTCATCAAGCGCTGCCGGTCTCCTCGTCGGAGGGCCCTTCGCGCCCCTTGCGCTCACCCTCGAGGGCGAGGCGCGCCACGTCCTGGGCGGTGACCAGCAGCAGCAGGATCACGATTCCGGCACCGAGCGCGACCGCGATCAGCCGTCGCCGAGCGTCGTCGCGCGCCTGGTCGAAATCGGCGGCGGCCTGTGCCGCGACGTCCTCCTCGTAGCGCGCGAGGCGCTCGGCCGTGGCAGCCATCGCCTCGAAGCGGACCAGCTCAGGGCCCAGCAGGATCTGTCGCGTGCGCTGTCCGTCGCCGGCCAGCAGGGCGTCGTAGGCGGTCACATCGAGCGCGCTGAAGCGGTCGAACTCCTGCTCGAGCTGGCTCAGCAGCCCCCGCTCGCGGGGGTCGGTGAACGCCCCCTCCGCGGCCGCGAGCTCCTCCTCCAGGTCCGCCGCCGACGCCTCGTATCGCTCCCGGGACGTGCCCCCGTCACCCCCCTCGTAGCCGTAGGCGGTCTGCCACCCGTTGACGTCGGTGACCAGGAACTTGACCTGGCGTGCGATCGCCTCGTCGCGGGCGCGTTCGCCGACCTCGTCGAAGCGGTCGCCCAGCTGCGCCATCCCGTGCAGCGCCACCGCGGTCGTAGCCAGCGGCCCCAGGATCGTCAGCACGATCGCCGCATACAGCTTCGCCCTGATCGTCATCCGCGGGTCAGCCCCCGATCGGCACGCCGGCGCGAGGCGCGTATACGATGCCGCCGGCCATGATGCTCTTCATCCTCACTGGCGCGGCGCCCCCGTTCCTCGTGGTGACGCTCCTGATCATGTGCTACCTGGCCGGTTACGAGCTCCGCAAGGAGACCGAGCTCCAGTTTCTCTGGAAGGCCTGGTGGGTGCTGTTCGTGTTTCTTCTCAACGTCGTGGGGCTCGGCATCTTCTGGGCATGGCTGCTCTTCTACCGGCACCGCACCCGCCACGCCAAGAGTCACGCCGCCTAATCCTGTTCCGCTCGCACCCGGTGTAGCCGCACGAGCTTCAGCGCCAGCTCCAGCGACAGAAGATCCTCCTTGGCGAGGTCCAATCCCGCGACCCGCTCGACCCGCTCGAGGCGCTGGCGAACAGTGTTGGGATGGATGTAGAGCGCTCTGGCGCTGGCCGCGATGCTCCCTCTGTCCGCGAGGTAGCGCTCGAGGGTCTCGATCAGGCGGGCGCCCCGACGCTGGTCGTACGCCGCGAGCTTCTCGACCGACTGCCGGTAGCGGTCGCGCGGCGCGTCGTCCAACTCGAGATGGACCAGGTAGCGGTACGCGCCAAGCTGCTCGTAGGAGACGGCGCCGCCCTCGGCGACCAGCGATCTACCGATGCGTGCGGCGTCCGCAGCCTCTCGGATCCGGCGGCGGGCGCTGAGCGCGCCGCGGTCCACCTCGCTGAGACCGATCACCACTCCGGCGCTGCGGCCAATCGGCTCGCAGGCGGCCCGCAGGCGCTCGACGGGATGGGCCTGGCCGCTCGGCAATGGAGCCAGCGCCCGGATCCGGTCGGGTCGAGAATCGCACACCGCACGTGACCCGATCCGGCGCAATTCGGCCTCGAGCCTGGTCGCGAGATCGGACCAGGCGGCCCCCTCCTGGCCGACATCGGGGTGTCGCTCGACGTGGAGGAACAGGTGGGCCTGATCCAGGTTGCAGCTCGCCGCCGCCGCCTTCGCCTCAGCGTCCTCGACCGCCCCCGAGGCCATCGCGTCGAACATGTCCTTGACGGTGTTCTCGGCGGTCAGCCGCTCGATCAGCTCGGCCTTCTTGAGGCCGACGGCGGTCTGGTTCGCGACCGCCCCGAGCAGCTCCTCGTCCTCCTCGGAGAACTGCCCGTCACTCGCGAGGCAGCAGAGGACCCCCAGCTGCTCCTGACCCGCCACCAGCGGCGCCACCAGCAGGGCGTTCTCGTCGATGTCCGGCCACAGGGTGCGAACGGCCTTGCGCCGGCTGCGCCGGCCTCCTCCGTTGGAGCGCTGCATCAGGTCCAGCGCCAAACCCGTTCCCCCCGGACGGGGGTTCGGGGCGGGCGCGCCCGCGGGGTCCGACCCGGCGAGCACGAGCTCGTCCGCCTCGGCGTCGAAGCGGTAGATCCGGCATGCGTCCGCAGCCAAGAGCTCGCGGGCACCGTGGGTGACCGCGTCGTAGAGGTCCTCGCGGAGCGTCACGGCAGCCAGCGCCTGGCTCAGCTCCGTCAACGTGGTCAGCGCCTGAACCCGCCTGCGGGTCTCCTGGTAGAGCTGGGCGTTCTCGATCGCGCCTGCCACCAGGGACGCCGTATGGACGAGGAAGTTGAGCACGTCGTCGTCGAACTCCCGCGGCGCTGCGGTGTGCAGGACGGCGACCCCGATCACGTCGCCGGACTTGGCGAGGATCGGGACGGCGACCATCGACTGGAACTGCTCCTCGTCCAGCTCGCGCACGTACTTCATGCGCGGGTCGGCCAACGCATTCTCAGGTATGAACTCGGGGGTCTTGGTGCGCGCCACCCAGCCGGCCAGGCCTTCGTCCACACCCAGCTCGAGCTCGCCGACAAGGTTCGAGTAGCTCGGCGACGCCGCTCGCAGAACCAGGCGGTCGGCTTCCAGGAAGTAGATGAAGCAGGCGTGGCAACCGGTCGCGTCGGTGGCGATCTCGACGATGCCGCCGAGCACGCGGTCCAGGTCGAGCGAGGAGGAGACCGTCTTGATGACCGCGTAGAGCGTCTCGTTCTCGCGCCGCGCGCTCAGCAGCGCGCCGTCACCTTCGATCTCGGCGAGCGATTGCGAAGCCAAGCCAGCCCTCCTTCTCCGTAGCCAGCGGCCATCCTATTCCGAGCCGCCGGCTAACCCTATGTGCGGACCCTACTCTCACGCGGCCCGGAATATGTGCCTATTGACCATTGAACGGGCGCTCCCGGTGCGGATATGTTGGCGCTGCTCGTGACCGTGACCATCGAGCCTTCCGGCAGTCATAGGCCCGGGACCGAGGGAGAGAAGGTGCACGCATGATCGATGCGCTGGTTGCCCAGGTTGAGAGTTTGGAGGAGGCCGCTCCCGTCGAGAGCCTCGGCCTCGACAGCCTGATCCTCGGCGAGCAGTTCTACTTCTTCACGGTCGTCCTGATGTGGCTGATCCACGTCGGGTTCATGACCTACGAGACCGGGGTCGCGCGCCGCAAGAACGCGCTCGCGACGGCGATGAAGAACATCCTCACGATCGCCGTGGTCACGCCGAGCTTCTACTACTTCGGCTGGTACATCTACAACTGCACCCAGCCCGGCCTGCCGATCGGCCCCAACAGCTCGGACTTCACGGCCGTCGCCTGCCAGGGCGGCATTCCGTGGTCCGACACGTTCGGCCCGAACTTCGACAACAACATCAACCTCGTCTTCTTCTTGGCCTTCCTGCTGTTCTCGTGGACGACCGCGTCGATCATGTCCGGCGCCCTGCTCGAGCGCGTCAGGCTTTCCGCCTATTTGGTCCTCGCCGTGCTGCTCGGGTCCGCCGTTTGGATCCAAGATGCGGCCTGGGGCTGGAGCGCCGGCGGCTGGCTCACGCTCCGGTTCGGGTTCCACGACGCGATCGCCTCGGGCGTGGTCCACGGGGTCGCGGGCGCCTTCACGCTCGGGGTGCTCTTCAACTTAGGCCCGCGAATAGGGAAGTACACGAAGGAGGGGCTGACTCGGCAATTCAGACCTCACAACATCCACATGACCTTGCTGGGGTTGATGCTGATCTTCACCGGGTTCTACGCCTTCTACGCGGCCTGCCTGGTGATCGTCTCGACGACCGTCCCGGGCTGGGCGAACATCTACCTCAGTCCGACCACGCTCGGCTCGATCGCGATGATCATCACGATGGGATTCGCCGGCGGCTTCACCGGTGCCTACTTCACCAGCCGGGGTGACCCGTTCTGGACGGTCTCGGGAGGCCTTGCGGGCGTGATCAGCGTCTCGGCGGGCGCCGACGTCTACGCGCCGACGCTCGGCTACCTGCTGGCGATGTTCGCCGGTGGACTCGTGGTCTACGTCGGCACCTGGATCGAGGAGAGGATGCGCGTCGACGACGCCGTCGGCGCCGTCGCGGTCCACGGCTTCGCGGGCTTCCTCGGGGTCATCTTCGTCGGTGTCTTCGCCGCCGGCTACCCGACCGGCCTCAACAACGTCGACAGCTCGATCTGGGGGCAGCTGATCGGCCTGGCGACCTTCGTCCCGCTCGGGTTCCTCTCCGGCTACCTCGCATCCAAGGTGCTCCAGAAGCTGAACCTGCTGCGCGTACCGCCGGAGGTGGAGCTCGCAGGCCTGGATGCCGCCGAGTACGACCCGGATATCTACGTGCCCGAGTACGCGCACAGCGAAGACCTGATGATCGAACCCGACGGAACCCGGGTCCCGGCTGAGAGGGTGCAGGCCGAGGCGGCGAGGGACCTGGTGAGATCATGACCCGCAGCGCCAGCGGAGAGGAGGGCGAATGCCGGCCATAATCGACAGCGCACCTGACTGTGTGGTCAGCGGGGAGGTCGATGGGACCGACGAGGCGAGCGTCACGGCCGCGGGCGAGGACTCTCTCGACTTCGTGATCGGCGACAACTATTTCAGCGAGGAGACGCCATGCTCGGGGTTCATGACCTTCGGCCCCGGCTCGACCTACGGGGAAGAGGGTGTCGGCGGCGAGGGCGCGTACCTGGCCCTCACCTGGATCGGGATCGTGGTCATGGTCGTCGCCCTGCTCTACTGGATCGTCTACGAGAACAAGCGACTGGTTGCTTTTGTCGCCAACCGCGGCAAGTAGAAGGAGACTGACCTGATGGCATTGGGCAAGCAGATCGAGTTCCCGGAGAAGCAGACGCACGTCAAGGCGTTCGAGCGATTCATGATCGTCTTTTCGATCGTCTGCGCGATCATCGTGCTCTTCGTCGTGCTCGGAACCGACATCGGTAACGAGTTCCGGCCCACCCTCTGAGCTGCGTAGGCGACATGCCTTCGTGACGCCTTCCTGGGGCGACTCGGGCTTCTCTCTCGAGCCGAAAACGAGGGAGGATCGAAGGCCGACGTGGCTTCGGCTTGCCGTGCTCGCCGGGATTCTGCTGGTCGCCCTCTTCGTCGCCAAGGGCTGCCAGGACAGCCAGGTTCGCGTCGAGAAGGATCAGGCGGTGGCGATCGCAAACGAGCAGGTCGATTTCACCCCGACCTACACGCAGGTGCGGCTGCTGCGCCAGGGGATCAACCGCAAGGCGTACTGGTTCGTCTCGCTCTCGATCCCGATCGGGTTCCAAGGTGATCGTGCCGACCTGTTCGCCGCGCTGTCGGTGATCAAGATCGACGCCAGGACCGGCGAGGTGGTCGAGAACAAGCAACAGGACGCCGCGGAGACGAGGAAGGCGAAGCAGGAGGCGGCGGAGCGCGACGATGCCGAGGCCGTTCAGGAGAAGCTGCGGGAAGTGGGAGGTCAGTAGCGGTTGCGGGTGCTGGTCCTCCAGCACATCGCCTGTGAGCACCCGGGTGTGTTCTCGGAGGTGATGAGCGAGCGCGGGGTGGAGGCCGTCGCGGTCGAGCTCGACGCGGGCGAGCCGCTGCCCGACTGGCGTGGGTTCGACGCCGTTCTGGCCATGGGGGGCCCGATGGGCGCCGGGGACGAGGCCGAACACACTTGGCTGACGGCGGAAAAGCGGCTGGTGCGGGAGGCGGTCGACGACGGCCTGCCCTTCCTCGGGGTCTGCCTCGGCGTGCAGCTTCTCGCCGCGGCGCTCGAGGCGCCGGTCTACGCGTTGGACCGCCCCGAGGTGGGGCTGCTCCCGGTCGAGCTAACTCCCGAAGGACGTGAGCACCCGCTCTTCGCCGGCATCGACGAGCCGCTCATCTCGCTGCAATGGCACGGCGACACCTTCGAGCTCCCGGCGGGAGCCGTGCTGCTGGCGAGCTCGCAGGCCGCGCCGAACCAGGCGTTTCAGGCTGAACAGGGGCCGGCGTTCGGAATCCAGTTCCACCTCGAGGTGACGCCGGCGATGGCCCGCGAATGGGCCGAGGTCCCCGCATATCGCGCTTCGCTCGCCGAAACGTTGGGCGCGGAAAGGGGGGACGCGTTCCTGGTCGAAGTCGAGAGCCGGGCCGAAGAGCTGCACCCGGTGGCCCGGCGGCTGTTCTCCAACTGGTTGGACCTATTTGTCTAGTGTTCACCTCAGGCTGATGTCGCCCCCTCCCCCTCCGACTCCCTCCGACACCGATTTCGCCCCTCTGCATCGACTCCTTGTCTCATGTCCGGACGGGCCGGGAATCGTGGCTGCGCTGACGGGTTTCCTGCGAGACGAGGGAGCCAACATCGTCAACTCCGATCAGCACAGCACGGACCCCAGGGGCGGGACGTTCTTCATGCGCATCGAGTTCGACCTCGACCTGGCGGAGGGCGACCGGGCCTCGTTCGAAGGCCGTTTCAAGGAGGTGGCCGAGCGGTTCGAGATGAGGTGGCGCGTCTCGCACAGGGACAGGCCGAAGAGGATCGCCGTGCTGGTCTCGCGCGAGGAGCACTGCCTCCTCGGCCTGCTTCTGCGCGGGCGCCGCGGCGAGATCGAGGGCAACGTCGAATTCGTCGCGTCGAACCATCCTGATCTACGGGAGGACGTCGCGAGCTTCGGGCTCCCCTACCACCACATCCCGGTCCCCAAGGGGGAGAAGCGCGCGGCCGAGCAGCAGCTGCTCGAGCTGCTCTCCGGGCAGGTCGACCTGGTCGTTCTCGCGAGGTACATGCAGATCCTCTCCGGCGAGTTCCTGAGCGAGGTGGGGGTCCCCTTGATCAATATCCACCATTCCTTCCTGCCGGCCTTCCCCGGAGCCGGGCCCTACCAGCGAGCCAAGGAACGCGGGGTGAAACTGATCGGGGCAACGGCCCACTACGTCACCGAAGAGCTCGACGCCGGCCCGATCATCGAGCAGGACGTGATCCGCGTCACCCACAGCGACGACGTTCCCGCCCTCGTGCGCCTCGGCGCCGACATCGAGCGCTCGGTGCTGGATCGCGCGGTGCAACGTCACTGCGAGGACCGAGTGCTGGTCCACGAGAACACGACGGTGGTCTTCTGACGCCCAAGCCCTCGCTCGTCGACGCCGCCGAGGACGCGCTTCGATCCTGGCTCGCCGCCGGCCAGCACCGTCCCGGCGACCGGCTCCCCGCGGAGCAGGAACTGGCTGTGCGGCTCGGCGTCTCGCGCGGGACGCTGCGGACCGCGGTGGACCGCCTCGCCGAGTCCGGCGAGTTGGTCCGGCGCCAAGGCAGCGGCACGTTCATCGGAGAGGGGCACGCGACGAGCCTCGATGAGGGCCTCGAGAAGCTCGTCTCCTACACGGCGCTGGCCGAGCGCCATGGCGTCCGGCTTGAGCTGTCCGAGCTGGAGATCGAGGAAGCCCGCCTGGGCGTCGAGCTCGGCGAGGTCTTCGAGCTCGCTCCCGAGGCGCCGGCGACCACGATCACGAGGGTCCTGCTCGTGGACGGCCAGCCGGCCGCCCACATGCGCGATGTGGTGCGGCCCGGGCTCGAGTTGCCCCCGCCGGCCCGCCTGAGCCGCGAGCTGAAGCGCGGCCAGATGGTGCTCGACGTGCTGCTCGCTCACGAGCTCCCGGTCGCCTACGCCCGCACCCAGATCAAGCCGCGCCTGCTGACCGGCCGCGACCGGATCGGCGCCGCTCTCGGCGTGCGGCGGACGACCGCGGCGCTCGAGATCGGGCACGTCATCTGCTCGGGGGAGCGGCTGCCGCTGCAGCACTCCACCGACGTGTTCCTGCCGCAGACCCTCGACCTGCACGTGATGCGCTGGCTCGGCGATCCGCCGCCGGTACGCAGCGTCGCCGGCGAGGGAGCCGCACGAAACCAGGCTGACTTGAACAAATAGACCAATTCGTATATTCCTGTACGGGTCGCGACGACGAACGGAGAGCTCAGTGTCTGATCGGGGAGATTTCGCAGAGATGGGGGGCACCATCGAGACGGTGCTCGAGAGCCCGCGCGTCGAGGTGCCGCCGGGGACGCTGGAGGAAGCACGCAACCAGCCGGGCCGCGCCGAGAAGATCGAGCAGATCACAAAGCGGATCGAGGACGAGGGGATCAAGTACGTCTTCTTCCAGCAGGTGTCGATCACCGGGCGCGTGATGGGAAAGGGAGTCGTCGCATCGTTCTTCCCCCAGGTCGCCGAGAAGGGCTACCAGCTCGTCTACGGCGCCACCGCCAACCTGTTCACGGACATGCAGGGCGACTACATCGGCTTCGGCCCCGAGGAGTCGGAGCTGGCTGCGATCGCCGATCTCGACACCTTCCAGGTACTTCCGTGGGACGAGCGCGTCGCGCGGGTCTTCTGTGACTGCTACGACACCGAGACCGGTGAGCTGCTCGACGCAGACCCGCGCCAGAACCTGAAGCGCGTCGTCGCGGAGTTCGAGCGGGAGCTCGACCTCAACTTCGTGATCGGGATCGAGCCCGAGATGATGTGGATGCGCCGTGACGAGGAGGGCAACGCCGAGGGCGTCACCAAGCCCTATTGCTACCACATCCATATGTTCGAGGAGCTGCGTCCGGTGCTCCTGGACGTCGTCGATTACGGCCAGCGGCTCGGCCTCGACATGAGCTACGGCGACCACGAGGACGCCCCGGGCCAGCTCGAGCTCAACTTCCGCTTCGACCGGCCGGTTCGCACCGCGGACAACATCACCACCTACCGGCAGATCTGCGCCGCGGTCGCACGCAAGCACGGTCTGCTGGCCTCATTCATGCCGAAGCCGTTCACGGGCGTCTCGGCCAACGGCCACCATCACCACTTCACGCTGATCGACAAGGACGGCAACAACGTCTTCCACGACCCCGACGGCGTCGCGCAGCTATCCGACAGGGGACGCCACTTCCTGGGTGGGCTGCTCGACCACTTCGGTGCGCTGATGTGCGTCGGCAACCCGAGCGTCAACTCCTATTGCCGCATGTGGGACTTCGGCTTCTGGGCCCCCGTCTACAAGAACTGGGGCTGGCAGAACCGCACCTGCACGGTGCGGGTGGCCTCGGGCGGGCGCTTCGAGTACCGCGGCGTGGACTCCTCATGTAACCCGTACCTGACCATCGCGGCCCTGCTCGAGGCCGGCCTCGATGGGCTCAAGCGCGAGGTCGATCCCGGTCCGCCGCAGGAGGGCAACACGTACGACCTGCTGCAGAAGGGCGTGGAGCTCGAGCGGGTGCCCGAGAGCCTGGGGGCGGCGCTCGAGGCGCTCGAGGCCGACGAGCTCATTCGCGGCGCGATGCCCGGGAGGCTGTACGACGTCTTTCGCCACTACAAGCGCGACGAGTGGGAGCGCTACCTCGCCGCTGTCACCGACTGGGAGCGCGAGGAGTATCTGGAGGTGCTTCCCTGACATGTGCGGGATCGCGGGAATCATCTACCGCAACGGCGGCGGCGAGCGCCAGGTCGGCCGCGACATGACCGCGATGCTGCAGGCCATGAAGCACCGGGGTCCCGATTCGACCGGCTTCGCGCTCTACCGCGGCGCAGCCGACACCTACGTGATGCACGTGAAGCTGAGCGAGGCGGTCGACGAGGACGCCGACCTGGCCCAGCGCGTGGTGCGCCAGCGCGACCAGATCGAGGCCCGCATGCGCGCGGCCGGCGCCGAGATCGAGGAGATCAAGGGCACGCACCGGACGATGACGATCATCTTCGGCTTCGACGGTGACCCCAAGTCGCTCGCCGACGCCGTCGAGCGGGTCCGCCACACCGAGGTGCTGTCGCTCGGGCGCAGCCTCGAGATCGTCAAGGACCTCGGCGACGCCGAAACGGTCTCGGAGGAGTACGGGCTCGGTTCCTACGTCGGCACCCACGCGATCGGCCATGCCCGCATGGCGACCGAGTCCGACGTCGACATCGCCAACGCCCACCCCTACTGGGCGTATCCGTTCCCCGACGTCGCCGTCGTCCACAACGGCCAGCTCACCAACTTCCACGACTGGCGGCGTCGGCTGACCAGGGCGGGCCATCGCTTCCAATCGGAGTGCGACTCCGAGATCATCGCCGTGTACCTCGCCCAGCAGATGAGCGAGGGCCGATCGCTGGAGGAGTCGATGCGCCAGAGCCTCTCAGACCTCGACGGGGTCTTCACCTACATCTGCGTCACCGAGGACGCGCTCGGGGTGGCCAAGGACGAGCTCGGCGCGAAGCCGCTGGTGCTCTACGAGGACGACGACCTCGTGGCGCTGGCCTCCGAGGAGATCGCGATCCGCCAGGTGCTCGACCGCGAGATCGAGACCCACGATCCTTACGAGAGCGTGGTCAAGGTGTGGTCCAGGTGAGCCGGGACAAGGTGGGCGAGGAGCCGGTGGCCCGCATGGACGAGCGCGGCCTCGTCGAGCTCGACGACTCGATCCCCAAGACGGCGAAGATCGACGGTACTCGTGCCGAGATCGACGCCAAGGAGATGACCACGCGCAAGATCAACGCCGAGCTGCGCTGGCTGATCTATGAGCAGGGGATCACCGAGGTGACCGTGCTCAACCCGAGCGCGCGGCACTCTCTGGGCACCGCGATCCTGGCGCGCTGCCGGATCCGGTTCGAGGGCAGCCTCGGCTACTTCGGCTGCGGGCTGATCGACGGCCCCGAGATCGAGATCACTGGGCGCGTCGGCTGGTCGGTCGCCGAGAACATGATGTCGGGCGTCGTCGTGATCGAGGGCAACGCCGGCTCGCTTGCGGGTGCCGCCCTGCGCGGCGGCGATCTCGTGGTCAAGGGAGACGTCGGCGCGCGCACCGGGATCGACCAGAAGGGCGGCACGATCATCAGCCTCGGCAACGCGGCCTCGATGACCGGGTTCATGATGCAGCGCGGCCGCCAGATCATCTGCGGCGACGTCGGGCCCGGGCTCGGCGACTCGATGTACGACGGCACGATCTACGTCGGCGGCGAGATCGCAGCGCTCGGAATCGACTGCGTCGAGGGCGAATGGACGGATGCCGACACCGAGTTGGTCGAGCGTAAGTTCGCCAACTACGAGCTCGGCGCCCCTCCGAAGCTGCGCAAGTTCGTCTGCGGGAAGAAGCTCTACAACTACGACAACCTCGAGCCCAGCGAACGCAAGCTGGTGCTCTAGGTGGGCTCCTAGGAAGGATCGCCATGCCAGAACAGGCCCCCGACGACCGCGAGGTGCTGGGCTCCAGCCCGATCTTCACCCCGAAGGTCATCAACGACATCCACATGAAGGCCGAGCTCGGCCGCTACCGGATGCGAGGCTTCTCGATGTTCAAGAAGATCCCGCACTGGGACGAGCTGATCTTCCTGCCGGGCACGCTGACGCGGTTCGTGATCGAGGGCTACCGCGAGAAGTGCGAGACCAAGACGGTCCTCGGCAGCCGCTTCGCCAAGAACCCGCTGGAGCTCGACATCCCCATCTACATCACCGGGATGAGCTTCGGGGCGCTCTCGCTCGAGGCCAAGATGGCGCTCGCCAAGGGAGCCTCGATGGCCGGCACCGCTACCTGCTCGGGAGAGGGCGGCATGATCCCGCCCGAGCGCGACCTCTCGACCAAGTGGTACTACCAAGTGATCCAGAGCCGTTACGGCTTCAACCCCCACCACCTGATGCTGGCCGACGGGATCGAGTTCTTCATCGGGCAGGGCTGCAAGGTCGGCCTGGGCGGCCATCTGATGGGCCAGAAGGTGACCGAGCAGGTCGCCGAGATGCGCTCGCTGCCGGCCGGGATCGACCAGCGCTCTCCTGCGCGTCACCCCGACTGGCTCGGCCCCGACGACCTCTCGCTGAAGGTGCAGGAGACGCGCGAGGCGACCGACTACGCCGTCCCGATCCAGCTGAAGCTCGGTGCCGCGCGCGTCTACGACGACGTGCGGATGGCCGCCAAGTGCGGCCCCGACATCATCTACCTCGACGGGGCCGAGGGCGGCACCGGCGCCGGCCCGCACATCGCCGCCGAGGAGACGGGCATCCCGTTGATGGCGGCGATCCCCGAGGCGCGCCGTGCGCTCGAGGACGTCGGCCTCGCAGACGAGGTGGACCTGGTGGTCGCGGGCGGCATCCGTAACGGGGGCGACGTCGCCAAGTGCCTGGCGCTCGGCGCCGACGCGATCGCGATCGGCCACTCCGCGCTGATGGCGCTCAACTGCAACAAGGAGATCCCCGGCGTCACCGACTACGAGGGGACGGTGGGGGTGCCGGCGGGCCAGTGCTATCACTGCCACACAGGTCGCTGCCCGGTCGGGATCACGACGCAGGACCCGGAGTTGCGCAAGCGGCTCGACGTCGATGAGGCCGCGGAGCGGGTCTACAACTTCCTCCACACACTGACGCTCGAGGTGCAGATGCTTGCGCGAGCCTGCGGCAAGACGAGCGTTCACAACCTGGAGCCCGAGGACCTGGCAGCCCTGACGGTTGAGGCTTCGGCGATGGCCCGCGTGCCGCTGGCAGGCACCAGCTACACACCCGGGGTCAGCGAGGAGCGCGCGCTGGGCGAGATCCGCACCCTGCTCGACCAGTACCTCGAGAACCCGGTCGACTTCCTGCCGACGCCCGCCGCGACGAGCGCGGAGGATCAGAAATGAGCTCGGCCGGCGATGTGCGCGAGCCCGACAAGGTCACCTCGATTGACGCCGAATATCTCTCCGGCGAGCGCTTCCCCTACCAGGAGGACATCTCCCTGGTCGAGGGCGTCGACCTCGATGCGGTGACCCCCGGCAAGGATCTGAACTGGCTCGAGGACGTCGAGTTGCTGCAGGAGGAGGGGACCCCCGCCGTCTTCGACCGCTATTCGAACTCGTTCCTGCGCATCTACTTCGAGATCCCGGAGGGGCGCGAGCACGAGATCGCACGCAAGGTCCTGATCGCACATCTCACAGCGGGTAACTCCTACGGGACCCGCCTGAAGCAGGCGCACGCCAAGTTCCCCCAGCCCGAGCTCGGGCCCTGGGTCGAGGGCTCGAAGATGGTCGGCACGGATTGGAAGCCTCCCGTGCTCGAGGGCTGGGAGCCGCCGGAGCACTGACGCCGATGTCCGGCCCTCCCCGCCTCGGTCAAGCACCTCGTCGTGGGCGCCGGCGTCCATGGGCTTTCGACCGCGTGGCACCTCGCCCGGGCCGGTGAGGAAGTACTGGTTTTGGATAAGAAGGGCGTCGGCGCCGGGGCGTCGGGCATCGCCTGCGGGGTGATTCGCAACAACTACTTTCAGCCCGCGATGCAGGAGCTGATGGCCGCCTGCGTCGAGATCTGGGAGTCGGATCCCGAGGTCCTCCACTACCACGGGTCGGGCTATGTCGCGCTCGGACCCGCCGCGCAGGAGGACGAGCTCGCCGAGGTCTTCGAGCGCCAGCAGCGGATCGGCTACCCCTCCGAGCTGCACACCGGGGAGCCCGCGGTGCGCGAGCACATGCGCGGCATGTTCGGGGACTGGCGCGCCGATGGGCTCCAGGTCTGCCTACACGAGAGGGTCGGCGGCTTCGCATTCAACCGGGAGTCGATGAGGGGCCTCGCCGACAAGGCCCTCGCCGCGGGGGCGAGGATCGAAGCCGGCGTCGAGGTGACCGGCTTCGATTCGGACGGCTCCGGCGCGGTCACACGGGTCGAGACCAGCGCAGGGGCGATCGAGGTCGAGCAGGTCGTGGTAGCGGTCGGCCCCTGGATCGCGAGCCTCTGGGAGATGCTCGGGCTGCCCGACCGGATCGACGTCCACCACCCCGACGGCGACGTCGACGCGCAGGTCCCCATGTGGACCTACTGGTACCTGCAGGAGGGAGAGGTGGATCTTCCGCCGCAGACGCTGAGCACCGACGACGGCCTCGAGTCGCCGGTGCTCCACATCGACTCGGACCTGACGCTCAGCGACGACCGCGGCAGGGTCGTCAGCGAGGAACCGTGGGGCATCTACGTGAAGCCCGACCGCTCCTCGGTCCAGGGCGGCGCCGCCCCGCTCACCGTCGGTCCCAGCTTCGAGGTCGATCCCTATCCGACCGGCTCGGTCGAGGAGAGCTTTCCCGATCTCTGGTGCGCCGCGCTCTCCCACTGCATGGAGCGCTTCGACGGCTGCCGGGAGAAATACGTGGAGGTTCGCTCGGGCGGCGCCGGCGCGTTCACCGCCGACAACTTCCCCGTCTTCGACTACATGCGGCCCAACGTCTACGTCGCCGCGGACTCCAACCACGGCTACAAGATGATCGCCGTCGGCCGCGAGATCGCGAGCGTCCTCCGAGGCGAGCACTCGTCGCTTCTGCACCCATTCCGTTTCGAGCGCTTCGCCAGCGGCGACCTGCACCCGGTGTCGCAGAGCCCCTACCCCTGGAGCTAGGCCTACTCGGCGTCCGCGGCCGGAAATCCGCGGATGACGTGGAGATCGACTGACCCCGGCGCGAACACGTTGGTCGAGTACTGGACCGCTCGGCCGTCCGCGGTGTGGAGAAGCTCGGTCAGCTCCAGCGCCGCGGTCACGCGTGTCACACCCATCGCCGCGCCGGCGCGGTCGCCGGGCTCGATCATCCGTGGTCTTACCTGGGTTCTCGCGAAGGAGATCTGGTCGCCGTGCTCAACGAGCACGTCGAGCACCATCGCACCCGAGGAGAGCGCGTCACGCAGCTCCTCGGCGGGGGGAAGGTCGATCGCAGGGTGGACGACGTCCCGCATGTAGGCGGCGACGGTCCCGTCGGCGAGCAGCGTCCGCTGGATCAGCGGTGCCCTCGCGCCGCGGCGCAGATCGAGCGCCTCGGCGATGTAGCCGGGGATTCGCGCCTGCTCGATCTCGAGGTTGCGGACGGTGAGGTTCTTGCCCTGCCGGTGTGCCAGCGAGGCGTAGGACTCGAGCACCTCGAGGCCGGCGCTGAAGGCCGGCGGAACCGCAACGCGGCCGACGAAGGTGCCGCTGCCCTGTCTGCGGACGATCTCGCCGTTGCTCTCGAGGCGCTCGAGCGCGAGTCGGACCGTGCCCCTGGAGACACCGAGGGTCTTGGCGAGGTCCTGCTCGGGCGGGAGCCGGTCCCCGGGCCTGGCGCGGCCTGGCGCGAGGCGCTCGCGAAGCGAGCTCTCGGCCGCGTCCACGAGGGAGGATCGGGACACGTTGTGCGCCTTGCCCCCGAGGCTCAATCCCGTGCCGGGCCCGCGGTCGCGCGGCTAGCCCTCGCCGCGCGTTCGGCCGCTGCCCGGGCTCGATCGACTCGCGGGTCCTCGGCGTTCCCGCCCAGGTTGGCGGCGACGAGCACCGCCGAGCTCCGGGCCGCCGCGGCTGCCAGCTCCCCGGCGACGAGGGCATCGGCCCTGAAGTCCCAGGCCTCGCTGGCGGCTGCCGTCTCGGCCGCGGCCTGGGCGAGGTCCGAGGCGCACTCGGCGATCACCAGCGGCGGTTCGGTCGCCTCCGCCAGGGCGGCTGCGCGGGCATCTGGGTCGGCGGCGTTCGTCACCTTCGAGTAAGCGGCGACGTCCTCGTCCGCGGCGGCGAGCAGCCGCTCGCGCAGCTCGGCGGCTTCCGCGCTCAACGCGCGCATCCGGGCCGCCGCTTCCGTGCGTTCCGGCTCGAGCCGCTGCGCGGCGAGCACGGACGCGAGCTCGACCAGTGACGCTGCGGAGGCGGCGGTGAGCGCCGAGGCGACGCCGGCAGCCGGGGGTTCGGTGGGAGAGGCGATCGCGGCCAGCGCTTCGTGCACTGCATTGCGTGCGAGCGCCGGCACTAGAACAATCCGACCGTGCGGCCCTCGTCGTCGATGTCGACGTCGAAGGCCGCGGGGGACTTCCCGAGCCCGGGCATCTGCATCACCGCGCCACACAGCGGCACCAGCCAGCCCGCCCCGGTGTAGGCGCGAACATCGCGCACCGGCAGCTGAAACCCGCTCGGGGCCCCAAGCAGCAACGGGTCCGAGGAGAGCGAGAGCGGCGTCTTCGCCATGCAGACCGGCAGGCCCCCGAGCCCCTGTTCGCTGAACTGCTCGATCTTCTTCTCGGCTTCCAGGTAGTAGACGACCTCCGAGGCACCGTACACCCGCTTTGCGACCGTCTCGATCTTGTCCTTGATCGATGCCGAGTCCTCGTAGAGCAGATGGAAGTCATTCGGCTGCTCACAGGCGGAGACGACGGCCTCGGCCAGCTCCGCCACGCCCTCACCGCCCTTGGAGAAGCCCTCGCTGACCGCCGAGGCGAACGCCCCGCCCTCGGCCGCGAGGCGCTTCACCAGCTCGACCTCCTCGTCGCTGTCCTCGGGCCGGCGGTTGACGGCCACCACGGCCGGCACTCCGAACTCGCCGACTATCGCCAGGTGGCGCTCCAGGTTCGCCATGCCCTCTTCGACGGCCTGCATCCCCTGCTGCTCGGAAGCCGACGCCGGGTCCTCGAGGCCGCCGTGGTGCTTCAGCGCTCTCACCGTCGCGACCAGCACCACGGCGTTGGGGCGGATGCCTCCGGCGCGGCAGACGATGTCGAAGAACTTCTCCATGCCCATGTCGGAGCCGAAGCCCGACTCGGTGACCAGGTAGTCGCCCAGCTTCAGCCCCATCAGGTCAGCGATCAGCGAAGAGTTGCCGTGGGCGATGTTGGCGAAAGGACCGGCGTGCATCAGGCACGGCTGACCTTCGAGCGTCTGGATCAGGTTGGGCTTGATCGCGTCCTTCAGCAACACTGCCATCGCGCCGGCCGCCTGCAGGTCGTCGGCGGTGACCGGCTCTCCGTCGTGCGAGTAGGCCACGGTCACGGCGCCGAGTCTCTTGCGCAGGTCCTGAAGGTCGCGGGCGACGGCCACCACGGCCATCACCTCCGAGGCCGCGGTGATGTCGAAGCCGCTCTCGCGCGGGTAGCCGTTTGTGGGCCCGCCGAGCCCGATCGCGATCTGGCGGAGAGCGCGATCGTTCATGTCAACTGCACGCTTCCACGTGACCCGAAGGGCGTCGATTCCGTGCGGGTTGCCGTGCAGGATCGAGGCGTCGAGCATCGCCGCGAGCAGATTGTTGGCGGCGCCGATCGCGTGGATGTCGCCCGTGAAGTGCAGGTTGAGGTCTTCCATCGGCACCACCTGCGCCAAGCCGCCGCCCGCGGCGCCCCCCTTCATCCCGAAGACGGGGCCCAGCGAGGCCTCGCGCAGGCAGAGCACAGGGCTCTTGCCGATGTGGCCGAGGCCCTCCGTCAGGGCCACCGACGTCGTGGTCTTGCCCTCTCCGGCCTTCGTCGGGGTCATCCCGGCGACGCAGACGAGCTTCGCGTCGGGCCTGTCGGATAGCCGGTCGATGGCCTCGAGCGAGACCTTGGCCTTGTAGCGCCCGTAGGGCTCGATCTCCTCGGGCTCGAGGCCGAGCGGCAGGCCGATCTCGTCGATCGGCTTCAGCTCCGCCTGCTGGGCGATTTCCAGGCTGCTCTTCATCAGTGCGAAACCGCCGCCGCCCCCAGCTCCGAGACCAGGCGGTCACGGTAGAAGCGATCGAGAGCGAACGGCTCGATCAGCGCAGGCGGCCTACCGGTTGCGACCTGCTCGGCGAG
The DNA here is from genome assembly GCA_963820665.1 of uncultured Solirubrobacterales bacterium. GTDB lineage: Bacteria > Actinomycetota > Thermoleophilia > Solirubrobacterales > 70-9 > CAVUAT01. The sequence continues at coordinate 505,921 of CAWGAL010000004.1, read as the reverse complement.
GGTCTTTCCCACGATCGGGGCGGCCTTGAAGCCGTAGGTGCCCCAGCCGGCGCTGACCAGGAAGTCGTCCACCTCGGTCGCGCCGAGGATCGGGCTGAAGTCGGGGCTGATGTCGCAGAGGCCGGCCCAGCTGCGCAGAATTCGAGCGCGCTCGAGCTGCGGGAACAGCTCGAGCGTGTGGCGCGACGCCTCCTGGATGAAGTTGAGCGTGCCCTGCTGGCGGTAGGTGGTCCAGGGCTCGATCTCGGCGCCGACCAGGAACTCGCCGCGGTCGGTCTGCGAGATGTAGACGTGCATCTGCGAGGAGACGATCACCACGTCGAGCAGCGGCTTCAGCGGCTCGGTCACAAAGGCCTGCAGGATGTGGGTGGTGATCGGAAGCTCAATTCCGGCCATCGCGGCGATCGTTGAGCTCCAGCCCGCGGTCGCGCTGACGACCTTGCCGGCCGAGATCGTCCGGCCGTTTGCGAGCTTCACCCCGGTCGCCCTGCCGTTCGAACGCTCTACCCCGGTCACCTCCGTGTAGGGATGGATCTCGGCCCCGCCTCGGTCGGCCCCGCGCGCCAGCCCCCAGACCACGGCGTCGTGGCGGATGATTCCGCCGGGAGCGTGGTGCAGGGCGCCCTGCACCGGGTGCACGGCGTCCTCGCCGAGCGCCATCGCCGGCGCCATCTTCTTGATCTCGGGTGGGAGGACGACGCGCGAGTCGATCCCGTGCAGGCGGTTGACCTCGGCGCGTTCGGTCATCACGAACATCGCCCGGTCGGTGTGGGCCAGGGTCAGATGCCCGTTCTGGGAGAACAGCAGGTTGAAGTCAAGCTCGGCGCCCAGCCGCTCGTAGAGCTTCAGTGAGGCGTCGTAGAACGCGGCGCCCTCGGGCGTCTTGTAGTTGGAGCGCAGGATCGTCGTGTTGCGCCCCGCTGCGCCGGAGCCCATGTAGCCCATGTCGAGCACGCAGACGTCTGTGATGCCGTGGTCGCGCGCGAGGTAGTAGGCCGTCGCGAGCCCGTGCGAGCCGGCGCCGATGATCGCGACGTCGTAGCTGTCGCGCAGCTCGCCGGGCCGGCGCCACATGCGGCGCTTGCGGAAGATCTCACGCACCGGCGAACACCTCGCCCCCTTCGGTCGCGGCGAGCGCCTGCAGCCCGACGGCCCGCCCGCCGAGGTTCTCGGCCGCGTCCACGAAGACGGTCCAGTTGTACTGCGCGTACCCGGCTCCGAAGATGTGCAGGTAGCGGTCTTCGCGGGAGCGCAGCACCATGCCGGGCGTGCGCGCGACCGAGACCGGTGCGAAGGCCGTCTCGGGGAAGTGATCCGTGCGAAGGTCGAGCGCGGTCGTTCGCGCCAGCGCCTCGCGGGCGAGGGGCCCGGCGATCAGGTTGGAGCCGAGCGCGGCCGTCAGTTCGGTGACCGAGGCGAAGGGCGTCTCGGCGGCCGCGGCCTCCAGGTTCTCACGCACGTACGCGGTCTGCTCGGGCCGCGTCAGCGCCAGCACCTTCCCGGCCGTCACCGGGCACCACCAGGTGCGCTCGTGCTCGACCGCGCGGCCGGGCTCGAGCCTTGCGCCGCCGGCGAGCCGGGCGACGATCGACGCGGTCGACTCCGCGTCGCCCTGCACCTCGAGCTTGCCGACCGCGCACAGGTCCGCCACGCCGACGGCATCGCGGATGGCGGCCGCCTCGCGCTCGGGCGCGCCGTAGTCGAAGACCACGTTCCAGCCGGCCATGCCGCCGAGCTGCGCGCCTGCCTCGAGGTGTGCCCACTCGATCGGGCTGCGGGCCGCGGGCTCGACGCCGTCGTGCTGCAGGGCTTGGTCTGGGGCGAGGAACTCGAAGCTCATCGGGGGCTCATCCGCGCAGCAGCTCCTGGTCGGGGTCGTAGAAGGGGGCCTTGTGCACGTGCGCCGTGATCTTGCGGCCGTCGTCGGCGATGGTCAGCTCGGTGCCGTCCTCGGCCAGCGACGCAGGCACCCAGGCCATGCCGATCGTGCGCTGCAGCTTCGGTGAGAAGCGCGAGGAGGTGATCAGGCCGATCGGCTTGCCGTCGGCGACCACGGCAGCGCCCTCGGTCGGCACCGCGCCGTTGGCGACCGTGAAGCCGACCAGGTTCTTCTCGTCGCCTCGCTCGGCGACCGTCTCCAGCGCCCAGCGGCCGATGAAGTCCTCCTCCTTGTCGAACTTGACGATCCAGGGCATCGCGGCCTCCAGCGGGTTCGACTCGGCGTCGGTGTCCTGCCCGACCAGGATGTGGAGTTTCTGCAGCCGCAGCACCCGCTGGGGCTCGAGGCCGAACGGCCTGATCCCGTGCTCCTCGCCGGCCGTGAGCAGCGAGTCCCAGAGGTGCTGGGCCAGCGCCCCCGGGCAGTGGAGCTCGTAGCCGAGCTCGCCGACGAAGCCGATTCGGAGCATCAAGCAGGGCACGCCGGCGACGTGAGCTCGCTTGCCGTCAAGGTAGGCGAAGCCTTCGTTCGAGCAGTCGAGGTCGGTGAGCGAGGAGATGATCTCGCGGGCGCGCGGCCCGGCGAGATTGAAGGCCGATAGGCCCTGGCTCAGGTCCGTCAGGTGGACGTCGAGCCGCCAGTCCGCGAGCCACCATGCGAACCAGGCCTCGACTGCGTCGGCGCCGCTCGACGTGGTCGTGACGTAATAGGAATCGTCGTCGAGGCGGCAGATCGTGCCGTCGTCGGTGATCCTCCCGGCGTCATCGCCCAGCACTCCGTAGCGGATGCGCCCGGGCTTCAGGTTGTCGAAGCGGTTTGGGTAGAGGCGGTTGAGGAAAGAGCCGGCGTCGGGGCCGCGAACCAGCAGCTTGCCGAGCGTCGAGACGTCGATCAGGCCGGCGCCGTCGTGGACGGCCATCGTCTCGGCTTCGGGGTCGCCGTAGTCGTAGGCGCGGCGCCAGTCGCCGGCCCACATCACGTTGGCGCCCAGCTCTCGATGGCGGCCGTGAATCGCCGAGCGCTTCGCCGGCTCGAACGGCCGGCCGGCCATCGCCCCCATCGGAACCGTGGACCAGGGCGGCCGCGCGGTCGTCAGCCCGACCTCCGCGACCTCGATCCCCGTGTGTTCCGCCGTCTGGCGGATCGAGGCGAGTTGGCACATACGCCCCTGGCATGGCCCCATGGTCAGCGTCGTGTAGCGCTTCAGCAGCTCCAGCGAGTCGTAGCCTTCGTCGATCGCGTAGCTGATGTCCTTCGCGGTGACGTCCTCGCAAAAGCAGGCGAAGCACTTCTTGTGGCCGTCGGCGGGGGGCGGGGCGGGGGCGGCCGCAGAGGAGCCGTTCGCGCCGGCCTCCAGCACCGCGCGGTCGGCCTCGAGTCGCTCGCGGTCGGCGTCGACTCCCAGCTCGAGCGCCAGAGCTGCCTCGGCGCCCGCGACGGCGCCCGAGGCCGCGGCGAGGCCCGTCGAAGAGTGGCCGGCGACGGCACCGGCGGGGTGGATATCGCCTGGGAGGTCCTGGGGGAGGTACGCGCCCGACGCGTCGTCCCAAGCGGCCTTGGCGCCGGCCTGGAGTAGCAGCGAGGTTGCCGGCACGGTGCCTCCCGAGACCGCGATGAGGTCGCAATCGACGCCGCGCTTGGTGTCGAGGTCGGGGCGCCCCGCTGCGTCGAGGTCCGCGACGACGGCTCCCTTGACGTGCTTCCGCCCGATCGCCTCGACGACCGTGGCGCCCTCGAGCATCCGGATTCCCGCGGCGTCGATCCGGGCCCTGAGCTCGGCGTCGGCACCGCCGGCGGCGCGCGCGTCTGCGATCGCGGCGATCTCGACCCCCGCGTCCGCCAGCGCCAGAGCTGAGGCGATCCCTCGGTCGGCCGTGGTCGCGACCAGGGCCGTGTTGCCGGGGGCGACGCCGTAAAGACGCGCCAGGCGCTCCGCGCCCGAGCAGAGCATGACGCCAGGCAGGTCGTTGCCCTCGAACAGCAGCGGCTGCTCGATCGAGCCCGTCGCGGCGACGTGGTGGTCGGCACGAACCTGGTGCAGGGTGCTGCCCTGCCAGACGGGGACGATGCCGTCGAAGAAGCCCAGGGCCGCTGCCGGCGCGAGCACCTCGACCCCCGCGGCGCGGATGCGCTCGGCGGCCTCGCGCGCCTCGGTTGCGCCCTCGCCCGCCAGCAGGGATCCGCCGAGCTCGGGGCCGTCGTCAGCGAGCACCACGTCGGCGCCCATCTCGGCGGCTCGCAGCGCGGCCGCCATGCCGGCGGCGCCGCCGCCGATCACCAGGATGTCGGCCCGGCGGCGGCGGTATTCGGTGCGCCACTCGCGATCGGCCTGGCTCTTGCGGAGCTTGCCCAGCCCCGCCGCGCCCCGCAGCACCTTCTCGTAGAGCGGCCACAGCCGGCGCGGGCGGATGAAGGTCTTGTAGTAGAACCCCGGCGGCGTGAACCTGGTGCCGAAGATGTCGGTCGCCCGCATCGCGTCGAACTCGAGAGAGGGAGTCGCGTTCATGTGGACCACCTTCATCCCTGGCCTCACGGGCTCGGTGCACGCCCGCACCCCCGGCCATCCGTCGACGTCCACCATGCAGTTTGGGCACTGGCCGGCGCAGCACATGAGCCCGCGGGGGCGGTGGTACTTGAAGCTGCGCGAGAGCACCTTGCGACCCGAGGCGTGCAACGCGGAGCCGATCGTGTCGCCCTCGAGTGCCTCGACCTTCTTGCCGTCGAACTCGAACTCGATCGCCCGCCCACGGCTGATCCGCTCGCTGGGCTGGGGCGGCAGCCTGGTCATCGCTCGGCGCCGTCCCCGGCCGCCGGCAGGTCAGTCCCGGGCAGCCCGACCCAGCTGACCACGTTCGTCGTGGTGTCGCGCTCGGCCAGGAACCACTCCCGGCAGCCGGAGCGGTGGTACCACCACTCGCGCTGGACGCCGGCGACGTTGCGGCGGAAGTAGTTGTAGGTGTTGAGCTCGCGCTCGGTTGGCTTGGCGGTCGGCCGCGCTACGACCTCGCCGCCGAACGAGAAGTCGGTGACCTCGCGCTCCCCGCAGTGCGGGCAGGTGAGGAGAAAGGACATTTCCCGCACACTAGACAAATTGGTACAAATACGCAAGCCAAGCGCCCGGGGTCACCCGGGATACCATCGGACCGAACCCGATCGGGGGTGAGCGATGCCGCGCCGATACGAATGCCTCGACGCCGATTGCGGTGCCGAGATCGTCGCCGCCGACGAGCAGGCACTTGTCGACGCGGTGCAGCGTCACATGGCCGACGCTCACGACAGCTTCGAGTTGGACGACGTGATCATCGACATGTCGACCGAGGTCGGCGAAACCGAGGAGGACGGCTGATGGCGAAGGCGATCAACGGCGCGACCCAGGGTGAGCTCGACCCCGACGTCGTCGCGCGTTTCCACTTCACGCGGAAGATGGTCAGGGGCCCCGTCTACCGCAAGTACAAGTTCGCGATCAATCGGATCTGGAACGTCGATGACCTCGATTTCACCCAGGACATCGAGGACTGGAAGCGGATCGACGAGCAGCAGCGCGACGGACTGCTCGGGGTCACGATTCGGTTCCTCGCCGGCGAGCAGGCCGTGACCGACGAGCTGGTGCCGATGATCGCCGCCTCACACGCGCTTGGCCGCTTCGACTGGGTCACCTATCTCTCCACCTTCCTGATGGAGGAGGCCAAGCACGCGGAGTTCTTCATGCGCTGGCACGACGAGGTCGTGGGCGTGCTGGAGCCCGAGGAGGTGGCGAAGCACTTCCTCGTGCGAGAGGCGACCGCCGATCCGAGCGGCCGCTTCACGGTCCGCGATGTGCTCCACGAGGCTCTCCCCGCCTACGGGCGAGAGCTGCTCGAGGCCTCGATGGAGGGCGACGAGGAGCGAATCGAGCGCGCCTTCGTGCGTTTCTCGGCGGCCTACAACGGCTTCGTCGAGGGGGTGCTGACGATGCCCTCGTACGAGATCGTGATCGACACCACCGATCTCTGGAACGCCTTCCCCGGGCTGAAGCAGGGCTTCAAGCTGATTCTCGGCGACGAGGGGCGCCACATCACATTCGGCACGGGGGCCTGCCGGACCCTGATCGAGAAGAACCCCGAGTACGAAGCGCTGGTGCACGAGGTCTTCGACACCTATCGCGGCAACGTCGTCGGCTTGGTCGAGTACCAGAAGGCGGTCCCCGGTCTCGACCTCCAGAAGTACCAGGACCAGAAGGTCCGCCACTATCGCAACCGCTGCCGTGAGATGGGGATCACGCCGGACGACGAGCTGATCGAACAGATCCTCGACCCCGAGATCGACTTCGTGGTGGGTGTCGAGGCGGGGTAGCGGCGTATGTGGTGATCTCACATAGGGGAGGGATGAATGCTGGCGTGGCGGACCATTGCCGAGACGTCGGCTATGTGAGATACATCCAGCCATGAGCCCAGACGAGCGACCCACGTCCGACGACGTGCGCAAGCAGGTCTCCGAGGACGAGATCGAGTTCCTGTTCGCCAACTTCGTCGACATGCACGCGAGGCCGAGCGCCAAGCTGATCCCCGCCGACAGGCTCGATGACCTGCTGACCGACGGCGCCGGATTCGCAGGCTTCGCCGCCGGCGACATCGGCCAGCAGCCGAACGACCCGGACATGATCGCGATGCCCGACCCGGCGTCGTTCACGCCGCTGCCGTGGAAGCCCCACGTGGGCTGGTTCGCCTCGGACGTCGTCGTCGAGGGTGAGCCGTGGCCGTACTGCCCGCGAACGATCCTGCGCAACCAGATGAAGCGTTGCGAGGACATGGGCTACCAGTTCATGATCGGCTACGAGCTCGAGTACCTGCTCGTGCGAAAGACCGAGGACGGCGGCATCGAGGTGGCCGACAAGCTCGACGACCTCGAGCAGCCCTGCTACGACATCCGCGCGTTGACCAGGAGCTTCGACTTCGTCTCCGAGGTCGCCGACAACGTCAACTCGCTGGGCTGGGGGCTCTACGCCACCGATCACGAGGACGCCAACGGGCAGTTCGAGCAGAACTGGGGCCCCGCCGATCCCCTCACGAGCTCCGATCGAGCGGTCTTCTACCGCTACATGGTCGAGGCGATGGCCCAGGAGCGCGGGCTGATCGCGACCTTCATGCCGAAGCCGTTCGCGCACCTGACCGGCAACGGCTGCCACATGCACATGAGCCTGTGGGACGGCGACACCAACGTCCTCCTCGAGGACCCGAAGTCGGACCCTCGCGGCCTTGGCATCAGCGAGAAGGGCTACCAGTTCATCGGCGGGCTCAAGAAGCACGCCAAGGCCTACATCGCGCTGACCGCTCCGACGGTCGGCTCCTACAAGCGCCTGGTGATCGGGGCGCCGACCAGCGGCGCGACGTGGGCGCCCGCCTACGTCACCTACGGCTGGAACAACCGCACCGTGATGCTCCGCATCCCCGATCACGGGCGCATCGAGGACCGCACCGTCGACGGAGCATGCAACCCCTATCTGGCGGCGACCGCCGTGCTGGCCGCGGGCTTGGACGGGATCGAGAACGGGATCGATCCGGGCGATCCGAGCACCGGCAGCATGTACGAAACGAGCGTCGAGGACCGAAAGAAGATGGGCATCGAGACGCTGCCGGCGAACCTGCTGGACGCGACCCGGGAGCTCGAGGGAAGCGAAGTGATGCGCGCGGCCTTCGGCTCGGTCGGGGACGAGGACTACGTCGACTACTTCATCCGCTGCAAGCGGCGCGAATGGCAGCAGGCGCACGAGCAGATCACCAAGTGGGAGATCGACCGGTATCTCCAGCTCTCCTGAGAGCGAGGTTCACCTATGTGCGGCATCGCCGGCCTGTTCAGTAAGTCAAGCGGGATCGAGGAGGATCTCGGCTCCCATCTGGGCGCCATGCTCAGCCAGCTCGCGACGCGTGGGCCCGACAGCGCGGGAGTCGCGTTCTACCGCGATCCCGCGCCGGCGGGAGCCCGCAAGGTGTCGCTCTACTCGCCCGACGAGCACTATCCGTGGCAGACGCTCGCCGCGGAGCTCGGCGAGGAGTTCGGAGTGCTCGGCGAGCCCGAGCTGCGAGCCTCGCACGCGCTGTTCGTGATCGAGGGGGACGCGGCGACGGTCGGGTCCTGGCTGACCCATCATCACCCCGAGCTCAGGGTGATGAGCGTCGGTGAGCGAATCGAGATCTACAAGGAAGCGGGTGACCCGCGCGAGTTCGTCGAGCGCTTCGACCTCGCCGGGATCTCGGCGACGCACGCGCTCGGCCACACGCGGATGGCGACGGAGAGCAGGGTCACCACCGAGCACTCTCACCCGTTCTCGACCGGCCTCGACCTCTGCCTGGTTCACAACGGGTCCCTCTCCAACCACAACCGCCTCCGCGCACAGCTGCGCCGCGAGGGGATCGAGTTCCAGACCGACAACGACTCGGAGGTAGCTGCCGGCTACCTGACCTGGCGCCTCGCCCGCGGCGACAGCCTCGAGCAGGCCCTCGAGGGCTGCCTCACGGATCTCGACGGCTTCTACACCTTCGCGGTCGGGACCGCCGACGGCTTCGCGGTGCTGCGCGACCCGATCGCGTGCAAGCCGGCCGTCATGGCCGAGACCGACGACTGGGTGGCGATGGCCTCGGAGTACAGGGCGATAGCGGAGCTGCCGGGGGCCGATCAGGCGCGGCTCTGGGAGCCCGAGCCGGCTCAGGTCTACTCGTGGCAGCGGGCGAGGGTCTCGTGAGCGCGACCGTCGCCGCCGAGTCGGTGGACCTGTCCAAGACGACCGTCAGGGAGCTGAACCAGCGCCTTCACGACGCCGGCGCTGAGCCTCCCGGGCGCTGGCGGATCACGAACCCCGACGGCGCCCACGCGGTTGCGGTCGGCCTCGATGCCGCGATCGAGGTCGAGATCGAGGGCCACGTCGGCTACTACTGCGCCGGCATGAACAAGCTCGCGACGGTGCGGGTCGACGGCAACTGCGGAGTGGGGGCGGCCGAGAACATGATGTCCGGCACGGTCGTGATCGAGGGCGACGCCAGTCAAGCCGCCGGAGCGACCGGGCGCGGCGGGACCCTCGTGATCAAGGGGAGCGCCTCGGCGCGCTGCGGGATCTCGATGAAGGGCGTCGACATCGTCGTTCACGGATCGATCGGCCACGTCGGCGCCTTCATGGCGCAGAAGGGCTCCCTCGTCGTCTGCGGCGACGCGGGCGAGGACCTCGGTGACTCGATCTACGAGGCGCACCTGTACGTGCGCGGCGAGGTGAGGAGCCTCGGCGCCGATTGCGTCGAGAAGGAGATGCGCGACGAGCACGTGGCCGAGCTGGCCGAGCTGCTCGAGCGAGGTGGGGCGGACCTCGACCCGAACGAGTTCCGCCGCTACGGCTCCGCACGGCAGCTCTACAACTTCGATATCGACAACGCCGGGCGCCTACTGATGGCCGAGTTCGACGCGCTCGCCAAGCAGGAGGGCTTCAAGCCGGGTCTCGAGGGCCGCCGGCGCCCCGGACTGCGGGAATCGGCGCTGTTCGACCGCAACACGATCCACGAGATCCACCGCATGGCCCGCGAGGGGATCTACGACATCCGCGGCTTCGGCGCCAAGCGCCGGGTGCCCCATTTCGACGACCTCCTCTTTCTCGGCGCCAGCGTCTCGCGCTACCCGCTGGAGGGCTACCGCGAGCGCTGCGCCACCGACGTCACCCTCGGGACGCGCTTCGCGAAGCGGCCGGTCGAGCTGGACATCCCGATCACGATCGCGGGCATGAGCTTCGGCGCGCTGTCGGCGCCGGCCAAGGAGGCGCTCGGCCGGGGCGCGAGCGCCGTCGGCACTTCGACCACCACCGGCGACGGGGGGATGCTCCCCGAGGAGCGCGATCACTCCTCCAAGCTCGTGTACCAGATCCTGCCCTCGCGCTACGGCATGAATCCCGATGACCTGCGGCGGGCCGACGCGGTCGAGGTCGTGGTCGGCCAGGGCGCAAAGCCCGGCGGCGGGGGAATGCTGCTGGGCCAGAAGATCTCGGACCGGGTCGCCGAGATGCGGGACCTCCCGAAGGGGATCGATCAGCGCAGCGCCTGCCGGCACCCCGACTGGACCGGCCCCGACGACCTCGAGATCAAGATCGAGGAGCTGCGCGAGATCACCGACTGGCAGAAGCCCATCTACGTGAAGGTCGGCGCCACCCGCACCTACTTCGACGTCGCGCTCGCGGTCAAGGCGGGCGCCGACGTGATCGTGCTCGACGGGATGGAGGGGGGGACCGCGGCGAGCCAGGACGTGTTCATCGAGCACGTCGGCATCCCGATCCTCGCCGCGATCCCGCTCGCGGTCGCCTCGCTCCAGGAGCTGGGCATGCACCGCGAGGTCCAGCTCGTCGTGTCGGGCGGGATCCGGTCCGGCGCCGACGTCGCCAAGGCGATGGCTCTGGGCGCCGACGCCGTCTCGATCGGTGTCGCGGCCGTGGTCGCACTGGGCGACAACGCACCCGAGTTCGAGGAGGAATACGAGCGGATCGGCACCTCGGCGGGTTTCTACGACGACTGGCACGAAGGTCGCGACCCGGTCGGGATCTCGACCCAGGACGAAGAGCTGGCGAGCCGATTCGACCCCGAGCTGGGCGGCCGCAGGATTGCCAACTACCTCCGGGCGATGGTGCTCGAGGCCCAGACCCTCGCCCGCGCCTGCGGCAAGTCCCACCTGCACAATCTCGAGCCCGAGGACATGGTCGCGCTTACGCTTGAGGCCTCGGCGATGTCGAAGGTCCCCCTGGCGGGGACCAGCTGGGTCCCCGGGCAGGACTCGAATCCGTGAACCTGACCCCCAACCCGATGGAGGCTTAGACCGATGGCGAAGATCCTCTGCGTTCTCTACGACGACCCGGTGGACGGCTACCCGCCCGCCTACCCGCGCGACGAGATCCCCGCGCTCGAGAGCTACCCCGACGGGCAGACCACGCCGACGCCGAGCGCGATCGACTTCACCCCCGGCGAGTTGCTCGGCTGTGTCTCGGGCGAGCTCGGGCTGCGCAAGTTCCTCGAGGACGCCGGCCACGAGCTGGTGGTCACCTCCGACAAGGATGGTCCCGACTCGGAGTTCGAAAAGCACCTGCCGGATGCCGAGGTCGTGATCTCCCAGCCCTTCTGGCCCGCCTACCTGACCGCGGAGCGGATCGGCAACGCCCCGAACCTGAGGATGGCGATCACCGCCGGCATCGGATCCGATCACGTCGATCTGCAGGCCGCGATCGACAGCGGGATCACGGTCGCCGAGGTGACCTACTGCAACTCGATCAGCGTCTCCGAGCACGTGGTGATGATGATCCTGGGATTGGTGCGCAACTACATCCCCTCGTACAAGACCGTGGTCGACGGCGGCTGGAACATCGCTGACTGCGCGTCACGGGAGTACGACCTCGAGGGCATGCAGGTCGGCACCGTCGCCGCCGGGCGCATCGGCCACGCGGTCCTCAAGCGCCTGGCGCCCTTCGACGTCGGCCTGCACTACACAGACCGCCACCGCCTTCCGACCGACGTCGAGGAGGAGCTCGGCGCGACCTTCCACGCGAGCGCCGAGGAGATGGTCCCGGTCTGCGACGTCGTCACGATCAACGCCCCGCTCCACCCCGAGACCGAGCACCTCTTCGACGACGAGATGCTCGCCAAGATGAAGCGTGGCTCCTACATCGTCAACACCGCGCGGGGCAAGATCTGCGACCGCGACGCGATCGTGCGGGCGCTCGAGTCCGGCCAGCTCGCCGGCTACGCGGGCGACGTCTGGTTCCCGCAGCCGGCGCCGCAGGACCACCCCTGGCGGACGATGCCCCACCACGGCATGACCCCCCACACCTCCGGCACGAGCCTCTCGGCTCAGGCTCGCTACGCGGCCGGCACCCGCGAGATCCTCGAGTGCCACTTCGAGCGCAAGCCGATCCGCGACGAGTACCTGATCGTCCAGGGCGGCAAGCTCGCCGGGACCGGCGCTCACTCCTACAGCGAGGGCGACGCCACCGGCGGCTCGGAGGAGGCTGAGAGATTCGGCTCCTGAGGCGCTGGGCGCGCAGGTACCCTGCGCCCGCCCGCCCCCGTAGCTCAGCTGGATAGAGCGCCGGCCTTCTAAGCCGGATGTCGCAAGTTCGAATCTTGCCGGGGGCGCTCGCGACCAGGAGGTTCAGATGAGCGGCGAGATCAGCTTCTTCGAGATCGGGACCGGCGACGCCGAGAAGGCGCGCGCCTTCTACGGAGGGCTCTTCGGGGATTGGACTTTCGAGACAGGCCCATCCGGAGACGGCTTCGTCGTCGGGACCGGTGGCGTGCCGGGCGGCGTCCACACGGGCGACGCCGGCTCGGCGATGTACGCCTTCTTCAAGGTCCCAGACCTGGACGCCGCGATGGCGAAGGTCACCGAGCTCGGCGGCGAGGCGAAGACCCTGGACGACAGCGACGAGAACGTCGAGGTGTTCGGCCGGTTCGCCCTCTGCACCGACGACCAGGGCTCGAGCTTCGGCCTCCACGAGGCTCCAGCCTCGCGCTAGATTTGACCCACTCGCGGTGGGCGTAGCTCAGTTGGTAGAGCTCCTGGTTGTGGTCCAGGTGGTCGCGGGTTCAAGTCCCGTCGCTCACCTTGTGGTTGGTTGCTCGCGCCAAGACGGGATACTGGGCGGGCGATGTCGAAGGAGAACATTGAGGTCTTCAAACGAACCGTTGACGCGATCAACCGCCGAGATGTCGAATCGGTGTTGCCGGAACTAGACCCCGATGTCGAGTGGCATTCGGCGATTCTGATGGGGCTGGGAGGGAAACGAACCGTGTACCGGGGGCACGAGGGCATCCGCGAGTTTCTCCGAGACCTGTCCGAGACCCTCTCCGACCTTCAGGCCGAGTACTCAGAGGTCCGGGACCTTGGCGACCGGATAGTCGGAATCGGCCACATCCGCACGCGTGGCACGGCGAGCGGGGCCGAAACCGAATCCCCTATTGGCTCCGTGGTCGATCTCAAGAACGGCAAGGGGATTCGGGTTCGGACCTTCCTCGACCATGAAGAGGCTCTCGAAGCCGCCGGGCTAGCGGAGTAGGTCACGCAGCCGCAGGATCGCGCGAACGGTCGTTCGGTTCGAGAACCATCCATCAGGGACTCTCGAATGGCTGCCTGTGGTCAGCTGTAGCAGTAGGAGTCCGACGACGCGTCGCCGCCCTGCAGCCGGATCTGGTGCGCGCGCAGGCCTCGGAACTCGTCGCCGTGCGGGAAGAAGCGCTCGTCGATGCTCAGCCCGCCACCGGGGTCTGCGTCGAGCTTCGCCATCCAGGCGCCGACCCCGTCCGGGTAGAACTGGTCGTCCCATGCCCCGTAGAGGGAGTTGGTGAAGTAGACCCGCTTGCCGTCGCGGCTGACCTCGACCATCTGCGGACCGCCCGATAGCGCCATTTCGGGCCTGGCCGGATGCGGGGCGCGGTCGACGATGCCGCCGAGCCGCACGGACCCCACCTCTTTCGGGCTCGCGGGGTCCGAGACGTCGTACTGCTTCATCTCGCCTGTGCCCCAGCAGGACACGTAGAGGAACTTGTCGTCGACCGAGAGGTCGATGTCGGTGATGATCGGCGGCACTGCGCCGAAGGGCTTCAGCGCGGGCGGCAGCACGTCGGCGTCGGCGGGCTCGGCGGGGATGGTGATGACCTTCTCGGCCTTCCACTCGTCACCGTCGCGGAACCAGCGCCAGACCGAGCCGGAGAGGTCCTCGGTCGAGATCACGACGCCGACGAAGCCCCAGGTCGCGTCGGGGTCGTGGGACGGGCGGACCTCCAGCGCCATCTGGTGCTCGGCACCGAGGTCGACGCGCTGGAGGTGCTTGCCCTCGGCAAGGTCCCAGAAATGGATGGCGTGGCCGTACTTCTGGCCCAGCAGCAGGTCCGGCACGATGCCGTCCTCGATCATCGAGGGACTGCCCCACTCGCTGGAGATCAGCACGTTCTGGTTGAGGTGCCACCAGGCGTCGTAGTGGAAGTGCTGCGGCCCGCGGTCGGTCTCCCAGGCGCGCAGGACCTCGAAGGTCTCGTGGTCGAGCAGCGCGATCCCGCCTGGCCCGTCGTCGTCGCCCTCGGCGCCGCCGAGGCAGGTGAGAAAGACCCCGTCGGGCCCGCAGTGGAGGGTGTGCGGCCGGGAGTAGCCGGCCTTGTCGGACAGGGTCGTGCCGTCGATCGTCTTGACAAGCGTCGGCTGGCGGGGGTCCGGCCCGGTGTCAAGCACGTAGATGTTCGACGAGCGCAGCCCGGGCACCAGGAGGTAGCGGCGCGAGAGGCCGTCCATATCGTGGCCCTCGTGCTTGAGCGCACTACTGCAGGCGTTCCAGCCGAAATGGTGCAGCTCGTCACCGAGGGAGGGGACGTCGGTCCAGCCGACCACCCGCCCGTAGTCGTCAGAGGCCGGGTTCACGTCGACGACCGTCATCGCGTCGTTCTTCTCCGCCGCGCGGTCGAAGGCGACCACGTAGGCGAGCTCTTCGCCGGGAGCGGCCGCGGCCTCTGCAGCGGTCCGGTAGAAGGTGGGATCGATCGTCGATTGCGCCATGCGAAGACCTCCTCGTTGGCGGCTAATTCTATGCCTGCTGCTCTGCCGGCGCGCATTCGGACTGGCGTCCGATTAGCCCCGAGCCCCGTCCCAGAAGGGATACTGGCCTGCGATGTCAGAGCAGAACGCTGAGCAGGTTCGCGCGAGATATGAGGACTTTGCACGCGGAGACTTCAGCCGCATGGCCGACGTCGGAGACGACTGGGAGTTCGTCACCACGTCGGAGATGCCCGACGCGGGGACCTACCGCGGTGAGGCCGGGGGCAAGTGGGTGACCGCGTGGGTGGAGTCCTTCGACGGGTTGACGATCGAGGTCACGGAGATCATCGACGCGGGCGATGAGATCTTTTCCGCCGTCATCCAGCGGGGACGCATCCGGGGAACTGACACCGAGGTGGAGAACCACTCATGGATGGTCGACTCGTTTCGAGATGGCATCGCGGTCCGAACAGCGGCTTTTGCGGACCGCGCTCAGGCCATCGAGGCCGCGGGGCTGAGCGAGCAGGTGTCAAACGAGAACATCGACAACCTACGGCTGGTGTTCGAGGCCTTCAACCGTGGGGACATCAAAGGCGCCCTGCAGTACTACGACCCTGACGTTGAGTTTCATCCCGGGATCTTGCCTCCTGACCAGGAAGCGGAGTTTCGCGGCCGGGAGGGAGTGATGGAGTGGATCCGGGGCATCACCGAGGCTTGGGTGAAGGTGACTGCCGAACGCAAAGAGACAATCGAGACTCCGAACGGCGAGATTCTCACGATCGATCGGTGGGTCTTTCGAGGAAGGGGTGGCATCGAAGTCGAGGAGGAGCTTCCGACGGCCTTTGCCTTCCGAGATGGCCTCATCGTTCGGGTTAACGGCTTCACCGACAGGGGCGAGGCACTCAAGGCCGTCGGCCTGGACCCGTAGCAGGGACTCTGTGGTTGGTTGCTTCGCTCGGCGATACTGAGCCGCATGTCAGAGGAGAACGTCGAGGTTGTGCGTCGCCTCTACGCGAGATGGGAAGGCGGCGACCTTCGCACCGGTGACTTCTTCGACCCCGAGGTCGAGCATTCGCGGATTGGATCGGAGCTCCCGGGCATCAACGGGGACTGGCAGGGGATCGAGGAGTTCGGGGTCGCACTGTCCGACTACATCGACGCGCTGGCGGATCTGCATCTCGAGGCCGAGCGAATCATCGATCTCGGCGGTGACCGGGTGTTGGTGCTCTCCCGGCAGACCGCCCGGGGGAAGACGAGCGGACTGCCCTGGGAGCACGAGCTGGGTGATCTGTTCACGCTCCGCGACGGCAAGATCCTGCGCTACGTCAGCTACTGGGATCCCGCCGATGCCCTCGAAGCCGCCGGGCTGTCGGAATAGCGCTTCGAACGTAAGGTGGATGGATACATTATTCGGGGATGGCTCTGAAGGGATACTCCGCGCCGCGCTCACCTGAGGGCCGCTCGAGCCTGGTCCCCGCGCCGCCGTGGCGCTACGTCGGCGACATGCTCGTGATCGAGTTCTGGGCTGACCCGGCCGCCGCAGCGGCGGTGCTGCCGGAGCCGCTCGAACCGCATCCCGACGGCGGTCGGGCAGCGGCGATGTTCATCGATTGGCAATCGTGCAGCGACGGCGGGGACGAGCTGCTGGACCCTGCCCGAGCGCAGTACAAGGAGTTCTTCATCACCATCAACGCGCTGTATGAAGGTGACGAGGTTGCGTACTGCCCGTACATCTGGGTGGATCGCGATTTCGCGCTCGCCCGCGGGTGGATCCAGGGGTTCCCGAAGAAGCTCGGCTCGATCTGGATCACGCGCACGTTCGGGCTCGAGACCGCGGCCGACCCGGGCATCCGCCCCGGCTCGCGCTTCGCCGGAACCTGCGCGGCCAACGACCGCCGGCTCGCCGAGGCCACCGTAACCCTGCGGCAGCCGAGCGCCGAGGGGCCCACGCACAACGACCCGCCGATCGTCAACGTTCGCCACCTGCCGCGCCTGGGCAAGGGCCGTCACGACGAGCCGGCCGTCCACGAGCTCGTCAAGTCGCTCGGCCACGACCGCTCGGCCTCGGAGATCTGGGAGGGGGACGCCACCCTGACCCTCTACGAAGCCCCCAACGAGGAGCACGCGGCACTGGCTCCCGTGCGGGTGGGCAAGGGCTTCCGCTTCACCCTCGGCTACTCGGTCGACGATCTCGAAACGCTGGTGGAACTGTGAGCACATCGGCCACGCGCGAGTCGGTCGCCGAAGTCGCCGGGGTCGAGGTCAGCACCGACCACTTCATCGGAGGCGAGCGGATCTCGTCTGCCGAGCGCTTCGAGGACCTGAGCCCGATCGACGGCCGCGTCCTTGCTCGGGTCTCGGCGGGCGGCCCGAAAGAGGCGGAGTCAGCGATCGCAGCGGCGCGCGCGGCCTTCGGCGAATGGGCGGGACTCGGCGCGGATGGCCGGCTGCCGTACCTGCTCCGACTCGCCGACCTGATCGACGAGAACGTCGACCGGATCGCCGCGGTCGAGTGCGAGGACATGGCGATGCTGCTCGAGTCGCTGCGCGCGCGGGTGATCGCGCGCGGCGCTCGCAACTACCGCGCCTACGCCGAGCTGGCGGCCGGCTACACCGAGCGCGTCTGGAGCTCGAACGGGACCGAGAACCGCGTGATCCGGATGCCGGCGGGCCCGGCGGTCGTCATCACCCCCTGGAACGCCCCCTTCATGCTCTCGACCTGGAAGACGGCTCCGGCTCTGGCAGCCGGTTGCACGGTGGTCCTGAAGCCCGCCGAGTGGTCGCCGCTCTCCTGCTCGCTGCTGGCCGACCTGACCATCGAGGCCGGACTGCCGCCCGGGGTCTTCAACGTCGTCCAGGGGATCGGCGAGGACGCCGGCGCCGCGCTGACCGCACCCCCGGGGGCGAGCCGAATCTCGTTCACCGGCTCTCCGGAGACCGGGCGCGCGATCGGTCGCGCTGCGGCCTCGAACCTGGTCCCGTTCACGGGCGAGCTCGGCGGCAAGGGTCCGCTGATGGTCTTCGACGACGCCGACCTCGCCGACGCGGCGGCGAAGGCGGCGCAAGATGTACGACGACGCCGGGCAGGTGTGCCTCGCGGGGACGAGGCTGCTCGTCCATCGCGAGGTGGCCGACGAGTTCCTCGAGCGCTTCCGGGCCGAGGTCGACGCGCAGGTGCTGGGCGACCCTCGCGACCCCGAGACGACGATCTCGCCACTGATCCACCCCGCTGCACCTGGCTCGCGTCGAGGGCTTCGTCGAGCGCGCCCGCGCGGCCGGCGACAGGATCATCTTCGGCGGCCGCCGCGCGGACGTGGGCGGGCCGTCCGGCCTCTGGTACGAGCCGACCCTGATCGAGCCGGCGTCCAACGAGTCCGAGGTGGTCCAGCGAGAGGTCTTCGGACCGGTGTTGACGCTGCAGACGTTCGGCGGCGAGGACGAGGCGATCGCGCTTGCCAACTCGACCGAGTACGGGCTCTCGGCGGTGGTGTACACCCAGTCGGCCTCGCGGGCCGAGCGCGTCGGACGCGCCGTCCGCGCCGGGACCACCTGGGTCAACGCCTTCCTGGTCCGCGATCTGACGGCGCCGTTCGGCGGCATGGGCATCAGCGGCATCGGCCGCGAGGGGGGCGACTACGCCCTCGACTTCTACTCGGAGCTGAAGACGCTGCAGATCGCGGAGGACACGACCCCGCGCGATTGACCTACTGCGGTCGCTCTCGCTCCGCGAACACCAGCTCCACGGCGCGAACCAGGTGGCCCCGGGTCAGGTCCTCGGCCCGTTCGCCGTCGCCGGACTCGATCGCCTCCGCGATCGAGCGATGCGCGTCGTGGTCGGCGTTGAGGCCGGGCGGGTCGAGGCGATCCTCGTACAGGGTCGCTCCGATGCGCCCGATCCAGACGTGCTCCATGAACTGCACCAGCTGCGGGTTGCCGGTTGCCTTGACCAGAGCCAGGTGGAAGGCGCGGTTGGCCTTGAAGTGCTTGGCCGGGGATCGCCCGGCGCGCTCCTCGTCCGCGATCGCCGCCCGCATCAGCTTCATCGGCTCGCTCAGACCGCGCTCGGCCGCCATCCGCGCTGCTCCGGGCTCGACCACGAGCCGGGTCTCATAGCTCGAGCGCAGCTGCTCGTCGGTCGCGGTCGCCACGCGGGCCCCGCGGTTGGCGAACAGGTCGACGAGGCCCTCCGCGGCGAGCCTTCGCAGGGCCTCGCGAACCGGCGTCCGCGAGACGCCGAACTCCTTCGCCAGGTCCTCCTGGTGCAGGCGCGAACCACGCTCGATCTTGCCGCTCGCGATCCGCTCGCGCAGGACCTCGTAGACCTGGTCGGCGACGCTCTGGACCTGAAAGTCGCGCCCGCCACCTGCATCGTCAGGGGTCATGAAAGCCAGCGTAGCGTTGAGCATGATTTTCGTATCCATTCGAATGTTCGATGAGCGGCGAGTCCGAGCATCGTTTCGGATACATTATTCAGATGGTTGGCCGACGGCCAGTGCGGATCGGAACGGTTGCCGACACCCGAGATGCCAGCTTCGGGCCCTGGTCAGACGTCGGAGTGAGCGCGGTCTGGGCCCACTACGTCCAGGCGCTCGACAACGCCGGCGGGGCGCCCGTGATCTTCCCGGTCGTGGCGACGTACGCCGAGGCGCCCGAGCTGGCGCTCGACGTCGTCGATGGCCTCTTGCTCACGGGCGGCCGCGATCTCGACCCGACCACCTACGCCGGCGCCGATGTCGACTCCGACGAGGACAAGGCGGACCCGCTTCGAGACCGAGTCGAGCTCGCTCTCGCCCGCGGGGCGATCGAACGCGAGCTGCCCGTGCTGGGCGTCTGCCGGGGAATGCACCTGCTGAATGTCGCGCTAGGGGGCGGCATCGAACAGCATCTGGCCGACCCCGAGGGGATCCATCGCGGCGAGCCGGGGACGTTCACCAGCCACTCGATCGAGGTCGTCGCCGGAACCCGCCTGGAGGCTATTCTCGGCGAGCGTGAGGCGACGGTGCGATCCCATCACCACCAAGGCGTCGAGCCCCTGGCACCTACGCTGACCCCGACCGCGCATTCCCGCGACGGACTCGTCGAGGCGGCCGAGACCTCCGACCGAGGCTATTGCGTCGCTGTTCTGTGGCACCCCGAGGAGGACCTCGAGGGCGGCGGGCAGCGGCTCTACGACTCGCTGGTCGCCGCGGCGATCCGAGACTCGTCCGGGGTTGCCGCGTGAGGCGGGTTCGAATCCGCCATCAGGGACGGGCGGCCTCGGGGGTCCTCGACGGCGATCTGATCGAGCTCGAGGGCGCTTCGCACGTGGACGCGGGCGAGGCCGAATGGCTGGCTCCGGTGGAGCCGTCGAAGATCGTCGCCACCCACCTGAGCTACCGCTCGCGCTGCGACGAATACCGGATGGACGCGCCTCCCGAGGCACCCTCGTACTTCCTGAAGCCCCCGAGCTCGCTCTCGGCGCACGAGGCGCCGGTCGCACGCCCACGCGGTTGCCGGTTCCTCAACTACGAGGGCGAGATCGCCGTCGTCATCGGCGAGCGCTGCAGCAGCGGTCTCGCGCGCCGAGGCGCTGGACCACGTCGCCGGGTACACGGTCGCGAACGACTTCGGCGTCCACGACTTCCGCCACATCGACCGCGGCTCGATGCTTCGCGTCAAAGGTCAGGACGGCTTCTGCCCGCTGGGCCCGGCGCTCGTCGATGCGGCCGACGTCGACCCGGCCGCGCTGGTGATACGCACGTTCGTAAACGGCGAGCAGGTGCAGGAAGGGAGCACCTCGAGCGACCTGCTGTTCCCGTTCGACTACCAGATCGCCGACGTCTCGCGGCTGATCACTCTCGAGCCCGGCGACGTGTTGCTCACCGGTACGCCGGCGAACTCGCGCCCCGTCGAGCCCGGAGACACGGTCGAGGTAGAGGTCGAGGGCGTCGGTCGTCTTCGCAACCAGATCGTGGAGCTCGACCGCGAGCTCGAGGACGTAGGCGCGCGCCCCGAGGTCAGCGCCCAGACGCTGCACGTCGCGCTGGCGATGCCGGAGGACGAGGCCGAGCGCGAGGCTGCCGCCGGCGGTTACGGTGGGTAGCGGCGATGGTCCTCCGCGCCCACCACGCAACCCTGCTCGTCGATGACGTGGCCGAAGCGGCCGAGCGCTGGTCGCGCCTCTTTGGCCTTACTCGCGCGGACGCCGACGGGGCGACGCTGCTGCGCTGCGCCTACGAGGACTTCTGCCTCGAGTTGCGCCAATCCGACGATGGCGGGCGCCTTGGGCACATCGGCTACGAGTTGCGTTCGGGGATCTCGCTCGACATGGCCGAGCTCAAGCTTCGCAACGCCGGCTCGAAGCCCGAGGAGGTAGCGGTCCCGGTCCGCGGTCGCGGACTCCGGGTCGACGATCCCGACGGCAACGCGATCGTCTTGGTCGAACGGGTGATTCCCGAGGATCGAATTCCCGCGGTGGCCCGCTACACCGAGGACCTACCGGGCTTGCACCCCAGGCGGCTCCAGCACGTGAACTACCTGACGGGGGACACGCGGCGGATGGCCGAGTGGTACGAGCGCGCGCTCGGAATCGCGGTCACCGATTGGGTGGGTGACGGCGCGGTTTGGATGCACGCCGACCGCGACCACCACGTAGTCGCCTTCCTCGACAAGGGCTACGCCCACGTCCACCACATCGCTTTCGAGCTCGTCGACTGGGGGGAGATGCGGGTTGCGCTCGACCATCTCGCCCAGCACCGGCGGCCGATCGCCTGGGGCCCCGGGCGACACACGATGGCCCAGAACCTGTTCGCGTACTGCCGCATGGTCGAGGAAGGGCTGTTCGTCGAGTTGTTCTGCGACATGGAACAGCTCGAGCCCGACCACGCGCCGCGATTCTTCGAGGACGATCCGCACGGCGCCAACGCCTGGGGCATCCTGCCGCCGCGCTCGTACTTTCGATTCGACGAGGAAGCGATCGAGGCCGAGGTGGCGCAGCTCGAGGCCCAGCAGGGGCTGCGCGACTAGCGCCCGTGCTGCCCATCTTGACTTCCGCGGCCTACATAATGTATACATACGACAAGAATGGACCCGAGCGAGCAATCGCTCGACCTGGCGAGAATCCGATGCCCATGAGGAGGAGTCGTCGTGGAATCTGACCCGCAGCGTGCCGGATCGTTCAACGAGCTGATGGAGGTCGGTTTGACGCGCCGGCGGGTGCTGCGCTACGGCGCCGGTGCCGTCGCTGGGCTCACGCTCCCGGGAGTTCTCGCGGCCTGCGGCGGCGACGATGGCGGATCGGGCACGACCACAGCGGCGTCCGGCGAGACACCCGCCGCCAGCGGAACAATCGACTTCTTACGGATGGGAAGGTGAGGATCTCGCCGCTGTACCGCAGGTTCAGGCGTTCCTGAAGTCCGATGGCGCGACCGTGAAGGCGGCGTTCATGCCGACCCTCGACGAAATCACCCCCAAGCTGCAGGCCAGCGGCGGCACCGACCTGCTCGCCTACACGTCGATCGTCACGGAGCGCCTCCAGACCGCTGACATCCTTCAGCCGCTCGATACGGAGAAGCTCCCCAACCTCGAGGGGCTGCTGCCGCGCTGGCAGGAGGACAACCCCCAATGGATCGAGGACGGAGAGCGACTGTTCGTGCCCTCCTTCTTCCAGGCCTTCTCCCTGGTCCACAACAGCGACGAGGTCACCGATCCACCGTCCGAGTACCGAGGCCTGCTTGAGCCCGAGTTCAAGGACAAGATCGTCACCTGGGCCGAGCCGAACGGCGCCTTCGGGGTCCTTTCCGACATGCTCGGCATCGAGCAGGGCCAGGTGCCCAAGGATCGCATCGACGAGCTCGCGGACCTGTTCCAGCAGTTCATCGACCAATCGAAGTCGGTGGCTGCCTCTCCAGGAGACATCGTCACCCAGCTCGTGTCCGGCGAGGTCATCGCGGCCTTCCTGGGCACGCCCCAGTTCACGGTGTTCGCCAACGGCGCCGGGGGCAAGGGCGCCGCCGCGACTGACGTGATCGACGTCAAGGGCGGCAACATGTCGTTCACCGACGGCTACGGCATCCCGACCGGAGCCGACAACCCGGATTCCGCATACGCCTTCATAAACCAGGTGCTGGACCCGAAGACCAATGCGGCAATCTCGGAGGGGTTCGCCGGGGGCGTCGTCGTCGAGGGCGCGGAGGAGTTCCTGCCGCCGGACCGACGCCTGTATCCAGCGGATGATCTCGACACGATCCTTGAGGACGCCCCGCTCCAGATCCTCGCGCCCCTGGAATCCGACGAGTACGTTACGCAGGGCGAGTGGATCGAGCGCTTCACTCAGCTGACGAGCTAGACGGAGGACCAGCGGCGGCGATCGAATCGCGACGCGGCTCGAGGCCCCGCGCGCTCGCACTGATGCTGCCAGCAGCGCTCGGGTTGCTGGTCTTCTTCGCGATTCCGGTCGCTGTCTTCGTGGTCTACAGCTTCCTGACCGGTGCGACCTTCTCGTTCAGCGCTGATACCCCGTTCACAGTTCAGAACTACGTCGATGTGTTTCAAGCCCCAAGTACCGGGGACCTGTTGTTCAACTCCGCGATCGTCGGGCTGCTCGTCGGCATCGTCTGCCTCCTGATCGGCATCCCGTTCGCGTACTGGGTTCGCTACCACGCAGGCCGGCTTCAGAACCTGATCCTGTTGCTCGTCATCGCCGCCCTGTTCGCCTCCTACCTCGTCCGCATCTACGCCTGGCGGACGATGCTGGGAACCGAAGGGGTGATCAATTCAGCGCTCGAGTCGCTTGGCGCGATCGACCAGCCCCTGGGGTTCCTCGTGTTCAGCCGGTTCGCGGTGGTGGTCGCGATCGTGCACATCCTGCTCCCGTTCGTGATCCTCATCCTCTACGCAGGGTTCCGACCCCTCGAGGAACGCTATTTCGAAGCCTCCGAAGATCTCGGTGCGGGGGCGATCGAGCGTTGGAGGCGGGTCGTCGCGCCGCTGATCGCGGTCCCGGCAATGGCCGCGTTCATGCTCTGCTTCGTGGTCGCCTCTGCCGACTACGTGACCCCGCAGTTCCTCGGCGGCCCCGAGAGCTCGATGGTCGGCGTGCAGATTCAGAACTACTTCAAGGCCCAGGGCGACTATCCGCTCGGCGCCGCGCTGGCGATCATCGTCGTGCTCGCCTACCTGGTGATCCAGGGCCTGCTCCTGCTCGGCATGCGGCTGATGGGCGTGCGTCGCGTCGAATGGGGGACATGATGCGGCGCCGCGGGATGGCCTCGGGAGCAGTCGTGGTGGCGACGCTGGTGTTCCTCTTCGCCCCGCTTGCGATCGTCGTCCTCTTCTCGTTCCATGCAGGCGGCGGACTGAGCTTCCCGTTCGAGGGTCTGTCGACCCGCTGGTACGACGAGGTCTTCAACGACACCACCTTCTCCGAGGCGTTCCGTCAACAGCCTCATCCTCGGGGTCGCGACGGCCGTTCTGACGGTGGTCCTTGGAACGCCGGCCGCGTACGGGGTCTCGCGCAGCACCTCGCGGCTGCGCGGCCCGCTCCAGTTCCTCTTCATCGCACCGGTGCTTTTGCCCGGGCTCTTCATCGGCGCCGCGCTGCTGACCTTTCTCGCCCGCATCCAGTTCGAGCCGTCACTGCTGACCGTGCTGATCGCGCACGTCGTATTCGCCTTCCCGTTCGTCTTCATCCTCTTGCGGATCGCGCTCGATCGGCTCGACCTGTCGATCGAGGAGGTGGCGCGCGACCTGGGTGCGCCCCCGTGGACGGTGTTCAAACGGGTGACGCTTCCGCAGATCGCACCGGTCCTGGCCGGGGCGGCTGCGCTCGCGTTCATGCTCTCCTTCGACGAGTTCCTGATCACGTTCCTGGTGATCGGCAACGAGCAGACGCTGCCCGTCTACATCTTCGGTCGCCTGGGCCGAACGGTCGATCCGGGAATCAACGTGGCATCGACGATCTTGCTGGCGATCACGTTGCTCGTCTGGGTGGTGGCCGCGATCGCGACCCTGCGCGCCGCGCGAAACGATCGGAATGCCGAGACGATCGGAGTCCAGCCGTGAGTGAGCAACAGACCGAAGGCGGCCTGGAGGTCCGAGGCGTCTCTCACGCGTTCGATCGCCAGACGGTGCTGCGTGACGTGGACCTGGAGATCCCGGCCGGCGAGTTCGTCACCTTCCTCGGGCCATCCGGGTGCGGCAAGACCACCCTGCTTCGCGTGATCGCCGGCTTCATCGAGCCGACCGAGGGAACGATCGCGATCGGAGGGCGCGATATGTCCTCGGTCAGCGCCCACAGCCGGCCCGTGAACATGGTCTTCCAGCGCCCCACTCTGTTTCCACACCTCGACGTGTTCGAGAACGTCGCCTTCGGGCTGAGGGTCGACCGGGTACCGAAGCCCGACGTGGAGGAGCGCGTCGCTTGGGCGCTGGACCTCGTGCGTATGCCCGGCTATGAACGGCGCCGCGCCGGCGAGCTCTCCGGCGGTCAGATGCAGAGGGTTGCCCTGGCTCGCGCGCTGGTGAAGCGCCCGCAGGTGCTGCTGCTCGACGAGCCGCTCAGCGCCTTGGACCTGAAGATCCGCGTGGAGATGGAAGGTGAACTGCGACGGGTTCACCGCGAGACCGGGGCCACGTGGGTCTACGTCACGCACGACCAGCGCGAGGCGCTGGCGCTCTCGGATCGGATCGCGGTCTTCGAGCACGGTCGGATCGACCAACTGGCCGACCCGACGACGATCTACCGGCGCCCGGCCACTCCCTATGCGGCAGGGTTCGTCGGCAACGCCAACGTGCTTGCTTGCGAGGTCGATGGCAAGGGCGGGAGGCCAATCGCAAAGCTCGCGGGATCCGCCGTGCCGGTCGGCGCAGATGCGCCCGCCGGGCCGGCGTGGCTGGTGCTGCGGCCCGAGAGCGTGACGGTCGAATCCGGGGAGCCGGGTGAGCATGGGCTGGGCGCCATCGTCCGCGACGTTGCGTATCGCGGCACCGCCTTCTCGTACCAGCTCGAGGTGGCCGGGATCGAGGAGCTGGTCAAGGCCGAGGTGCCGGCCACGCCGGAGCACCCGTTCGAGATCGGGACCTCGGTGGCCATCGGCTGGGCCGGCGAAGCGGCGATCCTCCTGCCGAGGGAGGCTCCAGGTGGCTGACAGGCCGCGCCTGATCCTGGTCCTGACCGAGAACTGGACCATCGTCCCCGAGGGGGATCCGATGGCCCTGATCGGCCTCGCCAAGGAGGCGGAGGAGGCGGGCGTGGACGCCGTCATGCTCAGCGAGCACGTGGTGCTGGGCGCGGACGCGAGCGCCGACGGGCTCATGAGCAACCCCCGCGACTACGCCCTGCCGGGCAACCAGGACCCCGAGACGCCGTGGCCGAGCTCGATCGTGCTCCTGAGCGCCATAGCCGCTGCGACTGAGCGCCTGAGGCTCGTGGCCGGAGCGATCCTCGCGCCGCTGCGGCATCCCTTGCTTCTGGCCAGGGAGCTGGGCACGCTTGACCTGCTCTCTGGCGGCAGGCTGGTCGTGCTGCCGTCGGTCGGCTGGCACCAGCAGGAATACGAGGCCCTCGGCGTCGACTTTCGCCGTCGCGGCCGCATCCTTGACGAGCAGCTCACCGTCTGGGAGGCGGTCTGGCGCGGGTCGCCGACGAGCTTCGAGGGCGAGTTCTTTCGCTTCGACGACGTGTGGCTCGAGCCGCGGGCATTCAGGCCGGAGGGCCCACGCCTCTGGTTCGGGGGCGGGTCGGTCCATCCGGCGCTGGTCCGCCGGATGGCCGCGTACGGCAGCGGCTTCAACCCGCTGGGGACGATCCCCGACGAGGGGCTCGCGCTGACTGGCGGACGGGCTGCGGGCCGCTGGGCGTGACCCGAGCGAGATCGAGTTGGTCGGTGGCCTGCGGGGCACCTTCCCTGACGACGAATCGACCGCCGACCTCGCAGAGGCGATCGAGGACGCGGTTCCACGACAGCTCGCGCGAGGCTTCTCGTCGTTCTGCTTCAAGCCGAACCAGTTCATCGACGACGCCGCGCAGTGGGGAGAGCTGTGCCGCGAGGCGGTGGCTCGCGTCGGCGAGGTGGTCGAGCAAAACGGTGGCATCGAGACGGCGCGGGCGGCTTGGTCAGCCACCGGCGCCGCGGTCTGATGGCACCGGCCAGGATGGAGGGCCGAGCCGCGCTGGTGACCGGTGCGGGCACCGGTATCGGCAGCGCCGTCGCTCAAAGGCTCGCGGAGGAAGGCGCCCGGGTCACCCTCGCCGGCAGGCGCCGGCGAGCTGCTCGAGGAAATCGCAGGGCGCCTGCCGCCGGGTAGCGCCACGGCCGTCACCGCTGACGTCTCCGACGAGGCGTCCGTCATCCGGGCCGTGGAGGCGGCGGCCGCCCACGGCGGTGGCCGCCTGGACGTGGTCGTGAACAATGCCGGGACCGCGGGCGCGGGTTCCATCACGGAGATCGATCGCGAGACGTGGCGACGCACGCTTGAGGTCAACCTTCATGGCCCGTTTCTGGTCATGCGCGCCGCGTTCGAGCCGCTGCGCGCGTCGAACGGGGGCTCGGTGGTCAACGTCAGCTCGGTTGCCGGTCTGCTGGCGGCCCCCGAGTCGGTCGCCTACTGCGTCGCCAAGGCCGGCCTGGTCATGCTCACGAAGCAGGTCGCGATCGACTGGGGACCTGAGATTCGCGTCAACGCGGTCTGCCCCGGATGGGTGCGGACCCCGATGGCCGACATGGAGATGGACGGACTGGGGGAAGCGATCGGCACGGATCGTGAGGGCGCCTACGCCGCAGCGGTGCAGCATGTTCCTGCGGGGCGCCCTGCCGAGCCCGAGGAGATCGCGTCGACCGTGGCGTTCCTCGCGTCTGGGGACGCGACCTTCGTGACCGGTGCCGTGCTCACCGTGGACGGGGGCAGCTCCGTGGTCGACGTGGGAACCACCGCGTTTTGATGTCTCTGGGCTTGCGGAGATAAGCCGCGTCGGCGATCGTCCTTTCGGTGGTGGCTGCGCTGTTTTGGGGCGTCGCCGACTTCGGCGCCGGGCTGCAGTCCCGGCGAGTGCCGGTGTTGGTCGTCGTCGCCGGAATGCTGTTCGTGGGGGCGTTCGCGGCAGCCGTGATGGTGGTGATCACGAAGGCGCCCGCGATCGACGGGCGAACCTTCCTGCTCGGCTTGGCTGCCGCGACCGCTACGGCGGTGGGGCTCACATCGCTGTATCGGGCGCTGGCGATCGGACCGATGAGCGTCGTCGCGCCGATTTCGGCAGCGGGGGTGATCATCCCGGTCCTTGCGGGCATCGCGATGGGGGATCAGCCGAGCGCCGGCCAGGGCGTCGGCATCGTCCTGGCGATCGCCGGCATGCTGACGGTCGTGGCGCTCGCGGAGGACCCCGCAAGCGCGGCCAGCGACGATCGGGCGCGTGTGACTGCGATCGGGCTCGCAATCGTCGGCGCGCTCGGACTGGGCGTCTACTACCTCGCCGCGGAGGGGGTAGCAGCCGAGGCAGGCGACCTGGTTCTTGCTGGTGGGCCAGCTCGCGGCCGGGCTGGCCCTCGGCGTTCCCGTGATGGTCAAGCGGCTACCGATGCCGGCGCGAGCCGACCGGATCCAGATCACGGCCCTGGGCGGGCTCAGCTTCGGAGCCTGGGCGTTCTCGGCGGCGGCAGTCCGGGCCGGTGATCTCAGCCTGACGGCGACGGTGGCCTCGCTCTACCCGCTGGTCACCGTGCTGCTCGCGGTTTGGCTCACGGACGAGTCCCTGAAGCACCTCCAGATCCTCGGGCTGGTGACTGCGTTCGCCGGGGTTGGTCTGATCGCGGGAGGTTGACGGCGCGCGCGACCGCGACGTCAGGCGGCGTGACGGTCAAGGTGGGTGAGGATCGCGTGCGCCGCGTTGTGGCCTGGCGCGCCGGTCACCTCCCCGCCCGGGTGCGTGCCGACCCCGCACAGCCAGAGGTCGGCGATCGGCGTCGAATAGCCGGCGCCAGGCAGCGGCCGATCGCCGTAGAGCTGGCCCGGGACCATGTCGATGTGACGGATGCAGCCGTCGGTGATCCCGACCCGGCGCTCGATGTCGAGCGGCGTGAACAGCTCCCACTGGTTCATCGCCGACCGGAAGTTCGGGACGAACGTCGCGACGTAGTCGATCAGCTTCTCGGCGGTCTCCTCGCGCCGATCATCCCAGCTGCCATGCGCGGGCCGGCTCGGCGCGTAGAGGGTCCAGATCGAGACGATCTCGCCGTCGCCGTCGGTGAGCGTCGAGTCGTAGGCGGTCGGCACCTGGATGTGGCACACGGGCTGATCGGGGATCGCGCCTGCCTGGGCCTGATGCCACGCTCGGCTGTAGGTCTCGAAGCCGTCCGGCGCGAGGGTGACGTAGGTCGAGTACCGCGGATCGTGGCCTTCGCCGAGGTACGGCGAGAGGTCAAGCGGCTCGTCGAGAACGGCGTGAAACTTCAAGCACGCCGCCTTCGTCGACAGCCCGGAGATCTGATCGCGAAAGGATGCGTCGATCGCATCGTCGGCCAGCAGCCTGAGGAACGTCCGCTTCGGATCGGCGTTGGACACGACCAATCGAGCCGAGAGCTCGTCGCCGTTCGCCAGGCGCACGCCGGTCGCTCGGCCATCCTCGACGCGGATCTGCTCGACCTCGGTCTCGGTTCGGATCTCCACACCCTGCTCGGCGGCCGCGCGCGCCATCGCCTGGGTGATGGCGCCCATGCCCCCGACGACGACCGAGGGCACCGAGCCGTTGGGCTCGTTGGTGTGCCACCACGCCTCCGACCAGGCGCTGCCCGGGGCGAACGGATCGCCGATGTCGCAGATCAGCATCAGCGCGGCGCCGATGCGCTGGTCCTCGAAGTACTCACCGGCAAGCTCAGCGATCGACGCCTCGAGCAGCCGGTCGAGCAGCTCCGAGTTCGCCGATCTCGGCCGCGTGCGCTCGGATCTCGTCCATCGTCGGCGGTTGACGAAGGAAGAACGGATGGACGAGGCCGGCTGCGCGCTCCCAGAGGGCGAGCCATTCGTCGAACCGCTCGGCGTCGCGCGGGTTGACGCGCGCGATCTCCTCCCTGGTCCGCGCTTCGTCCTCCCAGAATGCGAGGTACTCGCCGCCGCGAAGGGGCAGGACCGGGAGAGGGTCGATCGGGTGTCGGACGAGGCCGTGTCGTTCGAGCTCGAGATCGTCGACTACGGGCTGCTGGAGATTCCAGCAGACGTACGAGCACGTCGACATCCGGTAACCGGGGAAGATCTCCTCGGTGTAGGCCGCGCCTCCAACCTGCTCCCGTCGCTCGAGGACCGCGACCTTGAGGCCGGCCCGGGCGAGATAGAACGACGTGACCAGACCGTTGTGGCCGCCACCGACGACCAGGGCGTCGTAGCTCTGTTCCGACATCGCGACTTTCCCCATTGTGTCGCACAACGCCGCGGCTCGCCTGAGTACGGTGCACGGGTGCGGACAGACGAACGCGAAGGACGAGGCAGGGGCTATGCGGCGCTCGCCGATCGCGAGGCGGTGCTCGCCGCGCTCAGCGCACTGATCGCCGACGCCTGGGACTCGTTCGAGCGCCCGCGACCGGAGGAGCCGGCGATCGACGCCGAGCTTCTCGAGCGCCTCGACGCGCCGCTGCCCGAGCAGCCCAACGACCCGGCCACCGTGCTCGCCGACGCCGCCCGCCTGCTCGACGAGTCGAACTCGCCCTCGCGGCCGCTCTACCTCGGCTACATCGGCTCGACCGGGCTGGAGGTCGGCGTGCTCGCCGACGCGCTCGCGGCCACCTACGACGTCAACCTCGCGGTCACCGCCCGCGCCGCCGACCTCGTCGAGCGCCAGGCGGTCGAGTGGGTGGCGGAGTTCGTCGGCTATCCCTGCGCCGAGGGCGCCTTCACCAGCGGCGGCATGATCTCGAACCTGACCGGGCTTCTGGTCGCGCGCGAGCGCGGCGCTGCCCGGCTGCCGCGTGGACGGGTTCGCCGGGCGCCAGGGAGCGGTCTACTGCTCGGCCGAGTCGCACCACTCGGTGATCCGCGCCGCTGAGGCCGCTGGGATCGGCTCGGCCTTCGTGCGCTCGATCGAACTCGACGATCGGCGCCGGATTCTCGTCGACGAGCTCGACCGCGCACTCGCCGCCGATCGCGATCGCGGCCTGATCCCGATCGCGGTGGTCGCCAACGGCGGCACCACGCTCACCGGCGCCGTCGATCCCCTCGACCGAGTCGCCGAGATCTGCGAGCGACATCGCGTCTGGATGCACGTCGACGGCGCCTACGGGCTGCCCGCGGCGACGACCGAGACCGCGGGATCGCTGTTCGCCGGCCTCCAACGCGCCGACTCGGTGACCCTCGACGCGCACAAGTGGCTCGGCCTGCAGAAGAGCTGCAGCCTGATCCTCGTCCGCCACGGTGGCGCGCTCGAGGCGACCTTCGGTCACGAGGAGACGTACATGCGCCGCGCCGACTCGGTCCGCAACGCGGTCGAGCGGACGCTCGAGTACTCGCGCCCGCTGCGCTCGCTGAAGCTCTGGCTCGCCTTCCGCACCCACGGGGCGGCCGCCTTTCGCAAGTGGATCGAGCAGACCCTGGCCCTGGCGAGGGCGCTCGCGGACGCCGTCCGCGACGACGACGCGTTCGAGCTCATGTGCGAGCCGACTCTCTCGACGGTCTGCTTTCGCCACCTGCCCGCCGCCGGCTCACTGGACGAGGCGGAGCTCGACCGCCACAACGCCGAGCTCGCCGATGTGGTTCAGGAGGACGGGCGCATCTACCTCGCCTCGGCGGTCGTCGACGAGCGGGTCTGCCTCCGGGTCTGCATCGTCAACTTCCGCACCCGGCCCGAGGACATCGAGTTCGCGCTCGAGACGCTGCGAGAGCTCGGCTCTCGGACCCCCTGAGGCCCGCGGCCGAGCCTCAGGCCGCCGTCAGGCGGAGCGGCATCCGCTTGATCCCGTTGAAGAAGTTCGACTGCAGTCGCTCCGGTGTCCCGGTGAGCTCGAAGCTCGCGACGCGCTTGAGCATCTCGGTGAACACGATCGCGATCTCGAGCCGAGCGAGATGGGCCCCGGTGCAGAAGTGCGGGCCGCCGGGGCCGAAGGTCATCTGCGGGTTCGGGTCGCGACCGACGTCGAAGCGGTAGGGCTCGTCGAACACCGCCTCGTCGTAGTTGCCCGAGATGTACCAGGTGGCGAGCTTGTCGTCCTCGCGGATCTGCTTGCCCCCGAACTCGACATCGCAGGTGGCGGTGCGGCGGAAGTGGTGGACCGGTGTCGCCCAGCGGAGGATCTCGTCGGCCGCCGGCTCCAGCAGGTTCGGGCTCGTCGCGCAGACGCTGCAGCTGGTCCGGGTGCTCGATCAGAGCCAGCACGCCCTGGGAGATCGAATGGCGGGTGGTCTCGTTGCCCGCGACGGCGAGCAGCAGGAAGTAGACGTCGAACTCGTGCTGGGTCAGCTGGCGCCCGTCGATATCGGCCTCGACCAGCTTGGTGACGATGTCCTCGCGCGGGCATTTGCGCCGTTCATCCGCCAGCTTGCGTCCGTACTCGAACATCTCCAGCGCGGCCGGGTTCGAGAACGGCAGATGACGGTTGGCGGCGGCGACCTCGGGGTCGATCGCGTACTCGGGATCGTCCTGGCCCAGCATCCGGTCGCCGATCTCGACCAGCAGCCTGTGGTCCGACTCGGGAGCGCCGAGCATCTCCGCGAACACCCGCATCGGCAACTCCGCGGCGACGTCGGCGACGAACTCGACCTCACCTTTCTCCAGCGCGTCGTCCGAGCACCCTCGTCGAACAGCTCGCGGATGCGCTCGGAGAAGATTTGGACCGCGCGCGGCGTGAAGTCCCTGTTGACGATCGCCCGCAGCTTGTTGTGCGGCGGCGGATCCATGTCGAGCATCGACTTGCGCGCCTCGAGCTCATCCGGTCCAAGGTCCTCCAACGAGGTGCCACCGAGCTCGGACGAGAACGTGCGCCAGTCCTTGGCCACCGCGGTGATGTCGGCGTGACGGGTGATCGCCCAGAAGCCGCGACCGTCCGCCTCCTCCTGCCAATGCACCGGGTCCTCGCGGCGTAGGACCTCGAACATCTCGTGCGGGACGCGCTCGGCGAAGCGGGCGTGATCGGTGAGGTCGACCTCCGCGAGCTCCATCAAAGGTGGTGCATGTACTCGGCGATTTCCCAATCGGACACGTGTTTGCGGTACCGGTCGAGCTCGAACCGCTTCATCGTCACGAAGGTGTCGACGATCTCTGCGCCGATCGCGTCGCGGAGCGTCCCGTCGGCCTCGAGCGCGTCGAGCGCCTCGCCGAGGCTCATCGGCAGCGGCGAGCCCTGCTGCTCTTCGGGCAGCGTGTAGGTATCGCCGCTCAAGGGTTCCCCGGGTTCGAGCTCGCGCCGAAGGCCGTCGATGCCGGCGAATAGGGTCGCGGCGATCACCAGGTGCGGATTCGCGGCGCCGTCGCCGATTCGCAGCTCGATCCGGCAGGCGTCGCCGCCCTCCGGGGGAACGCGCACGAACGTCGTTCGGTTGTCGAGACCCCAGTTGACGTGGGTGGGGGCGAGGCTGTCGGGGAGGATCCGCCGGTAGGCGTTCACCGTCGGATTCAGGAACGCCATCAACGCGGGTGCGTGGTCGAGCACGCCGCCGACGAATTGGCGCATCTCGGTGGAGAGCCCGGTGGCGTGGTCATCGTCGCCGGAGCAGTTCGCGCCGTCGCGCTCGAGCGAGATGTGCAGATGGGTGCCGGAGCCGCCCTGGTCGTTGAACGGCTTGCCCATGAAGGTCGCCAGCAGGCCCCGCTGGGCGGCGTAGTCCTTGACGGCGGCCTTGAACCGGAAAGCCCGGTCGGCGGCGCCGAGCGGGTCGCCCTCGCGCAGGTTGATCTCGTACTGGCTGTTCATGAACTCGTGGTTGCAGGCGATCGCGCCGAGGCCAAGCGCGGCACAGCCGTCCAGCAGCGACTTGACCACCCCCTGCGGGTCCGCCTGCGGGTCCGACCGTGTAGACCATGCTCAGGTTGTCGACGTGGCGGCGCCATCCGCCCTCGCCGTCCGGCTCGAGCAGGAAGAACTCGAGCTCCGGCCCGACCTTGGAGCTGAGGCCGAGCTCCGGCGAGCTGCTCGGTCGCGCGGCGCACGAGCCCGCGCATGTCGGTCGGCTCCGGAGCTCCGCCTCGCTCGAGATCGGCCAGGCAGGTCGCGACGTCCGGCTCCCAAGGGAGCTCGCGCAGGGTCGAGAGGTCGGGTCGGGCGACCATGTCCGGATAGCCCGCCTCGCCGCCGACGACCGGGGTGTGGGCGAGGTCGGTCCCCATCACCGCCTGGCAGAAGTTGAGGCCGCTGCTGTTCGCCGCCTCGAGCTCGGATACCGGAACGTCCTTGCCGCGCTGGATCCCGTGC
This sequence comes from uncultured Solirubrobacterales bacterium, assembly GCA_963820665.1. GTDB lineage: Bacteria > Actinomycetota > Thermoleophilia > Solirubrobacterales > 70-9 > CAVUAT01. The sequence goes on along the minus strand of CAWGAL010000004.1, from coordinate 472,099 downwards.
AGGTCGGGGTAGGTGATCCTGACGGTGCTGACCGCGGGCGAGAGCGCGTCGCGGGCGGCCCGCGACCTCCGTTGCGCCCGACGTGGCAGCGTGTCGGGTTCACGTGCGGCGTCAGGTCCCGTCGAGTCGGTTGGTCAGCTTCGGGATTCCCAACATTGGATAATGTACCCATTCTCTCGCCGGCGTGTGACCCGGCCATGGCCCACCAGGCGTCGAACAGGCTCATGGCCGCCACGCGTGGGCTCGCGCCGTCAGCCTGCAGTACTTCGGGGTCGACCCCGAGCGCCCGCCAGCCGTTCCGAGTCCTGGCGTGCCCACTCAGCGGCCATCTCCGAAGTCGACTCCGGGTGGAACTGGAGCCCGAGCGACGGGCCGAGAACGAACGCGGCCGGCCCCGCCGGCGACCATGCGATCGACCTCGGCGTCGGGGGGCGGGCGAAGCAGGTCGTAGTGATAGTGAAGCCACGGTCCGGGGGGCACCAGGGCGGGAGCACTGGTGTCGACTCGCATCCAGCCGATCTCCGGCGGCACCGAGGGCCCGACCGAACCGCCCGCGGCGACGGCCAGCGCCTGCCCGCCGAAGCAGAGTCCGAGCACGGGTACCCCGAGGTCAAGGCCGCGACGGAGAAACTCGATCTCCGATTCGATCCAGGGTGGCGCGCTTGGGGCGCCCGGCGTGTGTTCGGAGCCGAGCGTCGCGATCCAGCCGTAGTCGCCGGGACTTGCCGGCAGCGCGTCGCGCCAGGTGCGATGGATCTCGTGCTCGATCGCCGCGCGCCTCCAGCCACTCGCCGAGGATTCCCGGCGGGCCGCTGTCGCCGTGCTGCAGCACAAGCCCAGGGAGTCGATCGCCACCCATGTGCCGAGCGTAGCGACAGTGCCTTCGTCACCGCCTCGGCGCCCGCCGCCGAGCCGCACGCTCCCCGACCGACACAGGACAGCCTTGTCAAGCAGAGGCGTCCTTCATCCCCATGTAGCGCTTGCGCTCCGCGGCGGGGAGCTTCTCGACCGCGTAGCGCAGCGTCGGCCTCGGCATGGTCGCCGCGTGTGCGTCGAGCAGCTTCCGCAACCCGTCCGTGTCCACCTTGCCCGCTTCGCGCAGCCACGAGCCGACCGCGAGGTTGATCAGCTCGTGCTCGTCATCGAGCAGGATCTCCCCGATCGCGAAGGTGTCGTCGACCTCGCCCTGCCGGATGAAGAAGTAGGTGCTGACGATCGCGGTGCGGCGCTCCCAGGGGTCCTCCGAGCGGGCGAGCTCGTAGAGGACGTCGCGCGGCTTGTCGGCCAGGTAGCCGCCGATGACCCACGGCGCGGCGCGATCGACCAGGTCCCAGTTGTCGATGCGGTCGTGGCGGCGCAGGTAGAGATCGAACAGGTCGCGGCGCCGGTCCTCGGGGGTCCGCTTGCGACGGGCCTGCTTGTCCATGACGCTTACCGCCCCGACGCGCGCCTCGTGGATCCGGCTCTCGAGCAGGGCCTCGATCTGGTCGAGTGGCATGCCGATGAACTCCTTGGCCAGGTCGAAGATCACCTTCATCCGGACGTCGATCGTCTCGTCCGCGGGGCCGGACTTGAGCGCTTCGTTCCGTCCGGCCTCCTCCGGGCGGCGCTCGGCTTCGAGCCGGGCGAGGAACGCCTCGGCGCTGCTCTCGCCTGAGTCGGTTTGGCGCTCGGCCATACGGTCTCGGAAGTTGTAGTGGGTGCGCGTGCTCGGCCTATCCGTGGTACTGTTAGCCAAATGGTTAATGATTCATTCAAGGCCCTCTCGCATCCGATCCGCCGTGGAATCGTCGAGCGTCTCGCCGTAGGTTCGGCGACGGTCGGCGAGGCCACCAGTGGGTTCGGGGTGTCGAAGCCCGCGATCTCCAAGCACCTGAAGGTGCTGGAGGAGACGGGCGTCGTGACGCGCGTGATCGTCGGCCGGACGCATCGGCTCTCGCTCGAGCCGGATGCGCTCGGCGAGGCAGCCGAATGGATGGACAGCCAGCGCGTCCTCTGGGCGCGCCTGTTCGATGTCGTAGATGAATACCTGAACGAGAAGGAGTCGAAATGAACATGCCGCCGATCGTGTCGCCGCAGGAGTGGGACGCCGCGCGCGAGGAACTGCTGGTGAAGGAGAAGGAGCTGACCCGCGCCCGAGACGCGCTGGCCGCGGAGCGCCGCCGGATGCCGAGGATGGCCGTCGAGAAGGAGTACTCGTTCGATGGCCCGAACGGCCCGGCGGGCCTGCCCGACCTGTTCGACGGCCGCCGTCAGCTGCTCGTCTACCGCTTCTTCTTCGAGCCCGGCGTGGCCGGCTGGCCTGAAAAGGGCTGCCCAGGATGCTCGCTGGTCGCCGATCAGGTCGCCCACCTCGCCCATCTGAACGCTCGCGACACCACGCTCGTTTTCGTATCGCGCGCTCCGCAACCGGAGATCGAGCGCCTGAAGGCACGGATGGGCTGGGAGATCCCGTGGTACACCATTACGGACGATTTCGACGTCGACTTCGGTGTGGACGAGTGGCACGCGACCAACGCCTTCTTCCGCGATGCCGACGCGGGCACAGGCGACGATGGGATCTACCGCACTTACGTCGTCGACCAGCGCGGCGACGAGGTGATGGGTGGAACCTGGAGCTACCTCGACATCACAGCACTCGGACGCCAAGAGGAGTGGGAGGACTCGCCGGAGGGCTACCCGCAGACCCCGCCATACGGGTGGTGGAACCGTCATGACGAGTACGACGAGCCGGCAGCCTCGCACACGGCCACCGCGAGCACCGCCGCCGCGGAGGCCGGCTCATGATTGCTCACGTGGGAGGCCTGCCGCTGGAGGAGATCCTGCCGTCGGTCACCGGCGTCGGCGCCAGCTTGCTCGTGGCGCGCGGGTGGTTGATGCTCCACCTGCGACGACGAAGGGACCCCGGCGCATGAACGACACCAAGACGCTGCGAATGGAGCGCACCTTCCAGGCGCCCGCCGAGGCGGTCTTCGAAGCGTGGACGAGCGAGGAGGTCCTTCGCCGCTGGTTCCACGCCGAGCACGACTGGGAGACGACCGAGGCCGAGGTAGACCTGCGCGTCGGCGGCGATGTGCGGGTGGTGATGCGCAACCCGCACGAGGACGTCGAACACGGCGGCGGCGGCAGCTACACCGAGGTGGACCCGCCGACCCGCCTCGCGTTCACGTGGATCTGGGACGACTTCCCGGATCGCGAGACGCTGATCGAGCTCGACTTCTCCGAACGCGAGGGCATCACAACCGTCAGCTTCTCCCACAGCGGCCTGTGGGACGAGGAGGCGGTCCGCTCGCACACTGGCGGATGGACCAGGTGCTTCGACAACCTCGAGCGGGCGCTGGAGCCCGCCCGGGGATAGGCGCGCCGCTAGGAACCGTCGAGCGCGCGGCGCATCGAGCGCCGAGCGCGCTCGAACACCTGCGGGTCTCGCGAGAGCTTGAATCCGTAGCTCGCCGCCGCGGCGAGGGCGTTGAGCTGGAAGGCCACGTCGGCCGGCTCGGTGTCAGGGGGCAGATCTCCCGCGACGATGGCGGCTGAGACCTCGCGCTCGAGGACGCCGAACCAGCGCTTCATGACGGCGGCGACCGCGTCGCGGAGCGGGCCGGGCCTTGCGTCGAACTCGACCGTGGCGGTGGTCAGGAAGCAGCCGCCGGGCATCACCTCCCGCTCGTGGTAGGCGAGCCAGCTGTCGCAGAGCGCCAGCAGGCGGGGGAGGCCGGTCGGCTGACCGGCCACCGGGGCCCAGACCTCCTCGGTGAACTGGTCGACCGCGGCATCGAGCGTCGCCAGCTGCAGCTCCTCCTTGCTGCCGAAGAGGCTGAAGACGCTGCTCTTACGCATCGCGACCTCTCCGGCCAGGCCGCCGATGGTCAGCCCCTCGAGACCGTCGACCGACGCGCGGTCGACCGCGGCCTGCGTGACGGCGGCCCGGGTCTCGGCGACGGCGGCTGTGGAGCGGCGGGGCATCGATCGATGATACCGTACGATCGTCCGATAAACAGAGGAGGAGCCGATGGGGAGTCGATCGTGAAGGTTCGTTGGCTGGGTTGGGCGGGAGTCGAGATCGAGGCCGACGGGGCCGCGGTCGTGATCGACCCGCTGGCTGACCCGAGCGCGACGTTCGCCCCGCTTCGGCGAGGCGGGCGCGCCGCGCCGAGCTGCCCGCCGTCGTGCCACCGGAAGCTCGCGGCACCGCGCGTCGCCGGCATGGTCAGCCACCTGCACCGCGACCACGCCGACGCGGCTGCCCTCGACCAGGCGCTCTGGCCGCCGACGCCTTCGTGCTCGAGCCCGCCTGGCCCGGAGGCGCCGACATCGAGAACCTCGCGCTGGCGCAGGCCAACGCGGAGCTCGATCGGGCCGGGCCTGCGGCGAAAGGCGGTCGACGACCTGGGAGCGGGTCGACGTCGGCCCGTTCACCCTCACCGCGCTGCCCGCCGTCGACGGCCTCGGCGACCCCCAGGTCGCGTGGCTGGTCGAGGCCGATGGCCAGCGCGTCCTGCACCTCGGCGACACGGTCTTCCACGGCTTCTGGTGGCGGATGGCCCGCCGCCACGGGCCGTTCGATGTCGTCTTCGCTCCGATCAACGGCGCGGTGGTCGACTTCCCGCACCTGCAGCCGCCGAGCCCGCTGCCGGCGGCGATGGAGCCCGAGCAGGCCGCGCTCGCCGGCGAGCTGCTCGGCGCCGCGGACCGTCGTGCCGATGCACTACGACGGCTACGAGATCGACCCCTGGTACGTCCCGGTCTACGGCGAAGCGGCGCGGTTCAGCGCCGCCGCCGCCGAGCGCAGCTTCGAGGCTCGTGCCCTCGCCCCGGGCGAGAGCCTCGAAGTGTCCGCGGTGCCTGCCGGCTAGCGCCTGCTCAGCGCTAGTCCTGCGGCTGCGGGACGATCCGGATGTAGGGCTTCGGCGACTCCCACCCGTCGGGGTACTTCTCCTTCGCCTCATCGTCGGACACGGAGCCGGCGATGATCACGTCGTCGCCCTGCTTCCAGTTGACCGGCGTCGCGACCTTGTGCTTCGCGGTCAGCTGCAGCGAGTCGATCACCCGCAGCACCTCGTCGAAGTTGCGGCCCGTCGTCATCGGGTAGGCGAGGATCAGCTTGATCTTCTTGTCGGGCCCGACCACGACGACGTTGCGGACGGTCTGGTTGTCGGCGGGGGTGCGGTCGGCGGCGTCGCCTGAGACGTCGTCCGGCAGCATCTCGTAGAGCTTCGCGACCTTGAAGTCGGAGTCGCCGATCATCGGATAGTTCGGAGCGGTGCCCTGCGTCTCCTCGATGTCCTTGGCCCAGTCCTCGTGCTTGTCGATCGGGTCGACCGAGAGGCCGATGATCTTGACGCCGCGGCTGTCGAACTCGGGCTTGGCGTTGGCCATGTAGCCCAGCTCGGTGGTGCAGACGGGGGTGAAGTCCTTGGGGTGCGAGAAGAGGACGGCCCAGCCGTCGCCGATCCAGTCGTGAAAGCTGATCTTGCCCTCGGTCGTGTCGGCCTCGAAGTCTGGCGCCTCATCACCGATTCGCAGAGTCATGGTTCTCCTTCGCGTCGCGAGCTTGCATTTCGAAATCTTGAGTAGAAAGGTAGTAAAGGTCGGCTCTCAGCCGCACGCCGGCCCTGTTCGAAAGAGTCCCGATCTGAGAACGTTCGAAGCTATGACCTACGAGCAGGCCCGCGAGCAGCACGAGTGGGGGGTGCCCGAGCGCTACAACATCGCCGCCGACGTCTGCGACAAGCATCCCCGCGAGAAGCCGGCGATGGTCTGGGAGAGCTTCGACGGCGCCACCCGCGAGCTCGACTGGGGCGAGCTCCAGGACCTCGCGAATCAGGCCGCCGACCTGCTGCGCTCGCACGGCGTCGCGAAAGGGGACCGCGTCGCGGTCGTCCTTCCTCCTCTGCCCGAGACCGCGGCGATCTTCTTCGGCACGTGGAAGCTCGGCGCCGTGCTGCTCTCGCTCTCGGTGCTCTACGGCGACGACGGCATCCGCCATCGGCTCGAGGACTCGAAGCCGACGGTGCTGGTCACCGACCCCGCCAACGCCGAGCGCTTCGACCGCTCGCTGGCCGGCGAGGTGATTGTGCTCGACGAAGACTCGCTCGCGGGCCGCGCCACCGATCAGATCTGTGAGGACACGTCGGCCGACGACCCGGCCCAGCTCTACTACACCTCCGGAACCACCGGCAAGGCCAAGGGCATCGTCCACGCCCACCGCTACGTCCTCGCCCACGAGGAGTTTGTCTACTGCCACGACATCCGCGACGGCGAGCGCTTTCACGGCATGGGGGAGTGGGCCTGGGCCGCTGGAATCGCGCCCCTGCTCGGCCCCTGGCGCCTTGGCGCCACCCAGTACGTCTACCGGCGCGAGGGCGGCTTTGACCCGGGCAAGCAACTCGACTTCCTCTCCCGCCACGAGGTCACGAACGTGTTCACGACCCCGACCGCGATGCGGGCGATGATGGCGGTCGCTGACGCAGGAGATCGCTACCCGCAGCGCTTCCGCATCGTCTGCAGCGCCGGCGAGCCCCTCAACCCCGAGGCGATCCGCTGGTTCCGCGAGCAGTACGGGGTCACCGTGCTCGACTACTACGGGCTCACCGAGTCGTATCCGCTCTGCGCGAACTACCCGTTCATGGAGGTGCGCGAGGGCTCGATGGGCAAGCCGATGCCCGGTTGGGACGTCCAGATCCTCGACGAGGACGAGAAGCCGGTCGCTGCCGGCGAGCGCGGCGAGATCTGCCTGCGCGCCCGGACCAATCCCCACTACCCGATCGGCTATTGGAACCTTCCCGATGCGAGCCGCGAGACGTTCGACGGCGACTGGTTCCACACCAAGGACGCCGCTGAGGCGGACGACGACGGCTACTACTGGTACGCGGGCCGCGCCGATGACGTGATCATCGCCGCCGGCTATCGGATCGGCCCGTTCGAGGTGGAGTCGGCGTGCATCGAGCACCCCGCCGTCCGCGAGGCTGCCGCGGTCGCCTCGCCCGACGAGGTCAAGGGCAACGTCGTGAAGGCTTTCATCGTGCTCGCAGAAGGCAGCGAACCCTCAGACGAGCTGGCCGACGAGATCAAGCGCTTCGTCCGCGAGCGCCTCAGCGCCTACGCGTACCCGCGCCGAATCGAGTTCGCCGACGAGCTGCCGAAGACGCTGACGGGGAAGATCCGCAGGCTCGAGTTGCGCGAGCGCGAGCGAGCCGATCCGCAGGACGCGTAGCCGTGTCCCAGAAGAACGTCGACCTGGTGCGCGCCGCTCTTGATGCGTTTCAGCGCCACGACGTCGAGGGGATGCTCGCTTACATGGATCCCGAGATCGAATTCCGATCGGCGATCGTCGGCGGAGCCGAGGGGAACGTCTACCGGGGTCACGATGGCTGGCGCAGGTGGTACGCGGACTCGTCCGAGAGCTTCGAGGGGCTGAATAACCAGTGGGACGACTTTCGCGATCTGGGTGATCGCGTTGTCGCTCTTGGGTTCGTGCGGGCGCGCGGCCGCGAGAGCGGGGTCCAGCTCGACTCCGAGATCGGCTTCGTCTTCACGCTTCGCGATGGAAAAGCGGTCGCCGCTGCGGGCTTTCTGAGCCAGGCGGCGGCCCTCGAGGCCGCGGGGCTCAGCGATTAGCAGTGCATCGCCGGGTATCGCCCTCCGGTACGGTTCCATAGACCAGTTTTCTTGTAAAGAAAGTTAAGAAAGGACGGCAATGGGAATTACAGACGAGGTAGTCGCCAACAACGAGCGCTACGCGGAGAACTTCGACAAGGGCGACCTGCCGATTCCGCCCGCGAAGGGCCTGGCCGTGGTGGCGTGCATGGACGCGCGGCTTGACCCGCACCAGATCCTCGGCCTCGAGCGGGGCGACGCGCACGTCATCCGCAACGCCGGCGGCGTCGTCACCGACGACGAGATTCGCTCGCTCGCGATCAGCCAGCACCTGCTCGGCACCACGGAGATCGTGCTGATCCACCACACCGATTGCGGGATGCTCACCTTCACCGACGACGAGTTCGCCGACAAGCTGGAGGAGGCTTCGGGAGAGCGGCCCGAATGGAGCCCCGAGTCTTTCTCCGACCTCGAGCAGGACGTCCGCGACTCCATCAAGCGGATCACCGACAGTCCGTTCATCCTGAACAAGGACAGCGTGCGAGGCTTCGTCTACGAGGTCGAGACCGGCAAGCTGCGCGAGGTGAGCTAGCGGCGGACCGCGGCTACTTCTTCTTTTTCTTCTTCCGCTTCTTCTTCACGCATTTCCCCTTCTTCCGCACCTTGCCCTTGGGGCACTTCGCAGTCTGCGTGGGGGGAGGGGCGAGCGTGAGGTCGAGTGTCCAGCCGCCTCCGATGAGCACATCCGTGCCGAGTGGGTCACTGTCGTCGAAGACGTAGAGGGTCCAGGTCCCGTTCGGCGCAGCCCCGGCGAAGCCCGCGAAGGTCGCCGGAAACGGTCCGACGACGAGGGGCGGGATGATGAAGGCGTCGACGCCTGTATTCACATCGGTGGGCCGGAACGTTCCGCCGGGGCTGTTCGGGCCGCAGCCGGCGGGCACGCCGGTCGCAGCGGCATCGTCGAAGGTGAAGGTCGAGCTCGGAGCGATGCTGCCGCCGGCACAAGCGTCGCTCAGGATGAGGCCGCGCTGTCCCGCCGGGCCTTGGAGCAGGACGTCCGCGTCCTCTGGGACGTCGACGGCGACCTGGTTCAGGGTCACCCGGACCTTCGAGACGATCCCGACCTGCCCGTCGACGCCGATCGAGCTCTCGGCCTGGGACTCGTTCCCGGGGGCGAGGGCGGTCGAGTTGGAGAAGGTCACGGCGTCGGCGCCGGGCGCCGCGACGAGCAGCGCCGCCGCCGCGGCCAGGCCGGCGAGACACGGGCGGGGAATCCGTTCCCATTTGCGCATTCGCCGCGAAGGTAGCCCAGCTAACCGCGGTCCGCAACCGCGGGGATGTCAGGCCGGCTGTTTCGCGGGCCGATCGCCCACACGGGCGTCCTCGGGCATGACGAGGATCGCGCCTTCGCCCGTCGGGTAGGCCTCCTCACCGTGGTAGACGACGTCGAGGCCCTGGGCCTCCTCGGACTCGGTGGCACGCAGCGGCATCAGCGCGCCGATGATCTTCAGCAGCGCGAAGGTCATCGCGAAGGCGTACGCAGGAGCCGCTGCGGCCGCCACGACCTGGTCGAGCAGCTGGTCGGAGTTGCCGTAGAAGAGCCCGTCGGAGACGCCGTTCCACGAGGCCTGTGCGACGAACCCGATCGCCAGGATCCCCGTGAAGCCGGCGAGCCCGTGGGCGGCCAGGACGTCGAGCGTCTCGTCCACGCGGGTCCTCGGGCGATAGGCGACCATCGCCCAACAGGGGATCGCGCCGACCGCGCCGAGCGCGAGCGCCCAGCCCGGGCTGACGTACCCGCCCGCCGGGGTGATCAGAACGCAGCCGACGATGATCGCCGTGGCGGCCCCGACCGCGGTCACCTTGCGGCCGCGGACCGCGTCGAGCGCGAACCAGACCAGCAGGGCGGCCGCGGGGCAGAGCAGGGTGTTGACGAAGGCGAGCACGCCTGCGTCGTTGGCGCCGATACCGCTTCCTCCGTTGAAGCCGAACCAGCCGAACCACAGCAGCCCGGCGCCGACGAGCACGTAGACGGAGTTGTGCGGCAGCAGGGCCTGACGCCCGTAGTCCTTGCGCGCGCCCACCACGAGTGCAGCGGCTAGGGCCGAGAAGCCCGACGCCATCTCGACCGGGACGCCGCCCGCGAAGTCGAGCGTGCCGCGCTCGAAGAGCCAGCCGCCGCCGAAGGCCCAGTGCGCCATCACGGCGTAGACGAGGACCGACCACAGCGCCGCGAAGATGAGGAACGCGCTGAACCGCATCCGCTCGACGACGGCGCCCGAGATCAGCGCGACGGTGATGATGCAGAACGTGGCCTGGAAGGCCATGAAGAGCAGGTGAGGGATCGTCTGCGGGTCGGTGCCGCCGATGATCGCGCGAGGCTCGAGGGTCACGTCATTGAGGAAGGCGTATCCGAGCCCGCCGACCAGGTCACCGGTGCCGTCGAACGCGAGCGAGTAGCCGATCGTGGCCCATGTCACAGTCGCGACCGCGATCGCCGCGATGCACATCATGAAGGTGTTGAGCGGGTTCTTCGCCCGCACGAGGCCCGCGTAAAAGAGGCCGAGCGCCGGAGTCATCATCAGGACGAGAGCGGTGCACGCCAGCATCCACGCGGTGTCCCCTGTGTCGATGCCCGCCATCAGGACCCACCGGGGTGACGGCGGTCTCGTCCGCTTCGCCCGTGCGGATGCGAACCGCGCGCTCGAGCGGGACGACGAAGATCTTGCCGTCGCCGACCTCGCCGGTGCGCGCGCCCGCGCTGATCGCGTCGATCGCCGGCTGCACGAACTCCTCGTTGACGGCGATCTCGAAGCGGACCTTGTCGGCGAGCCCCACCTGGACCGTCGTGCCGCGATAGGTCTCGACGCGGTCGAGCTCGCCGCCGTGGCCCTGGACCCGGCTCATCGAGACCCCCCGGACCTCGGCGCGGTAGAGCGCCTCCAAGACGTCGTTCGCCTTCTCAGGCCGGACGATGCCGATCACGAGTTTCACGCACTTATCCCTCTCTCTTTGACGAGGCCGACTCCCGGCGGCCGAAGCGCGCGCGAGCCTAACGTCCGGCGCCGGAGCCGGTCAAGCGTGAAGCCGCTAGTAGCGGAGGTTTCTGGGGCCTGAGGGCGAACCAGGGAGGGTTGTGATCGTCGACTGCGCCCAATACAAGGACGGGCAGCGCCAGCAGGACGGGCCGCTCTCGCTTCGAGGAGGCGGCGGCGTGCTCGAAGGCGCGCGGCAGCGACGGGGAGTTCGTCTGGATCGGCATGCACGACCCCGAGGCCGGCGACCTCGCCACGCTTCAGGAACTGTTCGGCCTGCACGAGCTCGCGATCGAGGACGCGGAGCGCATGCACCAGCGGCCGAAGATCGAGGACTACGACGAGTCCTGGTTCATCGTCCTGCGCACAGCGCACTACCACGAGGACACGGAGATAGTCCACTTCGGCGAGGTCCACGTCTTCGCCGGCCCCGGTTACGTGATCACGATCCGGCACGGGCCGGGAAGCCCCCTGAACGTGGCACGCAAGCGGCTCGAGGCGCGGCCCGAACTGCTGAAGCTGGGAGCCGCCTCGGCCGTCTGGGCGATCATCGACAAGGTCGTCGACGACTACCTGCCGGTCGTCGACGGGATCGAGGACGACATCGAGGAGGTCGAGACCGACGTCTTCGACGACGAGCACCCGGCGCCGACCCAGCGCATCTACGCCCTGAAGCGCGAGGTGATCGAGTTCCACCGCGCCGTCTGGCCGCTGCTCAGCCCGCTGACCGCGCTCGAGCGCGGTGCCTTCACGAGGGTCCCGGAGGAGCTTCGCCGCTACTTCCGCGACATCGCCGACCACGCCCGCCGCGTCGACGAGCAGGTCACCTCGCAGCGCGAGCTCCTGACCAGCGTGCTCGAGGCGAACCTCGCCCTCGTCAGCGTCAACCAGGCCGAGATCGTGAAGAAGATCTCGTCGGTCGCGGGCATCATCGCCGTGCCGACCTTCATCGCCAGCGTCTACGGGATGAACTTCGAGTACATGCCCGAGCTCGACCAGCGCGTCGGCTACCCGCTGGCGCTGCTGGGGATGCTCATCGCGGTGCTGGGCCTCACCTACTTCTTCAGGCGCATCAACTGGCTGTAGCTCCAGCGACGCTGACGGGGCGGGGGCCTCGGTACGCTCAATTCGATGGATCCGATTCTTGGCCACGTCGGCGGCGGCAGCTTCGATCCGCTCCAGTTGGCCGGCCTGACGCTCGCCGCCACCGCCTACGCACTTCGCAGCCGCACCCTCGCTGACGAGGGCCGCGCCGTCCCCGCGTGGCGCGTGGCCTGCTTCGCCGCGGGGATCATCGCGATCGCGCTCGGCCTGGTCTCGCCGCTGGCCCACATGGGAGGCGAGCTGCAGTGGGCCCACATGGCCCAGCACCTGGTGATCGGCGACATCGCGGCCGGCGCTGATCGTGCTCGGGCTGACCGGCCCGCTGCTGCAGCCTCTGCTCGCGATCAAGGCGATCGACGGCCTGCGCGTGCTCACCCATCCGCTGGTGGCGCTTCCGCTGTGGGTCGGCGAGCCTCTACATCTGGCACATCCCGGCGCTGTACGAGGCGACCCTGACGAGCGACGCCGTCCACGCCCTCCAGCACTCCTGCTTCATCGGCTTCGGGATCCTGATGTGGATGCCGCGTATTCGGCCCGCTGCCGAAGCCCGCGTGGTTCGGCCTCGGCGCGAAGCTCGTCTACGTCCTCGGGGTGCGCTTCGCGGGCACGATCCTCGGCAACGTCTTCATGTGGTCGAACACCGCGTTCTACCCCGCCTACGCGCCGGGACAGGCCGACTTCGGCATCGACCCGATCGCCGACCAGAGCACCGCGGGCGTGCTGATGACGATCGAAGGAGGGCTCATCACCCTCGGCGTGCTCGCGTGGCTGTTCTTGAAGTGGGCGCAGCAGGACACCGAGCGCCAGGCGCTGATCGAGCTCGCCGAGGAGCGTGGCGTCCCGCTCAGCGAGGGCCGCGCCGAGCGCGCGGTGGCGGCCGGCGAGGGCGGCCGGCTCGCCGAGCGCATCCGGGGCGCCTGACCCCTACGCCGACGATGCAGACCGGCAACCGCTTCCTCTACGCGCTCGTGTTCGTGGTCGGGATGGCGAGCCTCGGCGCCGAGATCGCAGCGGCGCGCCTGATGGCGCCCTACTTCGGTGCCTCGACGATCGTCTGGGCGAACACGATCGGCGTGGTCCTCGTCGCGCTCTCGATCGGCTACTGGCTGGGCGGCCGCCTCGGCGACCGCTACCCGCGGCCGCGCGAGCTCTGCCTCGTCGTGGGCGCGGCGGCCCTGCTGCTCGCCGTGGTCCCGTTCGCCGCCCGCCCCTTCTTCGACATCTCGGTCGACGCGCTCGAGGAGATCTCGGCCGGCGCCTTCGTCGGCTCCCTGGTCGGCGTGCTCTTCCTGGTCGCGATCCCCGTGGTGATGCTCGGCACCGCCTCGCCCTGGGCGATCCGCCTCGCGGTGACCGATGTCGAGCACGCCGGTGCGCGTCGCCGGGCCGCCTCTACGCGATCTCGACCGCGGGCTCCCTGCTCGGGACGATGCTCGCTGCGCTCGTCCTCATCCCGCTGCTCGGGCACCCAGCGGACCTTCCTGGTCTTCGCGGTCGCGCTCGGCACTGGTGGCGGCGGCAGGGCTCGGGTGGCGCTACCTCGTCGTGCCGATCGCGCTCGCGGCGGTGATCGCCGTCCCGGTCGTGTCGGTCGGCGCGACCGAGGGCGAGCGAGATCCTCTGGGAGGGCGAGACCGAGGAGCAGTACATCCGCGTGATCGAGCAGGAGGACGGCGACCGCGACCTCGTGCTGAACGAGGGCGTCGCCGTCCACTCCCTCTACCGGCCCGACAGCGTGCTGACCGACAACGTGTGGGACGGCTACCTGGTGCTGCCGTTCGCCGGGAGCGCCGAGGCGCCCCGGAAGATCGCGATCCTCGGCAACGCGGCCGGGACGACGGCGCGCGCCTACGGCGAGTACTTCCCCGAGACCGAGATCGACGGCGTCGAGATCGACGCGAAGCTGACCGAGCTCGGCGAGCGCTACTTCGGTCTCGACAACCCGAAGCTCAAGACCTTCCACGAGGACGCCCGCCCGTGGCTGCGAGTCGCCGGACGGAGGACTACGACGTGATCATGGTCGACGCCTATCGCCAGCCCTACATCCCGTTCTACCTGGCGACCAAGGAGTTCTTCGAGCTGGCGCGCGACCGGCTCGCCCCCGGCGGCGTCGTGATCGTCAACGCCGGCCACCCCGAGGGCAACGACGACCTCGAGAAGGTCCTCGGCGCGCACCATGGCCGAGGTCTTCCCGACAGTGATCCGCGACCCGATCGAGGACTCGAACACCCTGCTGCTCGGCCGCGAGGGGCCGGCGAGCGGCGAGCGGCTCGCCGCGGCGGTCGCGAACCTGCCCGGAGGACCTGCGCGTCATCGCCGCCGAGGAGTCCCAGCGGATCGGAGCCCCGGCTCGCCCGGCGGCGAGGTCTACACCGACGACAGGGCCCCGGTCGAGTGGCTGATCGACCGCTCGATCCTCGGATACGCCGCCGAGTAGCGGCTCTAGCGCTTGCGGATGCGCCCGGCCGCGCGGGCGCCCCAATACCGGGCCAGCATCGGCCCGGCCGAGGCGACGTCGCGGCCGAACGACCAGACCCGCCCGGCGGGGCCGGTGAGCAGCCACGCCTCGGCCCGCTCGGCGCGCGAGAGCTCGATGCCGCGCGCGCGAGAGTCCCGATCCTTCTTGGCTAGGCTCCGCTGGGCCATGAACACGAACGTAACCGAGCTTCCCGATTCGCGCGTGCGCGTCGACGTCGAGGTCGACGCCGCGGAGGTCGACGCCAAGGTCAAGCAGACGGCCGAGCGGCTCGGCGGCGAGATGAAGCTCGACGGCTTCCGCAAGGGCAAGGTCCCCGCCGCGATGGTGATCCAGCGCGTCGGGCGTCCGATGGTCCTGAACGAGGCGCTCGAGAGCTCGCTCGGCGGCTGGTACGAGAGCGCGATGCTCGACGCCGCGGTCAGCGCGGTCGGCGATCCCAAGCTCGAGATGAGCGAGATGCCCGACGAGGGCCAGCCGCTCAAGTTCTCGGTCGAGGTCGCGGTTCGCCCCGGCGCTGAGCTCGGCGAGTACAAGGGCCTCGAGGTCGGCCGAGCCGAGACCGAGGTCCCCGCCGACGCCGTGAACGAGGAGCTCGAGCGGCTGCGCGAGGGCTTCGCCCGCCTGAACCCCGTCGAGCGCGCCGCCGGCGACGGCGACGTGGTCCTGATGGACTACGTCGGCGAGATCGACGGCGAGGCCTTCGAAGGCGGCTCCGCCAAGGACTACCTGCTTGAGCTGGGGGCCGGCCGCGTGCTGCCCGAGCTCGAGGAGGCGGTCGTGGGCTCGAACCCGGGCGACGAGAAGGTCGCCACCGTCAACTTCCCCGACGACTACCACGGCGAGGACGTTGCCGGCAAAACCGCCGAGTTCGCGGTCAACGTGCGAGAGGTCCGCGAGAAGGAGCTCCCCGACCTCGACGACGACTTCGCGGCCGAGGCCTCTGAGTTCGAGACGCTGGACGAGCTGCGCGAGCAGATCTCCGTTCGCATCAAGGACTTTCTCGAGGAGCAGACCTCGGAGCGCTTCCGCGAGGCCGCGCTCGATGCCGCCGTCGCGAACGCCACCGTCGAGATCCCGGACGAGATCGTCCTCGCCCGCGCGGCTGAGATGTGGGAGCGCGTCGAGCGCCGCCTGCGCGAGCAGGGCATGGACCCCGACGCCTACCTCCAGATGCAGGGCAAGACCCGCGATGAGCTGATCGCCGAGGCGAAGCCCGACGCCAGCCGCGCCCTGAAGCGCGAGGCCGTGCTCGAGGCGGTCGCCGAGGCCGAGCAGATCGAGATCTCGGAGGACGAGAAGCTCGATGCGCTGCAGATCCCGCCGGGCCACGAGGACCACGGGCACCCCGAGCCCGCCGACGCGCTCGCCGAGCTGCGCAGCTCCGGCCGCGAGGGCCTGCTCGAGGCCGACCTGCGGATGCGCCGCGCCCTCGAGACGATCAGCGAGAACGCGAAGCCCATCCCCCTCGAGGCGGCCGAGGCCCGCGAGCAGATCTGGACGCCCGAGAAGGAGCGCGAGCAGAAGGGCGGCCTCTGGACCCCCGAGTCAGGGGAGCCGCCACCCGAGCCCGAGGAATCGGCGAAGAGCTAGCTAGACGTCCAAGGAGGTCTGCGGCTCGGGGTAGGTGATCGAGCCGTCGTCGCCCACCAGCGCCGACTCGTTCAGCTCGTGCAGGACCAGCGACCCGTCGGGCCCGAGGTGAAGGACGCGGTCGCCCGCGACCACCAGCGCGTCCGAGATCAGCCGGCGGTGGCAGACAGCCCAGCTGGCTTCGGCGCACATCACCGCCGTGCGGCGATCGGCCGCGAGCTCGCGCAGCCGCGCGAGGCCCTCAACGAACTCGGGGGAGCCCATGTGATCCGCGTAGCCGCGGAACGCCTCGTCCTCCCAGGCGTCGTTCGGCGAGTCGGGGCCGGGCTCGCGGCGGCCGCCGAGCTGGGCGCCGAGGTGCTCGTAGCCGATGCCGGACGCGGCCATCGCTCCGGCGAGGGGAGAGCGGTTGAAGTGCTCGTAGCGCGAGCGCGGGTTGACGCGCACGTCGACCAGCAGCTCCACCCCGGCGCCTCGCAGCAGCGCGAGGAAGGGCGGCAGCTCGTGGTTCGAGTGGCCGACCGTCAGGATCTCCGTTCCCGCTGCGATGGCGCATTCTCGCGGTGGCGCGCTCCGAGGTCAATCGCCGCCGAGGCCCATGGCTAGACTCACCGTCGCATGAGTCCCCTTGTCCCAATGGTCGTCGAGCAGACCTCTCGCGGAGAGCGTGCGTTCGACATCTACTCCCGGCTGCTGAACGAGCGCATCATCTTCCTCGGCACCCCGGTGACCGAGGACATCGCCAATCTTCTCGTCGCGCAGCTGATCCACCTCGAGTCCGAGGACCCCGAGAAGGACGTCTCGATCTACATCAACTCGCCCGGCGGCTCCGTCTACGCCGGCCTCGCGATCTACGACGCGATGCAGTTCATCAAGCCCGACGTCCAGACCATCTGCGTCGGCATCGCGATGAGCATGGGCGCGCTGCTGCTCGCCGGCGGCAAGGAGGGCAAGCGCATGGCGCTGCCCAACTCCAAGGTCCTGATCCATCAGGTCTCGGGCGGCTTCTCGGGCCAGGCGACCGACATCGAGATCCACGCCAAGGAGATCATCGACGTGCGCCAGCGCCTGGACGAGATCATCGCCAAGCACACGAACCAGCCGCTGGAGAAGGTCGCCAAGGACACCGAGCGCGACTACTTCATGAGCGCGGAAGAGGCGAAGGAGTACCACATCGTCGACCGCGTCATCGAGCATCGCTAGCACCCTCAAGGCCGCCGCACTCGTAGCGCTCGCGCTCGCCCTGGCGACACCCGCCTCGGCGCAGGCGTTCACGCTCCAGCGCGCCGAGGTCACCCCCGCGCAGGCCGTCTTCGACGGACGCAAGCCGATCGAGGCTTCGTTTCGCTTCGCAGATCCCTCGCCGACGGACGTCACCGTCCAGGTCGAGCGAAGGGGAGAGGTAGTTCGGCGGATCGAGCTCAAGCAGCTCGCTCCCGGCACGGACCACGTCGCGGCCTGGGACGGCCTCGACGACTCCGGCCGAGCGGCCCCCGACGGCAAGTACACGATCCGGGTCGGGCCGTCAGGCGGCGAGCTCGGGCTTGCGGGGAAGCTCGTGCTCCGCGGGCACATCTATCCGGTCAGGGCCCCCCACGGCGCCCGCGGCGCAGTCGGGCTCTTCGGGGCCTCCCGCAACGGCGGCCGCACGCACCAGGGCTTCGACGTCGTCGCCCGCTGCGGAGCTCCACTGGTCGCCGCGCGAGGCGGAACGGTGATCCGCGACGACTTCAACGGAGCGCTTGACGGGCACTTTGTGATCATCCGCGGCCGCAAGGAGAACCGGATCTACCGCTACTCGCACCTGCCGCGCAGCTCCCCCCTCGACGTCGGCGACCGCGTGCGGACCGGGGACCCCATCGGTGTCGTCGGCAAGTCCGGGAACGCCGTCAGCGTCGGCTGCCACCTGCACTTCGAGATCAAGCAAGGCCGTCGCTTCGTCGACCCGCTGCCCGACCTGCGCGCGTGGGACGGCTTCAGCTGACCTCTGCCCGCCGGGCTGCCACCAGCAGCTCGGCGATCCTCGCGACGGCCGCCCCGAACGCGAGGTAGAGGCCGGGCAGCCAGAAGCCGACGTCGAGCAGGGCGTCGTTGGCGTCGGTGTACTCCGAGAGCTCGAGGGTCGCGATCGCCGCCTCCGTGAGGGGGCCGATGACGCAGGCCAGCAGGGCGCACACCACACCCGGCCGGTCCGCGATCAGGGTCACCACCATCACCCCGAGCGCCGTCACCAGCGTCACCGAGGGCAGCGAATCGTCGCCGACGATCGACGTCAGCGCGTAGATCCCGATCACGGCCGCGAACGCGGCGACACCGATCCGCGGGTCGGACCCGGGCCTCGTCGGGCCGAGCCGAAGGCGGATCTCGGCGATCGAGACCGCCGCGAACCCGACGAGGGCCGCGAACCAGAGCGGGCTCTCCCAGATGAACGGCACGGAGTCGTCGAGGTAGCGCGTCGCGCCGGACTGGACGTTGCCCGCGTCGCCCAGCAATCCGCCGGCGGCGCCCAGCGCGAACAGGAACAGCGCTTCCCCAGCCCGAAGCCTCATCGACCCGGCCATCCCTCCATTTCGTTCAGGGCGGGCCCGATCGCCTTCTCCTCGTATTCGAGGTGCTCGAGCAGGTGACCCGCGAGGCGATGCAGCGCCGACGCGAGCTGTTCGCGAACCTCGTCTTCGTGCTCGAGCGGGCCGCGCGCCCGGGCCTCAACCTCGTCGAGCAGGTCCGAGACGACACGGTGGTCGGCCTCGAGCCGGTCGATGACCGTGCCCAGGGCCTGATCCCGGTCGCGCAGCGCGGGAAACAGCGCGGCGTCCTCGAGGTTGTGATGGGAATGGACGAAGCGGCAATAGTTGAGGCAGCCGAAGCGCAGCTGCCATAGCGGCCCGTTCGTCTTCAGCTCGGCGATGCCGTCCCGGATCGCGTCCGCCTCCTCGCCCTCGGTGACGCGGCGCGAGAGCTCGCTGACCGTGGCGAGGTCCCGCCGGATGTTGGAGTGGACCCACTTCAGCTCGCGCAGCAGCGGCCCGTCGTCGCTCATCGGGCGATTCTGGCAAGGGACGGGCGGTCTGTAGTTTTCGCCCAGGCGACCAAGGAGGAGCGGCATGTCCGAGGAGAAGATGGAGCACGCGGTCCAGGAGGCGCTGGCCGCTCGCGGGATCGATGACGAGGTCTTGGCGGCGGGCCAGTTCAACCCGCGCGGGCACTCCGGCGGGATGTTCGTCGGCGGCATGGCGGGCGACAGCGCAGGTGGCATCGCGGGTGGCATCGGGGAGGCGGTCGGGACGGTCGCCGGGATCGGTGCGGGAGAAGCCGCGGCGGGCGAGGCGACCGGCCTCCCCCAGTGGATGCTCGTCGGAGTCACGGCGAACGCGGTCTACGGGTACGACACCCATTCGCGCAGCAAGACCCCGACCCGGCTCATCTTCGAGGTCGACCGCTCCGACCTCGAGGTCAAGGTCCACCAACGCACGAACGTGCGCGTGCTCGAGCTGATCCACCGCAGCGACGGCTCGACGATCGAGCTCGAGGGCAACCGCCTGCCCTTGACACACAGCAAGGACGTGATCTCGGAGCTGGAAGCGGGCTGAAGCGCCCAGCGGTGTAAATCCGGCAGGACACTGAGGTTCGCTGGCGTAAGGAGTACGCGTCAGGCCGGTGACTGGTGTCGCGTAAGCTTTCTGCGCGGGCCGAGCCGGAGAATGTCGAAATAGGGAGTGGATTCCGCTGGCACGTCCGACCGAATCGAATGAGCAGCTTCTCTGCAGCTTCTGCGGGAAGTCGCAGCGCCAGGTCAAGAAGCTGATCGCCGGGCCCGGCGTCTACATCTGCGACGAGTGCATCGATCTCTGCAACGAGATCATCGACGAGGAGCTCACCGCTCCGCCCACCTTCGAGCTCGAGAACCTCCCGAAGCCGGTCGAGATCAACGACGTCCTGAACGAGTACGTGGTGGGGCAGGAGGGGGCCAAGCGGGCGCTCTCGGTCGCCGTCTACAACCACTACAAGCGCGTGCAGATGATGGGCGCGGCTCCCGAGACCGGCGACGAGCCCCCAGTCGAGCTTCAGAAGTCCAACATCCTGCTGCTCGGGCCGACCGGCTGCGGCAAGACGCTGCTCGCCCAGACGCTCGCCCGCATCCTCAACGTCCCCTTCGCGATCGCCGACGCGACCGCGCTCACCGAGGCCGGCTACGTCGGCGAGGACGTCGAGAACATCCTCTTGAAGCTGATCCAGGCGGCCGACTTCGATGTCAAGAAGGCCGAGACCGGGATCATCTACATCGACGAGATCGACAAGATCGCGCGGAAGGCCGACAACCCCTCGATCACCCGCGACGTGTCCGGCGAGGGCGTGCAGCAGGCGCTGCTGAAGATCCTCGAGGGGACCACCGCGTCCGTGCCGCCGCAAGGCGGGCGCAAGCACCCCCACCAGGAATTCCTGACCATCGACACGTCCAACATCCTCTTCGTCTGCGGAGGCTCGTTCGCGAACCTCGACGAGGTCATCGAGCGGCGCATCGGCAACCACGGTGTCGGCTTCGGCGCCGAGGTCACCTCCAACGCACACAAGGACACCGGCGAGGACTTCGAGCAGGTGCTGCCTGAGGACTTCATGGAGTACGGCCTGATCCCGGAGTTCATCGGCCGCCTGCCCGTCGTCGCCGCGATCCACCAGCTGAGCCGCGACGACCTGATCACGATCCTGACGGAGCCTCGCAACGCGCTCGCTCGCCAGTTCCGTCGCTCGTTCGAGTTCGACGACATCGACCTGGTGTTCGCGCCGGACTCGCTCGGCGCCATCGCCGACAAGGCGATCGCGCGCGAGACCGGCGCCCGAGGCCTGCGCTCGATCCTCGAGGAGACGCTGCTCGACGTGCAGTTCGAGCTGCCCTCGCGCGGCGACGTGAAGAAGTGCGTCGTCACCAAGGAGACGATCGAGCGCGGCATCAGGCCGATGCTCGTGACCGACGCGACGGGCGAGACCGAGATCGACTCGGCGCTCGACGAGCAGGCCTCCTAGCGCTTTCACGCTTTTCCTACCTCTGGTAGGATCGCCGCGCTCAGAGGGGCCGGGACGGCCCATCGCGACGAGGAGGATGGATCCGGATGAGAACGCTGCGCGCCCTTCGCGGGCCTGCCCTGTTCACGTTGACCGCCTGCGTCTGGCTGCTTTCCGCCGGCACCGCGAGCGCCGCGATCGGGGTCCTGAACCCCGAGGCGACGCCCGCCACGACCCAGGCCGGCGCCCAGACCGCCCTCGAGCTTGGCTTCGACGTCGCGGGCGGCGAGGACCAGCTGCGGGACGTGACGATCGAGCTTCCTCCCGGCCTCGTCGGCAACCCCCAGGCGGTGCCGAAGTGCCCGATTGCCACCTTCAACGCCGGAGACTGCACCTCGGCCAACGCGGTCGGGACGACGACCGTGACGACGGCGATCCTGCTGCCGCCGCCGTTCGGCGGCGCGACGCCGATCAGCGGCACGGTCTACAACCTCGCGCCGAACCCCGGCGAGCCGGCGAGGCTCGGGCTGGAGCTCGCCTCGATCATCCCGGGGGTCGTCCCGGAGATCCGAACCCAGGTCGCTGTTGCGTTGCGGCCGGACTTCGGGCTCAGCACGGTGATCACCGACCTGCCCAACCAGGTGGTCGGGATACCGATCTTCCCGACGTCGATCAGCCTCTCGCTGAGCCAGGCGTTCATCTCGAACCCGAGCTCGTGCGACCCGGCGCTCACGCGCTTCAAGATCCGCTCCTACGCGATGAGCCCCTCGGCTCCGCCGGCGACGGGGCTCACCTCGTTCACGCCGACGGGCTGCGACACGCAGCCCTATGACCCGAAGGTGGCGATCACGATCGGCGACGGCAGCACGCTGTCCTCGAGCGTGCCTCCGGCCGTGAGCTCGTCGATCACGCAGGCTCCCGGACAGGCGAACACCCGCAGGGTCGAGCTGATCCTGCCCGCGGGCCTCGGTGCGAACTCCGACCTGATCCTCGCGGGCGACTTCTGTCCCGTCCCGAGCTTCGAGGCCGGGACCTGCTCCGCTTCGCAGCAGGTCGGGGATGCGGTCGCCGAGAGCCCCCTGCTGCCGTCGCAGCTGAGCGGGGCGGTGTACCTGGTCAGCTCCGGCGGGCTCCTGCCCCGCATCGGGCTCGACCTGCAGGGAGCGCTCAACCTGAAGCTCTTCGGAGATTCGACGGTCGTCGGCGGCACGCGCCTCGCGACCACCTTCGACGGCCTGCCCGACCTGCCCCTGCCGCGCTTCGAGCTTTCATTCGACGGCGGCCCGGGCGGCCTGTTCTCGGTCGGGGACGACCTCTGCAAAGGGACGCCGGCCTTCCAGGCCTCGTTCATCTCGCAGGGCGACCGCGCCCTAGCGACCTCCGGGACGGCATCGATCCGGAACTGCCCGCCCGTCGCGCAGGGGGAGACCGCGAAGAAGAAGTGCAAGACCAAGGCGAAGAAGGGCGAAGAAGCGCGAAGAGCGCGGCCAAGCGCTGCAAGAAGAAGAAGCCCAAGAAGAAGTGACCCGGCGGGGGCCGGGGCCGCCCGACCCCCGCGAGTGTGAATAATCGGCGCCCGACCATGGACGCCGAGCGCAGACAGAAGCTGGAGCAGACGACCCGCTGGGATCCCGGCGAGGTCGAGCAGCGGGTCTTCGACGGCTGGATGGAGGGCGGCTGGTTTCACCCGCCGGCGGAGGGCAGCCCCGAGGAGAACTTCTCGATCGCGATACCGCCGCCGAACATCACGGGCGCCCTCCACATGGGCCACGCGCTGAACGGCACGATCCAGGACGCGCTGATCCGCATCAACCGCATGCGCGGCAGGCGGGCGATGTGGATCCTCGGTACGGACCATGCCGGGATCGGCGCCCAAGCCGTGGTCGAGAAGGAGCTCGCGAAGGAGGGCACATCCCGCCACGAGCTCGGGCGCGAGGCGTTCACCGAGCGCGTGTGGGAGTGGAAGGCCCAGTACGGCTCGACCATCGTCGAGCAGTTCAAGCGCCTCGGGGCCTCGTGCGACTACGAGCGCGAGCGCTTCACGCTCGACGAGGCCTACGTCCGCGCCGTCTACAGGGTCTTCACCGAGCTCTACGACAAGGGCTCGATCTACCGCGACAGCTACATGGTCAACTGGGACCCGGGGCTGCAGTCAGCGATCTCGGACCTCGAGATCGAAAACCGCGAGGTCGCCGACACCATCTACGAGATCGCCTATCCCCTGGAGGACGGAGGCGAGCTCGTCGTCGCCACCGTGCGGCCGGAGACGATGCTGGCCGACACGGCGGTCGCGGTGAACCCCGACGACGAGCGCTACCGCGACGTCGTCGGAAAGCACGCGATCCTGCCGCTGGTCGGGCGCAAGCTGCCGGTGATAGCCGACGAGCACGTCGACGTCGAGTTCGGCACCGGCGCGCTGAAGATCACCCCCGGCCACGACCCGAACGACTTCGAGATCGGCCGCGAGCACGGCCTCGAGGAGATCTCGGCGATCGGCGAGGACGGCCGCATGACCGACGCCGTCCCCGAGCAGTTCCGCGGGATGACGGTCGCCGAGGCCCGCGAGGCGGTCGTCGAGGCGCTTCGCGCCGAGGGCGCCTTGCGCGGCGAGGAGCCGTACACCCACTCGGTTCCCTTCTCGCACCGCTCGGGCGAGCGCATCGAGCCGCTGATCTCGCTGCAGTGGTTCTGCGCGATGGACGGAATGGCGAAGCCTGCGATCGAGGTCGTCCGCGACGGGCGGGTGCGCTTCATCCCCGAGGCGCAGGGCGAGGTCTACCTCGCCTGGCTCGAGCGGATCCGGCCCTGGTGCGTCTCGCGCCAGCTCTGGTGGGGCCACCGGCTTCCGGTCTGGTACCGCGGCGACCCGGACTCCGAGCCCGAGATCTACGTCGGCGAGCAGGCACCGGAGGGCGACGGCTGGGAGCAGGAGACCGACGTGCTCGACACCTGGTTCAGCTCGGCGCTGTGGCCGTTCGCGACGCTCGGGTGGCCGGACACCGACGCGGCCGAGTTCCAGGCGTTCTTCCCGACCGACGTGCTCTCGACGGCCCGCGACATCATCTTCCTCTGGGTCGCGCGAATGATCATGACCTCGCTCGAGTTCACCGGCGAGGTCCCGTTTCGCGACGTCTACATCCATTCCGTGATCCAGGCCCCCGACGGCCGGCGAATGTCGAAGAGCCTCGGCACTGGGATCGACCCCCTAGACGAGATCTCGGTCCACGGCGCCGACGCCCTGCGCTTCGGGCTGCTCGCGATGTCCTCGACCCAGGACGTCCGCTACTCCGAGGCCCGGGTCAAGCAGGGCCGAGATCTCGCGAACAAGATGTGGAACGCCTCTCGCCTGATCCTGATGAACGCCGCCGACGGCGTGGAGGCCGCGCCGGGACGCGACCGGGCCGAGGACCGCTGGATCGCGTCGCGCATGCAGGCAGCCGTCGCCTCAGTGACCGAGTCGGTCGAGGCCTACGACTTCGCGCACGCGGCGCTCGACCTCTACGAGTTCTTCTGGTCGGAGCTCTGTGACTGGTACCTCGAGATCGTCAAAGGGCGGCTCTACGACGGCGATCCAGACGCGACCGCGACGCTGCTGTGGGCGCTCGAGCAGGTGCTCGCGCTCGCGCACCCGTTCATGCCGTTCGTGACGGAGGAGGTCTACTCCTACCTTCCCGCCCCCAGCGCCGAGGCTCTCGTGGTCCACGAGTTCCCGAGCGTCGATGAATCGCTGATCGATCGTGAGGCCGAGGCCGAGATCGGCGCCGCGATCGAGCTCACCCGCGGCCTGCGCCGCTGGCGCGACCTCGCCGGCGTCCCCGCAGGCCAGGTGCTCGCTGCGCGCGCTACCTCGGACCCGCCCCACGAGCTGGTCGGACGGCTCTCGCGCATCGGCTTCGAGGACGCCGACGGCGAGGCCATCGCGAAGGTGGGAGGCATCGAGCTGCTCGAGACCGAGGGCCTCGACGCCGCCGCGGTCCGCGCCCGAATCGACGAGCGCCGCGAGAAGCTTCGCTCCGAGGTCGCCCGCGGCGAGGGCAAGCTCTCGAACGAAAAGTTCACGGCCAACGCCCCCGCCGAGGTCGTCGACGAGGAGCGCACGAAGCTCGAGGCCTACCGCGCCGAACTCGAAGAGCTGGGATAGCCCCGAGCGCCGAACAGATCCTGCGCGCGCGCGAGCCGCTCGGCTGGCGCCTCGGGCTCGAGCGAATGCACCGGCTCACCGCTGTTCTCGGCATGCCGCAGCGCCGGTTCGCCTCGATCCACGTGGTCGGCACGAACGGCAAGACCTCGGTCGCGCGCATGACCGCTGCGCTGCTCGACGCTCACGGCGTCAGCGCGGGCGCCTACGTCTCGCCCCACCTGATCTCGTGGAGCGAGCGCATCGTGATCGGCGGCCGGCCGATCGCCGAGGCGGCGTTCGACCAGGCCGTGGAGCGAGCCGAGGAGGCGGCGAAGGTCGCGGACCGCGCCGCGGGCGAGGACGGGCCGGTGACGCAGTTCGAGCTGTTCACCGCGGCGGCCTTCGTGGCGTTCGCGGCCGCCAAGGTCGAGGTCGGCGTGATCGAGGCGGGGCTGGGAGGACGGCTCGACGCCACCAACGTGATCGGCTCGCGCGCGACCGTGCTGACCTCGGTCGGGCTCGACCACACCGAGTACCTCGGCGAGACGATCGAGGAGATCGCCGCCGAGAAGCTGGCCGTCCTGCGCGACCGCAGCGTGCTCATCCACGGCGAGCTGCCGGCGGAGGCAGAGGCCGTCGCCGAGCGGGAGGCCGCCGCTCACCACGCGACGACGCTCGTCTCGGGCGAGGCGCCGGAGGCCTTCGCGTCGGGGATGCCCTCCTACCAGCGGCGCAACCTCGGGCTTGCGCTCGCCGCGGCGCAGGTGATCACCGGAGAGCTGCGCGCGCCGGCGGTCGAGGCCGCGGTGGCCTCGCTGCCCGTTCCCGGGCGAGCGCAGCTGCTGCCGGGCGATCCGCCGGCGATCCTCGACGCGGCCCACAACGCCGACGGCGCCCGCGCCCTGGCCGAGGCCCTGCCCGAGCTGTTGGCCCCGGCCGACCGCGCCGTGTGCGTCCTCGCCGTGCTCGAGGGCAAGGACGCGGAGTCGATCGCGTCAGCGCTCGCCCCCCACTGCGCGCGGGTCGTCTGCACCGAGGTTCCCGAGTCGGCGATCGCGGCCGGCGGCAGGCCCGGCGGGCGCTCGCAGCCCGCGCCGCGGCTGACCTCTCTGTTCGCCGAGCGCGGGGTGGGGGCCGAGGCCGAGCCCGCCCTCGAGGCTGCGGTCGGTCGGGCGAGCGCGCTGGCGGCCGAGCTGGGGCTGC
Organism: uncultured Solirubrobacterales bacterium; assembly: GCA_963820665.1. GTDB lineage: Bacteria > Actinomycetota > Thermoleophilia > Solirubrobacterales > 70-9 > CAVUAT01. The sequence continues at coordinate 445,968 of CAWGAL010000004.1, read as the reverse complement.
CGCTGCTGGTCACCGGCTCGCACTTCCTGATCGGCTCGGCGCTTGAGGTACTCGGGCCCCGAGGCGGTTAGGGAAGGCTCAGCCGCGGGTGATCCGGGGCACGGAGTCGAGGTCATGCGACCAGAACGCGTGACAGTCGCCGCCCGCGCCCTTGGCCGTGTCGAGTGCGCTGTCAGCCCGCCTCCAGAGCTCTCGGTCCGAGATCGCCGAGACCAGGTGCGCGATGCCGATGCTGGCCGAGACCGGGATCCCCTGCTCTCGGCTGTGGCCTCGCACCTCGCCGAGGATTCGCTCGGCGAGGCCCGCGAGCGCGTCGGGGTCGTGTGTCCCGGCGAGCACGGCGAACTCGTCACCGCCCACGCGGCCGATCGGGTCGGCCTCGCGGACGCAGTTCGAGAGCGACGCCCCGAGCCCGCGCAGCGTCTCGTCGCCGGCGGGGTGGCCGAACTGGTCGTTGACCTCCTTGAGGCCGTCGAGGTCGACGAGCAGCATCGCCCCCTGGTCCGAGCTGCGAGCGCCGTGGAGGCGTGCGGTCAGCTCGCGTTCGAACGCGCGGCGGTTCAGCAGGTCGGTCAGCGGGTCGTGATCGGCGTGGAAGCGAAGCTGCTGCTCGGAATGCCTGCGCTCCGAGATGTCCTGGAGCTGTGCGATCACGTCGACCGGCGCATCGCCGGCACCCCGGGCGAGTGAGAGGGCGAGCTGGCAGTGGACGTCGCCCCCGTCGGGGAGCGGGATCACGACCTCGAAGCCGTCGGGGGCGACCCCGCCGCCGATCAGGGCCTCGAGCGCCGCGCGGATCTGCTCGGCGTGCCCCGGAAGCGCCAGGCTCGCGAGCTCGGCGCCTCGCAGCGCGGCGCGCGATCGCTTGACCGTCGCGGCCCAGGCGGGATTCGCCTCGACCAGCGTCCCGGAGTGCGAGACGACGGCGATGCCGAACGGAGCGCTCTCGAAGACCGTGCGGAAAAGCTCGCGGTAGCGCTCCGCACTGTGCTCGCCGGCTTGTTTACCCACCGACACTGAGTCTAGAGCGCGCGGTCGCGGGTCTGCGTGGGATGAGACGGCGGTGATGTACCTTCATTTCCGCAGATGGATCGAGAAGCCCGCGGAGAGTTGCTGACGATGATGGGACTGGTGGCGCTCGTCGTCGCCGTCGTCATCCTGGTGTTCTTCGGAATCGGCTACGTGTTCGGATTGATGTTCCTCTGAGCCGGCCCTCGCTGCCGGACCGACCACTCGTCCGGCAGGGTTCCCTGCAAACCCGACGAAAGTAGACTCGGCCGCCCCTATTCCCATGCTCACTGCGATATTCGGCATAGACGGCGGGGCCCTGAGCCTCGTGATCAACCTCCTCGTCCTCTTCCTGGTCGTGGTCTACGTGGCACTTATCTACTGGACCTACCTGGACGCCAAGAGGCGCATCGACGACCCCGTTCTGATCGCCTGCGCGACCGCGGCTTCGGTCTTTCCCTTCATCGGCACGGTCGTCTACACCATCCTGCGTCCGCCGGAGTTCCTCGAGGACCGTGAGGAGCGCGGCCTCGAGCTGCGCGCCGCCGAGCTCCGCCTGCGTCAGCTGATCGAGCAGTCGTGTCCGCACTGCGAGTACCCGATCGAGCGCAACTATCTTCGCTGTCCCAACTGCGAGCGCCGGCTGCGCAACCCGTGCCGGAAGTGCAGCAAGCCGCTCGACCCGAAGTGGGGGAGGTGCCCCTACTGCGAGACCGAGGTGCGCCGCACGCGCGAGCGCTCCGCCTCGAGCGAGGAATCCGGCACTCGCGACAACACGCGGGCCGAGCGCACCGCGCGACGCGAGCGCGCGGCGGCTCGGAGCTCACGATCGGGCTCGCCCTCATCTTCGTCGCGCAAGGAGCGTCCAGAGCGGGAGTCGCCGCGTACCGAGCGCCCCACCCGCTCCGACGGGGGCGAGAGCCGCACCCAGCGATCGTTCGACCCCGACGCCTCCAGTCGGCCCGAGCGCCCGAGCAGCTCGCGCTCCACGCGCTGACCGCGCCCTGTAGCTTCTTCGCCTCGTGGCCGCTGAACGCACACTGATCCTCGTGAAGCCCGATGCCTTTGAGCGCGGGCTCACCGGCGAGGTGATCGCCCGCTTCGAGCGCAAGGGGTTGTCCCTGGTCGCGCTCAAGCAGATGGTGGCTGACGAGGCGATCGCCAACGAGCACTACGCCGAGCACTCCGAGAAGCCCTTCTTCGGCGAGCTCGTCTCGTTCATCACCGGCGGCCCGCTCGTCGCGATGGTGCTCGAGGGCCCGAACGCGGTCAAGGCAGCGCGCCAGGTGATCGGGGCGACCGACCCGGTCGAGGCGGACGCCGGCTCGATCCGCGGCACCTACGGCACCGAGGTCACGTTCAACCTCGTGCATGGCTCTGACTCGCCCGAGTCCGCCGAGCGCGAAACCGGCATCTGGTTCCCCGAACTCTGAGCTCCCGGACGATTCTCGCGTCACGCTCGCCGCAGCGCCGCGCGCTGCTCGAGGCGCTCGGCGTGCAGTTCGACGTCGCCGAGCCGAAGGTCGAGGAGCTCGCCGAGGGGGAGCCCGGCGAGCTCGTGCTTGTCAACGCGCGCTGGAAGGCCGCGTCGATCGCCGCCACGGCGCGCCCGGGGACGCTGGTGATCGGCGGCGACACCGAGGTCGCCCTCGACGGCGAGGTGCTTGGACAGCCCGAGGACGAGTCCCAGGCGCGCGAGCACCTGCGCGCGCCTCTCGGGCCGCGAGCACGAGGTGCTCGGCGCGATCGCGCTGATGGGTCCCGGGGTCGACGACGAGGGGGTGTTCGAGGGCCGCGAGGGGGTCGAACGCACCACCGTGCGCTTCCGCGAGCTCGAGGGCACGCTGCTGGACGCGTACCTGGCGTCAGGGGAGTGGGAGGGCCGCGCGGGGTCCTACGCGATCCAGGGCCTCGGGTCGGCGCTCGTCGAAGCGGTCTCGGGCGACGTCTCGAACGTGATCGGACTGCCGATTCCCCTGCTCCTGTCGCTGGAGCCAGCATTTCAGCCTGCTTGAGGGCCTCCGCTACATTCGTTACCTGGTAGGTCAGGGGACAAGACTTCTTATGGACTCGAGGATCGACACATGTATCGCAAGCAGGTCCGGCGCCGCAGAGCGGTGCTCTTGCTGCTCGTCGCCGCATCGCTGACGCTGCTCAGCCTGTACTTCCGCGAGGGAGCGGACGGTCCGTTCCATCGCGTGCAGCGCGGTGTCGCCGGTGCCCTCGGCCCCGTCTCGGAGGGAGCCGACCGCGCCCTGAAGCCCGCGCGCGACTTCGTCAACTGGTTCGACGAGACGTTCGAGGCGCGCGGCGACAACGAGCAGCTGAAGGAGGACCTCGCCGAGGCGCGCGACCAGCTCGCTCAGGCGCAGGCGGCGACCGCGCAGGGCGAGGAGCTGGCCACGCTCCAGGGGACCGTCGGCGGCCTGATCCCGGACGGGTACGAGGGCGTCACCGCGCGGGTAATCAGCCGCTCGCCGACCGTCTGGTACTCGACCGTGACCATCGACAAGGGCTCGAGCGCGGGCGTGCGGGTCGACGACCCGGTCGTAGCGGCCGACGGCCTCGCCGGGCGCGTCACCGCGACCACGAGCGGCACCGCGCAGGTGACGCTGATCACCGACGCCAACAGCTCGGTCACGGGTCGGGTGCTGCCGGAGGGCGCCACGGGCGTGATCGAGCCCACCGTGGGCGACGAGGGCAAGCTGCAGCTGAACTTCGTCCAGCGCGGCGAGGAGATCAACGAGAACCAGATGGTCGTCACGGCCGGGTTCGCGAGCGAGGCGCTCGACTCGCTGTTCCCGCCGGGGATCCCGATCGGCAACGTCACCGATTCATCGCTCGAGGAGCAGCAGGCCTACCAGCGCGTCGACGTCAGCCCCTACGCCGACCTCCGTGACATGGAGTTCGTCCAGGCGTTGGTGGAGTCTGGCGGTAGCAAGTGATCCTCACCCCGAAGATCTGGGTGCGCCTCGCGGCCCTCGTGCTGGTCACGGCGCTGCTGCAGGTCGTCTTCTTCTCGAAGATCGAGCTGTTCGGCTCGAGCCCCGACGGCGCGGTCCTCGTGGTGATGACGCTGGGTCTGCTCGGCGGCAGCGTCTCGGGCGCGGTCGGCGGCTTTTCGATCGGGCTGCTCATCGACTGCCTGCTGATGCAGACCCTCGGCGCCTTCGCCGCCGCCCTGATGGCCGTGGGCTACGTATCCGGGCGATACCGCGAGAGCGTCGGGAAGCCGACCACCGGCGTCGTGCCGTTGCTCGGCGCCGGCATCACGTTCCTCGGGGCGGTCGCCTTCGCGGCGATGCAGGTCGCCACCGGCGTCGACGCCGACGTCAGCGCGATCGTCGTTCGCGACGCCCTGGTCAAGACCCTGCTCGGTGCCGCGCTGTCGCTTCCTGTCTTCCTACTCGTCAGACTGGTGCTGCGGCCGGCGCTGGTCGAGGACCGGCCCGCGGCGAGGCGCCGCCAGGTGGCGCCGGGCCCGGCCGCGGAAAGCAGAGAGCTGAGTCCCCGATGATGTACCGACACAGACCAGACGAACCGCCCCGCACCTCGGCGCTCTCCCGCCGGGCGACGGTGCTGACCGGGATCGCCGTCGCCGTGTTCGCGGTCATCTTCCTGCGCCTCTGGTACCTTCAGGTCCTCTCGGGCGACGACTTCCGCGAACAGGCGAACGACAACCGCGTTCGCGAGGTGCGAGTGCAGGCGCCGCGCGGCAACATCGTCGACCGCGACGGCAAGGTGCTCGTCGCCAACAGCACCGCAGCTCGCCCTCTACGTCCAGCCGCGCGACCTGCCGAAGCCCGGCACCGACGAGCGCCGCTCGCTGATGCGGGGCCTCGAGACGGTGACGGGCGACACTCCGCAGGAGATGGAGGCGCGAGATCGCCGAGGTGCGCAGAGGAGTCCCCGTCGAGCCCCGTGATCCTGGAGCGGGGGCTCGGCGTGGGCAAGATCTTCTTCCTGCGTGAGAACCAGAACCGCTTCCCTGGCGTCACGGTCGAGCGCGTCTTCGCGCGCGACTACAGCCAGGGCGAGCATCGCGGCGCACCTCTTCGGCAACGTCGGCGAGGTGACCGCCGAGCAGCTCGACCTGCCGCGCTACGCCGGCCTCGAGCAGACCGACACCGTCGGCCAGTCCGGCATCGAATACGAGTACGACCGTTTCCTTCGCGGCCAGCCCGGCGCCGAGCCGCTTCCAGGTCGACGCCCTGGGCCGCCCGACCGGGCAGCTCGGCAGCGAGCACGCGCCGAGGCCGGCGACAACGTGCGGCTGACGATCGACTCCGACCTGCAGGCGCAGGCCGACGGCGCGCTCGGCTCGTTCGGGCTGCCGGGCGCCTACGTGGCGATGAGCGTCGACACCGGCGAGATCCTGGCGATGGGCTCGGCCCCGACCTTCGACCCCGAGATCTTCACTCGCCCGATCACCGAGCGCCAGTACAAGGCATTGGTCTCGCGCGAGAACGACGCGCCGCTCGCGAACCGGGCGACGCAGGGGCTGTACCCGACGGGATCGATCTTCAAGCCGATCACGGCCGTCGCCGCCCTGCGCGAGAAGCTGATCGCGCCGGGCGACGTCGTCAACGACGACGGCGTCTACACGGCGCCCGGAGACTCGGTGACGAAGTTCAAGAACGCGCGGCGACGCAGGTCTTCGGCCCGTCGACATGAGCGACGCGTTCAAGGTCTCCTCCGACGTCTACTTCTATGGGCTCGGCTACGAGCTGAACAAGAACACGGGCCGCGGCGGCGCGCTGCAGGAGGTCGCCAACGAGCTCGGGCTGGGAGAGCAGACCGGAATCGACCTTCCCGCCGAGGGCGAGGGCCTCGTGCCGTATCCGGCCTGGCGCAACCGGCTCTTCCGCGACAAGCAGACCGACCGCCCCTGGACGGGCGGCGACAACATCAACCTCGCGGTCGGCCAGGGAGACCTGCAGGCCGACCCGTTGCAGATGGCGACCGCGTACGCGGCGATCGGCAACGGCGGCAGCATCGTCACCCCTCACCTCGGGAGGAGCGTCGAAACGGTCACCGGTGAGGTCCTCGAGGAGATCAGGCCCGCCGAGAAGCGGACCGTCGACATCCCCGACGAGGCTCGCCAGACCATCCTCAGCGGGTTGACCCGCGCCGCGATGGAACCGGGCGGGACGTCCTATCCCGTCTTCGGCAACTTCCCGGTGGACGTCGCCGGCAAGACCGGTACCGCCGAGCGCGGCTTCTACGACAGCGGCCTGCCGGTGCCCGACCAGGCGTGGTACGCGGCCCTCGCGCCCGCCAATGACCCTGAGATCGTTGTGGTTGTCACAATTGAGCGCGGTGGCTTCGGCGCCGACTCGGCTGCGCCGGTCGCGGCGAGGATCCTGGAGAAGTACTTCGAGGCTCCGATCACCCCGACCGCGACGTCCAAACAGGAGACGCCGGTCGAATGAGGAAAGACGCCAGAGGGCAGTTGACAATGGAAGCAGCGAGACCAGCGATCACGATGGACGCCCGCCGCGGCGCGGGGTCGGTCGTGGACCGCATGAACCTCCAGTACTTCGACGGCTGGATGATGCTCGCCGCCATCGGGCTGATCTCGTTCTCGTGCTTCACGCTGGCCGAGGCCACTGCGGACGACGTCGCCGGCAACCCCCTGTACTTCCTGCTGCGCCAGATGTCCTACGGTCTGATCGGCCTCGTCCTCATGTTCGCCGTCGCCCGAATCGACTACTCCCGCTTCCGCGAGCTCCGCGTCGGCATCTACAGCGCGATGATCGCCGCGATCTCGCTGGTGCTCGTGTTCGGCGCTGCGGCGCGCGGGTCCCGCCGCTGGATCGAGCTCCCCTTCTTCCGCTTTCAGCCCTCGGAGCTCGCAAAGGTGCTTCTCGTGGTCTCGCTGGCCGCCTTCGTGATCGAGCGAACGCGGCGCGGCCACGACCCCAAACAGACCGCCCGCCTCGTCCTGATCGGACTGGCGCCGGCGGCACTCGTCTTCCTGCAACCCGACCTCGGCACCGCTTTGGTGCTCGGGGTCATCACCATCGCGGTCCTGTTCCTGTCCGGGGTGCCCTGGAGGCACTTCGCGGTGATGGGCGGAGTCGCGGCGATCGCCGCGAGCTTCGTCCTCGTCATCGCCCCGGCGGCTGGGGTGACGATCCTGCAGAGCTATCAGCAGGAACGACTCACAAGCTTTCTCAACCCCAGCGACGACCCGAACGATTCGAGCTACCAGCTGAACCAGTCCGAGATCGCCATAGGCGCCGGTGAACGCACCGGCCGCGGCGATGCGGCCTCCCAGACGGAGCTCGATTTCCTCCCCGAACACCACACGGACTTCATCTTCGCCGTGGTCGGGGAGCGCTACGGATTCGTCGGGGCCGCATTCGTCCTATCCCTGTACGCCCTGCTCGTATGGCGGGCGCTGCGTCTGTTGACGCTCTCGAAGAACTTGTACGGGACCCTGATCGCCGGCGGCATCGTCGCCATGCTGACGTTCCAGATAATGGTCAACGTCGGCATGAACATGGGGATCATGCCCGTCACCGGGATCACACTTCCTCTGATGAGTTACGGAGGATCCTCGGTGCTCGTGACCTTCATGGCGATCGGGCTCCTACAGAGCATTCACGTCCAGGCGCAGCTCAAATCCCGCGACACCAGGGCGCAAACCCCACTGTTGCGCTGAGCTACCAAGAGACACAAATACAACTGACCAGCATCGCCGTCATGCGCCCGCCTCACGGGCTGATGGCCGATGCACTGTCTCCGCTCACGCGGAAAGGAAACAAATGAAGAAGACAATCCTCGTCAGCGTTGATCGCGGAGAGACCCGCGTCGCCGTGCTCGAGGCCAAAGGTGCTGCATCCCGAAAGACAAAGGGGAAGAAGGCCGAGAAGGCCACCCCCGGTGGCGACTGGAAGGTCGCCGAGCTCTACGTCGAGCGCAAGGGAAAGCGCTCGATCGTGGGCAACATCTACAAGGGCCGCGTCGACAACGTGCTGCCCGGCATGGAGGCGGCGTTCGTCGACTTCGGCCTGGAGCGAAACGGCTTCCTGCACGTCGACGAGATCGTCACCGCCGACGGCAAGGCCGCGCCGAGGCGCGGTCGCGGTCGCGGCCGCAGCATCGCCGAGCTGATCAAGCCCGGCCAGGAGATCGTCGTCCAGGTCGTCAAGGACCCGCTGAAGACCAAGGGCGCTCGCCTCTCGATGCAGCTCTCGATCGCGGGCCGCTACCTCGTGTACATGCCGCAGGGCGGTGGCATCGGCGTCTCCAAGCGGCTGACCGACTCCGAGCGCACCCGCCTGCGCAAGCTGATCGAGGGAGTCGAGATCGGCGGCGGCGGGCTGATCGTCCGCACCGCGGCGCAGGGCGCGAAGAAGGAGGACTTCAAGCGCGAGATCCAGTATCTGCATCGCCTCAACGAGGTCGTCGAGACCCGGGCTGAGAAGGCCGAGGTGGGGGAGATGATCTTCCAGGAGGCCGATCTCTCGATTCGCGTCGTTCGCGACGTGCTCGTCGAGGAGTTCGAGGCCGCGGTCATCGACGACGACAAGCAGTACGAGCGGGTCAGCAAGTTCCTGCAGCGCACTGCGCCTGAGCTCGCCGACTCTGTCGAGCTCTACAAGGACAAGAAGTCGCTGCTCGAGAAGTGGGACGTGATCAAGGCGTTCGACTCCGTGCTCTCCCGCCGCGTCGACCTGCCCTCGGGCGGCTACCTGATGATCGACTACGCGGAAGCGCTGACCGTGATCGACATCAACACCGGTTCGTTCACCGGGCGCGGCAAGGGCCGGCTCGAGGACACGATCACGAAGGTCAACGTCGAGGCGGCCGAGGAGGTGGTCCGCCAGCTTCGCATGCGCGACATCGGCGGCATCATCGTCATCGACTTCATCGACATGGCCCGTTCGAAGAACCGCGAGCAGGTCCTGAAGACGCTTCGCACAGCTCTCGACGCGGACCGGACCAAGACCTACGTGGTCGAGGTCTCGCCGCTCGGCCTGGTTGAGATGACCCGCCAGAACGTGACGGACGGCGTGCGCGAGATCCTGACCAAGCGGTGCCCGGTGTGCGACGGCGAGGGCGTGGTCTCCTCGGAGGAGACCGTCGCGATCACCGTCGTGCGCCAGCTCGGTGAGCTGGTCGACGAGGACTCCGAGGCCGAGGCGTACCTCGTGCGGGTCAACCCGCTGGTCGCCGCCGAGCTGATGAAGCCCGAGTCGGGCCTCTCGGAGCTCGAGGAGGAGACGGGCAAGCGCTTCCACTTCGAGGGCGGCGACGCGCTGCCGCTCGACACGTTCGTGGTCGTCGAGACCGGCGGGCGCGAGGAGATCGAACAGCGGGCGCTGCCGTTCAGCGTCGGCGACGAGGTGCTGGTCACGATCGAGGAGCCGCACATGTACAACGTCGACGACGCGGTCGCGCGCGTCGACGCGTACATCGTCAGCGTCACCGCGGCGGGACCCCACGTGGGCGAGCGCCGCATGGTGCGGATCGAGAGCGTCGGCCGATCCGCGGCGACCGCGGCCGCTGCTCGACGGCGATGGCGAGGTCGTCGTCGCCGGAACGAACGGGGAAGGGCTAGAATCCGCCTCCTCCGGAGGGCGCGGACGCCGTGGAAGCAGAGGCGGCCGCAGGCGCACTCGAGCCTCGAGCTGAAAGCGAACCCAGCGACCATGTACGCAGTCGTAGAGACAGGTGGAAAGCAGTACCGCGTCGAGAAGGGGACGACCCTGCTCGTGGACCGCCTGAAGGCGGACGAGGGCTCGAAGGTCGACCTCCGCGCGGTCGCGTTCCGCGACAAGGAGATGGTCCTCGGCTCCGACCTCGAGAAGGTCAAGGTCGAGGCCAAGGTCGTCGGTCACGAGCGCGGCGAGAAGATCCGCGTCTTCAAGTACCGCGCGAAGAAGACCTACCGCAAGCGCCAGGGCCATCGCTCCGAGCTCACCCGCCTGGAGATCGCCGACATCAAGATGCTGTCGCGCAAGCCCGCCGCAAAGAAGGAAACGACCGATGGCTCATAAGAAGGGACTCGGATCGAGCCGAAACGGCCGCGACTCCAACCCCAAGTTCCTCGGGGTCAAGGTCTTCTCGGGCCAGAACGTGAGCGGCGGCGAGATCATCGTCCGCCAGCGCGGCACCCGCTTCCGCCCCGGCGACGGCGTCGGCATCGGCCGCGACCACACGATCTTCGCGACCCGCCCGGGCGTCGTGCAGTTCTCGTCCGGCCGCCGCGGCCGCACGATCTCGGTCGTCGAAACCGACTAACCGAAGCTCAGAGGTTCTTCCTCAGCTTCAGCTTGCTCGCCTGCGTGCGCGCGGCACCGCCGGTGGGGGTGTAGGTGACTCCCAGGTTGAGCTTGACCTTGCCCGTGTCGTTGAGCTTCGCCTTCTTTGCTCCCTTCGCCCGGATCGGCAGCTGCACCTGGCCGGCGGCACCGACGGTCGCCGCAGCGATCGCGCCCGCCGCCTTCACGCCCTTGCCCGATGCGGTCAGCTCGCCCGGGCCGGGGACGTCAACCGCGATGCTCGCGGTTCCCTTCTTCTTGTTGCGAGTGACCGCGCCGATCTGAAACTGGTTCGAGGGCTCTATCTGGGCCGAGACATTGAGGCGGAAGCCGGTGTTGATGCCGAGGAATGGGCCCGTCGCGCCGTTCGCCAGGTTCCCGAAGGCCAGGCGGTAGTCGCCTGGCGCGCTGAATCCGCACATCGAGCCACCGACCGCTCGATTCAGGCCGATGAGATCGCCGGGCTGGACCGGGATTCCCGGAGTGACCGCGAACGCGTTGACGGTGCTCGGGGTGAGGATTCGTGGACCGTCGAGCCCTACCACCGTGAAATTGGGCTCGGCCCCCTTGCGGAAGATCTTCATGATGTAAGAGACTCCAGCGGTCGCGTTGGCGCGGGTGCTCCAAGAGGTGATCGTCCCCGCCCCTTTGACCTCGTAGGGGTCGCCGGCGGGGACGCCGACCTGCACCAGGTCGACCTGAGCGCCGCTGCAATTGTCAGGGCCGATCGCCGGCGCGGTCTGGCCGAGCGTTACTGCCGCGGGCGCGGGGGTCGCCGCCACCGCAAGCGACGCTGCTGCGAGCGAACCTGCGAACAGCGCACGGACGAAGTTGCAATTCACACTCATCTAGATCCCCCTTGGTTGCCCTGGCGCGACCCTAGTGCCTCGTTGCCCGCCGCGCAAGCCGATTCCCGTGCTCCCGCGTCCGGCGCTAACGTCGCGCCGTGCTCTACGACAAGGCGAAGATCTACGTCGAAGGTGGCCGCGGCGGCGACGGCGTGGTGTCTTTCAGGAGAGAGGCGCACGTGCCGCGCGGCGGGCCCGACGGCGGTGACGGTGGCTCCGGCGGCGACGTCGTTCTGGTCTGCGATGCGCAGCGGCGGGACCTGAGCTCGCTCGGGCGCTCGAAGCACTTCCGCGCCCAGCGCGGCGCCCACGGCGAGGGCTCGCGCAAGCACGGCGAGCGCGGTGAGGACCGCGTCGTGACCGTCGCGCCCGGCACCGTGGTCCACGCGCTCGACGGCACGGTCAGCGAGCTGCTCGCAGACGGGCAGCGGATCGTCGTCGCCCGCGGCGGGGCCGGGGGCCACGGCAATAAGCGCTTCGCGACCTCGACGCGGCAGGCTCCGCGCTTCGCCGAGCACGGCCTCGGCGGGGAATCAGGCTGGATCGAGCTGCGGCTGAAGCTGCTGGCCGACGTCGGCCTCGTCGGACTGCCGAACGCGGGCAAGTCCTCGCTGCTGGCGACGCTGACCCGCGCGGCTCCCAAGGTCGCCGACTATCCCTTCACGACGCTCGAGCCCGCGCTCGGCACGCTCGACCTGGACGAGCGCCAGGTCGTGATCGCCGACATCCCTGGGCTGATCGAGGGCGCCGCCGAGGGCGTCGGCCTCGGCCACGAGTTCCTCGCCCACGTCGAGCGCTGCCGGCTGCTCGTCCACCTCGTCGATATCTCGGGCGCGGGGGAGGGGGAGGAGGGCTCGGAGGCCGACCTGGCCTACGCGACGATCCGCTCCGAGCTCGCCTCCTACGGCGCCGGGCTCAACCGGCTCGACGAGGTGGTCGCGCTCTCGAAGACCGATCTGCTGCCTGCCGAGGACGCCGAGCGAATCGTCGCGGCCTGGCGCGAGCGAATCGGCGACTCGGTCGCCGCGGTGCTCGGCATCTCCTCTGCGACCGGGGCCGGGCTGGATGAGCTTCGCCGCGCGATCTCGGCGCGCCTGCCCGACGCGCCGCTGCCCGCGGCGGCGGGCCCTGGAGAGTTCGAGGCCGAGCACCGGGTCTACCGCCCCGGCGAGGACGAGGGCTTCGACGTGGTGCCGGAGGGGGAGCGCCGCTGGCGCGTTACGGGCCGCGGCATCGAGCTGCTGGTCGAGCGCCACGACCTCTCCAACGACGAGGCCCTCGACTACCTCGAGGCGCGCCTGCGCGAGATCGGCGTCATCGCCGCGCTTCAGCGCGCGGGCTTCGAGCGCGGCGACGAGGTCGTGGTCGGCGAGGTTGAGTTCGAGCTGGACCCATAGGGCGCGACGCCTGGGCGGTCGTGCGGCCTCAACCCTGCAGGTAGCGCCCTTTTTAGTGCTGGGCGGGGCCAGCACGTCCTCGCGGCTGTAGTGGCCGACGGCGTCGAAGAAGCGCTTCGCGTGCAGGGCCGCGCCGAGGTCGCAGTCCGCGGTCAGGATCCCCTCCTCGTCGTACAGCGGCCCGGCGATCACCTCGCCGTCCGCCGGCTCGATGATCGCCGCTCCGCCGCGCCCGAACACCTCCTTGTCGGGAAGCGGGGCGGGGAAGTCATCGGGGAAGGCCGAGCGCGGGATGTACTGCGGAACCGAGACGACGTAGGCGCCCGACTCGATCGCGATGTGCCTCACTGTGGCGAGCCAGCCGTCGCTGTCGTCGGCAGTGGGGGCGAGCCAGATCTGCGGGCCCGATCGGTAGGCGGCATAGCGCGCCAGCGGCATCCGGTTCTCCCAGCAGATCAGGCCGCCCACCCGCCCGAACCCGGTCTCGACCGCATCGAGGTCGTTCCCCGCCCCGATCCCGTGGAAGAGGCGCTCGTGGTGGGTCGGCATCAGCTTGCGGTGCTTGGAGAGGAGGCCGTCGGGGCCGATCACGAGCAGCGCGTTGTAAAGGCTCCCGGGGCGCTCGGCCTCGCGCTCGTTGACGCCGATCGCGCAGACGATCTCGTGCTCGGCGCAGGCCGCGGCGAGGCGATCGGTCAGCGGCCCCGGCACCTCGACCGAGTTCTGCCAGAGGCGCTCCCAGAGCTCGTCGAAACCGTCGAAGTGCGCCGCGGCGCCGGCCCAGGCGCCCGACGGGTAGAGCGGCACGAAGGTCTCGGGGAGGACCGCGAGCTGCGCTCCGGCGGCGGCGGCCTCGCCGAGCAGGCCGACCGCCTTGTCGACGGTCGCCTCTGCGTCGAGGATCACCGGTGTCGCCTGGATCGCGGCGACTCGCACGGTCCCGAACTCGGCCATCGCGCTGAGCATACGCCGACCTAGACTCAGGCTCGCAATGACCGTTGTCGCGAAACTTGGGTCCTCGATCGTCGCCGCCGAGGACGGCAGCCTGCGCTCCGAGGTGCTGGACGCCGTCTGCGCGCAGGTCGCCGAGCTGCACGCCGGCGGCGAGGACGTCGTCATGGTCACCTCGGGCGCGATCGCGCGGGGCCGGCGGATCATGGCGCTGCCGAGCCGCCCCAAGGCGATCGACGAGCTCCAGGCCGCCTCGGCCGTCGGCCAGGGGAGCCTCTTCCGCGCGTACGAGGAGCGCCTCGACGCGAACGGCGGAGTCCACGCCGCCCAGGTGCTGCTGACGGCGTCCGACCTGCAGATGCGCACCCACTACCTGAACGCGCGCCAGACGCTGGCGCGCCTTCTCGCCTGGCGCGTCGTGCCCGTCGTCAACGAGAACGACACGACCGCGACCGACGAGATCACCTTCGGCGACAACGACTTCCTCGCCGCGCAGGTGGCGATCATGCTCGAGGCCCGGCTGCTCGTGCTGCTCACGGACACCGCGGGCCTGCACACGGCCGATCCCCGCGCGCACGACGACGCCGAGCTGATCGCCGAGGTCAACGACCCCGCCGAGCTCGCGGGCTACGAGATCGGCGAGCACACCTCGCCCTTCGGCCTCGGCGGCATGCGCAGCAAGTCGCGCGCGGCCGAGATGGCGGGCGCCGCCGGGATCCCGGCCGTGATCTGCGACGGCACCGCACCGGGCACGCTCGCCGCGGCCGCGGCCGGCGAGCCGGTCGGCACCCGCTTCAAGCCGCACCGCGAGCGGATCTCGTCGTTCAAGCTCTGGCTGCGCTACGCGAAGCCGAGCCACGGGACGGTCGCCGTCGACGACGGCGCCGCACGCGTGCTTCGTGAGTCCGGGACCAGCCTGCTGCCGGTCGGGATCACCGGCGTCGAGGGCGAGTTCGACGCGGGGGACGCCGTCGAGGTGGCCGGCGCGAGCGGCGAGGTGCTCGGCAAGGGAATCGTCAACTACTCCGCCGGCGAGCTGCGCCGGATCAAGGGCATGCGCACCGACGAGCTGCGCGAGCTGCTCCCGCACGCTTCCGAGGAGGCCGTGCACCGCGACTACTTCGTTCTCTCGTAGAACCTCGGCGCTCGAGGGGCCGCGCCAACTTGGCCGGGTGGCCAAACCTGGTTAGATTCGGGCCGTGGCCGAGGGTGAGGATGCGGCGGTGGTGCTGAGCGACGCGGAGCGCGCGACGCTGGCGGCGATCTGCGACACGATCGTGCCTTCGATCGAGCGCGACCGGGATCCCGACGGGCTCTGGGCGCGCAAGGCGACCGACCTCGGAGTGGACGTCGCCGCGGCCGAGCTGATCGCGCAGATCCCGGACCCGGTGCTGCGTCGACGGGCTGCGCCAGCTGATCGCGGCGATCGGCGCGCAGGGGATCGACCGCGCCTCGCAGCCTTCGCGCGAGCAGATCCTGCGCAACATCGGGCTCTCGGGCCCCGAGGCCGCCGCGGGCGTGAACGCGCTGACCGCGATGACGCTGTTCCTGGCCTACGGCGCGCCGGACCCCGAGACCGGCCAGAACCCGAACTGGAGGACGTTCGGCTTCCCGGGCCCGATCTCGGCGCCCCCGGACGTTCCGAAGACGCTCGAGATCCACGAGCCGGAGCCCGGCAGCGACGAGACGATCGAGGCCGACGTCGTGCATCGTCGGCTCGGGGGCGGGCGGCTCGGTCGTCGCCGCGACCCTCGCGGCCCGCGGGCTCGACGTCGTCGTGGTCGAGGCCGCCGGCTACTTCAACGAGTCCGACTTCACCCAGCTCGAGCTTCCCGCCTACCAGCAGATGTTCTGGCGCGGCGGCCCGACGCCGACGGCCGAGGGCAACGTGACGCATCCAGGCCGGGACCACGCTCGGCGGCGGCACGACGATCAACTGGACCAACTGCCTGCGCACCAAGCCGTGGGTCCGCGAGCAGTGGGCGAAGGATTTCGGCCTCGACGGGCTCGACGGCCCCGAGTTCGACGCGCCACCTCGACGCGGTGCTGGAGCGGCTCGGCGTCAACGCCGACTGCAGCGACCTGAACGGGCCCCAACAGCGGATGAAGGAGGGCTGCGAGGCGCTCGGCTGGAGCTTCGCGACGATCACGCGCAACACCGACCCCTCGAAGTACGCGCCCGAGAGCGCGGCCTACATGGGCTTCGGCGACCAGTCCGGCAGCAAGCAGAGCGCCGACAGGACCTGGCTCGCCGACGCGCAGAGCCACGGAGCGAAGCTGCTTCACGCACACGCGGGTCTCGCGCGTCCTCGTCGAGGACGGGCGCGCCGCCGGCGTCGAGGCCGATGGCTGCACCCCGGATGGCCGCGGCGCTTCCGTCACGGTGCGCGCGCCGCGCGTCGTGGTCGCGGCGCGGCTCGCTGGAGTCGCCGGCGCTGCTGATGCGCTCCGAGATCGGCGGCCCCGCCGTCGGCGACAACCTGCGGCTCCATCCCTGCACCGCGGTCCTCGGCGTCTACGGCGCCGACCAGCAGGCCTGGTGGGGCGCGCCGCAGGCCGGCCTCTGCGACGAGTTCGTCGACACCGGCGACGGCTACGGGATCCTGATCGAGACCGGGCAGTACGCGCCGGGCCTGATCGGCTCGGCGACGCCGTGGACCTCGGCCGCCGACCACAAGGAGCGGATGCAGAACTTCCGCTTCGGCGCCACCTTCATCTCGCTCACCCGCGACCGCGGCCACGGCAGCGTCGTCGTCGACGCGAACGGCGAGGCGATGCCGCTGTACTCCGTCAACGACGAGCGCGACGTCGAGAACCTGCGCAAGGGGATCGACGTCCAGGTGCGCCTGCACGAGGCCGCCGGCGCCCACACGATCGTCGCGCTGGCGGCCGGCGCGCCGACGTGGCGGCGCGGCGACGACTTCGAGGCGCTTCGTCGGCCGGCGCGCAGCGGATCCCGTTCCGCGCCGGCGGCCACAGGCTGTTCAGCGCCCACCAGATGGGCACCTGCCGGATGGGCCCCGACCCGCAGACGCTCGGTCGCGGACCCCCGCGGCGAGCTGCACGACACCCCGGGCGTCTGGATCGGCGACGCGAGCGCGTTCCCGACCCCCTCGGGCACCAACCCGATGATCACGATCATGGCGCTGGCCCGCCGCACGGCCGAGGCGATCGCCGCCGACGCCGGCGCGGGTGCCGCACTGCCGACGGCCGACAGGAGGTCCCCGTTGGCAACTGAGGCACCCGCACCCCCAGCGCCCGCCCATCCCACCGAGCCGATCGACCGCGACAAGCTCTACATCGGCGGCGAGTGGGTCGACCTCGACCGGCGACCGGGCACGATCGAGGTGATCGACTCGACCACCGAGCAGGTGATCGGCGTCGTCCCCGAGGGCACCGCCGAGGACGTCGACGCGCGCCGTCGCGGCGGCCCGCGCCGCGTTCGAGGCGTGGTCGGCGGTGCCGCTCGAGCAGCGGCTCGAGGCGCTGCAGGCGATCGCCGCGGCTCTGGCCGCGCGCGGCGACGAGATCGCCGCGCTGATCGCCGCCGAGGTCGGGATGCCGCTCGCGCAGTCGCGCGCGATCCAGGCCGGGCTGCCGGCGATGGACTTCGGCGGCACGGCCCAGGTCGCCGGCGAGGTCGTCTGGGAGGAGCAGGTCGGCAACTCGATGGTCGTGCGCGAGCCGATCGGCGTCGTCGGCGCGATCACGCCCTGGAACTACCCGCTGCACCAGCTCTGCGCCAAGGTCGCGCCGGCGCTCGCCGCCGGCTGCTCGGTGGTCGCGAAGCCGAGCGAGGTGACGCCGCTCAGCGCCTTCGTCCTGGCCGAGATCATCGACGAGGTCGGGCTGCCGCGCCGGCGTCTTCAACCTCGTCACCGGCTTCGGCCCGGTCGTCGGCGAGGCGATCGCGGCCCACGACGGCGTCGACATGGTCTCGTTCACCGGGCTCGACCCGCGCCGGCAAGCTGCGTCAGCGAGGCCGCGGCCGGCAACGTCAAGCGGGTCTCGCTCGAGCTCGGCGGCAAGTCGGCGAACGTGATCCTCGACGACGCCGACCTGAAGCGCGCGGTGTCGCACGGCGTCGCCAACTGCCTGCTCAACTCGGGCCAGACCTGCAGCGCGCACACGCGGATGCTGGTGCCGCGCGAGAAGCTCGAGGAGGCCGAGGAGATCGCCGCGGCGGCCGCCGAGAAGATGGCGCCCGGGCGACCCGTTCGAGCCCGCCGCGCGCATCGGCCCGCTCGTCTCCGACGCGCAGCGAACGCGCGTGCGCGAGTACATCGAGAAGGGCGAGAAGGAGGGCGCGAAGCTCGTCGCCGGCGGCGCCGAGCCGCCCGAGGGGCTCGAGACCGGCTACTTCGTGCGGCCGACCGTGTTCTCCGACGTCGACGCCCGACATGACGATCGCCCAGGAGGAGATCTTCGGCCCGGTGCTCTCGATCATGCCCTACGACGACGAGGACGAGGCGGCTGAGATCGCCAACGGCACCGTCTACGGGCTCGACGGCGGCGTCTGGTCCGGCGACCCCGAGCGCGCGAAGGCGTTCGCGCGGCGCATGCGCACCGGCCAGGTGCAGGTCAACGGCGCGACCTTCAACCCGCTGGCCCCGTTCGGCGGCTACAAGCAGTCCGGGCACGGGCGCGAGCTGGGCAAGTTCGGCCTCGAGGAGTTCCTCGAGACCAAGTCGATCCAGTCTGCAGCGTAGTCCGTTGCCTGTCTCGCAGGCACCTAGTTTTCGGCTAATGCACCTGTTCGGGTACGCTCATACGGGTAGGCTCGTGCGGGCATGCGTCCACGGGAGGGCGCAGTCCGCACAAATCTTCGCACGCGATCGAAAGGAGCTCAGAGATGGCTGATGAACTGAAGGGCAAGAGGATCGCGTTCCTCGTCGCGAACGAGGGCATCGAGCAGGTCGAGCTGACCGAGCCGCGCAAGGCGGTCGAGGACGCCGGCGCCGAGACCGACCTGATCGCGCCCGAGGCGGGCGAGGTCCAGGCGTTCGACCACCTCGACAAGGGCGACACGTTCGCCGTCGACGTGATCGTCGCCGACGCCGACGCCGGCGACTACGACGGCCTGGTGCTGCCCGGCGGCGTCGCGAACCCCGACAACCTGCGCACCGAGCCCGAGCGCGGTCGAGTTCGTCCGCGCCTTCTTCGAGGCGGGCAAGCCGGTCGGCGCGATCTGCCACGCGCCGTGGACGCTGATCGAGGCCGACGTGGTCGAGGGACGCACGCTCACCTCGTGGCCCGAGCCTGCAGACCGACCTGCGGAACGCCGGGGCGGAGTGGGTCGACGAGGAGGTCGTGGTCGACGCCGGGCTCGTCACCAGCCGCAACCCCGACGACCTCCCGCGTTCAACGCGAAGATCGATCGAGGAGTTCGCCGAGGGCGTCCACTCCGAGCAGGCGGAGAAGACCGCCTCCTGACCCGCGGCGTTGCGGGCCGGGGGGACAGGTTGGTTGACCGTGTCAGACTGAGGAAATCCGAAGGGGCGACCGTGCTCGCCGGCCGCTACCAGGTGCGCAAGCGCCTCGGGGCCGGCGGCATGGCGACGGTCTTCCTCGCCGAGGACTCGAGCGCTCGGGCGCGAGGTCGCGGTCAAGCGGCTCCACACCGACGCCCCGAAGGCGAGCCTGACGCGCTTCGAGCGCGAGGCGCGGCTGGGCGCGGCGCTCAACCACCCGAACCTCGTCGTCGGTCTACGACACGATCGTCGCCGACGACCGGGACGCGCTGATCGTCATGGAGTACGTGCCCGGGCGAGTCGCTCGCGGACATCGCGGCGCGCGGCGCCGTCTCGCCCGAGCGGGCGGTGCCGATCCTGCGCAGCGTCGCGCGAGGCGCTCGACCACGCCCACGCCCAGGACGTCGTCCACCGCGACGTGAAGCCGGCCAACGTGCTCGTCCGCGACGACGGCGTCGTCAAGCTCGCCGACCTCGGCATCGCGCGGGCCGTCGGCGCGACGCAGATCACCAGCGAGGGCAGCGTGATCGGGACGCTTCCCTACATGGCGCCCGAGCGGATGCGCGGGCCCGGGCGCCGGCGGGCCCGGAGTCGGACGTCTACGCGCTCGCCGCGCGTCGCCTACGAGCTGCTCTCGGGCGAGCCGCCGCTCGACACCGCCTCGACCGAGGCGATGACTCCGAGCAGCAGGCCCACTTCGACGGATGGGCTCGCGGCGCCCCGCCGGCGGCGACCGCGGTGCTCGAGCGTGGCCTCGACCCGAACCCGGCGCAGGCGGCCAGCCACCGCGACGCGCCTGGTCGACGAGCTCGACTCGGCGCTCGCCGGTGACGTCGACGGCGGAGACGGTCGCTGGCGCCCGTTCGAGCCGCCGCCGAGCCGAGCGGCGGTCGACCGAGCCGACCGCGCGGCTCGGGTGCCGACCGCGCCGCGCACGCGGCAGCGCCCGGCGCCCGGCGACGCAGGTCGGCGGCGTCCGGCGGCGCGGCGGCGGCGATCGTCGCGATCGGCGCGGTGCTCGCGACGATCGCGGGGCTCGCGCTCGCGTCGGCGGCGGCGGGGACGACGGCCGGGGCGGGCCGGCGGCCGCGAACGGACGAGACGACCGGCCGAAGGCACGCCGACGCAGCAGGACGACGCACCGCCGAGGCCGCGCCGGCCCCCGCGCCCGAGCCGCCGCGGCGCCGGACGGCGTCGCCCTCAACGACCAGGGCTTCGCCCTGATCAGAGCGGGCGACTACGAGGGCGCCGATCCCGGTGCTCGAGCAGGCCGTCGCGGCGCTCGAGGGCTCCGGCGACGAGCTCACCTACAACTACGCGCTCTTCAACCTCGGCCAGGCGCTGAACCGCGCCGGTCGGCCCGAGGAGGCGATCCCGATCCTCGAGCAGCGGCTCGAGTACCCGAACCAGCGAGGACGGTCCAGGCGGAGCTCGACTCGGCGTACGAGACGCGGGCGTCGATTCGGAGGACGGCGACGAGCCCGGACAACGGGAACGGCAACGCCTTCGGCGCGACAAGGGCGAGGGCGACGACTAGGCCCGGCAGGGCGCCGGCGCCGGCGTGCGGGCTCGCGGGCTACCCTTCGATCGATGGCGACCGCCACCAAGTCCGTCCACGACGTCTGCGTCGAGGCGAAGGAGGCCTCGCGCGTGCTCGCGCGCGCCGAGCGCGCCGTCAAGGACGCCGCGCTGCTCGACCTCGCCGAGCGGATCGACGCGCGCGTCGCCGAGCTGATCGAGGCCAACGCCGCCGACCTGGACGCCGGCCGCGAGGAGGGGCTGAACGAGGCGCTGATCGACCGCCTGACGCTGACCGAGGCGCGGGTCGCCGGAGATGGCCGTGGGCGTGCGCGAGATCGCCGAGCTCGACCGACCCCGTCGGCGAGATCGCCGAGAGCTGGACGCTCCCGAACGGGCTCGAGGTGCGCAAGCAGCGCGCGCCGCTCGGCGTGATCGGGATCGTCTACGAGGCGCGGCCGAACGTGACGATCGACGCCGCCGCGCTCTGCCTCAAGAGCGGCAACGGCGTCGGTGCTGCGCGGCTCGAGCGCCGCGGAGACTTCCAACGTGATGCTGGCGAGCCTCGTCACCGAGTCGCTGGCCGCGGCCGGCCTGCCCGAGGCTGCGGTCTCGATGCTCTCGGGCGGCGGGCGCGAGCAGCTCGGCGAGCTGGCGACCCAGGAGGGCCTGGTCGACCTGATCATCCCGCGCGGCGGCGAGGGGCTGAAGAACGCGCTCAAGGCCGTCGCCAAGGTCCCCGTGATGTACGCGGCGGCCGGCAACTGCCACGTCTACGTGCACGAGGACGCCGACCTCGAGATGGCGCGCCGGATCGCCTACAACGCGAAGGTGCAGCGCCCCGGGGTCTGCAACGCGGCCGAGACGCTGCTGGTGCACGAGAGCGTCGCGCCCGTCGCTGCTGCCCGCGCTGCTGCGGCGAGCTGGCCGAGGCCGGGGTCGAGCTGGTCGGCGACGAGCGGACGCGCGGGCCAACGCCGGGTCGCGCCGAGGTCGGCGAGGCGACCGCCGAGGACTGGGACACCGAGTACCACGGGCTGAAGATGGCGGTGGGGGTCGTCGACTCGCTCGACGACGGCGATCGAGCACGTCAACCGCCACGGGACCGGCCACTCGGACGCGATCGTGACCGCCTCGGACGAGGCGGGCGACGAGTTCACCGACGGCGTCGACTCGGCCGCGGTCTACGTCAACGCGTCGACGCGCTTCACCGACGGCTACGAGTTCGGGATGGGCGCCGAGATCGGCAACTCGACCCAGAAGCTGCACGCGCGCGGGCCGATCGGCCTGCGCGAGCTGACCACGACCAAGTACGTCGTCCACGGCAGCGGCCAGGTCCGGGAGTAGCGCGATCGGACGCGACGGCACTCGGCGTGCTGGGCGGCGCCTTCAACCCGCCGCACATCGGGCACCTGCTGCTCGCGCAGGAGGCGCGCTGGCGGCTCGGGCTGGACGAGTGGTGCTGATGACGACCGGGCAGGCGCCGCACAAGGAGATCGCGGACGACCCCGGCGGCGAGGTGCGGCTGGAGATGGCGCGGCTCGCCGCGGCCGGGACGGCCGACGGGGTCGAGGCCTCGGCGCTCGAGGTCGAGCGCGACGGGCCCTCCTACACGTACCGGACGCTCGAGCTGCTGGCCGAGGAGAACCCGGGGCGGGAGCTGTGCTTCCTGCTCGGCGCCGACATGGCGGCGGGGCTGGGGAGCTGGAAGAACCCCGAGCGGGTGGTCGAGCTGGCGCGGCTCGGGGTGGTGCCGCGGCCCGGAGTCGGGATGGAGCGCGGTGCGACGCGTCGCTGGAGCGCGCTCGGTGCCGCCGATCGGGCGGAGATAATCGAGATGCCACTGTGCGGGGTGTCCTCGACACTTGATCAGGGAGCGGGCGGCGGCGGGGCAGCCGCTGCGGCACCTGGTGCCGGACCCGGTGGTGGAGCTGATCGAGGAGCGGGGGCTGTACCGGTGAGCGCGCGCGGGCCGGGCGCGAGAGCTCCGAGGCGCTGGCGCGGCGGATCGCCGAGATCGCCGACGACAAGGGGGCGACGGACGTGGTCGCGCTCGACGTGCGCGGGCTGGTCGGCTACACGGACTTCCTGGTGATCTGCACCGCGCGCAACGAGCGCCAGGCGAAGGCGATCCACGACGAGGTGCACGACCGGCTGAAGGAGGAGGGCCGCGGCCGGCGCGGGTCGAGGGGGTGCGGGAGGCGCGAGTGGGTCCTGCTCGACTACCTCGACTGCGTGCTGCACGTGTTCACGCCCGAGGCGCGCGAGCGGTACCGGCTCGAGCAGCTCTGGGGCGAGGCCGAGCGCCTGGAGCTCGATTGGACGAGGGGCCGCGTAGCGCTATCGCCGTCCGTCCGGGGCCGTGCCCTAGCGTTGTCGGCGCGTGGCGACGAGAGACATTCCGCAGGATGCTCGTCGGCGGCTACGACCCTGCGCAGGTCGAGGCGCGCGATCGACGAGCGCGACGAGCGGCTGAGCGCTGCTCGAGCGCGAGGCGCAGCAGCTGGCGCGCCGCGTGATCGAGACCGAGAAGCGGCTGCAGCGGATGCTTGCCGGCGGCTGCCGGCGAGGACGGCGCTGATCGGCGGCGATCGGCCGCAGGATCGAGGAGATCCACGCGCAGGCGCGCCGGCCAGGCGACGCGGATCCGGATGAAGGCGCTCGAGGACGCGGTGCAGATCTCCGAGCGGGTGACGCGAGCTGACGAAGCTGCGCGACGAGCTCGGGCAGCGGGTCACGGAGCTGGCCGGGATGGCGGGGATCAAGCTCGGCGGGGAGGAGCGGCCGCCGGTGGGGACCGAGCCGGCGCGAGGCCTCGGCGGACGGCGTCTACGCCGGGCCGGTCGAGGTCGAGGTCGGGCCGCTGAGCGACTTCGCGCAGCTGACGCAGCTTCGAGGACGCGGCGTCGGGGATCGACTCGGTGCGAGGACGTGAAGGTGCAGCGGTTCGCGGACGGCCGCGCGACCTTCTCGATGAACTTCGGCCAGCCGGTCGAGCTGCTGCGCGAGCTGGAGGAGCGCGCGCCGTTCGAGTTCAAGGTGCGCGACACGCGCGGCGACGGCGTCGTCCTCGACGTGGACGACGACGCGAGACCCGCCGCGCGGCCGAGCACGGCCGCGCGCACGTCGGCGCTTCGCGCGCCAGGCGCTGTCAGTCGCGGCCGACGATCGCCCAGCGGCTCGACGAGCCGGATCCGGCACGGAGTACTCGTCGCGCTACGCCCGGCTGCCGTACCTGATCCGTTCGACGGTGCAGGGCAGACGCATCCAGCTTCGACTTCGCCGACAGAACTCCAGGCGTCGATACACTCGCGCGCGAATTCCAGTTCTCTGGGGCTGTAGCTCAGTTGGCTAGAGCGCCGCGCTGGCAGTGCGGAGGTCGGGGGTTCGAATCCCACCAGCTCCACTCCTCACCCGCCGAGACCGTCATCGGCGCCACGAGCTCCGCGAGCGCTTCGGCTACTGGATCGAGCGCGTCAACGCTGGTTCGTCGATCGCCACGGGCGATCGCACTCCGGGAGGCGGCCGAGTCCCGCTTTCGCGGAGGGGTGCGTTTCGGGATCGAGATAGCGATCGATGGTCCGCTCGAGGCCGCGGAGCCGGGCGAGCGCCGCGAGTGGCGGGAAGAAGAAAGCCGCTGGACGGCGTGCGGCGGCTGCCGGTAGCGCAGCTCCGAGCGATAGCGCGTGCCGACCAGCGCTCCGAGCAGCGGGGATGGGCGCCCTTCGGCGTTCGTGTGCCCGTCGGCGCAGAGGCCCCAGAGCACCAGGATCGCCTCCTCGAAGCGCATCGCCGGCTCGAGCGAGCGCGAATCTGCACTTCGCCCTCGCCGGCGTTCCACCACCGGTGCCAGGTTCCCGGCGCGACGGTCACCTGCTCTCCCGCCTCGAGGGCGCGTTCCTCTCCGTCGAGGACGAAGTTGATCCGCCCCGCCCGGACCTCGAAGTGCTCGGCGCAGTGGTCGTGCACGTGCTCGCCACCGGGGACGAAGCCGCTCGCCTCGACGGCGAAGTCGGTCCGCAATCGGCAACGCCGAGCCGAGGAAGCGTCCGCGATCGGCGAATGCAAGACGAGAGTCGGCCTGCTGGCCGGCACTTGCGCTCGCGGTCGCGGTCTCGATTCCGGCGGCCGCCGCAGGCGCGCACGCTCTACGGGACCACAAGCGACGGCAAGCTCGTCACCTTCACCGACAGGCAGACGAAGGTGAAGATCAAGGCCAAGAAGCCGAAGCCCAGGCCAGACGGTCCAAGAAGACAAGCCGATCAAGGCCGTCCAGGTGACAGCACGCGCACGATCTTCGGCCTGCCGGCCGGCGTCCGCATCGTCGGCATCGACATCCGCCCGAGTCACCGGTGAGCTCTACGGCGTCGGCAGCAACAGCGTCGATGTACAAGCTGATCCTGATCACGGCGACACCACCGCGCGTGGCGCTGCCCGCCGGGCAACTTCGCGGGGCCGCCGAGCCTGAACGGCACCCACTTCGGGGTCGACTTCAACCCCGTCCCGGACCGCCTCAGGATCGTCAGCAACGCCGGCCAGAACCTGCGGCTGGACCCGAACGGCACCACCGCCCCAGCACCGGAGCGCCCCCGGCGCCACCCGGCTCCGCCGGCGGTCGACGGCGCCCTCAACCCGGGCTCGCCCGCAGGTTGTCGGTGCCGCGTACCTGAACTCGGGCCTCAGCCCGGTCAAGCCGACGCGACCACGCTGCTGTACGCGATCGACACCGGCGCGCGACACGCTGTACGTCCAGAACCCGCCGAACGCGGGCACCCTGACGACGCCCGGTGAAGCTCAGCGTCGACGTCGGCAACGACGTCGGCTTCGACATCGCCGGCACGGGCAACACCGCCTACGTCACGAACGCGGGACCGAGGCCAGACGCTGTACCGGCTCGAACCCGGCCAGCGGCGCGATCACGACGATCGGCGACGTCGGCACCGTGACCAAGAAGGGCAAGGTCAAGCGGACCACCCTGACCGGTCTCGCGGCGTCCAGGAGTAACGCAGCACAAGCTCCCGTCCGCTCAGGGCGGGCATGTGGACAGGCGACGGGCCGGCGAACGCCGGCCCGTCGCTCGTTCCGGCGAGCGCCCGCTCAGCGAGCGTGCGCGCGATGCTCCGTGCGCGTCCAGCGCCGGCCGCGAGCGCTCGGGCAGGCGCCGCCGCACCCGCCACGGCGCCCCCGAGAAGTTGAAGTTCGCGACGGTCGCGAACCCCTCCTCGTCCTCGCGCAGCGCCAGCAGCAGGTGCGCCACCCGGTCGCCGGCCGGCAGGTCGCCCGGCCTCGCGCCACGCGGACGCACCAGCAGTCCACCCGCCGGCCGCCGGGGCGCACCATCAGCGCGCCCTCCTCGCCGACGAGCCAGACCCCGAGCCGCCCGCGCTGGAGCGCCAGGCCGGTGCGCGGCCAGCAGGTCGCGCTCGTCGTGCCCGACGAGGTCGCCGAGCAGCCCCAGCGCCACGCGCTCCGGGCCGCTCCGCGCCCGCGCGCGCCGCGCCGCGCTCCGCTCGCTCCCGATCGGCACCACCGCGCGCGCACCGCGCCCCGCCTGGATGTGCAGCACGGCGACGCCGTGGGCGAGGAAGAACGCCGCGGCCGGCGCCGCGAGCGGCTCGAGCGCCAGCAGCGCCGCCGTCGGCGCCCCGAACGTCGACGATCACGCCGGCGGTCCACAGCGTCCAGCGCCGCCCGTCGCGGCGCAGGCGTCAGCTCGCTGGCGCGCTCGCGCCAGGGGATCGATCGCGGCCTCCGCCAGCGACGACCGGCGGCGTCGCGGCCTCCATCCGCGGCCTAGCCGCCCGAGATCGGGCGCCGCAGCACGACCAGCTCGGCGTCGAGCGGCAGCTCGCGCACGACCTCGGCGGTGCCGTCCGGCTTGCTCACGCTGGCGAGCATCCCCTCGTCGAGCTCGCGGCGGAAGGCCGCGATCGCGGCCTGCTGCGAAGCCGCGTCGCCGGCGCTCCAGCTCGCCAACTCGGTGTGGCCCGTGCGGTCCATCCTGATCAGTCGCGACATCCGC
Organism: uncultured Solirubrobacterales bacterium; assembly: GCA_963820665.1. GTDB lineage: Bacteria > Actinomycetota > Thermoleophilia > Solirubrobacterales > 70-9 > CAVUAT01. The sequence goes on along the minus strand of CAWGAL010000004.1, from coordinate 419,481 downwards.
GTCTCCTTTCCTCTCCTCGCACCGAAATATACGCCCTGCGCCCGGACCGCGGGCTCCGTGACCGCGGACTGGCCGCTCATGGCCTCCACCGACACGACCGGCAGCGCCGATCCCGGCGACGCGCCCACGAGCGCTACGAGCCGCTCGAGATCGAGCGCCGCTGGCAGCAGGTCTGGGACGCCGAGAGCACCTGGGTCGTCGCCAACCCCGGCGCCCCGGAGTTCGACGCCTCGAAGCCCAAGGCCTACGTGCTCGAGATGCTGCCCTACCCCTCGGGCGAGCCCCACGTCGGCCACCTCAAGTGCTACTCGGTCGGCGACGCGATCGCCCACTACCGCCGCCGCCGCGGCTTCAACGTGATCCACCCGATGGGCTACGACGCCTTCGGCCTGCCGGCCGAGAACAACGCGATCACAGACCGGCGAGCACCCGCGCGATCGCCACCGAGCGCTCGATCGCGTCCTTCCGCGAGCAGTTCAAGCAGTGGGGCATCTCGCTCGACTGGACCCGCGAGGTCGTCGACCCACGAGCCCGTCCTACTACCGCTGGACCCAGTGGATCTTCCTGAAGCTCTTCGAGCAGGGCCTCGCCTACCGCGCCGAGGCGCCCGTGCAGTGGTGCCCCAAGGACCAGACGGTCCTCGCCAACGAGCAGGTCATCGACGGCCACTGCGAGCGCTGCGGCACGCTCGTCGTCCAGCGCCGGCTCTCGCAGTGGTTCTTCAAGATCACCGACTACGCCCAGCGCCTGCTCGACGACTTCGAGCTGCTCGACTCCTGGCCCGAGCACGTCGTCACGATGCAGCGCAACTGGATCGGCCGCTCCGAGGGCGCCGAGGTCACCTTCCGCTGCGAGGAGCTCGACCTCGACTTCCCGGTCTTCACGACCCGCCCCGACACCCTCTTCGGCGCGACCTTCTTCGTGATCGCGCCCGAGCACCCCGACGTCGAGCGCCTCGTCGCCGGCACCGAGCACGAGGAGGCGGTTCGCGACTACGTCAACGAGGCCGCGCGCGCCTCGACCGAGGACCGCGGCGACGAGGACCGCGCCGAAGACCGGCGTCCCCACCGGGCGCGAGGTCACCAACCCCGTCAACGGCGAGAAGATCCCGGTCTTCGTCGCCGACTACGTCCTCATGGACTACGGCACCGGCGCCCTGATGGCGGTCCCCGCCCACGACCAGCGCGACTGGGACTTCGCCAAGGCGTTCGACCTGCCGATCCGGCCCGGTCGATCGAGCCGGCCGGAGGGCGGAGGCCGCGCCGAGCCGACGAGGCCTACACCGAGACCGGCGACGCCGGCCGCATCGTCAACTCCGGCGAGTTCGACGGCCTCACCCCGGCGGAGGCGATCGAGAAGATCACCGCCTGGCTCGCCGAGGAGGGCAGGGGAGAGGCGACCGTCAACTACCGCCTGCGCGACTGGCTGATCAGCCGCCAGCGCTACTGGGGCGCGCCGATCCCGATCGTCCACTGCGACGCGTGCGGCCTGGTCCCGGTCCCCGAGGACGAGCTGCCCGTCCTGCTCCCCGACATCGAGGACTACTCGCCCGAGGGCGAGAGCCCGCTGGCCGCGGCCGACGGACTGGGTCAACACCGAGTGCCCGAAGTGCGGCGCCGCGGCGAAGCGCGACACCGACACGATGGACACCTTCGTCGACTCCTCCTGGTACTTCATCCGCTACCTCGACCCCCACAACGACGACGCGCCGTGGGGCCGCGACGTCGCCGACCACTGGATGCCGGTCGACCAGTACATCGGCGGGGTCGAGCACGCGATCCTGCACCTGATGTACGCGCGCTTCTTCTGCAAGGCGCTCGCGGACATGGGCCTGCTCGGCGTCCAGGAGCCGTTCCAGAACCTCTTCACCCAGGGGATGATCACCCGCGACGGGGCGAAGATGTCCAAGTCGAAGGGCAACACCGTCAGCCCCCGCGAGTTCGTCGAGCGCTACGGCGCCGACGCCACCCGCACCTACATCTGCTTCATGGGCCCGCCGGTCAAGGGCGGCGACTGGACCGACGAGGGCGTCGAGGGAGTCTTCCGCTTCCTCGCGCGCCTCTGGCGCCTCTCGCCGAGAGGTCGACGAGAAGACCGCACGGCCGGCGGCCCCGGACGCGGGTGCCGAGGGCGCGGCGCGCGAGCTGCTCGCGAAGGCCCACTGGGCGATCGACAAGGTCACCCGCGACATCGACCCGCGCTTCCAGTTCAACACCGCGATCGCCGCGGTGATGGAGCTGGTCAACGAGATCTACCGGCTCAAGGACGCGGCTCTACGGCGATCGCGGCGGGCGACGGCCGCGGTCCGCTTCGCGACCTCGACCGCGGCCTCGCTGCTCTTCCCGTTCGCGCCGCACCTCGGGCAGCGACGTCTACGAGCTGCTCGAGGGCGAGCGGGTCTGGGAGCAGCCCTGGCCCGAGGCCGACCCGGCGCTGCTCGTGAGCGACACGTTCGCCCTCGTCGTCCAGGTCAACGGCAAGCTGCGCGACCGGATCGAGGCCGACTCCGGACGCCTCCGAGGAGGACCTGCTCGAGCTCGCGAAGGGCAGCGAGAAGGTCCAGGCGCCACCTCGACGGCAAGGAGGTCGTCAAGGAGATCGTGGTCCCGGGCAAGCTCGTCAACCTCGTTGTGAAGTAGCGATCTGGTACAAAGCGCCTCGCGTGCTCGTCAGGCGGCTCGCAGAGGCTCCCGTTGAGGAGTGGCACAAGCTCCGCACCAAGATCCTGATGGACGCGGGGGAGCTCGGCTCCCGGAACATGTCCGTCACGTGGATCGAGGTCCCGCCCGGCGTCGACCAGGAGCTCCACTCCCACGAGGAGGCCGAGCAGGTCTACGTCGTCACCGCAGGGCAGCGGCGTCGATGACCGTCGCCGGCGACACCCAGCAGGTCTCGGCCGGCGACCTGGTGATGGTCCCGCCCGCCACCGACCACTCGATCGCCAACGACGGCGACGAGCGACCTCTGCTGCATCTCGGTCCAGTCGCCGCCGATCACCGTCTCCGAGGTCTACGGCAGCGCCGTCACCACCGGCGCGGTCGCGAGTACGACGACGAAGACGACTACCAGCGCTGAGTTGACGTCCGCAAGCGGGTTCGTCGCGCACGGGCCGGGTGCAGGGCGTCTTCTTCCGCGACTCGCGTCGCGGCGCGCGGCCGAGGCGCCGGGGTGGCCGGGCTGGGTCGCGAAACCGCGACGACGGGGCCGTCGAGGGAGTCTTCGAGGGCGAGGCCGGCGCTGTGGACGGCGATGGTCGAGTTCTGCCGCAGCGGGCCCGGGCGACGCCGAGGTCACCGAGCTCGAGCGTGACCGACGAGCAGCCCGAGGGCGGCCTGCAGGGGTTCGAGATCCGTAGCCGAGCTAGGCACGCTCGCGCGCGCCTCGCGTGCGCAGCCGTCGGGCAAGGCTCGGCCGCGTGCCCGAGCTCAGCCGCTCCCAGCTGCTCGTCTACGCGCGCCGTCGCGGTCGCCGTGCTGCTGCGTCGGCGCCCGCTGGATCCGCTCGGCCGAGGCGACGGGCCCGCGGCGCGCCTCGCACGGCGTCGCTTCGCAGGCAGACGGCTTCGAGCCCGGCGGCGACGCGACCCGCGACGTCGTCGTCCACGTGGCGGGCGCCGTCGCGCGGCCCGGCGTCTACCGGCTCCCGGCGGGCGCCCGGGTCGCCGACGCCGTGAAGCGCGCCGGCGGCCTCGCTCCCGGCGCGGCCGCAGGACGGGATCAACCTCGCCGCGCGCCTGGCGACGGCCAGCAGGTCGTGGTCCCCGGCCGCGGCGCCGCGCGGCGCGGCGGCGACGCGAGGGGCCGATATCGCTCGGCACCGCGACGGTCGACCAGCTCGACGAGATCGAGGGCATCGGCCCGGTCACCGCCGAGAAGATCATCGAGTTCCGCGACGAGCAGCGGCGGCCTCTCCTCGATCGACCAGCTCGACGAGATCAGCGGGGTCGGCCCGTCGACGATGGAGGCGCTGCGCTCGGGCCTTCAGCCCTGAGGCGTGCGCGTGCCTTCATCGCCGTCGGGCCACTCCCGCCTCAGCTCAGTTGCCGAGCACCCGTGCGTAGTCCTCGCGGACGAGCCTGACGCGGCCCTCGTCGGTCGGCGGGTTGTCCCTCGGGGTGGTGGGGGAGTCGGTCAGCACCTGACCGCGCCTCGCAGGCGCGGTGCCCTGCTTATCGCGGCTCTCGGCGGTCCTGGGGTGATCCCTTCTCTGGCTCATCCTCGTTCCTCCGTGAGTCGTGGTCGGGGGCGGCACGTCGCCGCGCCCTCTCCTCCCGCGTACCACCGCTTCAACGTGTGAAACCGACCGTGGCGCCATCTGGCGCTCGGCGGCCTCGCCCTCGGGCTGGCCGCTGGCCCGGTGATGCCTGCGGACGGCGGGCAGGCGCTCGGCGCCTTCTGCTCGGCGGCGCGGTCGCGTTGGGCTCTGCTGGCCGGCGCCCGCCGCCGCGCCGCGGCCATGGCGCCGCTGGGCCGTCTGCCTGACCCTGGCGGCGGCGCCTGACCGGAGCTCGCGGCGGGAGCGCTGCGCGCTCGAGGCGATCGACGGGGACGCGCTGCGCGGGCCGGCCGGCGCCCGCGTCGAGCTCGACGGCCGCCTGGCGTCGCGTGCCGCGCCGCGACTCGGAGGGCGTCTCGGCGGAGCTCGCGGCCGAGCCCGGGACAGGTCCTGGTTCGCGCCGCCGAGCTCGACGGCCTGCGCGTCGGCGACGGGCGTGAGGGTGCGGGGCCGCCTGGCCGAGGTCCCCGGGTATCGCGGCTCGGCGATGGCGCGCCGCGGGATCGCGATGGTGCTCGAGGCGGAGCGGGTCGAGCCGACCGGGGAGCGCCGCGGCGGCGCTCTGGGGCCGGATCGACGTCGTCCGCGAGCGCGCCGAGGCGGCGCTCGGTCGTGGGATGCCCGAGCGCGAGGCGGCGCTCGCGCGCGGCTTCGTGCTCGGCCAGGACGACGCGATCGACCCCGCGCACGCGCGAGGACTTCAAGCGCTCGGGCCTGGCGCACCTGCTGGCGGTCAGCGGGCAGAACGTGATCCTGCTCTGCCTGCTCGCCTGGCCGCTGCTCGCGCTGGCAGGGCTGACCCTGCGCGCCCGGCTGCTCGTGCTGCTCGCGCTGATCGCGGTCTACGTGCCGGTGACCGGGGCGGGCGCCTCGATCCAGCGCGCGGGGGTGATGGGCGCAGCCGGCCTGGTCGCGGCGCTCGCCGGCCGGCCGCAGCTCGCGCTGGTACGCGCTGCTGCTGGCGGCGGCCCTGACCCTGGCGCTCAACCCGCGCGCCTGCGGGCGACATCGGCTGGCAGCTCAGCTTCGCCGCGGTGATCGGCATCTTCCTCTGGACGGCCCGGCTGGCGTCCCTGCTCGACGGCGGCCGACCCCGGGGTCGCCGCGCCGGGCCCTCGCCGAGGGAGCCGCGATGACGGTCGCGGCGACGGTCGCGACCGCGCCGCTGATGGCGCACCACTTCGGCTCGCTCTCGCTCGCGGCGCTGCCCGCGAACCTGCTCGCGCTGCCGGCCGTCGCGCCCGCGATGTGGCTCGGGATGCTGGCCGGGATGCTCGGGCAGGTGCCGGCGGTCCCCGTCGAGCCGCTCAACTGGCTCGACTCGCTCTGCCTCGCCTACATCGCGCCAGGTCGCGCGCTGGTTCGGCACCGCCGGCTGGGCGCTGCTGGACGTCGAGCTCGGCGGTCCGGCGCGGTCGCCGGGGCCTACGCGGCGCTGATCGCCGCCGTCGAGATCTGCCTGGCGGTCGCGGCGCGCGGCGCGCCGGCCTGCGGCCGCCCGGGCTCGGCGCCTGCGAAGCGCCGCGGCGCTCCTCGGCGCGCGGGCGTCGCTCCTGCTCGCTGCCTCATCGGCCGCCGGCTCCGGCGGCGGCCCCGGCCCTGCCGCGCCGAGGACACCCTGCGCGATCACCGCCCTCGACGTCGGCCAGGGCGACGCGATCCTGCTCGACCCGCCGGGCGGCGACGCCGGTGCTGGTCGACGCCGGCCCGCCCGGCGCCGGGCGTCGGCGGCCGACCTGCGCGAGCTCGGCGTCGAGCGCCTCGGCGCGCTGATCGTCACCCACGACCAGTCCGACCACGCCGGCGGCGCCGCGGAGGTGCTCGGCTCGCTCCCTGTCGACAGGCTCGGGCTCGGCGAGCCCGGCGCCGGCCTCGTGGCCGCTCGCGGCCGAGGCCGATGGCGCGGAGCCGCTGCGCCTCGCCGAGGGCGGGGAGCTGCGCTCCGGCGAGCTGCGCCTGACCGTGCTGTGGCCGCCGCGCGAGGTGGCTCGGCGACCCGCACCGCCGACGACCCGAACGCCGCTCTCGCTCGTGCTGCTCGCCGAGTGGCGTCACTTCTCGATGCTGCTGACCGGCGACGCCGAGGCCGAGGCGGTGCCGCTCGAGCCCGGCCCGGTCGACGTGCTCAAGGTCGCCCACCACGGCAGCGAGGACGAGGGCCTCGCGCGCCTGCTCGAGACGCACGGTCCCGAAGCTCGCGGTGATCTCGGTCGGCGAGAACCCCTACGGGCACCCGACCGCCGAGACGCTCGCCGACACTGGGCGAGGCCGGCGTGCCGCGTCGCGCGCACCGACGACGCGGCGAGGTCACGGATCGAGGCCGACGCCGCCGGCTGGTGAGCTCGGCGACTGACTCGGGCCGCGAACTAGACTCGGACCGATGGCAGCCGAGATCAAGCCCGCCTACCTGATCTCCGGCACCGACGAGGCGAAGATCGCGCGGACGCGCAGCCGCCTGCGCGCCCGCGCCGAGCGCGAGGGCGGGCCCGGGGCGCTCGAGCTGTTCGAGGCCGGCGACGGGCGCCGGCTCACCCGACGCCGACGCGCTGATCGGATCGATCGCCGCGATCTCGCTGATCGCGTCGCACCGCTACCTGCTCGCCGACGGCGTCGAGGGCTGGGGCAAGGAGGACACCGAGCGCGTCGCCGAGGCGCTCGCGGCGCATTCCGCCCGACACGACGATCGCGCTGGTCGCCCACGGCAAGGCGCCGGCCGCCGCTGAAGAAGGCCGTCGAGGCGGCCGGGGGAGAGGTGCTCGCCTTCGAGGCGCCGAAGGAGCGCGAGATGCCGAAGCGCCTCGTCGCCGACGCGCGCGAGCTCGGCTTCAACCTCGAGCTCGACGCCGCCCGGATGCTCGTCGAGCGCATGGGCCCGCGCCCGGTCCGCCTTCGCACCGAGCTCGAGCGGCTCGTCGCTCTGGGCCGGCGAGGGCGGCACGGTCGGCGTGGCTGAGCTCGACGCGATGATCTCCGACACCTCCGAGGAGGCGATCTGGACGCTCGCCGACGCGATCACCGAGGGCGACGAGGCGAAGACGCTCACGGTCGCCGAGCAGCTCGTCTCGCAGGGCGAGGCCCTGCCTCGGATCATCTACTCGGTCGCGCCGCGCCTGCGCCAGGCGCTCGCGGCCGCGCGTGAGATCGAGGCGGGCAAGGCCGCCGCAAGCGAGGTCGCGTCGGGCCTCTCGATGCACCCCTACGCGGCGAAGATGCTGGTCGCAGCGCGTGCAAGGGCCGCTCGCCCGCCGACCTCGACGAGTCGATCCGCGCCCTCGCGGACCTCGAGCTCTGGTCGCGCGGGCGGCTCCGACTACACGGAGGCAGTCGCGCTCACGCTGGCGCTCCGCAGGGCCGTGGGAGCCGCCGGAGAGGACGCGCTCGCCGCCGCCTGACCGGCCGGCCATTCGACGTTCGGTGTTTCGCGCGCTAGGAGGCGGAGCCGGCGCGCAGGCGCGCGGCGCGGGACTTCTTGCGGGCGCCGGTGTTGCGATGCATCGCGCCGCGCTGCACGGCCTTGTCGATGCGCGAGACGAGCGCCTTGTGCTCGGTGTCGGCCGTGGCGTCGTCGCCCGAGGAGACAGCCGTCTCGAGGCGCTTGAAGTAGGTCTTGACCGACGCTGGCGATGCGCAGGTTCTCCTGACGCTCGCGCTCGGTCCGGGCGATCCTCTTCTTCTGTGAGGCGATGTTTGCCATAAGAAAGACCCGCGGGGCGGGCGACGAATGAGAATAGCCGAACCCGTATGACTGAAGACCGAGACAACGACGAGCTGGGACGGCCGCCGGCCGCCCCGCGAGAGCCCTTCGATCCCTCGACGCGGGAGTTCGAGGCGGTTCCATTCGAGCCTCCCGAGGCCGCGCGACGCCCCGCGGAGCGCGCGATGCCGCCCACGGCGGGGTCTCGCTGGACACCGAGACCTTCATGGCGATCCCGGCGCCGTCGCCGCGCACGACGTTCGAGCCGCCCGAGTTCGACGAGAAGGAGGGCCGCCTCGGGCTCTCGACGGCGTTCTTCTCGATCGCCACCGCCTTCTCGCGCGTCGCCGGCCTGGTGCGCGAGATCGTCGCCGCGAGCTACTTCGGCATCTCGGGCGCGATGTCGGCGTTCACGATCGCCTTCCAGGTCCCGAACCTGGTCCGCAGCCTGTTCGCCGACGCCGCGATCCAGGCGGCGTTCGTGCCGGTCTTCCTCGAGAAGCTCGAGCAGGGCGACAGCGCAAGGAGGCGTTCCAGCTCGCCTCGCAGATGATCGTGATCGTGACCGCGGTCCTCGGCGCGATCACGGCGCTCTTCGTGCTCGCAGCGCCGGTGCTCGTGCCGCTGTTCGCGCCCGGCTTCGAGGGCGAGCTGCTGGACCTCACGGTGACGCTCGTCGCAGATCCTGTTCCCGATCCTGATCCTGCTCGGGCTGACGGGGATGGTCGTCGGCATCCTCAACAGCGACGACCGCTTCGCCGCGTTCGCGATCTCGCCGTTCTTCTGGAACGTCGCGATCATCGTCGTGCTGGTCGCGCTCGCGCCGAGGTTCTCCGAGGAGAACGAGATCTACGCCTACGCCATCGGCGTCCTCGTCGGCACGGTGATCCAGCTCGCGATCCCGATGTGGGACCTGCGCAACACCAGCTTCAACTTCAAGATGATCTGGGAGCTGCCCGCGGAGGATCTCGCCGGACGTCAGGCAGGTCCTGCTGCTGATGCTGCCGGTGACGATCAGCCTCGGGCTGATCAACTTCAACCTGCTGATCAACAGCTTCTTCGCCACGTTCGTCTCCGAGCAGGCGCCGGCGGGCATCGACAAGGCGTTCCGCATCTACATGCTCCCGCAGGGCATCTTCTCGGTCGCGATCGCGACCGTCGTCTTCCCGACCCTGGCCCGCTTCGCGGCGCGCGAGGAGTACGCCGACCTTCGCTCGACGATGGCGAACGGCATGCGCCAGATCCTGCTGTTGCTGATCCCGGCCGCGGCCGCGATCCTGGTGCTCTCCGAGCCGATGACCCGGCTGGTCTACCAGCGCGGCGAGTTCGACGCGCAGCAGACCGAGCTCGTCGCCGAGGCCCTCTTCTGGTTCGCCTTCTCGCTGCCGCTGAACGGCCTCTTCCTGATCCTCACCCGCACCTTCTTCAGCCTGCAGCGGCCCTGGATCCCGACCTGGATCTCGGGGGTCAACCTCGCGATCACCGCGATCGCCTCGGGCCTGCTCTACAAGCCGTTCGGCGTCGGCGGCATCGTCGCCGCGACGACGATCGCGACCGGCGTCAGCGTCGCCGCCGAGATCGTGATCATGCGGCGCGAGCTCGACGGTATCGAGTTGCGCCGCCTGGTCTGGAGCACTATGCGCATCCTCGGCGCCTCCGCGCTGCTCGCCGCGGTCAGCTACCTGGTCTGGCTCGGGCTCGACGAGGCGCTCGGGCAGGGCCTGATCGCTCAGATCGTCTCGCTGGGCGTGGCCCTCGCGCTCGGCGCCGCCGTGTTCTTCGCAGCGGTCGTCGCACTGCGCGTCCCGGAGGCTGACCAGGTCCGCCGCCTATTGCGCGCTCCGGCGGCGCGAACTGCCCGAGGACATGGATAGCCGTCGAGGTGCTCGCGGCCACGAGGCGTTCAACCGCGGCGACTTCGACGCGCCGCCGAGCTGCATCCGATGTCTGCACCGGTCGAAGTCGAGAGCCGCTCGGGGCGGACGCGTCGGCCAACATGGAGCCGAGATCTCGCAGCGAGCGAGGTCCTCGAGACGTGGTCGGCGATGCGTTCTGCGCACGGCTTCCACGCGAAGGGGCCGGCAGCGGGATCGAGATGAGCGACGAGGCTGGAACCTGTGGCGGATCCGGACGGCGGCGATCGAGTTCCGCTACGTCACGCCGATGAGGCCGTCGCGCGCCGTACGGAGCGCGCTCTCGCCATACTGAGCGGCTGCCATGGACCGCATCAGGAACTTCTCGATCATCGCCCACATCGACCACGGCAAATCGACGCTGGCCGACCGCATCCTCGAGCTCACCGGGGCCGTCGACGCGCGCACCCACGTGCCGCAGATGCTCGACTCGATGGATCTCGAGCGCGAGCGCGGGATCACGATCAAGGCCCAGGCGGTGCGCGTCCCCTTCACCGCCGCCGACGGAGAGACCTACAGCCTGCAGCTGATCGACACCCCCGGGCACGTCGACTTCTCCTACGAGGTCTCGCGCAGCCTCGCGGCGTGCGAGGGCGCGGTCCTGGTGGTGGACGCCGCCCAGGGCGTCGAGGCCCAGACCGTCGCCAACGCCTACGCCGCGATCGACGCCGGGCTGGAGATCATTCCCGTCCTGAACAAGGTCGACCTCCCGGGCGCCGAGCCCGAACTGGTGGCGGGCGAGATCGCCGACCTGCTGGGGGGCGACCCCGGAGACGCGCTGCGGATCTCGGCGAAGACCGGCGAGGGGGTGACGGAGGTGCTGGAGGCGATCGTCGCCCTGGTCCCGCCGCCGGAGGGCGAGCCCGAGGCCCCGCCGCGCGCGCTGATCTTCGACTCCGAGTTCGACCCCTACCGCGGCGTCGTCGCCTACCTGCGGATGGTCGACGGCGAGTTCTCGCAAGAACGAGCCGATCGCGGCGATGCAGGCGGGGACCGAGGCCGAGATCGACGACATCGGGTTCTTCGCGCCCGAGATGACGCCGATCGCCGGGATGTCCGCGGGCGAGGTCGGCTACGTGATCACCGGGATCAAGGACGTGACCAAGCTTCGCGTCGGCGACACGCTGACGAGCCGCGAGGCGGGGCGAGCGAGGCCCTGCCGGGCTACCGCGAGGTTCGCCCGATGGTCTTCTCCGGCCTCTTCCCGCTCGACACCGACCGCTACGAGGACCTTCGCGACGCGCTCGACAAGCTCTCCCTGAACGACGCGGCTCTGACATGGGAGCCCGAGACCTCCGACGCCCTCGGCTTCGGCTTCCGCGTCGGCTTCCTCGGCCTGCTGCACATGGACATCGTCCGCGAGCGCCTCGAGCGCGAGTACGGCCTCGAGCTGCTGGCGACGGCGCCGAACGTCCGCTACGAGGTCCACCTGATCGGCGGCGAGACCGTCGAGGTCCGCAGCCCGACCGACATGCCGGACCCGGCCTCGATCGAGTCGATCTCCGAGCCCTTCATCCGCGCCACCATCATCGCGCCCAACGACTACGTCGGCCAGGTGATGGAGCTCTGCCAGAAGCGCCGCGGCGACCACGTCGGGATGCACTACCTGTCGCCGACCCGCGTCCAGATCCAGTACGACCTGCCGCTGGCCGAGATCGTGCTCGACTTCTTCGACCAGCTGAAGTCGAGGACCCAGGGCTACGCCTCGCTCGACTACGAGCCGATCGACAATCGGACCTCGAACCTGGTCAAGCTCGACGTCCTGCTCGCCGGCGACAAGGTCGACGCCCTCTCGCTCGTCGTCCACAAGGACAACTCCTACGAGCAGGGCAAGGTGCTGGTCGAGCGCCTGCGCAAGACGATTCCCCGCCAGCAGTTCGACGTCCCCGTCCAGGCCGCGATCGGCTCCAACATCATCGCCCGGGAGACCGTCAAGGCAGTCCGCAAGGACGTCACGGCGAAGCTCTACGGCGGCGACGTCACGCGAAAGAAGAAGCTGCTCGAGAAGCAGAAGAAGGGCAAGAAGCGGATGAAGCAGGTCGGCGCCGTCGAGGTGCCGCAGGAGGCGTTCCTGACGGTGCTCCAGGTCGATGGCGAATAGCGAGCTCACTCCAGAGCAGGAAGCCAACATGGAGCTCGCCCAGATGGGCCTCGGCGACTGGATCGCCGGCGATCGCGAAGCTGCCATCGCGAGCTTCGCCGACGACGTCGAGGTCTTTGTGCCCGCCGAGCTCGGAAACGCGGGCACCTACCGCGGGATCGAGCAGTTCCGCAGCTGGTTCGCGCGAGTGGGACGAAGCCTGGTCGGAGTTCGAGATGACGATCGAGGACGATCGAGCCGGTGGGCGAGCGTCACATCGTCGCGATGATCCACAGCCGTGGCGATCGGCGCCGGCAGCGGCATCGAGGTCGAGAACTCGCTCGGCTGGGTGCTGGGCATCCGAGAGGCCAGGATGAACTTCCTCTCGCTGCAGCTGGATCTCGACAGCGCGCGTGCACTGGCGGCGGAGCGCGACTCGGCCGCGACCTAACCGGCTGGACCGGCGACCAGCTCGACCGGGACGTCGAGGCGCTCCAGCGTCGACGCCGGGATCGGGTCCGGGTGGGACGGGTCAGCGATCAAGATCACCCGGTCCGCCGAGAAGCCGCGCAGCTCGTCCTCGAGCGCCTGCGCCCGCGTTGCCGTCGCCGAGCGCGCCGCTGACCGGCAGCCCTGCGGCGACCAGGGCTCCGGCTGTGTGCGCGAGTACGTCCTGCGCCTGCTTCGCGGGCGTCGTCGGTCGCAGAGAGCCATTCCGCCACGTGGCCTCCCCTGACCGGGACCACCAGCCGCACGTCATCGGCTCCCTCCGCCGCTGCTGCCAAGCGCTCGACCACCTCCGGCGTCGCCGCGGCCGTGGCCATCACCAGCACGCGGCGCTCGGCGTCGCGGCGCCGCGCGACCTCGATCGGCCCGTCCGGCAGCGCCCGGGCGGCGCCGACGACGAGGCCCGCCACCGCGAGCGCCCCGGCGACGAGGCCGAGCCCGGCGCCGGCGCCGGCGAGGACGCCCACGAGCAGCGCGATCACGACCGGCAGCGCCAGCACCGCGATCACGAGCGGGATCGCCGCGGCGCGCAGGTGCAACGTGCCCGAAGGATCGCGTTCCAGCAGCCTCGAGGCCATGGCCCGAGTCATACCCCCTGAGCGCGTTGCGAACAGGACTGGCTGGCGAGCCAGGCTGCCCGGCATTGAATAGACTGCCGCGCTCGATGGCGGTCCAGACCGAGGCGATCGGCAAAGAGTGGCCCAGCACGACCTACGAGGTCGGCCTCGAGAAGGTGCGCGAGTTCGCGAACGCGGTCGGCGCGGAGAAAGAGGTCCACCACGATCGAGAGGCCGCCAAGGGCGCCGGCTACCGCGACGTCGTCGCGCCTCCGATGTTCACCGTCGTCTACAGCGCGCCCGCGATGGGACCCGCGATCCTCGATCCTGCCGTCGGGATCAACCTCGCGGCGATGTTGCACGGCGGCCAGGAGTTTGAGTGGGGCGAGCCGGTCTGCGTCGGCGACGTGATCACGACCAACTCCAAGTGCACCGACATCTTCGAGAAGGACGGCAAGGGCTTCTACGTGTTCGAGTCCGTCTCGACCAACCAGGACGGCGCCGAAGTGGTGCGCGGGACGTGGACCAACATCGTGAGGGGAGTCTGATGGCAGAGCTGAGCGTGGGCGACTCCGTCCCGGACCTGAAGACCACCCCAGACAAGTACCTGCCGCACCGCTACGCGGGGGCCTCCGGCGACTTCAACCCGATCCACATCGACACGGAGTTCGCGACCGCGGTCGGGCTGCCGAGCAACATCCTGCACGGGCTGTGGATGATGGCTCAGGTCGCCCGCGCCAACGCCGCGCTCGCCGACGGCGACCCGAGGGCACTGAAGCGCCTCTCGGTCCAGTTCCGCGGGATGGGCTTCCCCGAGCAGGAGCTGACCGTCTCCGGGACCGTCAAAGCGGCCGACGGCGACCGCGTCGTGATCGATACGGTCGCCGAGCAGGGCGGCAACCAGGTCATACGCAACGCGGAAGCTGAACTAGACCTGTCCTGAGCCGCCGCCCGGCGACCCTAGAATCGCTTCATGCTTTCCGAGCGGCAGCAGGCGATCCTCAGCTACGTGGTCGAGGGCTACGTGGCCGACGCGCGCCCCGTGGGGTCGAAGGCGATCGCCGAGCGCCCCGAGATCGATTGGAGCGCCTCGACGGTGCGCGCCGAGCTCTCGAGCCTCGAGTCCGAGGGCTTCCTGAGCCACCCGCACACCTCCGCCGGCAGAGTCCCGACCGACTCCGGCTACCGCTTCTACGTCGAGGAGCTGCTGCGATCCGACGACCGCCTGCCGGTACTCCCCGAGAGCGATCTGCGGCTCTCGAGGATGCGGCGCGAGGTCGACGAGGCGATCCGCGAGACGACGGGCGCGCTATCGAGAATCACCGACCTCGTGGCGCTCGTCACCGCCCCGCCGCTGCACACGGCGACGATCCATCGCGTCGAGGTGCTCCGCCTCCAGCCCCGCACGGTGATGGTCGTCGTCATCACCTCCAACGGTGGGGTCTCGAAGCGCGTATTCAGCTTCCCCGCTGAGGTCGACCGCGGAGTGGTCGAGTGGGCGAGCAGCTACCTGAACGAGCGGCTCTCGGGCCTCGGCCTCGGAGCGCGGATGGTCGGTGACCGCCTGCACGACCCCGACCTCGGAGCCAGCGAGCTCGCCTTCCTCGAAGAGATCTCGAGCGCCTTCATCGGGCTCGAGGAGTCCGCCGAGGAGACGCTCTACGTCGACGGCGCCGCCCGGCTGCTCTCCGAGGAGCACGCGGCAGACCTCCCGCACGCCGATGAGCTGATGCGGGCGCTCGAGCACCGCGTCGACATGCTGCAGACCCTGCGCTCCGCGCTCGAGAAACGCTCGGTCTTCGTCTGGATCGGAGCCGAGAACCCGCAGCCCGAGCTTCATTCGGTCAGCGTCGTCGGGGCCAACTACGGGCTCGGCTACCGCAACCTCGGCGCGGTCGGGGTGATCGGACCGCTCCGCATGGACTACGGCACGGCGATCGCCTCGGTGCGCGGCGCGGCTGGCGAGCTCTCGCGTTTCTTCGAAACCGTCTACGACGAGTAGCCGCGAAAGCAGCTGATGGCAAAACGCGACTACTACGAGATCCTCGGCGTCTCGCGCAGCGCAGGCGACGGCGAGATCAAGAAGGCCTTCAGGGTGCTCGCCCGCGAGCTGCACCCCGACGTCAACAACCACGACCCCGAGGCGGAGGAGAAGTTCAAGCTGGCCGCCGAGGCATACGAGGTCCTCTCCGACGCCGAGCGCCGCCGCACCTACGACCAGTTCGGCCACGACGGCCTGCGCCAGGGCGGCTTCGAGGCGGGGGGAGCGGGCTTCGGCGGCTTCTCGGACATCTTCGAGACGATCTTCGGAGGCGACCCCTTCGGCCGGGGCCCCGCCGCCGGCGTCGACATCGGCACCGCCGTCGAGATCGAGCTCGAGGAGGTGCTCGACGGCGCCGAGCGCGAGGTGTCCTTCGAGGCCGTCAGCGTCTGCGAGCACTGCCGGGGCAACGGCGCCGAGCCCGGCACCCCGATCAACACCTGCGAGACCTGCGACGGAGCCGGGCAGGTGCGCCAGGTCAGCCGCAGCGTCTTCGGCCAGGTGGTCCGCGCGGCGCCCTGCGACCGCTGCGGCGGCGACGGGCGAGTCCCGGAGCAGCCCTGCAAGGACTGCAACGGCGCGGGGCGCGTCTCGGAGACGCGCACGTGGGAGGTCGACGTCCCGGCCGGGATCGAGGACGGCCAGCGGATCCGCATCGCTGGGGCCGGCCACGCGGGCGACACCGGCGCCAGAGCGGGTGACCTCTACGTCGAGGTCCGCGTGCGGGCCGACGAGCGCTTCGCTCGCCAGGGCACCGAGCTCGTCAGCCGGCTCGAGCTTCCGGTGACGACGGCGATGCTCGGCGGTGAGCTCCCGGTCCCGACCCTCGACGGCGGCGAGGAGTCGATCGCCATCGAGCCGGGCGCGCAGCACGGGGACATCTCCGTGCTCAAAGGCCTAGGCCTGCCGCCGCTTCGCGGTGGCAAGCGCGGCGACCAGCACGTGGTCTTCGAGCTGGTCGTCCCGACGGAGCTCAGCGACGAGCAGCGCGAGATGGTCGCGAAGCTCGACGCCGAGCTCGGGCGCAAGCCTCGCGCCCGCAAGCCCGCGGGCTAGATCTTCGGATGATCCGGCTTGCCGTCCGCTGCGAACCCGCCGGTGCCGAGGAGGTACTCGCGAGCCTGCTGGAGCTGGCGCCGAACGGCGTCGAGGAGGAGCGCGGGCCGGGTTTCGTCGAGTACGCGATCTACGGGGCGCCCGGAGAGGTGCCGGAGCTCGGCGAGCTGAAGGCGGCGGCCGGCGACACGCTCGTCGAGGTGACCACGACATCCGTCCCCGACGACTGGGCCGACCGCTGGTCCGACTTCCACAAGCCGATCGTCGTCGGGGGCCGCATCCGGGTCCGGCCCTCGTGGTGGGACGCCGAGGGGGAGGCGATCGACGTGGTCGTCGATCCCGGCCGCGCTTTCGGAACCGGCGCGCATCCGACCACCCGCCTGTGCCTGGCGCTGCTCCTCGAGCTCGACGACGCCGGCGAGGCCTCGGGCGCGTTGGCCGACTGGGGCACCGGCTCCGGTGTGCTCGCGATCGCGGCCGCGAAGCTCGGCTTCTCGCCGGTCATCGCCTGCGACCGCGAGCTCGCCTCGCTCGAGGCCGCTCAGGCGAACGCCGAGGCGAACGGCGTCACGGTCGCGATCGAGCGCGTCGACGTCCGCGAGGGCCCGCCGCCGCTGGCCCCGACGGTGGTCGCGAACCTGACCGCGCCGCTGCTGACCGAATGCGCGCGACACCTCGCCGCCGCCCAGACGGCCCCGAGGACCCTGGTCTGCTCGGGCATGCTCGAGGCCGAGACCGAGGGCGTCGCAGCGGAGTTCGCCGCCTGCGGACTGGGGCAGGTCGACCGCGGCGTCGAGGGCGAGTGGGCGTCCCTGCTGCTCCGCGCCGGAGCGGAGGCCTAGGTGGACGCCGAGCTAACGCCCGATCTGCCGATCGCCATGTTCGACTCCGGCGTCGGCGGGCTCACCGTGCTGCACGAGTGCCTCGTCTCGCTGCCCGAGGAGGACTTCGTCTACCTCGGCGACGACGCCCGCTTTCCCTACGGCGCGCGCAGCGGCGATGAGCTCCGCTCCCACGTCGAGCAGGTGTCGCGCTTCCTGCTGGGCCGCGGCGCGAAGCTGCTCGTGATCGCCTGCAACTCCGCGACCTCCGCCGGCCTCGAGACCGCTCGCGAGGTCGCCGCCGAGCACGGGGTGCGAGGTCGTCGCCGTGATCGAGCCCGAGGCCGAGATCGCCGCGGCTGTGACGGACAACGGCAAGGTCGGCGTGCTCGCGACTCCCGCGACGGTGCGAAGCGGGGCCTACGCCCGCGCGCTGTCGGCGTCGCATCGACCGCTGACGGTGACCGAGGTCGAGGCGCCGGCGCTCGCGGCCGTGATCCAGCGCGGCTTCCCCTTCGACCAGAGCGTCGTCGAGATGGTGCGCACCTACTGCGCGCCGCTGCGCCAGGCCGACGTCGACACCGTCGTCCTCGGCTGCACCCACTACCCGCTGGTGGCGCCGATGCTGCAGCGCACGCTCGGGCGCGACGTGCGCCTGGTCAGCGCCGGCCACGCGATCGCCGCGCACGGCGCAGCGGGTCCTCGACGAGCGGGGCCTCAGCTCGAAGCGCGAAGAGGAGGGCACCTACAGCTTCATCTGCACCGAGGACCCCGAGGCGTTCCGTGAGCTCGGCACCCGTTTCCTGCAGATGCCGCTCGGCGAGGTCGAGCTGGTCGAGCTGCCGGAGGCCCGGTCGTGGACGCCGATCCCTCGGGGGTCAGCATCGACCTGGTCCCCTGGGGCCTGCTGCTGATCGGCATCGGCGCATACGCGGTGATCGCGGCGGCCCTGATCGCGGCGGGCAGGCGCGACGACGCCCGGGCGATCGTCGGGTTCATCCCCGACTGCGTCGTGATGGTCTCCCGCCTGGCTCGCGACCCGGCCATCTCTCGACCGAGGCGCGCGCTGCTGTTCGTCGTGCTGGCCTACCTGGCGCTTCCGATCGACCTGATCCCCGACTTCCTCCCGGTCGCGGGGCAGCTCGACGACGCCGTGGTGCTCGCGCTCGGCCTTCGCGTGCTCGCGCGCGGGGCTGACGCCGCGCGGCTCCGCGCAGCCTGGCCCGGGCCCGAGTCGTCGCTGCGGCTGGTCCTGTTCGCCGCCGGCCGCGACGTGAACGAGCCGCGTTCCGACGCTCGGGCTAGGCTCTGATCCAATGTCGATACTCGAGCAGGTCCAGGACGACGTGAAGACCGCGATGAAGGCCGGCGAGAAGGAGAAGGTCGGCCGGCTGCGCATGGTCGTCGCCGCCCTCCAGGCCGAGGAGAAGGAGGGCAAGGGCGACGAGGTCGCCGCGCTCCAGCGCGAGCGCAAGCGCCGCCTGGACGCCGCCGAGGCCCTGCGCGAGGGCGACCGGGCCGAAGCGGCCGACGCCGAGGACGCCGAGGCGAAGCTGATCGAGGGCTACCTGCCCGAGCAGCTCTCCGACGACGAGCTCGACGAGCTGGTCACGGCCGCCGTCTACGAGGCGGGCGCGAGCGAGCCGAAGGACATGGGGAACGTGATGAAGGCACTGATGCCGAAGCTCGGCGGGCGCGCCGACGGCAAGCGCGTCAGCCAGGCGGTTCGCGAGAAGCTTGGCTCGTAGGCAGCTGACGATCGACAACTCGGTCGCCGCCGAGCTCGCCGGCTCCGAGGACGCCGTGCTTCGCACGCTCGAGGGGCACCTCGGCTGCGACGTCTTCCTGCGCGGGAACGTCCTCACGCTCGACGGCGACGCCGGCGAGGTCCGCACCGCCGAGACCGTGGTCGGCGAGATCGTCGACCTGATCGAGCAGGGCCACGAGATCGCCCCGGGGACGATCGAGGCCGTCACCGGCGCGCTCGACAAGAACGAGAGCCCCGCCGAGATCCTCGAGGACGTCGTCTGGCAGCACCGCAACACGCGCGTGGCGCCGAAGACGGTCAACCAGAAGCGCTACGTCGACTCGATCCGAGACCACACGATCACCTTCGGGATCGGTCCCGCGGGCACCGGCAAGACCTTCCTCGCGGTGGCGATGGCTGCGGCCGCGCTGTCACGCGGCGAGGTCCAGCGCGTGATCCTCACCCGCCCTGCGGTCGAGGCCGGCGAGCGGCTCGGCTTCCTGCCCGGCGACATCCAGGCCAAGGTCGATCCCTACCTGCGCCCGCTCTTCGACGCGCTCTTCGACATGCTCGACCCGGAGCGCGTCAACGCCTACTTCGAGCGAGGGACGATCGAGGTCGCGCCGCTGGCCTTCATGCGCGGCCGGTCGCTGAACGATTCCTTCGTCATCCTCGACGAGGCCCAGAACACGAGCCCCGAGCAGATGAAGATGTTCCTGACCCGGCTCGGCTTCGGCTCGAAGATCGTCGTCACCGGGGACGTCACTCAGATCGACCTCGAAAAAGGGGCCAAGTCGGGACTGATCGAAGTGGGCGAGATCCTCGACGAGGTCCCCGACATCAGCTTCATCCGCTTCGGCGGCGAGGACGTCGTCCGCCACAAGCTCGTGCAGCGCATCGTCGACGCCTACGGCGAGCACTCCGAACGGCAGCGCGACGGACGTGACGTGACGTGAACGCGGACCTCTCAGACGTCGAGGGTGACCTGCGAGCGGCGGTCGCGGCGACGCTGGAGGCCGCCGGGGTGAAGGACGGGCACATCGGCCTCGAGCTGGTGGGCGAGGGCAGGATGCGGACGCTCAACTTCGCCCATCGAGGGGTGGACGAGGCGACCGACGTGCTCGCATTCCCGATCGACACCGAAGCGTCAGGACTCGGCCCGCGCGAGCTCGGCGACGTGTTCGTCTGCCCGGAGCACGCGACGAACGTGATCGAGGCCGCCGTCCACGGCACCCTGCACCTCTGCGGCTACGACCACGAGGAGGACAAGGGCGAGATGCTCGCGCTCCAGCAGAAGGTGATGGACAAGCTGCAGGGAGGATCGTGAGGTCCGGCTTCATCGGCCTCGCCGGCCGGCCCAACGCCGGCAAGTCCACTCTGGTCAACGCGATCGTCGGCGCCCACGTCGCGATCGTCTCCGACCGCCCGCAGACGACGCGGCGCGCGATCCGCGGCGTCGCCACCGACTCCGAGGCGGGCTGGCAGCTCGTGCTCACTGACCTGCCGGGCGTCCAGCGGCCGCGCGACGTCCTCACCGAGCGCATGCAGCGCCGCGTCGAGCGCGAGCTCGCCGACTCCGACGTCGTGCTGTTCGTCGTCAACGCTCAGGAGGGGATCGGCCCCGGCGACCGGTTCATCTCGAAGGCGCTGCTCGGCGCGAACCTCGACACGCCGGTCCTCTGCGCCGTCAACAAGGTCGACCGGCTCAACAACGCCCAGCTCGCCGCGGTGCTGAGCGAGGCCGCCGAGCTCGAGAGCGTGAACGAGGTGTTCCCGATCAGCGCCCGCAACGGCACCGGCCTGGATCCCCTGATCGAGCGGCTGACCGAGCTCATCCCCGAGGGCCAGTTCATGTACCCGCCCGAGCAGAGCTCCGACCAGGCCGAGCGAGGTGCTGCTCGCCGAGCTGGTTCGCGAGCAGGTGCTGCGGCGCACGCGCGACGAGCTGCCGCACGCGGTCGAGGTCGAGGTCACGGACGTCGAACGCCGCGAGGACGGCCTGACCGAGATCCACGCGCAGGTCTGGGCCGAGACCGAGTCCCAGAAGGGAATCCTGATCGGCAAGGGCGGCTCGAAGATCAAGGAGATCGGCCAGGGCGCCCGCGCGCGAGCTCGAAGCGCGAGCTGGGCGGCAAGGTCTTCCTCGACCTCAAGGTCCGCGTGCGCGGCAAGTGGCGCCGCGACGAGGGCCTGCTGGACCGCATCGGCATCGAGTAGTTCCGCGGGTTTACCGCCGGTTCACAGCTGGAAGAGGGCGTGCGAGGAACATAACCGCGTCAGGCCCCTACCCGAGGAGGAAGCGATGACCGCAGAGAACGAGTACGAGCGCGAGGGCGCAGGAGCGATGCCGATCCAGGCAGCCGACGTCGGCGCGCTGGGCGGCATCGACGAGCAGGCACCCGACGTCGATGCCGAGGTGGCCGAGGAGGTCCGCCTGCAGGAGGAGACCAGGGAGGCCGAGGAGGTCTCCGAAGCCGTTGAGAGTCCCGGTGACGACGACGCCGTCGATGACCCCGCTGAGGGCGAGCCCCGCGGAGCCGGCCGAGGACTCCGACTCGGAGGACGACGACGCCTAACGCAAGGGTGGGCACGCCCCGCCCCGCCTGAACCGCGGCCGTCAGCCGCTCAGAACCGGCCTCGTACAATCGCCCGCGTGGTCGGAACGGTGGACAGAATCGCTGCAAAGGTGCGCTTCGACGAGCGCGGGCTCGTCCCATGCGTGATGCAGGACGCCCGAACGGGCGAGGTGCTGACGCTCGCCTACATGAACTCGGAGTCGCTGAAGCTGACCCTCGAGACGCGCGAGATCCACCTCTACAGCCGCAGCCGCGACGAGATCTGGCACAAGGGGGAGACCTCGGGGAACATCCAGCGGCTGGAGCAGATCCGCTACGACTGCGACGCCGACGCGCTCGTGGCGCTCGTCGAGCCCGCCGGCCCGGCCTGCCACACGGGCGAGCGCTCCTGCTTCTATCGCGACCTCGAGGGCACCGCAGACCCCGAGCCCGACGCCCCCGGCGTCCCGGGTGAGCCCGTGCCCGTGACCGGGGAAGCGCTCGCTGCGCTCGAGCGCACCCTGTTGGAGCGCCGGCGCGAGCGCCCCGACGGCAGCTACACCGTCGTCCTGCTCGACGACCCGAAGCTCGCCGCCGCCAAGGTGAAGGAGGAGGCCGCCGAGGTGATCAAGGCCGCGCGGTCGGAGTCCGAGGAGCGGGTCGCCGAGGAGGGCGCCGACGTCATCTACCACCTCGCCGTGTTGCTGCTCTCGCGCGGCGTGTCGATGGCCGAAGTGCTCCAGGTCCTGAACGGGCGCCGAGCGTGACCCCAGCCGGCGCGGCGACGTCACCGTTGCCGGGGCTCGAGCCCCACCTCGATCGCGCCCGAGAGCTCGCGGGCGAGTTCAACGTGGTCCCCGTGCGCCACACCTTCATCGACGACATCGAGACTCCCGTGAGCGCTTTCCTGAAGCTGCGCGGCGAGGGGCCCTCGTTCCTGCTCGAGTCCGCGGAGCAGGGCCGGCTCGGCCGCTGGTCGTTCCTCGGCTTCCGGCCGCGGGCGATCCTGCGCTGGAGCGATGGCGTGTTGAGCGAATGGGACGGCGGCGCCGGGTCCGGCGGCGACCCCACGCGTACCAGCGAGGTGTCGGATCCCTACGGCGCGGTCGCCGACTACCTGGGCCGTTACCGGATCGCTGAGCCCGAGTCGCTCCCGCCGTTCGCAGGCGGCGCAGTCGGCATCTTCGGTTACGACCTCGTCCGCACGGTCGAGACCACGCTCGGAGATCCGAACCCCGACCCGCTCGGGCTGCCCGACCTCGCGCTGATGATCACCGACGTCCTCGTCGCCTTCGACCACCAGCGCCACGAGGTGACCCTGATCGTCAACGCCTTCGCCGACGACGAAGGAGGCATCGACGCGGCCTACGCCAAGGCGGAGGAGACGATCGCCTGGATGAAGGATCGGATGAGTCAGCCCGTGCCGCGCGTTGAGGCTTCGGCCCACCCTGGGACGGTGGACTGGGAATCGAACCTGACTCGCGAGCAGTTCGAGGCGAACGTCGCCCGCATCGTCGAGTACATCCACGCCGGCGACGCCTTCCAGGTCGTGCCGTCGCAGCGGTTCACCGCCGGCCAGCCGGCCGAGGCGTTCTCGATCTACCGCGGGCTGCGCACCGTCAACCCGTCCCCCTACATGTACTTCCTCGACTTCGGGGACTTCGAGATCGCCGGCGCCTCTCCGGAGCCGCTGGTGAAGCTGACCGGCGACCGGGTCGAGACGCGGCCGATCGCGGGCACCTATCCGCGCTCGGGCGAGGACGAGGAGGACCGCCGCCGCGCGGAGCGGCTGCTCGCGGACCCCAAGGAGCGCGCCGAGCACGTGATGCTCGTCGACCTCGGCCGCAACGACCTGGGCCGGGTCAGCGAGTACGGAACGGTCAAGGTCGACGAGCTGATGGTCGTCGAGACCTACTCGCACGTGCTGCACATCGTCAGCAACGTCTCGGGCAAGCTGCGTCCGGGGCTCGGCGCGATGGACGTCCTGCGCTCGACGCTGCCCGCCGGGACCCTCTCGGGCGCCCCGAAGGTCCGCGCGATGGAGATCATCGACGAGCTCGAGCCGCACAAGCGCTGCTCGTACGGCGGCGCCATCGGCTACCTCTCCTACACCGGCGACCTCGACACGGCGATCCACATACGCACCGCGGTGATCAAGGACGGCAAGGTCCACGTGCAGGCGGGAGGCGGGACGGTCGCGGACGCAGAGCCGGCCTACGAGTACAACGAGTCCGTGAACAAGGCGAAGGCGATGTTCCGAGCGATCGAGCTCGCCGCCGAGCAGCCGGAGTGGCCGTGAGCCCGCAGGGCGAACGGATCAGGAGACGTGTGTCGCGTGCTCGTCTTGGACAACTACGACTCGTTCACCTACAACCTCGTCCAGTACCTGGGCGAGCTCGGTGCCGAGGTCGACGTGGTGCGAAACGACATCGAGACCGTCGACGAGCTGCTGGCGCGAAAGCCCGACCGGGTGGTCGTCTCGCCCGGTCCCTGCACGCCCGCCGAGGCCGGTGTCTCGATCGAGGCGATCAAGCGATTCGCCGAGTCGGGCACTCCTGTGCTCGGAGTTTGCCTCGGCCACCAGTCCCTCGTCGAGGCGTTCGGCGGCAAGGTGGTTGTCGGCGACCCGATCCACGGCAAGGACGCGGAGGTCGCCCACGACGGCCGCACGATCTTCGAGGGCCTCTCGAGCCCGATCGTCGCCGGGCGCTACCACTCGCTGATCGCGGATCCCGACCTCCCGCCCGAGCTCGAGGTCACCTCCACCTACGGCGACGTCGTGATGGGCGTGCGCCACCGCGAGCTGCCCGCCGAGGGCGTGCAGTTCCACCCGGAGTCCGTGCTGACACCACAGGGACAGCACTTGCTCGCGAACTTCCTCCGCGAATAGGCTCGCCCCGGATGCCGAACGACATCCTCACCAGGGCGATCGACGAGCTCTGCGCGGGCTCTCACCTGACCGCCGACCACACCTCCGCAGCGCTCGCAGAGATCATGGAGGGACGGGCCAGTGAGGTCCAGATCTCCGCCTTCCTGATCGCGCTGCGCGCGAAGGGCGAGACGGTGCCCGAGCTGATCGGGCTGGCGCGGACGATGCGGAGTCTCGCGGCCGAGGTCGAGCCCGAGGTCGACGGCCTGGTCGACACGGCGGGCACGGGCGGCGGCCCAACCACCTTCAACGTCTCGACCACGGCCGCGTTGATCGCGGCCGGGGCCGGCTGCAAGGTGGCGAAGCACGGCAACCGCTCGGCGACCAGCCGCTCGGGCTCGGCGGACGTGCTCGAGGCGCTCGGCGTCGCGATCGAGCTCACGCCCGAGCAGGTCGCGACCTGCATCGACGAGGTCGGGTTCGGCTTCATGTTCGCGCCGAAGCACCACAAGGCGACGGCGCACGTCGTGCCGGTTCGCAAGGAGCTCGCGGTGCGCACGATCTTCAACTTCCTGGGGCCGCTCACCAACCCCGCCGGCGCCGAGCGCCAGCTGCTCGGGGTATCCGACCGCATCTTTCAGGAGACGATCGCCGAGGCGCTGATCGGCCTCGGCTGCGAGCACGCGATGGTCGTCTCGGCCGACAACGGGATGGACGAGCTCGCGCTCGGCCGCACCCGCGTCGTTGAGGTGGCGGCCGGCAGCACCGACGAGTGGTTCGTCGAGCCCGAGGACTTCGGTCTCGCCCAGGCGCCGATCGAAGCGATCGCCGGCGGCGAGCCGGCCGAGAACGCCGACGTGATCACGCGCGTCTTCGAAGGCGAGCAGGGCCCCGCGCACGACATCTCCGTGCTGAACGGGGGCGCAGCGATCTTCGTCGCCGGGGGAGCCGACGACCTCGGCGGCGGGGTCGAGGCCGCGAGGCTCGCCGTCTCGTCGGGCGCAGCGAACGACGTCCTCGAGCGACTCGTCGCGAGGACGACCGAGCTGAGCGAGAAGCCCTAGGCTCGAAGCGTGGGGATGATCGAACAGCTGGTCGACGGTGCCCGCGAGGGCGTCCGCCGGCGCTCCGCCGAGCACCCTGTCGCCGAGCTCGAGGCGCAGATCGGCGCGCGTCACGAGCAGCGCCCGTTCAGCGAGGCCCTGACCAGGCCGGGCCTGTCGCTGATCGCGGAGTTCAAGCGGCGCTCGCCGAGCGCGGGCGAGATCCGCCCGGGCGCGACGGTCGCCGAGATAGTCGGCGGCTACGAGCAGGGCGGAGCCGCCGCGCTCTCGGTGCTGACCGACGAGCCCCACTTCGGCGGCAGCTACGAGGACCTGCGAGCCGCGCGAGCCGCTTCGGATCTGCCGATCATCCAGAAGGACTTCATCGTCGACCGCTACCAGCTGCTCGAGGCGGCGCTCAACGGCGCCGACGCGATCCTGCTGATCGTCGCCGCGCTGCCGGACGACGAGCTCGCCCTGCTGCACGAGACGGCTCGCTCTCTCGACCTCGACTGCGTCGTCGAGGTCCACGATGAGTCCGAGCTCGAGCGCGCGCTCGCGCGTCGGCGCCGAGGTGCTCGGCATCAACAACCGCAACCTCGATGACTTCAGCGTCGACGTCGGCACCACGATCGAGCTGCTCGCCGACGTGCCAGCCGGCAAGACCGTCGTCTCGGAGAGCGGGATCTCCGACCGCGCGACGCTCGAGGAGCTCGAGGAGCGCGGCGTGGACGCCGTGCTGATCGGCGAGGCGCTGATGCGGGCTCCCGACCCCGAGGCAAAGGTCCGCGAGCTCACCGCCGACGACGAGAAGACCCGCGAGCACGTCCTCTAGCGAACTCTTACCCGAGGCTTAGGGGCTTCTTACGGCGGGTTGAGGAGGCGGTCCCACACTCCCCGCTTCGATGCAGGGCTTGAAGAACACTCTCTCCTCTCCGTTCGGGTCGGCCGTCGCCGGCGGACTCGTCGTTGCAGCGATCGGCCTCGGGGCCATCGAGGCCGGCTGGGTCGGCGACGACGCCGGCTCGGACCCATCTTCAGCGGCACCCTCGCCCCAGGCCCAGCTCGTCAGCAACGACGACGGCCCCGATGGCAAGGGCCTCACGGTCGGCGAGATCTACGAGCGCGACGCCGGCGGGGTCGCCTTCATCCAAGCGGGCCAGGCGACCGGCTCGGGCTTCGTCTTCGACGACGAGGGCCACATCCTCACCAACGCGCACGTGGTCGAGGGCGCCGAGGACATCACGGTCGAGATCGGCGATGACGGCGAGCAGCGCAAGGCCACGCTGGTCGGCACGGACCCCTCCTCGGACGTGGCGGTGCTCGACGTCGAGGAGGACGACGACCTCACCTCGCTCGAGCTCGGCGACTCATCCGGCGTCGAGGTCGGCGATCCCGTTGTCGCGATCGGCAATCCCTTCGGCCTGGACCGCACCGTCACCAGCGGCATCGTCTCGGCCAAGCAGCGCCAGATCCAGGCCCCCAACGGCTTCTCGATCTCGGACGTCATCCAGACCGACGCCGCGGTCAACCCCGGCAACTCCGGCGGCCCGCTGCTCGACTCGGCCGGCCGGGTGATCGGGATCAACTCCCAGATCGCCAGCACCAGCGGAGCCAACGACGGCGTCGCTTTCGCGGTGCCGATCGCAACGGCTCAGGACGTCGTCACCCAGCTGCTCGAGAACGGCTCAGTCGAGCGCGCGTACCTCGGTCTCACCGGCGGCGACGTCAACCCTGACATAGCCGACGCGCTCGAACTCGACGCTGACAGCGGCGCGATCATCGAGCAGGTCTTCGACGGCGGGCCCGCGGCCGAGAGTGGCCTCAGGGGCTCCGACGGCCAGACGACGGTCGGCGGCCAGGCGTTCCCGTCCGGCGGCGACGTGATCACCGAGCTCGACGGTCAGCCGATCGAGGGCATGGAGGACGTCATCACCGCCGTCAACTCGGGCCAGCCCGGCGATGAGCTCGACCTGACGATCTTCCGCGATGGCTCCCAGCAGGAGCTGACCGTGACTCTCGGCGAGCGGCCCGCTCAGATCGAGGGAGCGGCGGCGCCGACACTGCCGTAGCGCTGTTCGAGCTCGGGCTTCGACTCGGGCTTCGCGAACAAGATCTGCATGTCACGCAGGCGCCGCTCCCTGAAGCCTGCCTCGCTCATCGCCAGCCACATCGTCCAGGCCCGCTGGAACGGCTCGTCGTAGCCGAGCTCGGCGGCGAGGTCGGAGTTCTGCAGGAAGCGCTCTCGCCAGATCTCGAGCGTGCGCGCGTAGTGGGCGCTGATGTCGTCGAGCCAGACGGTCGACATGTCGGTCTCGGCGGCGATGCTTCGCTGGATGACCTCGGTCGAGGGCAGGCAGCCACCCGGGAAGATGATCGTGTTCGCGAAGCTCTTCGCCGCCTTCTCGACGTCGTAGGCGCGGTCGTCGATCGTGATCGCCTGCAGGAACATCAGCCCATCGGGCTTCAGGAGGTCCGAGCACTTCCGAAAGAAGGTGTCGAAGTACTGCCATCCGACGGCCTCGATCATCTCGATCGAGACGAGCTTGTCGTAGGTCCCCGTGAGGTCGCGGTAGTCGTCGAGCAGAACCGTGACGCGGTCGGAGACGCCGGCATCGGCGACGCGGCGCAGGGCGCCGTCGCGCTGCTCGGCTGAGATCGTCGTCGTCGTGACCCTGCAGCCGAAGCGCGTGGCTGCGTGGACGGCGAGCCCGCCCCACCCGGTCCCGATCTCGAGGAGGTGGTCCTCCGGGGTCAGCTCGAGCGCGCGACAGACGCGGTCGAGCCGGGCCTCCTGCGCCTCGGCCAGGCCGGCGTCGGGGTGGGTGAAGTAAGCCGACGAGTACATCATCGAGCCGTCAAGAAACAGGGCGAAAAGGTCGTTGCCGAGGTCGTAGTGCGCGGAGATGTGCTTGCGGCTCGCCTTGCGGCTGTTCCGGGGCACCCGGCGGACGGCGCGGTTGAAGGGGGAGAGGACCGGGTTGAAGCGCTTGCGGATCGCGTCGAGGCCCGGGAGGCTGCGGCACGCGATTCGACAGAGAGCGACGGGGTCGTCTGTGTCCCACACCCCGTCGCGATAGGCCTCCCCGAGGCCGACGCTGCCGCGCAGGAACGAGGTGTGGAAAGCCCACGAATGCAGGCGGATCTCGGCGCGAAGGTCGGTGGCGGGGTCCCCGAAGTCGAATCGGCGCCCGTCGGGCTCGACCATCGAAATGCGCCCGCCCTTGATGCGCGATAGGACGCGGAAGACGAATCGGCGCGATGCTCTCTCGGATTGCTTCATGTCATTCGGAATCTACGCCAGCGACGTCATATCGGATGCTTTGTGGGCGCCGCGGGCCGTTCCTGGCTCGCGCCTTCTGCCACCCTAGGCGGGTGAGCACGAAGGTCAAGATCTGCGGCATGACCAACCTCGACGACGCCGAGCACGCGACGTCCCTGGGCGCCTGGGCGATCGGGCTGATCCATCACGCCCCGAGCCCCAGATTCGTCGAGCCCGCCGTCGCCGAGCAGATCGGCGCCGCGCTGCGCCGGCGCGTCGAGATCGCCGGCGTGTTCGTCAACGCCCCGCTCGGCGACGTCATCGACGCCGCCGAGCGCGCGCACCTCAGCATCCTGCAGCTGCACGGCGACGAAGGGCCGTCCTTCTGCATCGAGGCCGCCCGCCGCACGGGCGCCAAGGTGATGAAGGCCTTCCGCGTCCGCACCCCCGCCGACGTCCACGGCGCCGAAGCGTTCCGCACCGACTTCCACCTTTTCGACGCCCACCGTCGCGGAACGCCCGGCGGCACCGGCGAGCGCTTCGATTGGGCGCTGCTCGCAGGCCGGCGCTCGAAGATCCCGATGGTCCTGGCCGGAGGCCTGAACCCCGAGAACGTCGCCGAGGCGATAGCGGCGACGAAGCCCTTCGCCGTGGATGTCGTCAGCGGGGTCGAGGTCGAGCCCGGCCGCAAGGACCCGGCGCTGGTCGAGGCGTTCTTCGATGCCGCGGGCGTCGAGCGGCCCTCGGAGAAGGTTCACCCATGAGCACGCCTGCCGTCGAGGAGCGCTTCGGGCCATACGGCGGACGCTTCGTGCCGGAGACGCTGATCGGCGCACTCGACGAGCTCAGCGCCGCGTGGAGCGAGGCGCGCGCCGACGAGGCCTTCCAGTCCGAGCTCGCCCGCCTGCTCCGCGACTTCGTGGGGCGCCCGACGCCGCTCTACCTCGCCGAGAGGCTCTCGGAGCGAACCGGGCGGCGGACCTACCTGAAGCGCGAGGACCTGGCCCACACGGGCGCGCACAAGATCAACAACGCGGTCGGCCAGGCGCTGCTCGCCAAGCGCATGGGCAAGACCCGGATCATCGCCGAGACCGGCGCAGGACAGCACGGCGTAGCGACGGCGACCGCGTGCGCCCTGCTCGGTCTCGAGTGCGTGGTCTACATGGGCTCCGAGGACATCCGCCGTCAGGCCCCCAACGTTGCCCGGATGAACCTGCTCGGCGCCACTGTCGAGCCGGTCGACGCGGGGGCGCGCACGCTCAAGGAGGCCGTGAGCGCCGCGATCCGCGACTGGGTTGCGACGGTCGCCGACACTCACTACGTGATCGGCTCGGTCGTAGGGCCCGCTCCCTTTCCTGCGCTCGTCCGAGATCTCCAGCGCGTGATCGGCGACGAGGCTCGCTCCCAGGCCATCGCCGCCGAGGGCGAGGTGCCCGCGCGAGTGATCGCCTGCGTCGGGGGCGGGTCCAATTCGATCGGCGCCTTCTACGCCTTCCTCGACGACCCGACCGAGCTGATCGGCGTCGAGGCCGGCGGCGAGGGGATCGACAGCGGCCGCCACGGTGCGTCGCTCTCGGCCGGCTCGAGCGGCGTGCTGCACGGCGCCTTTTCGGCCGTGCTCGCCGACGATCAGGGCCAGATACTCGAGGCACACTCGGTCTCGGCCGGGCTCGACTACCCCGGGGTCGGTCCCGAGCACGCCCACCTGCGCGACACGGGCCGGGCCCGCTACGTCGCCGTCGAGGACGAGCCCGCGGTCCGCGCCTTCCGCGAGCTGGCGCAACTGGAGGGAATCATCCCCGCGCTCGAGCCTGCGCACGCCATCGCGTGGATGCTGTCGGACGACTCCGCCACCGATGACGGCGGCTACGACCTTCTCTGCCTCTCGGGGAGAGGGGACAAGGACCTCGACGAGGTGATCGCGAAGCTGGCGGACCTCGATGGCTGACGGAGCGAGCGCCGGTCCGTCGGCGCCCGGACGCGAAGCGGAGGACGTACGCGGAATGGGTGTTGAGCGCATCGGAGATGCGTTCCGTGCGGCTCGCGACCAGGGCCGCGCCGCGCTGATGCCGTACCTGATGGGCGCCTTCCCGGACGCCGCTGGAGGGGTCGCCGTCGCGGAGGCCTACGCCGACGCCGGCGCCGATCTGATCGAGCTCGGGATCCCGTTCTCGGACCCCCTCGCGGACGGGCCGGTCATCCACGCCGCCGCGACCGCGGCGCTCGACGCCGGAGCCGGCGTTGACTCCGCTCTGGAGGCCTGCGCAGCCGTCTCGAGCCGCGTCCCGGTGGTGACGATGGTCTACTCCAACATGATCTTCGCCGGGGGTGGCCCGGACGCGTTCGCCGAGCGCATCGCGGCGGCGGGCGCCGCAGGCGCGATCGTCCCCGACCTGCCGATCGAGGAGGCCGGCGACATCCACGCGGCGCTGTCTCGCGCCGGGCTCGCGCTGGTGCCCCTGATCGCGCCGACCACGCCGGCCGCGCGGCGCCACGACATCTGCCAGGCGGCCGAGGGCTTCGTCTACCTGGTCTCGACGGTGGGAGTGACGGGCGAGCGCGCCGAGCTGTCGCCCGAGCTCACCGGGTTGATCGAGGACGCGCGCTCGGACGCAGAGGTCCCGGTCGCGGTCGGGTTCGGGATCGCAACGCCCGAGCAGGCCGCGAGCGTCGGCGGGCTCGCCGACGGGGTCATCATCGGCAGCCGGCTCGTACGCGAGGTCGCCGACGCCCCGGACATCTCGACCGCCACGGACGGCATCAGGGACCTGCTCGGCGAGGTCCGGGCGGCTCTGGGAGCCGCGAGCTGAGCGATGGCTCACCGGGGGAGCGAGGTCGGGCTTGAGGAGATCATCGCCGCGCACTCCGCAGTCTCGGACCAGTACGCGCATACGCCGGCGCTGAAGATCCCCGCCGTCGACGAGATGCTCGGCGGCCGCATCAGGCTCAAGGCCGAGAACCTGCAGCCCTCGGGCTCCTTCAAGCTGCGAGGCGCGAGCACCAAGCTGGCGGCCCTTGGCTCGGACTGCGAGCGCGGCGTGGTCGCCGGCACGGCGGGCAATCACGGCCGAGCGCTCGCCTACGCGGCCCAGCGCCGCGGGGTCCCCTGCGAGCTGTTCGTGCCGCTCGACGCGCCGATCTCGAAGACGGAGCCTGCCGCGGCGCTCGGCGCGAAGCTGACCCGCTGCGAGGGGACGGTCGACGACTGCGTCGAGCGAGCGCGCGAGCGCGCCGCCGACGGCCTCGCCTTCGTGCACCCGTTCGACGACCCGGTGGTGGTCGCGGGGCAGGGGAGCTGCGGGCTCGAGCTGTTCGATGAGGTGAGCGACCTCAGCCGGGTGCTGGTTCCCCTGGGCGGCGGCGGGCTCGCGGCGGGGATCGCGATCGCGATCCGCTCCCAGCGACCCGAGGTCGAGGTGATCGGGGTCCAGGTCGAGAGCTGCCCCTCATACCCCGAGTCGCTCGCCGAGGGGCGGCCCGTGACCGTGAAGCCCCGCAGCACCGTGGCCGACGGGATCGCCGTCAAGCGCCCCGGTGAGATCACGATGCCGCTCATCGAGCGCTGGCTCGCTGACGTCGTGGTCGTAAGCGAGGACGAGGTCGGCGACGCGATGGCGGCGCTGCTGACCGACGCGAAGCTCGTCGTCGAGGGCGCCGGCGCCGTCGGAGTCGCTGCGATCGCGTCCGGCCGGGTGAGCCCCGCCGAGGAGGGAACGACGGCGATCGTCCTCTCGGGCGGCAACGTCGACGAGAGCCAGCTCGCGGCCATCGCCCGGCGCAGCGGCGCGCGCTCGGGCCGCGGGGCCGTGCTCTTCACGAAGATCTCCGACCGTCCGGGCTCGCTGGCGCAGCTGCTCGAGGCCGTAGGCGCGACCGGCGCCAGCGTCGTCGACGTGCAGCACGTGCGCGACGCGGTCGACCTCCACGTCTCGGAGACCGGCGTCGAGCTGATCCTCGAGACTCGGGACCGCGAGCACACCACCGCGATCGTGTCCCAGCTGCGCGAACGCGAGTACGACGTCCAGCTTCAACACAAGGTGAGAGGGGACTGACATGACCGAGGACCGACGGATCATCGACGCCGAAGGGGCTCCCGCCGCCATCGGGCCCTACAGCCACGCCGTTGTCGCGCAGGGGCTGCTCTTCTGCTCGGGGCAGATCCCACTCGACCCCGAGTCGGGCGATCTCGTCGGCGAGAGCGCGGCCGAGCAGGCGTCTCAGTGCCTGCGCAACCTCGAGGCGATCTGCGCCGCCGCCGGGACGGGTCTCGACCGCGCGGTGCGGGTGACGATCTACACGACCGAGCTCGACCGCTTCGCCGAGATCAACGAGTCCTATGGCGAGTTCTTTCCCTCCGACCCGCCGGCTCGCGCCGCCATCGGGGTCGCGGCGTTGCCGAAGGGAGCGACCGTGGAGATGGACGCCGTCGTCGCCCTGTAGATTTCCCGCAATGCAGCTGCTCCTCTTCACTGTGCTCGGCGTCTGCGCGATGGTGACGGGCTATGCCCTGGGCCTCGCCGGCCCGGTCTGCGGGATCCTGTTCCTCGGCGGCGTGTTCACCGGCGCGTTCCTGCACTACGCGCAGCCGGTCAT
The DNA here is from genome assembly GCA_963820665.1 of uncultured Solirubrobacterales bacterium. Classification (GTDB taxonomy): domain Bacteria; phylum Actinomycetota; class Thermoleophilia; order Solirubrobacterales; family 70-9; genus CAVUAT01. The sequence continues at coordinate 386,468 of CAWGAL010000004.1, read as the reverse complement.
CGACTGGGTCAAGCGCCCCTGAGGCGCCGGCCGCCCGAGCCGGCTTTGAGGCGATGCGGATAGGCGTGCTCACAGGGGGCGGCGACTGCCCCGGGCTGAACGCCGTGATCCGGGCGGTGGTCCGCAAGGGCGTGAGCGTGTACGGCCACGAGTTCGTCGGCTTCCGCGACGGCTGGCGCGGCCCCCTCGAGGGCGACAGCCGCCCCCTCGGGATCCCCGAGGTGCGGGGGATCCTTCCGCGGGGCGGCACGATCCTCGGCTCCTCACGCACCAACCCGATGAAGCAGGACGGCGGCGCCCAGACGGTGATCTCCAACCTCGCGGCGGCCGGAGTCGAGGGGCTGATCGTCATCGGCGGCGAGGACACGCTCGGGGTCGCGACGGCTCTCAAGGCGGAGGGCGTCCGGGTGATCGGCGTTCCGAAGACGATCGACAACGACCTCGGCGCCACCGACTACACGTTCGGATTCGACACGGCGGTGAACATCGCCATGGAGGCGATCGACCGCCTGCACACCACCGCCGAGAGCCACCACCGCGTGCTGATCGTCGAGGTGATGGGCCGCCACGCCGGATGGATCGCGCTGCACGCCGGCCTCGCGGGCGGGGCGAACGTGATCCTGATCCCAGAGGAGCACTTCTCCGTCGAGCGCGTCTGCGAGTACATCGAGCGGCGCTTCGAAGACCAGTACGCGCCGATCCTCGTGGTCGCCGAGGGCGCCGAGCCCGAGGGCGGCATCCCCACCGCCGCGGATGCGCCGACGGATGACTTCGGCCACGTGAGGCTCGGCGGGGTCGCCAACTGGCTCGAGGGCGAGATCGAGCGCCGCACCGGCCGCGAAGCTCGCGCGACGGTGCTCGGCCACGTCCAGCGCGGCGGCACGCCCACGGCCTTCGATCGCGTGCTCGCCACCCGCTTCGGGCTCTCCGCGATCGACGCTGTCGACGCCGGGGACTGGGGAAGGATGACCGCGCTGCGGGGAACCGAGATCGAGCTCGTGGCGCTCGAGGAGGCGACGGCTGAGCTCAAGACCGTTCCCGAGCACTTCTACCGCGGGGCCGAGGTCTTCTTCGGTTGAAGCCTGCCGTGCGGGCCCTGGCCGTGGCTGCGCTCCTCACCGCCGGGTGCTCCGGAGGTGACGGGGAGACCGTGGAGGGCCCCGTCACCGTCTACGTCAGCCTGCCGCTTACCGGCCCAGCGGCGGACGGCGGCGAGGATGCGGCCGACGGCGCGCGGCTCGCCCTGGAGGAGGCCGGGGGCGCCGCGGGCGAGCTCGAGGTCACGGCTGAGTTCCTCGACGACGCGGGCGGAGCGCGCTGGGACCCGGTCCTGGTCGGCCAGAACGCGCGCGCGGCCGCAGCCGACTCGAGCACGGCCGCCTACATCGGCGAGCTCGAGTCCGAACCGACTAGGGCGTCGGCACCGATCACGAACGAGGCCGGGATCGTGCAGGTCTCACCGGGCGCGGGGGCAGTGGACCTGACCCAACCCGCCGAGGGCTACCCCGACTCGCCCGACCGCTATCGCCCTACGGGGGATGCGAGCTTCGCGCGCAACGTCCCCGCCGATTCAGAGGTCCTCGCCGCGGTTGCCGACCGCGCGGTCGAGCTCGGGCTCCGCAGCGTGAGCGTCGAGCTCGACGACTCACCGTTCGGCGAGCTCTCGGCCCAGGAGTTCGAGCGCAGCGCCGAGCAGGTGGGCGTCGAGGTGGTCGCGGGAGACGCCGGCGCGGCAACCCTTACAGCTGACGACCGCGGCTTCGTGCTGCGGGGTGACGGCGAGACCGTGCTCGCGGGGCCGCTGGCCTCTCAGCGGCTCCCGTCCGCAGCCTTCGCCTCGCAGTTCTCGGAGCGGTTCGGGCGCGAGCCCGGGCCCTACGCGGCCTACGGCTACGACGCGATGCAGGTCGCGCTCGACGCGATCGATGAGGCACAGGGCTCCGCAGAGTTCCGCCCAGCGGTCGTCGACGCCGTGCTCGACTCAGAGCATCCCGACTCCGTACTCGGCCGCTACTCGATCGGCGATGAGGGCGACACGACGCTGTGCGCGGTCCAGCCCTATGACGTCGAGCCCGGCGGCCTGGCCGCGGGGGCGCCGATCTGCCCTTCGGGCTAGGTCTCCAAGCGCGGCCCGCCGGTCACGGCGGAGACCCATTGCACCATCTCGGGCATGAGCTCGGGGTCGATCGAGTGGGGGATGGGGGTCTCGCGATAGGTGAGCTCGAGCGGGCCCTCGTCGGTGAGGACGTCCTTGGTTCGGCGGCCGAAGTCGACGGGGATGATGTTGTCGAAGGTCCCGTGCGCGACGTACGCCGGCATGCCGCGCTTGGCGTGGATGTCGAGCTCCCAGCCGTGCACCATGGGCAGGAAGCAGCTCATCGCGAGCACGCCCGCGGCGCGGGGCCGCCCGGCGCCGAGAGCGAGCGCCAGGCCGGCGGCGCCGCCCTGGCTGAAGCCTCCGATCACGGTCTTCTCCCAAGGGATTCCGCGGTCGCGCAGGAAGCCGTCGATGAACCCAGTCGCCAGGCCCATGGTGGCGAGAAAGGTCTCCTCGTCCGGGTAGCCGACCTCTCGGATCACGTACCAGTGGCGCCCGCCGGGCGGGACGTTGGTGAGCGGCGCCCCCGGCGTCAGGCCGACCAGCCGGCGCTCCGGGTCGAGCGCGTCGAGCAGGGGGTAGAGGTCGTTCTCGTCGACGCCGCGCCCGTGGAGCAGGACCATGGCGCCCTCGGGCTCGCCCGCTGGCTCGCGGACCCTGTGGACGAGCTCCGGAGGTGTGCCGCCGCCGTTCACGCGACGAACGCTATTCCGAGCGGGGCTGCGCCGCCGCGCGGGGGTTGACGATCGGCGTCACCTGCGCCTCGATCTGATCCCGCAGGCGCTCGTAGTCGGGCGGAAGCGAGAGCTTCTCGCCGAGGCTCTCGAGCGGCTCGTCGGCCGTGAAGCCCGGGCCGAGTGTCGCGATCTCGAACAGGACGCCGCTCGGCTCGCGGAAGTAGATCGAGCGGAAGTAGAAGCGGTCGATCACGGGCGTGGGGTGGGCTCCCGCACCGGTGACGCGCTGGCGCCAGCGCTCGTGCTCGTCCATCCGGGAAGCCCAAGCGACGTGGTGGACGCTGCCCGCTCCCTGCAGGCCTCGCTGCTCGGGCGGTGGGTCGTAGGCGTAGAGCCCTCCGCGGCTCTCGCCGCGCGTCTCCCAGCCGTCACCGTTCCTGTCGAAGCCGAGCTCGGTGAGCAGGGCCTCGCTCGCCTCGGGTGCGCTCGAGTACGCGCGGACCCCGTCGAAGCCCTGTAGCGCGACCTCCCTGGGGATCTCGGGGTGGTCGGCGATCAGCGGCTCGTCGGCAACCGAGGAGACGCGCAGCTCGTGAGCGAGCCCCTCGAAGTCGGCGAATCGCAGCGTCCGGTCACCGTCGCGCTGGGACTCGTAGCCCGCGTTCTCGAGGCGCTCCGACCAGAAGCCGAGCGCCTCGGGCGAGTCGACGCGCCAGCCGACCGTGTGGACCATCCCGTCGCCGGCCCGGCCGGGCGGAGAGCCCGGGTACTCGAAGAACGTGATATCCGACCCCGCGTCGCCCTGTTCGTCGGCATAGAAGAGGTGGTAGACGCTCGGGTCGTCCTGGTTGACCGTCTTCTTAACCATCCGCAGGCCCAGGAGCCCCGCGTAGAAGTCCACGTTGCGCTGGGCCTCGGCGGTGATCGCGGTGACGTGGTGGACGCCTTCGAGCTTCATCCTCGCCAAGTATGGCGATTGAAATCCGCGCCGAGCGGGCACGCGGAGTTGACCGATGCCTTCCGCAGCCGAAACCGTCCCAGCCATCACCCTGAACGACGGCGTCACGATCCCGCAGCTCGGGTTCGGCACGTTCCAGATCCCGCCCGAAGACACGACCGAGGCGGTCGTGCGCGCGTTCGAGGCCGGATACCGGCACATCGACACCGCCGCCGCCTACCGGAATGAGGCCGAGGTCGGCCAGGCGTTCCGGGCGTCGGGGCTCGACCGCAGCGAGGTCTTCATCACGACGAAGTGCTTCAACGACGACCACGGCTACGAGGGCGCGCGAAACGCCTTCAAGGCGAGCCTCGAGCGCTTGGAGCTCGAGTTCGTCGACCTCTACCTGATCCACTGGCCCGTGCCGTCGAACGACCTGTATGTCGAAACTTGGAAGGCGTTCGCCGAGCTCAGGGACGAGGGCGTGATCCGATCGATAGGCGTCTCCAACTTCAACGCCCCGCACCTCCGGCGCATCGTCGACGAGATCGGCGTGACGCCGTCGGTCAACCAGATCGAGCTTCATCCCCGTCTCCAGCAGGCAGGGTTGCGGCGAGAGCACGCCGACCGCGGGATCGTCACCGAGGCCTGGAGCCCGCTCGCACAGGGCGAGGTGCTGGATGACCCGGTCGTCGCGGGGATCGCCGAGCAACATGACCGCACCCCTGCTCAGGTCGTGCTCCGCTGGCACATCCAGCTCGGCAACGTGATCTTTCCCAAGTCGGTGACGGCCGAGAGGGTCGAGGAGAACTTCGACATCTTCGGGTTCCATCTCAGCGACGCGGAGATGGAGCAGATCGCGGAGCTGGACGCCGGCGAGCGGATCGGCCCCGACCCGGACACCTTCGTCCGGCCCTAGCGGAGCCCGATCAACTAGCTCCCGATCTCGGCCCGTTGATCAGGCCAGCGTGTCGCTGAGCGCTTCCGCCACCTCGGGGTGGCGAAAGTCGTAGCCGAGGTCGAGTGCGCGGCGCGGCATCACCCGGGTGCTGCCGGTGACGAGGTCCGCGAGCTCGCCGCCGCGCAGCAGCGCGACCGCGAACTTGGGCGCCGGCACGAACGACGGGCGGCCGAGGGCCTTGCCGAGCGCCTTGGAGAACTCCCGGTTCGTGACGGGGTTCGGCGCGGTTGCGTTGACGATCCCGGAGACGTTGTCGTTGTCGAGGGCCCAGAGGATGAGGCCGACCTCATCATCGAGGTGGATCCAGGACATGTACTGCTCGCCGCCGGCGAGCGGGCCGCCGACGCCCAGCTTGAACGGGGGCACGAGCTCTTCGAGCAGGCCGTGATCGGCGTCGAGCACGAGCCCGGTGCGCAGGATCAAGACACGTCCCGCGACGCCCTCGGCCTGGAGCTGCGCGGCCTCCCACTCGACCGGGAGCTCGGCGCCGAAGCCCTCGCCGGGCTGGGACTCCTCGTCGAGCATCTTGGCGCCTCGGTCCCCGTAGTAGCCGATCGCGGATTGGCCGATGAAGGTCGACGGGGGACGCTCGAGCGCCGAGATCGCCTGGATCAGGTTGTGCGCTGCGGTGACGCGGGTCTCGCGGATGCGGGCCTTGGCGTCGTCGGTCAGGCGTTGGTTTATCTCCTCGCCGATCAGGTTGACGACGGCGTCGACCTGATCGAACGCCGCGGGCGGCGGGCGCTCGGTCGTCGCCTGCCAGGCGTGCCAGGTGACGGTCGGGTTGCTCGGCTTGGCCTTGGCGGGGTCCCGCGTAAGGCCGACGACCTCGTCGCCGCGCGCGAGCAGCGCGTCGCAGAGGGCCGAGCCGATGCTTCCTGTTGCGCCTGTGACGAGGACTCTCACGGGCGCGGGACTCTACTGTGGCGCCTCGGCGGGCTCGACGACGTGGAAGGTCCCGGTCTCCTCGGACATGCGCGCGAGGCCCTCGGCCTTGGCCTCCTCGACAACGGCGCGCGCCACGGTGGGAGCGACCTCGCGGTTGAAGACGGAAGGGATCACGTAGTCCTCCGAGAGGTCCTCCTCGGAGACGACGTCCGCGATCCCGCGGGCCGCGGCGAGCTTCATCGCCTCCGTGATCCTCGGGGCGCCGGCGTCCAGGGCGCCGCGGAAGACGCCCGGGAAGCAGAGCACGTTGTTGATCTGGTTCGGGTAGTCCGAGCGGCCGGTCGCCATGATCCGCACGTAGGGCTCGGCGTCCTCGGGCATCACCTCGGGCGTCGGGTTGGCCATCGCGAAAACCATCGCGTCCTTGTTCATCTTCTCGAGGCTCTTGGCCTCGATCAGGCCGGGGCCCGAGACGCCGATGAACAGGTCGCAGCCCTCGATGACGTCGTTCGGGCCGCCGCTCGCGCGCGAGGGGTTCGTGTTCTCGGCGAACCAGCGCTTGATGCCTGACATCTCATCCTTGACGTAGTCCTCGCGGTCGACCGAGATCGCTCCCTGGCGGTCGCAGCCGATGATGTCGGTGATGCCCGACTCCTGCATCATCTTCGTGCAGGCGACGCCGGCGGCGCCGGTGCCGAGTACCAGGACGCGCAGGCTCTCGATCGGCTTGCCGATGATCTTGAGCGAGTTGAACAGGGCGGCCATGACGACGACGGCGGTGCCGTGCTGGTCGTCGTGGAAGACGGGGATATCGAGCTCGGCCTTGAGGCGCTCCTCGATCTCGAAACAGCGGGGCGCCGAGATGTCCTCGAGGTTGATGCCGCCGAAGGTCGGCGCCATCAGCTTCACGGTCTGGATGATCTCTTCGGTGTCGTTGGTGGCGAGGCAGATCGGGAAGGCGTCGACGTCGGCGAACTCCTTGAACAGCATCGCCTTGCCCTCCATCACGGGCATCGCGGCCTCGGGGCCGATGTCGCCGAGTCCGAGCACCGCCGACCCGTCGGAAACGACGGCGACCGTGTTCGCCTTGATCGTGTAATCGAAGGCCTTGCTGCGGTCGGCGGCGATGTACTCACAGACACGAGCGACACCTGGTGTGTACGCCATCGAGAGGTCGTCGCGGGTCTTTAGCGGGTACTTGTTGTGCTGCTCGATCTTGCCGTTGCGGTGCATGGCGAAGGTGCGGTCGGTGAAGCCGAGCACTTTGGCGCCGCGCGTGCCACCGATCGAGCGCAGGATCCTCTCCCAGTGCTCGGGGCTGTTCGCGTCGATCGTGAACTCCCGCACGCGCTTGCCCTCGCCGCCGGCTCCAGGCACGAGGTCGACCGACACCAGCGCCCCGCCGGCCTCGGCGATCTGCCCGGTGAGCTTGCCCAGAGGCTCCTGGCGCGCATCGAGCTCGACGCGAACGGTGACGCTGTATTGGGCGGAGGCGGCCATGGCCGCTGATCATAGGCACGCATGGCCCCCAGGCCCGGTTCCGCTAGCGTCGGCGCATGAGGCGTTTCGCCCGCACCGGCGCACGAACGGCGGCCGCCCTGATCGCGGCTGCCTCGCTCGCTCTCGCCGCCGGCCCGGCCGCGGCGGCGGGCAAGAAGAAGAAGAAGGCCGTCCCGCCGATCACGATGACCGGGACCGTCTACACCTTCGACAACCAAGACCCGATCGCGGGCGCGACCGTCCGGGTGGCGGAGCTTCCAGGTCTCTCAGCGGTGTCGGACGCCAACGGCGTCTACCGGCTGACGATTCCAGGCGGGACGAAGTTCACGCCGTACGCGGATGCCGCCGGCCACCACCGGATCTACCTCCAGACCTGGGTGAGCCACGGCCGGGACATGCGCGGCGTCAACTTCCAGATGCCGACGAACGACATCTACGTGCTGCTCGCGGGCATCACCGGCGCTCCGCTCGGCCCCGATGGCGAGCTCGTCAACTGCGCGGTCGTATCGACCTTCGTCAACGAGGCGGTGCGCGACCTGACCTTCGACCAGTTCGTCGCCTTCGGCGCGCACGGCGTGGCCGGTGCGACGGCGACGGCGTTTCCTTCCCTCCCCAAGCCCACCTACTTCAACGAGAGCGTGATCCCCGACCGCAACCGGACGAACTCCTCGGTCGATGGGGGCGTCGTCTGGCCGATCGTGCCGACGGGCGTCTACTGGTTCCTCGGCGACCACCCGACCAAGCGCTTCGCCCCGTTCCGGGCGACCTGCGAGCCCGGTCGCGTCGTCAACGCGAACCCCGTCCAGGGGCTCTACGAGCTGCGGCCGGGAGAGCTCCTGGACGAGGAGGTTGACGCCTCGACGTCGGTGACCGTGCCGGGGCCCGGCGCGAGGAGGTCGCGCGTGAAGATCCAGGTTCGGGCGCAGGAGTACGTGAAGGTGACGGCGAGCTTTTATCTCGGCAAGCGATTGATCCGAAAGCGCGCGACCCGGGGCTGGGCGCCGGGCCGTCGCAAACTCCCGACGAATGTCCCCCGGAAGTTCTTGACGGAGGCACACAGGATCGAGATCCGCGTGGAGGATCCCGAGGGCAACGCCTCGACTTCTGAGGTCGGCTCGTCGAAGGTCACCAATGGCTGACCCCGGCGCCGCCTCGTAGGATCGAGGGGTGCCCGCCGCCAAGGCCAAGAAGAAAGCCGCCAAGGACGACGGCGAGCTTTTCCTGATCGACGGGAACTCGCTCGCCTACCGCGCGTTCTTCGCCCTCCCGGAGTCGATCGCCACCCACGACGGGCGCCCGACGAACGCGATCTACGGCCTCGCGTCGATGTTCGCGAAGATGCTGATCGACCACGATCCGGCCGCGGTGGTGGTCGCGTGGGACGCCGGCATGTCGGGCCGCGACAAGACCTACGAGCCCTACAAGGCGCAGCGCAAGTCCCGCCCGGACCTGCTCAAGGAGCAGTGGCCGCACTTCATTCCCCTGGCCGAAGCCTTCGGGTTTTCGAACGTCAGGGTCGAGGGCTTCGAGGCCGACGACGTGATCGCCTCGCTCGTCAAGCGCGCCCGAGAGGACGGGACCGACGTGATGGTGGTTTCGGGCGACCGCGACGTCTACCAGCTGGTGGAGGACGGGGTGAGGGTGATGACGACCTCACGCGGCGTCACCGACACGAAGATCTACGACACCGAGGGCGTGATCGAGCGCTACGGGGTGCCGCCGGAGCTGGTCACCGACCTGATCGGGCTCAAGGGGGACACCTCCGACAACATCCCGGGGGTTCCGGGGATCGGCGACAAGACGGCTGCCCAGCTGCTGCAGGAGTTCGGCTCGCTCGAGGAGGTGCTCGCCAACGTCGAGAACATCTCGGGCGCCAAGCGCAAGGAGAACCTGGTCAACCACGCTGACGACGCGCGCATCTCGAAGCAGCTCGCGACGATGGTCTTCGACATCGACTTCGAGCTCGACCTCGACGAGGTGATGGCGCGTCGAATGGACCGCAGCCGCCTCCGCGAGTTCGCGCGCGAGTTCGAGCTGCGACAGATCATCGCTCGCCTCGAGGAGGAGCTCGGCGCCGACTACGTCCCCGACGCCGAGGTCGAGGAGGAGATCGAGGTGGCGGCGGTCGAGGGGACGCCCGCCGACCTGGCTCCGGGACCGGCGGCGATCGCGATCGCCGGCGACCGCTGGGCCGGAGCCGACGCCGACAAGGTCGTCACCGGGGACTACGGCGAGGCCTCCGAGCTCGCGGAGCAGCTGCGCGGCCGCCCGATCCTCGGGCACGACATCAAGTCGCTCGGGGGCGGCGCGCGGCACGGCCTGCTCGCCGGTGCGGGCGACGACGGACTGGACCTCCATCACGACACGATGGTCGGCGCCTACCTGCTGGACCCGGCTCGCCGCACCTACGACCTCCCCGAGATCGCCGCCCAGCGCGGCCTCGCGGCGGCGAGCGAGGTCGCCGAAGCGGCCGCCGCCGAGGCGGAAGGGGACGGCGACGGTCAGATGGAGCTCGGCGCCGACTCCGAGGAGGAGGAGGTCGCCGACGCGGGCGCCGAGGCGCGGCTGGTCTGGGAGCTGGCGGCCCTGCAGCGCAAGTCGATGAAGGAGAACTCGCTCGAGCGGCTCATGGACGAGGTCGAGATGCCGCTCGTCGAGGTGCTGGCGGAGGTCGAGCGCACCGGCGTCAAGCTCGACGCTAAGCGCCTGGCCGAGATCGGAGAGGGATTCGAGAAGCGGATCGCGCAGCTCGAAGCCGACATCTTCGAGCTCGCCGGCAAGGAGTTCACGATCGGGTCACCGCAGCAACTCGCCGAGGTCCTGTTCGTCGACCTCGGGCTGACCAAGAAGCGCCGCGGAAAGACGGGCTTCTCGACCGACGCGAGGGTGCTGGGCCAGATCCGCGAGGAGCACGAGATCGTCCTCAAGATCGAGACCTGGCGCGAGCTGACGAAGCTGAAGAGCACCTACCTCGACGCGCTCCCCGAGCTGATCGACCCCGACAGCGGGCGCATCCACACCACCTTCAACCAGACGGCGACGGCCACGGGGCGCCTCTCGAGCACCAACCCGAACCTCCAGAACATCCCGATCCGAAGCGAGGAGGGGCGCCCGATCCGCTCGTGTTTCGTCGCCCCGCGCGGGCAGCGGCTGCTGTCGGCCGACTACAACCAGATCGAGCTGCGGATCCTCGCCCACATCGCCGGCGAGGACGCGCTGCGCGAGATCTTCGCCCGCGGCGACGACATCCACACAGCGACCGCTGCTGAGGTCCTCGGCGCCGACCCCGAGAAGGTCAGCCCGGCGGATCGCTCAAAGGCGAAGATGGTCAACTACGGCATCGCGTACGGGCTCTCGGCGTACGGGCTCTCGGAGCGGCTCAACATCGGACAGGACGAGGCCGGGGCGTACATCGACCGCTACTTCGAGCGCTTCCCGGCGGTGCAGCGCTACATCACCGATACGGTCGAGAAGGCGCGCGAGGACGGCTACGTGACGACGCTCCTCGGCCGCCGCCGCCCGATCCCGGAGCTTAAGTCCGGGCGCCCGCAGACTCGCAGCCAGGGCGAACGGCTCGCGGTGAACATGCCGATCCAGGGGACCTCGGCGGACATCATCAAGATCGCGATGGTCAACGCGCACCGCGCGCTCGCCGAGTCCGACCTGACGACGCGCCTCGTCCTCCAGATCCACGACGAGCTCCTGTTCGAGGGGCCCGCCGCGGAGATGGAGGTGGCGGGCGAGCTCGTGGAGCGCGAGATGTGCGCCGCCTTCGAGCTCGACCCGCCGCTTGCGGCCGACGTGGGCGTCGGCCCCGACTGGCTCTCGGCCAAGTAGCTCCGCCAAGCCCGTCGTTTCGGAGCTCCACATGCAGGGCAGACGGTCCTCGTGGACAAGGTGCTCTTCACTCCGATCGGGATCATCGCCGGACTCGCGGCTGGATTCGCGGCCAAGGCCGCCTTCGACCAGGTCTGGAAACTGATCGACGAGGAGGAGCCGCCGGAGCCCGAGCACCGCGAGATCGATTGGCCCAAGCTGATCAGCAGCGATGGCCATCCAAGGCGCGATCTTCCGCGCGGTGAAGGGGATCGCCGAGCACGGTGCCCGCAAGGGATTCCAGCGCTGGAGCGGCCGCTGGCCGGGCGAGGCGCGCCCCGAGCCGAAGTAGCCGAAGTAGCCTCCGGCGGGTGGACAAGGGGCTAGCCGTCTTCCTGATGGCCGTCGTCGGCGGCCTGATCGCGCTTCAGGCGCCGATCAACGCCAATCTGGGCAAGGCGACCGGTAGCTTCGCGGCCGCCCTCATCTCGTTTGCGGTCGGCACGATCCTGCTGGCCGCGATCGTCGATCCTCAGCGGGAAGGCCGGCGGCGTCGGCGAGGCGACCGGCGTCCCGTGGTACTACCTGATCGGCGGCCTGCTCGGGGCCGCCTATGTGTTCACGGCGCTCGTCCTCGTCGACGAGATCGGGGCCGGCGGCGTGGCAGCAGCCACGGTCACCGGCCAGCTCACGCTCTCGGTCGTCCTCGATCGCCTCGGCGTGCTCGGGCTCGAGGAGACCCCGCTCAGCTGGGAGCGCGTGCTCGGGGTCGCGCTGCTGCTTGTCGGGACGTACCTGGTCGTGCGCTGAGTTCAGCGCTTCCCGATTCGCAGCTGTGCGTCCGCCTCGAAGAAGCGCCCGATGTCAGCGGCCTCGCGCTCCAAGCCCTGCTCCGCGCCGCGCGGGAGGCGGTCGAAGGGCTCGACCTCGATGTGCAGTGAATCCCGCTTGCGCTTGAGCTTCCACGTCGCGAATGCGAGCCCGTCGAGGACGGCCGTCGCCTTGATGTACCCGGCGCCGGGGTAGACGGCGGACTGGTGGGCCGATGGGACAGAATGCTCGCGGCCGCGGTTCCACCCGAGCAGGTAGTGGTCGTAGGAGGGAAGGAGGCGCACGACCGGCTCGCCGCCGGGAGCGTCCTTCAGCGACTTCGGCAGGGCCTGCATCGTGCCGAGCGGGGTCTCGATCACGGCGGTCTTGCCCGCGCGCTCCCAGCCGGCGCGGGCGTCGGCCTTCGGCATCTTGAAGAAGTAAGCGAAGTCCTCGAGCGTCGCGGGCCCGTAGGCGTCGAGGTAGCGGCGGGCGAGCTTGCCGATAGCGGCCTCGCGGTCGGCGCCCTCGTCGCTCGGCGGCGCGGCAGCGAACCCCGCCTTCTGGTCGAGGCCCGGCCTCACGACCACGACACCGCGAAGGGCCGCGTTCTGCCCGGTCCAGTAGAAGCACTGCGCCTCGTTGTGGCCCCGGCCGGCCAGCCACTCGCGCAGCTCATCGCGCTCCAGCGGACCGCTCTCGACCCGTCCTCGGATCCAGTGCATGATCGCCGCATCGTCGGCCTGCATCCCGAGCTCGGAGAAGCGCTTCTCGCCCTGCGCCAGGGGACGCTGCGCGAGCAGCGGCCGCATCCACGCCAGGTCGGCGCAGGCGAACAGGAAGATCGTGTTGCGCATGAGCCAGGATCGGCAGACCGACGGCGACGCTGCCTGCTTCGCGGCCTTGGCGGCCGTCAGCCCCGCCGTGCGCACTCGAACCCCGAGGGTCGCCGCCGGCACGTCCTGGGCCTGGATCGTCAGCGCGGCCTTCGCGGCCGCAGCCACCGACTTGGCGCCCTGGCCGGGCAACAGCCTCTGGGAGCGCATGCGCAGCAGGCGCAGCTCGCGGTCGGAGAGCTCCGCGGTGGAGGCCACCGGCGTCGTCAGGCTGCGGCGGTGAGGCGCTCGGCCGCGCCCTCTCGGGGGGCTGGCGCCGGGCCGGCGAACTCGGGTGGGGCGATCTTCAGGTAGTGGTTGAAGGACCAGTTGACGAACCGGCGGCGGCCGACTGCCCAGATCACGGCCCTCTGCAGGCGCGCGGGCAGCTTCGGGACCAGCTTCTGCGCGCGGAGCATCCAGCGGAACTTCCACTCGTGGTCATCGGTGAACTCGCCGTAGTTGCGCAGGGCCGCGGCGCGGTCCTGCCTGCCCTCGACGACGGCGCGCAGCTCGTCGCCGAGCTTGATCCCGAAGTAGAAGGCGGTCCTGATGCCCTCGGCGGTCAGGGGCAGGCAGTGGCCGGCCGAGTCGCCGACGAAGAAGATCTCGCCCTCGGTGCCGGGGCGGAGCTTGTGGGGGATCCAGTTGCCCTGGTAGCGGACGGGGGGGCGCTCGAGGTCGTCGGAGAGCAGGACGGTGGTGTCCTTGACGTGGAACTTCGGGTCGAAGGAGCCGACGCCGATCCGCTCCTCGCCTCCCGCGGGGAAGCGCCAGCCGTAGCCGGCGGGCACGTAGCGGCGGTCGATCCAGAGCTCGAGGTCATCGGCGCCGCCGTCGGGGTGCACCTCGAGCCCGCGCGACAGCGGGGCGTCGGGCGGCTGGTAGCCGCCGTCGGAGGCCAGGATCCGGCGCCACCCGAGCGCGTCCACGATCAGCGGGGCCGAGACGTCGCCGCGGTCGGTGTGGACGGTGTCTCCGGTGCGGCCGTTGACCTTTGCCGTCTCGAACTCGGCGTCGTTCTGGTCGTCGAGGATCTTGCAAAGCTCGCGATAGTCGAAGGTCGAAAAGGTCCAGGGCAGCACGTAGCGCGAGGTGCCGTGCGGCGTGTGGACGACCAGGGCGGGGAACTCCTGCTTGGCGGAACCCTCGAGGCCCATGTTCACCAGCCACTCGGTGGGCACGCCGCACGCCGAGGTCTGGCGCTCGCCGATCTCGTAGCGGTCGAGCATCAGTACTCGCGCCCCGCTGCCGGTCAGCTGTCGCGCAACGGTCAGCCCCGCGAAGCTCGCGCCGCAGACGATCACGTCGTAATCGCCCGACAGAGGGGTCCGCTCGGAGCCCCTTTTTGTGGCGCGCTTGGGCATGGGCCGAGGGTACCCGAAGGCCAGCTTCCGCCGACTGCGAGCGGGCCCGTACTGTTCTGGCTGATGGCGACGACGAACGAGACTGCGATTCAGCGGATCGGCATCCTGGGCGCGGGGTTCATGGGCTCAGGCATTGCCGAGTCCGCCGCCGCGGCAGGGATCGACGTGGTGCTCCACGAGCCTGAGGCAGGGCCGCTCGATCGCTCACGGAGCCGCGTCAAGGAGTCGGTCGGGCGCGGTGTGGAGGGCGGCAAGCGAACCGAGGAGGAGGCCGAGGCTCTGATCGGCCGGATCTCGTGGTCCACGGACCCTGAATCGCTCGCGGGGGCCGAGCTGGCGATCGAGGCGATCCTCGAAGACCAGACGGCGAAGGTGGACGCGTTCGCCCTTCTCGACCGGACCCTCCCCGAGGATGCGATCCTCGCCTCCAACACCTCATCGATTCCGATCGCCGGCCTGGCAGCGGCCACGGCGCGCCCGGACCGGGTGCTCGGGCTCCACTTCTTCTCACCGGTCCCCGTGATGAAGCTCGTCGAGATCGTGGTCGGGCTCGATACCTCGGCCGACACCGTGGCGCGCGCCGAGGACTTCGCCGGCCGGATCGGCAAGACGCCGATCCACACCAAGGACCGCTCGGGCTTCATCGTCAACTTTCTCCTCGTGCCCTACCTCATGGCGGCGGTCCGCATGTACGAGGACGGCTTCGCGACCCGGGAGGACATCGACGAGGGGATGAAGCGGGGCTGCGGGCACCCGATGGGCCCTCTGACGCTGTGCGATTTCATCGGGCTCGACGTCCTCTATTCGGTCTGCGACTCGCTCTACGAGGAGTTCAAGCGCGACGAGTACGCGCCGCCCCCGCTGCTGAAGCGGATGGTGGTTTCGGGTCATCTCGGGCGCAAGACCGGGCGTGGCTTCTACAGCTATGACGAGGCGGGCGCGTCCTAGCTTCCGTTCTTTGCCAAACTGTCCCGCTCGTGTCCCCGACCGAAGCAACCACCGACGCCCAGACCGAGGCACCCGAGGTCTCCGAGCAGGCTCCCGTCGCCACCGAGGCTCCCGCCGCGGCTGAGAACGGCGCCTCTCAGGACCTCCTGATCGAGGTCGACGGCAAGCTCGTCCCGAACTACGACGCGACGATTCACCCATTCGAGGAGGGGGACGTCGTGAACGGCAAGGTGGTTCGTATCGATCAGGACGAAGTCCTCGTCGACATCGGCTACAAGTCCGAGGGCGTCATCCCCTCCAACGAGCTCTCGATCCGCAAGACGGTCAAGCCCGAGGAGGAGGTGGAGCTCGGCGAGGAGGTCGACGCGCTGGTCCTGACCAAGGAGGACCAAGAGGGTCGCCTGATCCTCTCCAAGAAGCGCGCCCGCTTCGAGAAGGCCTGGCGCCGCATTGAGGCCGCTGCGGAGTCCGGGACTCCCGTCGAGGGCACGGTCATCGAGGTCGTCAAGGGCGGCCTGATCCTCGACCTCGGTGTGCGCGGCTTCCTGCCGGCCTCGCTGGTCGACATCCGCCGCGTCCAGAACCTCGACGAGTTCATGGGCACGAAGCTCGAGTGCAAGGTCATCGAGCTCAACCGCTCGCGCAACAACGTGGTGCTATCACGACGCGCCGTCCTCGAGGAGGAGCGCAAGGAGGTCCGCGAGCAGATCCTCGGCAAGCTCGAGCCCGGCCAGGAGGTCGAGGGCAAGATTTCGAACATCGTCGACTTCGGCGCATTCGTCGACCTCGAGGGCATCGACGGCCTCATCCACATCTCCGAGCTCAGCTGGAGCCACGTCAACCATCCTTCAGAGGTCCTGTCGATCGGCGACACCGTCAACGTCAAGGTGCTCGACATCGACCGCGACCGCCAGCGGATCTCGCTCGGCCTCAAGCAGACGCAGGAGGACCCGTGGCAGAAGGTCCTCAACGAGTACAAGGAGGGCGACACGGTGGACGGCAAGGTGACCAAGATCGTCGCCTTCGGCGCCTTCGTCCAGATCCTTCCGGGCGTCGAGGGCCTGGTCCACATCTCCGAGCTCGCCCAGCACCACGTCGAGAGCCCCGCCGAGGTCGTGCGGCCCGGCGACGAGGTCCAGGTCAAGGTCCTCGAGGTCGACGACACACGCCGCCGCCTCTCGCTGAGCGTCAAGCGCGTCGAGGGCCAGGTGCTCGAGGGCTACCCGCCGGAGGAGGCCGCCGCCGTCGAGGTCGAAGACCTACCCGAGGGCGAAGTGGCAGCGCCGCCGGCCGACGCCGACGCCGACGCCGCGCCGGCCGAGGACGCACCCGCCGAAGAGACCGCTGCGGAAGAGGCTGCTGCCGAGGAGACCGATGCCGAGGAGCCGAGCGCCGAGGTGCCGGGGGAGACCCCGGTCGAGGCGCCGCCCGCGGACCCGCCCGCAGAGGCGCCGCCGGTCGATCCTCCAGCAGAGGCTCCCGCCGAGGACCCGCCTCCCGCCGAGGTCCCCGCGGACGAGCCCGCAGATGTGCCCCCGCCGGCTGAGACGCCGACGGAGGAGCCCGCCGAGGAGCCGGCACCCGAAGAAGCGTAAGCCCGGGCTCTTGACTCGCTTCATCGGGCTCACCGGTGGGATAGGTGCGGGTAAGTCCGAGGCGCTCGCCGCGGCGTCGAGGCTCGGAGCCGCGACGATCTCGACCGACCAGGTCGCTCACGAGGTCCTAGAACGCGAGGACGTGCGCGCATCTGCTGGCCGCCCGCTGGGGCGAGGACGTCGCCCCCGAGGGCGCCCCGGTCGACAGGGCCCGAGTCGCGGAGGTCGTGTTCAACGACCCGGCCCAGCTCGCCTGGCTCGAGTCCGAGACCCATCCGCGCGTCGGGCGGACGGTCGCCGACTGGCGCGCGGGGCTGGGACCCGAGGTCGAGGTGGCCGTGCTGGAGGTGCCGCTGCTGTTCGAGGCCGGGATGGAGGCCGGCTTCGACGAGACGCATCGCCGTCATCGCCGACGACGAGGTCCGCGAGCGCCGCCTCGCCGAGCGTGGGCAGCCTGGCCTCGAGGGCCGCGAGGCGAGACAGCTGAGCCAGGACGAGAAGGCCGAGCGAGCCGACCACGTGATCCGCAACGACGGCAGCCTCGAGGACCTCGAACGAGCGGTGGCCGAGGCGTTGGGACTGCAGCGATGAGCCCAGGCGCAAGCACCCGCCGCGCGCACTCCCACTCGAGCTCCTCGCAGGAGCGCAGCCGCGCCCGCCGTGCCGCCGCCGCCCAGTCCAGGCAAGCCCAGAGCCGCAAGCGTCGTCGCCGCTCGGTCGCGATCGGGCTCGCGCTGGTCGCCGTGCTCGCGGGCGGCTACGTGATCATCAATGGCGACGAGCTCAGCGATCGCATTCTCGAGGTGACCCTGCCGCTGCGCCACGAGGACATCATCCGCCAGCAGTCGCGCGACAAGGACCTGCCGCCCGACCTCGTCGCCGCGGTTATCTACACGGAGTCGCGCTTCCGCGACCAGGAGTCCAACGCCGGCGCTCGCGGGCTGATGCAGGTCACGCCTCAGACAGCGGAGCTGATCGAGGGCCTGAGTGGGGGCTCGACGTTCGAGACCGACGACCTCTCGGACCCCGACATCAACATCCGCTACGGGACCTACTACCTGCGCTACCTGCTCGACAAGTTCGACCAGAACCTGGTCGCCGCGCTCGCTGCGTACAACGGCGGCGAGACGAACGTGGCGGCGTGGGGCGGCTCGGAGCTGACGGAGGACGACATCGAGTTCGCCGAGACGCGCGAGTACGTCCGCGGCGTGCTGGAGAAGCGAGCCGAGTACCGCGAGAACTACGCCGACGAGCTGGGGCTGCGACCCAGGTGAGCTAGGCCAGGCGGCGCTCGAGGGAGGTCTCGAGCGTAGGCGGGTCGCCGGGCGTGGCCTTCTCGAGCCTGAGGTTTGCCTGCCTGCCGTCGAAGGTGAGGGTCCCGATCTGGTTGTCGAAGGTCGGCTCCTCGACCAGGCGCCAGCGCACACCCGCGTCGGGCACCCCCGCCGCTCGTGCGAGTGCCTTCGCGACGTAGCCGACCGCCTTGGTGCCGCCGATCTGGGCGGCGCGGCGCTCGCGTTTGTCGAGGGGGTTGCGGTAGGGCGAGCAGACCGCCTGCCAGACGGGGCTGGTCACGCCGCGCTCGCGGCGGAAGGCGACCTCGGCCAGGTAGGCGTGGTGGATGTCGCCGCCGAGCGTGACGATCGTCGCCGGGGGAGCACCGCGCTCGCCGGCGCCGACTTCGGCGAACAGCCCCGTGATCTGGCGGAAGGAGTGCTGGAAAGCGCCCCAGTGCTCGAGGTCGAGCCCCTGGCGCACCTTCTCCCCGATGCGAGCGGCGAATCCGCCCCAGGCCCCGTCGCAGACGGCCTCGTTCCAGGCCTCGACGTCGTGCATCGGCGGCGGCAGCATCACCGGCAGCGTGTCGGCGACGACGAGGTGGTCGACGTTGCCGGTGACGCGCTCGTTGATCCAGTCCCATTCGTCCTCGTCGAACATCCGCCTCGGCTTGGAGCCGAGGACGCGTCCCTCGCGGGAGTCCATGAACACGAAGCGCTTGCGCCCGATGGTCCGCGAGTAGCTCCATCGTCTTCCCTGGCTTCCGCGATCGGCCTCCTCGGCCCAGTCGCAGAGCAGCGGCCAGCCGTCGTCGCGGGCCTTGACCTCGCGCAGGAGATCGGTTTCGGCGAGATGCCGCGGCGAGAGGTTGCCGAGGTGCTGGTATGTCCAGTAGGCGACGAGGGCGCCCGTGATGCGGTCGTGCCACCAGGGCTGCGCGCGCATCTCCTCGAGCCATTCGAGCGAGATGTTCCAGTCGTCGTGGACGTCGTGGTCGTCGAACAGCATCGCCGTCCCCACGGTCGAGAGCAGCCAGCGCACCGTCGGCTCGGACCATGCCTCGCGGTACAGGCGCGTGTACTCCTCGAAGTCGGCGACCTGCTCCCAGGGGGGCTCGGTGACGTCGCGGCGGGCGCGGATGAACTCCTTCGTCGCGGGCGAGACCTCGTCGGCGTAGACCTGGTCCCCGAGCATGAACAGCATCTGGGGCCACTCCTCGCTGGGCTGCCCGATCATCCGCAGCGCGTAGTTGCGCAGCGCGTCCCCTCCGCGGCCCCGGTCGTCGTCGGTCTTGCTGAGGTCGAACGGGGGCTCGTGCGGGACCGTCACCCGGCAGGAGCCGAAGGCGACGCGCAGCTCCTCCTCGGGCTCGATCGTCCGGATCAGGCTGGGAGGGAACTCGCTGCCGGGCTCGGGCCAATGGACCTCTCCGTCCAGCTTGACCTCGTAGGCCTGCGAGCTGCCCGGCTCGAGGTCCTCGATCAGCACCAGGCCGTAGTGATGGCCCTGGATGCAGAAGGTGTCGACCTTGCGGCCGAGTACCTCGACCTCGCACGCCACGTCCGTTTCCACCCAGACGCTCGCCTGCTCCTCGTCGATGTATCGGAGCATCGGCCCCAGCAGTAGTCCCGGCATCGGTTGGACGCTATCCGCCGCGAGCCTCGGGCAAACGAACGGGGCATTAAGCGCGCTCAATGTCGGTATTCCGAGCGCCGATACTGTGGACGAGGATGAGACGGGGACTATTTCGCAGGGGTTGGAGGCTCGGGGCGCTCGCGCTTGCTGCGCTCGTCGTCGCGGCGCCCGCCCAGGGCGGCCAGGGCTCGGGCGCTCCGCTGGCCCAGAGCTCGGTGGTCGGGGGCAAGGTCGCCGACCCGGCGGCGTGGCCGTTCACCGTCGCTGTGCTGCGCAGGGGCAGGCTCCACTGCGGAGGCACCGTGATCGCGCCGACCAAGGTCCTGACCGCAGCGCACTGCGTCGAGGGCTTCCCCGCCGGCACTCTCGACGTCGTGGCCAACCGGCCCGTCCTCACCGCCAAGACGGTCGGCGAGACCATCGACGTCACGGCGGCGGTCCCGCATCCCGACTTCGTCTTCAACCAGGCTCACGACGTCGGGGTGATCACGCTCGCGCAGCCCACCACGGCCCCGCCGGTCGCGCTCGCGACGGCCGAGCAGGACCTCGCGCTGACCACACCGGGGACCCAGCTTCGGGTCGCCGGCTGGGGCGCCCAGAACCCGCTCGGGGTCAACATCTCGGTGGTGCTCAAGCGGACCAGCGAGCGAGTCCGCATCAACAAGCGGTGCAAGCGCGCGTATGGCCGCGTATTCAAGGGCAGCTCGATGATCTGTGCCCTCGGCAAGCGCCTGCGCCGCTTCGGTCGCGCGCCGATCCACGCGGCTGCGTGCTCGGGCGACAGCGGCGGCCCGCTCGTCGCCGACACCCCGACCGGGCCCGTCGAGCTCGGCACCGTCTCCTACGGCGGCGCCTTCTGCGGCCTCTCCGCGGCGCCGACCGTCTATTCGCGGGTCTCGGACTCGCGCGACTTCATCGAAGACCAGCTCGCGCCCGGTCCGTAGAACGACCGGGCCCGCCTACTTCTTGGCGTTCGCCTTCTTCTTCTTCTTCTTCTTCTTCTTGGGCTCGACGACCACGCGCTGGGTCATCTGTACGGGGTGCAGCCCGCAGAAGAAGCTGTAGGTGCCCGGGCGGCCGAACTTGCGGCTGAAGACGCGGTTCTGGTCGAGATTGTCCGTGCCGATCCCAACAGGGCCGTTCGCGAGGGTCAGGTTGTGGAGCTCGTTGCCCGAGAACTGCCAGTTGAGCGTCGCTCCGCTCCTGACCTGGATGTTGCGTCGGCCGAAGAGGCGGTCTCTCACCTGCGTCGTCGTGCCCGAAGGCACCTTCTTCAGCCGGCCTCCCGGCTTCGTGATCGGGATCGCGTTGCCCTGAGCGTCGAGCCCCGTCAGAGGGATCTTGTAGGGGATGGGGCCGGACCTGCCCGGCTGATCGCCTCCGTAGTTGACGAGGTCCGGCGGCGCGCCCCCGCAGAAGCCCGTGGTGGGCGTTGCCGGCGGCGCGATGTAGATCTGGTAGATCCCCATCACCCGGGTGTGGGGGAGGGAGTTGTCGTACTTCGAGTTGAGCCTGATGCGCTCGCCGGCCGCGACGGGGATGCCGGTCGGCGACTGGAAGGCGGTCATGTTGATCGGCCCCGGCTCGTGCAGGATCGGCCGCACGGTGTAGAAGGGGTGGTTCGCCTGGCCCCAGGTCGGGAGGGACTCGGCGATCTGCGCGTTGCCGCAGTCGGGCTTGGTGATCTCGAGCTCTCGAGCGCCGCCGTGTACGTGACCGCCGCCGGCGACGATGCGACCGGCCTCCGGGATGACGTAGTCGCGGGTGGTGTTCGCCGTCGAGCCCTTCTTCTTGGTTCCCGGCACGTTGTAGACGGGGTCGGCGCGGCAGTCGTTCGCGTCGAGCCAGTAGGGCTTGACGGGGATCGTCGCCGGGTCGGTCTCGACCGTGACCTTGTACTGGATCAACGCGTTGTCGGGCAGCGCGCGATGGTTCATGAGCATGTACGTCATGCCCCAGAAGTCGCCGCCGCCCATCGGCAGGCCGTAGCCCGGGGGCATCGCGAGCTTGGCGCGCTCCTCGCCGGCCGCGTAGAAGCGCTGCGGCGCGCGGCCGAAGGTCGTGCGGGTGTCGAAGCTGAGGAAGTCGCTGCAGGTGTTGTCGGGCTTCAGCAGGTTGAGGAAGACGATGTGGTGGAGCATCAGCCGCGAGATGGGGACGGGCTCGCCGGTGGTCGCGTCGACGATGTCGGTCTCCATCTTCGTGACGAAGCCGCCGCCGGGCGGCTTGGGGATGCCGATCTTGATGTCCTGCTTGACCTCGTAGCCGCCGATCGTGCCGGTCGGCACGGTCTGCGTGTAGACGGTCTCAGCCGCGGCGGCGCCGGAGGGCAGGGCGAGCGCGGCGAATCCCAGCGCTCCGAGCACCGCCAGCGTTCGCAGCTTCGTCTGACTCGCAGTCAACATCTCTCCGCCACGCACGTTAGTCATCGCCCCCTCCAGCTTCAATCGTCGAAATCGGGTGTTGACTCGAAGTCAATTCATGCGGACAATCAGTCGCATGACCTCTCCTCCGTTGACGACCGAGCGGGCGGCCCAGCGTCGCGCGCAGCTGCTCGATGCCGCGCTCGAGGTGTTCGGCGACCGCGACTACGACGACGTCTCGGTCGACGAGATCGCCGAGGCCGCCGGCGTCTCGCACGGCCTCGTCTTTCAGTACTTCGGCACCAAGAAGGACCTCTACGTCGCCGCGGTCGAGCCGCTGATCGAGCGCTTCAGGGCGCGGATCGCACCGGACCCCGACCTGCCGCCCCCCGAGCGCCTGCGCGAATCGATCCGCGCCTACGCCGAGGCGATCTCGGAGCACCCCGAGGGCTATCGCTTCCTGATGACGCGGGGGGTTGGTTTCAGGGAGGTGCGCGAGCAGCTGGAGCGCGCGCGCGGCTCTGCGGTCGGGCGGATCGCGCCGCAGATGGGCCTCGACCCCAGCAGCCCCGAGGTGCGGGTCGGGCTCCGGGCCTGGATCGGCTACATGGACTCGGCGATGCTGAGCTGGCTCGAGACCGGCGGTCCCGACGTCGAGGTCCTGGTCGAGATGGTCGCCGCGGCCCTGCGTGGGACCGCGGAGGCGATCGCGGCTTCCCAGCGCCCCTAGTACGAACGGACAATGCGCTCGGCGACAGTTGTGGCGGGGGAAGTTGTGAACGAGGCCGCGCGCCAGTAGCTTCAGCCGATCGCCGTCAAGCTCCCATTCGGGTCCTCCTAGCCATCGTGCCGGACATCCGACTACTCGTCGTGCCCTACGAGCTGGCGCGACCGCGGATCGGTGTCGGACGCGGGCCCGAGCGGCTCCTCGAGCTCGGTGCCGAGAAGGCGCTGGCCGGGTCAGGGGCGCGCGTCGAGACGGAGGTGATCGAGCTCGACGGCGACTTCAGCGTGCTCAGCGGCGGCAACGAGGTCGACGCCAGCTTCGACCTGATCCGATTGGTCGCCGGGCGGGTGCGAGAGGCCCTCGACGAGGGAGCCTTCCCCGTAGTTCTGTCCGGAAGCTGCTTCCTGGCTGCGGTCGGAGCCGTCGCCGGCGTCAGCGAGGGCCCGCTCGGTGTCGTATGGCTCGACGCTCACGCCGACTTCAACTCGCCCGAGACGACGATCGAGGGCTACCTCGACGGCATGGGCCTCGCGATGCTCACGGGCGGGGCGTGGCAGGGGATGCTGGGGGCCGTCCAGGGCTTCCGCCCGCTTCCAGAAACGGCGGCCGTGCTGGTGGGGGCGCGCGACTTCGACGAGCCGGAGAAGGCGCGCCTCGACGACTCCGCCGTCAACTGGCTGTCTCCTGCGGAGGCCCGCTCCGCAGACGCGGTCTGGGACGCGGTCAGCGCGATGCGGCCTGAGCCGACCGGCGTATACCTGCACGTCGACCTCGACGTGCTCGACGCGGGCGAGGCGCCGGTCAACATCTACAGCGCGCCCGACGGCCTCGACGCCTCTCAGCTCGGCGCGGTCGTCGGCTCGCTCATGGAGGCCTCTCCCGTCAGGGCGCTGTCGCTGACCGCCTATGACCCGGAGTGCGACCCCGAGGGCCTGGTCCCGCCGATCGCATTCGGGTTGCTCGAGCTGGCCGCCGAAGCGATCGCGGCCGCGGACTAGACGCCCGGCAGCTTCACCCGCGTCCGCTTCGCCTTCCGCACCTGCTCGGGCGTGAACGGCAGCTTCACCCACTTCTTCTCCGAGAAGAGGCGGGTCATGTTCGCGAACCAGGGGGAGGTCGGATCCGTGGCCTGCGAGAAGGTGAGGATGCCGCGCGCGATCGGGCTGCGCTTGCGCAGCTCTGTCGCCAGCACCATCGAGGAGCCCTGAATGACCTCGCCGTACGGGGCGTTCGCGCTCGCCGATCCGTTCGAGGAGTTGATGTTCTGGAAGCAGTTGCCGCAGCCGTGGATCGAGATGCGGCGACTCCCTCGGGTGGCGACCTGTACCCCGCGCATTCCGCTGCCGAGCGCCACGCCGTTGTCGCGCAGCTCCTGAACCGCGGCGCCTAGAGCTCGCAGCTGGTCGGGGTTGGCGACGTTCAGCTGGTTCGGCGTGGTCAGAGGGTTGGCCGGGTCGAAGCTGTCGGACCAGAAGCTGAGGCCTCCGGGAGCGCGCCGCTGGTAGGCGGCGAACAGCCACGCGCCGGGGCTGTCGAGGTTGCCGGTGTTGTCGAAGCTGCGGAGGATCGGACACGCCTCGCTGATATCGACCGTTCGCCCATCCGCGATCGTGACCGACGGGTTCGAGGTGCAGAGATCGGCGAGCGGGTCAGAAACCAGCTCGGCGAGGTGGTTGCGGTCGTTTTGGAACAGGCTCTGAAGGGCACCGAGCGTGAAGCGGCCGCCGCTCCCCAGGACCTCGCGAACCATCAGGTTGCCCGACCTGGTCCGAGTTCCCTGTGCCGTCCTCTCGAGGCCGATCAGCGGTGTGATCCCGGTGATCGGGGCTTGCGGGTTCGCGAGCCAATAGGAGTCGTTGGAGTTCAGGACGTAGTCCCTGCGCGCTATCCGCGGCATCTCGCTCGCCGGGAGCGAGCCCGCGGGAGTGCAATCCGACCTCGTGCCGTCGAGGGTGATGAGCCTGGCCTGCTGGAAGGTGATGGTTGCGAGGCCCGGCGGGAGGCAGGCTTCGATCAGGCTCGTCGGGACGTTCGAGTACCTGCCGACATCGGCGTAGAGGGCGGTCCCCTTGCGGTCAGCGGCGATCGTGTTGAAGAAGGGAATCCCGCGGCGGCGCTCCTCGACTCGGAGCAGCCGGCCCACGCTGCGCGCCCTGCCCATCGCGATGTACTGGTTGACGACGCTGCCGTTGACCAGATTCGAGTCGGTCAGCGCGTACGCCGTCGTGTTGGTCCATGAGTAGCTGGCGGCCGCGATGTTGACGATGGGGCCATAGCGCGTCCCGTAGACGGTGCGTTGCTGTCCGTTGACGTCGACGACGGTACGCGTCATCGGGACCGACTGGCCGTCGACGATGTAGCTGGTGGGGTCGGCCGGGTCGAGCCGCAGCTGGCGGACGACGAAACGCCGGCCCGTGGACACCGTGTGGGTCCAGGACATGCTGCGGTTGAAGCCGATCCCGATCAGCGGGAATCCGCCGAGTGTGCCGCCCATCGCGTCGTATCCGCGCTTGCCCTTCACGGTCAGGTGAGCCATCCAGAAGCGGTCGATGCCTCGCCAGGGGAAATGCGGGTTCGACAGCAGCATTCCGGTGCCGCGCTGCGTCGCGTCGCGACCGAGCGCGAGCCCGTTCGAGCCGAGGTCGGACTCGCCGGCCAGGTCATCGATCTGCTCCCGCAGCGCGGGAATGTCGGGGTCGGGAGCCGACCGGGCCGTCGCGGCGCCAGACGTCGACGTGGCCGTGGCGGGAGGCTGCGCGTCGTAGATCCCGGAGATCAGGTTGCCCGCACCCGCGTTGATCAGGACCTGGACGCCGCGCAGGACCATGTCGCGAACGGTGACCTTCCGGACCCACGCCCGGCCGCGGCACGCGGGGTCGCGGAGCTGGCCGGAGCTCAGGTAGGTGTTGAAGCCGGCGACCCAGCCTCGGTAGAGCTGCTTCGCTTGCTTGTTGAAGGCCTTGCCCACATTGGCGCGAGCGCCGCTCGCCTCGATCCACTTCCAGAACGAGTCGGACTTGAAGTTCGGGTCGGTCGCCCCGTTCGAGTAGTTGCGCGCCAGGCCGTCGGCGCCGAAGAACCGGCTCCTGTCGCCCCGAACCGTCGCGACCGTGTCGAGGAAGAGGCAGGCGTTGTCCTGGGCGTAGGTGAAGCCCTGCCCGTAGCCGAGCGAACCGAAGTCTCTCGCGACCACGTGGGGGATCCCGGCGGCCGTGCGGGTGACCTTGACGCGGTAGTCGCGCTTCTTCGCCTCGGCCCCCGTCGCGGGCAGCGCGATCAACAGGGCCGCGCCGGCGAGCAGCGTGACCGTGGCCCGCGCTCCCAAGCTGATCCTCGCACCCTCTCCAAGATGCACCATCGGGTCGAACCCTAGCCGAAGGCCCCGCGAAGGCCCCTTGGCCCCGTGGCCCGCCCGGCCCGTCGCTAGGCTGGATCGGTGACCAAGTTCAAGCTCAATTCGGCCTACACGCCGACCGCGGACCAGCCGAAGGCGATCGACAGCATCGCCGCCGGCCTCGGCTCCGACCAGCGCATCCAGACGCTGCTGGGAGCGACCGGCACGGGCAAGACTTTCACGATGGCGGCGACGATCGAGCGCGTTCAGCGCCCGGCGCTCGTCATCGCGCACAACAAGACGCTCGCGGCGCAGCTCTGCAACGAGTTCCGGGAGTTCTTCCCGAACAACGCGGTCGAATACTTCGTCAGCTACTACGACTACTACCAGCCCGAGGCCTACGTGCCGGCGCAGGACCTCTACATCGAGAAGGACTCATCGATCAACGACGAGATCGACCGCCTGCGCCACTCGGCGACCGCGGCGCTGTTCGCCCGCAAGGACGTGATCATCGTCGCCTCCGTCTCGTGCATCTACGGGATCGGCTCGCCGAAGCTCTACCGCGACCAGATGCAGCTGTTCAAGGTCGGCGATTGGGTCGACCGCCAGGATGTCTTCCGCAAGCTCGTCGCGATGCAGTACCGCCGCAACGACACCAACCTCGGCCGCGGCACGTTCAGCGCCAGGGGAGAGGTGCTCGAGATCATGCCCGCCTACGCCGAGTCCGCGTTCCGGATCCAGCTGTTCGGCGACGAGATCGAGGCGATCCAGCACTTCGACCCGCTGACCGGCGAGATCCTCGACACCCTCGACCACGTCTCGATCTGGCCCGCCAGCCACTACGTGACCGAGGAGGAGACGCTCGAGCGCTCGGTGGAGGAGATCGAGCGCGAGCTACGCAACCGCATCGCCACCTTCGAGTCGGAGGGCAAGCAGCTCGAGGCCCACCGCCTCGCGCAGCGGACCAAGTACGACATCGAGATGCTCCGCGAGGTCGGCTTCTGCTCGGGCATCGAGAACTACTCGCGGATCCTCGACGGGCGCCCGCCGGGCAGCCCGCCGTACACGCTGATCGACTACTTCCCCGACGACTTCGTCACGTTCATCGACGAGTCCCACCAGACGATCCCGCAGATCGGGGGCATGTACGAGGGCGACTTCTCGCGCAAGACGACACTCGTCGACCACGGCTTCCGGCTGCCCTCGGCGATCGACAACCGCCCGCTCAAGTTCGACGAGTTCCTGGACCGCGTCGGGCAGATGGTGCTGCTCTCGGCGACGCCGGGGCAGTGGGAGCGCTCGCAGTCGTCGAACATCGTCGAGCAGATCGTGCGCCCGACCGGGATCGTCGACCCCGAGGTCGAGGTTCGCGAGACCAAGAATCAGATCGACGACCTGATGAACGAGGTCCGCATCCGCGCCGAGCGCAACGAGCGCGTCCTGGTCACGACGCTGACGAAGAAGATGTCCGAGGACCTGACCGAGTACCTGCTCGAGCACGGCTTCCGGGTCCGCTACCTGCATTCCGAGGTCGACACGCTCGAGCGAATCCAGATCATCCGCGAGCTGCGCCTCGGCGAGTACGACGTGCTCGTCGGCGTCAACCTCCTTCGCGAGGGCCTCGACCTGCCCGAGGTGTCGCTGGTCGGGATCCTCGACGCTGACAAGGAGGGCTTCCTGCGCGGCGAGACCTCCCTGATCCAGACGATCGGCCGCGCCGCCCGGAACGTCGACGGCAAGGTCCTGATGTACGCGGATAGGGAAACCGCCGCGATGCGGGTCGCGATCGCCGAGACCGACCGCCGGCGCGAGATCCAGGTCGCCTACAACGAGGCGCACGGCATCACGCCGGCGACGGTCAAGAAGGGCATATCCGACATGGCCGAGTTCCTGGCGATGGAGTCGAACGCCCCTCAGCGCAGGCGCAGGCGCCGCGATTCGACCTCCACCAAAACCCCCGAGGAGCTCGAGAAGATCGTCGTCGAGCTCGAGGAGGAGATGGACCTGGCCGCGCAGGAGCTCCGCTTCGAGGAGGCCGCGCGCATCCGCGACGAGCTGAAGGAGCTCCGCGCGGATCTGGACGCGATCCGCGCGTAGCCGACGGCCGCTCTGACCACCGGTTACGTCTCGAGGAAGGCCAGCACCGCCAGCACGCGGCGGTGGTCCTCCGGGGCGGCGCCGAGGTCCAGCTTGGAGAAGATGCTGGTCACGTGCTTCTCGACGGCGCGGTCGGTTACGACCATCTCGGAGGCGATGGCGCTGTTCGAGCGTCCCTCGGCCATCAGACCAAGCACCTCGCGCTCGCGCGGGGTGAGCGCGTCGAGCGGGTCGTCTCGCCGGCTGCGGCCGAGCATGCCTGACACGACCTCGGGATCGAGCGCGGACCCCCCGGCGGCGACGCGCCGAACCGCGTCGGTCAGCGTGTCGATGTCGGCGACACGGTCCTTCAGCAGGTAGCCGATGCCCGCCGCGTCGTCGGCGAGCAGCTCTCGGGCGTAGGTCTCCTCCACGTACTGGGAGAGGACCAGGACTCCGGTTCCGGGGAGCTCGCTTCGGATCTCCTGCGCGGCCCGGATTCCCTCGTCCGTATGGGTCGGCGGCATCCTCACGTCGACGATCGCGGCGTCGGGCTTGTGCGCCTTCACCTTGCGCAGCAGGTCCTCGGCGTCGCCGGCCTGGCCGACCACCTCGAAGCCGGCCTCCTCGAGCAGGCGGACCAGACCCTCGCGCAGCAGCACCGAGTCGTCAGCGACGACGAGCCTCATGGCGTCACGCTAACCGAGGGGGATGGTGGCGCGCACGACGGTCCCGCCGGAGTCGCCGCTGGCGACGACGAAGCGGCCGTCGAGTGCGGCGACCCGGTCGGCGAGGCCCTGCAGTCCCGACCCTTCGGGATCCGCCCCACCGCGTCCGTCATCGGCGACCTCGACGACCAAGTCGCCGTTCCGGCTCGACACTGCGACGGTCACCCGCTGCGCCCCTGCGTGCTTCGCGACGTTCGCCAGCGCCTCGGAGACCAGGAAGTAGGTCGCGGCCTCGACCCGGGAAGGGGGGCGGGCCTCCACCTGGGCGCTCAACTCGACCGGCACCGGTGCCCTCGACGCCAGGGCCTCCAAGGCGGGGACGAGCCCGCGGTCGGTCAGCAGGCCGGGGTGGATGCCGCGGGCCAGCTCCCTGAGCTCCGCGGTCGCCTGCTCGAGCTCGGCCGTGGCCTCGTCGAGAAGCTCACCCGCCTCGGCCGGGTCGGCGTCGAGGCGGGTCCGCGCGAGCTTCAGGTTGAGCGCAAGCGCCATGAGGCGCTGCTGCGCCCCGTCGTGAAGGTCGCGCTCGACCCGGCGGCGCTCGCGATAGCCGGCCTCGACGATTCGTGCGCGTGAGGCGCGCAGCTCCTCGAGGCGGGCGCGGAGCTCGGCGTCGAGCCGCTCGTTCTCCATGCGAAGGCCGGCGGCCGAGGCCACCGATGCGACGAGCTCCTCCGCCTCGTCGAGCCGGCCGTCGTGGATGATCGCGCCGACCCGCTTTCCGTCGTGGCTCACTTCCGCCCACCGCCGCGCGCCGCCGGCCGCCGCCGGCTCGATCCGCATGCCGCCGGAGTCCACGTAGCCGCCGGTCTCGGGCACCCAGTAGGCGAGCTGGACCGATCGGTCGGACAGCGCCTCGGCCAGTGCATCTCGCAGACCGGGGCCCTCGCCGCTTGTGGCCATGCCGGCGACGAGGTCGCCGACAGCCTCTGCACGTGAGATGCGGCTGCGGAGCAGGCCGATCAGGAACGCGAAGGGGATGAAGGCCAGCGGGATCAGGGACAGGAGGAACAGCGCCTGCCGAAGGTCGTCTGAGACCTCCAGCACGGCCACCAGCAGCTGTAGCGAGATCAGCGACAGGCTCGCGCCTCCCGCCCAGAGAACGGGGGCGAACTGCATTCGCCGGCCGAGGGGCCACGCGCGCCAGCGCCTGACCAGGGCTACGACCAGCCCGATCAGGACCGCCATCGCGAACAGCGACTGGACCGGGCCGTAGATGTCGTAGATGTCCGGGCCGTCGGGGACGAGGAGGGGGTTCTCCGGGCAGCCCTCGCATCCGTTCAGCGCCGGGTCGATGAAGAACGCCGCGATGAGCTGCATGACCGTGACGGCGAAGTACCCGCCTGCGACGACGGACCGATCCAGCCTCGTTTCGAGCTTCCCATCGGGGAAGACCAGCAGGAGGTGGATCAGGAACCCGTAGCTGAAGTTCGCCAGGATGAACCCCAGAACGAAGATCGAGGTCGAGTTCGCGAGCTGGTAGACGTTGAAGAACCAGAAGAACCCGGTCAGGAACATCAGCGGCCCGACGAGGTTCGCGGGCCGACGCCACCAGGCGAACAGGCCCGTGGCCGCGAACGACCAGCCGATCGTCAGCGACGCGATGAGGTCGATCGCCAGGTCGTGGTCCTGGTCGGTGGTCACCGTGAAGAAGATCGCCATGGCGCTCTGAACGACAGTGAGCGCCGCCAGCGTGGGGAGGAGCTTTCGAAGTGTTTCCTCTGAGAGCTGTCTCATCTAGCTGAGTGGAATGATCGCGCTGACGGTCGTCCCTTCACCGGGACGGCTCTCGACGTCGAGCCTTCCTCCTAGTGCCGCGACCCGGTCCGCGAGGCCTCGCAGGCCGCTTCCGTCCCGCGAGTCCGCGCCGCCGATCCCGTCGTCGCTGACCCGGACGACCAAATCGCCGCCCAAATCCGACAGCTCCACGGAGGCGCTCTTCGCGTTTGCGTACTTGGCGACGTTCGTGAGCGCTTCGGCTACGACGAAGTAGGCGGCCGACTCGATCGCCTGCGGCAGCCGGTCCCCGGATCGCAGGTCGAGCTCCACCGGGAGCGGCGCACGCCCCGCCAGCGATTCGAGCGCCGCGCCCAGCCCGCGGTCGGTGAGGACGCCCGGATGGATCCCCCGGGCGAGCTCGCGCAGTTCTCCGAGCGCTCCGTCGAGCTCCTCGCCGACGCCGTCGAGCAGGCGCTCGGCCTCGTCCGGGTCGGCCCGGATCTCGGACCGCACCATCCGCATGTTCAAGGCGAGCGACACGAGGCGCTGCTGGGCTCCGTCGTGGAGGTCCCGCTCGACGCGCCTTCGCTCCGCATATCCCGCTTCGACGATTCGGGTTCGCGACGCTCGCAGTTCCTCGACGCGAGCCCGGAGCTCAGCGTCAAGCCGCTCGTTCTCCAGCGCCAGCGCCGCCGCGTTCCCGACGGTCTGCAGCAGAGCCCCGTCGTCGCTCAGCACCGGGTCGTGGATCATCGCGGCGACGGGGCGGCCGTCGAGCTCGATGGCCGTGTGCCGGCGTCCCGAGCCCGCCTCGGGCAGCTGGATGGGGCGGCCGCGCGCGTCGGCGTATCCGCCGGAGTCGGGAAGCCAGTAGGCGAGCTCCAGGGAGCGATCGCCAAGCGCGTTCGACAGGGCCTGCCGGATGTCGAGTTGCCTTGTGTCGCCGCCCAGTCGGCCGACCAGCTCGCTGACCGCGTCGGCGCGCGCGAGCCGGCCGCGAGCCTGCGTCACCAAGAAGACGTAGGGGAGGGGGAGGATCGCGGCCTGCGTCGCGTAGTAGGAGGCCTTCGCGAACTCGGTGTCGCCGACGATCTCCCCGATTACGCCGAGGCAGAGGATGACGAGGATGACGGCTCCCGTGAGGAAGACCGGGCGCATCGAGCGTCGTTCCGGCGCGTTCGCCTCGCGCCAGTGGCGGCCGAGCAGGACGAGGGCGATGCCGAAGAAGACCAGGACCAGAAGGTTGATCGCGAGGTCGATGTCGCTCGCGAGGTCGGCGTTGCCTCCCGGGGCGACGATGTTGCTGGGGCATCCGTCGCATGAGGCGTCGTCGAAGAGGAGGAACGCTCGTGACGGAACGCTGAAGAAGACATAGGTGGCGAGAACGAAGCCGCGCTCGAAACGCGAGCGCAGGCGGCCGGACGGCATCGCCAGCAGCATGTGGATGACGACGGCCAGGAACAGGTTGCCCAGCAGGCCCGCGACCGCGAAGACGACCTCGTTGTCGGACGCGGCCAGCTCCGATACGAAGAAGAGGAAGCCGGTCGCCGTCATCAGTGGGCCGAAGTTGTTCTCCGGCCTGCGCCACCAGGCGACCAGGCCGGCGCCGATGAACCCCCAGCCGATGACGAGGGCGAGGACGGTCTCGAGCCCGCGGTACTCGACGTGGCTGCTCGACCCGATGACCAGGGCGACGACGATCCCCGCGATCAGCCCACCGCACCCCAGCGCGAGCAGCGCCCGCCGCAGGCCGCTCACCTCAGCAGCGCCTCCAGCGCGGCGCCCGAGAGGTCCGCCTTGGAGACGAAGCCCTCGGCGCCGCTCGTGTCGATCAGCGAACCGAAGTCCGCGCGCTCGCGGCTCGAGATCAGGACGATCTGGGGCGCAGAGCCTGCGTCCAGCAGACGCTTCGCCACCTCGAAGCCGTCGAAGTCGGGCAGCTGCACGTCGACGAGCGCGACGTCGGGATTGGACTCGGCCGCCGCGGTGACGCCGGAGGTCCCGTCCTCGGCTTCGGCGATGACCGAGTAGCCCTCGGATTCGAGCACGCGGCGCGCGCTCGCCCGAAACCCGGCGTGGTCATCGACGATGAGGATGGTGCGGGTCCTGGGTGAGTTCATGGCGGGATTGTCATCGATCCCTGCGCCGATTCCCATACGGCTAGCCGTACCCCCGTCGGGGAGGGCCGCACCCCGAGACGCCAGCCAGCCCCATGGGAACCGCTCCCCGGCGAGGGGAAGCTGCCGGCATGAAGTCCACTCGACTCACAGGAGGAGCTGACATGCAAGGCAAGACGAACATCGCAGAGCGCGCCGCACGCTGGAGCGCGTCGCACAGGAAGACCGCCATCTGGGGATGGCTGGCCTTCGTGCTCACCGCCATGGCCCTGATCATGGGCGCCCAGGTCGTCGAGCAGAAGGACATCTCGGCGGTCGACAACTTCTCGGGCGAGTCCCAGCAGGCCGAGCGCGCCCTCACGGACGCCGGCCTTCGGCCCAACGAAGAGGTGGCGCTGATCCAGAGCGAATCGCTGAAGGCCACCGACCCCGAGTTCGAGCAGGTCGTCCAGCAGTCGGCCGAAGAGCTCGCGGCGACGAAGAACGTCGTCAACGTGGCCACCCCGGCTGACGGCGGCGGCGCCGTCTCGGACGACGGGCACTCCGTGCTGATCGACTTCGAGATCACCGGCCCCGACACCGAGGCCGGCACGGCCGTGCTCGAGAGCATCGACACATTCTCGGCGCTCCAGGCCGACAACCCGGAGTTCAACGTGGAGCAGTTCGGATCGGCTTCGGCCGAGAAGGGCATCCAGGACACGTTCGGCTCTGATCTCGGCAAGGCGGGCGCGCTGTCGCTGCCCATCACGCTGATCATCCTGGCCGTCGCGCTGGGCGGCCTGGTCGCGGCCGGCGTGCCGCTGCTCCTGGCCCTAACGGGCGTGCTTGCCACGATGGCGCTGGTCGCCATCCCCAGCCAGCTGTTCCCCCTCGACGGCAACGTCAGCGCGCTGATACTGCTGATCGGGTTGGCCGTGGGAGTCGACTACTCGCTGTTCTACATGCGCCGTGAGCGCGAGGAGCGGGCGAGCGGCAAGAGCCCGCACGAGTCGCTGATGGCCGCTGCCCGGACCTCGGGCCGCGCGGTGATGATCTCCGGCTTCACGGTGATGATCGCCATGTCGGGCATGTTCATCACCGGCGAGGCGACGTTCGAGTCGTTCGCGGTGGCCACCGTCGCCGTCGTGGCGGTCGAGATGTTCGTCTCGCTGCTGGTGCTGCCGGCGGTGCTGGGGTGGCTCGGCGACCGCGTCGAGAAGGGCCACATCCCGGGTACCCGGCGAGCCCGCAGCACCGCGGGCGAGTCGCGGCTGTGGAGTGGCATCGTGAGCCGCGTCATGCGGCGACCGGTTCTCTCGGCCGTCCTGTCGGCCGGGCTGCTGATCGCGCTGGCAATTCCGGCGCTCAGCATGACCACGACGCAGACGGGTACGGATGACCTCCCGCAGGACCTGGCGGTCATCAAGACCTACAACCACTACACGGAGGCGTTCCCCGACAAGAGCAACGTCAACGAGGTGGTCGTCAAGGCCGACGACGTTCGCAGCGGCGAGGTCGCTGCGGCGATCGACGACCTGGTCGCCCAGGCCGGCGAGTCCAAGACGTTCATCGGGCCCGCCGACATCACCTACAGCAAGGACGACACGGTCGCCCAGATCGGGCTGCCGAGCGAAGGCAACGGCACCGACGACGCATCCGTCGTCGCGCTGGAGGAGGTCCGCAACGACCTCGTCCCCGCGACGGTCGGCGCGGTCGACGGAGCGGATGCCAACGTCACCGGTGGCGCCGCGAGCACCGAGGACTTCAACCAGGTCCTCGAGGAGCGCCTGCCGCTCGTGTTCGCGTTCGTCCTCGGGCTCGCGTTCCTGCTGATGCTGGTCACGTTCCGGTCGATCGTCATCCCGATCAAGGCGATCGTCCTGAACCTGCTCTCCGTAGGCGCGGCCTACGGCGTGCTGGTCGATCGTGTTCCAGAACGGCGCCGGCGAGTCGCTGTTGGGCTTCGAGTCCAACGGCGGAGTCACGAACTGGTTGCCGATGTTCCTGTTCGTGATCCTGTTCGGCCTCTCGATGGACTACCACGTGTTCATCCTGAGCCGGGTCCGGGAGCTCTACGACAAGGGCATGAGCACCGACGACGCCGTCCGCGAGGGAATCTCGCGCACGGCCGGCACGGTCACGAGCGCAGCGGTCGTCATGGTCGCGGTGTTCGGCGTGTTCGCGACGCTGTCATTCATCGATTTCAAGCAGATGGGTGTCGGCCTGGCGTTCGCGATCCTGATCGACGCGACCATCATCCGGGGCGTCCTGCTCCCCGCGACGATGAAGCTGCTCGGCGACTGGAACTGGTACCTCCCCGCATGGCTGGACCGGATCGTCCCGGGCTCCGGCCGCCGCGGCGGCATCGAGCACCACGGGACCGAGTCACGGCCCGAGTCGCAGCGCGAGCCGATCAGCGCCTAGGCACGGACCGGTCGAAACGAGAGCGCGGCGCCCGAGTCCGGGCGCCGCGCTTTTCGCGTAGCCGGGCCATCCCATCGATCGGTGCCTCCGGCGCTCGCGTCAGCCGGTAATCTCGGCGCCGATGGGCACCGCAGAGGAGATGGCCAAGCAAGCTGCTGACCGCGTCCGCGAGGTGGTCGGCGAGGCCGAGCGCCGCGCGGAGGAGATCGTCGCGCAGGCGGAGTCGGACGCCGACGGCATCAGGCACCGGGCCGAGGCCGACGCCAGGGAGCGGATCGAGCGCGCCCAGGCCGCGCTGCGAGAGCTCGCAGGCGAAACGCCCGCGCCTCCATCGCCGACCCCCGACCCGATCCCCGATCCGCCCTCGCCGGACCCCGAGCCCCCGGCGCCGACGCCCGATCCCGGCCCGCCGTCGCCCGGTCTCCAGATCAGCGCGTCAGAGCCCGCAGCCGACCCGCCCAGCGACGTCGACGGCGCAGCCGAGGTGCCCGCCTCCTCGGGCAACGGGGACGACGCAGCCGCGCGCCTGACCGCGATGAAGCTCGCGCTCGACGGCGTGGGTCGCGACGAGATCGCCTCCGAGCTCGACTCGAAGTTCGGCTCCGCGGACCGCGGCGCCCTGCTCGACGACGTGCTCGCCCGCGCCGGCAAGTAGCGCTCCCCGCACATTGCGAGGACGGGCTGCGGCGTCCGGCTGAGCTCTAAAAGGGAACGTCCGTTCGCCTCCTAGACTTAACGTGATGGCGGCCTCCGAGCGAATGGTGATCTCCGGTGCCCGAGAGCACAACCTCAAGGACATCGACCTCGAACTGCCGCGGAACTCGCTGATCGTGATGACCGGGCTCTCGGGCTCGGGCAAGTCGAGCCTCGCGTTCGACACGATCTACGCCGAGGGCCAGCGGCGCTACGTCGAGTCGCTCTCCTCGTACGCGCGCCAGTTCCTGGGCCTGATGGAGAAGCCGGACGTCGACTCGATCGAGGGCCTGTCGCCGGCGATCTCGATCGACCAGAAGACCACGTCGCGGAATCCGCGCTCGACCGTCGGAACGGTTACCGAGGTCTACGACTACCTGCGCCTGCTCTGGGCCCGGGTCGGGAGACCCCACTGCCCCGAGTGCGGCGAGCCGATCGAGGGCCAGTCGGTCGAGCAGATCACCGACCGCGTCATGACCCTGCCCGAGGGCACGCGCTTCATCGTCAGCGCGCCGGTCGTCCGCGGGCGCAAGGGCGAGTTCGAGAAGCTGTTCGAGCAGTTCCGCCTCGAGGGCTACAGCCGGGTCCGCGTCGACGGCGAGATTCGCCGGCTCGACGAGAAGATCGAGCTAGACAAGAAGTACATGCACGACATCTCGGTCGTCGTCGACCGCCTGGTGATGAAGTCGGACCTGCGCCGCCGCCTCTCGGAGTCGGTGGAGGCAGCCGCCGGCCTGGCCGGGGGGATCGTCGAGATCGACGTGATCAAGGAGGGCGCGGAGGCGGCCGAGCGCGGCGCCATCTCGATGGGAGCGAAGGCGGCGGGCAAGCTGCCGAATGACGTCGCGGAGCGGCTCACCTTCTCGGAGCGGTTCGCCTGCCTCAACTGCGGGACTTCGATTCCCGAGCTCGAGCCCCGGATCTTCTCGTTCAACTCGCCCCATGGCGCATGCGAGCGCTGCCACGGGCTCGGCTTCCAGCGCGTCGTCGACCCCGAGCTGGTCGTGCCGGATCCGACGCTGTCGCTTGCCGAGGGCGCGCTGCAGCCCTGGCGCACCGGGCACTCGCGCTACTGGCGCCGGCTGATCGAAGCGGTCGCGAAGTCGAAGAAGCTCGACATCGACAAGCCCTGGCAGGACCTGGCCGAGGCTGAGCGCGAGGTCTTCCTGTTCGGCACAGGCTCGGAGCGCCACAAGGTCAGCTACACGAACCGCTTCGGCCGGCGCCGCTCCTACAGCGTGCGCTTCGAGGGGATCGTCAACAACCTCGGCCGCCGCTACGACGAGACCGACTCCGATGCGGTCCGCGAGCGCGTCGAGGGCTACATGGCCGAGCAGCCGTGCCCCGATTGCCGCGGGGCGCGCCTGCGACCCGAGAGCCTCGCGGTCCAGGTCGGCGGCATCTCGATCTCGGACTACTGCGAGAAGTCGGCGACCGCGGCCCTGACGTGGATCGAGGAGCTGGAGATGACCGACGACCGAGCGCCAGATCGCGAACCTGCTGGTGCGCGAGATCACCGAGCGGCTCGCCTTCCTCGACAACGTCGGCGTCGGCTACCTGAACCTCGCGCGCTCGGCGCGGACGCTGTCGGGCGGCGAGGCGCAGCGCATTCGCCTCGCGACCCAGATCGGGTCCAGCCTGGTCGGGGTGCTCTACATCCTCGACGAGCCCTCGATCGGCCTGCACCAGCGCGACAACGAGAAGCTGATCGCCACACTAGAGCGCCTGCGAGACCTCGGTAACACCGTGATCGTGGTCGAGCACGACGAGGGCACGATGCTCGCCGCGGACCACCTCGTGGACCTCGGACCGGGGGCGGGGGAGCACGGCGGCCACGTCATCTCCGAGGGGACCCCGGCTCAGGTGAAGGCCGACCCCGCCTCTCTCACCGGCCAGTACCTCGCCGGAAAGCGCTCGATCCCGCTGCCCGAGGAGCGGCGCGAGCCGAGCGGCGAGCTCGTCATCCACGGCGCCCGCCAGCACAACCTCAAGAAGATCGACGTTGCGGTCCCGCTGGGCGTCTTCTGCTGTGTCACCGGCGTCTCGGGCTCGGGCAAGTCGACGCTGATCAACGAGACGCTCTACCCGGCGGTCGCCAACAGGCTGCACCACGCGAAGCTGCGGCCCGGGACCCACGACCGGATCGACGGGATCAAGGCCGTCGACAAGATCATCAACATCGACCAGTCGCCGATCGGGCGCACCCCGCGCTCTAACCCGGCGACCTACACGGGCGTGTTCGACCACATCCGCCAGCTCTACTCGCAGACCCGCGAGGCGCGGGCGCGCGGCTACAAGCCGGGGCGTTTCAGCTTTAACGTCAAGGGCGGGCGCTGCGAGGTCTGCCGCGGCGACGGCCAGATCAAGATCGAGATGCACTTCCTGCCCGACGTCTACGTGCCGTGCGAGCAGTGCCACGGCAAGCGCTACAACCGCGAGACGCTCGAGGTCCGCTTCAAGGGCAAGTCGATCTCCGACGTGCTCGAGATGCCGGTCTCCGAGGGCGCCGAGTTCTTCTCGGAGATCCCGAAGATCGCGCGCCGCCTGCGCACGCTCAACGACGTCGGGCCTCGACTACATCCGGCTCGGCCAGCCCGCGACCCAGCTCTCGGGCGGCGAGGCCCAGCGCGTGAAGCTCGCGACCGAGCTGTCCAAGGTCGCCACCGGCGACACGCTCTACATCCTCGACGAGCCGACCACGGGCCTTCACTTCGCCGACGTCCAGCGCCTGCTCGAGGTGCTCGACCGCCTCGTCGACGCCGGCAACACGGTGGTCGTGATCGAGCACAACCTCGACGTGATCAAGACCGCCGACCACATCATCGACCTCGGTCCCGAGGGCGGAGAGGGCGGTGGGCGGGTGCTGGCCACCGGTACGCCCGAACAGGTCGCGGCGGTCCCCGAGTCCTACACCGGCGAGTTCCTGGCCGAGCTCGTCGAGCCCGAGGTCAAGGTCAGCCGCGCCCGCAAGCGCAAGGCCGACCCGGTCGCCGCGTAGTCGGCTAGGGTCGGCCCATGTGCATGACCGATCTCGACGTGATCGCCGCACGCGCTCGCGAGCGCGCTCGGCGCTTGCTCAGCGCGCGCCCTCGCCAGGCGGGTCGCAGGAAGCGAGCGCCCGTCACATAGGCTGGCGCCGTGCTTCCGCTCGGCGACGCCACCATCGACCTGGGCGACGAGCAGTTCCTGGAGCGCGACGGCCAGCGCGCAGGCCTGATCCTGCTGGCGTCGATGCTGCTCTCCTTCGGATTCATCCGCATCAGCACGCGGATGATCCGGGCCGAGGTGTCGTGGTGGCCGGGCAACGTCGACCCCGGGCGGCCTGCACATCCACCATCTCGTGTTCGGGATAGTCCTGCTCCTGCTCTCGGGCTTCCTCGGCTTCGCCCTTCAGCCCGAGAGCCCCTGGATCGAGATGCTCGCGGCGCTGTTCGGGATCGGCGCCGGCCTGACGCTCGACGAGTTCGCCCTCTGGCTCTACCTCGAGGACGTCTACTGGGCCGAGGAGGGCCGCCAGTCGGTCGACGCGGTGATCTTCGCCGCGATCATCGGCGGCTGTCTCGTGCTCGGCCTCGTCCCGCTGAGCGTCGAGGACTCCGGGTCCCTCGGCCGATCGTCGTCTCGATCGCCATCGTGATCGGCTTCTGCGTGATCGCAGCGAGCAAGGGCAAGGTGTGGTCGACGATCGGCGGGATGTTCATCCCGTTCATCGGCATCGTCGCCGCGATCCGGCTCGCGCGGCCCGGCTCGTGGTGGGCGAAGCGTCGCTACGCGCCGGGTGGCAAGAAGATGGCCAAGGCCGAGGAGCGAGGGGCACGCCACGTTCGCCGCCGCACACGCATGCTCAACGCGATCGGCGGCACGCCGGACAAGCCGAGCCCACGCTCGAAGGGCTAGATGCCGTTTCAGGACCCTGCGAGCGCCGTGCAGGAAGACCTACCCGGTCAAGCCCCCCGGCCGCGGATTGATCGTGCTCCGGCTCGCAGCCGCTCCGAGGTCTTTTCCCAGGTCTCGTCCGGGAACTCCCGCACGGTCTGGCGCCGCAGCACCTCGAACGCGGCGACGAAGGCGACGATGATCAGGATCGAGATCGGCAATCGCTTGAAGCCCTCGGTGGGCGACCACCAGAAGAGAATCAGCAGGATCGCCGCCATCAGGCCGTACGCGACGGCGCGGTTCTCCATCGCCGGCGCGAGGAAGCGACGAACCGACCGGGCGATCCCGGTGGGGCCCGCGAGCCAAGCGGCCAGGACGATGAAGATGCCGTAGAAGATCATCGCGCCTGCGCCGTCGGAGAGCAGGCCGGTCCCGATGTCGTAGGTGTCCTGCACGGCCGGCTCGACGGCGGCGGTCGAAGCGAGCGAGTCGACGACCACTCCTCCGCCGAGAGTGCGAACGAACCCGACGGCGAGGCCGACGACGATGAACGCGAAGCCGACGGCGCGCAGGGCCTCGCGGCGCCAGCCCTTCGCGAGGTAGACCGCGAGGGCGAAAAGCCCGAGCGCCAGCAGCGTCAGCCACAGCGCCAGGCTCCTCGACCAGATTCACCGCCTTCTGGGCTGTCGTGAGCTCGTCCGGCGGCAGGATCTCGATCTGCCCGGCGTCGGGCGGCAGCTTGCTCGGCGATGTCGATCCCGGCGTTCGCGCCGACCTCGCTGAGGATGTCGCCCAGGTCGAGCACCACCGGCTCATCGGAGTCGTTCTCGACGACCTCGATCAGCTTCTCGTGGGTGACGCGGTTGATGTTCTCCCATAGGCCGCCTGGACACGCGGGCGCTGGAGCGCCTCGTTCGCGAGGCGGTCGGTCAGCTGGCGCAGGCCGGCGGCCGCGGGGCCGGCGAGGGGCTGCAGGCGGGGAGGGAGGGCGGCGGCGAGCTCCGCCTGGACGTCGACGTTCGTGTACAGCTCGTCGACCATGAAGTTGGCGAGCTGGGTGCGGATCTCCTCGTCCTCGAGCAGCTCGGAGCTGGTCTCGACCCAGTTGTCGGTCTCGAGCAGCTGCCGGTTGGCCCAGATCGAGAAGACGCTGAGGAACGCGAGCAGCGACGCGAAGCACGATGAGCGCCATCACGAGCACGCGGTGTCCTGCGCTTTGCAGGTTGCTCCGCTCTCGGCTTCTCGCCCGCTGCTTCCATCGAACCTCCGCTAGGTGGACTCGCGCGTCACCCGAGTCGAGATGACGTTCATTGTGCGAGGCTCTCGGTCGTGAGCAGCCGGGAGAAGCTCGGGTCTGGAGGCAGAAGCAGCGCTGGTACGAGCGCAACCGCGACCTGCGCCGGCGACGGCGGATCGACCGACACGCGCCGAGGG
The DNA here is from genome assembly GCA_963820665.1 of uncultured Solirubrobacterales bacterium. Lineage (GTDB taxonomy): Bacteria > Actinomycetota > Thermoleophilia > Solirubrobacterales > 70-9 > CAVUAT01. The sequence goes on along the minus strand of CAWGAL010000004.1, from coordinate 345,616 downwards.
CGGCTTCTTCATCCGCCGCCCGATCGAGGGCGAGATGCTCGAGGCGCCTCGATTCGGGTCGGCTGCAGATCGGCGAGGACACGCTGCTCGAGCCCGGGTGCTGGCTGACGCTCGGTCCCGAGGCGCGCATCGAGATCGGCGAGGGCTGCTTCCTGAACCGCGAGACGATGCTCGCCGCCGCACGAGTCGATCGAGATCGGCGACCACGTGATGTTCGCCAACCACTGCTTCGTCGGCGACGCCGACCACCGCTACGACGATCCCGAACGTGCCGATCACCTGGCAGGGGTTCACGCCGCGCGGGCCCGTGCGGATCGGGTCGAACTGCTGGTTCGGCGTCAACTGCGTCGTCACCGGAGGCGTCGAGATCGGCGAGCGCACGGTGATCGGCTCGAACTCGGTCGTGACCAAGGACCTGCCGGCCGGAGTGATCGCGGCCGGAGCACCGGCCAAGGTGATCCGCGAGATCGAGTTCAGGCCTTCCGACGGCCCTTGACGAGCAGGGCGGCGCCGATCGCGCCGCCGAGGTCGCCCAGGGCGGCGACCTTGAAGTCCGGCGGGCGGTCGTCGACGAACAGGTGCTTGTGCATCTGCTTCTGGATCTTCGCGCCGTACGGCTCGCCGAAGCGACTGCCGAGCCCGCCGCCGAGGATCACCGCCTCGGGGTCGATCAGGTTGACGGCCGAGCCGACGCCGGCTCCGAGGGCGACGATCGCCCGATGGATCAGGTGCTCGGCGAGCTTGTCCCCGTGATCCAGAGCCCGCTCCCAGACGCCGCTGGTGAGCCGGTCGCGGCCGCGCTCCTCCATGATCTCGAAGAGCATCGTCTTCGTCCCGTCCTCGTGCTCCTTGCGGGCCTTGGCCTCCATCGCGGCTCGCCCCGCGTAGGCCTCCATGCACCCGCGGCGCCCGCAGGGGCAGTGGGCACCGCCCTCCTTGACCACCATGTGGCCGATCTCGGCGGCGGCGCCGCGGCCGATCCACGGCTTGCCGTCGAGCATCGAGGCCGCCGCCGACGCCCGTGCCCCACCAGACGCCGAGGACGCGTCTTGTACTCCTTGGCGGCACCGAGGTGGAACTCGCCCTCGACGGCGACCTGGACGTCGTTGCCGACCTTGACCGGGGCGCCGAGGTCCTTCGACAGGGTCTCGCCGAGCGGGAAGGCGCCGTCCCAGCCGGGCAGGTTCTTCGCGTCCGAGACGACGCCAGTCTTCTCGTCGGCGTCACCCGGCGAGCCCGACTCCGATGCCGGTCAGCTTCGCGATGTCGACTTCTCCCTGCTCGGCGGCCTCGCGCAGGCACGCCGCTATCTCGGACGCGACGTCCTTCGGCCCTCCCTCGGTCGGCGTCGGGCGTCGGGCCTCGCCGAGCACCTGGTTGCGCGAGTTGACGACGACGGTCTGGATCTTGGTGCCGCCGAGGTCGACGCCGCCGCGCGGGGATGTCTTCGCCTGGGCGCTCATCCGCAGAGCCTCACGGGTCTCATGGCGTGATCCTAAAGACCGTGCCGTCACCTGCGGAGGCCACCCAGACCGATCCCTCGCCGACGCTCAGCGACTGGGGTTCGCGGCCGACCGGTATCGGGTCGCCGACGGGGGCGCCCGTGGCCGGGTCGTACCGGGTCAGCTTGCCGCCCACATCGGTGATCCAGACGAAGCCGAGGCCGGCTGCGACGTCGACGGCGCGCAGCACGGGAATGGGGTCGCCGGCCACAGCGCCGCCGGGATCGATCCGAGTCAGAGTGCCGCCGGAGCCCCCGCCGTCGCCCGCCCCGAGCGCCCAGACGGCCGACTCGCCGACGGTCACGTTGAACGCGCCCGGGACGTCAACCGTCTCGGAGCTCTCGCCGCTCCCAGGGTCGAGCTTGAGCACCTCGTCGTTTCCGAGCACCACCCAGACGCCGCCCTCGCCCGCGGCGATCGCCGCGACCTCACCGCCGAGCTCGACGGGCTTGCCGGCCTCCTCGGTCGAGGGATCAACGCGCTCGACCGACGTCTGGGACATCGCCCAGACCGACCCCTCGCCGGCGGCGATCTGGAAGGGGAAGCCGGCCACGTCGATGGGCTGGCCCGGCCCCTCGGCGCCGGTCACGCGCTGCACGGCGCCGCGGTCGGCCAGCGCGAGCCAAGCCGCGCCCTCGCCGGCGCTCACGTCGGTCGGGAACCCCGCGACGTCGACGGCGATCGGCCGTTTCGAGGCCGGGTTGATCCGCTGCAGCGTCCCGTCGAGTGAGTCGGATGCCCAGACGTACCCGGCGCCGGCGCTGATCGTGTCGGGGCGCCCGCCGACCTCGTAGCGCTGCACCCGCGGCTGGGGTGGGGGAGGGCCGGGCTCCGGGGTGGTGATCGAGCCGAACTCGTCGTCAACGGTCGTTCCGCCGTCGTCCGAGCCCGAGAAGACGCCCGCGACCGCGAGGATGGCCGCGAGGACCACCAGGGCGCCGATCGCCGCCGCGACGATCCAGATGCGCTCGCCCGCGTCGTTCACCACGCTCGGGAACCTAGCTGGCTTAGTCTGGGCGCATGTCGGCGAGCCCCACCCGGGTCACCTACGTCGGCCACGCGACCGCCCTGATCGAGCTCGGCGGGGTGCGCATCCTCACCGACCCGGTGCTGCGCGATCGCGTCCTCTTCCTGCGCCGCGAGCCGCCGCCGCCCGACTACCCGCAGCTCGCGGGTCTCGACGTGGTCGCGGTCTCGCACGCGCACTACGACCACCTCGACCTTCACTCCCTGCGCCAGGTGTCCGACGGCGCCGTGGTGATGGGCCCGAAAGGCAGCTCACGGCTGCTGAGGCGGGCGGGGATCGAGAGGGTGACCGAGTTCGAGCCGGGCGGCGAGGCCGAGGCCGCGGGCATCCGCGTGCACGCGACCCCGGCGGCTCACCACGGCGCCAGGCACCCGCTCGCCAAGAAGATGCCGGCGCTCGGATACCTGTTCACGAGCGGCCCAGTCGGCGTCTACTTCGCCGGTGACACCGACCTGTTCGACGGCATGCGTTCGCTGCGCGGCAAGGTGGACGTCGCCCTGATCCCCGTCGCGGGCTGGGGCCCGAAGGTGGGGAGCGGCCACCTCGACGCCGAGCGCGCGGCCCGCGCGGTCGAGATGATCAGGCCGAGCCTCGCCATCCCGATCCACTGGGGCACATACGCGGCGCCGGTGTACCGGATCGAGGACCTGTCCGCTCCGCCCCGCGAGTTCGCCGAGCTGGTGGCGGCCCGCACGCCCGAGGTCGACGTGGCGATCCTCGACCCCGGCGACTCAACCGAGCTGGTCTAGCTTGGCTACCAGTCCCAGGGCGTGTTGGTGCCGGCGAGGCTCTCTTCCTCCAAGTAGCGCTTGAACTCCGCGAGCTCCTCGGGCGAGATCGAGTACGAGTGCTCCTCGTCGGGGAACGCGCGGTCACGCACGTCAGCCGTGTACGCGTTGACTCCCCGCAGCATCTCCTCGCGGACCTCGGCGTAGCGGCGAACGAACCGGGGCTGATGGCCCTGGTACATGCCGAGCATGTCGTGGACGACGAGCACCTGGCCGTCGGTCGACGGCCCGGCTCCGATACCGATGATCGGAACCTCGATCCGCTCCATCAGCGCGTCGGTCACGGCGGCGGGGATCGCCTCGAAGACGACGGCGAAGCAGCCGACCGACTGCAGGGCCAGCGTGTCCTCGGCGAGCTTGGCGGCCGTCTCCGCCGTTCGGCCCTGGGCCTTGAACCCGCCGAGGGCGGTCGCCGTCTGCGGCGTCAGGCCGACGTGGCCCATGACCGGGATGCCGGCGCGGATGATCGCGCGGGCGCGGTCGACCGAGGGGCCTCCGCGCTCGAGCTTGACCGCGTCGACGCCGGCTTCCTTGACGAAGCGCTGCGCGTTGCCGATCGCCTGCTCGTTCGAGGTCTCGTACGAGCCGAACGGCATGTCGCCGACGAGCAGGGGGGTGGAGAGCCCCCGGCGGACGGCCTGGGTGAGCATGATCATCTCGTCCATTCCGACCGGCGTGGTCGCGTCGTGGCCGAGCACGGCCATCGCCGCCGAGTCGCCGACCAGCACGATGTCGACCCCCGCCTCCTCGACGATCTGCGCAGTCGGGAAGTCGTAGGCGGTGATCATCACGATGGGCTCGCCGTTGCGCTTCATCTCGGCGACCCGGGGGATCGTCATCGGCCCGCGTTCGGCCGTCGGGTCCTGCGGGTTCTCAGCGGGAACGTTCTTGCGGGGCCGGGTGCTCAAGGCGATGCCTCCGTTTCTGGCGTGTTGATGACGACGTTGTCGATGAGGCGCGCCCGGCCGACCCGGGCCGCTACGGCCAGCAGGACGGGCCGGCCGTTCAGCTCTGCGATGGGAGCGAGGTCCTCTGCCCCGCGTGCCTCGACGTACTCCGGCTCGACGCCGGCGTTACCGAGCTCCGCGGTCACGGCGGCGATCAGAGCCCGCGTCGATCGCTCGCCGGCTGCGGCGGCGTGCTCCGCTGCCTGAAGGCCGCGTGAGATCGCCAGCGCGCTGAGTCGCTCTTCCTCGCTCAGGTAGCTGTTGCGCGAGCTCATCGCCAGGCCGTCGGCGTCGCGCACCGTCGGCAGCACGTCGATCTCGACGGGGAAGTCGAGGTCGCGGGCCATGCGCTCGATCACCAGCGCCTGCTGGGCGTCCTTGCGACCGAAGTAGGCGACGTCCGGCTGTACGCAATTGAAGAGCTTGGCCACGACCGTCGTGACGCCGTGGAAGTGGGAGGACCCGCGTTGGGCCGGGTCGCCGTCGAGCACGCCGGTCAGGGCCTCGTCGACCTCGACCGAGGTCGCGAAGCCCTCGGGATAGACCTCCTCGTGGGAGGGGGCCCAGAGCACGTCGACGCTGCTCGCGCTCGGCGAGCTCGAGCGTCGCGGTCCTCGTCGCGCGGGTAAGCCTCGAGATCCTCGCTCGGCCCGAACTGCGTCGGGTTGACGAACAGGCTGACCACGACGATGTCGCACGTCTCGCGCGCAGCGCGCATCAGCGAGAGGTGGCCGTCGTGGAAGAAGCCCATGGTCGGGACGAGCCCGATCCGCTTGCCCTCGCGGCGCGCGGGCGCCAGCTCGGCGCGCAGCTCGTCCTTGGTCCGGCACGACCTTCACGCGTGCCGCCACCTGCTCGGAGGCCAGCGCCTCGGTTCGCTCGGCGAGCGCCTCGTACATCGGGATCAGCTCCGGGGCAGACTCGGCGAGCGCGGCGCGGTGGCGCTCGACCGTCGCGACGTCGCCGCGTGCGATCGGGCCGGTCAGAGCGTCGCCGCCCTGCTCGGCCCAGTTGGCGGCGGTCGCGCAGCACCAGCGGCGCGAGCAGCTCGCGCGCGTCCTCGATCCCGGCCGGCGTCCAGCAGGCCGGCGGCCGATTCCTCGAGCGCGACGAGGAAGTTCGAGGCGATGCTCGCTGCGGCGTGGTAGGCGGCGCGCTGCTCCTCGGGCACCGCGAACGGGCGCATGCCGAGGGCCAGCGCGAGCGCGTCTGCGAAGTCCTCGGCGGCCTCGGTCGGAGCCGGCGATGGCGGCCGGGATGCCGGCGACCGGCGTGGCGCCGTGCGGGGAAGGTCTGGAGCGGATGGAGCGAGAACGGCGAGCGACCCGTTCGCGGTCGCGGCGGCGTCGAGCGCGTCGAGCGTGGTGGCGCCGCTCGACGTGGCCGACCAGCGCCGGCGCGGGGCTCGGCGGCGGCGACCGCCGCGCAGGCCTCGCCGATCGCGTCGTCGGGGACGCAGAGCAGGGCGGCGGTGGCGCCGGACGCGGCCTCGGCGGCGTCCGCGCTCGCGGCGAGCCGCACGGGGATCCCGGCTCGCCTCGGCGGCGGCGGCGAGGCTCGCGCCCACGCGTCCGCGACCGACGATAGCGATCGGCGCCAGGTCGGTGGGGGTGGGGATCGAGGTCCCGTTCCAGTTCCCGCATCGGAGATACCAGACGGCTGTGTGTGGACGTTGGGGTGGTTAGGTGAATCTGCTCCGGTCCGCGCTCCGGTCGAGTCGCGGCCTGACCGGAATTATAGGCGCGCCCGGCGGCCGCAACTACGATCACGGCGTGCCGCTCTACGAGTTCTCCTGCCGGAGCTGCGGCCACCGCTTCGAGGAGCTGGTCGGCTCGCACGTCGGCCTCGACGAAGGCGGACGTCGCCTGCCCCGAGTGCGGCGCGGCGAACCCAGAGCGCCTGATGTCGAGCAGCTACGCGCCGATCAACCGGCAGCTGACGACCGAACCAGAAGCGCCGCCTGGAGGACAAGCGGGGGACCGACCGCGGCGGGGCGATGGAGCGCTTCTCGAAGCAGCGGGCGAAGGAGAAGCGCGCGCGGAAGGGCCGCGCGTGGCTGAGGCGCCGCAGCCCGCGCGAGCGCCTGGTCGAGGTCTACAAGCGAGGCCTCGATCTGCGTCAAGTGCCCGCTCTCGGAGACCCGGACCAAGGTCGTGTTCGGCGCGGGCAACTCCGACGCCGACCTGATGTTCGTCGGCGAGGCCCCGGGCGCCGAGGAGGACCGGACGGGGCTGCCGTTCGTCGGCCGGGCCGGGAAGTTCCTCGGCGAGCTGCTCGAGGGAGTCGGGTTGAGCCGCGACGACGTGTTCATCGCAACGTCCTGAAGTGCCGGCCCCCGGGCAACCGCGACCCCCAGCCCGAGGAGATCGAGATCTGCCGGCCGTGGCTCGAGCACGAAGATCGACCTGATCCAGCCGCGCGGTGATCGCGACGCTCGGCAACTTCGCGACGAAGCTGCTGACCGCGAACCCGACCGGGATCACCAAGGTCCGCGGGACCCCGCAGGAGCACGTGATCGGCGGCCGCTCGCTCTACGTGCTGCCCGCTCTTCCACCCGGCCGCCGGGCTGCGGGCGACCGGCACGGCCGACCAGCTCCGCGAGGACTTCAAGGCGATCCCGGCGCTGCTGGAGCGGCCGCTGCCCGAGCCGCCGCCGGGGATCGCCGGCGCAGCGGCCGAGGCCGACCTCCAGCCCGAGGCCGGCCGCGCCGTCCGACGACCAGCTCGACATCTTCGGCGGGCCTGAGGACCGGTGGGTCCCGCAGGCCACGCCGCCGACCTGCTGCGCTCGCGGCTCTCGCGAGCCGCGCGAGAACCGCGACGGCGAGCAGGCGCTCGCGCGAGATGGAGACCGCGGGGCTCGGGCTGCCGGACGGGCCTCGAGGTCGAGTGGCTCGGCGTCTCGGGCTACCGGCTCGGCTACGAGGGGATCTCGATCTACATCGACCCCTACGTCTCGCGGGTGCCGCTGACGAGCCTGCTGCTCCGCCGGCGCACCGCGCTGCCGGACCCCGCCGCGCTCGACCGCTTCCTGCCCGCACCCGGGCGGCGAGGTCGCCGGGGTGCTGGTCGGCCACACGCACTTCGACCACGCCGTCGACGCACCGGCGGTCGTCGGGGCGCTTCGGCTGCCCGGCCTACGGGTCGGACTCGCTGCGCGCGGCTGATGGCGCTGCACGGCTGGAGGACACGCGCGGTCGAGGTCGAGCCCTACCGCGTCTACGAGCTCGGGCCGTTCGAGGTCAGCTTCGTCCCCAGCCGCCACTCGAAGCTGCTGCTCGGGATGGCGGTCCCGTACTCGGGCGACCTGACCTGCGAGCACCTCGACGGGCTCTCGCCGAACGCCTACAAGTGCGGCCAGGTCTGGGGCATCCACATCGCCGTCGCGGGGATCACGCTCTACCACCAGGGCAGCGCCGACCTGATCGACGACGCCGTCCGCCACCACGGGCGTCGACGTCTTCCTGGCGGGCGTCGCCGGGCCGCTCCTTCACCGAGCGCTACTGGGAGCGGATCCTGCCGAAGCTCGATCCCGAGGTGGTGGTGCCGACCCACTACGACGACTTCTTCGAGCCGCTCGGGCGCGCGGCTCGGAGATGATCGGCTCGGTCCGCCTGGGCGAGGTGCCCGGCGAGGTCGCGGCCGGTCAGCCGCGACGCGCGCGGTCGCCGCGCTGCCGCGAGCGACCGCCCCGATGCCGCCATGGCGATGGCCGCTGAGCGAACCGCCTCGGCCGCCGAGACCGAGGCGCTCGGCGAGCGGATCGGCGCCGAGCTCGCGCCCGGGCGACGTCGTCCTCGTCAGCGGCGAGGTCGGGGCCGGGCAAGACCACGCTGATCCGCGGCGCCTGCCGGGCGCTCGGGGTGACCGGCAGGGTCACCTCGCCGACCTTCACGATCGGCCAGCGCTACGCGGGGCGCGTGCCGGTGTCGCACCTCGACCTCTACCGGCTCGAGGACATCGGGGCCGAGGACCCGGCGCTGCTCGAGGACTACATCGACGGCGACTCGGTCGCCTTCGTCGAGTGGCCGGCGGCGGGCGGCTCCGCGATCGAGCGGGCCACCCGCCGCATCGAGATCCGCCACGCGGGCGGAGACGAGCGCGAGATCGAGCTGGGCTAGTTGCCGTTCTGCAGCTCCTCGAGCTGCTTCTGGGCCTCCTCGGCCTGCTGCTGCGAGCTCCTCGGTGTCGACGTCGCTCGAGCGCGGACTCGACCGAGTCCTGGGCCTCGTCGATCGAGTCCTGGAGCTCGTCGGTGTCCACGCCGGCCTCCTCGAGCTGCGGCGTTGACCGAGTCCGTGGCCTCGATCCTCCTCATCGTCGCCGCAGGCCGTGAAGCCGACGCCGAGCGCGCCGATCGGCGAGCACCGCGAGGCCGGCGCGCGCGCGACGGGCGATGATGTGCGAACCTGCTGGACTCCGAATCCATGTTCCTTCTCCCTCTTTCTGAGCTTTCCGGTCGGCCGGACCCTATTCGCGGCGGTGGCCGGATGAAAGTGACTCGGGATCGATTCGTCCACCGCCGTGGGTGGCGGTGGCGGCGACCGCCGGCGGGCGAGCCGGTGCGCGAGGCGTCGATCGGGCCCGACGAGAGCCGGCCGCCCGCGGCACTCCGAGCTGCTGCTCGCCGAGGTCGAGGCCGCGGTCGACGCGCTCGGTGGCTGGGACGCAGGTCGAGCGGATCGCGGTCGGGGTGGGGCCCGGGCTCCTTCACCGGGCCTGCGGATCGGGATCGCGACCGCCCGAGCGCTCGCGCAGGCTCGCGGCGCTGCCGCTCGCCGGGCGTCGGCAGCCTGGACGCGCTGGCCGCGGGCATCGCCGCGACGCCGGGCGGCTCGGGCGCGCCACGCTCCTCGCGGTGCTCGACGCCCGTCGGGGCCAGGCGTTCGCGGCGCTCCGCGGGCCCGGACGGCGACGAGGCTCTGGCGCGCCGTTCGTCGCGCGACCCGAGGAGCTCGCGGAGCGGTGTCGCCGGACCTGGGCGAGACCGCCTGCTGGCGGCAGGGGACGGCTCGCTACGATTTCGTGACCAACTGGAGGCCGCGGGCGCCGACGTCGCGGCTCCCGACGATCCCGTTCATCGAGTCTCGGCGCGGTGGCATCTGCGCGCTGGGTGAGGGGGCGGAGCGCGGGGGCACCGGAGGCGGTCGAGCCGGTCTATCTGAGGGCACCCGACGCGGAGCGATGGCTTGAGCGAGACAGACTGAGACGCGTGACTGGAGCCGAGGGGCTGACGATCCGCAAGCTCTCCTACTGCGACCTGCCGTCGGTGATCGCGATCGAGCGCCGGTCGTTCCCGACGCCGTGGTCGCTCGCGATGTTCGTGCTCGAGCTCTCGAAGCCGCAGGGCATCTGCCTCGCCGCCGAGGACGAGCACGGGCTGGTCGGCTACCTGGTCTGCGCGCGCTACGACCGCGTCTGGCACCTGATGAACGTCGCGATCGCCCCCGAGCACCGCCGCCGCGGGATCGCCACGCGACGCTGATCGAGCGGCTCTTCGACGAGGCGGGCAGCGGCGCCCGCTACACGCTCGAGGTGCGGATCTCGAACATGCCGGCGATCGCGATGTACGAGGGCTTCGGCTTCCGCTCGGCCGGCCGGCGCCGCCGCTACTACCACGACAACGGCGAGGACGCCCTGATCATGTGGTTCGCGGGCTCCCGCGAGCCGGCGTCGTCGCCTAGCGCCTCGGAGCGGTCCGGCGTGAGCTGCTCGCGATCGAGACCTCCTGCGACGACACCTGCGCCGCGGTCACCGACGGCGCGAGGGTCCTCTCGAGCGTCATCTCCTCGCAGGCCGCCTTCCACGAGCGCTACGGCGGCGTCGTGCCCGAGGTCGCCTCGCGCCACCACCTGGAGCTCGTCAACTCGGTCGTCGACGGCGCCGCTGGACGAGGCCGGGGCGGAGCTCGCCTCGCTCGACGCGGTCGCCGTCACGCAGGGCCCGGGCCTGATCGGCGCCCTGCTCGTCGGGCGTCAGCACCGCCAAGGCGCTGGCCGCCGCCCAGCGCCTGCCGCTGATCGCGGTCGACCACCTGCACGGCCACGTCGCCGCCAACTTCCTCGAGCCCGAGCCCGCTCGAGCCGCCGTTCCTCTGCCTGATCGCCAGCGGCGGCCACACGCTGCTCGCCGGCGGTGCGCGAGCCGCGATCGTTCGAGGTGCTCGGCGGCACGCTCGACGACGCGGCGGGCGAGGCCTTCGACAAGGGCGCGCGCCTGCTCGGCCTCGGCTATCCGGGCGGCCCGGCGATCCAGCGCGAGGCCGAGGCGGGCGACCCGGACGCGTTCGAGTTTCCCGGTCGCGATGACGCGCGACCCGGGCCTCGACTTCTCCTTCAGCGGCCTGAAGACCGCGCTCGTCTACAAGGTGCGCGAGCTCGGCGAGGAGCGGACGCGCGAAGCGCGCGCCGACCTCGCCGCCTCCTACCAGCGCGGCGATCGTCGAGCCAGCTCGTCGGCGAAGCTCGAGCGCGCGCTGAAGGGCGGGGAGTGGGAGGCGCGTCGCGCTCGGCGGCGGCGTCGCCGCCAACGCGGAGCTGCGCGAGCCGCGCCGCCGAGCTGTGCGAGGAGCGCGGGGTGCGAGCTGAAGCTGGTCGCCGATCGAGCTCTGCACCGACAACGCGGCGATGATCGCCTCCGCCGCCCGCTTCACCGACCCGATCCCCTATCCCGACTACCTCGCCTTCGATGCGTTCGCTACCGACCGTCACGGCTCTACGCGCGTCCTGACTGCCACCTCTGCGACGAGGCGCGCTCGCGGGCTGGAGGCGATGCGCCGCGAGGGCTCGCTGTTCGTCCTCGGTCGAGATCGACATCGACTCCGACGACGAGCTGCTGCGGCGCCACCTCGAGCGGATCCCGGTGATCGAGCTCGACGGCGAGTCGAGGTCTGCGAGCTCGGGCTCGACGAGGACGCGCTGCGTGCCAGGCTCGCTACGGTTTCGCCGGGTGATCGACGACGCAGCCACCGGCATCGCCGCGCAGGCAGCCGACCCTGATGGCGTCGCACTGGCCGCCGACGGCGACCGCCTCTCGCTCGGTGTCGCGGCGCGCCTCTCGCGCTACCTCCAGGTGCTGACGCAGGCGCGCAAGATGGGCAAGGACACGATCTCCTCGCAGGAGCTCTCGGACTACACGCACATCAACTCGACCCAGATCCGCCGCGACCTCTCGGGCTTCGGCAAGTTCGGCAAGCGGGGCGTCGGCTACAACGTCGACTCGCTCGTGCGCGAGATCCGCAAGATCCTGCGCACGGCGGGCCAGCACAACATCGCCCTGTTCGGCGCCGGCAAGCTCGGGCAGGCGATCGCGAGCTCGGAGATCTTCGCCGACCACGGCTTCCGCATCGTCGCCATGTTCGACGTCGACGGGTCGATCGTCGGCCAGACCGTCGGCGGCCTCGCGGTCCGCCACTTCGACGACCTCGAGCGGATCGTCGACCGACGAGGAGGTCGTCGTCGGCGTACTCGCCGTTCCGGCCGACAACGCTCAGGAGGTCGCCGACCGCCTGGTCGCAGGCCGGCGTCAAGATCATCTTCAACTACTCCGAGCAGCTGCTTCAGGTGCCGCCGGAGGTCACGGTCCACACCTCCAGCCCCGCCGTCGACCTGCTCTACGCGCTCTACTTCTACCTCGCCTAGCCAGATTCAAGATGACCACTGATCCCGAGGCGCCCGACGCGGGACTCGAGCTCGAGCGCGTCCGAGAGACCTTCGAGTCCTCGACCGACTTCACCGTCGGAATCGAGGAGGAGTTCGCGATCGTCGACCCCGAGACGCTCGAGCTCCAGCACCGCTTCGTCGAGCTGAACGAGGCGGCGCAGTCCGACCCCGAGCTCGCCGCCGCGGTTCGCGGCGAGCTGATCGACACCGAGATCGAGATCCGGTCCGGCCGCGGCGAGACCTTCGCCGACGCGGCCGCCCGCCAGCGCGAGCGCCGCCGCCGCCTCTTCGCCCTGGCGGGCCGAGGGGCGCCGGGCTGGCCTCGGCCGGCACCCACCCCTGGGCGAACTACCTCGACCAGCGGATCATCGACACCGAGCACTACAACCGGTTGCGCGACGAGCTGCGCTGGGTCGTGCAGCGCAACAACACCTGGAGCCTGCACGTCCACGTCGGCGTGCAGGGGGCCGATCGCGCGGTCGCGGTATGCGACCGCCTGCGCGAGGTGCTGCCCATCCTGCTCGCGATCTCGGCCAACTCCCCGTTCCTCGACGGCCGCGAGACCGGCCTGCACTCGGTGCGGACCGAGATCTTCACGCGCACGTTCCCGCGCTGCGGGGTCCACCAGCCGTTCGGCGGCTGGACGGAGTACGCGGACTTCGTCGAGTTGCTCACGTCGACCGACGCGATCGTCGAGGCGACGCAGCTCTGGTGGAGCGTTCGCCCGCATCACGCCTTCGGCACCGTCGAGGTTCGGATCTGCGACGCGCAGACCCGCGGCGACGAGTCGCTGGAGCTCGCGTCGCTGATCGCCGCGTGCGTCGGCCAGTGCGCGCTCGACCACGACGAGGGTGCGCGCAGCGAGCTGCTCGGCGATCGCGAAATCGAGGAGAACCTGTGGCGAGCGATCCGCTATGGGCTCGAGCGGCGAGATGATCGACTTCGGCAAGCGCGCAACGGTGCCCACCCGGCAGGTCGCTCGAGGACCTGGTCGCCTGGACGGCTCCCGCGCGGGCCGCGATGGGGCTCGGCGAGCCGTCGCTGCCCGAGCGCAACGGAGCGCAGCGATCGCTCAGCGCCCTCGCCGACGGCGCGACGATCCCCGAGATCTACGCCGCCGCAGTCGCCGAGACGAGCGCCACATTCGCGCCACAGCAGGTCCCGGCCGTTGATGATTGACTGCTCGCATGCCTGACCCCGAGGAGAGCGCGGCAGAGGAGCCCCAGGACGCCCCAGAGTCGGGTGAGGGGGGCGCCGGCCAGCCAACGGAGGAGGAGTTGCGTGCTCAGCTCGAGGAGGAGATCCGCCAGGTGCGGATCGAAGACCTCGTGCTGCAGAGCGCCGTCAGCATCCTCAACCTCGCGGCACGACGCATCGCGAAGGAGGACGAGCGCGACCTCGAGCAGGCCAAGATCGGCATCGACGCGGCCGACGCGCTCGTCGAGCACGTTCCCGAGGCAGCCCAGGCGCAGCTTCGCCAGGCCGTCTCGGAGCTGAAGATGCTGTTCGCCCAGCAATCGGGCGGCGGCGAAGCGACTGAAACCGAGGCACCGGAGGCTCCGAAAAGCCCGACGGCCCCGGTCTGTGGACACCCGGCGGCTCAGGCGAATAGACTGCCGCGCCGCTTTTCACGACCTACCGGGAGTTGACTGAACTTGACTGAATTCTTCACCGATTACGGAGTTGTCTTCGCGCTCGGCTGTGCCGGCGCCGCAGTGGTCTACGGACTGCTGATCACCCAGCGCCTGCTCGCCCTCTCGCCCGGCAATGACCGGATGCAGGAGATCTCCGGCGCGATCCAGGAGGGCGCCAGCGCCTACCTGAAGCGCCAGTACACGATCATCGCTGCCGTCGGCGTGGTCGTCGGCCTGCTGCTGATCCCCCTGCAGAACATCGAGACGGCGGTCGGCTTCCTGATCGGCGGCGTGCTCTCTGGTGCCGCGGGCTTCATCGGCATGAACGTCTCCGTTCGCGCCAACTCGCGCGTCGCCGAGGCGGCTCGCGGCGGAATCCCGCCCGCGCTCGACGTCGCCTTCAAGGGCGGCTCGGTCACCGGCCTGCTGGTCGTGGGCCTGGCGCTGCTCGGCGTCGCCGGTTACTTCGGCGCGCTGGTCTCGATCGGCGACTTCTCCGACAAGGAGGCCGTCGACGCGCTCATCGGGCTCGGTTTCGGCGGTTCGCTGATCTCGGTCTTCGCCCGACTCGGAGGCGGCATCTTCACCAAGGCCGCTGACGTCGGCGCCGACCTCGTCGGAAAGGTCGAGGCCGGTATTCCCGAGGACGACCCGCGCAACCCTGCCGTGATCGCGGACAACGTCGGCGACAACGTCGGCGACTGCGCCGGCATGGCAGCGGACCTTTTCGAGACGTACGCGGTCACCGCCGTCGCGGTCATGCTGCTCGGCGTCCTCACCTTCACGAGCGAGTTCTCCCGCGAGGTCGCGATCTACCCGCTGGCGCTCGGCGGCGTGGCGATCATCGCGTCGATCATCGGCGCGCTGGCCGTCCGCACCAAAACGGGCAACGTCGAAGGCGCGCTCTACAAGGGCCTGATCGTCTCCGGCCTGCTCTCGGCCGCCGCGTTCTACCCGATCACAGACTGGATGATGAGCGAGCCGCTCGCACAGGGCGTCGCCGACGCGGAGACGTTCATCAGCGGCGGGGCGCTCGCCAGCGCGTCGGTCACCGATCTCTGGTTCTGCGCGCTGATCGGAGTCGCCGTCACGGCGTTCCTGTTCGTGATCACCGACTACTACACGTCGACGCGCTTCCGTCCCGTGCGGACGATCGCCGCGGCGTCCGAGACAGGGCACGCGACCAACATCATCCAGGGGCTGGCCCAGGGCTTCCAGTCCACGGCCCTCCCGGTGCTCGTGTTGCTGCTCGCGATCCTCGGCGCCAACGAGCTGGCCGGCATCTACGGCATCGCGATCGCCGTGATGGCTCAGCTGTCGCTGACCGGCCTGATCGTGGCACTCGACGCATTCGGCCCGATCACCGACAACGCCGGTGGCATCGCCGAGATGGCGGAGCTGCCGCAGGACGTGCGCGACGTCACCGACCCGTTAGACGCCGTCGGCAACACGACCAAGGCCGTGACCAAGGGTTACGCGATCGGCTCGGCCGCGCTCGCTGCGCTGGTGCTGTTCAACGCATTCCTGTTCGAGTTGCAGGACGAGGCTGGAGAGGACAAGGTGTTCGACTTCAGCATCGCCTCGCCCGACGTTCTGATAGGCCTGCTGATCGGCGGGATCATGGTCTACCTGTTCTCCGCGCTCTCGATCGAGGCCGTGGGACGAGCGGGAGGCCAGGTCGTCGAAGAGGTGCGCCGCCAGTTCCGCGAGCACCCAGGGATCATGCAGGGGACGGAGAAGCCCGACTACGCCGGCTCGGTCGCGATCGTGACCGCCTCGGCGCAGAAGGAGATGATCCTTCCCTCGCTGATCCCGATCGTCGTGCCCGTGATCGTCGGACTGCTCAGCTACCAGGCCCTGGGCGGCCTGCTGATCGGAGTCATCGTCGTCGGCATCTTCGCCGCGATCTCGATGACCGCCGGCGGCGGCGCCTGGGACAACGCCAAGAAGCTGATCGAGGACGGCGCCCACGGCGGCAAGGGCTCGGATGCCCACGCCGCATCGGTGACTGGCGACACGGTCGGCGATCCCTACAAGGACACCGCCGGCCCCGCGATCAACCCGATGATCAAGGTCGCCAACATCGTCGCGATCCTGATCATCCCGATAGTCGCGCTCTAACGAATCCATTGTTTGAACTGCGCGGGGCCGGGGCTGCGCCTCGGCCCCGCGTATTTTTGATGGGCCTTGGCTAGACGTATTCCACGGGACGAGTCGCTTGCCCGCGTTCACGGGACGGGCGCGCTGTTCTCGGCCGCCTACGGGAACGTCGGCTCGTCCATCTACTACGCCCTCGGGGTCGTTGCTCTTTACGCGCTCGGGCTGACTCCGATCACGTTCATGATCGCCGGCGTCATCTTCATCTTCACCGCCGCCTCCTACACCGAGGCGACGGTGATGTATCCGGAGGCCGGCGGTTCCTCGAGCTTCGCGCGTCACGCATTCAACGAGCTGCTCAGCTTCATCGCGGCTTGGGGCCAGATGCTCACCTACATCGTCACGATCGCGATCTCGGCCTTCTTCGTGCCGCACTACCTCGCGGTTTTCTGGGAGCCACTGGGTGAGGGCCCCGCGGACGTGGTCGGGGCGATCGTCCTGATCTGCCTGCTCGCAGCGCTCAACATCAAGGGCACCGAGGAGTCGACGAGGCTGAACCTCGTGCTCGCCGTCGCGGACCTGTTCACGCAGATCCTGCTGGTGCTGATCGGGATCGTCCTCGTCCTCAATCCCGAGCTGCTCGTCGACCAGGTCGAGCTCGGGACGGCCCCGACCTGGGGGGACTTCCTGCTGGGGATCGCGGTCGGGATGGTCGCCTACACCGGGATCGAGACGATCTCGAACATGGCCGAGGAGGCGAAGGACGCCTCGAGGACGATCCCGCGGGGCGTCGGGTTGGTCGTGCTCGCCGTGATCGGCCTCTACGCGCTGCTGCCGATCATCGCCCTTTCGGCGATGCCCGTGACCGAGGGGGCGAATGGCGAGTTCACGACCGAGCTCGGGACGACCTTCGCCGACGACCCCGTACTCGGGATCGTGGAGAACATCGGACTCGGGGTGGGCCTGACGGAGGTGCTCAGGGTCTACGTCGGTGTTCTGGCGGCTGTGATCCTGCTGATAGCGACCAACGCCGCCTTGATCGGGCTCTCCCGGCTCACCTACTCGATGGGCCAGCACCGCCAGCTCCCGGAGCGGCTGCGCACGATCCATCCGAAGTTCCGCACACCGTACATCGCGATCCTGGTCTTCTCGGCGGTGGCGATCCTGGTCGTGCTTCCCGGCGAGACCGCGTTCCTGGCGACCATCTACTCGTTCGGCGCGATGCTCTCGTTCACGATCGCCCACCTCTCGGTCATCCGGCTGCGCCAGAAGGATCCCGACTCCGAGCGGCGGACTTGGGTTCCGGCGGTCGGCAACATCAAGATTCGCGGAGTCAGCATCCCGTTGACTGCGGTGCTCGGCGGCCTCGGGACCTTCGGAGCCTTCGTCGTCGTCGGTGCGCTCGACCCGGTCACGCTCGCGGCCGGTGGTGGGTGGATGCTCCTCGGCCTCACCGTCTACCTGCTCTACCGCCGCTTCCAGGGGCTGCCGGTGACGAAGACGGTCAAGGTGGTGCTGCCCGAGGCGCTCGGGGTGGAGGAGGTCGAGTACCAGAGCATCCTCGTTCCCTTCGAGGACGACTCGCCGTTCTCCGAGGAGACGCTCGGGACGGCGGTGCGGCTCGCGTCGAAGCGGCGTCGCGGGATCCACGTCGTATCGGTGCTGACGGTGCCGACCCACCTCCCGCTCGACGCTCCGCTTCCAGAGCAGGAGCGCGAGGCGCAGTCCAAGATCGAGCAGGCGAAGCTGATCGGGGGGCTGCGCGTCAGCGGCCACGTGCACCGGGTGCGGCCCAACCAGGCTGGGCACTCGGTCGCGGAGGAGGCCGAGGAGATGAAGGCGAGCGCGATCGTGATCGGGCTTCGCTACCGCGGAGGCGTCCCGCTCTATGGGAAGACCCTCCAGACCGTGCTCGCCGAGCGCCCCTGCCGCGTGATCGTGGTCGGCGAGCCTGGCCAGGCCCGCGCCGCGGCCGGCACCGACGGGGACGGCGGCCCGCCCGTCGGGGTTCCGACGTGAGCGGTCCGGGGCGGTGGACCGGGCCGAGCGAGGGCTACAAGATCGCGACCCGGGCCTTCGCGGTCATGATCATCGGATTCGGGATCGCGATCGTGGCGATCACGCTCGCTGAGGGAGGGGGTCCGCTGTCGACGGGCCTGCTGCTCGGACTGCTGTTCACGGCGCTCGGTGCGGGGCGCCTCTACCTGAGCCTGCGGGACTGAGCGATGCGACCCCAGCGGATACTCGGCGTTCCCTTCCTGTTCGCGATCGCCTCGTCGGCGGTCGGGTTCTCGATCTACTTCTCGATCGGGGTCGTGGCCGATCGCGGCCTCGGGCTGACGCCGCTGATCTTCCTCGGCGCGGGGTTGCTGTTCGCGCTGACGACGATCACCTACGTCGAGGGCGGGGCGATGTTCCGCGAGCGCGGCGGCTCGTCCACCTTCGCGCGCCACGCTTTCAACGAGCTGATCAGCTTCATCGCCGGCTGGGCGATCCTGATCGACTACGTGATCGTGATCGCGGCGGCCGCGATCACCGTGCCGCACTATCTGACCCCGGTGTGGGGAGAGTTCGCCGGGGGCAAGGAGGAGCTGGTCGTGGCGGCCGCGGTGATCGCGCTGGCGGCACTGCTGAACGCGCTAGGGGTGACCGGGGGGTCGCGGCAGACGCGGCTCTTGGTTATCGCGTTCGCCGACCTCGCGCTGCAGGCGGCGGTGATCGTGGTCGGGGCGATCGTCGTCTTCGAGCCCGACCTGCTGACGGCGCAGCTCGACCTCTTCGCCTCGCCGTCGGTCGAGGACATCATCTACGCGGCGGTCGTGGCGACGATCGCGTACACGGGGATCGAGGCGGCATCGGACCTGGCGCCCGACCTCGACTTCGAGCCCGAGGACCTGCGGCGCGTGCTCTCTGCCGGGGCGGTGATCGTTCCCCTGATGTACGCGGGTATCGCAGCGATCGCGCTGATGGCGGTGCCCGTGCAGCCGACCCCGGACGGTCCCCAGACCGAGCTCGCCGAGTCGTTTGTGGAGGCGCCGGTGCTGGGGGTGGTGCAGGCGTTCGACCCCCCATGGATCGCCGACGTCATGCAGTGGGCCGTGGTGCTGGTGGCGGTGCCGGTGCTGATCTGGGCGGCGAACACCGCGATGCTCGGGGTCTCGCGGCACGTCTACGTGCTCGCGACCAACCGGCAGATCCCGAGCTGGGCCGGGCGGCTCGAGCGCACCCACGCGACGCCATACGTCGCGATCATCATCGCCGCGCTGATGGCGCTGGCGCTCGCGGTTCCGGCCGACATCGAGTTCCTCGCCGGGGTCTATGCGTTCGGGGCGTTGCTTGCGGCGACGATCGCGCACCTTTCGGTTATCCGGCTGCGTTTCACCGACCCCGACCGGGAGCGGCCGTTCGCCGTGCCGCTGAACGTGACGCTTCGGGGGCGGGATCTGCCGCTCCCCGCGGTGTTCGCAGCGGTGGTGAGCGGGCTCGCCTGGCTCAGCGTGATCGTCTTCCACGGCGCGGCGCTCGCGGTGGGCGGCGGCTGGATGGCGTTCGGGCTGGTCTTCTACGTCGTGTACCGCAAGCTGGTGCAGCGGACCTCGCTGACCAATCGGGTGACGGTGCCCGAGCTGTCGCTGCAGAAGCGCCAGATGGAGGCCGCGGAGTTCTCGACGATCCTGGTGCCGGTGTTCGGGACCGCCCTCGACGACGACATCATCGCCACGGCCGGCCGGCTGGCTGACACGCAGGTGGAGGAGGGCGAGCACAAGCCGCGCCTCGACGTCATCTATGTCGCGGCGCTGCCGCTTACCGTGCCGATCGAGGCGCCGCTGCCCGAGGCCGTGCGTGAGAAGGCGGATCGGGCGCTCGCGCGGGCCAACGAGATCGGGGACGAGTACGAGAACGTCGAGGTCGGCACGGCGTTCGTGCGGGCCCGCTCGATCGGCGCCGGGATCGTCAGCGAGGCGCGCCAGAGGAACGCGGAGGTCATCGTGATGGGCGCTGAGCCGCCGACCCGGGTTCGGGGCGGCGCGATCCTCGGAGGCATCGGCGCGGCGCGGCCTGACGAGGTCGGGAAGGTCACGGAGTACGTGCTCAGGAAGGCTCCGTGCCGGGTACTTCTCACCGCTCCGCCTGAAGACCCGACACCGATTGAAGACGAAACGTAGAATCCCGGCCGATGTTCATTTTGATCGTCGGATGCGGAAGAGTCGGTTCCACCGTTGCGCGCTCGATGCTGCGCGAGGAGAACGAGGTGTCTTGCCTCGACGAGGACCCTGAGGCCCACGCACGGCTCGAGGTGAGCCTCGATGTTTCGTGGGAGGACTCCGGCGGGCAGTTCACGGTCGGCACCGGGCTTGAGTTGGACGCGCTGCTGGCGGCGGGGATCGAGCGGGCGGACTCGTTCATCGCCGCCACCGACGGCGACAACACCAACATCGTGATCGCTCAGATTGCGAAGCGGCGCTTCAACGTGCCGACGGTGATTGCGCGGATCCTCGATCCGCTGCGCGCCGAGTGGTACGAGAAGCAGGGCATGAACACGATCTGCCCGACGAGGGTGGCGATCGACATGCTCGAGGAACAGATCCGCGAGGCCGCCGGCAACGGCGGGGCGCCCTCGGGCGAGACGGCGGACGCGAACTGATGGGTGACGGGATGTACATCATCATCGTCGGGGCCGGCAAGGTCGGCTGGAACCTCGCGCGCGAGCTGATCGAGAAGGGCAACGAGGTCAGCCTGATCGAGAACAATCGCGAGCGGTACCTGACCGTCGAGCAGGAGCTCGAGCACAGCGTCCAGTACGGGGACGCGTCCGAGCTCTGGGTCTTGGAGCGTGCTGGTATCTCTCGCGCGGACATGGTGATCGCGGTGACCGGCGACGACGAGGACAACATGCTGATCTGCCAAGTCGCGAAGGAGAAGTACCTGGTTGACCGCATCATCGCGCGGGTCAACAACCCGCGGAACCGCCAGCACTTCGAGCTGCTCGGCATCAAGCCTTACGTCTCGGCCACCGACCTGATACTGCGTTTGCTTGAGCACGAGGTGCCGGAGTACGGGCTCGTGCACCTGCTCGACCTGCCCGAGGAGCGGCTGGAGATCATCGAGATGCTGCTCGTCAAGGACTCCGGTGTGGCGGGGCGGCGCGTGGGCGACCTCGACATGCCCGAGGGGTCGTTGCTGATTTCGGTGCTGCGCGATGGCAAGGGGTTCGTGCCGGGCCCCGACACGGTGCTCGAGTCCGGCGACGAGGTGCTCGCCGTGCTCGACCCCGGCGTCGAGGAGGACCTGAAGACGTTCTTCGGGCCCGCCAACGGCGACGGCTCCGGCAGCTAGCCGCGTGGCCGAGCTGCGCACCGAGTTTCTTCTGATCGGCGGTGGGATGGCCTCGGCCAACTGCGCGGCCGAGCTGCGGAAGGGTGGGGCGGAGGGCGACATCATGCTGGTCGGGCGCGAGCCCGAGCCGCCGTACGAGCGGCCGCCGCTCTCGAAGGAGTACCTGCGCGGCGAGGCGGAGCGGTCCGATGCGTATGTGAACGCGCCCGAGTGGTACGGGGAGAACGGGGTCGATCTGCGGACGAAGACGAACGTCATGTCGCTGGACACCGAGGCGCGAACCGCGAAGCTCCAGGGTGGCGATGTCGTTGCTTACGACAAGGCTCTGATCGCCACCGGGGCGAACGTCAACATCCTGCGCGTCGAGGGCGCCGAGATGGAGGGGATCCACTACCTGCGGGCGTTCGGGAACTCGGACGCGATTCGCGCGGATGCCGAGAAAGCGAAGAAGGTCGTGCTGATCGGCGGGAGCTACATCGGCTGCGAGGTGGCGGCGTCGCTGACGGCGAAGGGGACCGAGTGCGCGATCGTGATGATGGAGGACGCCCCGCTCTCGAGAGTGTTCGGGGACGAGGTGGGGGAGTGGTTCGGAGCGTTGCTGGCTGAGAAGGGGGTCGAGGTTCATGCGGGTGAGACCCTTGCGGCGTTCGAGGGGGACGAGGGGGTGTCCGCCGTTGTGACCGAGAGCGGGGCGACGGTCGAGGGCGATTTCGTCGTGGTGGGCGCGGGGGTCAAGCCGGATGTGATGCTCGCGCAGCGCGCCGGGCTCGAGGTCGACGACGGGATCGTCTGCGACTCCTCGCTTCAGACGTCGGTGGAGGGGATCTATGCGGCCGGCGACGTGTGCTCCTACGACAGCGTGGTCCACGGGCGGCGGCTGCGGGTCGAGCACTGGGACGTTGCGATGCAGCAGGGGCAGTACGTGGCGAAGGCGATGATGGGCTCGACCGACCCCTACGACGTCGTGCCCTACTTCTTCAGCGACCTCGCCGACTGGGCGAGCCTCGAATACGTCGGCCCCGCCCACGAGTGGGACGAGACGATCTGGCGCGGCGACCCCGACGCCGGCGAGTTCACGGTCTTCTACCTCGCCGCCGGCAAGATCGCCGGCTGCCTCGCGATAGGCCGCTCCGAGGACCTGGGCTACGCCCGCGAGCTGCTGGCGAAGGGGGTCGACGTGTCGGCGAGTAAGGACGCGCTCGCCGACGCCGATTCCGATCTCGACTCGCTGCTCAACGGCTAGGATTCGCCGCGTGGCGATGCCCCAAAAAGGGCTTTGTTCACTGAATCAGTGGGGATTGGTGTAGAGGAAGCACGCGAGATTCTGGTTCTCGAAGCCTAGGTTCGATCCCTAGATCCCCAGTGCTACGGTCGATTCGAGCTCCGCTTTCGGCCCGTTGCGTCCGGCCCATTTGCGAACATACGTTCGTGTCAGCGGATGGGGATGGCAAGAGCAAACGGGGTCCGAAGCTCCCGCCAGGGGTGATGCGGGAGAAGGTCAGGACGCTGCTCGATGAAGGGCATAGTCAGCGCGAGATCGCCCGCAGGCTGGGCATCGGCAAGACGGCGGTCGTCTTTCACGCCCGGCGGTTGCACCTGCCGGCAGATCCCCGGTTCGCCCGGCGCTACGACTGGACCGAGATCCGGGCCGCCTACGACGGCGGGCTGAGCTTCCGGCAGTGCCGCGAGCGGTTCGGCTTCTCCTCCGTAGCGTGGTCTGCGGCCGTACAACGAGGCGACATCGTGCCTCGGCCGCGCAGAATTCCGATCGAGGAGTTGCTCGTCGACGATCGTCGCACGGCGCGTAACCATCTGAAATGGCGCCTACTCGATGAGGGGCTGAAGCGGAACCAATGCGAGGAGTGCGGCATCACCGAATGGCTCGGAGAGCCGCTGACGATGCAGCTCCACCACGTCAACGGAAACGGTTCAGACAACCGGCTGGAGAACATCAAGTTCCTCTGCGCGAACTGCCACAGCCAGACCGATACCTACGGAGCCAAGAACCTTCTCCGGCCTCGGCATCTCAGGCTCGTCGAGCCGCTCCAAGACGACGATTCAGGCAGCGAAACCGGCTGAGACGTGCCTGTGGCGCCTGGGCGGGCTCGGGCGGAACAGTCCAGTGACCTTGCTACCTTCGGGCTTCGATGAGCCGGGTACGACTCATTCCCGCGCTTGCGCTGATTCTCGGCGCGGCGCTGCTTCTCTCAGCCTGTGGCGGCGATGACTCGCCGGAGGTCCCGATCGTCGTTCCCACGGAGAGCAGCACGACCGGCTCGCTCGACAAGGCCGACTACATCGAAGAGGCAGACGCGCTCTGCGAGGAGGCCAACGCCTCGATCGGCGAATTCGTCTCGAACGGCGAGGGCTTCACGGCGTCGGGAGAGATCGCGGACATCCGCGCGGGCCTGCTCGACGACCTCACCGAGCTCGGCCCCCCCGAGGAGGAGCGCGCCACGCTTGACGAGTTCCTCGCCGGCCTCGAGGCCCAGGTCGACGCGGGCGAGAAGATCGGCCTCGCCAACGAGCGTGGCGAGGACACCGCCGAATTCGAGGCCGAGCTCGACGCCGCCAAGACCGAAGCGGCTACGGCCGCCGAGACCTACGGCTTCACCGAGTGCGGCGGCGAGGTCAGCGCTGTCGATCCCACCACGGCCGACGGCTCAGCCAGCGACTCATCGGTCGCCCCGGCACCCGTCACGCCCGCACCCGTCACGCCCGACACCAGCGGCGGCGTCGGCGACACCGGCGGATCCACGGACTCTGGCGGCACAGACGATTCCGGCGGCGGCGTCAGCCCCGGCGGCGGCGTCTCGCCCTAAGCCGCGGCAGCGAGCTCAGACCACGAGCCGTAGAGCGCCGCGTAGCGGCCCTCCGCGGCGATCAGTTCGTCGTGCGTGCCGATCTCGGCGATGCGACCGTTCTCGAGCACGGCTATGCGGTCGGCGTTGCGGATCGTCGAGAGGCGGTGCGCGATCACGATCGCGGTGCGCCCCGACAGCAGCGTCTCAAGCCCCTCCTCGATCGTCCGCTCCGTGCGCACATCGACATTCGAAGTCGCCTCATCCAAGATCAGGATCCGCGGCTCGGCCAGCAGCGCGCGAGCGAACGCGATCAGCTGCCGCTGGCCCGCCGAGAGCGCGACCCCTCGCTCACCGACCTCGGTGTCAAAGCCCTGCGGCAGGCGCGTGATGAAATCCGCCGGCGCCGATGACCTCGGCGGCCTGCTCGATCTCCTCCGGGGAGGCGTCGGGCCGCCCGAACGAGATGTTCTCGCGCACCGATCCCGAGAACAGGAACCCCTCCTGCGGCACGATCCCCAGCTGGCTCCGCAGGCACTGCGCGCGTAGGTCCCGCAGATCGTGCCCGTCCACCAGGACCCGCCCCTTCTGCGGGTCATAGAAGCGAGCCACCAACTTGGCCAGCGTGGACTTCCCCGCGCCGGTCTCGCCGACCAGCGCCAGCGTCTCACCCTCGGGAATCTCGATCGACACGTCCTTCATGGCCCAGCGGTCGTCATCGGTGTCCATGATCTCCGCGTACGAGAACCAGACGTGGTCCAGCTCGATATCGCCGCGAAGCGGCCGCGGGTCGATCGCGCCCGGCTTGTCAACCAGGTCCGGCTCCGTGTCGAGCAGGTCGAAGATCTTGTCGAGCGCCGCCATCCCCTGCTGGTAGGTCGTGTACAGGTTCGACAGCTGCTGGATCGGATCGAAGAACGTCGCCAGATAGGCGACGAACGCCACGACGACGCCGATCTGCTCCGCCTGGGCGTCCCCGGAGAGGTCGAGGGCCTGGTACCCGCCGTACACCAGGATGACCGCGGTCCCGATCGCCGACAGCAACTCGACGGCGGGGAAGTACGAGGCGTTGAGATACACCGTCTTCATGTTCGCCTCGCGGTTGAGCTCGTTCAGCTCGCCCATCCGGGTCACGTGCCGACGCTCCTGCGCGAAGCTCCGCACCACGCGGATCCCGCTCAGGCTCTCCTGCAGATACGCGGTCACCTCGGCGATCCGCTCGCGCGTGATCCGGTAAGCGCTGGCGGCAACGATGCGGAACACGACGCTCGCGATCGCCAGCAGCGGGAAGGTCAGGAAGACGACGAGCGCGAGCCCCACATCGAGGAAGAGCATGATGATCACCACACCAACCAGGGTCAGCGTGCTCTGGAACAACGTCACCACGCCGGTGCTGATCAACTGGTCGAGCGCATCCACGTCGTTGGTTATCCGCGAGATCAGCACCCCGGGCCGGTTCCGCGTAAAGAACCCGATCGACATCTTCTGCAGGTGCGTGAAGATCCTCAGCCGCAGGTCCTGCAGCGCCCGCTGCCCCACCCATCCGACGAGGTAGGTCTGCACGTAGCTCGCTCCCCAGTAGAGAAGCGCCGTTCCGATGAACGCGGCCACGATGAGATCGAGCTCGCCGATCGACGGGCTGTCGGATGCGATCTCGGCGGTCGCGAGACCAACCAGGGCCGGGGGAGCGAGTGTCGCGGCCGTGGCGATCAGCAGGCCGACGAACATCAGCACAACCTGCTTTCGGTACGGGCGCAACAGGCTGAGCAGCCAGCGCACCTTGCGCCCGCGCTGGTCCTCGCCGCGGATCAGCCGCCAGAGCGAGCCGAAGAGCAGCACGATCGCGCGCAACCGGTTCTCGCCGTGCTGGTACGTCGCCTCCTCGCGCTCCTCCACCTCGAGCGCCTCGCGCTCGGCCTCGCGCTCCTCGTCCCGCAGCTTTCTCTCCCGATCTCCTGAAGTCGTCAAAGCCGCGCCAGCTCCTCGCGCTCTTCGAGGTCGCGCTGCAGGTAGACCGAGTCCTCGAGCCCCTTCTCGGCGATCTCGCTGTAGAGCGTGCAGCGCTCGAGTAGCTCCTCGTGCGTCCCCCGGTCGACGATCTCGCCGTGGTCCATCACGACGATCTCGTCCGCGAGCGAGATGGTCGAGAGACGGTGGGCGACGATGAAGGTCGTGCGCCCCTGCATGGCCTCGCGCAGCCCGCGCTTGATCTCGGTCTCGGTGCTCGCGTCGACCGAGGACGTCGCGTCGTCCAGGATGAGGATCCGCGGCTCGGCGAGCAGCGCCCGCGCGATCGCGACCCGCTGGCGCTGACCGCCGGAGAGCGTCAGCCCGCGCTCGCCGACGACCGTCTCGTATCCGTCGGGCAGCTCGACGATGAACTCGTGCGCCTGGGCGCGCCGCGCCGCAAGTTCGACCTGCTCACGCGTGGCATCGGGGTGCGAGTAGGCGATGTTGCCCGCCACGGTGTCCGAGAACAAGAAACTGTCGTCGGCGACGAAGGCGATCTCGGACCGCAGTGCGCCGAGGTCGACCTCGCGGATGTCGGCGCCGTCGATCACGACGCTCCCCTCGCTGGGGTCATAGAGGCGGGCGAGCAGGCCCACGAGGCTGGTCTTGCCCGAGGCGGTGGGCCCGACCAGAGCGATCGTCTCGCCGGGCTCGACCTCGAGGTCGATGCCCCGGAGCGAGGGCTCGTTGCCGTCGTACCGCAGGCTGACGCCGCGAATCTCGACGTGGCCGCCGCCCGGCGGAAGCTCCGGGGCTCCGGGCGGGCTCTGCATGCTCGGCTCGCGATCGAGGATCTCAAAGAGGCGGTTGCCGGAGGCGACGGCGCGCTGGGCCATGCTCAGCGACATCCCGAGCCAGCGCACCGGGCCCGAGAGCATGATCAGAAGGGCGTAGAAGGCCGTGAAATCGCCGAGTGAGATCGAGCCGTTGACGACTTGGCGGCCGCCCACCAGCAGCACCACCGCGATGCCGATGTTCGGGAGGAAGCCCATGAATGGCGTGTAGAACGCCTGCAGCTTCGTCGTGACCATGCTCTGATCGAACACTCGGTCGACCGCTCGGCGGAAGCGGTCCATCATGAACTTCTCCCGCGCGAACGCCTTCACGATCCGGATCCCCGAGACGCTCTCCTCGGCACCGGCGGTGACTTCGCCGACGCGCTGCTGGACCTCCTGCTCGGCGGGGCGATTGCGCCGGCTGTAGCGGGTCGCGGTCGCGATCAGGAACGGCACCGGCGCGAGGGCGAGCGCGGCGAGAAAGGGGTCGTAGGCGAACATCACGGTCGCGGCGAACAAGATGGTCAGCAGGCTCTGAGAAACCCAGATCAGCCCATAGCCGAGGAAGAAGCGGATCGACTGCAGGTCGACGGTCGCCCGCGACATCAGCTGCCCGGTCTGTTGGCCGTCGAAGAACCCGAGCTCGAGGCGCTGCAGGTGCTCATAGAAGGTCTGGCGCAGGTCGTACTCCACGTTGAGCGAGACCCTGCCGGCGATCAGCCTGCGCCCGACGGTGAGCCCGAGTCGCAGGATGCCGGCGCCGAGCAGCGCGAGGACGAGCGGGAGGATGTCGTCGCGACGCTGATCCTCGATCGCGTCGACGGCTGCCCCGAGCAGGATGGGGATTCCGACGGTCATTCCCGTGGCGATCCAGGCGAGCAGGAGCGAAAAGGTCAGCGGGCGCCTGTAGGGGCGAAGAAAGCCGAGCAACCGCCGAAAAGTCCGCATCGAGCCACTATACGAACTGAAGTGAACCTCCCAGTCCGGCTCATCCCAGGGTCTACGCTTGATGCCGTGTTCCGCGAGATCGTCACCAAGCCCGTCGGGGCGGTCATCGCCCTGATCGAGTTGCCCGGCACCGTCACCACCAGCCTCAAGCAGGCGAACGAGCTGATGGAGACCTCGCGCCAGCAGATGGAGGCCATGCAGGCGCAGACCGACAGCGCCCTGGCCCAGGCCGAGCGGATGAACGAGCTCCTCTCGAAGGTCGTCAAGCTCACCGAGCCGATCGACCGCGCCGCGCGCGGCGGCGAGTACGTCGCCGGTGGCCTGAAACGGGCCATCTTCGGCCTCGAGAAGGCCGTCCAGGAGGTCGAGGCCGCCGAGGCCGCCGTCGTCGACGCCGAGATCGAAGGCGAGAGCGTCGAGATCGAAGGCGATGGCGTCGAGGTCACCGACTCCGACAGCGTCCGCGTCACCGGCGATCCGGAGCCGCCGGAGGGCCCTGGCCCCAAGGCCTGAACGTGGCCGGCGCTGGCCTCTGCGACCGCTGCGCGCACCAGAAACTGATCCACAACACGCGCGGCTCGACCTTCTCGATGTGCCTGCGCTCGCGCGAGGACCCGGCCTACCCCAAGTACCCCCGGGTGCCCGTCGCGTCATGCGCCGGGTTCGACCGGCGCAACTCGGGGCAAGAGACGGGGGATGCCCCGCCTTCGCAGAAGTGACGTCTCCGAGCCCGGCCTGACGCGCGTGCGCCGCGGCAGCGGCTTCTCGTACAGCCGCGAGGACGGCAGCGCGGTCCGAGCCAAAGGCGAGCTCGAACGGATCTCCGGATTGGGCATCCCGCCCGCGTGGAAGGACGTCTGGATCTCGAAGGACCCCCTCGGCCACATCCAGGCGACGGGCGTCGACGACGCCGGGCGCAAGCAGTACCTCTACCACCCGGATTGGCGCACCCGCCGCGACCAGCAGAAGTTCGACGAGATGACGGACTTCGGCGCGGCTCTGCCGAAGCTTCGCAAGCGCCTGCAGCAGGACATGCTCGGCGACGAGCCGTCCCGGGAGCGCGTGCTCGCCGGCGCGATCCGCCTGCTCGACCTCGGCTTCTTCCGCGTCGGCGGCGAGCGCTACGCGAAGGAGAACAAGACCTTCGGCCTCGCGACCGTGCGCAAGTCCCACGTCACCTGCGAGCGCGAATCCGTGCTGTTCGACTACAAGGCGAAGGGCTCAAAGCGCCACCGCCGCGAGGTGGCCGAGCCGGAGGTGCAGCGCCTGATCCGCCAGCTGAAGCGCCGCCGCGGGGGAGGGCAGGAGCTCCTCGCCTACAAGAACGGCACCCGCTGGCGCGACGTGACCTCGGCCGACATCAACGCTTACATCAAGGAGGTCACGGGCGGTGAGTTCTCCGCCAAGGACTTCCGGACCTGGAACGCGACGGTCCTGGCAGCCGCCGCGATAGCAGAGATGGATGACGGCGCGAATACCAAGGCCGCGCGCAAGCGGGTCATCAACAAGGCCGTCAAGCGGGTCGCCACCTACCTCGACAACACCCCCGCCGTCTGCCGCAACTCCTACATCGACCCAAAGGTCATCGACGCATACGCGGGCGGCACCACGATCGGCCCGGCACTCAAGCGGGCCGCGGCCGATGCCGAGCCGGGGGAGTTCGCCGACCGGGAGAAGATCGAGAAGGCCGTGCTCGCCCTGATCTCCTAGGCCGGCGGCTCAGCAGCCCCTGACCTTCCCCTTCTTCGTCGCCGGCAGTTGCACCCGCCGCGACCCCTGATTGTTGGCCTCGTCGTTCTCGAACAGCTGATTCCGCGGGTCGGCGATCATCACGAAGTCGAAGCACCCGCGCAGCCCCTTGACGTTGATCCAGTTCTGGTAGTAGCTCGAGGGGTAGACGTCGGACCATCCGACCGAGGTGCCGAGGGTGCGCTTGTTGATCCCGCCGCGCTGGCTGCACGCGGGATACACGCGCTTGCGCGGGCTGCGAGGCCCCGGGTCGGTGCGCTCGAGGTCGCGAAAGCAGTAGCTCACCTTCGGCCCCTTGCGCAGCAGCGCGGCGCGGTTGCCCGCGGCGTCGATGCTCCAGATCTGGAACAGGGCCGCGAACTGGAACTTCCAATAGGGACCCTGGCCCGGGATGTTGTAGAAGACCAGCTGCGCGGGGGTGTCGTAGAGCTTGAAGCTGCCGGCGGTGGTCCTGATCGCCTGGCGGACCGACATGTAGCGCTTCGAGGTCCGGGTGCCGCGGATCTCGAGCGGCCCCTCGCCGCGGCTGCGGATGTCGTTGGCCGCGTGCAGCAGCACCTTGCCGCCGCCGGATGAGGTGAAGAGTTCGGATGGCGGGGCCATCGAAAGGTCCGGGCAGAGGAGCAGCGCGGCCTGGGCTCCGACGCACGGGTTGGGCGCGGCGGGCGTCGGCTCCGGGTACTGGGCGCCCGCGGCGGGAGCACCCACAAGCAGCGCGAAAGCGGCGAGCGCCCCCGCGCCCGCCGCCCGCTTCCAAGCTCTGTTCGTCCCCGCCATCACGAGTGGTCTAACAAACCGCGGCGGTGGGGGTTGCGCTAGGCGCCGGCGGGGGGCGCTTCGGGCTCCTCGAGGGAGCGTTCCTTCGGCTGAGGCAGCACCCGCGCCAGCAGCAGGCTTCCCTCGAACAGCACCACCAGGGGAGCCATGGAGATCAGCATCGTGATCGGGTCGGTCCCCGGCAGCAGCATCGCCATCACGGCGATCAACAGGATCGCGTAGCGGCGGTTGGCCGCGATCTGGTCCGCGGTCACGATCCCGAGCCTTGTAACGGCCAGGATCCCGGTCGGGATCTGGAACAGCACGCCGACGGAGATCAGCGCCATCGCGAAGAAGCTGTAGTACTCGCGAGCCCGGATCTCGATGTTGAACTGGTCCTCGTTGAAGTTCAGGAGGAAGTCCGTGGCGGCCGGGACCACCACGAAGTAGGCGAAGATGACGCCGCCGATGAACAGGAACGGCGCCATCAGCAGGAACGGCATCACGACCTTCTTCTCGGTCGGCTTCAGCGCCGGCAGGACGAAGGCGTAGGCCTGGTAGAGCAGGATCGGCAGCGACAGCAATATCGCCGCGTACGCCGAGACCGTCAGGGTGGTGGTGAACGGCTCGGCGACGCCGAAGGTGATCGGCTCCCTGCCCTCGGGCAGGGGCCCGTTGGCGATGTCCAGCAGCAGATGGTTCTGCCAGAAGCACAGCGCCAGCGCCACGCCGAATACGAACAGCGACGTGATGATTCGCGTGCGCAGCTCGTCGAGGTGATCGACCAGCGATACCTCTTGCTCGTGCGCGACGGGCTTGACCTTGACCTTCGGCATGCGGGTACTACGCCTTGCTGTCGGTGACGACTTCAGCGTCGACCGGCTGCGGGCGCGATGCGGCAGCGACCTTCTTGGCTTCCTTCTCATCGTCGTTGTCTCCGGTGATTCCGGCGACGGAACCCTTGAACTCCTTCAGACCGCGACCCATCGAGCGTCCGAGCTCGGGCAGGCGCTTGGGGCCGAAGATGATCAGGGCGATGATCAGGACGATCGCTATCTCGGGTACTCCGATGTTCGGCATTCGGGACTCCCTACGTGGTGGGGTTGGCGCCTGGCGGGATGCCGGCGCCGTCGGTCAGCAATCGTAGGTACTTCGCGTCTGCCAATGCGGCGGATCACTTTCGGGCGTGCTGGGTCGGACTTCCTGCCGTTTCCTCCGGTTCCTTTTTGATCCAACTTTCCAGTAGGCGCGCAAAGGCAAGGGAAGGGCGGGTGTGAACGATGCACTCGCCGGAACACGAAGAAGGAGTGACTATGAGCAAGGCTGAGTCACAGACCGAGGAGGTCGAGAGCTCCGCAGCGCGTCGTGTTCTCGACGACCCGGTCTCACGGCGTAAGTTCATGGCCCTCACGGGCGGAACCGCCAGCCTCTCCGTCCTCATCGCCGCTTGTGGCGATGACGACGACGAGACCAGCACCAGCAGCAGCACGACCGAGACGGCCGCTTCTGACGACGCACTCGCGCAGTTCGGCGAGGGCGACATCGGGATCGTCAACTACGCGTTGACCCTCGAGTACCTCGAGGCCGCCTTCTACGCGGAGGTCGCGAACAGCGGTCTCTTCAAGGGAGCGGACCAGGCGCTGATCAAGGAGTTCCAGAAGAACGAGGACGAGCACGTCGTCGCCCTCACGTCGACGGTGAAGGAGCTCGGCGGTACGCCGGCCCCCGCGCCGAAGACGCAGTTCGATGTGACCGATGCAGCCGTCGTACTTCAGACGGCCGCCGACGTCGAGAACCTCGGCGCTGCCGCGTACCTCGGGCAGGCCGCGGCGATCGAGAGCCCGGCTGTTCTTGCCGCGGCGCTGTCGATCCATTCGGTCGAGGCTCGCCATGCGGCGGCCCTCAACACGCTGACGGACCAGATCATCACCCCGGATGGCGCTTTCGCCAAGCCGGCCGATGCTCAGACCGTCCTGGATTCTGTCCAGCCGTTCATCGTCAGCTGACCACGACCAGCGAAAGGAGAAAGCAATGAGTGATCACATCGCAAATCCGGCGCTGGCCGAGGTTCACGTCGAAGACATGAACCGCAGCGCCTTCATCGCGAAGGGCGCCCTGGCTGTCGGCGCCGTCTATGGCATGACCATGGTCGGCCCGTTCATCCGCAAGGCGTTCGCTCAGGGTGAGATGGGTGACATCGACATCCTGAACTTCGCCCTGACCCTCGAGTACCTCGAGGCGGCGTTCTACGACCAGGCCAAGGCCGAGGGCAAGTACGACGCAGAGGCCACCGAGCTGGTGGATCTGATCGGCAAGGACGAGGCCGAGCACGTCAGCGCCCTGAAGGCGACGATCTCGGATCTCGGCGGCACCCCCGTCGAGGCCCCGGGCGTCGACTTCGGTCAGGCGTTCGCGAACCAGGGTTCGTTCCTGGAGCTCGCCCAGACGTTCGAGGACACCGGTGTCAGCGCCTACAACGGCGCGGGCCCGGCCCTGAAGTCCAAGGAGCTGCTGGCCACGGCCGGCACGATCGTCCAGGTCGAGGCTCGCCACGCAGCCGCCATCAGGCTGCTGAACGGCGAGACCCCGGCTCCGGACTCGTTCGATCCGACGCTCGACATGCAGCAGGTGCTCGACGCAGTCGATCCGTTCGTCGTCTAACGACGCAGGGGTATATGTCGGGCCTCTTGGGGGGTCCGCTGTCAGACGGAGGGCCGGGCGTGAGCCCGGCCCTCTTTCTGCCACCGCCAGGGACCGCTCCGATGCCTATTTGGGCGTGTTTCTGGGCATTCGAGGCGAGCGTGAAGCGCAGCGGAACGCGAACGAAGGCGTTATTCGCGAAGGTTGACAAACTCAACTATTCGTGTACACTTATCAATCGTTAGCGCTCTGGGTGGGTTGAAAGCCAAGGGAACCGGGCCTGACAACAGCCTCTGCTGTACGACGATGTGCCCACGAGGCTCAGTCGCCACGCGAGCCCACGGTCACTGAACAGGTCGAGCCGAAAGTCGGCCCGAGTGGCCCGGGACGAGCGAGAAAGGAAGCCGAAGATGAGAGAAAACAGAACTTCAAACAAGAGCCGCACGCGCAGCCGCACCCGCGGCGACAGTCGCACGCGCGGTGATCATTCCAACCACAGCGGTGCAGCCGCTGCGGCCGAGCGCCGCAGCACGGAGCACACCGCCGACGTCGAGACCACTGACGGCCTCAGGATCTTCCTGAACCAGGCCGGCAAGTTCCCGCTGCTCACGGCCGCCGAGGAGATCGAGCTCTCCAAGCGGATCGAGCGCGGTGACCTCGCGGCGAAGGAGAAGCTGGTCAACAGCAACCTGCGCCTGGTCGTCTCGATCGCGCGGCGCTACCGCGGCCTGGGCCTGTCCTTCATGGACCTGATCCAGGAGGCGATGCCGGGCCTGATCCGCGCCACCGAGAAGTTCGACTGGCGCAAGGGATTCAAGTTCTCCACGTACGCGACGCTCTGGATCCAGCAGTCGATCCAGCGCGGCCTCGACAACACGGGTCGCGAGATCCGCGTGCCGGCGAACGTTGCCCAGCAGCTCCGGACGCTGAACCGCGTCGAGAACGAGCTCACGGCCGAGCTCGATCGCAGCCCCACCGAAGAGGAGATCGCGGCGAACTCCAAGTTCTCCGCGGTCGAGGTGGCGATGCTCCGAGACCTGACCCAGGTCACGGCTAGCCTCGACCAGACGGTCAGCGGCGAGAGCGACACCACGCTCGGTGAGCTGCGGACCGACGAGTCGCCGGCTCCCGAGGACGAGGTCGTCGAGAGCCACCGCGAAGAGGCGGTCACCTCGGCCCTCGACCAGCTCTCAGAGCTGGAGCGTCAGGTCGTCGAGCTTCGGTTCGGCACCGGCGGGCGCAGCGAGACCTCGGTCCGCGGCACCGCGCGCACCCTCGGCATCAAGGAGGAGCAGGCGCGTGAGCTCGAGGCCAAGGCGCTGAAGCAGCTGGCCGGCAACGGCACGCTGGACGCCTGGCGCGAAGCCGCCTAGCTCGGCTCCGGCCGCAACGAGATTCGGAGGGCCCGGCGTGAGAGCGCCGGGCCCTCTTTCGTTCAGGCCAGGGTCAGGAGGCCAGGAACTTCAGGAGCGCCTCGTTGAATTCGTCCGCATGGGTCGCGTTCATGCCGTGCGGGCCGCCCTCGACGACGATCAGCTCACTCCCGTCGATCGTGTCGGCGGTGCGCCTGCCGCTCACCTCGAACGGCACGATCGCGTCCGAGTCGCCATGGATGACGAGCGTCGGGAGGTCGAACTTCTCGAGGTCGTCGCGGAAGTCGGTTCGCCCGAATGCTGCGATGCAGTCGAGGAACGCCTTGGGGGACGCCTTCATCGCCTCTTCCTTCGAGGCCGAGAGGTCCTCCTCGCTCACGAGGTCGTCCTTGTCTCCAGCGGCGAAGAAGTCGTGGAGGAACTGGTCGACGAACCCCTCGCGGTCGGACTTGACGCCCTCCTCGAACTGGCCGATCGTCTCGTCGTCCAGCCCGCCGTCGGGGTTGTCGTCCGACTTGTAGAGGTAGGGGGGAACGGCGGCGGCGAAGACGGCGTTCTTCACGCGATCCGTGCCCTCGTTTGCGACGTAGCGCGCGACCTCGCCGCCGCCCATCGAGAAGCCGACGAGAGTCGCGTCATTCAAGTCCAGCTCGTTCATCAAGGCAGTCAGATCGGCGGTGAAGCCGTCGTAGTCGTAGCCGGCCTCGGGCTGTGAGGACTCGCCGAACCCCCGGCGGTCGTAGGCGATCACGCGGTAGCCGGCGTCCACGAGCGCCGGCACCTGGTGCGACCAGGAGCGACCGCTCAGCGGCCAGCCGTGGATCAGGACGACGGGATCGCCGCTGCCCTCGTCCTCGTAGTGGATCTCAACGGATGTTTCGTTCTCGGTTCCCGCTTCGAGCTTCGCCATCGGAATTGCCTCCTCGATTCAGTTTGGATTCCGCGCCTACCCGTTCCATCTGATTCGTACCCGCTTGGGTCCCTGCTGCGGGGGTAGGGTGCTCGCATGGCGGAGCGAGACCTCGACGTGGTGGTTTTCGGCGCGACCGGCGTCACCGGCCGGCGCGTGTCGGCCTACCTCGACGAGCGCTCGAAGGAGACGGGCATCCGCTGGGCTGCGGCCGCACGCGACGCTTCGAAGCTCGAGCGCATCCTCGGCGAGGATGGGGTGGAGGGCGCCGAGGCGATCTCGGCCGAGCTCGGCGACGCGGGTTCGCTCTCGTCGATGGCGTCGCGCGCGAAGGTCGTGCTCAACCTCGTCGGGCCCTACACGCTGTATGCGCGCCCCGTGATCGAGGCGTGCGTGTCGAACGGAGCGAGCTACATGGACCTCACGGGCGAGATCCCGTTCGCGCGCGAGGTGATCCGGGATTTCGACGGCCGGGCCGACGCGGCCGGCGTCAAGGTCGTCCAGGTCTCGGGGTTTGAGGCCCTGCCGCCGGACATCGCGGTCCTGCTAGCCGCCGAGGCCGCTCAGGAGCGATGGGGTGAGCCGCTCGCCGAGGTCGACCTCGAGGTCACCACGGCTCCGCAGCCGGGGATCCCGAGGCCCTCCGACATCATCTCGGGCGGGACGCTCCAGTCGATGGCCGCCGTCGTCGGCGGCCCCGACTCCGAGGTCGCAGCCGATCCGGCCGCGCTGGTCGGGGACCCTGCCTTCGCGGAGGTCGTGCGCTCGCGCAGCCCGATTGGAGTCGCCCCTCGTCGAAACGCTCGCGGCGCCGTGATCGCCCCGATGACGCCCGCGGCCTTCATCAACCCCGCGGTCATCCATCGCACGGCTGAGCTCTCAGGCGCCGGCAGGGCCTTTCGCTACCGGGAGGGCATCGCAATCGGAGGGCCGACCGCGACCCTGCCCCTGCGCTTCGCGGCGGCCGGCGCGCTCTCGGCGACGCAGGCCGGGTTCGGCGCGCTCGCCCGCTCGCACCGCACAGGATTGAAGCGCCGGCTCTCGGGCACGATGAGCGCGGTCTTCCCCGACTCGGGCTTCGGTCCCGCCGCCGACCGCATCGAGGACTGGAAGTGGCACATGCGAATCGACGCGCGCAGCGCCTCGGGCAACGAGCTTCGGGTCGACGTCGACGCCGACGGTCACCCGGGCTACCTGACCACCGCGCGCATGCTCGGCGAGGCCGGCCTGCTGCTCGCCGAGGAGGGGGCGACCCCCGAGCGGACGGGGGTGATCACGCCGGCGATCGCGCTCGGCGCCGCGTCTGCACCGCGCTTCGAGCGGGCCAAGCTGCGGTTCTCGGTCTCGGCCTGAGGCTCGCTCTACCGGGCCGCGAGCAGCTGTTCGGCTGCGCGCTTGCCGCTGCGAAGCGCGCCTTCCATCAGCCCGTGCCAGTCGCCGGCCGTGTGCTCCCCGGCGAAGTGGAGCGACCCGATCGGCCTCACCAGATCGGCGTCGCGCAGGGGGGACGACACGCTTCGCGCCGAGTAGGCGCCGCGCACCCAGGGGTCGTCGTGCCAGGTCGAGACGAAGGCACCCTCAGGATTCATGTCGAGGTCGGGCCGCAGCGCAGCGACGGCGTCGATCCAGCCCCCCGGGTCATCCGGTGCGGCCAGCGCCTCGACGGCGGGCATCGTCCCCGCGTATCCGGTCACGACCGGCGTCGGCTCGCCCTCGGCATCGAGCTGGGTGTAGGTCCAGAAGCGCTCCCTGACCGACATGATCGCGCTCGGCGGGCTGGGCCCGCGCAGCGCGACGAACAGCTTCGCGTTCTGTCCATAGCGGACCGACGCGAGCGCGTCGGCAGTCGCCCCCTCGAGCGGCGGATCGAAGGCGATCTCGCCGAGCACCGACGCGGGCGCGGCGATCACCGCGGCGTCCGCGCTGCGCTCGCCGTCGTCCGTGTAGGCCGTCACCCCGTCAGGCGACCAGGTCACCCGCCTGACCGGCGAGCTCAGGTGGACAGCCTCGCCGAGCTCGACGGCGAGCGCCCGCGCGATCATCGCGTTGCCGCCCGCGACGGTGTAGCTGTCGAAGTCTCCGAAGGTCGCGGCCCCCTCGCCGAGCACCTCGGCGAGCAGGTCGTCTGCCGGATGGCCCATCGAGACCTCGATCCGAGCGCGAATCAGCGCGGCCAGGGGCTGGGGCAGTCCCAGCGCGTCGATCGCGTCGGCCACCGTGCCCGCGGACCCCTCCACGCCTTGGGCGATCCGGTCGAACGCGGCCTCGAGCTCGGCTTGGGGCACCGCCTCGTCACCGGTGGGCTCGCGGCGCCCGTACGGGGTGCCCTTGCGGACGAGCGGCAGGTCGAAGCGCTCTGCCATCCCCTCGACCGCAGTGTTTCCGGGCAGGATGAACTCGGCCCCGCGCTCGACCATGGTGTTCTCGCCGAACGGCACCGACCACACCCGCCCGCCGACCCGGTCGCGCGCTTCGAACACAGTGACCTCGACGCCCGCGGTGCGCAGGGCGTCGGCCGCTGAGAGCCCGGCGAAGCCCGCTCCGATCACCACGACGCTCGTCATCGTGCAACCGTATCCGCCCGAAAGCCACGACCGACCAGCGACCAAGGAGCGAGATGACGACTTCCACCATCAACATCACCGGCGTCGACTTCGTAACGGTGCCCACACAGGACTACGAGAAGGCCGCGGAGTTCTACGGCGAGGTCCTCGGCCTCCCGTTCGTCAAGCGCTGGGGCGACAGGCCCGCGGGCGAGTTCCAGGCCGGCAACTTGACCATTGCCGTGATGCAGTCAGACGCCTTCGGCCAGGAGTTCGCGCCGCACAGCGCCCCGCTCGCGTTCCAGGTCCCCGACGTCGCTGCGGCCCGCGAGGCGCTCGAGGCGAAGGGCGTCGAGTTCATGATGGACACGATCGACAGCGGCGTCTGCCACCAGGCGATCTTCAAGGACCCCGACGGCAACACGCTCGACCTCCATCACCGCTACGCGTGAGTCGAAGCTGAGGGTGACGCGCCACATCGCTCCCTCCCTTTCCCTACAGTCGCGGGGCGATGGCCCCCGACCGTTTCACGGCGCTGCTGCAGGCGGCGCAAGAGGGCGACGAATCCGCGTGGGCGGAGATATACGGCGATCTTGCCCCCGCGGTCCTCGGCTATCTGCGCGGGAGCAACGCTCCTGACCCGGAGAACGTCCTCGGCGATGCGTTCCTCCAGGTTGCTCGCGACGTCGGGGGCTTCGAGGGCGACTACCAGCGGTTCCGCGCCTGGGTCTTCACGATCGCACATCACCGGCTGGTCGACGCTAGGCGCCATTCGGGGCGCAGGCCGCTGGATTTCGTGGCCGAGCCGCCCGAGCCCGCGACCGCTCCGGTTGACGATGTGGCGGAACGGGCGCTGGCGCGGATCAGCTCGGATGAAGTCCACCGGGTGCTGGCGAAGCTCTCGCCCGACCAGCGCGACGTGCTGCTGCTGAGGATCATCGGTGACCTCTCCCTCGAGCAGGTCGCCGAGGCGCTCGGCAAGCGGACGGGAGCGATCAAGCAGCTGCAACGACGGGGGCTCGCTGCGGTCAAGCGCGAGCTGGCCGGGGAGGGGGTAACCCGATGAGCGAAAACGGCGCTTACGACGATGAGATGGGTTTTCTGAACCGACCGAATCCGGATGAAGGTGAGTTGGCGGCGTTCGCGCAGTCGCTTCGCGCCACGCTGGTCAGCTCGCCACCGCCTGCGGATCGCGCCGCGATGGCGGTTCGCCTGGCCGAAGTGGCGCGGGTCGCGCGCGGCGAGCAGCCGGTCATCCCGGTCGCGATCCCTCACGGGCGCCGCAGGCTCAGGCTGGCCGCCCAGGCCGCCCTCGCGGTGTTGCTCGTGCCGCTCGCCGGGGCCGGCCTCGCGGTCGCGGGTGTGAACCTGCCCGGCCCCGCGCAATCCGCGTTCGAGAAGGTCGGGATCGAGTTGCCGAACCAAGCCGACCCGGCCGGCGACGAACCTGCGACCGAGCCCGCCGGGCAGCAGGGTGGCGAAGCCCCTGGCGGCAGCGAGGCAGCGCCGGCGCCGGCCAGCCCGCCCTCGAAGGCGAACGGCGGCGGCAATGGACAGGGGAAGGCCAAGGGCGAGGGCCAGAGCAAGCGCCAAAGCAATCCCTCCAACGCCGGTGACCAGCCGGGTGCAGCGAATGGCAACGGCAACGGCAAGAGCCAGGGCAAGAGCGGTCAGGCGCCGGGGCAGAGCGGCTCCCAGGGCAACGCGGGCGGAAACGAGGGGAAGGCCATCGGCAAGACCGGCGCTACGCCCCCCGGGCAGGCGAAGAAGCCCGTCCCGCCTGGCAACTCGGGCAACTCCAGCGGCAAGTCGAAGTAGGCAGCGCCCCATAACTTTTTCGCGGGCCCTGGCGCTCTCAGCGGTACGAACGTCAACAGGGAGCTAGGGAAAGGAACTCATGCGAAAGTTCATGATCATCACCGCCGTCGCAGCGCTGGCCGTCGGGATCGCCGCCGCGCCCGCAGCGATCGCGAAGAAGGGCCCGAAGCAGGTCTCGGGCACCGTGAGCGTCGTTGCGACGCCGACCGCGGTCACCCCGGCCACCACGACGGTGACCGTCAGTGGAAACGTCGCCTCGAGCAGCGGCTGCCGCAAGGACCGCACCGTGCGCTTCTCCTACGTGAACGGCACCACGGTCACGCCTCTGGCCGAGACCGCGGTGACGCGTTCTAACGGCGACTACCTCGTCGTCCTGCCGAAGCCGGCCGACGTCGCGCCGGCGAGCGTCACGGTTCGCGCCACCGTCGATCAGGCGATCCGCAAGGTCGGCAGCAAGAAGAAGGGCAAGAAGGCCAAGAAGGGTCGCCCGTTCAACTGCCTCGGGACCACGGGGGACAGCGCTCCTCTCACCGTCAGCATCTAGACGAGCGTC
The DNA here is from genome assembly GCA_963820665.1 of uncultured Solirubrobacterales bacterium. Lineage (GTDB taxonomy): Bacteria > Actinomycetota > Thermoleophilia > Solirubrobacterales > 70-9 > CAVUAT01. The sequence continues at coordinate 305,746 of CAWGAL010000004.1, read as the reverse complement.
ACCGAACCGCCGAGCGGCCCGCCAGGTGCGGGCCGCTCGTCGTTCGGCGTCCGCGGCGTCACGGCGCTCAGGCGCTGGCGGTCTCGCGCACCTGCGTGAGCCGGAAGGAGTTGCCCGATGGGTCACGGAAGCCCGCGTCGATCCCGTAGGGGCGCTCCTCGGGCTCTTCGGTGAACTCGACGCCGCGGCTCTTAAGCTCCTCGTAGGCGGCCCGGCAGTCGTCGGTCTGGAGGAAGATCGTGCCCGCGAAGCCCTTCCCCATCAGCTCGCGGACCCGCTCGGCCGTCGAGTCGTCCATCACGGGCTCCCCGGGGATCGCCATCAGGACGATCCCGAATTCCTGAGAGGGAGGGCCGACCACCAGCCAGCGGAAGTCGCCCATCTCGGCGAGGGTCACGTCGGCCTTGACCTCAAGGCCGACCTTGTCGGTGTAGAAGGCGAGGGCCTGATCCTGGTCGTGCACCCACAGCTGGGCGCTGTTCATTTCGATCATTGGTTTCTCCTGACGTTTCGGGTTGGGACTCGGTGTCCCGGCCAAGCTAACCCCGCGTCGGTGCCGTGTCTTCTCGAAACGTGCGCTTCTTCGGCCGGGCATGCGCGTGCACCATGCAGGCGGGCACGCGAGCCTGAAGCGCGGCCGGAGGAAACTCCGCGCGGTAGGCCGTGGGCGAGCGCCCGAAGTTGCGGGTGAAGCTCGTCGTGAACGAGCCGACGCTGCTGAGGCCGACCGAGAAGCAGATGTCGGCGACCGAGCGGTCGGTGGTGCGCAGCAGCGCGGCTGCGCGCTCGAGCCGGCGGGTTAGCAGGTAGGAGTGCGGTGACTCGCCGAACGTCCGGCGGAACTCGCGGCTGAAGTACGCGCGCGAAAGCCCGGCCGCCTCAGCGAGGTCGTCGACGCTGAGCTCCTCGAAATACCGAAAGTCTGCGAGGTCGCGGGCGCGGAGCAGATGACGGGCCGGTGGCACGAAAGCCATGGGCCCAGTATGGCTGGGATTCTGAGCGGCAGAACTAGCCCGCGACCTGCGTCCCGGCGGCATCGCTCTCACGCAAGCGGTGAAGCTGTTCGACCACGACTGAGCCCTCCCCGACCGCCGATGCGACCCGCTTGGTGGAGCCTTGACGGACGTCGCCGACCGCGAACACCCGCGGCATGCTCGTCTCGAGGATCAGGGGAGGCCGGTCCAGCTGCCACGTGTCGGGAAGGGCTCCGTCGCGCAGCAGGTCCGAGCCGGTCAGCACGTACCCCCATCGGTCCCGGTCGATCTCGGCCGGCAGCCAATCGGTGTGGGGATCGGCGCCGATCAGGACGAAGAGCCCGCCGGCAACGTGGCTCTCGCGCTCGCCCGAAACGACGTCTTGCAATACCAGCGCTTCGAGCCATCCGTCCTCGTCGGCAACCGCGTCGACGACCTCGGCTCGGTAGCGCACCTCGACGTTCTCGGTGGCCTCGAGCGCGTCGCGCAGGTAGCGCGACATGCTCTCGCCGAGGCTCTCGCCACGGATCACCAGGGTGACCCCGCCCGCGTAGCGCGAGAGGTGCATCGCCGCCTGGCCGGCTGAGTTCCCGCCGCCGACCACGTAGAGCGCCTCTCCGCTCAGCGCCTGGCCCTGCGTGCTGGCGGAGTAGAAGACACCGGCGTCGGTCATCTTCTCGAGTGCGGGCACGTCGAGCCCCCTATAAGAGGCGCCCGTCGCGAGGACGACGGCCGAGGCGCTCACGTCGTGACCGGACACCTGCAGCCGCACGCGCGACCCCTCCGTGCGCAGCGAGGTCGCTTCCCGCATCAGCAGGAACGTGGTGCCGAAAACCCACGCCTGCTGGTAGGCACGCTGAGCGAGTTCGCCGCCGCTGATGCCGCGCGAGAAGCCGAGGTAGTTTCGGATCAGGGAGCTGGACCCGGCCTGCCCGCCGATGGTCCCGCGGTCGACGACGAGAGTGTGCAGTCCCTCCGACGCCGCGTACACCGCTGTCGTAAGTCCGGCGGGCCCCGCTCCCACGACGACCACGTCGAAGTCGCGGCGATCGCCGAGCTCGGTGTTGACGCCGAACGCTCTGGCCAGGTCGACGTTGCTCGGGTTTACCAGCGTGGGACCGTCCCGCACGATCGCGATCGGGCCTTCGGCGGAGGTGTGACCGACCTCGTCGAGCAGGCTGCGCCCGCGCTCGCAGTCGTCCTCAACGAACGCGTGCGGCACGCCGTTGCGCGCGAGGAAGCTTCGAAGCTCGTGCGTGCGCGGGGCCCACTTGCCACCGATCAGGGTGATCTCGCTCTCCGCGGGCGAGCGCGAGTGTGCCCACTCGTGGAGGAACTCGGAGATGATCCGGTGGAACTGCTCCTCTCCCGGCCGGGACGGCTTGAGCACGTAGTAATCGAACTGGGATGCGGCCATCCCGCCCACCATCCCGCGCGCCCGCTCCGGGTTCGCCCAGTCCCCCCAATGCACCAGCAGGCCGCGCTTGGCGTGGGGGTGCAGGCGACGGACCTTCTCGAGCAGTTCGGCGCCTGCGAGATCCGGCATCTCCTGGTCGGCGAGCACCAGGGCCACCTCGTGCCCTCCGTCCCGGGCGCCTTCCAGGGTCTGCAGCGCTCGTCGCGGCAGACGTTCGCAGACGACCTCGTAGTCGGCGTCGTAGCGCTGCTTCAGCTCGCGGGTGAGCGTGCGAAGCGTCTCGACGTCGTCGTCCACCGCCAGTATCAGAGGCTGCCGATCGCTTTGCTCAGAGCTATTTGCCATGCGTCCTCCGGCCGATGGTATTGGCGATGGGACGACATGGCGAACCCCGGCTAGAGTCAATGGGCAACCGAGAAGGAGCGCCACGATGACCGACAACACTGAGACCGCCATCCTCGCCGGAGGTTGTTTCTGGGGTGTGCAGGAGCTGCTGCGGGAGCGCGACGGAGTCATCTCGACTCGAGCCGGCTACGCCGGCGGCGACGTCCCGAACGCGACCTACCGAAACCACGGAAACCACGCCGAGGCTGTGGAGATCGTGTTCGACCCCGAGAGGATCTCCTACCGGGACCTACTCGAGTTCTTCTTCCAGATCCACGATCCAACGACCATGGACCGCCAGGGCAACGATGTCGGGTCGAGCTACCGCTCAGAGATCCTCTACACGACCGACGAGCAGCGCCGGATTGCCGAGGACACGATCGCCGACGTCGACGCGTCGGGCATCTGGCCCGGCAAGGTCATCACCCTCGTCAACGAGGCCGGTGACTTCTGGGAGGCCGAGCCCGAGCACCAGGACTACCTGCAGAAATACCCGAACGGCTACACCTGCCACTTCGTGCGGCCGGACTGGAAGCTGCCTCATCGTGAGGCTGCCGCCTAGCGTTTCGTCCCAACCCGCAATAGGGTTGCGAGCGCTGAGGCGAGGAGGGGCGGTTCGCCCGGTCGGTGCCTGAGGAGCCCCGTGTGGCCCGAAAGGGCCACCGATCAAAGGGGGCTCAAATGAAGAGACCGAGATGGCGAACCGTCGTGGTTGCGCTCGGCCTGATCGCTGCGTTGGCGATCGCGTCGCCGGTGTTCGGCGTCAGCATCAAGAAGCTGGTGAAGAAGGAAGTCGCGAAGCAAATCAGTAAGGCGCAGGGGCCCGCCGGAGCGCCCGGCCTCGACGGCACAGCCCGAGCCGGCGGGAGGGTGGTCGGAAGCGACGCCTCGATCTCGCCCGGGACCGCATTCGGCGGACTCGAGGCCACGAAGTCGGCCGCCGGCGGCTACTGCATCAGGGTGCCGTTCACTCCGAGGAACATCGTGGCCAGTGTTGAGAGTGACGATCACAACGCGCGGGTCCGCCTCGTCGCATTCGGCGGCGGATTCGGAACCTGCGCGGGGACCCTGCCCGGCCACCAGGCCTGGATATCGACTCACCTCATCACCACGAACGCATTCAGCGACAGCGATTTCTACGTGCTGGTCAACTGAGCGGGCGGCACGGTAAGGCGGTGCTCAGGCACCGCCTTACCGTCTCCCGTCTCAGGGGTGCCTACCTCTCGGCCAAGGTGGCAACAGAGGAAACGGCAGTTCTGACCGCCGGTTGTCGGTTGCGCCGGCTCCCGCCCAGGACGTAGGGTCGGCCAATGCGACGGTTACTCCGAACCGCCCTGCTGGCGGTAGGTGCGACGGGCCTGCTTGCGACGGCGGCGTTGGGCGCGGGAAGCGAGCTCGGTGAGCGGCTGGACTCCAACGAGAACAGTGGAGGACCGAAGGTCACCACGAAGGTCGACGGCAGGCTCACCAGCCCCAAGCGCTTCGCCCTCGAGATCCGCGGCGAACGCGAGCAGACCGTTCGCGTGAAGGTTTCCATCACGTGCTTCTTGGATCGAGGGTTCAGGACTCGGTTTCGCGCCTTCTCTGTGGCGTCGCCGGTCAGCTACCCGGTCAAGCCGACCGTGGCTCGCGCGGAGGACTGCACCCTGACCGCTCGGGTCGTGCACTCCGAGGGCGGTTCTGTGAGGACGACGCTGTACGGCACGCGGCGTTAGCCCGGCACCGCTGAGCGCATCCGCCGCTAGATGTCGAATCCGCGCTTCCCCGTTCGTCGGATGGGTAGAGGGCTCTCAGAGAAGAGCGCCCGCGAGCGAAGGAGATCCGAGATGGGCAAGCTGATCGCTACAACTCAGGCCACCGTTGACGGCGTCATAGATCCCGTCGGCGAGTGGGTGCAGCCGGACGGAGACCACGGCGACTACTCGTTCGAGCGCCAGGCGGGATCCGCCGGGATGGTCCTCGGCCGCGTGACCTACGAGGGGCTGGCGGGATACTGGCCGAGCGAGTCGGGGAAGTGGGCGGACATGGTCAACCCGATGCCGAAGTACGTCGGGTCGAGGACCCTCTCCGGCGACCTCGAGTGGAACGCGACCCTGCTCGAGGGCGACATCGAGGACTCGATCCCGAGGCTGAAGGACGAGGTCGACGGTGACCTGTTCATGCACGGAAGCGGCGAGTTCGCCTACGCCCTCGCAGAGAAGGGCCTGATCGACGAGTTCGAGGTCTTCCTGAACCCGCTCGTCTGGGGGGACGGCAACGTCCACGTGCTCGGCGACCGGGGCACCGTGAGACTCGAGCTCGACGACGTGAAGCGGTTCGACTCCGGGGTCGTGCTGCTCACGTACCACCCGGCCGGGAAGTCCATCTGAGCCCCGAAACCACGCGGACTCGGAATCCGCGCCGCGCGGCTTCGGGGCGTCGAGGGCGGCCTGGTCAGCGGGCCTGACTGGATCCGACGCTGGCGCGTCGCGCTCCACGCCGGTCGCAGCTCCCAGCCGTAGCGAACACCACTCGCGAAACCGCACAGATGCACGCACTTCCAGTGCCGGAGGCAGGACTCGAACCTGCGACACGCGGATTATGATTCCGCTGCTCTAACCGACTGAGCTACTCCGGCGGGGCGGGGAACAGGGTAGCGACGGCTAGTGCGCCAAGGCGTAGCGCAGCTCGAACATCCCGTTGTCGAATTGCCGGGTGCCGAGCAGGGGCATCGGCTTGTCAATTGGCTTCTCGAAGAGCCGCTTGCCGGACCCGAGGATGACCGGCACGATCGTGACGTGGAGCTCGTCGAGGAGGCCGGCCGCGGCCAGCTCGTCGGCCACCGGGGCGCCGCCGACCACCCATAGGTTGCGGGTCGCCCGCTGCCTCGAGCATCTCGGCATGGATGTCGGCGACCGGGCCATTGTGGAAGCGGATGTCGGCGCCATCGACTGCCGGCAGCTCGCGGCTGGTGAGGACCCATGTCGGGCGATCGCCGTAGGCCCAATCGTGCGGGAGGATGAACTCGTAGGTAGATGAGCCCATGACGAGCGCTCCGGTCTTCTCGATCTGCTGGTCGATCGCCTCGAGCACCTTGTCGCCGGGGCCGTCGTAGGTCGGCTCGAACCGGGTCAGCCAGTCGATGCCGTCGTCATCGTCGGCGATGAAGCCGTCGAGCGTGGCGGCGGCGAAGTAGACGGTCTTGGCCATTCGCCCCAGCTACGGCTTCGCGGGTTCGTAGACGAGATGGAGCCAGGCCGCCTGCGAGTGCGCGGGTTTCGGTCAGCTTCATCGCCCGGTCGACCGGGCGGTTCGAAGAGGCGCTTGCCGGCGCCGAGGAAGATCGGCACGAGGGTCAGCTGGACCTGGTCGATGAGGCCGGCCTCGAGCAGATCGGAGGCGATGCCTCCTCCTCCGTTCAGCCACACGTCCTTGTCGCCGGCGGATGCGGCGATCTCGGGATGAACGCCGGCGACGGAACCGTCGCGGAATCGGATGTCGGCGCCGTCGGCCTCGGGCAGGTCGCGGCTGGTCATGACCCAGCTGGGGCGGTCTCCGTAGGGCCAGTCGATGTCGAGGATGGACTCGTAGGTGGTAGAGCCCATCATCAGCGAGCCGATTCCCTCGAGGAACCCGTCGACGGGGAACTTGTCGACGAAGTCGAGCGGATGGGGCTCGAAGCCCGTGAGCCACTCGACATCGCCGTCATCGTCGGCGATGAAGCCGTCGAGGGTCGCGGCGGCGGCGTAGATCGTCCGGGCCATATGGTGAGGCTAATGAGCAACGCGGACCTCGGAAAGGCAGTACGAGCGGTCGTTCGCGACTGCCTCGGCGTCCGCGACGGCGAGGAGGTGCTGGTGATCTGCAACCCCGCCACGCAGCCGATGGGCGGGGCGATGCGCGCCGAGGCCCAGGAGGCCGGGGCGGAGGCAGTGCTCGCGGTGATGGCCGAGCGCGCCTCGCACGCCGGGGAGCCGCCGGCGACCCTTGCCGATGCGATGGCCACAGCCGACGTCGTGCTGGCACCGACCGTCCAGTCGCTCTCCCATACCGCCGCCCGCAAGCGCGCCAGCGAGGCCGGAGCGCGCATCGCCACTCTTCCGGGCGCGACCGAGGAGATGCTCGCCCGGGTGATGGGCGCGGACATGGAGGGGCTGAGGCGCAAGGGCGGAGAGATCGCAAAGCGCCTCGATGCAGCCTCGGAGGCCGTGATCACCTGCCCGAACGGCAGCGATCTTCACCTCGACCTCGAGGGCCGGACCGCGATCCCCGACGCCGGCGTGCTGACCGAGCGCGGCGCGTTCGGGAACCTGCCGTGTGGCGAGGGCTTCATCCCGCCGGCGAACGGGTGGGGGACGCTGGTCATCGACGGCTCGCTCGCCGGGATCGGCCTGGCGGCGGACCCTGTCGAACTGGTCGTCGAAGGGGGACACCTGACCTCGGCGCGCGGGGGGCAGGGGATGGCCTTCATGGACCTGCTGACGGCTCACGGCGAGGACGGCACCAACCTCGCCGAGCTCGGGATCGGCACCAACGAGAAGGCGATGCTGACCGGGAACATCCTCGAGGACGAGAAGATCCTCGGCACCGCACACGTCGCCTTCGGCGCGTCGGCGGCGATCGGTGGAAACGTCCAGGTCCCGGTCCACCTCGACTGCGTCGTGATGCGCCCGACCGTCGAGCTCGACGGCGAGGCGCTCGTGCGGGACGGCGAGCTGCTGGTGAACTGACGTGCTGCTCTGCGTCCCCAACTTCTCGGAGGGCCGCAGCGAGCGCGTCGTCGACGTCGCTCGGGATCACGCTCGGCTCCCACGCCCGGCTGCTCAACACACACTTCGACGGCGCCCACAACCGCAGCGTGTTCACGCTCAGCGGCGAGGCGCCCGAGCTGATCGCCGCGGCGCTGGCGGGCGCGAAGCACGCGATGGAGTTGATCGACCTTCGCGGCTACAGCGGGCTGCACCCTCACATCGGAGCGCTCGACGTCTGTCCCATGGTCTGGATCGGCGAGGACGAGCGCGAGGCGGCGGACGCCGCCGCCCTTGAGCTCGCCGACGGCATCGGCGAGCTCGGCATCCCGGTCTTCCTCTACGGAGAGCTCGCGAGCACCGACGAGCGCCGCGAGCGCTCCTGGTTTCGCCGCGGGGGGCCGGCGGGGCTGGCGCGGCGGATGGCTAGTCGGCGAGCTGGCACCGGACCGCGGCCCCGCGGAGCCGCACCCGAGCGCCGGCGCCACCCTGGTCGGCTCGCGGCGCCCGCTCGTCGCCTTCAACCTCGAGCTCGACACCCCGAACCCCGAGATCGCGCGTGCGGTGGCCGAGAGCCTGCGCGAGTCCGGCGGCGGGCCGAAGGGAGTGCGGGCGATCGGGCTGCCCTGGCACGACGGCCGTTCGCAGGTCTCGATCAACGTCCACGACCCGATCGCGGTGCCGCTGGCCGAGGTCGTCGAGCGCGCCACACGACTCGCCGCCGAGCACGGGGCGCGCCCGGTCGAGGCGGAGCTCGTCGGGCTCGCGCCCGAAGCGGCGCTCGCCGGGTACCCCGACGACCCGCCGATCCGCGACTTCGACCCGGCCCAGCACGTGATCGAGCGAATCACGGGCTCCGGCGGGCGCTAGATTTCCAGGCCATGGCCCCGACGAAGAAGAAGCGCCGCCGCAAGCACCGCGGCACCCAGGGCGGCAAGGTCGACACGCGGCCCCGAGGCAAGCCGCGCAACCGCGCCGAGGCCAAGCAGCGCGCAGCCTCCCGGCGCACCGGCGGATCTGGCAAGCGGGGCGCCGCGAGCACAGGCCGCGCCGCGGCGGGGCCGCCGACGTGGGCCAGCGCCGCCAAGAAGGGACTCGTCGCCGCGCTCATCTTCTTCGTCCTGCTGGCGCTCGTCTTCGGCCGCCCGATCGGCGCGTCGCTCGGGATCGCCCTCTTCATGGTCGTCTTCTACGTCCCGATGGCGTACTTCACCGACCGCTTCTTCTACAACCGGCAGCTCGCCAAGGCAGCAGCGGGAGCGTCAGGCCAAGGCCACGGGCGGGGAGTAGCGGGCGCGTGGACGTCCGGATGTTCACCGTCGGCCCGGTGGCCGAGAACACCTTCATCTTCCGCCGCGACGACGCCGAGAAGTCGCTGATCGTCGACCCGGGCGACGAGGCCGACAGGATCCTCGCCGTCGTCGACGAGATCGGGGGCCGAGGTCGAGGCGATCCTGCTGACCCACACCCACTTCGACCACGTGGGGGCGCTGGCTCCGGTTGCGAAGGCGACCGGCGCGCCGGTCTGGTGCCCCGAGATCGAGGCGCAGGTGATCGCCGACATCAACTCCTACGTCCCGTGGCCCGGCTTCGGCCCGTTCGAGGACTACGAGGCCGACCACCTGCTGAAGGGAGGCGAGATGCTCGAGCTCGGCGGCTTCGAGATCGACGTCATCCACACTCCCGGCCACAGCCCCGGCCACGTCACCTACTCGATCCCCGACGAGCAGGCGATCTTCTCGGGCGACGTCCTCTTCCAGGGGTCGGTCGGCCGCGTCGACCTGCCCGGCGGCGACCCCACCGGCCGCACGCTGATGGAGTCGATCCGGACGCTGCTCGACACGCTCCCCGACGAGACGAAGGTCCACCCCGGCCACATGGGCCTGACCACGCTCGGCGCCGAGCGCGCGACGAACCCGTTCCTCGCCGAGCTCGCCCGCTAGCGGGGCGGCTCCGACGCCTCTGCCGGGCGAAGTAAGGTCGCTCCCGTGAGCGAGAAGATCAAGGCGCCGCGAGGCACGCTCGACGTGCTGCCCGCAGACCAGCCGGTCCGCCGGCGCATCGAGGAGACCGCCCGCGCGACGCTCGAGCTCGCCGGCTACGGGCGCATCGAGACGCCGGTCTTCGAGCAGACCGAGCTCTTCGCGCGCGGCGTGGGCCCGTCCACCGAGGTCGTCCAGAAGCAGATGTTCACCTTCGAGGACCAGGGCGGGCGCAGCCTGACGCTGCGGCCCGAGGCCACCGCCGCGATCTGCCGCGCCTACATCGAGCACGGGATGCAGACAGCTGCCCCAGCCGGTGAAGCTCTGGTGCTCGGGGCCGTTCTTCCGCCACGAGCGCCCGCAGGCCGGGCGCTACCGCCAGTTCACACAGTTCGACGCTGAGGCGATCGGCTCGGACTCGCCGCTGGTGGACGCCGAGCTGATCGTCGCCGCATGGGACCTGATCGCGGAGCTGGGGGTGCCCGGAGGTGGAGTTCCGCCTCGGGAGCCTCGGCTCGATCGGCGCCCGCGCCTCCTATCTCGACGAGCTCAGCGCGTTCCTGCACAACCGCGAAAGCGAGCTATCGGACGAGGTGCGCGAGCGAATCGACATCAACCCCCTGCGCGCCTTCGACGCGGCCGACGAGGGGACGATGAAGGTGATGGAGGACGCGCCCCGGCTGCTCGACCGCCTCGAGGGCGCCGACGCCGAGCACTTCGAGGCCGTGCGAGCAGCGCTCGACTCGGCCGGGGTGTCCTACGAGGTCGACCCGACGATGGTCCGCGGCCTCGACTACTACACGCGCACCGTCTTCGAGATCCACTGCGCCGAGCTCGGCGCCCAGTCCCAGATCGGCGGAGGAGGCCGCTACGACGGGTTGATCGAAGAACTGGGCGGGCCGCCCACGCCCGCGATGGGGTGGGCGCTCGGCGTCGAGCGCATCGCGCTCGCGCTCGGCGAGGCACCTGAAGCGCCGCGAGACGGAGTCTTCATCGTCGCTGTCGAGCCCGCCGAGCGCGAGCGAGCGAGCGCCCTGGCGATCAAGCTGCGACGCGCGGGGATCCGAGCCGACCTCGACCTCGCGGGCCGCTCGCAGAAGGGCCAGACGAAGCAGGCGGACCGCTTCGGAGCTCGTCACGCCCTCTTCCTCGAGGGCGATGCGGCGACGCTGCGCGACCTCGAGTCAGGCGAGCAGCGCGAGGTGGACGCCGACGATCTGGCTGCTGAGCTTGGCGGCGAGCCCGCTGGCGGCGGCGCGGGCGCCTGAGCGTCCATACTGCGCTCCCGCATGTCCGACGAGAGCAGCGATTTCCCGGCCCTGAGGCCGAACGGCTACCGAGACGCCTGGTGCGGCCAGGTGCTGCCCGACCGCGTGGGCGACGAGGTGCGCGTCGCCGGCTGGGTGCATCGCCGCCGCGACCACGGCGGCCTCGTCTTCATCGACCTGCGCGACCGCACCGGGCTGGTCCAGCTCGTCTTCAACCCCGACGAGGCCGGTGAGGCGTTCGAGCTCGGGCACAAGCTCCGCGCCGAGGACGTCCTGAGCGTCGCCGGCACGGTGGTCGAGCGGGCGCCCGAGACGGTCAACGCGAACATGCCGACGGGCGAGGTCGAGGTCAAGGTGAGCGGCGCGGACCTGCTCTCTGACGCCGACACGCCGCCGTTCGAGGTCGAGTCCTTCTCGGGCGAGGTCAGCGAGGAGACCCGCCTGCGCCACCGCTACCTCGACCTGCGCCGCGACCGGATGCGCGAGGCGATCGAGCTGCGCCACCGCCTGCAGCGGGCGATGCGCGAGTTCCTCTCGGCCGAGGGGTTCCTCGAGATCGAGACTCCGATCCTGACCCGCTCGACGCCCGAGGGCGCGCGCGACTTCCTCGTCCCGGCGCGCCTGCAGAAGGGCTCGTTCTACGCGCTGCCCCAGTCTCCCCAGCTCTTCAAGCAGCTGCTGATGATCGGCGGATTCGAGCGCTACTTCCAGATCGCGCGCTGCTTTCGCGACGAGGACCTTCGCGCCGACCGCCAGCCCGACTTCACGCAGCTCGACATCGAGATGTCGTTCGTCGACGCCGAGGACGTCATCGACGTCAACGAGCGGATGCTCGCGGCGGTGCTCGGCGAGTGCGGGGTGGAGGTGTCGCTGCCGATGCCGCGCCTCTCCTACGACGACGCGATCGCGCGCTACGGGACCGACAAGCCGGACCTGCGGTTCGGGCTCGAGATGGTCGAGATCACCGACGTCTTCCGCGACAGCGAGTTCAAGGCGTTCAAGTCGGCGATCGATGGCGGGGCGCTGGTGCGCGCGCTCAACTCCGGCACCCGCGAGGCCTCGCGCTCGGAGCTCGACGGGCTCGTCTCCGAGGCGCAGGAGCTCGGGGCCAAGGGCCTCGTCTGGGCTGTCGTCGAGAAGGACGGCTGGCGCTCCCCCGTCGCGAAGTTCCTCTCGGCCGAGGAGATCGCGGCCGCCAACGAGGCGCTCGGCGCGAGCGAGGGCGACGTGCTGCTCGTCGTCGCTGACGCGCCCGCGATGTCCGCGTCCGTGCTCGGCGAGCTCCGCCGCCGCCTCGGCGAGCGACTGGGCCTGATCGACGAGGACGCCAACGTCCTCACGTGGATCGTCGACTGGCCGCTGGTCGAGTGGAACGAGACTGAGGGGCGGTGGGACCCGCTGAACCACCCATTCACCTCGCCGGAGGGCGATTTTGACCCCGAAAACCCAGGGGACGCCCGAGCGAAGGCATACGATGTCGTCTGGAACGGTTGGGAAATCGGCGGTGGATCGATCCGTATCAATGACCCGGACCTTCAACGCCGCGTGTTCGGCGCGCTTGGCATCGACGACGCCCTCGCGGAGGAGCGCTTCGGATTCCTGCTCGACGCGCTCCGCTACGGCGCGCCCCCGCACGGCGGCATCGCCTACGGCGTCGACCGCATCGCCGCACTGCTGCACGGCGCGGAGTCGATTCGCGACGTGATCGCCTTCCCCAAGACCGCGTCGGGGTCAGACCCCCTCACCGGCGCCCCGGCACCCGTGGACGCCGCCCAGCTGCGCGAGCTCGGCATCGCCGTCAAGGCGCCGCCGCGGCAATCCGCGGGCGGCGAACCGAGCCCGCCCGGGGGCGAGGAGAGCTGAGCTGATGGAGGGCCGCCCCCCGTTCGACGATCCCGACGACCTGGATTTCGACTTCGGGGCGAGCCGCCAGCGGGACACCGAGCGGGAAGGCACCGGGGAGCGTGAGGCCGTCGACCCCCCCGACGAGGAGCCGCCGAGCTCTGAGCAGCCCGCGTACGAGGACGAGCCCTCGGACGAGCTCGCTCCGATCCCCGACGACGAGATCCTCGACCCCGACACCGTCGAGCGCAGGGCGATCGCCCGGCGGGCGCGCGATCGCGAACGCCCGAGCAGCGGAGGCCTGCGGCTACCGAAGCTGGGATTCGGTCGTAAGCGGTCATCGTCCCCTGCCGAGGAGAGCGACACCGGCGAGCGCCGCCTCCTGCGGGACGATCCTCACACTCCAGCCGTGGTGCCCGTCCCCGGCACTCGGCGCGCGCACCGCCGCGACCTGCCGGCGAAGGTCCGTCGCCGCCAGGCGATAGCGCTCGGCGTGATCGTGCTGCTCGTGGTCGGCGGCGGCGTCGCGCTCGCCTCGAGCCTGATCGGCGGGGACGACAAGGGCGACGAGCCGACGCCGCTGAAGAAGCTGGTCGGGCAGTCGATAGTCGGCGAGCTCGGCAAGGACGGGCCGGACCAGAAGGTGCTGAAGCGCGTGCGCAAGGGGCAGGTGGGCGGCTTCATCATCAACCCCCGCGACGAGGCGAGCCTGGCCGAGCAGCTATCTCAGCTCAACGAGGCCGCCGAGGCGGGCGACAACCCGCCGCTGCTGATCATGGTCGACCAGGAGGGCGGCGAGGTCTCACGCCTCCCGGGCCCGCCCGACGTCTCGCCGGCGGACCTCGGCGAGGGCGGGGACCCCGAGGCGGCTCGAAGCGAGGGCGAGAAGACCGGGACCTACCTCGCGGCGCTCGGGGTCAACGTCGACCTCGCGCCGGTGCTCGACGTAACGCTCCCGATCACGGCCGACACGATCGCCGACCGCACGTTCGGCGAGGATCCCCAGCTTGTCGCCGACCTGGGCGTCGCCTTCATCGAGGGCCTGCAGTCCCAGGGCGTCGCCGCCACGGCCAAGCACTTCCCCGGCCTCGGGACCGCGACAGTCAACACCGACTTCAGCCCGGTCACAGTCGCCGCGCGCCAGGAGGACCTCGACGCGGCGATCCTCCCCTTCCAGGCCGCGATCGACGCCGGCGTCGAAATGGTCATGGTCTCGTCCGCCTCCTATCCGGGGCTCGGCCCCGACAAGCCCGCCGTCTTCGCGAAGCCGATCGTCACCACCCGCCTGCGCGAGCAGCTCGGCTTCGAGGGCGTCGTGATCACCGACGACATGGAGGCCATCGCGATCTCCGAGCTCGATCGGAAACCGGGGACCGAGGCGGTCGCCGCCATCGGAGCCGGGTGCGACCTCGTGCTCTACGCGCGCTCCGACCGCAGCGCAGTCGCCGGCTTCAACGCCACGGTCCAGGCGGCCAAGGCCGAGAAGCTGACGAGGGACCAGCTTCAGGCTTCGTACGACCGCGTCACAGAGCTGAAGTCCGACCTTTCGTCGAACTAGATTCCCGTCGGGGACTTCGACGCACCACGACTGAGGGAGACCATGAAAGACCTGCTCGCACCTGACGACACGCGCGACGCGCTGCGCAAGTACGGAGGCCTGCTGCTCGGGCTCGGCATCCTGATGCTGCTGATCCGAAAGGGCGACGACATGGGGGACTTCGTGGTCTTCCTGCTGCTTGCGGCCCCGGCCGTGCTCCTCTACGGAGGCGGCGTGTTCACCGACGGCTTCACGGGCGCGACGCGGCCGTGGCAGGCGGTGTTCAGCGTCTTCGGGCTGATCTTCGTCGTCTTGGCCCTGAACCAGTTCATCGAGGTGGTGGACGGCAACCCCGACTCATCGCTCAACACGTTCTGGATCTTCGGCGTGAGCGCCGCGCTCGCGTTCTTCGCGGGAGCGATCAAGGGGATCCGCTTCCACCTCCTGGTCGGCTCGATACTGCTGATCGTCTCCTGGTCGGCGCTCTGGAACGAGATCCTCGGAGACGAGGGGATCGTCGGCCACTTCAACTGGTACCGAGGCCTGCTCGGGATCCTCTCGATCCTGCTGCTCGCGGGCGCGCTGTACCTGTGGCGCGAGAATCGCGACGTCAGGGTGAGGGGGACCGCCGTCAACGACGGCGGCGACCAGGGCCTGTGGAAGGCCAGCGAGCTGATCACGGGAGCGGGCATCGCGGCCGTGCTGGCGTGCGGTGTGCTGACGGCGGGCTCCGCTCTCGTCAACGAGGTCGTTTCGTCGATCTTCGGCGGCCTGGGGGCCGGCGAGAGCGAGATCATCGAGACGGGGCTGATCTGGGACGTTCTGCTGCTGGTCATCTCGCTCGGCCTGATCGGCCTCGGATCGACCATCGGAACGCGAGGGCCCGCCTACATCGGGACGATCGGCCTCGTGTTGTTCCTGTTCATCGTCGGACAGGACCTGAACGAGGGCGCCGGCGCCGACCCGAGCAACCTCGGCCTGTGGCCGATCGTCCTGCTCGTATTGGGCGCGCTTGCGCTCGCGCTCAGCGCCGTAAAGGACGCGAGCCTCGGCGACCAGCCGAAGAAGTTCGCCGACACGTTGCGAAGCAAGTAGCTGACCGGTCTCACGGATGACGGCGAGCTCGTTCGCCGCTTCCTGGCAGCCCTCTCGGAGGGCGACCAGGCGGCGGTGGGCGAGCTCGTCCATCCCGAGGTCGAGATCCGCACCGAGCGCACGACGCACCGGGGGCGCGACGCAGCCGTCGCGTGGTCGGCCAAGGGCTTCGACCACCTGACCCGCCGCTACGAGCCGCTCGAGATCGAGCGGGTCGAGCACGGCCTCCTCGTTCGCGCCGAGCTTCAGTACGTGTGGAGCGAGACCGGAGACGTCGGCGACCGCACCAGGGTCGCCATCGCGCTCGGCGTGCGCGACGGCCTGGTCTCCTCGTGGGAGCTGCTGGAGGAAATCGGTTAGCGGCGGCGCCTGTGGCCGGTGGTAGGGTCTGAACCAGGCTCGAGCCTGTACGCCAACCGTCCCTTAGAGTGACCCTAATCAGATTGGCTTGGGAGTCGATTTCCGGCGGCGCCCACCGTGGTTTCGCCGGGTAGACACCCACCTGTGCAACACGGGTTTCCAGGCCGGGGCGGCAACGGCAGGCTGGAGCCTCTTAGCATTCGCTTGATGGACCGAGCGGCTCTTGAACATCACCTGCGCGACCGTTCGCGCTGCGGGCCGCCCGGCGATGGCGCCTTCACGGGCTCGGCCGGAGGTGCTCCCTGCGGCGACCTGCTGAGAATCTCGCTCGAGATTCGCGGAGGCGTGGTCGTTCGCGTCACCCACGATGCTGAGGGGTGTGCTCCGAGCCGAGCGGCTGCCGCCGCTGTGGGCGAGCTGGTGGACGGGGCCACCGTCCTGGAAGCTGCGCTCGTCGGTCCCGATGAGGTCGCGGCTGAGCTCGGCGGCCTCGCCGACACCCACCGCCATTCGGCTGAGCTCGCGGCCGATGCGCTTCACCGCGCGCTCTCTGCGGCGGCGAGCTCCGGCGATGCGCTCGCCGGCTCTTCATCGGGCAGGGTGCTCGTCGCGCTCAGCGGGGGCGTCGACTCGGCCGTCGCTGCTCTGCTGGAGCGCGAGCGCGGGGCCGAGGTCGTCGCGGTCACGCTCAAGCTCTGGGCCGATGAGGCGACCGACGGGGAGCGCAGCTGCTGTTCGCCGGAGGCCGTGCTGCGGGCCCGCCGGCTCGCGCACTCGCTGGGGATCCCGCACCTGACCCTCGACCTGCGCCCGCAGTTCCGCGCCGGGGTCGTCCAGCCGTTCATCGACGGCTACGCCGCCGGGCGCACGCCGAACCCCTGCGTGTTGTGCAACGGGGAGCTGCGCATCGACGCGATGATCGACCTCGCCCGGCGCCTCGGCGCGGACCGCCTCGTCACGGGCCACTACGCGCGCCTGCACGATGACGGTGAGGGACCCCTGCTCGCGCGCGCCGCCGACGAGGCCAAGGACCAGACCTACATGCTGGCGGGGCTCGCTCCGTCCTCGCTGCGGCACCTCCGCTTTCCACTCGGGTCGATGACGAAGCCCGAGGTGCGAGAGATCGCGGCGGAGCGCGGCCTGACGAGCGTCGCGGGCCGCGCCGAGAGCCAGGACCTCTGCTTCCTGTCAGGCCAGGGCAAGCGCGCCTTCCTGCGCCGCCACGGCGGGCTCGGCGAGCGCCCCGGCAAGGTCGTCGACTCCTCCGGCGCGGTGCTCGGCGAGCACAGCGGCCACCATGAGTTCACCGTCGGGCAGCGCCGAGGCCTGGGCTTGGGCTCGAGCGGGGCGCTGTTCGTGCTCGGCACCGACGCGGCTACCAATCGCGTCACGGTCGGCCCCCGCGCCTCGCTCGAGACGTCGAGCGTCCGCATCCGCGGCGCACGCCTGCACCGGGGAGCCGATCGGGTGAACGCCGTCAGGCTGCGCTACCACTCGCCGAAGCGGCGCTGCACGCTCGAGCTTGCGCCCGGCGGCGCGGACGGCGAGGCGTTGATCGCGCTCGAGGAGCCCGCCGACGGCGCTGCGCCCGGCCAGCTTGCGTGCCTGCTCGCAGGCGACGTGGTCGTCGGGCACGGCACGATCGCCTGAGCGCGCCTACGCATTACTGAGCGCACATACGCATTACTGCCACTTGTTGGCGCGACATACTTCGGTTTAGGGTCGGCGGTACAACCTCGACTCGGGAGAAACCATGAATGCTGAATCGCTGTTCCGCAGGGGCGGGCCGCTGGCTGTGCTCGCTGCCGTGACCGCGCTCGCGATAGCCCCTGCAGGTGGGGCAGCCGGATCATCCGACGCCGTGAAGTCGGCGGCGGCGTGCAAGCCAGCCAAGAACGTAGAGGCGATCATCGACGACTCCGGCTCGATGTCGAGCGAGGACCCGTCGAAGTTCCGCCTCGCCCTCCTGAACGCGTTCGTCCAGCTAGGCACCAACAACGGTCTGGTGTTCGGCGGCGGCGAGTTCGGCAGCAACTACAACCCCCTGTTCGGTCCCGCCACGATTCCGGGCGTGATCGTTCCGATGCAGGCCTCGTTCGTACAGGTCGACGCCGACAACGGCGGCACCAATTTCGACCTGGCGTTCAGCGGCGGCAACAGCCATAACGGCGCGGCCGACGCGAGGATCTTCATCACCGACGGCCTCGCAGCTGCTCCGAACTCGCACAGGACCCCGCCGACGAAGACCTATGTGGTCGGCCTCGGCGACATCGTCACCGACCCGCAGGCCCAGCTGGTGCTGAGCAACATCGCGGCGGAGACGGGCGGCCCGGCGCCGTTCCTGATCAACGACGCAACCCAGGTCCAGGCCGTCGCGGGTGCGATCACCGCGGGGATCAATTGCAAAAAGCCCCCGTTGACGTTCACCAAGACGTTCACCCAGCAGGGGCAGCAGGTCAGCTACGCGTTCAAGCCGGACGGCACGTCCGCTGACATCCTGATCACGTGGGGCAACACGAGCACGCTGCTCGACCCCCTCGGGTTCTCGATTCAGGGCGGACGCGGCGGCGCGGCCAGCAGCTCGCTGGCGACCCTGCTGAAGCGGGGCAAGGCCAAGCTCAAGGTCAAGGAGAAGAAGGGCACCACCTTCGCGACCGTGAAGCTGAAGGGCCTGAAGAAGGGCAAGAAGGTCAAGTTCAAGGTCAAGGCGAAGAAGCTCACCGTCGCGACCGTCGGGACCACGCAGATCATCAAGTGATCCGCTGACCCAGATCGATTCGCGCGAGCGGCCGGCGGAGACGCCGGCCGCTCGTCGTTTCGGGCCTGCACGCGACGCACGCTCCCGGGCCCGTTCCTAGACTGGACGGCCATGAAGTCCGACGACATCCGCAGCACCTACCTGTCCTTCTTCGAGGAGCGCGATCACCTGATCGTGCCCTCGGCCTCGCTCGTCCCCTCGTCCGACGATCCCTCGGTGCTGCTGACGACGGCCGGGATGCAGCCGTTCAAGCCGTACTTCCTCGGCCAGGGCAAGCCGCCGGCGCCGCGCGTCGCCGACTACCAGCGCTGCTTTCGCACCACCGACATCGCGCAGATCGGCAACACGGCTCGGCACCTGACCTTCTTCGAGATGCTCGGCAACTGGAGCTTCGGCGACTACTTCAAGGAGCAGTCGATCCCCTGGGGCTGGGAGCTCTCGACCGAGGGCTTCGGCTTCGACCCCGAGCAGATCTGGGTGACGGTGTTCGAGGGCGACGACGAGCTCGGCCTCGGGCCCGACGAGGAGGTCGATCGAGATCTGGCGGAGGGTCGGGGTGCCCGACGAGCGAATCACGCGCCTGCCGCGCTCCGAGAACTTCTGGCAGGGCGGCCCGACGGGCCCCTGCGGCCCGTGCTCGGAGCTCTACCTCGACCGCGGCGAGGAGTTCGGCGAGCCGGGCGACCGGCCGGGTGACGACACGGACCGCTTCCTCGAGTTCTGGAACCACGTCTTCATGACCTACGACCTCCACGAGGACGGCTCGCTGACCGAGCTCCCGATGAAGAACATCGACACCGGGATGGGGCTCGAGCGGATGGCGGCGATCCTCCAGGACGTCCCGTCGGTGTTCGAGACCGACACGCTGCGGCCGCTCGTCGACCTCGCCGAGGAGCTCTCGGGGCGAAGCTACGACGAGAGCGGCGCGACGACCCGCGCGATGCGGATCCTCGCCGACCACTCGCGCGGGATGTCGGCGATGATCGCCGACGGGGTCGTCCCGTCCAACGAGGACCGCGGCTACGTGCTGCGGCGGATCATGCGCCGCGCGATCCAGCAGGGCCGCACGATCGGGCTCGAGGCGCCGTACATCGACCGCTTCGCCGAGCGCGCGCTCGAGATGCTGGCGCCCGCCTACCCCGAGCTCGCCGCCGAGCGCGACAGCGTGCTGCGCTGGGTCCGCGACGAGGAGGAGAGCTTCGGCCGCACCCTCGACCGCGGCACGCGAGATGCTGCGCCGAGCTGGTCGAGCAGGCGAAGGCGAGCGAGACCTCGTGGGTCGACGCCGCCGACGCCTTCAAGCTCCACGACACCTACGGCTTCCCGTACGACCTGACCAAGGAGCTGCTCGCCGAAGCAGGGGCTCTCGGTCGACGACCAGGGCTTCGAGGAGCTGATGGACGAGCAGCGCACGCGGGCCCGCATGGGCACCGCCACGGCTCACGGCTCCGAGGACCGCCACGGCGCCGTCTTGGAGTTCGCGGCCGAGGCCCCGCCGTCGCGCTTCGTCGGCTACGAGAAGCTGCGCGCCGAGACGAGCCTGCTCGCCGCGGGAGCAGACGACGGCCGCCTGCTCGCAAAGCTCGAGGAGAGCCCCTTCTACGCCGAGGGCGGCGGCCAGGTCGCCGACTCGGGGCAGCTGCGGTGGGACGGGGGCTCCGCTCGCGTCACCGACGTCTACCGGCTCGGCGACGACCAGGCGCTGGCGCTGGCCGACGCCGAGGGGCAGCTCCCCGAGGCCGGGCGCGCGCGTCGAGGCCGAGGTCGAGCACGCGACGCGCCACGCGACGATGCGAAACCACACCGCGACCCACCTGCTGCACGCCGCGCTTCGCGAGCGCCTCGGCAACCACGTGCGCCAGGCCGGCTCGGCGGTGCGCCCCGACAAGCTGCGCTTCGACTTCACGCACGGCGCGTCGCTGACGCCGGAGGAGGTCCGCGACGTCGAGCGACACGCGTCAACGAGTGGATCAAGTTCAGCCACCCCGTGCGCGCGATGCAGATGTCGCGCGCCGAGGCCGAGAAGCTGGGGGCGATGGCCCTGTTCGGCGAGAAGTACGGGGAGTGGGTCCGGGTGGTCGAGGTCGAGGAGGTCTCGCGCGAGCTCTGCGGCAGGCACCCACGTCGCGAACACGGCCGAGGTCGGCATCTTCACGATCACCTCCGAGGGCTCGAGCGCCGCCAACGTGCGCCGGATCGAGGCGATCACCGGTCCCGAGGCGATCGACTTCTTCCGCGAGCGCTCGGATCAGCTTGCCGCAGGTCGGCGAGGCCCTCGGCTCGGAGCAGGACCCCGTCGCGGCCGCGAAGCAGGCGGGCGAGCGCCTGCGAGCTCTCGCCAAGGAGAAGAAGAAGGCCGGTGCGGCCGATGTCTCCCAGCAGGCCGACGAGATCGTCGCGGCCGGCGAGCGGATCGGCGAGATCACCGTCTTCGTCGGCGCGAGGCCACGATGCCGACCAGCGCTCGCTGCTGCGACCTCGCCGACCGGATCAAGCAGCGCGCGGGCGACGCCGCGGTCGTGCTCGGCGGCGCCGAGGGCGGCAAGGTCGCGCTGGTCGCGAGCTTCAGCGATGCCGCGATGGCAAAGGGCCTCTCGGCGGCCGAGGTGATCAAGGTCGCAGCCGAGCTCGTCGGCGGCGGAGGCGGCGGCCGCGACAACGTCGCCCAGGCCGGCGGCAACGACCCCGACCAGCTCGACGACGCGCTCGCGGCGGCCCGCGAGGCGATCGAGTCGAAGCTCGGCAGCTGAGCCGAGCGCTCGGATTGTGATTGCCTGATGAGGGTGATGGCGCTGGACTACGGAACCGTCCGCTGCGGCTGCGCGATCTCGGACCCGACCGGGACGCTCGCGACGCCGCTGTCGGCGTTCTCGCCGCCCGAGCCGGAGGCGATCGCGAGCCTCGCGCGCGAGCGCGACGCGGACCTCGTTGTCGTCGGTTTGCCGATCACGCTCAGCGGGGATGAGGGCGAGCAGGCTCGCCTGACGCGGGCCTTCGCACACGATCTGGGGGAGCTTCTACAGGTGCCTGTTGAGACCTACGACGAGCGACTGACGACGAGCATGGCCGCCCGCACGCGCCCGCGAGGGCGCACGCGCCGACGAGGACTCGCTCGCGGCCGCACACCTGCTCGAGTCCTACCTTGCATCGAAGGAATCGCGCGATGCCTGAGCGCGGGGGCGGCGACAGCGGCGAGTGGTTCGCCGACAGCGAGGGCAACCTGACCGCGCCCGACGGGCTTACGCCCGACACCGACGAGTTCGGTCGCGACGACCCGGCGACGCTCGAGCGCGAGCGCGGCGCCGCGAGCGCGAACAGCAGCGCCAGGGTGGGCGCAAGAAGGCTGAGCGCAAGCAGCGCGAGGCGACGCGCCAAGGAAGCCGAGCCCGTGGAGGAGCCGGTCGCCGTCGCAGCGGGGCCGCCCACCAGCGAGCGCCCGGCGGCACCCGCGCCGCCCAGGGCGCCGCGGGAGTCGATGCGCGACCGCATGGCCCGTCGCCGCGACAGGCCGCCAGCCCGTCCGCCGCCGGGAACTACCGCCGCCGCCGCTTCGCCGCGCTCGCGCTCGCTCTCGTCGGCATCCTCGTCGCCTGGTTCCTGGTCGCCCTGTTCCAGCCGTTCGCGGGCGACGGGGAGGGAGAGGGCAGCGTCACCGTCGAGATCCCCGACGGCGCGGACTCCGAGCAGATCGCCGACATCCTCGACGAGCAGGGGGTGATCTCGTCCGCCAGCCTGTTCGAGCTTCGCCTGCGCCTCTCGGGCAAGAGCGAGTCGACATCCAGGCCGACAGCTACACGCTCGCCGAGAGCATGAGCTACAGCACGGTCATCGACCGGCTCACGGGAGAGGCCGCGGCCCCCAGCGGCGCGACCACGGTCACGATCCCCGAGGGGCTCTCGCGCGACCAGATCGCCTCCGACGTGCTGCCGGAGGGCGTGTCGAGCGACGAGTACCTGCAGCTGACCGAGACTGCGCCGAAGGGGTTCAACCCGGCGCAGTACGGCGCGAAGTCCGACAGCCTCGAGGGCTTCCTGTTCCCCGCGACCTACGAGCTGCCGGCGAACAACAACGTGAAGTCGCTCGTCGACCAGCAGCTTCAGGCGTTCAAGGACAACATCGCCCGGGTGGACCTGAAAGCGGCCGCGAAGAAGAACCTGACCGCCTACGACGTTCTGATCATCGCTTCGATGATCGACAAGGAGGTGCAGGTGCCGAAGGAGCGCGAGCTCGTCGCGTCGGTCATCTACAACCGCCTGAGCCAGGGGATCCCGCTCGGCATCGACGCCACCACCCGCTACGAGACCGGGAACTACACCGAGCAGATAACCCAGGCGACGCTGGACGCCGACACCCCGTACAACACCCGGCTCAACGCCGGCCTGCCGCCGACGCCGATCGGCAACCCGGGCCTGGCGGCGATCAAGGCCGCCGCCGACCCCGCGACCACCAAGTTCATCTACTTCGTCGTCAAGCCCGGTACCTGTGGCGAGCACTCCTTCACCGCGAGCGAGGCGAGTTCGAGCAGCTCTCGGACGAATACCAGGCGGCCCTCGAGGCCGAGGGCGGCTCGCCCACGGAGTGCTGACCCGGGTGCCGCGATGAGCACGCGCCTCGCCGTGCTGGGCCAGCCCGTCTCGCACTCGCGCTCCCCCGCCATGCAGAACGCCGCGCTCGAGGCGCTCGGGCTCGGCGACGAGTGGAGCTACGAGGCGATCGAGGTCTCGCCCGCCGAGCTTCGCCGGGCTGGTCCGCTCGCTGCCCGGGCAGCGGCTTCGCCGGGGTCAACGTCACGATCCCGCACAAGGAGGCGGCGCTCGCCGTCGCCGACGAGGCCTCCGACGGCCGCTCGCGAGATCGGCGCGGCGAACACCCTCAGCTTCACCGGCGGCTCGATCCGGGCCGACAACACCGACGCGCCACGGCATCCTCGCAGCGCTGCCGCAAGGCCCCGCGCGGGCGCAGCGCGCTCGTCCTCGGGGCCGGAGGCTCGGCGCGGGCGGTCGCCTGGGCCCTTGTCGGGGGCTGGAGCCACGGTCGACGTCTGGAACCGCACGCAGGCCCGCGCGGACCAGCTTGTCCGCGACCTCGCGGGCGCCGCGGCGGAGGCATCGGAGGACGCCCCGATGCTGGCCCCGATCAGCTCCGAGCAGGTGCGGACCTCCGACTACGAGCTGATCGTCAACTGCACCGCCGTCGGGCTCGCCGGCGACGATTCCGATCCCTTCGAGGCCCTGCCCCTCGATCCCGCCCGGCTCCACGGCGTCGCGCTCGTGGACCTGGTCTATGGGCACAACGACACCGAGCTGGTCAGGCGAGCCCGCGAGCTCGGCGCCGACGTGATCGACGGGGTCGAGGTGCTGATTCGCCAGGGCGCCGAGTGCCTTCGGATCTGGACCGGCGAGGACGCGCCGCTGGACGTGATGCGCGAAGCTGCGCGGCGGAGCCACCCGTGAGCGAAACGCTGAAGACTGACTCCGAGCGAGTCCGTGATCCTCCGCCGCGCGGAGCCCTCCGTGCTCGAGGTAGAGGGCGTCTACGGGCCCGGAGGCAGTCCGCCGCCGAAGCACCTCCATCCCGAGCAGGACGAGCGCTTCCGCCTCATCACCGGGAAGTTGATGACCCGCGTGGACGGCTCCGAGCGCGAGCTCGCACCCGGCGAGCGTGCTCGAGATCCCGCGCGGCGCCGTCCACCAGATGTGGAACCCGGGCGCCGAGCCAGGCGCGCGTCTCGTGGGAGACGCGGCCGGCCGGGCGCACCGAGCAGTGGTTCCGCGCCATCGACGCCCTGCAGCGCGAGGCCGGCGACGAGAGCCCGAGCCCTCTCGCCTTCGGCGTCGCTGCTTGCGCGAGTACGACGACACCTTCCGCCTCGCCGTCGGCCCGCAGGTCGCTGATGGGCCCGGTGACGACGGCTGCTCGGCGCCCTCGGGCGCCTGCGAGGGCACCGCGTCCCGGCTGCCTGAGCGCCGGGCGACGATGGCCGGCCGTTGCTAACTTTGCGTAAGTGGCCGTCCTCAAGCTGATCTCGGATTCCGTCGGCTCCGCGATGCCCGACGGAGCGAACGAGCGACTGCCCGACGGCGAAGCCTTCGACGCCTACTCGCGCACAGTCTCCGGAGTCGCCGAGCGCCTGAGCCCTTCGGTCGCCCACCTGGCCGTCGCCCACCGCGGCCGGCGGGGCCGCCGCGAGGGCGGCGGCAGCGCGGTCACGATCAGCTCCGACGGCTTCATGCTCACCTCCGCGCACGTCGTCGCCGCGGGCAACGACGGAGTGCGGGCGGCCCTCGCCGACGGCCGCGAGCTGAGCGCCGAGGTCGTCGGCCAGGACCCGCTATCGGACCTCGCCGTCGTCCGCGCCGACGCGGGCGACCTCGATCCCGCCGAGCTCGGTGACGCGGACTCTCTCCGCGTCGGCCAGCTCGTGGTCGCGATCGGCAGCCCGATGGGCCTCGCCGGGACGCTGACCGCGGGAGTCGTATCGGCGCTGGGCCGCTCGCTGCCGACCCGCTCGGGGTCGGCCGGCCGCCTGGTCGAGAACGTGATCCAGACCGACGCGGCGCTCAACCCCGGCAACTCAGGCGGGGCGCTGGCCGACGGCCTCGGCCGCGTCGTCGGCGTCAACACCGCCGTCGCCGGCGTCGGGCTCGGGCCTCGCGGTGCCGATCAACGAGGCGACCCGCAAGATCATCTCCGCCCTGATCACCGACGGGCGGGTGCGCCGCGCCTACATCGGCATCGTCGGCGGCTCGCGGCCGCTCCCGCCGCGCGTCTCGACGATGGTCGGCCGCGACCGCGGCATCGAGGTGGTCGAGGTGGTCGACGGCAGCCCCGCCGCCAAGGCAGGGCTTCGCGCCGAGGACCTGATCGTCGCCGTCGACGGCGTCGCGATGGAGGACGTCGGCGACCTTCAGCGGCTGATGGTCGCCGAGCGGATCGGCCGCGGCGCGACGGTCGAGCTCGTCAGGGAAGGTCGTTCGATTTCCCTCGAGCTCGTTCCTCGCGAGCTCGCTGCCTGACCTCGACCCGGCCGATCAGGCGGTCGCCCTCGACCAGCCTGACGCCGTAGTCGCCCGCGCGGTCGGCGAACAGGTCGAAGATCGCCGGCTTGTCCGGGGTCACGGAGTCGATCAACCCGAGCGCCGGGATCTCGACCAGATCCGTCCTGCGGGGAGACTTGACGAGGAGCGTGAGCTGCTGGCCCTGGGTGACCGGGACGACCGCGGTCAGCTTGGGGTCGATCTCGATCGTCGCGCATCTGTCCTCGCCGCAGAGGATGTCGACCGGCTGCTTCCCGGCCGCGACGGGCTCGGCCGCGGACGGTGGCGGGACGGCCGGGGCCTTCTGGGGCGGGGCGGTGGCGGTGGTCTCGGTGCTCTCGGTCGTCGTCGTGCTCTCGGTTCCCGAGCGCGTCTCGCGGCTCTGCTGGGGCAGCTGCGCCGCGAGCAGGGTCGAGAGGCCGAGCAGGACCAGCATCACGATGATCAGGCGGCGGGCGGCCATCTTCAGCCGGACGGGGGAGAGGGCGGGTCGGTCACGGCTATCAACGATATGGCTGCGGCGTTGCTTGGAGCCTCGCTCGCCTCGATGCTGGCCGTCGTCACGGTCACCGACCTGCGCTCGAGGCTGATCGATCGACCGCGCGCTCGCGGCCGGCGGCGCTGGCTGCCCTTGCGGTCTCGCTGATCTCCGCGGCGCACGCCCTGCCCGAACGCGTTGCCGCTGCGGCCGGCGCTGGGGGCTTCCTGCTCGCCGCCGCGATCGCGCGGCCCGACGGCATGGGCCTCGGCGACGTCAAGCTCGCGGCCGTGCTCGGCCTGTTCCTCGGACGCGCGGTCGTGCCGGCGCTGCTGGTCGCCTTGGTGGCGGGGGCGTTCGCGGGCCTCGCCCTCGTCGCCAGGCACGGGCGCTCGGCGCGCTCGCGCACGATCCCGTTCGCGCCGTTCCTCGCGATCGGGGCTGCGGTCGCGATCGTGGCCGCCGATAACGCTAGCTCCGTGGAACTGACCTTCACAACCGCCGGCGAATCGCACGGCCCGGGCCTCGTCGCGATCGTCGAGGGCCTGCCCGCGGGCCTCGAGCTCGACCGCGAGGCGCTGGACCGCGACATGGCCCGGCGCCAGCTCGGCCACGGCCGCGGCGGGCGCATGAAGATCGAGTCCGACTCGGTCGAGATCCGCTCGGGCGTGCGCCACGGCAAGACGCTCGGAAGCCCGATCGCCGTGCTGGTCGCGAACCGCGACTACCCGAACTGGGAGGAGCGGATGAACCCCTGGCCGGTCGACGCCGAGGTCGAGGAGTCCCACCTGCCTCGTCCCGGGCACGCCGACCTCGCCGGGGCGCAGAAGTACGGCTTCTCGGACGTCCGCAACGTGCTCGAGCGCGCCAGCGCCCGCGAGACCGCGGCGCGCGTCGCCGCGGGCTCCCTCGCGAAGGGCTTCCTGACCGCGCTCGGCGTCAGCGTCCACAGCCACGTGATCCAGATCGCCTCGGTCGAGCGCGAACCAGCCGCACGACCTCGGGCCCGACGACTTCGCCGACGTCGACGACTCGCCCGTGCGCTGCCTCGACGCCGGCGCCTCGGAGGCGATGGTCGAGGAGATCGACCGGCTGCGAAAGGCGAACGAGTCCCTGGGGGGCAAGTTCGAGGTTCGCGCCTTCGGCCTGGTGCCGGGCCTCGGCTCCCACGTCTCCTGGGACAGAAAGCTCGACGGCCGCCTGGCGCAGGCGGTCTGCTCGATCCAGTCGGTCAAGGGCGTCGCGGTCGGCGAGGCCTGGGACGTCGCCGGCCGGCCGGGCTCCGAGGCCCACGACGAGATCTTCTATTCGGAGGAGCGGGGCTGGTATCGCGAGACGAACCACGCCGGCGGCCTCGAGGGCGGCATGAGCAACGGCGAGCCGCTGGTGGTCCAGGCAGCGATCAAGCCGATCTCGACAATGACCCAGCCGCTGCGATCGGTCGACACCGAGACCAAGGAGCCGGCGCAGGCGATGCGCGAGCGCACCGACTCCACCGTGGTCCCGGCCGCGGGGGTCGTGGCCGAGGCGATGGTCGCGCTGGTGCTGGCCGGCGCCTACCGCGAGAAGTTCGGAGGCGACCACATCGACGACGTCCGCCTCGCGATCGAGGCCTACGTGGAGCGGATCGGATGGCGGAGGTAGCCGAGACCGGCCGCGGGCCCGCAATCGTCTTCATCGGGTTCATGGCCGCGGGCAAGAGCGCCGCCGCGAAGGCGGCGGCCGAGCGGCTCGGCACCGAGGCGCACGACTCCGACGCCCTCGTCGAGGCGGACGCGGGGATGTCGATCGCCGAGATCTTCGAGCGCGAGGGCGAACCCGCCTTTCGCGAGCGAGAGGAGCGGGTCGTGCTCGAGCTGCTCGCAGGGCGACGCGCAGATCGTCGCGCTCGGCGGCGGGGCGATCGAGAGCGAGAGGGTGCGCGAGGCGCTGGCCGGCCACCTGCCGGTCTGGTGCGGGGTCGACGAGCAGACCGCGTGGGAGCGGGCATCGAGCGATGGCGAGCGCCCCCTCGCGGCGGACCGCGGCGCCTTCGCCGCCCGCTTCGAGGCGCGCGAACCTCTCTACGAGGCGGTCGCGCGCGCGGTCCTGCCCTCCGGCGCGCGCGAGGCAGCGGCCGAGGCCGCGCCGTGGCTCGCTGCGATGCGCGCTCACCCCGGGCTGCGGATGATCTGGGCGCAGTCGGATTCGGGCTCGTACCCGGCCGTGGTGGGCGAGGGTGCGATCGCACTGCTCTCCGACGCTCGCGCCGCCGACCCCGGCGGCTTGCCCGTCCGCACGTTCTCGGTGGTCGATCGCGACGCCGCCTCGCACCACCGCGCCCTGCTGCCCGCGAGCGAAGCTGAGATCGAGGTCGATGGCGCCGAGTCCTCGAAGACGATCGGCGAGGCCGAGCGCGTGCTCGGCGAGCTCGCACGCGCCGGCGCGCGTCGCGACGACTTAGTGCTGGCCTTCGGCGGCGGGGTGGTCGGAGACCTCGCCGGCTTCTGCGCCGCCACCTACCAGCGCGGGGTTCCCGTCGTGCAGGCCCCGACGACGCTCGTCTCGCAGGTGGACTCCGCCTACGGCGGGAAGACGGGGGTGGACCTGCCGGAGGCCAAGAACTACGTCGGCGCCTACCACCAGCCGCTCGCGGTGCTGGCTGACCCGGCGACGCTTGCGACCCTTCCTCCGGAGGAGCTCGCTGCCGGGTTCGTCGAGGTCGTGAAGACGGCGCTGATCGCCGGCGGCCCGCTGTGGGAGCGCGTCCGCTCGCTCGAGAGCCTCGACCCGGCGAGCCTGGAAGACGTGATCTTCGCCTGCGCGCGCACCAAGATCGAGGTCGTCGCCTCGGACGAGCGCGACGACGGCCGCCGCGCCGTGCTCAACCTCGGGCACACCGTCGGCCACGCGATCGAGACGGTGACGGGCTACGGCCTCTATCGCCACGGTGAGGCCGTCGGCCTGGGCCTGCTCGCCGCGCTACGGCTCTCGGGGGCAGACGAGCTGCGAACCGAGGTGGCGGCCCTGCTCGACGCACACGGCCTGCCGACCGAGCTCGACGCCTCCGCCGACCCCGAGCAGGTGGCCGCCGCGATCGCTCGCGACAAGAAGGCGAGTGCCGCGGGCGTCGGCTTCGTGCTGCTGGCCGAGCCCGGCGAACCCCGCTGGGGAGAGCGCGTGGAGGCGGATAGGGTCCTGGCCAGCGTGACCGAGCTGAGCGTGGGCAACTGATGGCGAGCTATCGCGTCGAGATCCTGCACGGGGTCAACTTCGACATGCTCGGCGCGCGCGACCCCCACCACTACGGCGGAAACACGCTCCCCGAGCTCGAGCTGAAGATCAAGCGCTTCGCGAACGAGCTCGGGCTCGAGGCAACCTTCTTTCAGACCAACCACGAGGGCGAATACGTCGAGCGGCTGCACCGCCTTCCCGAGAAGGCCGACGCGGCGATCCTGAACCCCGGAGCATGGACGCACTACTCCTACGCGATCCGGGACGCGCTCGAGTTCTCGGGCGTGCCGGCGATCGAGATCCACCTCTCGGACATCTCCAAGCGCGAGGAGTTCCGAAAGGTCTCGGTCTTCGAGGGCCTGGACTCGGTTATCGGCCGCATCTACGGCAAGCAGGCGGAGGGCTATCGCGAGGCGCTGGAGCTGCTCGCGACCCACCTCGGGTCCGGCTCGCGCTGATGGCCGACCCGACTGCCGCCGACGGCCGCGGCGGCCGGCTCGCCGAGCTGACCGCGGCGAACGGGCTCGACCAGCTGCTCGTCTCGGACCTGGTGAACGTCCGCTACCTGACGGGGTTCACCGGCACGAACGGCGCCTGCCTCGTCGGCGCCTCCCCGCGCATCTTCTTCACGGACTTCCGCTACACCGAGCGCGCCGAGCAGGAGGTGGGTGAGGGCTGGGACCGGCCCGTCGCTGAGCGCGAGATGGTGCCCCAGATCGCCCGGGCGATGAAGGGCCGCGTCGGATTCGAGGACTCGAAGATGAGCGTGCGCCAGCGCAACAAGCTGGGGGACGCGGTCGGAGACGACGTAGAGCTGGTGCCCGCGGGAGACCTGGTCGAAGAGCTGCGGGCGGTCAAGGACGCGGGAGAGCTCGACCGCATAGCCGCCGCGGCGGAGCTTGCCGACGACGTCTATCGCTGGGCGATCGAGCAGGGCATGGCGGGGCGCAGCGAGCGTGACGTCGCCCGCGCCACCGTCGCGCGCATCCGCGAGCTGGGCGCAGAGCCCTCGTTCCCGCCCATCGTCGCCGCCGGACCGAGCGGCGCGCTCCCGCACGCCGAGCCCGGCGAGCGCGAGATCGGCCGCGGCGAGCTCGTCGTCTTCGACATGGGGGCCGAGCTGGACGGCTACTGCTCGGATTGCACCCGTACGTTCGCGACCGGCGATCCCGGCGACGAGGGGCGCGAGGTCTACGAGCTGGTCTTGGCGGCTCAGCTCGCCGCGCTCGCCGCCGTCCGGCCCGGTGCCGGCGGCAAGCAGGTCGACGATGTTTCGCGCGCGCCCATCGCGGCGGCCGGTCACGGCGAGCACTACGGGCACGGGCTGGGGCACGGGGTCGGCATGGAGGTCCACGAGGGGCCGCGCCTGTCGCCGAGCTCGACCGACGAGCTGCGTGAGGGCAACGTCGTCACGGTCGAGCCGGGGGTCTACGTGCCCGGGAGGCTCGGCGTTCGGATCGAGGACCTCGTCGTCGTCGAGGCCGAAGGCCCCCGGATCCTCAGCGGGCTGCCGAAGGAGCTGACTCAGATCCAGTAGCGACGCGGTCGTAGTTGAGGCGGATCATCGCGATCACATCCTCGACGTCGGCGTCGCTCTCGATGTTCCGCGCTCCGAACCCGGGCTTGCCGGGGAAGACCGGGTGGTGGGTGATGCGGTCTGCGTCGAAGAGCTCCTGCCAGAGCGACTTCGGAAAGCCGAAGTGCGCGACCCGGTCGCCGTGCAGGTGCCCGATCTCCTTGCGTCCGACCGTGAAGGACCACTCGCCCCGCTTGCCCGTGCCGGCCTCGACGCCGGGCCAGCTCGTGACCTCGTCGGTGATCCGTGCGTTCGCTCCTTGATCCTCAGTCATCTCATCTCCAAGGTCTTTAGTCGTCCGTCAAGACTACAAGTTCAAGTGAGCTTGAAGTCAAGTACGTGATCTGCTTGGCTTCGGGCGTGGACGAGCTACTGACGATCGGCGAGGTGGCCCGGCGCAGCGGCGTCGCGGCCTCGGCGCTGCGCTACTACGAGGAGCGCGGGCTGATCGCGTCCGAGCGCGCGGGCTCCGGGCATCGCCGCTACCCACGGGCGGTCCTGCGGCGGATCGCGTTCATCGTCTTCGCCCAGAGGATCGGGCTCTCGCTCGAGGAGATCGGCGAGGAGCTCGCGAAGCTGCCACCGGGCCGCGCGCCAGGCCGCCGCGACTGGTCGCGGCTGTCGAGCGGCTGGACGTCGCGCATCGACGAGCGCATCGCCGAACTGGAGCGCCTCAAGGCAGGGCTGACGGAGTGCATCGGGTGCGGCTGCCTGTCCTTGGATCGGTGCGTGCTCGCGAACCCCGGCGACCGCGCGAGCCGGCTCGGGCCCGGGCCGCGGTACTGGGTCGGCGATCAGCCTGCGGGTTGAGGCAAGGTCCCGGTCGGCTTGCTGACCTCGTCGGGGTCGCTCTCGCGCCGGATGCGAAGCGCCACCAGCGGGAACACGAGCGTCGAGATGATCGCCGCTCCGACCAGGCCCGCGGCGGTCGAGCTCAGCATCTTGTCCTGTTCGACCGCGATCGTGGTGATTGCGACCACCAGGGGCAGCTGCGTCCCGAAGTAGAAGGCGAGGGCGATCCGGTCCCGAAGCGCTGGGATCGCGTCGCGGTAGAGCAACAGTGCGGGCACGCCTCGGACTACCAGGAAGAGGCCGATGAACATGAGCATCTTCAGCGCGGCCGACGCCGAGCTGGTGAGCGCGTCCAGGTCGAAGTTCATCCCGCTCGTGATGAAGAAGAACGGGATCAGCAGCCCGTACCCGACCGCCGTCAGCTTCGACTCGAGCACGCTCACCTCGCGGTCGCGCACTGCCAGGCGGGTGATCATCCCGGCGACGAACCCGCCGAGCAGCAGGTCCAGGCCCAGGTCGGCGGCGAGCGCGGCCAGGCCGAAGACCAACACGACGGCGAGCCGCACCGCGAGCTGGCTCGAGGTCTCGAGGGTGCGTTCCAGCAGTGGCCATCCCTTCCAAGCCGAGCGCACAGCGAGCAGCGCCGTGAATACCGCGGCGACGACGAATCCGATCAGGATCAGCGCTTCATGAAGCGGGTTGGCACCGGAGAGGATCAGCGTGATTAGCAGGATCGGCCCGAACTCGCCCATCGCGCCCCCGGCGAGCAGGAAGGTGCCGAAGCGGGTCTTCAACTCGCCGGCGTCCTTGAGGATCGGAATCAGCGTCCCGATGGCGGTCGTCGCCATCGCCGAGCCCGTGTAGAGGTAGGAGAGCACCACGCCGCCGGCGGCGAGGACTCCACCGAGGCCGTAGGCGAGTACCAGGGACAGCACCCACGCAATCGCCCCCAGTCTCAGCGGCCTGCCCCTGATCCGCTCGAAGTCGATCTCGTAGCCCGCGAAGAAGAAGAGCATCCCGAGGCCGAGGTCGCCGAGGAAGTCCGTCGTCGGGTCGATCCGGGCGATGTCGAGGCCCTGCGGCCCGATCGCGATCCCGAGCAGCAGCTCGACCACCACCACGGGCAGCACCAGCTTCGGCGAGATCGCCATCACCAGCAGCCCGGCCAAGGCCGCGGTGCCGACCATCACGATCACCGATGTCGTATCGACGGCGTCCATCTGGCGCGCGCAGCCTATCCGCGGGGGTCGCCATCATCCGAGCCGGCTCCCAGGGGGATCGGCCGGCGACTCCCCAGGTAGGTGAGCGTGCTGCCGCGGGGGAACGCCTCCAGGATCTCGCCGGGGGACGAACCGGGCGCGCGGGTCAGCACCGCGCGCGTGACGGTCGCGCCTCCGGCGCCCTCGCTCCGCGTGATCTCAGCTTCGGCGAACAGGCTCGCGATCGGCTCGCCCGTGACGCCGTCGCGGGCGCCGCGCGCGAACGCCGCGCGCATCGCGTCGTCGCGGGCGTCTCCGGCGCTGGATTCGAGGTCGATGGCACAGAGGGCCTCCGTCGAATCGGACCTAACCCCGAAGGCGATCAGCTCAGGGGCGGCGGGGACGTTGAACGTGAACGTCCCCGGCACCAAGCGCGCCGCGACGACATCGCCCAGGCAGTCGGTCGCGAGGTCGATCCGCTCGCTGCCGAGCTCACCGGGCTCCGCTCGGATCAGGCTCGTCCTCGCACCCTCGTCGCGGGCGAGGACGATCGCCTGCGGCGAGACGGCCGTCCGGGACGCGAGCGCGCCCAGCGTCGCGAGCGGACCGCTGGTCTCGCCCTCTGCCGGGTTCCCGAGGTCGAAGACGGACCAGCGCCCCGACTCCGACCTGCTCGCGCCGGCTTCCACCAGCTCGGAGGCGAGCCGGGGCGCCCCGACGCCCTCCAGCCGCACCGCGAGCGCGTAGGACGTGGTGATCGCGAGCGCCTGGGTGGCGGCGGCGGGGTCGAACGCAAGCTCCCGCTCCACCGCGGCGGGCTGGTCGACTAGCGTCGCGGCGCCGGGACCGAGCGCGGCGGCGGCCCAGGCGAGGTCACGCCGCGGCAGCACCTCCATGTCGACCCAGCCCATGCCAACGCCCGTCGCCGAGACGCCGCCGCCGGCCGACGCGATGGCCTGCTGGAACGACGTGTCGCGCGCGTCCTCGCCCTGCCCGCAACCCGCCGCGGACACCGCGCACAGCGCTGCGGCCAGCATCGAGGTCGTTCGGTTCGCCCTCACGGGCGCGAACGCTAGCCCTGCCAGCCGTGATCTCCACAAACCAGTTCAATCGATCGGTCAGGGCGCCCGTGCTTGAATGACCCGATGGCGTGCGCGCTCGAGGCTGACTATCTGGTAGTCGGAGCCGGGGCGTCGGGCATGGCCTTCGCCGACGCCCTGATCGGGCATGCGGACGTGCAGGTCGCCCTGGTCGATCGCCGGCACGGGCCCGGAGGCCATTGGCTCGATGCGTACCCGTTCGTGCGGCTGCACCAGGCGTCTTCGTTCTACGGAGTGGCCTCAACGGTGCTCGGCTCCCAAATCGATCCAGCGCGAGGGCCCCGAGGCCGGCCTGCACGAACGGGCGGGCGCTGCGGAGATCTGCGCGTACTACCAGCGGGTGCTGGACGAGCAACTGGTGGCCTCGGGCCGGGTGCAGTTCCACCCGAACTGCGAGTACCTGGGTGGCGGCTCGTTCGTCTCGCGCCTGTCCGGACAGCGCTACCGAGCCGGCCCGAATTGCCGGATCGTCGATGCCCGCTACCTCGCCCCGGAGATCCCCGCGACCACCGAGCCGCCGTTCGGCGTCGCCGACGGGGTCCGGGCGCTCCCGGCCAACGAGCTGCCGAGGCTCGAAACCGCACCCAGGGAGTTCGTGGTCGTCGGGTCCGGAAAGACGGCAACCGACACCTGCGTGTGGCTCCTCGAAAGCGGAGTCGACCCGGAGTCGATCTGCTGGGTCCGGCCTCGCGAACCGTGGATGTTCAACCGCGCTGTTCTCCAGCCCGACCCCGCCGTGTTCACCGGGATGGCTGCCGACGTGATGGAGGCGGCGAGCGCGGCCTCCTCCGCGGATGACCTCTTCCTGCGAATGGAGGCGGCCGGGGTGATGCTCCGCATCGACGCGTCGGTCACGCCGACCATGGCGAAGACACCGACGCTCGCCCCATGGGAGCTCGATCTGTTGCGCAGCATCGAGCGGGTGATCCGGCTCGGACGGGTCCGTGGGATCAAGCCTGGGCGGATCGAACTGGAGGAGGGCGATGCCACGATCGACAGGGACGCGGTGATCGTCCACTGCGCCGCGTCCGGGCTGCAGTACCCGCCTCTGACCCCGGTCTGGGGCGACCAGGCGATCACGATTCAGCCGGTCCGAGCGGGCTTCCCTTGCCTGGGAGCGGCACTGATCGGGTACGTGGAGGGAACCCGCGAAGATGATGCCGAGAAGAATCGGGTGTGCCCCCCGTCGCCGCTCTCGGACACACCCACCGACTGGGCGGTGATGCAAGTCCTGGGCGGCCGTGCATCACTCGCGTTTGGCGCCGAGCCCGACATCAAGGAGTGGTCCGATAGCCTGCGCGCTGAACCCCGCGCGTGTCCCCCCCGGACAGGCCGTTGATGATGATCTGGCTACCGCGGCCAGGAGCGCTTCCGCACCGCCGTCGGCCCAGGGATCGCGGCAATGGCCGAGATCGCGGGCCTTCGGCTTTCGCGATACCCGGGGCGCGGCAGCTAGCCTTCGGGCCTTGATCAGCACCAATCAGTTCAAGAACGGCACCCATATCGAGGTCGACGGCAAGGTCTTCAAGGTCGTCGAGTTCCAGCACGTGAAGCCCGGCAAGGGCGGCGCCTTCGTGCGCTCGAAGCTGAGGCGGGTCGATGACGGGGCCGTGATCGACAAGACCTTCAAGGCCGGCGAGAAGTTCCGCCCGGTCCGCACCGAGACGAAGAAGATGCAGTTCCTCTATGAGTCCGGCGACGACGTCGTGCTGATGGACAACGAAAGCTACGAGCAGGTCGAGATCCCGAAGTCGGTGGCGGCCGAGGCGCTCAAGTGGGTGCCGCCGAACTCCGACGTGGAGCTGCTGATGGTCGACGAGCGCCCGAGCGACGTCCAGGTGCCGAGCGCCGTCGAACTCGCGGTGGCCCAGACCGATCCCGGCCTGAAGGGCGACACCGCCTCTGGCGGCGGCAACAAGCCGGCCACGCTCGAGACCGGGACCGTCGTGCAGGTGCCGTTGTTCATCGAGCAGGGCGAGAAGGTCCGCGTCGACACCCGCAGCGGCGAGTACGTCTCGCGCGCCTGATTTAAGCTGCGCCCTGTGCCGACGGTGATCCACAAAGCCGGCGAGGGCGAGGCCGTCGCGGCGGGAGGCGCCTCGATCGTCCTCAAGGCCTCGACGGAGGAGACCGACGGCGCCTTCGTGCTCGCGGAGACCGTCGTGGAGCCTGGGTTCCCCGGTCCGCCGCCGCACTTCCACGAGCGCCTTCACGACGTCTTCTACATCCTCGAGGGCACGCTGACCGTGCTGGTCGACGACACCGAGCACGAGATGGGGCCTGGAGACTTCGCGCACATCTCGCCCGGCACCGTGCACACGTTCTCGAACCGCAGCGATTCCGACGTTCGCGTGCTGAACCTCAGCACGCCCGGCGGCTTCGACGCGTACCTGCGAGAGCTCGCGGAGCTGACGTCTGGGGAGTTCGACCCCACCGACGTCGCGAAGGTCGCCGAGCGCTACGACATCAAGCTGGCCTAGCGCCTTCGCCCCGCGCGAACTCTGCGCGGAGCTCACTGCGGCTCTCGCCGTAGCTGCGCGTCTCCCAGGCGATCATCGCCCACAGGACCGCGGCAGCCGCGGCCAGCGCGGCGAGGGCGGGGACCTCGGTCGCGAGCGGGACGGATGCGACGAGAAGGATTGCGATCGCAAGGCGCTGCCTGTTGAGCCCCTTGCGATGGCGCAGGCGGAACATCACGTGGCCGACGAGGTAGATCGCGACCCCTCCGAGCAGCGCGAAGGCCGGGACCGTCTTCAACTCCTCGTCGACGTCGCCGATCGTCTTCTTCAGGCCCAGCGCGGCGAGGATGATCCCGGCGACCATCACGAAGTGGATGTAGGAGTAGGAGTCGCGGGCCATCGTGTTCTGCTCCTTGCCGGATGGGGCGTTGACGAGCCGCCGGCCGGCGACGATCGAGACGACGTCGAAGTAGATCCACCACATCGCCGCGGTGAGCACGACGCCCGCGGTGGCCGCGGCGACGATGCCCCAGTCCAGGGCCACCTCTGCACCGACCCCGACCGCGACGATCGATTCGCCGAGCGCGATGAGGAGGATCAGCCCATGACGCTCCGCGAAGTGGGCCGGCTCGAGCTGCCACCCGCCCGCGCCGAACACGAAGGTCTCGCCGACGTCGAGCGCCAGGGCGAAGAACCAGATGCCCCATTGCGCCCAGCCGTCGAAAGCGGTGCCGAGCGCCAGGAGCCCGATGCAGACGGTGGTGCCGGCTGCGATGCCGATCACCGAGCGGCGCAGATCGGGTTCGTCGCGGCTTGCGATCACGAACAGGCCGATGTGCGCGAAGCGGACCACCCCGTATCCGAGGACGAACCAGAGGCCGAGGTCGTCGAAGGCTCCCGGAACGCATATCGAGCAGACGAGGAAGGCGCACATCGCGGCGAAGATCACGCCGCGCACCAGCCCCGAATCGGGGTCCAGCACGCTCGTCAGCCACGCATATGCGGCCCAGGCCCACCAGAGCAGCGCGAGCACCAGGATGCCCTGGGCGAGGCCCTCCCAGGTCGGGTTGTCGGCCATCAGCTGCGTGCACTGGGTCAGCGCGAGCACGAAGACCAGATCGAAGAAGAGCTCGAGCGGGCTTACCTGCTCGCCCTGGCGTCTGCCGGGGTTGATGCGGTGCGTGCGGGTGGTCGCCGCTGCGGCCTCCATTCCCGCGCAGCCTAGGACCTATGCGGCGCGCGCTTTGGCAGGATGGGCGCATGCGCAGATCCGACCAGCGGCGGGACGCCGTCTTCGCCCTCTACCAGCACGAGGTCACCGGCCGCGCCTACGACGAGCTGCTGGCCGACGCCAAGCCGTTCAGCAAGGTGATCGCGGAGGGCGTCGAGTTCCACCGGCCCGAGCTCGACGAGCTGATCTCGCGGCACTCGAAGGGATGGACCCTCGATCGAATCGCGCCGCTCGAGCGCTCGATCATGCGCGCGGCGCTGTTCGAGGCGCTCTACGACGACGAGGTCCCGGTCGAGGTCGCAATCGACGAGGCGGTCGAGCTGGCCAAGGAGTACTGCGGTGCTGACGCGCCGGGATTCGTCAACGGCGTGCTCGGCGCGGCGGTGCGGGAGCCGGCGACTTGAGATGAGCGCTGAGCTCGACCAGATCACCGAGCGCCTCGCGTCGCTCGCCCGCGAGCTCGACTCAGAGCCCGACGAGCAGCGCGCCGCCGAGCTCGTCCGCGAGGCCTCCGAGCTCGCCGCGGCGGCCGGCCGAGAGGTCGAGCGGGCAGTTCGCGCTGCCGCCGAGACTCGCGAGAGCTGAGCGCCACCGCGGTGAGTGCCGGCGACGGGTACCCGGAGGACCTGCGCGAGCTGGTCGACGCCTACCTCGCCGAGCTGCGCTTCTCGCCGAACCCGGTCACCGAGGGGCTCGAGGAAGCGATGCGCTACTCGTTGCTCGCCGGCGGCAAGCGGATCCGCCCGGTGCTCGCGCTCGCGACCGCGCGGGCGATCGGCGTCGAGCCCGAGCACGTGCTGCCGGCCGCGGCCGCGATCGAGTTGATCCACACTTACTCGCTGATCCACGACGACCTCCCGGCGATGGACGACGACGACCTCCGGCGCGGGATGCCGACCTCGCACGTTCGCTACGGCGAGAACGTGGCGATCCTCGCCGGCGACGGGCTCTTCGCCGAGGCGATGCGCCTGCTCTGCGAGCGCCAGCAGGGCGAGCCGCGCTGCGTCGTCGCCGCGCTCGCCGAGCTCACCACCGCGACTGGGGTCAGCGGCATGGTCGGCGGCCAGTACGTGGACGTGACCACCTTCGACACCGACGACCGATCTGCCGCGAGCGCGGATCCCGATGCCCTGCGCGAGATGCACGAATTGAAGACCGGGCGATTGATCGCAGCTAGCGTGGGAGTCGTACTCCTTTTGGGAGAACTCAACGAAAATGCGACAATTCCCTACCGCCGCTTTGCCGATGAGCTCGGTGTGCTGTTTCAGATCGTCGACGACATCCTCGACGTCACGGGCAGCGACGAGGAGCTCGGGAAGCCGAGCGGAAGCGACGAAAGGCAAGGAAAGCTGACGTACGTGAGCGCATTCGGCCTCGAGCGGGCGAGGGAGCTCGCCTCCGAGTCGCACTCCAACGCTTGCGAGGCGCTCGCGGAAGCCGGAGCCCAGACGGACGACCTGGCCCGGATCACGGACTTCATCCACACCAGGCACACCTAGATGAGCGACGAGAAGACCAGACCTGTCACCCCCGTCAGCGAGGACGCGAAGCGCCTCCTGATGGACGTCGAGGGTCCCGGTGACCTCTCGGGGCTCTCCGACGAGCAGCTGCAGCAACTCGCGCAGGAGGTGCGCGAGCTGATCATCGACACGATCGGCGAGATCGGCGGTCACTTCGGCGCCAACCTCGGCACCTGCGAGCTCGCGGTCGCCCTGCACAGCCTGCTCGACTCCCCGCGCGACAAGATCCTCTGGGACGTCGGCCACCAGGCCTACCCGCACAAGGTCCTGACGGGCCGCCGCGACCAGCTCGGCACGATCCGCCAGTACGAGGGGCTCGCGCCCTTCTGTTCGGTGTTCGAGTCCGAGCACGACATCATGGGCGCCGGCCACGCCTCGACCTCGATCGGCTACGGAGTCGGCCTCAAGGAGGCGATGCGCAAAGGGATAGGCGAGGACGGCAAGGTCGTCTCGGTGATCGGCGACGGCGCGCTGACCGGCGGCGTCGCCTACGAGGCGCTGCACCAGGCCGGCGGCCTGCAGACGCCGATGGTGATCGTCCTCAACGACAACGGCATGTCGATCAGCCCCAACGTCGGCGCCCTCTCCCGCTACTTCAACCGCGCGCGGCTGAACCCCCGCTGGTACGACACCCGCTCCAAGACCGAGGAGCGGCTCACCCACCTGCCCCTCGGCCTGGGCCGCCGCATGGAGCGCCTCGGCCCCGAGATCAAGGCCGCGATCAAGGCCTACTGGGCGCCCGGCCTGTTCTTCGAGGAGCTCGACCTGGCCTACGTCGGCATCATCGACGGCCACGACGTCGGTGCCCTGCGCAGCGCCCTGACCGAGGCGCTCGACGCCAATCGCCCGGTCGTCCTGCACATCCACACCGTCAAGGGCAAGGGCTTCCAGCCGGCCGAGGAGGGCGGGCTGGAGGGGATGGAGAAGTGGCACGCCGCGAAGCCGGGCTCGATCGTCGACGGCGTCGAGGCGCCCAAGACCGTGCCCGTCAGCGAGTCCGACTCGCCCGAGGAGATCGAGAAGCTCGAGAAGCCGCCGCCCCCGGCGCCGCCGCAGTACACGGCCGTGTTCGCCGAGGCGCTGGTGGCCGAGGCCAAGCGCGAC
This sequence comes from uncultured Solirubrobacterales bacterium, assembly GCA_963820665.1. Lineage (GTDB taxonomy): Bacteria > Actinomycetota > Thermoleophilia > Solirubrobacterales > 70-9 > CAVUAT01. The sequence continues at coordinate 265,693 of CAWGAL010000004.1, read as the reverse complement.
AAGCGCGTGATCGGGATCACCGCGGCGATGGCCGGCGGAACCGGCATCGACAAGCTGATGAAGGAGGTGCCCGAGCAGTCCTACGACGTCGGCATCGCCGAGCAGGACGCCGTGCTCTTCGCGTCCGGCCTGGCCCTGCAGGGAGCGAAGCCGGTCTGCGCGATCTATTCGACGTTCTTGCAGCGCGCCTTCGACCAGATCGTCCACGACGTCTGCCTGCAGAAGCTGAACGTCGTCTTCGCGATGGACCGCGCCGGGCTGGTCGGCGACGACGGTCCCACGCACCACGGCGCCTTCGACGTCTCCTACTTCCGCCAGCTCCCGAACGTGGTCGTGATGGCGCCCCGCGACGAGGCTCAGCTGGTCCACATGTTGCGCACCGCGCTGGCCTACGACGACGGCCCGATCGCATTCCGCTATCCGCGCGGTGCCGCTGAGGGCGCGCCGATGCCTGACGCGCCCGCCGAGATCGAGATCGGCCGCGGCGAGCTGCTGCTGCCGGGCGACGGGCGGGTGGCGCTGCTGGGCTACGGCTACGGCACGCAGGTCGCGCTGCGCGCCGCCGAGATCCTGCGCGAGAAGGGGCTCGAACCGACGGTGGCCGACGGGCGCTTCGCGAAGCCGCTCGACGCCGAGCTGACCGAGAAGCTCGCGGCCGACAACGAGCTCCTCGTCACGATCGAGGAGAACGTGCTGGCCGGCGGCTTCGGCTCGGGCGTGCTGGAGCACCTCGAGGACGCCTTCGCCGATCGCGCCGCCGAGCGGGCGAGGGTGCTGCGCATCGGCCTTCCCGACCGCTACGTCACCCACGGCAAGCCGGCGCTGCTGCGCGAGGAGGTCGGCTTCACGGGCGAGGGCGTAGCCGACCGGGTGCTCGCTGCGCTCGGCTCCCGCGAGACAGTCGCCCGCTGAGCCCGTGCGGGGCTCCGCCGCGATCGCCGCGCTGAGCCTGGGCCTGCTCGCCTCGGCCTGCGGCGAGAAGAAGGAGAACCTGGAGGTTCCCGAAACCGTTCCCGGCCTCGAGACCGGGTCGGTCGAGCCCGGCCCCTCGCGCGTGCAGGTCGAGGGCGGCGCGGCGAAGGATCTCGCGCGCGCCTCGGCGAGCGCGGCCGTCGCGCCGACGTTCGTCGTCGACCCCGCCGCATGGACCGTCAACTGCAAGTACGGGAAGGCCGACCTGGTCAGCTGTTCGGTCGCCACCGGCCTCTGCCGGGGCTCGGTGCTGATCACCCCGACCAAGGTCCCCGCCGGCGAGTCAGCCGAGGGCTACTCGCCGAAGGCCGACGCATCCCGCGTTCGCTGCAGGACCAAACGATGAGGCCGTTCGGAGCCGGTCGCCGGCGCATCGCCGCCCTCGCGGCACTCGCTTCGGTCGCGGCGGGGCTCGGAGCGGGCGCGGCAGTCGCGACCCCCTCCGTGTACAGGACCACCATCACCGCCGCGACTCAGGATGGGAATGTCGTCGGAGGCACGGTCACCACCACCGCCAAGGGCAAGCTCCGCGGCGTCGACCTGCGCAAGCGCTGCCGCGTGGGGCGGCTCGTGGACTTCAGCCCGCCGCACGGCGCGGATCGCGTCAAGGTGCGGACCGACTCGAAGGGCAGGTGGTCGGTGACGCTGTCCGAGATCCGCCCGGGGACCTACAAGGCGTTCGTCACGGCCCGGAGCCTGCCCGCGGGCCGATCCTGCGCCGAAGCGCTCGCCAAGTTCGAAGTCCCATAAGCTCCGGCCCGCGGTGAGAGGAAGTAGCGCGCGGCTAAACGGGGTTCGCCGGGACCCGCCGCCGCGACTCTGAGTGGCGCAGGCCCTTCGGGGGGCCGCTCGGATCCTCGACGATCGGGTGCGAGCAGAGCATCTGGTAGACGCCGGTGAGCCCGGTCTCGAAGCCGTTGCGCGCGGCGCGCAGGTAGAGCCGCCAGACGCGCAGGCGCTCCTCACCGGCGACGCGCCGGGCCTCGTCGATGTTCTCGTCGAGTCGCATCGCCCAGTGGCGCAGGGTCTCGGCGTAGTCGGAGTGCAGGTTCTCGATGTGGAGGGTCTCGAGGCCGGCCTTCTCGAGCGAGAGCTGCATCCGCGAGAGGTTCTGGACCTCGGCGTCGGGGAAGACGTAGCGGAGCGAGAAGTCCGCGCCGAGGTGGCCGCCGGTCGGCTCGTGCGGGATCCAGGCGATGCCGTGGTTCAGCACCCTGCCGCCGGGCTTCAGCACACGCGCGATCTGGCTCGCGTACTCGTCGCCCTGCGAGACGCCGACGTGCTCGACCATCCCGATGCTGGCGACCGCGTCGAAGTCGTCGTCGGCGAGGTCGCGGTAGTCGGCGACGCGGAACTCGGCGAGGTCGGAGAGCCCCATCTCGCGGGCGCGCTGGTTGGCGAGCTCGGCCTGGGGAGGGGAGAGGGTGATGCCGAGGACGCGGACGTTGTACTCGCGCGCTGCGTGCAGGCCGAGGCTGCCCCAGCCGCAGCCGATGTCGAGCATGCGCTGGTCGGGCTCGAGCTCGAGCTTGCGGCAGATCAGGTCGAGCTTCGCGCGCTGGGCGTCCTCGAGGGTCTCGACGCCCTCTTCCCACAACGCGCAGGAGTAGGTCATCGACTCGTCGAGGAAGAGCGCGAAGAACTCGTTCGAGACGTCGTAGTGGTGGCGCACGGCCTCGGCGTCGCGCTCCTTCGAGTGGGTCGAGCGGCTGGGCTGCAGCTCGGCCGCGGGCGGGTCCGGCCGCTCGCCGCCGCCGAGCCGCCGGGCCGCGAGCGCCAGCCCGGCCTTGGTGCGAAGCGGGAGCTTCGGTGCGTGCCAGCGCCCGAACAGCGCGAGCGCCGCGTCGAGGTCGTCGACGTCGACCTCGCCGGTCACGTAGGCGCGGCCGACGCCGAGCTCGCCCGGGGCTCGCACGATGTGCCCGAGTGCCCGCGGCGAGTTGAGGGTCAGGGTCGGGCCCTCGCGCGTGGCGGGGACCTCGCCTCCGTCCCAGAAGCGAAGCGTGAAGGGCCGATCCGGGAGGGCGTCCTCGATGCGGCCCCGAAGCTGTTCAGAGGAGCGATCCGACATGCGTCCGTCAGCCTAGCGAGCGCGTGGCAGCCCTCGCATTCACCCGCGGCGTCCAATAGCGTCGGCGCCGCGATGGAGGCCTCAGAGGAGAAGATCGATCGCGGAACATGGCTCGCGCTGATCGCGATGGGCATCGCGGTCTTCGTGATCGCGAACGACTTCTCGGCCATCAACGTCGTCATCCCCTCGATCGAGCAGGACTTCGACGCGACGATCGACACGACGCAGTGGGTCGTCAACGCGTACGCGCTCACCTTCGGCGTCCTGATCGTGACCGGCGGCCGCCTCGCCGACCTGTTCGGGCGAAAGCGCGCCTTCTTCGTCGGCTCGGCCATCTTCGCGTCGATGTCGCTCGCCGGCGCGGTCGCCCAGAGCGAGGCCTGGCTGATCGCGGCGCGGGTCCTGATGGGGGTCGGCGGGGCGCTGATGTGGCCGGCGATCCTGGGAATGACCTTCGCGGCCCTTCCCGCCTCGAAGGCCGGGCTCGCCGGCGGTCTGATCCTCGGCGCCGCCGGGGTGGGCAACGCAGCCGGCCCGCTGATCGGCGGCGGCCTAGACGACCTGATGAGCTGGCGGGCGATCTTCTACCTCAACATTCCGGTTACGGCCTTCGCGGTGTTCGTCACCGCGCGCTACATCCACGAGGAGCGCGAGGAGGTCGAGGACACGACGATCGACTACCGCGGCGTGATCACCGTCTCGCTCGGGCTCGTGGCGCTGTTGCTCGCCTTCGACCAGGTCCTCGACTGGGGCGGATGGGGGGATCCCGCGGATCCTCGGGCTGCTCGCGCTGTCGGTGCTCGGCCTCGCCACCTTCGCCTTCGTCGAGCGCGCGGCAGGCCGGAACGCGCTCGTCCCCGGGGACGTGATGAGCGACCGCAACTTCACCTACTCCTGCGCCGCGATCCTGTTCATGTCGGCGGTCTTCTTCGCGATGATGCTCTACGCACCCCAGTACATGCTGAAGGTCCTCGACTTCTCGCCGATCCAGACGGGCCTCGGGATGCTCCCGATGATGGGGGTGTTCGCCGCGGTCTCGTTCGTCGCGGGACCGCTCTACGACCGCGTCGGAGCGAAGATCCTGGGCGTGATCGGATCGGGCTGCATCGCCGCCGGTCCACTGCTCGTCGCGATCGCCGCCTCCGAGGAGAGCTACGCGGCGATCGTCCCCGGGCTCGTCGTCACGGGCCTCGGGGTCGGGCTCTTCTACCCGACGGTCACGACCGCCGGCGTCACCTCGGTCGACGACTCGCGTACGAGCCTCGCCGGGGCGATCATCTACATGTTCCAGATCGCGGGCGGCTCGGTGGGGCTAGGCCTGACCACGACGGTGTTCAGCGAGGCCGGCGACGGCGCCTCGGGCACCGATGCCTTCGTCGACGGCATCGAGGCGGCCTTCAAGCTCGACGCGGGCCTGGCCGTGATCGGCTTCCTGATCTGCCTGTTCCTGGTCGGCGGCCGCCCGCACCTGCCGTTCTCGCGCCACCACGCCGGGCACACCCCGCGCGGCCACGGGCCGTAGGCGCTTCAGAAAGCAGGACGCAGCGCCGATAGCCAGAAGTGAGTGGCCAGGGACCCCGATTAGGCCAGACCAGCCTGGAACGGAGCTGATCAGAGATGAGAAACGGATTCGCGCGTCGAACGCTGCTCGGAGCATGCCTGGCCGCTGGCCTCGCGCTGCTCGCCTTCCCGGCGGCCGCCTCGGCCGGGACGTTGTCGTCCTCGCCTCCGAGTTCCACGTTCAACGACCAGCCCTGGTTCTTCGGTGGGCAGTTCAACAGCTTCCAGATCACCAACTCCGGCACGGACACGGCATTCGGGAGCGCTTTCATCACCGGGCCCGACCAGGGGCGGTTCTCGATCAACGGCGACTTCTGCAACGGGGGCACGTTCGGGGACAACCAGACCTGCAACGTCGGGGTCAACTTCAACCCTCCCAACGGCCCCGGCACCTTCAGCGCCCAGCTTGAGATTCCCAGCGACGGCTCGCCGAACCCTCTCGTCATCCCCCTGAGCGCCGAGGCCCTCGCCGGCCCCGCCTTCGTAGCCTCCCCGTCGCAGCTCGTCTTCGCGGCGACGACCATCGGGGCGGCACGCAGCCTGTCGGTGGCGATCACCAACACCGGCGATTTCCCGGGCGGCGTCCAGCAGGCCTTCGTGGTCGGCCCCCCGGCGTTCGACATCGAGGACGACCAGTGCTCGCAGCAAGAGCTCGACCCCGGTGAGAGCTGCATCCTGACCGCGCTGTTCGCCCCATCCGCGGCTCGCGATTACGAAGGCTCCCTGTTCGCGATCATCGGCACCCCGACGGCGCCGGTCCTGAACGATCGGTGTCAGCGGCAAGGGCCTCCTTGCCCCCGGGCCGGCACCCGAGACGACGATCACGCAGAGGCCGAAGAGCAGCACCAGCAGGGTGGCCGGCTTTCAGTTCACCTCGCCCAATCCGGGCGTGAGCTTCGAGTGCAGGCTCGACAAGGGACCGTTCGCACCCTGCACGTCGCCGTCGACGTACGTCGTCAAGCGCGGCAAGCACACCTTCCAGGTTCGCGCCATTGACGCATCCGGGAACCTGGACGCGAGTCCGGCGAAGAGAACATGGACAGGTGAGGAAGAGGCGCGGGGCCAGGCGCTAGGGGTAGCCCGGTGCTAGTCGTCACCGCCGCCGGAGTCGTCGGAGCCGCCCGACGATCCCGAGCCGCTTGATCCTGAGCCGCTCGATCCGGAGCCGGACCCTGAGGAGCCGGAGCCACTCGAGCTGTCGTCTCCGCCGGAGTCGTCTCCGCCGCGGCCTCGCCCGCGGTTCTTGCCGCTGGAGTCGTCGCCGCCCGATCCCGAGCCGGAGCTGTCGTCGGAGCCGCTGTCGTCGGATCCGCCGGACCCCGAGCCCGAGTTGTCCTCACCGCCGCCGGCGTCGCCCGCCTCTGACTCGTCGCGCTCGGAGTCGTCGTCGGGGCCCGGGGCTGGCTTCGGCGTCGCCACCTGGTTCGACGGGATCACGGAGACTGGCTCGGCGGCGAGGCCGACCTTGTCGCCGCTGATTCCGGTGGCGGCCACGGCGATTCCAGCCGCGGCGGCGATGCCGACGAGGCCTAGAGCGAAACCGACCAGTGCGCTTCTCAAGTCCATGAGCCGAAAGGTAGGCGGGCGGGGTTAGGGGACGGCAAAGTCAACGTTCGGTCTCTGCAAGCGAAATCTCGGCCAGGGGCAGCTCGACCTCGCCGACCACCTTGCTCCCCGCATTCCGCAGACGCGCGACGCCCCCCGCCCGTTTCGCGAGCGCCTCCACGATCGGAAGGCCGAGGCCCGTCCCTCCGTCGCGGCGGGCGCCGCTGCCGCGGTGGAAGCGCTCGAAGGCGAGGTCGACGTCCTCCTGCGAGAGGGGGCCGCCCTCGTTCGCGACGGCGACGACGCCTATGTGGTCGCGCCGCACCCAGCCGATCTCGACCGTCGACCCGTGGGGCGAGTACTTGAGCGCGTTCTCGATCAGATTGTCGAGCATCAGGGCGAGGTCGCGATCGCCGGCGCCGACAGACAGCGCTTCTCCATTGTGGACCTCGATGCGGTGGTTGCTCTCGGCAGCCGGGTCGTTCCATCGCGCTGCCGCCGCGCGCGCCGCGCCGCGGAGCTCGGCGCTCTGCGCCTCGGCCGGTTCCTCGCTCGAGGCGAGGGCGAGAAGGTCTGCGACGACGGTCGAGAGCCGCTCCGCCTCTCGCTCGGCTGCGGCGATCTCGTCGGCCGCCGTGCCTCCGGCCTTGGCCTCGGCGGCCTCGAGCCTCAGGCGCAGGCCGGTCAGCGGCGTGCGGAGTTGATGCGAGGCGTCGGCGACGAACGCGCGCTGGGACTCGTGGACGGCCTGCAGCCGGTCGGCCATCTCGTTGAACGCCGTCGCGACCTCGACCTGCTCGGTCGAGCCCTTCGCCTCGGCGCGGGCGCCCAGATCGCCCCCGGCCATCCGCCTCGCCACTGCGGCGAGGGCGTGGATCGGGCGGGCGATGGTCCCGGCGAGGATCCAGGCGACGCCCAGACCCAGCGCGAGGGCCAGGAGGCCGATGCCGATGAGCGCCACCACGTCCTCGCGGACCGCGGTGTCGACCGGTCCCAGGTCCTGCTCGACCTGGAGTGCGCCGCGGGTTCGGCCGTTGCGGACGATCGGCACGGCGGTGAAGAGCGAGTCCCCGCGGCGGACCTGGTCGATCTCGCCGTTCAGTGCGCTCAGCAGCTCGGGCCGATCGGGCGTGGCGTAGGTGACGCCGGTCGGCTCAGCGGGCGATGAGGCCAGCAGCGCACCACGGCCGTCGACGATCGCTACAGGACCGCCGAGGCGCTCGGCCGCCTCCTCGGTGAGGGGCCCGAGCCTCGCCGGTTGCGCAAGGACGTCCGCCGCCGAGACCCCCACGACCTGCGCCTGAGCGGCCGAGTCTGCCTCGACCTCGGCGTCGATGCGGTCGCCGACGTTGGTGGCGAGCGGGACCTCGAGTGCCACGATCACGATCAGCAGCGCGTAGGCGAACGCCGCGAGCAGGCGCGCGCGGAGGCTCATGCGGCGGTCACGCCTCGTCGCGGGCCGAGAAGCGGAAGCCGACCCCGCGGACGGTGTGGATGTAGCGGGGGTCCGACGCGTCGTCGCCGAGCTTGCGCCGCAGGCCGCTCATGTGCACGTCGAGCGTCTTCGTCGACCCGAACCAGTTCATGTCCCAGACGTCCTCGATCAGCGCCTGCCGCGTGATCACCGTCCCGGCCTGCTCCATCAACGCGCGCAGCAGCTCGAACTCCTTGCGCGAGAGCTCGAGCGCATCCCCGGCCAGAAGCGCCTCGTGGCGGCCGGGGTCGAGGCGGACCTCGCCGATCTCGATCGCGTCGCCACCATCCCCGCCCGCGGATGGCTGCGCGCGCCGAAGGACGGCCCGCACCCGCGCGGTCACCTCGCGCGCCGAGAACGGCTTGACCACGTAGTCGTCCGCGCCGAGCTCCAGGCCCGCGACCCGGTCGGCCTCGGAGCCGCGCGCGGTGAGCATGATCACCGGCACGTCGCTGGATCGCCGCAGCTCGCGGCAGACGTCCAGGCCGGATCCGTCGGGGAGGCCGATGTCGAGCAGGACCAGGTCCGGTTCGGACTCCTTCGCCCGCGCGAGTGCGTCCCGCACGGTGCCGGCCACGTCCGTGTCGAAGCCCTCGCGATCGAGTGCCTCGGCCAGCGGCTCGGCGATGGCGGTCTCGTCCTCGACGAGCAGCACCTTCGGCCTCCCTTGGTCCCTCTGCGCCATCGCTTCGATGCTAGACCCGTGAACGCGAGAGCGGGGCGGCCGTGGCCGCCCCGCGTTCGCGATGCTCGATTCGGTCGAGCCGGGCAACGCAGCGGGCTCAGTCGTCGTCCGAGCCGCCGCTGTGGCCGCTGCCCGATCCGCTGGAGCCGGAGCCCGACGAACCGTGACCCGACGAGTCGTCGTCGGAGTCATCGTCGCCGCCGCTCCCGTGGCCGGAGCCGGACGAGCCCGGGCCGGAGTTGTCCTCGCGGTCGCCATCGTCATCGCCGTGGCCGCCGTTGCCGTGGCCAGAATTGGCGGAACCTGGTCCTGAGTTGTCCACGCGCGTGCCAGGGGCGCCGGTGCAGCGCGGGTCGTTGGCGTGCTCGGCCTCGTCGCATGGGCCGCTGATGTCGACGCCCGTGTTGTTCGCGGCGCCGTCGTCCTTGCCGTCCTCAGGGCGCTGCGGGCCCTGGCAGCGGGCCTCGTTGGCGTGCTCGGCCTCGTCGCAGTTACCGCTGACCTCTCCGCCGCCACCCGTGGTGGCGGTCGTCGTGGTCTCGTTGGTGGTGGTTGTGTCGCTCGCGCTCGGATTGTCGTCGCCGACGATCTGAGCGCTGGCGAATGCCCCGCCGCCGACCAGCAGTCCGACGAAGGCGGCCAGCGCAGTCTTTGTGAGCGTGCTCATTGGTCCCTCCTTTGGATTCATCGTGCGGCCAGTCTGCGGAGGGCCGGTCAGGCGACGGCAAGGCGGGGTTAGGCCTTGGCAAAGCTTCCGGAGAAAAGAAAAGGCCCGCCGAAGCGGGCCTTTTCCTGGGTACTACTAGGGAGGAGAGATATGTGTGCTGCTTTTTTTCTGTGGGAGTAAGTCTTAGGCGCCCATGGGGCGGGTGTAGCGGGTGGAGGCGATGAGGCCCAGGTGCGCTGAGCCGAAGGCGAGGAGGAAGAGGCCCGCGACGGTGTCGCCGGCGGCGAACCCGACGAGCAGGCCGAGCGCGATCGTGGTGCCTGCGAGCAGGTAGTCGAAGCCGGCGTGGGCGCTCAGCGGGAGGGTCCCGCGCTCGCCGCTCTCTCCGTAGATGGAGATCGCGAGGCCGATCAGCAACGCGCCGATGGCGAACGAGACGAGGCCTGCGGCGGCGCTGAAGCCGAGCGCGAAGGGCGCGAGCAGCAGCAGCGGCGCGGCGAGCACCTCGAGGGCGCCGTGCACCTGGATCGGGATCGCTCTTGAGGCAGTCATCGTCGATCCAGACTACGAACGTATGTGCGATCTGTCTGTGAGTGACCGCACACATTTGCCCGGGCGGCGGCAGGCCGTGACCCGGCCGCGCGGGTCGCCTCGGCTACGGTTGCCGCGATGCCGAACCCGCGCCGCCGTGCGGACACACTGCTCGCCGAGCGCGGCCTCGCCGCCTCGCGCACCGCCGCCGCCGCCAGCGTGCGCGCCGGGCGCGTGCGCCTGGGCGACGACGGACCGTCGGTCTCGAAGCCCGGCCAGCTGCTCCCGGAGGACGCCGTGCTCGTGGTCAAGGGCGGCCCCGAGTACGTCTCGCGCGGGGGGACGAAGCTCGCCAACGCGCTCGACGCGCTCGGGCTCGATCCCGCCGGAGCGGACTGCCTCGACGTCGGGGCGTCGACGGGCGGGTTCACCGACTGCCTGCTCAATCGCGGCGCCGCGCGGGTGATCGCGGTCGACGTCGGCTACGGCCAGCTCGACTGGAAGCTTCGCCAGGACCAGCGCGTGACGGTGATGGAGCGCGTCAACGCGCGCGGCCTGGACGAGGCCGAGCTCGCCTTCGAGCCTGCCTTCGTGACCATGGACGTATCGTTCATCTCTCTGGCGAAGCTGCTGGGCCCGGTCGCGCGCAGCGCGGGCGAGCGGCTCGACCTGCTGGCGATGGTGAAGCCGCAGTTCGAGCTTGGGCCCGAGCGGGTCGGGCGCGGCGGGGTGGTCCGCGAGCCCGCCGACCGCCGCGACGCGATCCGCTCGGTCGCCGCCGCCGGCGAGCGCGAGGGGCTGGTCGTCCGCGGGCTCGCCTCGTCGGGGCTGCCCGGGCCGAAGGGCAACCGCGAGACCTTCGTCTGGTTCGACCGTGGCGGCCCCGCGGCTGACCTCGACGCCGAGCTCGAGAGGGTCGAGCCCGAGGAGGGAGCGGCATGAGCGCCGCCGTCCTCGTCACCCACACCCAGCCCGAAACCGCCTCCGACGGGGTCGCGGCTGCCATCGCCGTCGCGGCGGAGCTCGGGGTCGAGCTGGTCGCTCCCGCCGACGAGCACGCCAAGCACGGCGACGCCGCGGCGGGGCTGGGGCGCGTCGACGAGCTGCCGGACAAGCCGTCGGTCTGCATCGTGCTGGGAGGCGACGGCAGCATCCTCTACGCGCTTCGCCGCTACGCGGGCTCCGGGGTGCCGGTGTTCGGGATCAACTTCGGCACCGTCGGCTTCCTGGCCGCGGTCGAGCGCGACGAGCTCGACTCGGGGCTGCGCCGGGCGCTCGGCGGCGACTTCGAGGTGATGTCGCTGCCGGGGCTCGAGCTGGGGCTGGACGTGTCGCAACCGATGGCGCTGAACGACGTCGCCTTCAGCCGCCAGGCGCAGGGCCGCGTCGCGGAGCTCTCGTACCGGATCGCCGGCGAGGAGGTCGGGCACGTGCGCTGCGACGGGCTCGTCGCCGCGACCCCCGCGGGATCCACGGGGTACAACCTCGCGAACGCGGGGCCGATCCTCGCCTGGGGAGTGGAGGGCTTCGTCGTCAGCTTCGTCGCGCCGCACACGTTGACCGCCCGTGCTCTCGTCGTCGCCCCCGGCGACACGCTCGTGGTCGCCAACGTCGCCGGCCGCGAGCCGGTCGAGGTCGCGCTCGACGGTGACCACTGCGGCCAGCTCGCCGCGGGCGAGGAGGTCGAGGTCAACTTCCGAGACGGCGTCGGCAGCCTCGGCCAGATCCCGGGCTCGAACTTCTACAGCCGGATCCGCGAGAAGTTCGGGCGGCTCGCCAAGTGATCGGGCGCTGATGGAGCGCAAGTGGTGGACGCTGCTCGCGACCTGCGTGGCGATGTTCATGCTGCTCTTGGACATCACGATCGTCAACGTCGCGCTGCCCGAGATCCAGCGCGACCTCGACGCGAGCTTCAGCGACCTGCAGTGGGTGGTCGACGCCTACTCCCTCACCCTCGCCGCCTTCCTGCTCACGGCGGGCAGCCTCGGCGACCGCCTCGGGCGGCGCCGGGTGTTCGCCGCCGGCTTTGCGATCTTCACGGTGGCCTCGCTGGCGTGCGGGCTCGCGAGCAGCCCGACGAGCCTCAACGTCGCCCGCGCCGCGCAGGGAGTCGGCGGCGCCGCGATGTTCGCGACGACCCTGGCGCTGATCGCGCAGGAGTTCGAGGGCCGCGAGCGGGCCACGGCTTTCGGAATCTGGGGCGCGACCGTGGGTGGGGCGGTCGCGATCGGTCCCCTCGTTGGCGGCGCCCTCACCGACGCCCTCGGCTGGGAGTGGATCTTCTTCGTGAACGTGCCGATCGGGATCGCCGCGATCGCGCTGACCCTGTTGCGGGTCGCCGAGTCACGCGAGAGCGACGCGCAGCGCATCGATTGGGCCGGGGTCGTCACCTTCTCGTCGGCGCTCTTCCTGCTCATCTTCGGCCTCGTGCGCGGAAACGCCGAGGGGTGGGGGAGCACGACGATCGAGGCTTCGCTGATCGGATCGGCGCTGCTGATGGCCGCGTTCGTTGCGATCGAGCTGCGGTCGAGCCATCCGATGTTCGACCTCACCCTGTTTCGCAAGCCCGCCTTCGTCGGGGTCTCGGCCGTCGCATTCGCGCTGTCGGCCGGGATGTTCTCGATGTTCCTCTACATCACGATCTACATGCAGGACATCCTCGGCTTCGAGCCGCTCGAGGCCGGGGTGAGATTCCTGCCGATCACGCTGCTGTCGTTCTTCGTCGCGCCGATCGCGGGGCGCCTGCTCACCCGCGTCCCCGCACGGGTCTTCTTCGGCGTGGGACTCGGCCTGGTCGGGGCGGGCCTGCTGCTGATGCGCGGGCTCACCGTCGACAGCGAGTGGACGGCGCTGCTGGCGGGCTTCATGCTCGCCGGGGCGGGCATCGGGATGGTCAACCCCGCGATCGCCTCGACGGCGGTTGGCGTCGTCTCGGCGGCCAAGGCCGGGATGGGGTCGGGCATCAACAACACCTTCCGCCAGGTGGGCATCGCAACCGGCATCGCGGGGCTGGGCGCCGTCTTCCAGAGCGGGATCGCCGATCGGCTGCCGGCCGACGCACCGAGTGAGGCCGCCGAGGGCATCGCGGCGAGCGGCACCCGCGCCGCCGAGCAGGGCGGCCCGCAGGCCGTCGACGCCGCGCGCGAGGCCTTCGTCGGCTCGCTCAACGAGATCTTCCTGATCGCCGGCCTGATCGCGCTCGCGGGCGCAGTCCTCGGAGCACTGCTGACCCGCGACCAGGACGTGCTGTCCGCCGAGGGACCTCCAGCCGAGTAATCCGTCGGGGGTCGGCGTTAGAACGAGGGCGATGCTGCTTGAGCTTCGGATCGAGAACCTGCTGCTGATCGAGCGCGCCGAGCTCCGGCTCGGGGCGGGGCTGAACGCGATCACGGGCGAGACCGGCGCCGGCAAGACGATCCTCGCGCACTCGCTCGACCTGATCATGGGCGGGAAGGCGAGGCCGCAGATCGTCCGCCCAGGGGCGAGCGAGGCCTACGTCGAGGGGGTGTTCGAGCTGCCCGAGGGCATGCTCGACGAGCCCGAGCTCGCGGAGATCGCCGAGCGGCTGCCCGAGGGCGAGACCGAGATCGTGCTGGGACGCCGCGTGTCGGCGTCCGGCCGGACGAGCGCCTTCCTCGGCGGCCGCGCCGCGACCGCGCCCGAGCTGCGGGCGCTCGGCTCGCAGGCTGCTCGCCTTCTACGGCCAGCACGAGCACCGCAAGCTGACCCTCGCATCCGCGCAGCTCGAGACGCTCGACGGGTTCGCCGGAGCAGCCCAGATCGAGCGCCGCCGCGCCTACCGCGCGGCCCACCGCGAGGTCACCGCGATCGAGGACGAGCTCGCGACCCTGCGCGACCGCCAGGGTGCGCGAGAGCGCGATCTCGACCTGCTGCGCTTCGAGCTTTCCGAGATCGAGGCCGCGCGCCCGACCCCGCCGAGGAGTCCGAGCTCGCGCCCGAGCGCGAGCGGCTGCGCCACGCCGAGTCGCTGCGCGGCGCCGCGTCGGCCGCGATCGGGGCCGTGGAGGGCGACGGGCGAGGGCGGCGCGGCGGAGGCGATGGCGATGGCCGACAGCGCGCTCGGCGCCCAGGCCGGAGTCGACCCTGCGCTCGACGATCTCGCGCTCCGCGCCCAGGCGCTGACCGTCGAGTTGCGCGAGCTGGCGGCCGAGCTGCGCTCCTACGCCGACGGGATCGAGGCAGAGCCGGGTCGCCTGCAACAGCTCGAGGAGCGACTCGATGTGCTCGATCGGCTGAAGCGCAAGCACGGCGGCACGATCGAGGCCGTGCTCGAGCACGCCGACTCCTGCCGCTCGCGGATCGAGCAGATCGACGGGGCGGACGAGCAGACCGAAGCACTGGAGAAGCGGCTCACCGAGGCGACCAAGCTTCGCGCCGGCCTCGCGGCCGAGCTCAGCGAGGCGCGATCCAAGGCCGCGCGGAAGCTCTCAGAAGCGCGTCGCCGCCGAGCTCGACCAGCTCGCGATGAGCGGTGCCACGCTCGAGGTGGTGCTCGAGCCCCACCCCGACGGCTTCGGTGCCTCGGGGCGCGAAACCGTCGAGTTCCGCGTGGCCACCAACCCCGGGATGCCGGTCTCGCCGCTGCGCGACTCGGCGTCCGGCGGCGAGCTCTCGCGGGTGATGCTGGCGCTCGCCGGGCAGGGTGCCCGGGGCGGGGCGGCGACCTTCGTCTTCGACGAGATCGACGCCGGGATCGGCGGCAACACCGCCCGCGCGGTCGGCGAGCGCCTGCGCGCGCTCGGCTCCGAGCGCCAGGTCCTGTGCATCACGCACCTGCCGCAGGTCGCCTCGATGGCCGACACGCACTTCAGGATCGAGAAGGACACCGAGGGCGACCAGGCCACCGCCGACGTTCGCCTGGTGGACGGCGACGACCTCGTCGCCGAGATCGTGCGCATGATGGGCGCGGACCGCGGCGACAAGACCGCGGGCAAGCACGCGCGCGAGCTGCTCCGAGCGGCATAGGAAGCGAGGAAACCGCGTACCTTTGCGGGGATGGCGACCACCAGCCGCCGCTCCTTCCCGCGCTCGCTCCGGTCTGCCCGCAACGGCCGCGGCGCCTCCTCGGCGATCCAGGGCACGGCCCGCCTCGGCAAGCGCACCAAGGACCTGGTCAAGAAGCTCGACTCTCGCGACATCGCGGTCATCGACCACCGCAACCTCGACCGCATCGCCGCCGAGGACCTCATCAACTGCGGGGTGCGCGCCGTGGTCAACGTGTCTCCCTCCTCGGACGGCAGCTACCCGAACGCCGGCCCGCTGACCCTCGTGCGCGCGGGCGTGCCGCTGATCGACGCGCCGGGCGCGGCACTCTTCGACCGCCTGAACGACGGGGACCAGATCTCGATCGAGGGCGGCAAGGTGATGGCCGGGGGAGAGGTCGTCGCCGAGGGGAGGGTGCTCGCCGTCGATCAGCTCGCCGAGGAGCTCGACGACCAGCGCCGGCGGATCGACTCCGCGCTTCACGACTTCGCCGACAACACGATGTCCCACATCCGCGACGAGGGCGAGCTGCTCTCGGGCACCATCGAGTTCCCCGAGACGCGGACGGTGTTCCGCGACCAGCACTGCCTGATCGTCGTCCGGGGCACCGACCACGCCAAGGACCTGCGCGCGCTGCGCGCGTACATCCGCGACGTGCGTCCGGTGCTGATCGGCGTCGACGGGGGCGCCGACGCGATCGTCAAGGAGGGCTACAAGCCCGACCTCATCCTCGGCGACATGGACTCCGCCCGCGAGGAGACGCTGAAGTGCGGCGCCGAGCTGATCGTCCACGCCTACAAGGACGGCAGCGCGCCCGGTTCGGAGCGCCTCTCGGCGCTCGGCCTCGACTACCTCGTCGTGCCCGCGCCGGGGACGAGCCAGGACGTCGCGATGCTGCTCGCCTCCGAGAAGGGGGCGTCGCTGATCGTCAGCGTGGGGGCGCACTTCAACCTGCTCGAGTTCCTCGATAAGCAGCGAAGCGGCATGTCGTCGACTTTCCTGACCCGCCTGCGCATCGGCGAGATCCTGGTGGACGCGAAGGGCGTGAGCCGGCTCTACAACCCGGGCCTCGGCCTCTCGCACCTGGCCCTGTTCTTCGCCGCTTTCGCGATCCTGCTGACGATCGTGGTCCTGACCACGCCCGCGCTCGAGAACCTGGTCGAGCTGCTGTGGCTGAAGATCAAGGTGGTCCTTGGGCTATAGCGCCCGCTACCACGCGGCATCGCTCGCCGCGGTCTTCCTCGCACTCGCCGTCGGCATCGTGATCGGAGCGGGGCTGGGCGACGACGTCCTCTCCGGCACCGAGGACAACCTGCGCCAGTCGCTCGAGGGCGACATCGAGGACGCTCGCGGCGAGGCCGACGAGCTCCAATCCGAGCTCGACCGCGAGCGCGCCTTCGGCTCGCGCGCCTACCCGGCGCTCGTCGGCAAGACGCTCGCCGGGAATCGAATCGGGGTGCTCGCCTTCGGTGACCTGCCGAGCGACGTCTCGACCGACATCGAGGAGACGCTCGAGCCCACCGGAGCGGAGCTGGCGGAGGTGGCGGTGGTCCGCACGCCGCCGGACACGAGCGAGCTCGCCGACGAGCTCGGCCCCGGCTTCGCGGCGGATCGAGGACGACGACGCGGCGCTCGCGAGGCTCGGCGCGGCAGCTCGGCTCGCAGTTCGTGGCGGGCGGGGGCAAGCAGCTCGACCAGGTCCAGCGACGTCCTGTTCACCCGCTCGAGCGGCGAGGGCGGCCCTCTCGACGGCGTGGTCGCTCGTGCGCGCCGGATCCGGCCAGATGCCCGGAGGCGGACCCCGAGAGGCGCCCGAGGAGGACGCGTCCACCGTCGCCCTCGAGACCGGGATGATCGCCGGGCGTCGCCGACTCGGGCGAGCCCGCCGTCGCGGTCGAGCGCAGCGGCGTCGCGGATTCCTCGATCCCCTTCTTCGCGCCCCTCGACGTCGCCACCGTCGACAGCGTCGACCTGACCTCGGGCCAGGTCGCGCTCGTCTTCGCGCTGCTCGGCGCCGAGGGCAGCTTCGGCATCAAGGACACGGCGAACAGCCTGCTGCCCGAGCTGCTCGAGCCCTCGCGCGGCGGCTGAGTCGGGGAGCTCGGCGTGGAGTGGGTGGCGCTACCGGTCTCGTTCGCGGTCGCGCTGGTCGTCGTGCCCGCCGGGGTGCGCGCGCTCGAGGCCGCCGGGCTCGTCCGCGAGAACTACGCCGGGCGCACGCTCGCCTTCCCGCTGGGCGCGGTGCTGGTCGCGGCGTCGCTCGTCGCGCTGGCGCCGCTCGCCCCGCTCGACGACCGCGCCGACCTCGACCTGCTCGACCCCGAGTTGCGCCGCTGGTTCGCCTACATCGTCGGCGTCGCCTTCCTCGGCCTCTTCGACGACGCGCTCGGGCGCGGCGAGGCCGTCGACAGCGCCGGGGGTGGCGGGGCCACGCGCGCGCGGTGGCCTCGGGTGACCTCTCGACCGGCGCGGTCAAGGCGGTGGGCGCGCTGGCGCTGGCGGCCTACGCCACGTCGGGCCTCGGGCGCGAGTCGCTCGACTACGTCGTCGACCTGGCGCTGCTGCTGCTGGCGACCAACTTCGCGAACCTGCTCGACCTGCGCCCCGGGCGCGCCGAGAAGGCGCTGGCGCTCGTCGGCGCCGGCCTCTGCCTCGGCTACTGGACGGTCGAGCCGATCGAGCTGCTCGGCCTGTTCCTCGGCCCGGTCGCGGTCGGCGCGTGGTTCACGCTGCGCGAGAAGGCGATGCTCGGCGACACGGGCTCGAACGTCGTCGGTGCGCTGATCGGCATCTGGCTCGTGACGACGCTTTCCGACCCGGCGCGCCTGATCGCGCTCGGCGTCCTGATCGTCGTTGACGGTATATGGGGAGTTTCGATCGATCTCGTCGGCGATCGAGCGGATTCCGCTGATCAAGCAACTAGACTCGCTCGGCAGAGTCCATTGAGCGATCGAAGCCCATCCGACACCGTTTCCTCTTCGTCACCGGCGGGGTGGTTTCGGCTCTCGGCAAGGGCATCGCCTCGGCCTCGATAGGCCGCCTCCTCGTCTCTCGCGGCTACAGGGTCCAGCTTCAGAAGTTCGACCCGTACATCAACGTCGACCCCGGGACGATGAGCCCGTTCCAGCACGGCGAGGTCTTCGTCACCGAGGACGGAGCCGAGACCGACCTGGACCTCGGCCACTACGAGCGCTTCACCGACGAGAACGCCTCGCGAGCCTCGAACGTGACCGCCGGCGCGGTCTACAACTCCGTGATCCGCCGCGAGCGGCGCGGCGACTACCTCGGCGGGACCGTCCAGGTGATCCCGCACATCACCGACGAGATCAAGAACCGGATCCTGATCGTCGCCGAGTCGCAGTCCGTCGACTTCGTGATCACCGAGATCGGGGGCACCGTCGGCGACATCGAGTCGCTGCCGTTCCTCGAGGCGATCCGCCAGCTCTACACCGACCTCGGCCCGAAGCGCGCGATGTTCATCCACCTGACGCTCGTCCCCTACATCGGGCACGCCGGCGAGATGAAGACGAAGCCGACCCAGCACTCGGTCAACGAGCTGCGCCGCATCGGCGTCCAGCCCCACGCGCTCGTCTGCCGCTCCGAGCGGGGCCTCGACCGCGACATCCGCCGCAAGATCGCGCTGTTCGCGAGCCTTCCCGAGGAGGCCGTGATCAGCGCCCGCGACGTCGACAACACCTACAAGGTGCCGCTCGTCTTCCGCGCCGAGGGCATGGACGACCTGATCCTCGACCACTTCGGCATCGAGGCTCCAGCCCCGGACCTCGCCGACTGGGACGAGATGATCAAGCGCGCCGACGCATCACGCGAGAAGAAGGTCAAGATCGCGCTCGTCGGCAAGTACGTCGAGTTGGCAGACGCCTACAAGTCGGTGATCGAGGCGCTCACCCACAGCGGGTGGCACCACGGCGTCGACGCCGACATCGAGCTCGTCTCGTCCGAGAACTTCGACCCCTCCGAGCTCGACGACGCAGACGGGGTCCTGATCCCGGGCGGCTTCGGCGAGCGCGGCATCGAGGGCAAGATCGAGGCGGCGAGGATCGCGCGCGAGCGCGGGATCCCGTTCCTCGGGATCTGCCTCGGGATGCAGATCGCGGTCGTCGAGTTCGCTCGCCACGTCTGCGGCATGGACGGCGCCAACTCCGCCGAGTTCGACCCCGAGACCCCGTACCCCGTCGTCGACCTGCTCCCTGAGCAGAAGGAGGTCTCGGACCTCGGCGGCACGATGCGCCTGGGAGCGGACCCCGTGAAGTTGCATGACGGAACTCGAGCGAGAGAGATCTTCGGCGAGTCCGTCATCTACAAGCGCCACCGCCACCGCTATGAGGTCAACAACCAGCTCCGCCGCCGCCTCGAGCAGGAGGGCCTCGTCTGTGGAGGGACCTCGCCCGACGAGCGCCTCGTCGAGATCATCGAGCTGCCCGACCACCCCTTCTACGTCGCCTCGCAGTTCCACCCCGAGTTCAACTCGCGCCCGACGCGGCCAGAGCCGCTGTTCCGCGATTTCGTGGGCGCAGCGGCGAAGCTGGCCTCCGAGCGGCCCGGGGCCGAGCGCGTGGGCGACTCCGAGCCGGCCGCGGCCGACTCGGACGTCAGCGTCTCCTAGCCCGTCGCCTGAATAGCCTTCGCGTCGATGGCGATTGCTGCCGACCAGCGCATGCTCGACCGCTTCGTGCGCCTGTGCGAGATCCCGAGCCCGACGGGGTCCGAGCGCGCGGTGGCCGACGCGGTGCTGGCCGAGTTCCGGGAGATCGGCGTCGAGGTCGCCGAGGACGACAAGGCGGATGCGGCGCGTGCCGGTGCCGGAAACCTGATCGCCCGTGTCCCCGGGCGGGACGATCGGTGGGTCTCGTTCTTCGCGCATCTCGACACCGTCCCGCACGAGGGCGCGGTCGAGGTCGTCGAACGAAACGGCACGTTCCGCAGCGCCGGCGACACCATCCTCGGAGCCGACAACAAGGCCGCCGTCGCCGTGCTGATGGAGCTGGCGGCGCGCCACGCCGCCGACCCGGCCGCGATCGGCCTCGAGATCGTGCTCACCGTCGCCGAGGAGGACGGCCTGCGCGGAGCGGAGGCCCTCGACACCTCGGCGCTGCGAGCTCCCTACGGCTACGTGATCGACCACGCGACGCCGATCGGCGAGGTGATCGTCGCCGCCCCGACCTATAAGAGGCTGATCGCCGAGTTCGAGGGCGAAGAGGCGCATTCCGGGATCAACCCCGAGGACGGCCACAGCGCCATCGCCGCGGCCGCCGCGGCGATCTCGGGCATGTCGCTCGGCCGCCTCGACGATGAGACCACGGCGAACGTCGGGGTGATCGAGGGCGGGACGGCTTCGAACGTCGTGCCGGGCCGCTGCCGCATCCTCGGCGAGGCCCGAAGCATCGACGGGCCCCGAGCGGCTGCGGTGGTCGGCGAGATGGTCGATGCCTGCACCTGGGCCGCCGGAGAGCATGGCTGCGACGTCGACCTCGAGGTGATCGAGATGTTCCGCGGTTACCGCTCGGATCCGGAATCGGAGCCAGTCGCAGTCGCGACCCGCGCGCTGAAGCGCGCCGGGGTCGAGCCCTCGCACGTGGCGACCGGCGGCGGCAGCGACGCGAACGCGCTGAACGCGGGGGGCTACGAGTGCGTGCTGCTCGCCAACGGGACCGAGGCGAACCACACCCCGGAGGAGTCGGTCAGCGCCGAGGCCCTGACCCGGATGCTCGCCGTGCTCGAGGCGACGATCGAGGAGGCCGCGACGTGCTGAAGCTGCGCCGCGGGACGGTCGTCTCGGCCGACCCGCTCACGGTCAGCGTCGACGGCGCCGAGCGCCGCGCCTGGGCCGACGAGTCGATGGTCGGCGAGGTGCGCGTCGGCGACGAGGTGATCGTGAACGTCGAGGCGCTCGACCTGGCGCTCGGCTCGGGGGGCTTCGACGTCGTCCACGTAAACCTCACGCGGGGACTCGAGTCCGAAGGGAGCCCCGGCCTGAACGTGATGAAGCTCAACTACAGCTCGCTCCAGCATCCCGTCGAGCCGGTCGAGCCCGCGGAGCGCGCGACGGCCGCGGATTCCGCGATGCCGGTGCTCGTGCTCCTCCTCCACGGCCAGCTGGCGCCTGCCGCCTGGGCAGCGGCCCGCGCGGCGCCGGGGCTGAAGCTCGGCTACGTGCAGACGCCGGGCGGCGCGCTTCCCGGTTCCCTCTCGCGAGACGTCGCCGAGCTGCGCGAGCGCGAACTCCTCTGCGGCCACCTGACGGCGGGCGCCGCCTACGGCGGCGAGGGCGAGGCGATCAGTGTCGCCGGCGCCCTCGACGCCGCCGTCTCGCTCGGGTGGGACGCCGTGGTCGCGGGGCCCGGTCCCGGCATCCTCGGCTCCGCCTCCGCGCTCGGCCACGGCGGGATGGCGGCGCTCGACACGGCTCACGCCGCCCTCGCGCTGGGGCTGAAGACGATGGTGGCGCCCCGGCTCTCGTCGGGCGACGAGCGCCCGCGCCACCGCGGGGTCAGCCACCACACGGCGACGGTGCTCGAGCTGCTGCTGGGTGGGGTCACCGTCGCTGTGCCCGGCGAGGAAGCTGGATGGCCCGACGGCTCTCGTGAGGAGCTCGAGGCGCTCTGCGCCGCCAGAGATCACAAGGTCTCAGCCCGCGAGGCCGCCCTCTCCGACTACGCGGCGAGCGGGCTGCCGACGACGACGATGGGACGCGATCTGGGCTCGGACGAGCTCTTCTACGCCGCCGCGCTGGCGGCCGGGGACGCCCTGGGTGCCGCGGCGCGTAACACTGGGGACCATGACTGACGGACAAGGCCCCGAGGGCGAGCGCCTCGAGCGCGAGGGCGGGAAGCTGATTCACAAGGGCCCGATCGTCTCGGTGCGGATGGACCGCTTCCGCTACCCCGACGGCGGCACAGACGTGCGCCAGGTGGTGATCCATCCCGGATCGGTGGCGATCGTCGCCTACGACGCGCGCGTCTTCTACATGGTTCGCCAACCGCGCGAGCCGGTCGAAGAGTCGGCGCTGCTCGAGCTCCCCGCCGGACGGCTCGACAAGGAGGGCGAGAGTCCCGCTCGAGGCCGCCCAGCGCGAGCTCCGCGAGGAGATCGGCAAGTCCGCCGGCGACTGGACGCGAGCTGCGGCGCTTCTACACGAGCCCCGGCTTCGCGAGCGAGCGGGTGCACCTGTTCATGGCGACCGAGCTCTACGACGTGCCCGCCGAGCCCGAGGACGACGAGATGATCGACATCATCAGGGTGCCGCTCGAGGAGCTCGACTCGACGATCGACATCTGCCGCGACGCGAAGTCGATCGTCGGGCTGATCGACGCTGCGCGACCACCTCGCCAGCCGCGCCTGACGCGCGGCCGGCGTTGCCGGGAAGGGACGGGCGTGCGCCGCGTCGAACACAGCAGGCATGGCCACCATGGCGCCTCCTGTCGATCCCGCGAAGCTGCGGCCCTCGCCGCGCTTCGAGGCCCTGCGTCCTCGACTTCCTCGCCCACCTCGAGTTCGAGCGCGGGCTGTCGCGCAACACCCTCTCGGCGTATCGGACCGACCTGCTCCAGTTCGGCTCGTTCCTGGCCGAGCGCGCGACCAGGAGGCCACCGACGGCGACCGGGCAGGACCTCTCGGACTTCCTCGCGGCGCTCGCGACCGGCGACGGCGACGAGGCCCCGCCGTGCTCTCCCGCGACGATCCACCGCAAGGCGGCATGCCTTCGCTCCTTCTACCGCCACCTGCGCCGCGAGGACCTGATCGATGACGATCCGGCGGCGAAGCTGCCGACGCCGCGGCGCGGCAAGAAGCTGCCGGAGGTCCTGAGCTACAGCGAGGTGCAGAAGCTCCTGGCGCAGCCTCGTGGGGACGACAAGACGGTGACCCGCGACCGCGCGCTGCTCGAGCTGATGTACGCGTCGGGCCTGCGGGCGTCGGAGACGATCGGGCTCGAGGTCGGCGACATCGACGTCGAGTACGGGGTGCTCCGCGCGCGAGGCAAGGGCTCGAAGGAACGGCTCGTGCCGGTCGGCGACAAGGCGCTCGCCGCCGTCCGCATCTACCTGCGCTCGGGCCGCCCGGCGCTGGTGCGCGACTGGGACGAGCACAAGCTCTTCGTGAACTTCCGCGGCGGGCCTCTGACCCGGCAGGGGCTCTACAAGATCGTCTCGCGGCACGCCGAGACCGCCGGCCTCAAGGGCCGGATGAGCCCGCACACCCTGCGCCACTCCTTCGCGACGCACCTGCTCTCGGGCGGCTGCGACCTGCGATCGGTCCAGGAGATGCTCGGCCACGCCGACCTCTCGACCACTCAGCTCTACACCCACCTCTCGGGTGAGGAGCTGAAGGAGGCGTACTTCAAGTCGCATCCACGCGCGCTCGCTTCAACCGGCGCCTAGTCTTCGCTCCATGCCGGAGCTGCCCGAGGTCGAGACGATCCGGCGCCAGCTTGCGCCCGCGGTGACCGGGCGCAGGATCGTCTCGGCCGAGATCCTCGATGAGCGCCTGACGAGGCCACTGCCGCCGGGCCCGGTCGCCCGGGGGCTCGAGGGGCGCGAGATCGAGGCAGTCGATCGCCGCGGCAAGTACCTGCTGATCCGGCTCGAGGGCGACGGCGTCCTCGCGCTGCACCTGCGGATGACGGGCAACGTGCTGCTGCGCTCGCCCGGAGGCGACGGGGCAGCGTCGCTGACCTGATGGAGACGGACCCGCGCCTCGGCGGGCCGCGCCTCTACGAGTCCCCCACCGAGCCGCGCTTCCTGCGGATGCGGATCGGCTTCGACGACGGCACCGAGATGCTGTTCACGGACGTGCGGCGGTTCGGCACGGCCGTGCTGCTCGAGGGATCCGACGCGCTCGAGGAGCACCTGGCGACGCGGGTCGGGATCGAGCCCCTGTCGACGGACCTGACTCCCGAGGCCCTCGGGCGGATCGCCGCGGGGCGGTCGGCGCCGCTGAAGTCGTTCCTGCTGACGCAGACCGGCGTCGCCGGCATCGGCAACATCTACGCCGACGAGGCGCTGCACCGCGCCGAGCTCCATCCGCTCTCGCCCGCCGGATCGATGAAGCCACGAGCACCTCGAAGCGCTGGTCGAGGGGATCGTCGACGCGCTGGAGACGGGGCTCGCCGAGGGCGGCGCGAGCATCGACGACTACCTCGACGCCCGCGGCGAGCGCGGCTCGATGCAGGACGAGTTCCTGGTCCACACCCGCGAGGGCCTGCCGTGCCCGCGCTGTGGGGGAACCATCGAGCGGATCGTCGTCGGCGGGCGCTCGACCTACTTCTGCCCCGACTGCCAGGTGAAGCTGCGAAAGCGCCCGAAGCGGCGAAAGCGAAAGCGCGCCGACGTGGGGGCTGGGCGGTGAGCGAGCCTCAGGTCCCGCTGCCCGAGGGCTTCTCGGTCGGCCACTGGAGCGATCCCGAGGGCCTGACCGGCTGCACCGTCGTCATCCCTCCGCCCGAGGAGGGGAGCGCGGGTGTCTTCGTCGCGGGCGGCGGCCCCGGCACCCGCGAGACCGACAGCCTCAGCCCGCTCTCACGCGCCGACGGCGCCTCGGCAATCCTGCTGACCGGCGGCAGCGCCTTCGGCCTTGCCGCGGCCGACGGAGTCGCGCGCTGGCTCGAGGAGCGCGATCGCGGCCACCCGACGCCGGCCGGATTGGTGCCGATCGTCCCGGCTGCGGTCGTCTACGACCTGGCCAGCGGGGACCCGAAGGCGCGGCCGGGCCCAGAGCAGGGCTACGCGGCCTGCGAGGCGGCGGCGCCGGGCGTTCCCGAAGCGGGGCACGTCGGCGCGGGCACCGGCGCCACGGTCGCGAAGATGCTCGGCCGCGACCGCGCCTCGCGCGGAGGGCTCGGCTACGCGGCGCTACACACCGGCGCGGGCGAGACTGTCTCCGCCATCGCGGTCGTGAACGCGGCCGGCGACGTGCTCGCCGACGACGGCTCGCTGATCGCCGGCCCGCGCGGCGACGACGGCGAGATGAAGCGCGGCGCGGACCTGCTGGTGGCGATGGAGCAGGGGCCCGACCTGCGCGTGCCCGAGGGCAACACGACCCTCGTCTGCATCTGCACCGATGCCGCCCTCGACAAGCGCGAGGCGGGAATGGTCGCCCGCGCCGCCACCGCCGGGATCGCCCGCGCCGTCGACCCCACCTTCACCCCGGTCGACGGCGACGTCGCCTTCTGCATGGCCTCCGGGACGGCCGGCGAGCACCCGATCATCTCGATGCAGATCGGAGCGGCAGCGGCGACGGCGACCGCCGCCGCGATCCGCGACGCGGTGCGCCCGGGCCGTCCGGACCGTCGGGGCAAGTCTGAGGGGATGCCCGGCACGATCAAGACCGAGGCCGTCGTCCTGCGGAGCATCCGCTACGGCGAGGCCGACCGCATCGTCCACCTGTACTCGGCGACGCGGGGGAGGATCGAGCGCGATCGCCAAGGGCTCGCGGCGGCCGAAGTCGCGATTCGGCGGGCGGCTCGAGCCGTTCTTCAGGCTCGACCTGCTGCTCTACGAGGGGCGCAGCGACCTGCTGACCGTGACGGGCGCCTCGACGGTCGAAGGGCACGGGAAGCTGCGGAGCGACGGTCCGGCGCTGCAGGCCGCGGGCCGGGCGTGCGACACGCTGCTGCGCCTGTTCGACACCGGCGAGGCGAACCAGCCCGCCTACAACCTGCTCGTCCGCTACCTGGGCCTGCTCGACGCCGACCCGGCTGCCGCGAGCGCGCCGGGCGCGGCGCTCGCCTACCGGATGAAGCTGGCGCTCGCCGCCGGCTTCTCGCCCGAGCTCGCGAGCTGCGCGCGCTGCGGCGAGGCCGAGCACATCACCTCGTTCTCGGGCTCGGCCGGAGGAGTCGTCTGCGCGGGCTGCGAGGGCGAGGGCTTCGCGATCGACGAGCAGACCCACCGCTTCATGGTCGACGCGCTGGCGCGACCCCTCTCGGAGGCCCCGCCGGCGGAGCAGCGAATCGCCGCCCAGGCCGACCGAGCGATCGTCGAGACGCTCGAGCACCACGCGCACGTGCAGCTGCGCGCCGCGGCTTAGTCGTTTCGCAGCCCCGCACCTGCAGCCGCCTCCAGCGTCGCGACGACCGTCCCCGGCTCGTAGGCGACCTGGGCGTAGGTGAACCGCAGCGGCAACAGCCCGGCCCGGACATGAGCGTGATCCCGCTCCTGTCCGCGGCCTGCTGCGACCTACGTGCGGTGGTAGCGCAGCCCGTCGGTCTCGACGACCAAGCCGATCTCCGGCCAGAAGAAGTCCACCTTGAAGCCGTTCAGCATGACTCCGGTCCGCGGCAGGGGAAGCCCGGCTCGCCGGATCAACGGCAGCATCATGCGCTCGAGCTCAGAGTCGGTGAGCACGAAGGTCCTGGCGTCCAGCACCCGGCGCAGATGCGGCACGCCGCGCTGCCCCGCGCGCGATCTCGATGGCGGCGCGAAGAGCTTCGGGATCGACGAGATCGCGCTTGTCCGCAGCGTTGATCGCAGCTTCGAGGCTGGAAGAGGAGAGACGGGTCGCGAGATCGATAAGGGTCCGGATGGGAGAGGTGACGGGGATGCCGCGGTGGGTGGTGATGTCGTCAGGGAGCAGCCGTTTCGATCGGTGTATTCGGATCCCATTCCGGCGCATGTGGCGATGGCCGCTCACCGTGACTTCGACCCTCATCCACTGCTTGCCCAAGCCCCAAAGGGCTGCGGCGCTCGAGTGACTCAGCAGGGCACCCTCTCCGCACGAGAGGGTGGCTGCCATCCAGCGGCCGCAGGATGAGGGTCTCGCAGGTCCAACCGCAAAAACGGCTGGGTAGAGGCGGCGAAGCCGGCCTCTCCTGAGGCGATGGGCGATCGCGTTGTCCGTGTACCCGAGGGAGCGCAGCTGTTCTCGGCTGATCACGCCGTGCTGGCGCGGACACGAGCTCCCAGGCCTCACGGGATCGTTCGCGGGCGCTGATGGTGGCCATAGCCATCATGGATGCCCTCGGGCTGGGATCTCGCCCCTACCCAGCCTGTTTTTCTTGAAGCAGCGCTAGGCTTCGGGCGGTACAGGCGCTCGCCGACCGCCAGGCGGACGGCGCGGGGGCTTGCGTTGTTGATGCGCATGAAGTTGCGGAAGAAGCGGCCGGGGACCATCGAGCGCTTGCCGCGGTCGTAGGCGGCGCAGTCGCCTCGCGGACGACCTGGTCGGCCTCGATCGCGCCGGGCATCATCTCGCCGCCGGCCTCGTCGTAGCCGGCGACCTGCTGCCATTCGGTCGGCACCGGGCCCGGGTTGACCGAGAGCGACCTTGACGCCCGTTCCCTTCAGCTCGGCGTGGAGCGCGTCGGTCAAGTTCAGCGCGAAGGCCTTGGAGGCGCCGTAGGTCGCCTCGTAGGGGAGGGGCTGCATCCCGGCCGTCGATGCGACGGTGATGACGCCGCCGCGGCCGCGCTCGATCATCGCCGGGAGGAAGGCGCCCGTGAGCACGACCACGGCCTCGCAGTTGACGCGAACCATCTCGGCCTGGCGCTCGACCGGCAGCTCGGAGAAGCGGCCGCGCAGGCCGAATCCCGCGTTGTTCACGAGCAGGTCGACATCGACGCCGAGCTTCGCCACGTCGCCGGGGAGCTTCGCGGCTTCGGAGGCCAGGTCGCAGGTGACGACCTGCGACGTGCCCGGCAGCGACTCAGCCAGGGCCTCGAGGCGGTCGCGCGCGCCGGGCGACGAGGACGAGCTCGTAGCCCCGGGCCGACAGGGCCTTGGCGAACTCCTCGCCGATGCCCGACGAGGCCCCAGTGATCAGCGCGGTCTGGGCCATCGGCGGGACCCTATCCACCTATGATCGCCGCGGTGACGCAGTTCGTCTACGGGTTCGCCGAGGGCTCGCGCGAGATGCGCGACCTGCTCGGCGGCAAGGGGGCCAACCTGGCCGAGATGACGCGCGTGCTCGGGGCCGAGCGCGTGCCCGCCGGGTTCACGATCACGACCGAGGCCTGCGTCGAGTTCATGCAGCGGGGGGAGATGCCGCCGGGGCTCGACGATCAGGTCGATGCGGCCCTGGAGGCGCTCGAGTCGGGCGCCGGCAAGAGGCTCGGCGACGCGGAGGACCCGCTGCTCGTCTCGGTGCGCTCGGGCGCCCGCGTCTCGATGCCCGGCATGCTCGACACGATCCTCAACCTCGGCCTCGGCGAGCGAATCGGTCGAGGGCCTCGCCGAGCGCACCGGCAACGAGCGCTTCGCCCGCGACTCCCACCGCCGGCTGGTCCAGATGTTCGGCAACGTCGTGCGCGACATCCCCGGCGAGCGCTACGAGAAGGCGATCGCAGAGGCGAAGAGCGAGCACGGCGTCAAGCTCGACACCGAGCTCGGGCCCGATGAGCTGCGCGCCCTGACCGAGCGCTTCCGCGAGATCTACCGCGACGAGACGGGCGAGGAGTTCCCGGACGACCCGCGGGAACAGCTAGATGCCGCGATCCGCGCCGTGTTCGAGTCCTGGAACGGCAAGCGGGCGATCGAGTACCGGCGGCTGAACGCGATCCCGGACGACGTGGGGGACCGCGGTCAACGTCCAGCAGATGGTCTTCGGCAACAAGGGCGAGAGCTCGGGATCGGGCGTCGCCTTCAGCCGCGACGAGATCACCGGCGCGCCCGAGCCCTCGGGCGACTTCCTCACCGACGCCCAGGGTGAGGACGTCGTCTCGGGGGTGCGCAACACCCAGGGCCTCGACGAGATGGCGCGCGTCCTGCCCGACGCCCACCGCGAGCTGCTCGATGCCCTGACGACGCTCGAGCGCCATTACCTCGACATGCAGGACACCGAGTTCACGGTCGAGGAGGAGCGGCTCTACCTGCTGCAGACCCGCGACGCGAAGCGACCCGCGCAGGCCGCCGTGCGCTTCGCGGTCGACGCGGTCGGCGAGGGCCTGCTCGACAAGGGCGGGGCGCTTGCCACCATCGAGGCGAACAGGCTCGACGCGCTCCTGCATCCGACCTTCGACCCCGACAGCGAGTTCGAGGTGCTGACCCGCGGGATCGCCGCGTCGCCCGGAGCGGCGAAGGGCGCGATCGTGCTCACCGCCGACGAGGCGGTCGAGCGCGGAGAGGCGGGCGAGGACGTGATCCTGGTCAGACCCTTCACCGAGGCCGAGGACGTCGCCGGGTTCGCATGCGGCGCGGGGGATCCTCACCTCCGAGGGCGGCAAGGCTTCGCACGCCGCGCTGGTCGCCCGCGGGATGGGGCGCCCCTGCGTCTGCGGCGCGTCGGAGCTCGTCATCGACCTCGCGGCGAAGACCGTCAGCGTCGACGGCCGCGAGCCTGACGGCGGGCGACCTGATCGCGATCGACGGCTCGACCGGCGCGATCACGCTCGACGACGTCGCCCTGATCGAGCCCGAGATCTCGGAGGAGTTCCAGACCGTGCTCGGCTGGTCGGACGAGCTGCGGCGGCTTCAGGTGCGCGCCAACGCCGACAACCCCAAGGACGCCGCCAAGGCGCGGTCCTTCGGCGCCGAGGGGATCGGGCTCTGCCGCACCGAGCACATGTTCTTCGGGGCCGACCGCGACAGCCTGGTCAAGGACATGTTCCTCGCCGCCGAGCAGTGGCGCCGCGCGCACCTGAGCCCCGATGAGGGCGACACCGACGTCGAGGAGGTCGACGAGCGATTCCGCGGCAGCCTCGCCGCGCTGCGCGAGCTGCAGTGCTCGGACTTCGAGGGGATCTTCCGAGCGATGGCGGGACTCGCGGTGACGATCCGGCTGCTCGACCCGCCGCTGCACGAGTTCCTGCCCGTGGCGCACTTCGAGGACGCTCCCGCCGACGTGCTCGCGATGGTGCGGGACCTGCAGGAGGCGAACCCGATGCTCGGGACGCGCGGGGTGCGGTTGGCGATCCTCTATCCGCCCATCTACGAGATGCAGGTGCGGGCGATCATCGAGGCCGCGGCTGCGGCCGCCGCGCACGGCGACGACCCGCAGGTCGAGATCATGCTTCCGCTGATCGCCTACGAGACCGAGCTCGAGCGCGTGCGCTCGATGGTCGAGGGGGCCGCGGCCGAGGCCCAGAAGGCGGTGGGCCGCGAGGTCTCGCATTCGATCGGGACGATGCTCGAGCTGCCGCGCGCCTGCCTGGTCGCGGGGCGCATCGCGCGCCACGCCGACTTCTTCAGCTTCGGGACCAACGACCTCACCCAGACGGCGATCGGGCTTTCGCGCGACGACGTCGAGGGAAAGTTCCTGAACCGCTACATCGAGCACGGGATCATCGACCGCAGCCCGTTCGAGACGATCGACGAGCCGGGGGTGGGGGAGCTGGTCCGGGTCGGGACCGAGCGCGGACGCGAGGCGAACCCCGGGCTCAAGGTCGGAGTCTGCGGCGAGCACGGCGGGGATCCCGACAGCGTCGGCTTCTTCCACCGCACGCGGGCTCGACTACGTCAGCTGCTCGCCCTACCGGGTGCCGATCGCGAGGGTCGCGGCGGCTCAGGCGGCGGTCGCCGACGAGGCTGCCACCATCGAGTCATGAGCACGAGCACCGAAACGCTCGAGGAGCGCGTGCGCTCCTGGGAGTCGCGCTACATGTGGGAGCGCGGGACGCCGTCCTATCCGGCGGTGCGCGACCACCCCGAGGCCGACAGCCCGATACGGACGCCGTTCCAGCGCGATCGCGACCGCATCGTCCACTCGAAGGCCTTTCGCCGGCTCAAGCACAAGACGCAGGTGTTCGTCGCCCCCGAGGGCGACCACTACCGCACGCGGCTCACCCACACGCTGGAGGCCTGCTTCATCTCGCGCACGGTCTCGCGGGCGCTCGGGCTGAACGAGGACCTGACCGAGGCGATCGGCCTGGGGCACGACCTCGGCCATCCGCCCTTCGGCCACATCGGCGAGGAGGTGCTGGCCGACCGCCTGGCCGAGCACGGGCGGAGCTTCAAGCACAACGAGCACTCGCTGCGGGTCGTCGAGGTGCTGGAGAGCGACCGGCGGGGGCTGAACCTGACGGTGCCGGTGCGCGACGGGATCCTGCGGCACACCGGTTCTCAGAAGCCGGGGACGCTCGAGGGCCGGGTCGTGCGGATCGTCGACCGCGTCGCCTACATCAACCACGACATCGATGACGCGGTGCGGGCGGGGATCCTCTCCGAGGGGGACCTGCCGAATGACGAGATCGAGCTGCTTGGGTCGAGCGGCGCCGAGCGGATCGACACGCTCGTCCGCGACATGGTCGAGCGCTCGCGCGCCGAGGGCGACATCGCACAGAGCGAGGAGATCGGTGGGGCGATGCTGCGGCTGCGGAAGTTCATGTTCGAGCGGGTCTATCTCGGCGCCGGAGGCTCGCGCCGAGCAGGAGCAGGCGCGCGAGGCGCTCGGGTTCCTGTTCGCGCACTACCTGGCGAACATCGACGAGGTGCCGGCGAGCGACCCCGAGGCTGACGAGGTTCAGCGGGTGACCGACTATCTCGCCGGAATGACCGACCGTTTCTGCCTCACTCAGTACGCGGAGCTTTCGGGCGCGGCCCCGAGCGGAGAGAATCCCTAGATGGCGAGGTTCTCTGACGAGACGGTGAATCGGGTGAAGGACGCGGCGGACATCGTCGAGGTCGTCTCTGCCTACACCGACCTGCGCCGGGCCGGTGCGCGGTTCCAGGGGCTTTGCCCATTTCATGACGAGCGGACGCCGTCGTTCTCGGTCGACCCGGTGCAGAAGGTCTACTACTGCTTCGGCTGCGAGGCCGGGGGAGACATCTTCAGCTTCGTGCAGGAGAAGCAGGGGCTCGACTTTCCCGAGGCGATCGAGTCGCTGGCCGAGCGCTACGGGATCGAGCTCGAGCGCGAGAGCGAGGACCCGCGGCTCGAGGCGGCGCGGCGCAAGCGGGCGCGCTCATACGAACTGCTCGCGCGCACGGCGGAGTTCTACGTCCGCTACCTGTGGGAGTCGCCGAAGGCCGCAAAGGCGCGGGAGTACCTGCTCGGGCGCGGGCTGAGCGAGGAGACGCTTCGGGAGTTCAGCGTCGGGATGGCGCCGAGCGCGTGGGACTCCGTCCTGGTCGGTAGCCAGCGCGCCAGGTTTTCGATCGCAGAGCTGGTGGGCGCGGGGTTGATCCAGAAGGGGCGCCAGGGCGGGCACTACGACCGCTTCCGCTCACGCATCACGTTCCCGATCCGCGATGGGCGGGGGAGGGTCCTCGGGTTCGGGGCCCGGGCGATGAGCGCCGACTCGAAGCCGAAGTACCTGAACTCGCCCGAGGGCATCTTCAAGAAGAGCGAGAACCTCTATGGGATCGAGCGCGCCCGCCAGGCGATCGCGAAGGCGCGGCGGGCGATCGTGGTCGAGGGCTATACCGATGTGCTGGCGCTGCACCAGGCTGGGGTGCACGAGGCGGTGGCGATCATGGGGACCGCGATCACGCCCGAGCAGCTGCAGGCGCTGTCGGCGCTCGGGCCCGAGTCGGTGGTGCTTGCTCTCGACGCTGACAAGGCGGGGGCGAACGCGATGATTCGCGCGCAGAGGGTGGCAGCGGATCGCACGCTCGATCTGAAGGTCGCGGCGATGCCCGAGGGCGAGGATCCCGCCGACATGCTCGCCGCGGGGCACATCGAGCGCTTCCGCGGGATCGTCGACGAGGCGATCGACCTGCCGAGCTTCAGGGTGCGGACGGTGCTCGGGCGCGCTGACGTTGGGACTCCGGCCGGACGCGAGCGGGCGCTGACGGAGTTGGCGCCGCTGCTGCAGGCGATGGGGGAGACCGTGGGGCGCGACGAGCTGATGCGCGAGGTCGCCGACGGGCTCGACACCGACCCGAGCATGGTCAGCGAGAGGGTCCGCACCGCGAAGCAGGTGGAGCTGGTCGAGGCACCGCCTTCCTCGGCTGAGGAGGGCGAGCGGCGCAGGGTCGTGCCGAGCGCGCCGCTGACGCCGCGCGAGGCGCGCGAGCGGGCGCTCCTTGCGATGTGCATCTCGGACCCGAAGCTGGGGCGGGGGTTCATCGAGCGGCTGCGCCCCGAGCACATGTCGGCGTCGGGCGCGCCCGGCGCTGGAGTGGCTGCGAGACCACCTGGACGAGCCGATGGAGGGGCTGCCGCGCGACGACGAGGCGCTCGTCGCTCTCGTCACCGAGCTGACGATGCGCGCCTCGCGCGAGCCGCACTCGCCCGCCGCGATGGAGCTCAACTTCATGCTCCTCGAACAGCAGCGCCTCGACGACGACATCTCGGCCGCCCGCGAGGCCGGCAACATGGAGGAGGTCTCGCGCCTCAGCCAGGAGGGCTCGAAGCTGACGGCCCGCATCTCGCACTCGGACTCACCCGGCGCCTAGCCCGGAACCGCATTCGGCGACCGATAATCTCAGGGGCGATCCGGGGTAGCTCAATTGGTAGATGCGCTCGACTGTTAATCGAGAGGTTGTGGGTTCGAGTCCCACCCCCGGAGTTCCCTCGACGCGGCGACCGCCTCCACCTCGTCCGCGGCGTTCGCCGCCCCGTCGTTCTCGGCGTGCCAGCGCTGCATCTCCTCCGCCTTTGCGCGGTAGCCGTCGTCGCTGAGGATCCGCGCGGACGCTAGCCGAACTCCGCGCGGCGAGAGCAACCTCTTCGGCAGCGCCAGCCCCGCTCCGGACCACCCGACCCGCGCGCCGTTCTCGCCCATGTCGCCGACGGCGGGGCAGGCGAGGACCGGCACGCCCTCCGAGAAGGAGCGAACCAGCGTCCCGTGCCCGCCGTGGCAGATCACCAGGTCGGCCTGCGACATCACCTGCGAGTAGGAGAGCCAGGGGGTCAGCACGGCGTTGTCGGGAACGTCGATCGGCTCATCGGGCCGATGGTTGTTGAACGTCGCGACCACGCGCACCGGCTCGCCCGCGAGTCCCTCGAGCGCCGCCCGAACGAGCTCGCGCTCGGGATCCTGCGAGGTGCTGGGCGCCACCACCACCAGCGGCTCGTCGCCCTCCGGGATCTCGATCTCGTCTGCCGGCACCTCGAAGAAGAGCGGACCGGTCACCTTCACGTGCTCGGGCCAGGGCCGCGGGTACTCCAGCTGGGGGAAGGTGGCGACGATCGCGAGCAGCTCGCTGATCCCGCCGTGGAAGCGGTCCAGCGGCGCCAGCCCCAGCCGCGC
This sequence comes from uncultured Solirubrobacterales bacterium, assembly GCA_963820665.1. GTDB lineage: Bacteria > Actinomycetota > Thermoleophilia > Solirubrobacterales > 70-9 > CAVUAT01. The sequence goes on along the minus strand of CAWGAL010000004.1, from coordinate 232,103 downwards.
CCGCGTCTCGTTCATCTCATCGCGCCCGCGGCGCAGCCCGCTGTCGAGGATCGGCATCGTCGCCTTCCACCCGGCGCGCCCGAGCGGGGTGCGGGCGGGCCGAAAGCCGAGCGAGTACATCGGCTGCCCGGACTCCTGCACCGGATAGACGTGGGGGATCAGCGTCGCGTGCGGCACTCCCGCCACCTCGGCCGCCAGGGTCGGCGCCAGCGTGAGGATGTCGCTGACCACCAGGTCGGGCTGCCACTCGTCCATCAGCGCAGCGAGCGCCAGCGCCGCGTCGGCGGCGGTCTTGCCGTCGGGCGTGTCGGGTCCGGGAGGAGGGAACACCGTGTACTCCTGCGCCCCGCGAAACGTCAGGCCCTCGGCCTCGACCGGCTCGCGCCAGTGCTCCCACGTCTCGACCACCACCTCGTGCCCGCGCCGGTGCAGCTCGCGCGCCAGCGCGATGGCGGGGAATGCGTGCCCGGGATCGCCGAAGGCCGCGACGACCAGCCGCAGCTTGGTTGGGCGCGTCATTGCGCTGACCCTACGGGCAACGCGCTATCCCTGGTCGCGCAATGACCCGGGGCAGACGAACGAACTCGAGGCGCCTGCGCCACGCCGTCGACGCCCTCCCACAGCACACCAAGCTCGGCATGCTCGAGGGCATCAGCGCCAACCGCGTGATCGTCGGCGCCTACAGCGACAAGCGCGGAGGGATCTGCCCGATGCTCGCGGCGCACCGAAACGGCGGCCGCACCGACTTCAGCGCCTTCGCCCGCGCCTGGGACTCCTTCACCGGCGCCAAGCGGGCCCGGCGCGCAAGCGCGCGCGAGGTCCGCACCCTCAAGGGCTATCTCGAGGTCGCCCTGATCCGCGACGGCGTCGCGCTCCCGCAGCCCGGCGCCGAGCCCGCGACCGGCTGGGTCGGCGACCGCCCGCTCGTCGACGAGGTCCGCGCCGTCAAGGCGAGCCGTCGGCGCCTCGCCGAGGCCGACGCCCGCGACCACGCCGAGGTCACGGTCGAGGAGCTCCTCGCGAGCACCTACGCAGTCGGCGAGCAGAAGCGAACCGAGCAGCGCGCCCAAGAGCTGCTCGACGGCGAGCCGGCCGCCCCCCGCTAACGTCAGCCCCATGAGCGGGGCACCCACCGAGCTTCCCTTCACGACCGTCGTCGTGCCCGTTCGAAACGGCGCCGAGATGATCGGCGACACCCTCGACTCCATTCTCGCCGGCGACTTCCCCGCCGACCGCCGCGAGATCCTCGTCGTCGACAACGGCTCGACCGACGCCACCGCCGAGGTCATCCGCAGCCGCCCGGTCACCTACCTGCACGAACCGCGCCCGGGCGTCTCCAACGCCCGCAACCGCGGCATCGCCGAGGGCAGGGGAGAGGTGTTCGCCTTCATCGACGGCGACTGCCTCGCCGACCCGGCCTGGCTCACCGAGCTGGTCGCCCCCTTCTCGGACCCCGAGGTCGGCTGCGTCGCGGGCGAGCTCGCCCACGCTCCCGGAGACTCGGTCGCGGAGCGCCAGGCGACGCGCATGCTCGGCGCCTGGCAGGCGTACGCCGTCAACTCGAACCCGCCCTACGCGATCACCGCCAACGCCGCCTACCGCGCCGGCGTCTTCGACGAGATCGGCCCCTTCGACCCGCGCATGCCGCGCGCCCAGGACGTCGAGCTCGGCCTGCGCTTCAGCGAGCGCAGCGACTACCGGCTCGCCTACAGCGCCGAGGCGGTCGTCCGCCACCGCCACCGCCCGACTCAGCGCGGCTTCTTCCGCCAGCAGCTCGGCTGGGCCTACGGCGCCGGCCTCGTCGCAGCCAAGTACCACGCGCTCGACGGCCGGCCGAGCCCGCCGCCTCGCCTGATCGACGTCCGCAACTCAGCCGAGGGAGTGCGGGGCGTGCTCGCCCTCCGGTTCACGCGCGACCCGATCATCCCCTACCGCCGGTCCTACCTCGAGGACGCCTGGTTCGGCCTCCTGCGCCAGGTCGCCTGGTACGTCGGAGCGCGAGCGGGCATGTGGAAGGGCGCCCGCCTGTTCGCCGGCGAGGCCCGCGCACGCGCCGAGCGCGGCGGGCTCGCATACCCCGAGCCGCCGCAACCGGTCACGTCGCAGCGGCGAAGCTGAAGCGCCCTAGGGCGAGCCCTCGCGGCTGGTCTCGTCGGGCCGCATGAAGACGATCTCCGGCACGAGGCAGTTCGGCGAGGTCTTCAGGAGGAAGCGCACGGACTCTGCGAGGTCCTCGGGGCGGATCATCGACTCGGCGTCGACCGACTGCTTGACGAACTCCGTCATCGGCGTGTCGACGAAGCCGGGCGCGAGCGCGGTCACCTGGATCCCCTGGCCCGCGATCTCCTTCTGGGTCGACTGGCTCCACGCGAGCACGGCCGCCTTGGTCGCGGAGTAGACCGACAGCCACGGCTGGGGCGACTTCCCGGCGATCGAGGCCGTGTTGATGATCAGCGCCTTGTTGTGCTCGGCGCCCGCTTCCTTCAGCATCGGCAGGCACTCACGGGTCATCAGGATCACCGCGCGCAGATTGACGTCGAGCTGCATATCGACCTTCTTCGTCGTCATCTCGTGCATCTGCTCGCCGATCCCGACCCCGGCGTTGTTGACGAGAACGTCCAGTCGCCCGAAGCGCTCGGCGTGGGCCTCGACGATTCTGCGCATGTCCTCTTCCTCGGTCATCTGCGCCGGCACGTCGAGGACGTCGAAGCCGTCGGCGCGCATAGCGTCGCCGGCCGCGGTCAGCTTCTCTGGCCGCCTCGCCGAGAGCGTGATCGAGTAGCCATCCTCGGCGAGCGCCCTCGCTATCGCCAGGCCGATGCCGCTTGAACCGCCGGTGACCAGTGCAGACCTCTGAGCCAAGTCGATCTCCTCTCGAGCCTTCATGTCGAACCCTGTTTGCCTCAGCCGGCGCACCCTACCTGTGCCTCGCGCTGAGCGGGGCTTTCACATGCGTGACTAGGATGCGCCGCGTGACTCCAGGGACGCGATCAATCCGCCGCGCCGCCATGGCCGCGATCCTCGTGGTCGGCGCCCTGTCGCTGGCGCTTCTCGCCGGCTGCGGAGGCGACGACGACGATGGTGGCGACGAGCCCAGCAGCGCCTCTCGTCCCGCGCCTCCCGCCACCGATTTCCCCGCAGCAGAGGGCAAGAGCCTCGAGCAGGTCCTCGCGAATGCGAGCTCGCAGGGCCCGGTCATCTCGCCGGCGGCCCGCGTCCTCACGGTCGGCGAGAACCGCTTCCCCTTCGGAGTGTTCTCGGTCGAGCGCGAACAGATCACGACCGCCGAAGTGGCGATCTACGCGGCGCCCAAGAACCTTCAGGGCCCCGCGGCGGGCCCCTTCCCGGCGCGCATCGAGTCGCTCGAGACCGAGCCTGCGTTCGTGGCCGAGTCCACTGCCGCCGACCCCGACGCGGGCAAGGTTGTCTACGTCAGCGACATACCTCTTCAGCAGCCGGGGAAGTGGACCTTCGCTGCGCTGGTCAAGGAGGGCGACGGCTTCGCGGGCTCGCTGATCGCGACGCCCAGCCTGGTCGGTCAGTTCGACCCCGTGGCCGTCGGCGAGAAGGCGCCGGTCGTCTCCACCCTGACGACCGACGACGTCGCCGATGTCGCGGAGATAGACACGCGCGTCCCCGCCAGCACGATGCACGACGAGGACCTCGCGGACGTGCTCGGTGAGAAGCCGGTGGTGTTGTCCTTCGCCACGCCCGCCCTGTGCCAGAGCCGCATCTGCGGCCCGGTCGTCGACGTCGCCGAGCAGGTCAAGCGCGACGTCGAGGGCGAGGACGTCGCCTTCATCCACCAGGAGATCTACGTGGACAACGACATCCAGAAGGGCTCGCGCCCCCAGGTCGAGGCCTACCGCCTCCCGAGCGAGCCCTGGCTCTACGTGATCGATCGCGACGGCAAGGTCAGCACCGTGATCGAGGGCGCCTACTCGCGTCGAGGAGCTGCGCGCCGCGGTCGACGAGGTGACCGGCTCCTCCGCCGGCTCCACCTGAGATACAACTACACAGATGGCCGACAACGAGCTGCTGCAGATGCTCGCCACCGAGGCCGAGCGGCGCGCCCCCGAGATGCTCGAGGGAATCGAGCGGCTCGCGGCGGCGACCGAGCCCGACTCGGATGAGGTCGAGCGCCTGCGGGTCGACGCGCACGGGCTGAAGGGCGCCGCGATGGTCGTCGGCCAGCAGCGGCTCGCCGAGCTGAGCGAACAGCTCGAGATCGCGCTCGTCCAGCGAACGGCGCCCGGCACGATCGACGCCGAGCTCGCCGTCGAGGCTCACGAAGGGCGTCAGCGGCCTCCGCGAGGGCGCTCGCGCAGCGGCCGCGGGGGAGCCTGAGCCCGCCTCGGTGGGCGAGGGGCTCGCCCTGCTCACAGGCGAGGACTGATTCGGCCTCGAACCGCCGCGACGGTTCCCTTTTGCAAGGGATCCTTCACAGTTGCTACGGTTCCCGCCAACACACGCCGAATCCCACCTCACCGAGAGATGGGAACGGGGGAACCAACGTTCCTGGGGCGAACCCACCTAGTGGGAGCGCGAGTCCTTTAGCGCTAGCCCGACAGCTAACCCCGTAGGCCGACGAAGGAGGCATGGCTTTGCGGTTCGATGCGAGCAGGTACGGGAAGGGCGCAGCGGCCACGGTGCTGCTGGCGGCAGCGATAGCGCTACCCACGACTTCAGCCCAGGCGCAGACCGGTGGATCGGTCGCCCCGGGCGGCGGCACGACCACGCCCCCCGTCTCGGGGACCATGGGCGTCGCCACCCTCAACGCCGACGGCTCCGCGACGGCTCCCGCCGACGCCCCCAAGCGCGTCCGCAAGGCGATCAACGCCGCCAACAAGATCCGCTACAAGCCCTACGTCTACGGTGGAGGCCACGCCAGCTTCAAGTCCAAGGGCTATGACTGCTCGGGCGCCGTCAGCTACGTCCTGCACGCCGCCGGCCTGCTCAAGGCCCCGCTTCCCTCGGGCCCGCTCGGTTCGAAGTGGGGCAAGCCGGGAGTCGGCAAGTGGATCACGGTCTACGGCAACAGCGGCCACGCGTACATGGTGGTCGCCGGCCTGCGCTTCGACACCTCCGCGGTCGGCGAGTCGCTGACCAGCGGCAGCGGTCCGCGCTGGCGCAGCACCCCGCGCCCGATGGACGGCTACAACGCCCGCTACGCCCTCACGCCCTACGGCTCCTAGCCCCGTCAGAGCCCCGGTCCCGCGACGGCGCCGCCCGCCGCGACGTTAGGCTCGCGCGTGCGGGGCCGGTAGCTCAGTTGGTCAGAGCAGCGGACTCATAATCCGTAGGTCGGTGGTTCGAGTCCACCCCGGCCCATTCAGGGGCGTCCTGCAGGGCGCGGCGACAGGGCGCGCGAGAGGTATCCCTCTAGGGAGAACCATTCCCGTAGGGACGAGCTGACTGAGCGACTAGGGCAGCGTCGTGGGTACTACGAAGGGGGGAGGGGGCGACGTCAGGAACAAGACGCGCTCCCAACCCGTATCCCGGCCGCGGTCCCCGGCGCTCTTACTGCGGGGGGTCGTTCTGGCAACACAGGCGGGCTGCGATCGCCGTCGTAGGTCCGTCCCGGGGCGGCCCCCCAATCAGACTCCAGACGCGCCCCTAGCGTTCCCATTTCGGCGTCGCGGATCTCTGCCAAGGCGACGGCGTACGCGTGTGCCTCTCCTTGGGCGTATGCCGCTTTCGAATCCTCCGTCGCTGCGTCTCGCTCCTCGTAGGCCTGTTCCGCCTTGCCCACTAGGGACCGCTTGAGTCCAAGCAGCGTGTCCTCCAATGCCTCAAATGCCATACGTACCCTCCGATTTCCCAACCTTGCCCGTGAGGCCAGCCTAGATAAGTAGGGCCGCACGTGTCGCAGTTCACTCCGCCGTTCTTACCTCCGTTGCCCTCACGCCTGGCCCCACGCACGACCATCGGACAACGATGTGATCGAGCGTCTGCAGCGCATTTTGCGTTTCGTCCCCTTTTGCGGGGGTAACGGAGATGTGACCACTAATTCAGGAGAGGGCCTGAGGCCCAGAGGAGGACAAGGATGTCCGACACGAAGACCAGGGACGCGAAGCTTGTGCAGCTGCTCAATGAGGCTTACGGCAAGGAACGCCAGCTTGAGGTCTCACTCGAGTCGCACCTGGCAATGACGACGCGGGCCGATTACGAAAAGCGCCTGCGCCAGCATCTGAAGGAGACGAAGTCCCACGCTTCGACCGTCGCCAAGCGCATCAAGCAACTCGGTGGGACCGCCGAGACGGTTTCCCTTCCCGGCCCCGATGGAGCGAGCAAGGCTGCCCAGAGCCTGCAGGGCGCGGTGGGCAAGGCGAAAGCCGCAGCGCAGGCTCCGCTTCACCTGGCCAAGGGATCAGGCGAGCAGGGGAAGATGCTCCATAACGCTCGCGCCGAATATCGCGAGGAGGCCGAGGAGATCGCCACGTACACGGTGATCGACGCACTCGCAACGTCGGTGGGGGACAAGCAGACGGCGAAGCTGGCTCGGGACATTCTCGGTGAGGAGCAGCGGATGGCCGACTATCTGGGCGAGCTCCTTCCGCAATTGGCCACCGATGTCGCTCACGACGAGATCCCGGTGTCGGAGATCAATGGGGACGCCGATCGGCGGAGGTCGGTCTCTTCCGGAGCCACCAGCCGTACCCCGAAGAAGAAGGCATCCGGCAACTCGAAGACGAGCAAGTCAAAGCGGAAGACCAGCAGCGCGAAGCGCAGCTGATCGCGACAAACCTAAGGAGAGACGATGGCACAAACCACCAAGACAAAGAGTTCCAAGAGCTCGAACGGTTCGAGCAGTCGCAGCGGCACCCGGCGCAAAGCCTCAGGCTCGAGTCGGAGCACAAGCGCGAAACGGTCGAGTTCGAGTCGCAGCTCGAACGGAAGCCGGGCGAAGGGCGCAAGCGCCTCCCGGTCGAAGCCGCGCGCACAGAGCCGGAGCACACAGAGCAGCAATGGGGCGGGCTCGTTCGCCGATACGGCAATCGACAAGGCGAAGACCTCAGGCCATGCGGTCGCCGATGCGGCATCCAAGGCGAAGACCCCGCTCATCGCTGGCGGCACTGCGCTCGCCGGCGCCGCGGTGGGCGCGGTGGTCAAGTCTCGACTGGGGGGCGGTAAGAAGGGCCCGCTCAAGCGGCTTGGTGCCTCCAACCCGATGGCGAAGCTCGACGTGGGCAAGTTCGACCTCGACGCTGTGAAGTCGTTCGCCAGTCAGGTGAAGTCCTACAGCCAGCAGGCTTCCGACATCGCGGACGCGGTCGAAAAGACGCGTAAGAAGAACTGAACCTGATTCGCAAGGATGCGAGAGGAGGGCTGAAGAATGGCCCAGACGAGCACACGAAGGAAGCCCACCAGGGGCAGCAGCACGGCACGGTCGAATGGCTCGACTCCATCGTCGTCCTCGAGGCGTAAGCGCGTGAGCAAGCCGAGAACCACAAGCAGTTCGAGGAGCCGAAGCCGGCGTTCATCTGCCGGCGCGAGCGGCCCAACCGAAACTGTCAAGCAGGCCGCATCGAAGGGCAAGGACGCCGCGAGCAAGCTGAAGGGACCTGCCCTGGCCGGGGGCGCAGCGCTCCTGGGCTTGGCCGGAGGCGTCGCCCTGGGGTCAAGCCGCTCCGGCCGCAAGGTGATGGGCATGCGGGTGGGTAGCGGGGTTGGCAACGCCAGCAAGAACCTCGCGGACGCCAGCAAGAATGTCGGCCGATTCGGCGACAACCTTGGCCACTTCGCGGCCGAGATGCAGGCGATTCGAGAGGCGATCGAAAATGGTTCGAAGGGTCGCTCCCCTATCGAGGTAACCCTGCGCGCCTTGACAGCGCGACGCTGATCTCAGCCCAACCGCTAGCCACGGCTCGCACTTAGGGCTGAAGATCGCTGGACGTTCTCCGCGACATCGCCGGCGAAGGATTGGCTCCTAGCCCCTTCTCATCAGCCTTTGGAAGCGCGAGAACACGCACCGCTTCTACTCCTCGCGTGTGGGTCCAGAGCCGACCTGGACCGTGACGGCGTGGTGCCTGCCGCATTCCCGACAGTCGCCACCGAGCTCGTGCTTCCCCGGCTCGGGCGGGGGCGGACCGATGTCGATCATCAACGGGAAGTCATTCCCGCACTCGCACGTGACATCGACGGCCAGAACTCCCGGGCCTTTTCTGTTCGGATCAGTCATCGACTCAATCTGCGAACACAAGCGACAGGTCTACTTCCGTCATAGCCAGCACTCGTTCGACGTGACCCGAAGAGCGCTGAAAGCTAAGTCGTCCCTGTTGTTCTCGCGAGCGCGACTGAGCGTCGCGGAGGGTCTTGATGCCGATCGAATCGATGAAATCCAGACCTGAGAGATCCACCACGATCTCCCGTGCATCCGTCGATTCGACTCGAAGCATCTCCTCAGCGAGCGTTTCCGCCGAGCTGAGATCGAGTTCTCCGGATAGCTCGATGACGTGCACCAATGTCGAAGCGCGCTCGGACTTGATTTCCAGCCCGTTTTGCGCCACCAGTCCCATCGACATCTCTCATCACCTCCTACGCCGCCGAGCGCGAGTCGGCAGGTCGCAGATCAGGCTCTTGCATCAGGGTGCGCACCTGCTCGACTTGCGTAGGCGTGCAGCGCTGGCAATACGAACGGAGGGTGCGTCCACGAGTCGCGATGCGGACGCCGCATTTCGAACAGTTGGAATAGATCATTGGGTTCCTCCAGAGTTGACTTGCGAGGGATGCCCTACTGGTCCTTCTGCCTCTATGTGACCCGACGACCGTGCCGAGCCGGGGCGAATCCTACAAATTCGTCGGCGTTCGTCAAGGGCTATTTGAGCCATAACGAGCGAGCAAATGGCCCCGTCCAGCGCGGAGCCGCCATCGTGGGTTGCCTCGACCTGCGAAGCCGCTTAGGCGGCAGCCCGCGCACGGGCAGCCTGGCGAATCAGGTGATCGCGCTCGGCGACGTTCGTGGCCCGGCGGGATGCCTCGGCGTAGGCCGTGGCGGCGGCAGGGAGGTCGCCGCCGAGCTCGTGCAGGTGGGCGCGGACGGCGTGCCAGCGATGCCGCTCGCCGAGCACCTCGCGCAGCCGGTCTGTCTCGCGCAGCCCTGCGGCGGCGCCGAGGACGTGGCCGACCGCGACCGCGCGGGCGAGTACCGAGGCTGGGTCCTGGCGCACCGGGTCGTCGGTGAGGGCGACGAGCTCGTCGTACCAGGCGAGAATCTGCGGCCAGTCGGTCTCCTCGGCGCTCGCCGCGTCGGCGTGCAGGGCGGCGATGGCCGCCTCGACCTGGTAGCGGCCGGGACGCCGTTCGTCGGTCCGCGACAGGGCCAGCGCCGACTGCAGGACACGCACGCCCTCGGCGATCTCGCGCGTGTCCCACAGGCTCCGGTCCTGCCGGTCGAGCGTGACGATCCGGCCCTCCGAATCGATTCGCGCAGGGATGCGGGCGTGGTTTAGGAGCATCAGCGCGAGCAGCCCGCGCGCCTCCGGCTCCTGTGTGGCGAGCGTGAGCTGGCGGGCGAGCCGGATCGCCTCGCCGGCCAGGTCGACCCGGCCCGTGTGGCCGGTCGCGTAGACCAGGTACAGCACGCGCAGGACCACGGCGAGGTCTCCGGGCTGGTCAAGAGGGCGCCCCCGCAGGGAGCTCTTGGCCCGGCTGATGCGCTGGGCCATCGTCGCCTCCGGGACGTAGAAGGCATCGGCGATCTCCCGGGTGGTGAGGCCGCCGACGGCGCGCAGGGTCAGCGCCACCTGGGATGCGGGAGTCAGATCGGGGTTGCAGCAGCAGAAGAGCAAAAAGAGGGCGTCGTCGCCCTCTTCCCCGGCGGCGGGCCGAGGCTCGTCGTAGGTCACCTCCTCCCGGCGCTGACGGGCGGCTTCGCTGCGACGGGCGTCTACGAGCCGCCGCGTCGCGACAGTCGCCAGCCACCCGCCCGGGTCGCGCGGCGGGTGTTCCGGCCACACCCGGAGCGCCTCCAGCAGCGCTTCCTGGAGCGCGTCCTCGGCGGCGTCGAAGTCCTCGCCCCTGCGGACCAGGCCCGCGAGCACCCGCGGGACGAGGGCGCGCAGCGCGCCTTCGTCCAGCCCCCGCACCGGATCGCCGATCACGCCGGATCAGTCCTCCGACGGCGCCCCGGACATGACCTCACGGACGTCGAGCCATTCGTACAGCGGTTCGCCACCGGGGCCGGGCTCGGAGGACACGTACGCCGCGATCTCGAGGGCGCGCTCGCGCGATTCGACGTCGATCATGTACCAGCCCGCGATCAGGTCGCCGGTCTCCGGGTGCGAGCCGTCGGTGATGACGGGCGCCGCGTCCGGGCCTCCATAGCGCACCCAGGTGCGCGTCGGCGTGAGCGCCTGCGCGTCGACGTACTCGCCGCTCTCCTCGAGCAGCTCGCTGACGTGCCGCTGGAAGGACATGTGCGCCTCCACGTCCTCCGGCGCCCACTGGTCCATCGGGGGGAACGGATGGTGCGGCTCCGGACCGCCGCGGTAGTGCTTGAGAATCAGGTACTTAGGCATGGTGGTCTCCTGGTGTCGTGGGCCGCGCCTGTCGTGGCCCTGCACTGTGTGAGCGGAGCCGATCGCGGCGTCTCGACATGGAATCACCGGTCGCTGAGCTGCTCGGCCAGTCCGATGATGATGCCCTCAGGGCCACGCAGGTAGCAGAGCCTGTAGCTGTCCTCGTACTGCGCGATCTCGTCGAGGAGTTCGGCACCGTGGCTGCGCAGGCGGGCAACGACGTCGTCGATGTCGTCGACTGCGAACATGATGCGGCGTATGCCCAGCGCGTTCGCCGGCGCGCTTTCCGGCTCGGCTCTGACCGCCGGCGGCGTGTGGAATCTCGTCAGCTCGACCCGGCAGTGGCCGTCCGGGGTCCGCATCATGGCGATGTCGGCACGGACGTTGTTGAGCCCGATGGTGCGGTCCACCCAAGGCCCCTCGACCTGCGTCTCGGCTTCCAGCTCCATACCGAGTTCGGCGAAGAACGCTTTTGCAGCCTCGAGGTCCTCGACGACGATGAGAACGTTGTCCATCCGCTGAAGCATTGGGTCTCCTAGCGTCGTGGGCCGCGCCTGTCGTGGCCCTTCACTGCATGAGCGGAGCCGACCGCGGCATCTCGACACCCCTCGCGAACTGCCGAGAACTCAGAGCACATCCGTAGGTGGGTGGTTCGAGTCCACCCCGGTCCATCGCAGAAGCGTGTGGGAGCTCAGCGAGCCCCCAGTACGCCCTCCATGTAAGTCTCGGCGGCCTGGGACGCCTCCGCCGAGTCGATGCCTTCCAGGCGAGCGTTCAGGTAGGCGGCGTACCAATCCCACCAGTTGTGCTCCGGGGCGCTCTTCTCGTACGGGTCGTGATGTTCGGCGGTCTCGTGCAGCAGCTCAGCGAGAGTCTTGACTTCCATCTGTGAGTCCTCCTGTGTCATCGGCCGGGAAGCCGTTCCTTGATTTCCTGCAGCAGCCAGCCGTTGCCGTCCGGGTCGCTGAACGAGGCGAACGAGCCGTAGCTGGCGCTGTCTGGCGCGGCCCCGGGCGCCCGGCCCTCCGTGCCGGCGTGATGGAATACCCCGCCCGTGTCGTGGAAGATCTCACTCACCTCGACGTCGCGACCGGCGAGATCGGCCCGGGCCGCTTCGATGTCGAAGACGGTCAACTGCAGATCCTGAGTCGACCCTGGCACGCCCGTCGTGACGTTCTCGCCGAAGATGATCGAGCACCCCGACCCCGGGGGCGTGAACTGCACCACCCGTAGCTCGTCGGTCGCGAAGTCCGCATCCTCGCGCCACCCCAGGCCGGCGTAGAAGGCCTTCGCCCGGTCGACGTCCGAGACCGGGACGACCACGACCTCCAGCTTCATCTCCACGGTTCCGTCGGCGTTGTTCATCGATGCCTCCTAGGTAGGTTTTGGGGGCGGCAACTGCCTGTTCACGGTCTGAGCCTCGAGATCACTCAGCGTGGACAGGAAGGCCTCCGAGAAGCTGGGAAACGGCTGAATCACGTCGAACAGCAGCGGGAGCGGCACGCGCGCCCGGATCGCCAACGTCGCCTGCTGAAGCCACTCGCCTGCCTCGGGCCCCAGCGCGTAAGCACCGGTGAGCCGCTCGCCGTCTGATACGAGCGTCATGAAGCCCGGGCGCTCAGCGTACGCCCGCGTGTAAGTGGAGGTGCGGGGCACCTCCGCCAACGGGACGGTTGCGGACAGGGGTCCCTCGGGCTCGCCCACGGCCGCTGCCTGGGGATCGGTGAAGGTCACCCGCGGGACAGCGTCGTAATTGGCGGTCCGGTCGCGTCCGAGGATGTTGTCGGCGGCAACGCGCCCCTGGTACTTGCCCATGTAGGTAAGCGGCCAGATGCCGGTTGCATCGCCGATCGCCCAAACGCCGTCAGTGACGCACATGCGCTCGTCAACGGGGATGCCCTGCCGCGTCGGCTCCACGCCGACGGTGTCCAGGCCGACGCTGTCGGCGCGCGCTCGCCTGCCGGTCGCGACGAGTAGGCGATCGCCCCGCAGGTCTCGGCCTCCATCGAACTCGACCACGTAGTCGTCACCATCGCGGCGCACGCCGCTCGCGTGCTCGCCGAGGTGGATCTCGATTCCGTCGGCGACGAGCGCGGTGCCGAGCGCGTCGCCCAGCGTCTTCGGTTCGCGAGGCAGCACGTGGTCCATGCCCTCGACGAGAGCCACGGAGGCTCCCAGGCGCCGTACTGCCTGCGCCATCTCGACGCCTACCGGCCCGCCGCCCAGCACGAGCAGCCGGTGAGGCACCTCGGTCAGCGCGGTCACCTCTCGGTTCGTCCAGACTCCCTCGAGCTCGCGCAGGCCCGGGACGGGCGGGATGACGGGGTCCGAGCCTGCCGCGATCACGACGTGGGCCGCGCGGTACGTCTCGTCGTTCACGTCGACGCTCCCCGGGCCGGCCAGGCGGCCGATTCCCCGAACCACTTCGATCCCCTTCTCCTCGAGGTAGGCGGCCTTGGCTCCGTCCTCGTAGTTCGCCACCATGAAATCGCGCCACTCGAAGGCCCCCTCCGCCCGGACGCCCCCGCTTACGGCTTCGGCGGCGCCCGGTGCCTCGCGCGCTGCCTGGAGCGCCTCGCCCGGCCGCAGCAAAGTCTTCGACGGGATGCAGGCCCAGTAGTCGCACTCGCCCCCGACGAGCCCGCGTTCGACGATCGCAACACGGAGGCCGCCGTCCGCCAGGCGCCCTGCGCAATGCTCTCCAGCCGGGCCCGCGCCGATGACGACGACATCGAAATCGCGCCTGCGTTCCATCGAGATCCTCGTCCGGGGCCGTCGTGGGTATACCACGGATCAGCTGGGTGTCGACGAGTCGATCGAGCCCGCCGAGCAGGCTCCTCAGCCCAGTGCGGCCATCTGCGACACTGAGTTCATCACGGCCGAACCAGCTCGGGCCCTACGGGCAATCTGAGCCGGACCAGGTTCCAGGCACGAACAGAGAACGGCGCGGGGGTCAGCCGAGCGCGGCCATCCGCGAGAGCGGGCGCTGGGCCTCGAACAGGGCGTCGACGACGTCCGTGTAGATGCCGGTGGCGAGCCGCCGGGACGCGTGGTCGCCGCGGCCCAGGGCCTCGGCGACGTGGGCCGGGGGGACCTCCAGCAGGATCGAGTGCTCCCGCGCCCTGCAGGTCGCCGGGGTCGGCTCGTCGTCGAGGAGCGAGAGGTGGCCGATCATGCGGCCGGGGCCGGCGAGCCGCGCCCGCGAGGCGAGGCCGCCGCGGCGGATGGTCGTCTCGACGGCTCCTCGCATGACGATGTGGAGGGGAGCCGAGCGCGTTCCCGCTTCGATCACCGTCGCCCCGCGATCGGCCTCGAGGCGCCTCAGGCCACCGAACAGCTCGTCGAGCTCGGGCTCGGTGAAAGAGCTGAAGAAGAGGACCGTCTCGAGATAGGCGCTCTCGTCCGGAGCGGGGTCGACGGGGCGAAGCGGGGCGGAGGTGGCGAGCTTCGCGTCGCGCGCGGGCGCGGCGACGCGCGGATCGGCCGCGCACAGGTCGGCGAGACGGCCGTATTGGTTGCGGAGGCGCTCGAGCGCTATGCGTCCGAGCCTCGAGACGAACGGCTCGATGCCAGTGCCCGCGACCCGCCCGAGCTCCGCGGCAGACCATCCCCATCCCTGCGAAGGCTCCTCAGCGTGGACGGTGAAGCGCCGGGGACGCCGCGCCAGCATGCCCATCTCGCCGACGAGCTCTCCTGGGACGAGTGGCAGGATCTCCAGCTCGCGCCCGCCCGGCAGGCGCATCGAGGCCTCGAGGCTCCCCGAGGTGAGCAGGAACACCCGGTCCCCCGGCTCCCCCTCCTGGAAGAGCTTCTCGCCCGGCTCGAGGCTGAATGGATGTGCGAGCGTGGCTAGGCGGTCGAGCACCACGGGGTCTGAGCCCTCGAAGAGGTCGAGCTCGGCCAGCGCGTCGCGGGCGTCCTCAGGCATCGAGCTCCCGTATCTCGACGTTCAGAGACTCCTCGCCGGGAGTCGCGACGAGCAGGCAGTACTCCGGCGCCTCGAGCCAGGCCGAGCTGTCCTGGGTCAGGGGCTCGGAGGCCACGATCACGGAAGTCTGCGGGCCGCCCGGTCCGATCCCCCATTCGCCGTCGTGGCAGCCGTAACCGGTGCCCGCCGCGTACCAGAGCGTCGTGTAGTCGAAGCGGCGCTCGCCGCCGGCGAAGGTCCAGCCCTCGTGATACCAGCCGTAATCGAACGCGAAGCGCGTGGCGACGACCGAGTGCCCGTCGGAGATGACGAGGTTGACGGCTGACTGCCGCCGGAAGCCCCGCTTGTCCCTGATCTCGCGGATCTGGCGGAGGGTCAGCTCGGTCGCCGCGGCGAGCTCCTCGGGGTCGGCGACCGCCGCTGCCGGGTCTCGGAGGTTCGTGAGCAGCAGGGCGTAGATCCATTCGCTGTCGGTGGTGCCCTCGACGTGCCTCGAGACCTCGGGCGCGACGAGCGCGGCGACGTCGCCTCGCATGTCGGCGAAGCGGTCGAGGTCGCCGTTCATCGCGAGCGAGATCGGCGTCCCCTCGTAGCTGAACGGGTGCACGTTCTGGGCGTTGACGATCTCGCGGTCGTTCAGCATCACGCCCCGGACGTGGCCGAGGAGCGCCGTCGCCCGCGCCTTGCGGGAGAGCGCGCGCAGGTTGCGGTCGAAGAACGGAAGTCCCGGAGTGCGGTAGGTCCAGGGGACCTCGGGCGCGGTGCTCTCGTCATCCCAGGCCACCACGCCGAAACCCGCGAGGTTCATCGCAGAGAGCATCTGGGGATGCACTGCCTGCTCGACGATCGAGCTGTCGGGCGCGAACAGCACCTCGTCGAGAAGGACACGTTCTCCGAGGTAGGCGACGAGGCGGCACACGCCACGAGCGTATAGCGGACCCCACCGTTCTACGCGACCCCCTGCAGCGCCACTCCTACGACGAACGCAAGGGCGGCGGCCGCCCCGCCGACCGCCGTGGTCTCCACTCCCGACCTCCACGCCGGCTGGTCAACGAATCGGGCCTTGAGGCCGCCGACGGCGAAGAATGCGATCGCCGTCATGGCAGCGCTCCACGCGAACGGCGCTGCGATCTCCCCGGGCGTCACGGCGTCGACCACGAACACGGCCAGCGGCAGGAAGCCGACTGTGACGAAGGCCAAGAGGGTGGCACCCGCCGAGCGCAACGGCTCGGAGTTATCCGCGCCGTAGCCAAGTTCCTCGGTCATCATCGTCTCAACCCACACTTGGGGATCGGCCGTGATGACTTCCACCACCCGGTCAAGATCGTCACCCGCGAAGCCTTTGGCGGCGAATATCTGACGGATCTCCTCCTGCTCGCCCTTCGGGATCTGGGCAATCTGCCGCTCCTCTTCGCCGCGCGCGTGCTCGCGGCGCTGCTGCTCTGCTCGCGTGCCGAGGAAGTTGCTGGCAGCCATGCTGAAGCCGTCGGCGAAGAGGTTGGCGAACCCGAGGATCACGATGACGTTGTCGCTGAGGCCCGCGCCCACGACCCCCGCGACGATGGCGAAGGTCGTCACTGCTCCGTCGATCGCCCCGTAGACGAAGTCGCGGAGATAGCTCGGGCGCGGCGGTGAACTGAGCCGCGCGCGAACGCCGGCTGGCGTATGTCCCGGCGCCAACGGCTCGTCACGCGATCCAGGTTCGCTCATTTCTGCGCCACGGCCGCCCCGGCTTGATCCCTCTGGGCAGGCGCTCGCGCTGCGAGAACCGCCAAGCCCGCCGCGGTCACTAACCCCAGCACCGGAACTGCGAGGCGCGCTGCGCGGGGGGTGAGCACCAACTCGAACAGCGGAACGGGATCACCCGCCCGTTGTTGAACACCCCCCAAAGGACAGTCGCCACCGTTGGCGAGGACAAGCGCCCCTTCACCGGCCAGCGCAGCTACGGCCGGTCGCAGCAATGGCCCTCGTCGCCCCGTCAAAGCGCACCACCAGACGACGCCGATCGCGCCCAGAAAGGTCGCTGCGATAACGGTGTGGATCGCCCGCCAGGCCACGGCCGCCTTTGACAACCGCAGGTCAGGTCGTGCTGTTCGCATCGAGTCAGCCTAGACTCGCTGTCTTGACCGCGGATCCCTCACCCACGGCGACTCACCTGACGAAGGAAGAGCTCACCAGACTGCTTCTCAAGACCGCCTAGGCAGGGCGGGTGGGCGTGCAACCTGCGAACGGCGATCCGGCCGCATCCTCGAGCGAGAGCTCCGACGGGCTCGCTCTCGAAGAGCACGAGCGGGCGCTGGGTCCTGGCGATCGCCGTCCTCGGCTCGGGGATCGTGTTTCTCGACGGGACCGTCGTCAACGTCGCGCTGCCCGAGATCGGTCGGGACCTCGATGCGTCGACGAGCTCCCTGCAGTGGATCCTGAACGGCTACCTGCTGACGCTGGCTTCGTTGATCCTGCTCGGTGGCTCTCTGGGGGACCGCTACGGCCGCCGCCTCGTCTTCGTCGCCGGAACGGGCTTGTTCACGGTCGCATCGGTGCTCTGCGCGGTGGCTCCGAGCGTCGAGCTCCTGATCGCAGCCAGACTCCTGCAGGGAGTCGGCGGGGCCATGCTCACCCCGGGGAGCCTGGCGATGATCGAGGCCAGCTTCCGACAGGAGGACCGAGCCCGGGCGATCGGTGCGTGGTCGGGCCTCGGGGGCGTCGCGACGGCGATCGGTCCGTTGCTCGGGGGCTATCTGGTGGACGCGGTCTCGTGGCGGGCGATCTTCCTGATCAACATCCCGATCGGGATCTTCGTGATGGTGATGGCCACACGGCACGTGCCCGAGACCAAGGACGACCGTGCAACCGGGCCGCTCGACGTCCGCGGCGCGACGCTCGCCGCGCTCGGTCTGGCGGGCACCACCTACGCGCTGATCGAAGCTCCGGGGCAGGCGACCTCGCCGCTGGTGCTCGTGGCCGGGATCGGGGGCCTGCTCGCGCTGGGGGCATTCATCATGGCCGAGAGGCGCAGCGCCGAGCCGATGATGCCGCTCTGGCTCTTCGCCTCGCGGCAGTTCAGCGCCGCCAACCTCGTCACGTTCGTCGTCTACGCGGCGATCGGCGGCTTCTTCTTCCTCTTCGTCGCCTTCGTGCAGATCTCCATGGGCTATTCGGCGATCGAAGCGGGCGCGGCCACGCTGCCGGTGACTGCGCTGATGCTCGTCTTCTCGGCTCGCTCGGGCGCCCTGGCAACCCGGATAGGCGCGCGGATCCCGCTCACCATCGGCCCGCTGGTGGTCGCGCTGAGCCTGCTCCTGATGACCAGGATCGAGCCCGGCGATGCCTACGTCTCGAGTGTGCTCCCCGCTGTGGTGATCTTCGGTGCCGGGCTCACGCTCGTGGTCGCGCCGGTGACCGCGACGGTCCTCGCAGCGGCCGACCCGCGAAACGCCGGCATCGCATCCGGCATCAACAACGCGGTGTCCCGCGTCGCCGGCTTGCTTGCCGTCGCGGTCCTGCCCTTGGTCGGGGGCCTGACCGGCGACGCGTTCTATGACCCGGTGGCGATGACCGACGGCTTCCACTCGGCGATGCTCGCCTGCGCCGCGCTCGCGGCCGCCGGGGGCATCCTGGCTTGGTTCACGATCGAACCGCGGCTTGCGGGAGATCGAGCTGTCCCAGCAACCGAACCGCGGGAGAGATTCTCGTGTCCGGTCTCGGGCACTCCGCTGTCGCCCGAGGCCCAGTCCGACCGGGTTCCTGAGCGCGCGTAGTCACGCCGACTGGGCGGCGAGGGCGGGCTCGCACGAGGCGAACTCGTAGCCGCTCGGCATGTCGCGACGCAGCGCGAGGAAAGCGATGGCGCCGATGATCAACGGCAGCCAGAAGAGGATCACGCGGTAGCCCAGCACGGCCGCCGCGGTGCCCGCAGCAGGCGCGCCGTAGACGATCAGCGTCCCGATCAACCCGCCGTCGATGCCGCCGATCCCGCCGGGGATCGGCAGCAGCCCGCCGAGCTGGCCGATCAGGTACCCCATCAGCACGACGCTCAGCGGTACGGATAGGCCGAAGGCCTCGAAGGTCGCCCAGAGCACGGCGTTGTCGAAGGCCCAATAGCCGAACGACCCGGCGAGCACCCGGAGGTTCCCCGAGCGCAGGATCAGCACCGCCTCGGCGCTTCCGTCGATCAGCGCCCGCCGCGCCCCGCTGACCCAGCGGCGAAACCGCGAGGCATCGGGGCTCGCGGTGGTCCCCGGACCGAGGCGTGGCACGGCAACAACCGCGGCTAGCGCCAACGTCGCCACAGCGGCCGGGAAGGCGGTCAGCCACAGTGAGAGGTCCGGGCCGACCAGGCCGACGGCCATCACGGTCCCCAGCAAAGCGACGGCGACGAAGTTGACCGAGCTCTTGATCAGGAAGAACGCGACCGAGCGGCGCGCGATTCGCTCGCCGCCCATTCCCCCCTTGTGCAGCACCCAGGCGCCGAGCGCCAGCCCGCCGGCGCCGCTCGCCGGGATCAGCGAGCCCATCGCGAGCTCCGAGCCCCCGATCTGCCAGCTTCGCCGCCAGCTCAACCCGGTGCAGAAGATCGGGCCGAACATGACGACGTAGGACGCGAACGAGAGGGCCTCGAACAAGGTCGCGAGGGCCAGCCAGCCGGGGCTGGCCTCGGCCAGGTTGTCCCTGACTTCGCCCAGGCCGGGCGCGAACACCACGACCGCGACCAGGGCGGCGAGCGCGGCGATCGCCTGCAGCAGGCGCCGGCCCAGCGTCCGGGATTGAAACTCGCTGGGCAGGTCCGCCGGGGACGGATAGGTGACCTTGATGTTCAGTTCGGGCGGGATGTTCGTGCGCTCCGCGTGGCCGGCAGGGCGTCCCACGCTAGAGCCTCGCCGCCGGATCGTCCCCCCGATCGGGTGCCGGCGGGTAACCGCGGCCCCCGAAGCGGGTAGCCAGATTCGTGACAGTGGATATCGCGACGCCCCCGGCCACGATCGTCGACGCCCTCGTCGACCTTCTTTCGAGGATCGAGGGCCACGGCGAGGACGAGTTCTACGACCACGTCTGCGAGACACTCTGCCGCGATACGTCGTTTCAGCGTGCCGGCCTTCTGCTCTACGACCCGACTCGGCGGATCACGCGCGCGGTCGGCTCCTACGGCCTCGACCGCGAGCTGCTGGCCGGGGTGGAGGCGACGCTCGAGGAGACGCCCGTGGCGCGGCGCTCCCTGGAGGAGGACCGTGTGATCGAGGTCTCCGAGAACCTCGAGGCCGAGATCCCCGCCCGCTACGCCCAGTTCGCCGGCATCACGACGATCGTGTGCGCGCCGGTCGCCGCCGCCGGCCGCTGGTTCGGCGTCCTGCTGGCCGATCGAGGTGGAGGCAGGTTCGAGGTGAGCCCGGAGGAGCGGGGGGTGATCCACCTGCTCGGGCGACTCAGTGCCCTGGCGGCGACCATCGAGCGCGGAATCCGCCAGGACGAGCGCACCCACCGGCTCGATGACCGCATCACCCTCACGAGGGAGATTCATGAGCAGGCGGTGCAGCGCCTGTTCGGGCTTTCGCTCGTGCTCGACACCGACCACCCGCTGAGCGATGAGGAGCGGACCCGCTGCGTGAAGGAGCTCTCCTCGGCGCTCAGCGAGCTGCGGGTCGCGCTGGGTCGCCACCTGGCGCCCGAGGAGCTCGAGACCGAGACCACGCTGCGTTCCATGCTCGGCCGCCAGTCAGAGACTCGGTTGCTTGAGGTGAGATGGGAGGAGGGGCTCGAGGTGCCCGCCCATCTCGAGCCGCTCGCGCAGTCGGTCGCGATCGAAGCGCTTCGGAACGTTGACAAGCACGCACCGGGTCAGCCCACCCAGCTCGAGCTCGCGACCGAGGAGCGGACGCTGAGGCTGGAGATCACCAACGACAGGGCCGACTCTGGGCCGCGGGTGGGCGCC
Organism: uncultured Solirubrobacterales bacterium; assembly: GCA_963820665.1. Taxonomy (GTDB): domain Bacteria; phylum Actinomycetota; class Thermoleophilia; order Solirubrobacterales; family 70-9; genus CAVUAT01. The sequence goes on along the minus strand of CAWGAL010000004.1, from coordinate 211,729 downwards.
CGCGGCCGAATCGGGCTCGGGCTGAAGCTGCTCACCCTCGAGGCCCTGCGCGAGAACGCGCTGATCGAATTCGGCCCGCACGAGGAGGGTCAATGGCGAGTTCGGCTGCTGGCGCCGCTCGAGCCGTGAGCGCCGACCCGAACAGGGGCTTGAAGGTGATGGTCGTAGACGACCACGACGTAGTCCACTGGGGCTTTCGGCTGCTGCTCGAGCGCCAGCCCTGGGTCGAGCGCTGCGGCGCCGCTCGAGCCTCGGACTCGGCCGTCGCGATGACCCGCGAGCTTCGCCCGGACGTCGCGCTGGTGGACCTGCTGCTCGGCGACGAGTCCGGGGCCGAGGTGTGCGAGGAGATCCGGGCCGCGTCCCCGTCCACACGGGTCCTGCTCATCTCCGGCGCGGGCACGATCTCGCCCGCCGTCGCTCGCGCGGCGGGTGCATCCGGCTTCATCTCGAAGGACTGGAGCGCCGCCGACGTCGTCAAGGCGGTCCGGATGGTCTCGCTCGGGAGCGAGGTCTTCGCCGAGCCGGCCGAGCAGAGCGGACCGGCCCTGACCAGGCGCGAGCGCGAGGTGCTGGAGATCATCGCCGGCGGATCGACCAATCGCGAGGCGGCCGAGCAGCTGCACCTCAGCCCCCACACGGTCAAGGACATCCTCTCGGCGACCTACCGCAAGCTCGAGGCCCGCAACAGGGCCGAGGCCGTCCGCAAGGCGCAGAACCTGGGTCTGCTGACGTAGTCGCTGCGGCGCGTCCCGCGGCCACACCCCCCGAGCGTTGGTCCTTGGACCCCCGAACAGGGGGGTTTCGCGCCCAGGGCCTTAACGGGGCGGCGCGTGCGGGGAAGTATGCGGTGAATGCACGCCCCAGGCGAATCTCCCTCTCTCCAGACCTCGCCGGTCGCCGGCCGCAGCGGGCCGGCGGCCACGGGCGTCGCCCTGCTCTTTCCCGGCCAGGGCAGCCAGACCCCGGATATGCGCGCGACCGCTGCCGAGGCGCGCCCCGACCTGCTCGACGCAGCGATCAAGGAGTGCGGAGGCGATCCGTTCGACCGGATCGACGAAGGGACAGCCTTCGCCCAGCCGGCCCTGTTCGTGGCATCGATCGCCGCCTGGGAACAGGCGGGACGCCCCGAGGCCGCGATGATGGTCGGGCACTCATTGGGCGAGATCGCCGCGCTGACCGCCGCCGGCAGCATCGACCCTGAGGCCGGGCTGCGAATCGCGGCCGAGCGCGGGCGGCTGATGGATCGAGCCGCCAAGGTGGGTCCGCCGGGCGGAATGCTCGCCGTGATCGGGGACGAGCCCGAGGCGAACCTGATCGCGCGTGAGCTCAACCTGACGATCGCGAACCACAACTCGATCGGCCAGCTCGTCCTCTCGGGCAGCGTCGAGGACCTCGAGTCGGCGCGCAAGCTCGCCGGCGAGCGAAAGCTGAAGGCGATGAAACTCCCGGTCGCGGGCGCCTTCCATTCGCCCGCGATGCAGTGCGCCGTCCCGCCCTTCATAGAGCTGCTCGAGACCGTCGACTTCGACGAACCCAGCGTCCCCGTCTATTCGAGCACGACGGCGAGGCCGTTCACCGACATCCGCGCGACCCTCGCCGAGGGCCTCGTCAAGCGCGTTCGCTGGACCGAGGCGGTGCGCGCGATGCACGAGGCCGGGGCGACGAGCTTCGTCGAGGTCGGTCCGGGTCGAGTCCTGTCGCGCCTCGTGAGGAGAACGCTGCCCGGCGTCACCGCAACGACGCTGGAGGCCGATCGTGGATGAGCTGATCTACGCGGAGCTCGGGCGCGCCGGAGCGACCCCCGAGCTCGCCGGCGCGGGCATCGCGTCCGTCGCGAGCGCGATCCCGAAGCGAGTCGTGACCAACGAGGAGGTTGCGCTGAAGGCAGGGGTTACGCCCGAATGGATCGTCGAGCGCACCGGCGTCGAGACCCGGCGCGTAGCCGAGCCGACCGAAACCCTGAGCGCCTACGCAGCCCACGCCGCCGGCGAGGCGATCGCGCGAGCCGGGATCGAGGGGTCGGAGGTCGACCTGGTCCTGGCCGCGACGGTCAGCCACGACTACCTGATTCCCAGCGTCTCGCCGCTCGTCGCCGAGGCGATCGGGGCTCAAGGCGCCGCCGCGATGGACGTCGGCGCTGCCTGCACCGGGTTCGTCTCGGCGCTCAGCCTCGCCACCGGGCAGATCGAGTCCGGGCGTTCCGAATGCGCCGTGGTCGTCGGTGTGGACTTTCTCTCCCGCATGGCGGACCCCACCGATCGAGGCACGGCAGCGCTGTTCGGCGACGGCGCCGGCGCGATGGTCGTCCGCAGGGTGCCGGGGCCCAGCCGGATCGGTCCTACAGCTCTCGGCTCCGACGGCTCGCGCGCCGAGCTGATCGAGATCGAGCGATCCGAGGGCGTGATCCGGATGAAGGGCCAGGACACATACCGCCACGCCGTGGATCGGCTCAGCGAAGCGACCGCCCGCGCCGTGGAGCTCGCGGGGGCCAGCCTCGGCGAGGTCGACCTGTTCGCGTTCCACCAAGCCAACGGCCGCATCCTGAGCGCAGTGGGGGATCGACTGGGGCTTCCCGGCGACCGCGTTATCAACGCGATCACCTATTCCGGCAACACTTCGGCCGCCTCGATACCGATGGCGCTCTCGCAGGCCGACGAGGCGGGCGAGCTCAAGCAGGGCTCGAAGGTGCTCATGGCCGCGTTCGGCGGGGGCCTGACCTGGGGCGCGACGCTCGTCGAGTGGGGGGTGGACGATGCCTCCTGAGGACGCCTGCGCGCTCGTCACCGGATCGAGCAAGGGCATCGGGGCCGCGTCGGCCCAGGTGCTCGCTGCCGAGGGCTGGGCGGTTGCCGTGAACTACCGCAGCGACGAAGACGGCGCCGACGCCACCGTCGCCGAGATCGAGAAGGGCGGCGGCCGCGCCGTGGCTCTCGCCGGGGACGTGAGCGACTCCGACGACGTGTCGAAGCTCTTCGAGCGGGCTCAGGAGTCTCTCGGCGGGCCCGTGCTCTGCCTGGTCAACAACGCCGGCATCCGCGCCGACGCGCTGGCTGCACAGATCTCCGATGAGCAGTGGCGGACCGTGATCGAAGCGAACCTCGCGGGAGCGTTCATCACCACCCGCGCCGCGCTCGGCCCGATGATCCGCGCGCGCTTCGGCCGCATCGTCAACGTCGCCTCGGTGGTCGGCACCCGCGCCAACCCCGGCCAGTCGAACTACGCGGCCTCCAAGGCAGGCTTGATCGGCTTCACCAAGACCGTCGCGACGGAGGTAGCGCGCCGCGGCGTGACGGTGAACGCGGTCGCTCCCGGTCTCGTCGAGACGGCGATGACCGAGGGGATCGGCAACGGGATGCTCGAGCGGATCCCCGCGCGCCGCGCCGGCAGTCCGGCCGAGGTCGCCGCGTGCGTTCGCTTCCTCGTGTCGGACGAGGCTTCTTACGTGACCGGAACCACGCTCACCGTCGACGGCGGCATGAGCGCATGACAACCAATGAGAAGGAGATGGAGATGACGACAGCAGTGACTGCACCGGCGGTCGAGGAGAAGCTCTTCGCCGCGCTGCGCGAGATGGGAACCGAGGGCGAGATCACCCGCGAGGCGACCTTCGAGGCGCTTGACGTCGACTCGCTCGACCTCGTCGAACTGGCCCAGGTGGTCGAGGACGAGTTCAAGGTCGAGCTCGAGGGCGACGACGTCAAGGACCTGGTGACGGTCGGCGACGCGATCGACCTGGTGGTGGCGCGCGCCTGATGCCCCAGCGGCGGATCGTCATCACCGGCGTCGGCGCGATCACCCCGTTGGGTGTCGGAGCCAAGACGCTGCACGAGCGCTGGGCCGCGGGCGAGTGCGGGATCGAGGACGGCATCGCCCGCTGCGATGAGTTCGAGCCCACCGACTACATGTCGGCGAAGGAGGCCCGGCGCAGCGACCGCTTCGTGCAGTTCGCCCTCGGCGCCTGCGATGAGGCCCTGGCACAGGCGGGCTGGGCCGACGGCGCGCCGTACGAGCCGGGCCGGATCGCCTGCGTGGTCGGCACCGGGGTAGGAGGCCTCGACTCGCTCGAGCGCCAGCACACCGTGCTTCGCGACAAGGGCCCCAAGGCGGTCTCGCCCCTCTCGGTGCCGCTGCTGATGGGCAACGCCGCCGCGGCAGCCCTCGCCATGCGCCACGACATCAAGGGACAGACCTACGGCGTCGTCTCGGCCTGCGCGGCCGGCGCCCACGCGATCGGGTCGGCGATGAGGATGATCGGCGACGGCGAGGCGACGGCGGCGATCACCGGCGGCGCCGAGGCGGCGATCACCCCGCTCGCCCAGGCGGCCTTCGCGTCCATGGGGGCGACGTCTGAGAGCGGCTTCAGCCGCCCCTTCGACCGCCGCCGCGACGGCTTCGTGATGGGGGAGGGCGCGGGCATCCTCGTGCTCGAGGAGGCCGATGCGGCCGCCGCCCGCGGGGCGCAGCCCCTCGCTGAGCTGATCGGCTTCGGCGCGAGCTCGGATGCCTTCCACCTGACCGCACCCGATCCCGCCGGCGAGGGCGCCACCGCGGCGATCGGGCTCGCACTCCAGGACGCTGGGATCGGTCCGGGCGAGCTCGACTACGTGAACGCCCACGGGACCTCGACCCCGCTGAACGACCGCTCCGAGACCGAGGCCCTGAAGGCGGCCCTCGGTGATCGCGCGACGCAGGTGCCCGTCTCGTCGACCAAGTCGGCGATCGGCCACTTGCTCGGCGCCGCTGGCGCCGTCGAGGCGATCGCAAGCGTCCACGCGCTGCGCGCGAAGCTGATTCCCCCGACCGTGGGCTATGCCGAGGCCGACGAGGGGATGGACCTGGACTACGTGCCCGACGACGCGAGGCCGATCAACTCGGGGAACGGGGTCTCGCGCCGGCCGGTCGCGATCTCGAACTCGTTCGGATTCGGCGGCCACAACGCGGTCATCTGCGTGAGGGCGGCGTGATCTCTCGATGAGCGTCATCACCACGACACGGCCCGAGCGCTCCACCGGCCCCCTCGCGAGGTTGGAGGCCCTGTGCGACCACGACTCCCTGCAGCTGATCCGGACCGGGGTGGTCTCGGGAGCGATCGGCGACCGGGCGCAGCCGGGCGATGGCGTGCTTGCCGGCGCCGGCCGAGTCGGCGGCAGGACCGTCTTCTGCTATTCGCAGGACACGAGCTTTCTCGGCGGCAGCCTCGGCGCTGCGCACGCCGACTCGATCGTGCGGGTGCTCGAGCTGGCCGAACGCACGGGTGCTCCGGTGGTCGGCTTCGTCGAGTCGGGCGGCGCGCGCCTGCAGGAGGGCCACGCCGCGCTCGGCGGCTACGGCCGGATCTTCCGCCGCACGGTTGAGCTCTCGCGCAGCGTCCCCCAGATCTCCGTGATCGCCGGCGTCTCGGCCGGCGGCGGCGCCTACTCGCCCGCTCTCACCGACTTCGTGGTGATGGCGGCCGAGGGGCGGATGTTCCTGACCGGCCCCAAGGTCGTCCGGGCAGCGCTCGGCGAAGAGGTGACGATGGACGAGCTGGGCGGCCCACGCGTGCAGAGCGCCAACGGCGTCGCGCAGCTCGCCACGGAGGGAATCGATGAGGCGATCGATGCGGTTCGCGAGCTGGTCGGCTTCCTGCCCCAGGCGATCGGCGGGCAGCCGCCCCAGGCCGTGCCCGCGCCGGCGCCAGGTGACCCGGCCGGCATCGTCCCCGCCCAGGCGCGCAAGTACTACGACGTGCGCGAGCTCACGGCGAGGATCGCGGACGAGGATTCCCTTCTCGAGCTCTCGGGGCGCTGGGCGCCCAACATGGTGACGGCCCTGTGCCGCATCGAGGGCAGGGCCGTGGGCGTCGTCGCCAACCAGCCCGCGCGCGTCGGCGGCGTGATCGACGCGGCCGCAGCCGAGAAGGCAGCGGCCTTCGTGGGGCGCTGCGAGCGCTTCCGCCTGCCCCTGCTGGTGCTCGTCGACACGCCTGGGTTCATGCCGGGCAGGCGCCAGGAGCAGGCGGGCGTGATCCGCCACGGCGCCGGGTTGCTGCGCGCGTTCGCGGGGGCGAGCGTGCCCAAGGTGACCGTGATCGTCCGCAAAGCGTTCGGAGGCGCGGTGATCACTATGAACTCCAAGGATCTCGGCGCCGACCTCGTTTTCGCCTGGCCCGACGCCTCGATCGGGATCATGGCCGCTACCGAGGCCGTCGCGATCACCGAGCGCCGGCAGCTCGAGACCCTCGACGATGCCGGGGCCGGCGCTCTCGCCGGCGAGTACGCCGAGCGCCACCTCGGCGCCGAAACCGCGGCGCGCGTGGGCTTCGTCGACGAGGTAATCGAGCCGGATTCGACCCGTGACCGGCTGGCCTGGGCCTTCTCATCGCTCGGGGACCGGTGAGCGCGACCCCCGCCAGTGCGAGCCCCGAGGCGCCGCCGCGCGTGATGGCGTTCGCCGCCATCGGCGACAGCTTCACCGCCGGGACCGGCACCCCCGATGGCTCCTGCTGGGCCGATCGCCTCGCTGGCCAGCTTCGCCGCAGCAGTCCCGCGCTGCGCTACTCCAACTTCGCCCAGGAAGGTGCGACCACCGCCGATGTCGCCGCCCAGCTTGAGCCCGCGATCGAGCTGGGGCCCGACCTCGCGACGGTGATCTGCGGCGCGAACGACGTGTTCGCGACTGTGCGCCCGCGCCCCGACGAGATCGCGGGGCGCCTCGCGGGGCTGATCGACGCCCTGCGCGAAGCGACACCCGGCGCGCTCGTCGTCACGGCGACCGTGCCCGAGCGCTGGCGGTTCCTCGAGCTCGGGCCGCGCACCGAGGCGAGGATCAGCCGCGGCATCGACGCGCTCAACGTCCGCATCAGGGAGCTGGCCGCCGAAAGGGGCCTTCCGCTGCTCGACGTAGCCGTCGACCGAGGGCTCCACGACGCCGAGAACTTCGCCGCAGACGGGCTGCATCCCTCGGCCCTCGGCCACGAGCGTGCCGCCGATGCCTTCAGGCGCCTGGTCGCCGACCACGCGCCCGAGACCAACCGCGAGGAGGACCGATGAGCAACCAGGTGTTCGCTGCCTACTTCGACGAGCTGGCCGAAGGGGAGGGCTTCTCGACCGCCGGCCGAACGATTACGGAGTCCGACCTCGTGTCCTTCTCGGCGCTGACCGGCGACTGGCACCCCCAGCACGCCGACGCCGAGTGGGCGGCTGCGGGCCCGTTCGGCGGCCGCATCGCACACGGGATGCTGCTGCTCTCCTACTCGCTCGGCCTCGCTCCGATCGACCCCGAGCGGGTCGTGGCCCTGCGCGGCCTCGAGTCGGTTCGCTTCAAGCGGCCGGTGGGGATCGGCGAGACGATCTGCGTGCGTGGAAGCGTCACGAGCAAGCGCGAGCTCGACCCGTCGACCGGATTGGTGAGCCTCGACTGGAGGATCCTCGGGGGCGACGGCAAGACCGCCGTCAGGGCCGAGCTCCAGGCGATCTGGAAGCGCCTTGCCGAGGTGAGGCAGTCCGAGAACGGAGTGGTCGTCGACGAGCTCTCGCCGATCGAGGACGGGAGGCTCCTGGTCTGATGCTCGAAGGCAAACGCCTGCTGATCACCGGCGTCCTCACCAACCGCAGCATCGCCTTCTCGGTCGCCGAGCGCGCTCAGCTCGCCGGCGCCGAGGTGCTGCTGACCGGCTTCGGCCGATCGCGCCGGATGACGGAGCGTGCGGCGGGGCGCCTGCCGCATCCCTGCGACGTGCTCGAGCTCGACGTGAACGAGGAGCACGACTGGACCGAGCTCGCCGCGGAGGTCGATCGGCGCTGGGGCAGCCTCGACGGCGCACTGCACGCAGTCGCGTTCGCGCCCGCCGACGCGATCGGCGGCGAGTTCCTGAGCACGCCCGCGGCCAGTGCTGAGCTCGCCTTCCGCACCAGCGCCTACTCCTACCAGGCGCTGGCGCGTCACCTCGCGCCGCTGATGGATCGCGGCGGCGGCTTCGTCGGGCTGGACTTCGACGCGGCGATCGCCTGGCCCTCCTATGACTGGATGGGGGTCGCGAAGGCCGCGCTCGAAGCGGTCAACCGCTACCTGGCCCGCGACCTGGGGCCGGACGGCATCCGCGCGAACCTCGTCTCGGCCGGGCCGATCGGGACGCCGGCGGCCAGCGGCATCCCCGGGTTCGAGCACCTCTGCGAGCGCTGGCGCCAGGGCGCGCCCCTGGGCTGGGACTCAAGCGACCCCGGACCCGTCGCGGACGCGGTGCTGTTCCTGTTCTCCGACCTCGGGCGCTCCATCAGCGGCGAGATCCTGCACGTCGACGGCGGGCTCCACGCGATCGGCGCGCCGGCGGCGACCGGCGAGCAGGCCGATGGCGCCACCTCCTCGGACGGGGCCTTTAGTACCGTCGGCGCGAATCCGGCCGGGAGGAGCTCGGTCACCGACTAGGCGAAGGACGATGGCGGCGAGACGAGATGGATCGGGAGCAGGGAAGCGGTCGGTTCGCTCTCCCGAGATAGGCGAGCTGCGGGCCTTCTGCGCGGCGGTCGATCTCGGCACTCTGGGCCGGGCGGCGGTGTCGCTTCAGGTGAGCCAGCCCGCCCTGTCGAAGCGGTTGCGCGCGCTCGAGGGCGCGACCGGCACGAAGCTCCTCGAGCGCTCGCACTCCGGGGTCACTCCGACGGCCGCCGGGCGCAGGCTCTTCCCCGAGGCGAGGCGGCTGCTGGACCAGGCCGATGTGATCGAGAGGCTGCTCGAGAACGCTCCGGCCGCGAAGTCGCCCATTCGCCTCGCGGTGAGCCACACGATCGCCGAGTTCTACCTGCCGCCCGAGCTGGTCGCCTACCAGGCCAACGGCGACCGCCGGCCGCCGGTCGAGCTCACGATCGCCAACTCACGATCGGTGCGCCGCATGGTCACCGAGGGCCACGCCGTGGCCGGCATCACCGCCGTCGAGATGGACGGACCCGCGGGCGGCGACGAGCTCGAGGAGCTCGACCTGGTCGATGACGAGGTCGTGGTGGCCGTGCCGAAGGATCACGCGTGGTTTCGCCGCGAGGAGATCCCGCTCCGCTCGGTGCTCTCGACCCCGATGGTGATGCGGGACCCCGACGCCCACGACCGCCGCTGCGCTGAGGCCGAGCTCGCATCGCGAGGTCTCACCTTCGCGGAGCCGCTGATCGAGGTGGGAAGCACTGCGGTCGCGAAGCGCGAGGCGCTGCAGCTCTCGGCGCCCGTGCTGCTGTCCGCGCTGGCGGTGGGCGAGCCTCGCGACGGCCTCTACAGGCGTCCGATCGCCGGGATCAGCTTCCCGCGCCGCTTCGCGGTCGTCTGCCGCTCCCTCGCGACGCTTCCCCGGGCGGACCGCGACTTCATCGCCTTCCTCCGCCGCCGCCACGTCGCTACCTAACCGGCGGTTGGGCAGGCCATAACCTGATCGACCCCTCCGATCGGGGCCGGCGCGCCCGATTCGACCCCTCGCGCGCTTACGGTGCTGGTGCGTCGATCAAGCGCCGTCCGCCAGAGTCAGACCTCACACCGGTGGACATCAGACCGGTCGTCGCGAACATATCTCTCCTCCCTGTAGAGCGTCCCGTTTCGGCGGGGCGCTTTGCGTTTGTGCCCACCGCCGCTAGGCGGGTGCGCCCGCGCTCGCGAACGCTGAGGCCGGGTCGTCCTGCGCCTCGGCGCGGCGCTTGACGGCGCCGGGTGGAAGGCCGGTCACGCGCTTGAAGGCGCGCGCGAATGCCGCCTCCGACCTGTAGCCCAACCGGTTCGCCAGGTCCGCGACGGTGGCGCCCTCGGTCTCGAGCGCGCTCTGGGCGACCTGCATCCGCCACCGCGTCACGTACTGCATCACCGGCTCGCCGACGAGCTCGGTGAACCGCGCGGAGAACGCCGAGCGCGAGAGCGCAAGCTCGCCCGCCAGCGACGCGACGGTCCACTCCCGCGCGGGATCCTGGTGAATGAGCGCGAGCGCCCGCCCGATCAGCGGGTCTTGGAGGGCGCCCAGCCAGCCGGCGCGCGCCGCCGGCGCGGTTTCGATCCACGATCTGATCGCCTGAATCACGAGGACGTCCGCGAGCCGGGTGATCACCGCTTCGCCACCCGCCTGGAACTCCCTCGCTTCGGCCGCCATCAGCTCGAACACACCATGCATCCGGCTCGCCCGGGGCCCGTCGGAGCCCTGGATGTGGATCATCCGCGGCAGCATCCCGACGAGGTTGCGCGCCACCGGGTGGTCGAAGCGCACCCCTCCGCAGAACAGGGTGGTCGGTGTGCCTCCCTCGCCGGCGCGAAGGATGTCGTATCGGTCGCTGGCTTGCTCGAGATCGAGCTCCAGGATCCCGGGCGCGAGGACGCCGGGCTCGCTTCGAAGGGAGTGCCCGTTGCCGTGCGGCACGAGCGTCACGTCGCCCGGGTGCAGCCACCTCGAGTTCTCATCGTCGACCTCCACCAGGGCCGCACCGGTCGTGGCGACGTGGAACCAGAGGTAGCCGGGCATCGGGTGGAGCGTCATCCCCCAGGGCGCGCTCAGCTCCGAGCGGCAGTAGTAGCCGCCGTCCATCCGCAGGAAATGGAGGGCCTCGCCCAGCGGGTCCGGCGGCGGGGAGGGCGGGACTGGGTCCATGTGCGGAGTATGGCGGAACTCCTCGCGCGTCATGCGTTCCTGGACGTTCGGGCATGCATTCGCGACTCCAAGCCATAGACAGTCTCGCGCCGGCGGCTCAGACTGGACCCACGATGAAAACGATTGGAGGAACACGATGACGACGACTTCAAACAGGATCCTGGTCCTCGGGGCCAACGGCAAGACGGGCCGGCGGGTGGCCGAGAGGCTCGAGGCGCGCGGCCTGGACGTGCGCGCCGGCTCTCGCACTGGTGCGCCGCCCTTCGACTGGGAGGACACCTCGACGTGGGCGCCCACCCTCGATGGCGTGGGGTCGGTCTACCTCAGCTACTACCCGGACATCGCCGCCCCCGGCGCGATGGACGCCGTGCGCTCGTTCGCCGAACTGGCCATCGAGAGCGGGGCCCCGAGGCTGGTGCTGCTCTCCGGCCGCGGCGAGCCTGAGGCGGAGCGAGCCGAGCAGGCGGTGCGCGAGACCGGCGCCGAGCTGACGATCGTGCGCTCCGACTGGTTCATGCAGAACTTCAGCGAGGACTACATGCTCCCGCACGTACTGGGCGGCGAGATCAGGCTCCCCGCCGGTGACCTGCCGACGCCGTTCGCCGACGCCGACGACATCGCCGACGTCGCCGTCGCGGCGCTCACCGACGACCGGCACATCGGTCAGCTCTACGAGCTGACCGGGCCGCGGTCGTTGACATTCGCCGAGGCGGCGGCCGAGATCGCAAAGGCTGCGGGCCGAGAGGTCCGCTACGTGCCCGTCTCGTTCGAGGAGCACGCGGCCGAGCTCACCCAGCAAGGTGTCCCGCAAGAGGTGATCGAGCTGCTCAACTACCTGTTCAGCGAGGTCGCCGACGGCCGCAACGCCGGCACCACCGACGGCGTGCGTCGTGCCCTCGGGCGCGATGCGCGGAGCTTCGAGGACTACGCCCGAAGCGCAGCCGCCACCGGCGTCTGGACGCCGAGCGACGCGCAGGCGGACGAGCGTACCGACGCGGTCCCGTCGCGATGAGCGGCGCGGCCGAGGCGGCGGCGATCATCACTGCGATCGGGTGCGGTCTGGTCGCCGGCGTGTTCTTCGCCTTCTCGACGTTCGTGATGGGCGCCCTGCGCCGGCTGCCGCCGGCGCAGGGGATCGCCGCGATGCAGTCGATCAACGTGGTGGTGATCACCCCGGCGTTCATGTTCGCCCTGTTCGGCACCGCGGTCGCGTGCGTCGGGCTGATCGTCTGGGCTGTGATTTCGCCCGGTGAGTGGCCTGTGGCGGAGGTGGTGGCTGGCGCAGCGCTGTATCTCCTCGGCACGATCGCGACGACGATGGCGGCGAACGTTCCGATGAACGACAGGCTCGCGGACCTGAAACCAGGGGACGCGGGGGCGGCCACCTATTGGGACGAGTACGTCACGCGCTGGACCGCGTGGAACCACGTCCGAACCGCCGCGGCGCTCGCGGCCGCGGCCGTGCTCACGGTTGCGACCACCCTCTGAACCCGAGACGATCGTGGCGCGCAAACGCGCTGTGGCGCCTCAGCCCTTGGCGCAGTACCCGTAGGCGGTGTAGGTCGCGGCAGGGCCGAAGTAGCCGAAGGCGCCGGCTGTCCAGGTGCCGCCGGCGTTGAAGTGGCCGCCGTCGGAGAAGACGCCGGTGGCGCCGTTGGAGCTGAACCCGCCCGCGACCAGCTTCGTGCCCTTGGGGCACGCGGGGGTGGTGGCCTCGGCGAACTGGTCGAGGAGCACCGGCACGGAGGCCGAGACCGTCTTGACCTTGGCCTCCTTGTCGGGCGAGCAGTAGGCGATCGAGGTGATCTCGCCGCCGAACGCGCCGAAGGCCTGCCCGGTGACCCGCCACGCGTTGCCGACCGCTCGGGACTCGATCGGGTAGGAACCGCTGGGAGTCCTGAAGTCGGCGCGCTGGAAGCCGCCCGAGTAGAGATTGGTGCCCTTGGGACAGCGCGCGGTCGCGACCTTCGTCTGCCCGGGCCTGACGAAGACGGTCTTGTGTGGAGACTTCGTCGGCGCGAGGCCGCGGCCGCAGAGCGCCTGGATCGTGACCTTGCGCGACGTCACGCTCGTCGGGTCGGGGTCGATCAGGACGGGGTTGATGTGCCAGCCGCGCTGGACGCCGAGCCGCTCGTAGGAATGGGGGTAGACGCCCTCGCGGGTCAGGGGGTTGGGGGAGGGCGCGCCGAACATGCCGCCACCCATGGGGAAGGTGCCGCCGGGGCAGGCGACGGTCTGGCGCTGGACCTCGTCGGCCGCGGTGAGCGTGGTGGTCTTCGAGACGAGCTGGAGCGAGCGCAGCGGCCCGGCGCCCCCGATGATCGCGTCCTTGCCGCGCAGCCGTCGGCCGTCGGGCCCGACGACGTAGATCGGGCCCTCGTCGGAGTCGAGGACGTAGAGCCCACGCTTGCCCAGCAGGGCGAGGTAGGCGCGGTTGCACGCGGTGGGGCCGCTGACGACGTAGGCGATGCCCTGCTTCTTGATCGAGCGCTGGTTGCCGATCACCGCGACCCTGAGGTCGGTGCCCTCCGCGAGGGCCTTCGCCAGAGCGTTCGGGGCGGGATAGCAGCCGTCGGGTGTCTCGCGCCGCTCGAGCAGCGCGACTTTGAAGGCGGCCTCGAGCGCGCGGCTGGGGCCGTCGAAGCCGGCGCCGCCCGCTGCGGGCGCCTTGGTGGCGCCGGCGAGCGTGCCGACCGCCATCACGGCCGCTAGCGCCGCCCCTGCGATGAGCCGTGCGCGCAGGCGAACGTTGAGGTGGTCAGGGGTCTGGCTCATGGCGCTCTTCTGAACAGGCGGCGGCCGCGAAGGTTGCGGTCATCCGCTCCTGCGGTCGAGGCGCTGAAGGAGGTCGTGCGCGGCCAGCTCGACCTCCTTGTGGCGCCATTCCGCCGCGCGATACAGGCAGGCGATCAGGCCGCTTCGGTGGACGCGCCTGAAGTCGCCCATCACGAACGCGAAGCGGCCCTTCGTCTCCTCGGTCGCACCGTCGGTTAGGCCGAGGTGCCACTCGCCGTACTCCCTCCAGGGGTGGTTCTTAAGGAACGCGTCCTCGTCGGACGCGCTTGGCTGCACCTCGCCCCAGTCGCTTTCGAGCACGTACTGGCGGGCTTCAATCAGGCGTCGGGCGTGGGCGACGGCATCGTCATTGACGCTGTACGAGGCCATCAGTGCGCCGCCAGCTCGCGGCGGATTCGCTCTCGCGCCTCGGCGAAGCGCACCGCCTCGTAGGCGATCAGGGCGCAGAAGATGACCGTGGCGAGGGCCACGGTGACGATCGCGTCGAGTTCGACCGCGAGCGGGATCAGCGCCAGGTAAAGCGCTCCGACGATCAGGCGCTGGCGGTTGAGCGAGTGAATGTTGCGATAGCGGAAGGCGACGTGGGCGAACAGGTACAGCGCAAGGCCGCCCATCAGCGCGGTCGCGATTTCGACCTTGAGCGGGTCGTCGACGTCGCCGATCGTCTTCTTCAGGCCGAGCGCCACCAGCACGATCCCCGCGATCATCGGGTAGTGCAGGTACGAGTAGGAGTCGCGCGCGATCTCGTTCTGCTCGCGGCCCGGCTCGGCCCGCTCCAGGCGCTTCGCGGCGACTACGGCGACGACGTCGAAGTAGGCCCACCACTGTGCCGCGGCGAGCGCGATCCCGAACGCTGCGGCCACCGCGATTCCCACGGTCAGAGCCGCGTCGGCTCCGGCGCCGATCGCGACGATCGACTCTCCGAGGGCGATGATGATGATCAGGCCGTGGCGCTCGGCGAAGTGCTTCGGCTGGAGCTTCCAGCCTTCGGAGCCGGTCACGTATGGCCCGCCGACGTCGACGACGAAGAAGAGCACCCAGAGCGCGCCCTGGGCGATCCCGTCGACGAAGGAGGCCGCGACCAGGACCCCGACCCCGAAGGACGTTCCTACGGCGAGCCCCACCACCGAGCTGCGCAACCCGGGCTCGTCGCGGCTGGCGATCCAGAACAGGGCGATCTGCCCCGCCCGCACGACCCCGTAGGCGAGCGCGAACTCGAGCGCGAGGCCGTCGAACGCCTGCGGGACGCAGAGCGAGACGATCAGCAGCGCCGCCATTGCGGCGAAGATCGAGATCCGCACGGCCCCCTCCTCGGGGTCGACCACGCTCGTCAACCACGCGTAGCCGACCCACGCCCACCACATCACGCCCAGGACCAGGAGGCCCTTGACCAAGCCCTCCCAGGTGGGTTGATCGGCCATCAGCGCCGTGCACTGGGTGAGCGCGAGCACGAACACCAAGTCGAAGAAGAGCTCGAGCGGGGTGACCGTCTCGCCCTCTCGCATCACGGCGTTCAGCCGGTGCGTCTTGGTCGGTTCGGCGCTCCCCTGCATTGGGGGGCGAGGCTAGCTGGTCGGGTCCGCCGCGTCGCGCAAGGCAGCCTCGACGGCGCCCGGGATCAGGAACGGGTCGAGCGGCACTCCGCTGAGGAGGGCTCGGAAGTAGAGCGGCGAGATCAGTCGTTCGATCAGGACGTCGGAGTCGACGCCGCGAGGCAGCTCGCCCCGCTCGATGCCGCGGTCGATCATCACCGCGGCCTGCTCGAAGCGCATGCCCCAGAACGCCGCGATGGTCTCGCGCAGCTCCAGGTCGTCGGAGGCGGCCGCGATCGAGAGGGTGCGGAAGAAGCGCAGCATGCGCTCGTCGCTCAGCACGCCATGGATCAAGGTGAGGAACTCCTCGAGGTCGCCGGCTACCGAGCCGGTGTCGGGCATCGGGACCGCGACCTCCGCCAACTCGAGCAGGGCGTCGACGGCGAGCCGCCCGCGAGAGGGCCAGCGGCGGTAGACGGTGGCGGGATCGACTCCCGCCCGCTGGGCTGTCGCCCGATGGGAGAACGAATCCCATCCCTGCTCCAGCAGTTGTTCGCGAGCCGCGGCCAGGACCGCGCCTCGAACGCGTTCGCTGCGTCCGCCGGGGCGCTCCCGAACGCTGTCTAGCGGTGCGGGGTTATCGGGTGCTGCCATGGACGCCGCCAACACTAGGCGCAATCGGCTAACGCGACGATCCGGCGCTAGCCCGTGGACGAATGATCGGGGACGGCCTCAGCCCCCGTGGACAGCGTCACCGCCCATTTCGTCAAGGGTGTTGCCGATCGGGGGGATCGGGTTGTCGCGCAGGATCACCGCCATGTGCAGCAGGTTGTGTGCGCACCACGAGCTCGTGCGCTGCGTGTAGGGATGCTCGGGTCCGCCGGCGTCGAGGTAGGAGGGGCCCGGGCCTGCGTCACCGACCCAGTAGGTGTCGGCGTTCGGCGGCACGACGCAGCCGAGGTGGGTCATGTTGAACAGCGTGGTCTCAGCGCTCGCGTGTGCGCCGTCCTCGTTACCGGTCACGACCACCCCAGCGACCTTGTTGTAGAGCGGGTACTGGCCGTGCTCGTTTCGCTCGTTGTAGGTCCCGTCGAGGCGCTCGATCACCATCTGGCAGACCGACGAGCGCACGCCGAACCAGATCGACATGCCCATCAGCAGGATGTCGGCGGCCTTTACCTTTTCGAGGATCTGCGGCCATTCGTCGCCGTCGCCCTCGTCGGAGCGGACGCCGAAGCGGACGTCGTAGTCGACGGGGCGGAGGATCTCCGTCTCGACGCCGTGGCCCTTCAGTAGGTGGAGCACACGCCACATCAGCGCCTCGGTGTGTGACACCTCGGGCGTCTTCTTCAGGGTGCAGTTGAGGCCGAGGGCGGTCAGCCCCGCGCCGTAGTCGGGGCCGAGATCTTCGGTCATCAGGTTCCTTTCCGTGTCGAGCCGAGGGCGTCGCGGCGTTCGCGGCAGAAGTCGAGCGCGGCCGCAAGCGGGTCGTCCGCCGCGCGCAACTCGGCGGAGGCGAGCTCGGCCCCGTTGAAGGAGGTCGCGTTCCAGAGCTCGCCTTCGAGCTCGCCGGCCCAGGGGCCGACGTAGAGGTAGGGCTCGGGGTGATCCTCGTCGCCGGGCGAGAAGCCGTAGTTCGCCCGCAGCCCCTCGTCCTCGGCGCCGGACTCGATCGCGATGTCGAAGTGTTCGGGCCACAGCGTCGGCGCCGTTGCGGCGTCTTCGGGCGGGGCCTCGCCGCGAAGGCGCTCCAGCGCCTCGTTCCCGAGGGCGTACCACTCGGCGAGGGCGTGGGCGGAATCGGGGTCGATCTCGAGCGGCTCGGTCTCGCGCGGGGGATCGGGTACGAGCTCGGAGACCGGCGCGGTCGCCTCGGCGAGCGAGCTGAGCGGTGCGCGGCGTTCGTCCGGGCCGATCCTGTGCACCAACTCGGTGCCCTCGACTCGGACCTGGTGAGTCGTGCCCTCCCATTCGAACTCGGGCGTCCCGAACCCGCCGGGGGTCGCCTGCAGCGCGATCTCGTTGTCGGGCTTTCGTGCCGGCGCGACGATCCGCTCGGCGACGCGGTGCAGGGCGAGGCGGGTGCGCTCGAAGGACTCGGGCAGCGGCTTCAGCGAAGGCATGCGGCTTGATCCTCTCGGTCGTGCGGGCGGCTTAGCTGAGAACCTAGAGGTTGGATGGCGGAGCCGGAGTTCACCAACCTGCTGATCATCGTCGCGATCGGCTTCGCGGCCCCCTTCCTCCTCGGGCTCGCCCCGGGACTGCGGTTGCCGGCGGTGGTGCTCGAGATCCTCGCCGGGATCGCCGTCGGCCCCTCGGGGCTCGGGTGGGTCGAGATCGACGAGAGCGTCGAGGTCATCGCGGTGATCGGCCTCGCCTTCCTGCTCTTCCTCGCCGGCCTCGAGATCGACTTCGAACGCCTCCGCGGGAAGCTCCTGCGGCTCGCGGCCGGCGGCTACGCGGTGTCGTTTGCGATCTCGGTGGTCGTGGCCTTCGCCCTCAGCGCGGTCGGCATGGTCGAGACGCCGTTGCTCGTGGCGATCATCCTCTGCGCGACCTCGCTCGGCGTGATCATCCCGGTGCTGAAGGACGCGGGCCGGCTGTCGAGCAGGTTCGGCCAGTTGATGCTGGCGGCGGGGTCGATCGCTGACTTCGGAGCGATCATCCTGCTGTCGCTGTTCTTCACCGGCGAGGGCGGGGTGGGCGCGACGCTGATCCTGATAGCCGGCCTCGTGGCGCTCGCCGTGATGATCTTCGTTGCGACGCGGGCGGCGGAACGCTCGGGGAGGATCTCGGCGGACCTGCTCCGCCTGCAGGACACCACGGCGCAGATCCGCGTCAGGGGAGCCGTCGTGCTGCTGATCGGCTTCGCGGCCGTCGCGCAATCGCTCGGCCTCGAGGTCATCCTCGGAACATTCATTGCTGGTGCCCTGTTGCGCCTCGCTGACCGCGACGCGGCGATGACCCATCCCGACTTCCGCCCGAAGCTGAACGCGATCGGCTACGGGTTCTTCATCCCGGTCTTCTTCGTCGCCAGCGGGGTTCGCTTCGACATCGACGCGCTGTTCGCCGACACGGAGACGCTGATCATGGTCCCGATCTTCCTCGCCTCCCTGCTCGCGGTCCGCGGGCTGCCCGCCCTGCTTTACCGCGGCTACATCGAGAAGGGCGAGATCCCGCCGGCGATCCTCTTCCAAGCCACGTCGCTGCCGTTCATCGTCGCTGCGACGGCGATCGGCGTTGACCTCGACCTGATCGATCAGGCCGAGAGCGCGGCGTTGATCGCAGCGGGCCTGCTATCAGTGATCGTGTTCCCGCTGGCGGGAGTAACGCTGCTTCGCCGGGCCGGGGATGGCGAAAACGTGGATGCCGATACGCGCGCCGATGAAGTGCACGACTTCGACGAGGGGGACCCGCATCACGCGATGTGAGGTGCGGCGCTCATGCCAGTCCCAGGCGCTCCACCAGGTTCGAGTCCTGGAGGGAGGCGGCTGTCATATGGGCCCGCTCGAGCGCGACGCCCGGGACTGAGGGGACGCCGATCACGGTCAGGCCCGCGGCCAGCCCGGCATCGACGCCGGTGGGGGAGTCCTCGAGCACGATCGCGTCCAGCGTCGGCTCGACGCCGAGCCGGGCGCATGCCTCGAGGTATGGGTCGGGCGCGGGCTTCGGGGCGGCCACCTCGTGGCCGCTCACGAGTGCACCGAACACGCCCTCCATCCCGACCAGCACCAAGGCTCGCTCCATGAATCGCCGCGGGGAGTTCGAGACGAGCGCGATCGGGGTTCCCGCGGAGCGGAGCGCCGCGACCAGGCCTCGCGCGCCCGGCATCGGGTCGAGGCCGCCTTCCAGCTCCACGATGACCAGGGCGTCGAGCTCTTCGACCAAGGCCGGGCCGCGCCCGGGCTGTTCGAGGTGCTGCTCGAGGATGGCGCCGGCGATCTTGGGGTTGGTCCCGACGAGCTCGAGCTTGTGGTCGATCGTGAAATCGAGCTCGTAGCGCTCGAACAGATCCTCCTCGGCGCGGGTCCACACGGACTCGCTGTCGAGCAGCAGGCCGTCGTTGTCGAATAGGACCGCGGTTGGGGGAGTCATCGGGGCCGTGAGGCTAGCTGCAGTGCGGCCGATGGCCGCCCACTCCTGGGAACCGCGTCTAGGAGTACGCGTCCCAGGCCTGCAGCGAGGCCAGTGGGTCGAGTGCGCGCCCTCCTCGGTACCACTTGCCCTTCCAGATCTCGAAGTGCAGGTGGCAGCCCGAGGCGTTGCCGGTGTCGCCCACGCCGCCGACGAACTGGCCCTTCACGACCTTGCCGCCCTTGAGCAGCGGGCTGGGCGCCTGCAGGTGCAGATAGACGTACTCGCGATTGAGCTTCTTGGCGCGCAGAACGACGTAGTTGCCGGCCGAGGACTGAAAGCCCTTGTAGACGACCTTCGAGTTCATCACCGCGATCGCGAGGGTCCCGCACGGGGCGAAGATGTCGGCCCCCATATGGTTGCGTCCCGCGCCGAAGCCGTCCCCGTACTGGTGCGCAGCGGGAATGGGGAAGACCTGGGTCGGGCCGGTCGGCGTGGTCGTAGGGGGAGGCGTGGTGGTCGTGGGGGGCACGGCGCCGCCGGACTGACCGTAGGCCGAGGCGCCGAGAGCCGCCGCCGACGCGATGGTTGCGAGCAGCGCGAACGTGGCTCCGCCGAGCCTGCGCGATGACGTCCGATGTCCGCTCTTGGTCTTCATCTTTCGCTGGCCTGCGGGGTTAGCTGGCGGGCTCGCGCTGAAAGATCTGCGCTACGGACGCACTCTGTCCGATTCGCCCCAGGGAACTGGGAGATGCTTCCCGGTGGTTCCCCCGCTCCCCGTCCGCTTGCGAACGGGGACTAGGCCTTCGGCGGGCACCATAACAGGACGAACCCGGCGGGATTCGCTGGCTCGGGACGTGCTCGCGAGGGGTTCCTGAAAGGCTTAGCCGGTGCCCCGAAACGACGATGCGAAGCACCGCGATGACCTCGCGGACGCGCTCGAGCGCCGCAGGCTGACGCTCGACGCGTCGCGGCCCGAGGCGGTCGAGCGCCGCCACGCCACCGGGGCCCGGACGGCGCGCGAGAACATCGACGACCTCGTCGACGAGGGCAGCTTCGTCGAGTACGGCCGTCACGCGGTAGCCGCCCAGCGCGGCCGCCGCGACCTGGCGGAGCTGATCGAGCGGACGCCGGCCGACGGGCTGATCGCGGGCACCGCCCGCGTCAACGGCGATTCGTTCGGCGACGAGGTCGCGGCCTGCGCGGTCCTCTCCTACGACTACACGGTGCTCGCGGGCTCGCAGGGCGCCCTCGGGCACAAGAAGAAGGACCGCCTGTTCGAGCTGATCGAGCGTATGCGTCTGCCGACCGTCTTCTTCGCCGAGGGCGGGGGAGGGCGGCCCGGCGATACCGACTACGCGGTCGTCTCAGCGCTCGAGACGCGCGCCTTCGCCCTGTGGGGCCGCCTCTCGGGCGTGGTGCCCCGGATCGCGATCGTCTCGGGGCGCTGCTTCGCGGGCAACGCTGTGATCGCCGGGGCCTCCGACCTGATCGTCGCCACCGAGAGCACCTCGCTCGGCATGGGCGGGCCGGCGATGATCGAGGGCGGCGGCCTCGGCCGGTTCGACCCCGACGAGGTCGGCCCTGCCGAGGTGCAGTCGCGAAACGGCGTCATCGACGTGCTCGTAGCCGACGAGGCAGAGGCGGTCGCGCTCACCCGCAGGCTGCTCGCCTTCTTCCAGGGCCCTCTTGATTCGTTCACCGAGCCCGATCAGGAGCCTCTCCGAGACGCCGTCCCCGAGCGCCGGCGCCGCGCCTACGACGTCAACGATGTGGTGAAGACGCTTGCGGACGAGGGCTCGGCGGTCGTTCTTCGGGAGCGCTTCGCCCCGGGAATGGTCACCGCCCTGGCGCGCGTCGAGGGCCGGCCCCTCGGAATCATCGCGAACAATCCGATGCACCTCGCGGGCGCGATCACCAGCGACGGCGCTGACAAGGCAGCTCGCTTCATGCAGCTCTGCGACGCGTTCGGCCTCCCGGTCGTCTCGCTGATCGATACGCCGGGGATGATGGTCGGCCCCGACGCTGAGGCGACGGCCCTCGTCCGCCACTGCTCTCGCCTGTTCGTCGCGGGGGCTGCGCTGCGCGTCCCGTTCGTGGCCGTCATTCTGCGCAAGGCATACGGCCTCGGCGCCCAGGCGATGGCGGCGGGCAGCCTCCACGAGCCGCTGCTCACGGTCGGATGGCCGACCTCGGAGCTCGGGCCGATGGGGCTCGAGGGCGCGGTTCGCCTGGGCCTGCGCCGCGAGCTCGATGCGATCGACGACCCCGACGAGCGCGAGGCGCGGGTGCAGGCGCTGACCGAGCAGGCCCACGAGAACGCAAAGGGCCTGAACGCGGCGACCCTGTTCGAGCTCGACGACGTCATCGACCCCGTCGAGACCCGTTCGGTGATCGCGGCGACCCTCGCGGCGGCGGCGGGCGCCAAACGGGGCCCGAGCCGCTTCGTCGACACCTGGTGAGGCATTAGTGCGAGCGTCTGCTCACACTTCGCTGCTAGCCTGCTCCGCTGAATGCCGAGTCTCATCCACGAGGGTGAGAGCGGGGGAACCGAGTTTCTGGGGCGAACCACACCTACGGGTGGGGGCGCAGGCTCTTTCAGCGCCAGCCCGACAGCTAACCCCGCAGGCCTACGAAGGAGAACGGTTTGCGGTCCATCACGCTTGTTTTCAGAAGTACCGTCGTCGCCGGGCTGGCGACAGTGGCCCTAGCCCTCGGCGCTTCACCGGCTGCGGCGCAGTCGGGCGGCACCGCGGGCCCGTCGAGCGGCACGGCTCCGGCCGGCGCCGCGACGGTGCCCGGGCGCCCGCGCGAAGCTGCTGCCGAGCGGCAAGGCGGTTGCGCCGGCCGACGCGCCCCAGCAGGTCAAGGACGCGATCGCCGCGGGCAACAAGATCCGGAAGAAGCCATACGTCTACGGAGGCGGCCACGCCAGCTTCAAGTCCCGAGGCTACGACTGCTCGGGCGCCGTCAGCTACGTGCTGAACGCGGCCGGCCTGCTCTCGAGCCCGATGCCGTCGGGGCCCCTGATGGAGCTGGGGCGACGCCGGCAAGGGCAGCTGGATCACGGTCTACGCGAACGGCGGCCACGCATACGCCGTGATCGCCGGCCTGCGCTGGGACACCTCGGCGATGGGCAGCGGCGGAAACGGGCCTCGCTGGCGCGCGACCAAGCGCTCGCCGCGCGGCTTCGCCGTCCGTCACTACACCGGCTTCTAGCCGCCTAGCGGCTGCGCGCCTCCTTGCCCGCGCGGAGCTGTTCGTCCGCGTGGGCAAGGAGCGTGTTCAGCGATTGGGCGTCGTCGGGATAGATCGCGTAGCCGGTGCAGGCGCCGATCGGCCGGTCGCCGACCGTGACCTTGGTGAGCCCGTCGCAGAGGCGTTCGGCGAGCTCCTCCGCGCTGGCTGAGCCGGTCTCGGGGCATACGATCGAGAACTCGTCGCCGCCGTGGCGGACGACGACGTCGCTCGATCGGACCGAGCCCATCAGCGCGCCCGCGACCTCCTGGAGGACCCGGTCGCCGTACTGGTGGCCGTGCTCGTCGTTCACCCGCTTGAAGTGACTATGTCTACATCGGCACCTGCTCAGCGCGCTTGAGCAGCAAGCCGCTTGCGCTTCGCGCGCTGCTTCGAGTACGTGCGCGTCTGCGCCCCCACGAGGTCGACGAGGTCGCCGAGCGCGAGGTTGACGTCCCCGAGATGAAGGCCCCAGGTCGGGTCAGGCACAGGAGTCAGGTTGCGCGCCGCGCCGATCGGCGAGAGCAGCAGCACGTTGGCGCCGTTGAAGCTTCCGCAGGCCCCCGTGTAGTGGTCGCTCGGCTCCAGCCAGGGCGTCGGGACGGCGGGCACGGGCCCGCCGAACAGGATCGTGATCCCGAGGCCCGTGGTGCCGGGGAACGGCGCCGTCGAGACGAGCGTCTGCAGCGGCGCCGTGCCGCCCGCGAGGGCGGCGGGGTTGGTGCACAGGACCTCGAGGTCGGTGCGGGTCGAGAGCCCGAAGGCATCGGTGAGCGCGCCGTCCGGCTTGCCGAAGTAGGTGTCGTTCGGCGGCGTCTCGTCATAGACCGAGTACGCGACGACGCAGCCCGTGCGCTTGACGGTGCGGCAGGCGGGGACCTTGTCGAAGGAGCCGCCGACATCGCGGCCCTTCTTGACGAGGACGTTGCCCCCGATCAGCAGCGCCGAGACGAGGCGCTTGCGGGCCTTCGGGAACGGGTCGATCTTCTCGCGCACCAGCTGGGTCAGCATCCCGGTCCCCTGCGAATGCCCGATCAGGACGACGCCGCGGCCGTTGTTGTCGCGCTTCATGTACTCGCGCCAGGCGGCGGCGACATCCGAGTAGGCGAGGTCAAGCGCAGCGCGAGGGACGGCGGTCCCGCCGATCGCGTCGAGGGTGAGCTGGCGGTACATCGGCGCGAACACGCGGCAGCGCTCCGAGAAGCGCGATGCCTGGAAGCGGGCGACCGCGACCTGCTCGGGGTCGATGCTGAGGTCGGAGTTCGTGCCCGGGTCCTGGCTGACGGTGGGGTAGACGTAGAAGCAGTCGACCTTCGGCTTGCGGGCGATCTGCGGGCTCTCGACCGTGGAGGCGCCGCCGGATGTGACCGCCGTCGTCTCGAGGCTCGAGTAGCAGGGGTTGGGCTCGATCCCGGGCTTGCAGAGCCAGGTCGTCGCGGCTCCCGCGCTCGCCGGGCCAGTGATCGCGATCGTGAGCGTCCCTGCCGTGGCCGCGAGCGCGGCCAGAGCGATCCGTCTGAAGTCCACCTGCCAGTCCTCTCCTTGGGGCGGGCAGCATAAAGGTCACACGTCCGCCCCGGGCGTCGAGTAGGTTCCCGCCCCATGAACCCAACCACATCACGACGAACAGCATTGATACTCGCCGCGCTCGCGCTCGTAGTGGGCGCAGCCGGCCTTTTCATCGGCATCGGCGCAAAGAACGACAGCAGCGATGCGCAGGATTCCGCCGACGACGCCAAGGCTCAGCTCGAGTCTTCTCTCGGCACCGCGGAGTCGCAGCTCGAGGGCAAGGCGAAGCAGGCCGAGGGCCAGATCCAGGGCGCGAAGGGCCAGATCGCCAATACCGACAAGCAGATCTCGACCCTGAAGTCCGAGGTCGCGACGTTGAAGTCCGACGTCACGAAGCTCCAGAACACCGTCACGCAGAACCAGAGCAACCTCTCGGGTCAGATCCAGACCCTGACCGAGGAGATCAACAAGCTGAGCGGCAAGGTCGCGAAGCTCCAGGGCTAGAGCCGACACTCGACTGACAGCAGCGAAAGGGCCGCCCGCGAGGGCGGCCCTTTTCGCTTCAGATGCGCGGTCAACGGGCTTGGGATTTGCTGATGGTGGGGCGGGACATCACCCACCTCCGTTCGCCCGCCGGTGTCCGGGTTGGATTCCTCCCGGCGCCCGCGCTGCGCCCGATTAGGGGCCCGACACCTCCGAAGTCCCGAAAAGCATGTCAATCAATTTAGGACCACCTCCTTTCTTCGGTGATGGCATTCAAGCACGCCGGGGAGTCGGGCTTTTCGCTCGGAAGACGACGATCTCGGCGGTGGCGTTCTCCAACAGCCACGCGATGTCGTCAGCGCTGAAGCCGTCGGAGTCCGCGGTCTGCGCCGGGGCCACGATGCGGTCGTAGTCCTCGTGCGAGAGGAGCTCCGCGAGGGCGTGTCGATAGGTGCGCCCTCGCTCTATCCGCGAGTCCACCTCGACGCCGGCCTTGGCCGCGCGCTGGTCGATCGTCTCGAGGATGGGGATCGCCTCCTCGCACTGGCGCGGGAGCGCGCTCGCCAGGGGCATCGTCATCGGGACGGTCGCGAGGTAGGCCGGCACCAGCGTCGCGTCCTCCGCCTTGGCGAGCCGCAGGGCGGCGTCCAGGGCGGCCTCCGAGAGCTCCGATCCCGAGAACGGGAAGAGGATGCGAAACGCGCCGCTCATTCGCCGGCCCAGCTCTCGTCGGCGGCCCGCAGCGCGCGGTCGGCGACGATCCTCACGTCGATGCCCGGGAGCTCCTTGACCAAGCGGACGGGGAGGGGCTCGGCGAACCGGCCGAGCAGCCCCCGGTCGCTCGGGGTGCCGATCAGCACGTACGTCGAGCCCTGCTCGGCGGCGACGCGCTTTGCCACCTCGACCACGTCGTCGCCCTCTTCGACGATCAGGTTCGCGCCGAGTACCGAGGCCAGCCGCTGCATCGCCTCGAAGTCGCGGTTGGAGCCGAGCGGCGCGCCGGTGTCCCGCCCCGGCCGCTGCACCCAGAGCAGGTCGAGCTCGCCGCCGAGCCGCTTCGCCGACCGCCACGCGCGCCTCACGATTCGCTGGCCGCGGGGGTCGGGCTTGACGAGGGCAAGCAGCCGCTCGGCGACGGCCTGGGGTGCCGCGGTGTCGATCAGCCGGTCCTCGCGAGTGCCGATCGTCTCGCGCACCAGGCGCTTGGACTCGACCTCCTGGGCGACCTGGCGAAGGGCGACCTCTCGCAGCGCCGAGAGGTTCTCGATCTTGAAGAAGTTCTGCAGCGCCGCCTCGGTTCGCTGCTCGCCCGGGTAGACCTTGCCTGCGCGCAGGCGCTCGAGGAGCGCCTCCGGCGTGATGTCGATCAGGACGACCTCGTCCGCGGCGCCGAGCACCGAGTCGGGCAAGCGTTTCGCGCACGCGCACGCCGGTCAGCTCCGCGACCTGATCGTTGAGGCTCTCGAGGTGCTGGACGTTGACGGTGGAGAAGACGTCGATGCCCGCGGCGACGACGTCCGCGACGTCCTCGAAGCGCTTGGCGTGCTCGAGCCCCGGCGCGTTCGTGTGGGCGATCTCGTCGATCAGGCAGAGCGCAGGTGCTCGCTCGAGGATCGCGGGCAGGTCCATCTCCTCCAGCTCGCTGTCGCGGTAGGTGACGCGGCGGCGGGGAACGATCTCGAGGCCCTCGGCCTGGGCGGCGGTCTCCTCGCGGCGGTGGGTCTCGAGGAAGCCGACCGCCACGTCGCGACCGGCGTCGAGCTCGGTGCGGCCCTCCTGCAGCATCCTGTAGGTCTTCCCGACCCCGGCCGCCATCCCGAGGAAGACTTTATGGCGGCCGACCTGGCGGCCGCGGGAGACCGCCTCAGGCGCCGAGGACGCCATTGATCAGCAGGTCGAGCAGCTTGATGCCGATGAACGGCGCGATCAGCCCGCCGAGGCCGTACACCCAGAGGTTGCGGCGCAGGAGCGCGGAGGCGCCGAGCGGCCGGTAGCGAACCCCGCGAAGGGCGAGCGGCACCAGCATCGGGATCACGAGGGCGTTGAAGACGATCGCAGAGATGATCGCGGATTCAGGCGTCCCCAGGTTCATCACGTTCAGCTTCTCGAGTGGGCCGTCCGTCTCGCCCGCCGCCGCATAGGTGGCGGCGAAGATCGCGGGCAGGATCGCGAAGTACTTGGCGACGTCGTTGGCGATCGAGAAGGTGGTCAGCGCGCCGCGGGTGATCAGCAGCTGCTTGCCGACCTCGACGATCTCGATCAGCTTCGTGGGGTTGGAGTCGAGGTCGACCATGTTCCCGGCCTCGCGCGCGGCCTGTGTCCCCGTGTTCATCGTCACGCCGACGTCGGCCTGAGCCAGCGCCGGGGCGTCGTTCGTCCCGTCCCCGGTCATCGCGATCAGCCTGCCTCCCTGCTGCTCGTCGCGGATCAGGTCGAGCTTCTTTTCGGGCGTCGCCTCGGCGAGGAAGTCGTCGACGCCTGCTTCGTCGGCGATCTTCGCGGCGGTGAGGCGGTTGTCGCCCGTGACCATCACGGTGCGGATGCCCATCGCGCGCAGCTGGTCGAAGCGGGTTCGCATCCCCTCCTTGACCACGTCCTTTAGATAGATCACGCCGAGCACCTGGCTGTCGCGCGCGACGCCCAGGGGGGTGCCGCCCTCGCGGCCGACGCGGTCGAGGGCTTGCTCGAGCTCGGGAGGCGGCGACCCGCCCTCGGCCTTGACGAATGCGGCAATCGCGTCGCCGGCGCCCTTGCGCAGCCTGCGGCCGTCCATGTCGACGCCGCTCATCCGGGTCTCGGCCGTGAAGGGGACGAAGTTGGCCTCGTGGGGCGCCATTTGGTGCTCCCGGATCCCGAACTCCTTCGCCAACACGACGATCGAGCGGCCCTCGGGTGTCTCGTCGGCGATCGATGCCATCTGCGCCACCTCCGCGAGCTCGGTTTCGGTGACGCCGGGCATCGGCAGGAACTCGGTCGCCTCGCGGTTGCCGAGCGTGATCGTGCCGGTCTTGTCGAGCAGCAGGACGTCGATGTCGCCCGATGCCTCGACGGCGCGGCCCGAGAGCGCGAGCACGTTGCGGCGAACCAGGCGGTCCATGCCCGCGATCCCGATCGCCGAGAGCAGGGCGCCGATCGTGGTCGGGATCAGCGCCACGAGCAGCGCGATCAGGGTCGCGACCGACGCGTCGGTCCCCGAGAACTCGGCGAACGGCCGGAGGGTCACGACTGCAGCCAGGAAGATGATCGTCAGGCCCGAGAGCAGGATGTTGAGCGCGATCTCGTTGGGAGTCTTGCGGCGCTCCGCGCCTTCGACGAGGTTGATCATGCGGTCGAGGAAGCTCTTGCCCGGCTCCTGGGTGATCTCGACGACGATGCGGTCGGAGAGCACGCGGGTGCCGCCTGTGACGGCGCTGCGGTCGCCGCCGGCCTCGCGGATCACGGGAGCGGACTCGCCGGTGATCGCGGCCTCGTCGACCGAAGCGATGCCCTCGATCACGGTGCCGTCGCCGGGGATGACCTCGCCCGCGATGACCACGACGACGTCGCCGGGGCCGAGCTCGGCGGCGGCCTTGGTTCCGCCGCCGCGCATGTTCGCGACCGTCTCGGTGCGCGTCGCCCGCAGGGCGTCGGCCTGCGCCTTGCCGCGGCCCTCCGCCAGCGCCTCGGCGAGGTTCGCGAAGACGACCGTCAGCCACAGCCAGAGCGCGACGGTGAACGTGAACCACGCCGGCTCGGTGCCGCCGCCGAGCGGCTCGCCGCCGAAGGCCTGGATGAGCCAGCCGATCGTGGTGATGAGGGCACCCAGCTCGACTACGAACATGACGGGGTTGCGGAACTGGACCCGCGGGTCGAGCTTGCGCAGGCTGGAGGCCAGCGCGGGCACGAACAGGGCGCGGTCGAGGACCGAAGCCCGTTTCTTGATCACGCCTTCGTTCGTCATGCGCCCTCCTCTTCGTCGAGCGCGAGGTTCAGCTCGAGCACGTTGACGCCGGCCTCGCCCAGGACTCCGAGCGCGCGGCCGTCGGTGTTGTCGTCGATCAGCTCGTTGACCCGTTCCAGCTGGATACCGCGTGTGTCGGCGACGCGATTGGCCTGGATGCGGGCGTTGGCGACGGAGATGTGGGGGTCGACCCCCGACGCCGAAGTGGTGGCGGCGTCGACCGGCACGTCCTCGGTCGAAAGGCCGGGGGTGAACTCGCCCTCGAGCTCCACATAGGCCTCGAGGTAGCCGGCGAACAGCTGCGAGAGCTCCTTGTTGTTCGGTCCGAGGTTGTTGAAGAAGGTGACATCGCCCGAGTACCCGGTGACGGAGGGTCGCGGCTGGAAGTAGGCGGGGTCGGGGACCTTTGTCTGCTTCTTGCCGTTCTTGCCGCGCTCGGCCTCGGGGATCTCCTCACGGATCTGGAAGCTCTGGGCGATCAGCTCCGAGCCGACCGTTTCGCCGTCGCGCTCGACGCGGCTGCCGTTGGCCTTGTCGCCGAACAGCACCTGCGAGACCCCTGTGGTGACGAGGGGGTACGCCAGCCCGAACATCAGCGTGAAGAAGATGGCGGCGACGATGGAAGCGGTCAGGTCTCTACGCATGGTCTCTCTATTTCGGGAAGAAGAGGGAGTCGGTCAGGCCCTGGACGATCGGCCCGAGAAGGGCGGCGGGGAAGAAGGTCAGGGCCGCGACGAGGATCACGACGAAGATCAGGAGCAGCACGAACGTCGGGCTGTCGGTGCGGAAGGTGCCCGGGCCGGCGGGGGAGACCCGCTTGCTCGCGAGCGACCCGGCGACGGCCAGAGCGGCGATCAGCGGCACGAAGCGGCCGATCAGCATCGCGATCCCGCCGAGGACGTCCGCGAACGAGATCCCGAACGCGCCCACGTTGCCCGGTGCGTTCGGCTGCACGTAGCCGGTGAACCCCGCGAAGGCCGACCCGTTGTTGTTCGATTGCGAGCCGTAGGCGTAGAGGGTTTCCGAGAACCCCTGGGGCCCGGGGTTGTAGATCGACGGGTCGCCGTACTTGGTCGCGATCGCCACGGCGGTGGCGACCAGGACCAGCATCGGCACGGCGATCGTCCCGATCATCACCAGCTTCACCTCGCGCGCCTCGATCTTCTTGCCGAGGTACTCGGGCGTGCGGCCGACCATCAGCCCCGCGATGAAGACAGCGAGCAGGACGAAGAGCAGCATCCCGTAGAGCCCCGAGCCGACCCCGCCGAAGATCACCTCTCCGGTGAGCATGTTGAACATGGGCACGAGCCCCCCGATCCCGGTGTAGGAGTCGAGGGCCGAGTTGACCGAGCCGTTCGAGGCGGCGGTCGTGACCGCGGCCCAGTTCGAGGACGAGACGATCCCGTTGCGCTGCTCCTTGCCCTCGAGGTTTCCGCCGGTCTGCTCGCCGGAGTCCTCGATGTTCACGTCGGTGGCGCCCGCGTCGACCGTGATCCCGGCTTCCTTCTGGGCCGGTGACCCGTTCTGCTCGGCCGCGTAGCCGACGCTCATGGTCGCGACGAGCAGCGTCAGCATCGCCGCGTAGATGGCCCACCCCTGGCGGCGGTTGCCGACCATGCGGCCGAAGGTGGCCGTCAGCGCGGCGGGAATCAGGAGGATGAAGAGCAGCTCGACGAAGTTCGAGAACTGCGTCGGGTTCTCGAACGGGTAGGCGCTGTTGACGTTGAAGAACCCGCCGCCGTTGGTGCCGAGCTGCTTGATCGAGATCTGCGAGGCGGCCGGCCCGAGCGCAAGCGATTGCTCGCCCCCGGTCACGGTGTCGAAGCTGATCGAGGCCGACAGAGTCTGGATCACTCCCTGCGACACCAGCACCAGCGCGCCGAGGAAGGACAGTGGCAGCAGGATGTAGAGGAGGGTGCGCGTGACGTCGCGCCAGAAGTTCCCGAGCTCGGCGCTTCCGCGGCTGATGAAACCCCTGATCACGGCGGCGAGGACGGCCATGCCGACCGCCGCCGATACGAAGTTCTGGACGGCGAGCCCCACCATCTGGGAGAAGTAGGACAGCGTGGTCTCGCCGCCGTAGAACTGCCAGTTGGTGTTCGTGACGAACGAGGCAGTCGTGTTGAAGGAGACGTCCCAGGTGCCCGAGTCGAAGCCCTCGGGGTTGAACGGCTGGATGCCCTGGGTCCGCAGGATCACGTAGAGGACGACGAAGAAGACCGCGCTGAAGACGACGGTCGTCTTGGCGTAGGCCTTCCAGTCCTGCTCGGTACGCGCCGACGGGCCCAGCAGGCGGTAGACGAGACGCTCGAGCGGGCCGAACGCGCGCTCGAGCAGCAGGGGCTGGCCCGTGTAGACCCTCGCCATGTAGCCGCCGAGCACGGGCGTGAGGGCGGTCAGCACGCCGACGAAGACGGCGACCTGGAGCCAGCCGTTGACCGTCATCAGAGATTCTCTCCGCGCAGCAGGGCGTAGCCGAGGTAGGCGAAGAGCAGCACCGAGACGACGAGCAGGACCGCCTCCGCGCCGGTCATACCTTGTCGAGCGCGTCGACCGCCAGGTAGAAGACTGCGAAGGCGACGAGCGCGATTGCTATCGAGACGATGTCCACGAGATCAGCATCGCGCCGCTCCCATGAAGCCTTTGTGGGGGTTCAGGCCCCCGGCATCAAGATTCCGTGAAGAAGCGGTACCCGACGCCCGGATCGGTTCGGATCAGGCTCTGGCTGGACCCGCGCGGCTCGATCTTGCGGCGCAGGTTGGCGATGTGGGTGCGCAGGATCTGGGTGTCGCTCGCGTAGCCGGGGCCCCAGACCTCGGTCAGCAGCGAACGGTGCGTAATCAGGCGCCCGCGGTTTCGGACCAGCACTCGCAGCAGGTCGAACTCGATCGGCGTCAGGTGCACCTCGTCGCCGTCGCGTCGCACGATCCTCGCAGCGAGGTCAACCTCGAGCCCGTCGGCGCTGATCACCGGCTCCTCGGCCTCGGGCTCGGCGCGGCGCAGCGCGGCTTCGAGCCGCGCGACGAGCTCGCGCGGACCGAACGGCTTGACCACGTAGTCATCGGCGCCGGCCTCGAGCGCGCGCACCTTCTCGCTCTCCTCGCCCACCGCCGAGAGCACGATGATCGGCATCCGGCTCCACTCGCGGAGGCTGCGGCAGACCTCGATCCCGTCGCCGTCGGGCAGCACCAGGTCGATGATCGCCGCGTCGGGCGGGCGCACCGCGGCGCGGTCGAGCGCCTGCTCCGCTTTTTCGGCAGCGTCGACCTCGAAGTTGGCGTCCCGCAGCACGACCTTCAGCGCTCGAAGGATCTGAGGCTCGTCGTCGCAGACGAGCACCCGGGCGCGGCGAGAGGGGGGAGGCCCCGCGTCACTCATCGAGCCTTCTCAGCTTCGAGCGGCAGCTCGATCACGAAGCTCGTTCCCTGGCCGGGCAGCGACTCGGCCCAGATCCTGCCCCCGTTCGCCTCCACGAAGCCGCGGGCTATGGCGAGACCGAGCCCCGAGCCGCCGTGGCCGTCCGACCCGTTCGCGGCCGGTCCGCGGTTGAACGCCTCGAAGATGCTCTCGAGCTGGTCGGGGGGGATCCCGGGCCCGCGGTCGACGACGCGGACGACCATTCGCTCCTGCACCGGTCGGGCCCTGATCGTCACGAGTTGGTGGCCCGAATGGCGGCGGGCGTTCTCGATCACGTTGAACAGCGCACGCTCGAGTTGCGCCGCGTCGGCGCGGATCAGCGGGGTGTCCGCGTCGATCGAGAGCCGGAAGCCGTCCTCGCCGGCGGCGGGCACGGCAGCGGCCCGGGCGATCTCCTCGATCGAGCACCAGTCGCGACGCGGCTCGGCGGCGTGCGCCTCGAGGCGCGAGAGCTCGATCAGGTTCTCGACCAGCCTGGTGAGGCGCCTGCCCTCGACGGTCACTGCGTCGGCCAGCGCCAGCCGGTCCTCGTCGTCCAGCGAGCTCGACGAGAGAGCCTCGCCGGCCGCGACGATCGCCGTCAGCGGCGTTCGAAGGTCGTGGGACACCGAGCGAAGCAGCGAGGTCTTGAGCTCGTCGCTTCGCTTCAGGGCTCGGCCCTCGATCGCCTCGGCCTCGAGCACCTCGCGCTCGGCGTCCGCTGCGAGCAGGCGCTCGAGCGCCTGCTCGGCCTCGAGCCCTCGGGCCTCGGCCTCGGCGGCGCGCGCCCGCGCGAGCTCGGCGAGGGTGCTGCCGATCGCCGCCGCGATGAGGAACGTCGCCAGCGCGATCAGGTTCTCGCCCTCGGCGATCGTGAACTCGCCGGTGGGCGGGATGTGGAAGAAGTTGAACGCCGCGGCGGCCAGCAGGCTCGTCGCGAGGCCCAGCCGCCACCCCCACAGGGTGGACACGAGCAGCACCACCAGCAGGTACAGCACGCCGGTCGAAACGGCGGGGGCGACCTCACGGAGCGGATAGATCACTGCGGTGATCGCGGCGACGGCAAGGACGGCAACTGCGATTCCGAGGCCGATCGGCGGCCGGGACTCGCGCAGCGAAAGGGTCGACGCGCGATCTGTCATCTCACCGTGAGGCTAGCCTGCGCGACGTGCACGCGTTTCGGGCCAAGTCCCCAGCCCCGCTCCTCGTTGTGCTCTGCCTTTGGGCGGCAGGCTGCGGTAGCGACGACGACTCGTCCTCGGACTCGGCCTCGTCCGAGGAGCTCGCCGCGTCGGAGCTGATCGCAAGCGCCGACGAGATCTGCCGGGACGGGGTGGAGCGCTTCGCCGAGATCCAGTCAAAGACCCCCAGCAGCGCCGAGGAGGCCGAGACGCAGACCGGTGACCTCGTCGACGTCGCATCGGAGGAGCTCGAGGAGCTGCGCGCGTTGAATCCTCCCGAGGAGCTGAGCGCGCCGTACGACGCCTACCTCGAGTCCCGCGCCACGGCGCTCGAGCAGCTCGAGCGGGGACGCGACGCCGCCGCCGACCGCGACACCGAGGCCTACGTCGAGGCGCGGAACGAGGCCAATGCGGGGCAGTCCCAGCGCTTGAAGCTGGCGAAGGCGGTCGGGCTCAAATCTTGCAGCCAGACCGCCCCGACGTCGAAGAAGTAGGGAGCTAGCGCTTCGTCCCGCCGTTGCGGGCGAGGTTGGCGAAGCCGAGCGCCATCCCCAGGTTGGCGGCGCCGGCGAGGTACATACCCGCCTTGGCGCCGGGGCGCGAGAACGAACCCGATCGTGCCCAGACCACGTCGGTCAGCAGCTCGGTGCCGCGCAGCCAGGCCAGCGCCCACCAGTCCCGCGAGCTCCCGCGCTTGTGCGCGACGAGGTGCGCGGCGGCGAAGGTGAGCCAGATCGGCCCGCAGCGACGGAACAGGTGCTCGGCGTCGGCGGGTGGGCTTGTCGTGGCCCAGGATGGCGAGCGTCTGGGAGGGAGCGAACAGCGCCCCCGACCCGAGCAGCAGGTCGAAGACGATCATGTTTCGGTTCAGGTCCTGAAGCTCTCGTTCCACGCCGCGGCCGATCAAAGCACAAAGAATTTCCCGCGGCGCGGAAGGGAAACCAACCGCCGGGGCGAAATCAGCCGCCGTGACCCGCACCGCGACAAAGACACGGCCGGCCCGCAAGAGCCTGTCCGACTACATAACCGAGCGCTTCGACGATTTCTCCCGCTCGCAGAAGGACGTCGCCCGCTACATCGTCGACCACCTCGACGAGGCCGCCTTCCAGACCGCCGAGGAGCTGGCGCGCCGCGCCAACACCTCGTCGTCGACCGTCGTCCGCTTCTCCCAGGCCCTCGGCTTCGAGGGCTACCCCGAGCTTCAGCAGTCCGCGATCGAGGAGTACCGCCTGAAGGTCGCCGAGGGCGCAACCAACGGCACCGGCAGCGGCAGCGGCGGGGCGGGGGCCCTGTTCAACTTCGACCACTCCGAGTTCGAGGCATCGCTCGGGGCGGACTACTCCAACATCGAGGAGACGGCGCGCAGCCTGACCCGCGAGCAGGTCGAGGCCTCGGTCTCGGCGATCGCGACCTCACGCCGCGTGCTGATCGTCGGCACCGACCAGATGGCGTTCTTCGCCAGCTACCTGCGCCACCTCCTGGGCCTGCTCGACGTGCGCGCCGAGATCGTCTCGTCGCCGAACCAGGACAACATCCAGAAGCTTTCGCGCATGGACGACGACACGCTGCTGGTCGTGCTCACCGCCGGCCGTGCCAACCCGCTCGTCCTTCGCGCCCTGAAGCTCGCGCGGCACCGCCGCGCCCGCACGATGGCGATCACCGACGCCACCCTGTCCGACGTCGCCGAGTACTCCGAGCTCGTCCTCTACTACTCCTCGAACGGCCCCTCCTACATCCGCTGCAACGCTGCCCTGATGGGCCTCGTCCAGGCCCTCGCCCACGGCGTCTACGCCCGCGACGAGGCCGCTGCACCGCGACCGCATCCGCGCTTTCAAGCTCAAGTAGGTCCTCGGACGGAGAACAGGCCCGGGGGCGCCGGACCTGTCCCTGCCGAGGGTCGGGGGGAATCGACCCAAGCCTGTACTTCACGGGTCCCCACTGTCCACTCAGGCAAACACGAGATCGCATGTTTGTGCGTGGCCTCGGGATTGATCGACCGTCGGCTCTCTAAGATTGGACGAGATGGCCGAACGCGCCACATTCCGGGTCAAGACGGGCCTCGCCGAGATGCTCAAGGGCGGGGTGATCATGGACGTGATCGACCCCGAGCAGGCGCGGATCGCCGAGGACTCCGGCGCGGTTGCGGTGATGGCGCTCGAGCGCGTTCCCGCCGACATCAGGGCGCAGGGCGGCGTCGCGCGCATGTCCAATCCCTGCGATGATCAAGGAGATCCAGGCCGAGGTCACGATCCCGGTCATGGCCAAGGCGCGGATCGGCCACTTCGCCGAGGCGCAGGTGCTGCAGTCGCTCGAGGTCGACTACATCGACGAGTCCGAGGTGCTGACACCCGCCGACGAGGCCAACCACATCGACAAGCTCGCCTTCGAGGTCCCCTTCGTCTGCGGCGCGACCAACCTCGGCGAGGCGCTGCGGCGCATCGGCGAGGGCGCGGCGATGATCCGCTCCAAGGGCGAGGCCGGCACCGGCAACATCGTCGAGGCGGTCCGTCACATGCGCGAGATCACCGATGGGATCAAGCAGCTCTCGGCGATGCGCTCCGAGCAGCTCGCCGGGGCGGCCAAGGAGCACCAGGCCCCGCTCGAGGTCGTCCAGGAGGTGGCGGGCGCCGGCAGGCTCCCGGTGCCGCTCTTCTGCGCCGGCGGCATCGCCACCCCCGCCGACGCGGCGCTGATGATGCAGCTCGGCGCCGAGGGCAACTTCGTCGGCTCGGGAATCTTCAAGAGCTAGGACCCCGAGCGCCGCGCTCGCGCGATCGTCGAGGCGACCACCCACTTCGAGGACCCCGAGCGCGTCGCCAAGGCGTCGATGGAGCTCGGCGACGCGATGCCCGGCCTCGAGATCGAGGCGCTCGCCGCAGACGGCGGGCTGCTGCAGGGCCGCGGCACTTGACGGCCGGCCCTCTGCGAATAGGGGTCCTCGCCATCCAGGGCGACTTCGAGGCCCACCACCGATGCCCTCACCGAGCTCGGCGCAGAGGCCGGCGAGGTGCGAGATCCCGCTCAGCTCGACGGCCTCGACGGCCTGGTCATCCCCGGCGGCGAGTCGACGACGATCAGCAAGGGAATGGAGCGCGACGGGCTCGACTCCGCGATCCGGCAGTTCGCCGCCGACGGGCGCCCGATCTTCGGCAGCTGCGCCGGCATGATCGTCTGCGACCGCGACCACCTCGGGATCGGCGACTACCTCTGCCGGCGCAACGCCTTCGGCCGCCAGCTCGCGAGCTTCGAGCAGGACCTCGTGATCGAGGGCCTCGGCGACGAGCCGCTGCGCGCCGTCTTCATCCGCGCCCCCTGGGTTGCCGAGCACGGTCCCGGCGTCGAGGTGCTCGCCTCGCTACGACGGCCATCCGGTCGCCGTGCGCGACCGCAACCTGCTCGCCGTCGCCTTCCACGCCGAGCTGACCGACGACACGCGCCTCCACGCGACGTTCATGGCGATGGCAACCACGGCCAAGGGTGTCCCAGCCGATGCGTGATCCCCGGGTCACCAACCTCGCTCGCATCCTCGTCGAGCACTCCGCGCAGGTGAAGGAGGGCGACGTCTGCACCGTCGAGGGTGCTTCAGCGGCCGAGCCGCTGCTGCAGGCGGTCTACGAGGAGGTGCTGAAGGCGGGTGGCAACCCGATCGTGCAGATGGCGCTCGCCTCCCAGCAGGAGGCCTTCTTCGAGCACGCCTCCGACGACCAGCTCGAGTGGGTCTCGCCGACCTCGGAGTGGGTGGTCGAGAACGCCGACGTGCGCATCGCCGTGATGGCGCTCGGAGAACACGCGCGCGCTCTCGCAGGTCGCCCCCGAGCGCCAGACCAGGGTGCAGGCCGCCCGTCAGCGGCTGATGAAGCGGATGATGGAGCGAAGCGCAGCCGGCGAGTACCGCTGGGCGCTGACCCTGTTCCCGACCAACGCGTACGCGTCGGAGGCGGGGATGAGCCTCGGCGCCTACGAGGACTTCTACTACGGCGCCTGCCTGGCGACCGAGGTGGACCCGGTCGGCGCCTGGAAGCGCCAGTCCCAGGAGACCGAGCGCCTCAAGGACTGGATCGAGGGCCGCTCCGAGGTGCACATCACCGGCGAGGGCACCGACCTGCGCCTCGGCATCGAGGGTCGCAAGTTCATCGCGGCCGGCGGTCGCCACAACATGCCCGACGGCGAGTTCTTCACGGGGCCGGTCGAGGACTCCGCCGAGGGCGAGATCACCTTCCACCTGCCGGCCACCTACGCCGGCCGCGAGGTCGCCGGCGTCCGCTTCCGCTTCGAGGCCGGCAAGGTCGTCGACGCGTCGGCCACCAAGGGCGAGGAGTTCCTGATCCAGATGCTCGACACCGACGAGGGCGCGCGCCGCCTCGGCGAGCTCGGCATCGGCACCAACTACGGGATCACCGACGGCACCGGCGAGATCCTGCTCGACGAGAAGATCGGCGGCACCGTCCACCTCGCCGTCGGGCGCAGCTATCCCGAGACGGGCGGCGTCAACGAGTCCGCGATCCACTGGGACATGATCTGCGACCTCCGCCGCGGCGGCCGGATCGAGGTCGACGGCAAGCTGCTCGAAGAGGACGGCAAGTTCGTCGTTTGAACCACCGCAACCCGGGCGCAGGCGCCGGGTTGGAGCGATGACAGATCGATAGGTGCTCGCCGGGGAGAACGAGCCCGCACCTATTCAGGAGGGACGAAATGAGGACCAGCAAGTGGAGTGCCCCGGCCGTTCGCAGGGCGGGGATGGTGCTGGTGGCAGCGCTCGTCGGCTGCGTGGCGGTTGTGCCCGCGGCCGAGGGAGCGAAGAAGAAGACACAGACCTACACGAAGGGCTCGGGCGGATCGCTCGGCGGCGTCCCGGTCGTGATCCCCGACGGCGGCGGTACCGCGACCCAGGTCGTGCGCTCGGCGATCCCGTCAAGGGGCTGAACCCCAGGGGCAAGATCACTGACGTCAACGTCGGGGTGCGCGCGACGCACCCGCAGGCGACCGACCTCGAGTTCTACCTCGCCACCCCCCGGGGAGTGATCAACCTCTCCTCCGACAACGGTGGAGCGGGCAACAACTACGGCTCCGGCCCGGCGAGCTGCGTCGGCCAGTTCACGTTGTTCGATTCGAACAACCCGACGCTGATCACGACGCCGGGGCTCACCGCGCCTTTCGCCGGCAGCTTCGCGCCCGAGGAGAGCCTGCAGCAGCTGAACGGGCTCGGCAACAAGAAGGCGACCAACGCGACGTGGACGCTGCTGGCGGAGGACGACAGCAACGCCAACCCCGCGGGAACGCTGGACTGCTTCAAGTTGACGATCACGTCGACGAACCCGCCGAAGAAGAAGAAGTAGCCGCACGGACGCTCCGGCGATCGGATCCCGGCCTCGGCGCCCAGCGCCGGGGCCGGGTCCGTTCTCCATACAATCGAGGAGATGTCCGGTCATTCGAAGTGGTCCTCGATCAAGCACAAGAAGGGCGCCGCTGACGCCAAGCGCGGCAAGCTCTTCACCAAGCTCGCGCGCGCGATCACCGTCGCCGCGCGCGACGGCGGAGGAAGCGTCGACGCCAACCCGGCCCTCGGGCTCGCGGTGCAGAAGGCGCGCGACGCCTCGATGCCCAAGGACAACATCCAGCGCGCGATCGACCGCGGCACCGGCGAGGGCGACGACGCGGCCGCGATCGAGTCGATCGTCTACGAGGGCTACGGGCCGGGCGGCGCGGCGATCCTGGTCGAGGCGCTGTCGGACAACCGCAACCGGACGGGGTCCGAGGTGCGCCACGCCTTCGAGAAGCACGGCGGCAGCCTCGGCGAGCCGAACTCCGTGGCGTGGCAGTTCGACAAGCGCGGCGTGATCCTCGT
This sequence comes from uncultured Solirubrobacterales bacterium, assembly GCA_963820665.1. GTDB lineage: Bacteria > Actinomycetota > Thermoleophilia > Solirubrobacterales > 70-9 > CAVUAT01. The sequence continues at coordinate 173,145 of CAWGAL010000004.1, read as the reverse complement.
CGACGGCGAGCGCTACGGCGAGGAGGACCTGATGGCGGCGATCGACGCTGGCGCCGAGGACGTGGTCGTCGATGGCGACGTGCTGAAGGTGATCACTCCCGCCGGTGAGCTGGCGTCGGTTCGCGCGGCGCTCGAGGCCGCGGATGTGGCGATCGAGTCAGCCGAGCTGTCGATGGAGCCGAAGAACACCGTCGAGGTGGCGTCAGGCGATGCCACCTCGCTGCTCAATCTCATGGACTTCCTCTCCGACCACGACGACGTGGACTCGGTGCACGCGAACTTCGACGTGCCCGAGGAGATCCTCGAGCGCGCGGCCTCGGGCTAGCCACCGGCGGACCCGCATGCGGGCCGGCAGGTCGAAGGACATCCGGGGGGCGAGCTAGAAACAAGGTCGCATGATCGTCATCGGCATCGACCCGGGAGCGGCGAACACTGGGTTCGGCGTGGTTCGCACGATCGGGGACAAGATGGTCGCTCTCGACGGCGGCGTGATCGAGACGGCGCCTGACCTTCCCGCCGCGGAGCGGCTGGCCAAGATCCACGAAGGCCTTCGCCAGCTGATCGTGTGGCACGAGCCCAAGGCGATGGCGCTCGAGGACCTCTTCTTCGGCAAGAACGTCGGGTCGGCGCTCGCAGTGGGCCAGGCGCGCGGCGTCGCGATGCTGGCCGCCGCCCAGCAGGCCGTTCCCGTGCTTCGACTACACGCCGCAGGCGGTGAAGAAGGCCGTCAGCGGATCGGGCTCGGCCGACAAGGCCCAGGTGCAGCAGATGGTGGCGACGCTGCTCGGGCTGCCCGAGCCGCCCGACGCCCGACCACGCAGCCGACGCCTTCGCGGTCGCGATCTGCCACGCCGGCGGGGCGGGGATGCGCGACGCGATCGCACCTCTGGGCCGCGCCACGGTCGGCACCAAGCCGGCGGCGGCACAGCGCCTCGCCGGCTAGCTCGAAGGCATCCGAGCCGCAGCGCAGAATCAAGGGCCATGATCGCCTCCGTCTCAGGAGAGGTGCTGGTGCGCCGTCCCGACCACGTCGTCATCGACGCCTGCGGCGTCGGCTACCGCCTGGCCGTCTCGGCCGAGACGCTCAAGGCCGTCCCGGCGAGCGGGGCGCCGCGCCACGCTTCACTCCCACCTCGTCGCCCGCGACGACTCGCTCAGCCTCTACGGCTTCGCGAGCGAGGAGGAGCGCGACCTCTTCCTCAACCTGATCTCGGTCAGCGGCGTCGGGCCGAAGGTGGCGATGGCCGCGCTCTCGGGCGGGCCCGTGCGCGAGCTGCTGATCGCGATCGCCTCCGTCGGACGCCAAGCGCTTCCAGGCGGTCCCCGGGATCGGCAAGCGCACCGCCGAGCGGATCATCGTCGAGCTGCGCGAGAAGGTCGCCGGCGAGCTCGACGGCGACGGCGATTCGATCACCGTGACGCGAGCCGGCGACGAGGACCCGCGCTCGATGGCCCGCGAGGGCCTGCTCAACCTCGGCTACACGCCCGTCGAGGCCGAGCGCGCTGCTCGACCGCGCCGAGGGCGAGACCGCCGAGGAGCTCGATCCAGTCCGCGCTGCGAAGCGCCTCCGGAGCCAAGGCCGCATGAGCGTCGAACCTGGACAAGGCATTCGAACGCCGGGAGTGGGGCTGGGCCGGCCCCACGCCGGAAGGCGCACCGCCCATCCCCGACGCGAGCGGAGGAGATCGGGCGTTATGTCGACGACGACTTCGACCGCACGCTTGCGGCCCCCGACCCTCGAGGACTTCGTCAACCAGGTCCAGGTCACCGAGCAGCTCGGGATCTTCATCGAGGCGGCGCGCCGCCGCGAGGAGGCGCTCGACCACGTGCTGCTCGCCGGCCCGCCGGGGCTCGGCAAGACCTCGCTCGCCCACATCATCGCCGCCGAGCTCTCGGCGCCCCTGGTGCAGACCGCCGGGCCGGCGCTCGAGCGCAAGGCCGACATCGCCGCCTTCCTGACCGCGCTCGAGCCCGGCAGCGTCTTCTTCATCGACGAGATCCACCGCCTCGGCCGCGCCGTCGAGGAGACGCTCTACCCGGCGATGGAGGACCGCCGCCTGCCGGTCGTGCTCGGCCAGGGGGCCGGGGCGCGGACCGTGACGCTCGACCTGCCGCCCTTCACGCTGATCGGCGCGACCACGCGCACCGGCCTGCTGACGACGCCGCTTCGCGACCGCTTCGGCGTCTGCCACCGCCTCGAGCACTACGACGCCGCCGACCTGAAGCAGATCGTCCTGCGCTCGGCCGGGATCCTCGATGTCGACATCGACGACGAGGGCGCCGGCGACGATCGCCTCGCGCGCCCGCGGGACGCCGCGCGTCGCCAACCGGCTGCTGCGCCGCGTCCGCGACTTCGCCGAGGTCCGCGGCACGCGGCGAGATCAGCACCGGCGTGGCCGCCGAGGCGCTCGAGATGCTCGAGGTCGACCCGTCGGGCTCGACCGCCACGACCGCCAGCTGCTCGAGATGATCGCGGCGAAGTTCGGCGGCGGCCCCGTCGGCGTCTCGACGCTCGCGGTCGCGGTCGGCGAGGAGGCGGACACGATCGAGGACGTGTTCGAGCCCTACCTGCTCCAGCAGGGCCTGATCAAGCGGACCCCGCGCGGCCGCGTGCTCACCGAGCGGGCCTACGAGCACCTCGGCCTGCCGGTCCCCGAGGCCCACGCGAGCCTGTTCTAGGCCCGGGGCGGCAACGTTCCGCTTAGCCTCGCTTCAGGCACTCGGCTAGCCTTGCTCGCGATGCCTTTCTTCATCTGCCCGAACTGCGGCAACAGGGAGCTGAGCAGCGAGCGAACGGTGGGGTTCTCCAACCGGCCCAAGGGCTGCTCGAAGTGCGGATTCGGCTTCCTGTTCGAGCTGCTCGACGACTACTACCCGGCTCCCGGCGCCGCTTTCTTCACCTGCGACAAGGACGGCCGCCTGCTCGACCTCGGCAAGAACGCCTTCGAGCTGACCGGCCTCAAGGACGAGGACGTGATCGGGCGCCCGGTCACGGACGTGCTCGGCCTCGAGTGGATGGACAAGGTCGAGGCGGCCACCGGAGCCGACACCAAGGCCGGCCCGACCGCCGACCCGATCGAGACGACGCTCGAGTGGGGCGTCCGCTCCCTCGGCAAGAAGGTCGCGGTCAACGCCGAGGGCGACCTGCCGACCGAGGCCGTCGCCGACGTCTTCCCCGCCTACGACGACGACGGCGGGCTGCTGCTCGTCCTCACGCCGGAGTAGCGGGCCCACAGCAGTGCGATGACTTCGCGTCGCAGAAACCTCTTCGTCCTTCTGTTCGTCGCCGGCCTCGTCGCCGCATCGCTGTTCGTGATCAGCAAGAACGACACGAAGCTCGGCCTCGACCTGAGCGGCGGCACCGAGCTGATCTACCAGGGCCGCCCGACGCCGCAGAACCCCGAGGTGCAGGGCGACGACATCGATCGCTCGATCGAGATCATCCGCGACCGCACCGACTCCCTCGGCGTCTCCGAGCCCGAGATCTCGCGGATCGGCACCGACTCGGTTCGGATCGGCCTGCCGAACGTCGAGAACGCCGAGCGCGCGATCAACCAGGTCGGCGACACCGCCCAGCTCTTCTTCTACGACTGGGAGCCGAACGTGATCCCGAACCCGAACGTGCCCGCGGATCGCGCGGCGGAGTCCCCGTTCCCGCGGCTCTACGACGCGGTCCAGCTCGCCTCTCAGCAGGAGCCCGAGTGCTTCGAGGACTCGTGCACGACCACCGGCCCGACGTACTACCTGTTCGACGCGCAGACGAAGGAGCTGATCGCCGGTCCCGAGGCCGGCCCGAGCCGACCTGTTCGAGGTGGCCGAGGGCCAGGACCCGCTCCCGCCGAAGGAGCGCCAGGAGGTCGTCGCGATACCGCAGGGGACGGCCGTGGTCCGGGCGGAGCCGCCACCCGACAACCCCGACACCGACGAGAAGGAGAACCAGGAGACCGACGACCTCGGCTACTACGTGATCCGCGACCGCCCGTCTCTGTCCGGCGACGACATCCGGAACCCCGAGGCGGGCACCGACGACGCCGGCCAGAACAACGTCAACTTCGAGTTCAGCGACGACGGCCAGGACGCGTTCGCCAGCGTGACCCAGGAGATCGCCGAGCGCGGTCTCCTCAACGCGCCGCCGGGGATCTCGGCCGCCGAGGCGTCCGAGCTGTCGGATCACTTCGCGGTCGTCCTCGACAACGAGATCGTCTCGCGGCCGATCATCAACTTCGTCGAGAACCCCAGCGGGATCGACGGCCGCAACGGCGCCCAGATTCAGGGCGTGGGCAACATCACGGAGGCTCAGGACCTCGCCGAGTTCCTGAAGATCGGCGCGCTGCCGATCGAGCTGAAGCTGATCTCGCAGTCCACCGTCTCGGCGACCCTCGGCGAGCAGGCGCTCGACCAGGGGCTGAAGGCCGGCATCGTCGGCCTGATCCTCGTCATCCTCTTCCTGATCGCCTACTACCGCTTCCTCGGCGTCGTCGCCGCCCTGGGGCTCGCGCTCTACGGGATCTTCTTCTACGCCCTGGTCGAGCTGATCCCGATCACCCTGACGCTGCCGGGCATCGCGGGATTGATCCTGACCATCGGCGTGGCCGCCGACTCGAACGTCGTCATCTTCGAGCGAATAAAGGAGGAAGTGCGGGCTGGCAAATCGCTGAGATCGGCGATCTCGACCGGCTACCGCAAGGGCATCGGGACGATCATCGACGCGAACGTGATCGTGCTGATCACGGCGTTCATCCTGTTCGTGCTCTCGACCGCCGGCGTCAAGGGCTTCGCGTTCACCCTGGGCGTCGGAACGATCGCCTCGCTCTTCACCGCGGTCGTCTTCACCCAGGCCTTCCTCGGCGTGTTCGGGAACACCCGCGTGATGCAGTCGAAGGCATTCCTCGGAGCGAGCGACGAGCAGCGGGTGCGCTGGCACTTCGACTTCACCGGGATGAGCAAGTACTTCTTCTCGATCTCGGGAGTGATCCTGATGATCGGCGCGATCGCCTTCGCGACGCTCCAGCTGAACCTCGGCCTCGACTTCGCGTCGGGCAGCCGGATCACCGCGGCGTTCGTGGACGACGTGAGCGTCGAGCAGGTCCGCACGTCCCTCGAGAGCGCGGGAGTCGACGACGCCGAGATCACCGAGGCCTCGAGCGACGAGCTCGGCGACAACGTCTTCCAGATCGAGGCCGACATCGAGCCCGAGCAGGTGCGCGACGTGCAGCCCGCGCTCGACAACGACTTCACGTTGGTCGAGGACGGGTTCGACTCCACCACGATCGGCCCGACCTTCGGCGAGCAGGTCGCCCGCAGCGCCGTCTACGCGATCATCTTCTCGCTGCTCGTGATCTGCGCCTACATGGCGTTCCGCTTCGAGCCCAAGTACGCGGTCCCGGTGCTGATCGCCGTCATCCACGACATCCTGATCACGGGCGGCGTCTACGCCCTGGCCGAGCGGGAGGTGACATCGGGAACCGTCGCGGCCTTCCTGACCATCCTCGGATACTCGCTCTACGACACCGTCATCGTCTTCGACCGAATACGCGAGAACGTGCCGCGCCTGCCGCGCGCGACCTTCTCGCAGATCGTCAACCGCTCGATGAGCGAGGTCCTGACCCGGTCGCTGATCACCGGTCTCTCGAGCGTCTTCCTGGTCGCGGTCCTGTTCGTCTTCGGTGGGACGACGCTGCAGGACTTCGCGTTCGCGATGATCGTCGGAATCGCGTCGGGTACGTACTCGTCGATCTTCATCGCGGCGCCGGTCCTGACCGCCTGGAAGGAGCGCGAGCCCGCGTACCGGCGCCGCCGCGAGCGGATCGAGGAGCAGATGGGCTACGTGCCGCCGTTCCCCGAGGAGAACGTGATCGCCCGCCTCGAGGGCGACGTGCCCGAGGCCGACACCGAGCCCGAGCCCGACCGGGCGCGCGTCGAGCCCCCCGCACCCGAGCCCGTCCAGTCCTCGGTCCCGGGGGTGCTGCCCGGGTCCACCGGCCCCGCCGCCCCGCCGCCCCAGCCGGAGGCGCCGCAGCCGGAGCCCGAGCAGTCCGCGCCATCGTCCTCGCAGCCCTCCGAACCGGCCGAGAGCGGCAACGGCGGGGACGGTCTGGCCGAGAAGCCCGAGTTGAGCGAGGCGAGCGCCGCGGCGCTTCGCCGCCTGCAGGGCAAGGGCAAGGAAGGCCGCAAGGGCCGCAAACGCAAGCACGGGAGGCCGCGCTAGATGGCCGCATTGGTCTGGTTCACGACGGGCGTCGCCCTCTGGCACTTCACCGTCTTCGTGCCCGACCGCTTCCGCGGCGGGATCGTCGGCGCCTTCCTGGGCGCGGCGGTCGGCGCGATGGCATCCGGCGCGATCGCCCAGATCGCGCTCGGCCGCACCATCGGCGACACCGACCTGGCCACGGTGCTGTTCGCGGTCCCCGGCACGATCCTGGGCCTCGCGCTTGTCTACGCCATGGGCGTGCGCGAAGAGCGCGCCACCGGCGTTCGCGTCTAGGCTCCCGCTCCGCACACCGCCGCGACTCCGCGAGATGCGGGTACTTCCGCGATTCACCGCGCCGCACCGGCGGTTCCGTCAGGGGCCGAACTTAGCCTCAGGGGATGGCCGCCTCGACCGCTCCCGCTCGTGCCTTCACCGCGGCCCCCTATGACTACGCCGAGGCGCGGCGGCTGGCGGCCGAGCTGGACCTCGCCGAGCCGATCGCGGTGATGCTGGTCCGCCGCGGCTACCGCACCGTCGAGGCCGCGCGCGATTTCCTCGAGGCGCGGGACGATCACGACCCGTTCGCCTTCGACGGGATGGCCGAGGTCTGCGAGCGCGTCCTGTCGCTCGCCCGGCGCGGCGGGAGGGTGACGGTGCACGGCGACTACGACGTCGACGGCGTCTGCTCGACGACGATCCTCGTCTCGGTGCTGCGCGAGCTGGGCGCCGAATGCGACTGGCTCATCCCCGATCGGCTGGCTGACGGCTACGGGCTGACGCTGGCCGGCGTCGAGGAGATCCGCTCGCGCGGCTCCGAGATGGTGATCACCGTCGACTGCGGCATCGGCTCGGCCGCGGAGGTCGCCGCGGCGAAGGCTGCGGGCCTCGACGTGATCGTCACAGACCACCACGAGCCGCCGGCCGAGCTGCCCGATTGCCCGATCCTGCATCCGGTCGTCTCGGGCTACCCGTTCAGCGCGCTCTGCGCCGCCGGCGTCGCCCACAAGCTCGCGATCGCGCTTCGCGAGACGGCGGGCGCCCCGGCCGTCACGGCCGACCTCGACCTGGTCGCGCTCGCGACCGTCGCCGATCTCGTTCCGCTGATCGGCGAGAACCGCCGCCTCGTCCGGCAGGGGCTGGCGGCGATGCGGTCCTCGCCGCGGCCCGGCGTGCGGGCGCTGATGGCGGTGTCGAAGGTCGAGGCCGAGACCGTCGACGAAGGGGCCCTCGGCTTCCGCCTGGCGCCGCGCATCAACGCGGCCGGCCGCCTGTACCGCGCGGACGCCGGGGTCGAGCTGATGCTGAGCTCCGACGCGGAGCGGGCGGCGTCGATCGCGGCCGAGCTCGACCGCGCCAACTCCGAGCGGCGTGCGACCGAGCGCGAGGTCTCCGACGCCGCCGAGGCCGCCCGCGGCGAGCTCTCGCCCGAGCAGGCCGATGCGCCCGCCCTGGTGCTGGCGGGGGAGGGCTGGCACCCCGGCGTCGTCGGGATCGCCGCCTCGCGGCTCGCCGAGCGCCACTGGCGCCCGACGGTGCTGCTCTCGCTCGACGGCGACACCGGCCGCGGCTCCGCGCGATCCATCCCCGGCTTCGACCTGATCGCCGCGCTCGACGCATGCTCCGAGCACCTGGTCCGCCACGGCGGCCACCGCGCGGCCGCGGGGCTCGAGCTCCGGCGCGCGAGCCTCGAGCCGTTTCGCGAGGCCTTCCTCGCCCACGCGACCGCCGAGCTCGCCGGTGCCGAGCTGGTGCAGACCGAGTCGATCGACGCGCTCGTCGGCGTCGGGCGCGAGGGGATCGGCATGGACCTCGCCGAGCAACTCGAGCGCCTCGGGCCCTTCGGCAAGGGGAACCCCGACCCCCGGCTGGTCGTGCCCGTCGGCGCGGCTGTGCGAGATCAGGCCGCTCGGCGAGGCGGGCCGCCATTCGCGCTTCGAGCTCGAGAGCGGAGCCGGCAAGGCATCGGGCGTCGCCTTCGGCATGAACGGCGACCTCGAGCGCCTAGCCGACCGCGAGGCCATCGACCTTTCGGTCCGCCTCGAGGTGGATCGCTGGAACGGCGCGGTCTCGCCCCGGGTCGTCCTTCGCGAGCTCTACCCGCTCGCCGCCGCTGAGGCCGAGGCGGGAGAGGGCATCGAAGCGGCGGGGTGCGGGGCAGGCACCTGCCCTGCCGGCCCCGAGGAGTGGTGGGTCCGCTTCGCTTCGGCGCTCGAAGGCTTCGACGGCGCGTGGCCGGTGGCGCCCCTGGCCGCCCACGCACGGCCCCGCGAGGTCGTCGACCGCCGCCGCGGCGCCGCGGTGGCGGCGCTGGCCGAGCTGGTGTCGAGCGGTGACTCCGTGCTGGCCGTGTGCGCCGACGCCGCCCGCCGGCGCGAGCTCGCGGGCTCCGCCGCCGACCCGCGGCGCTTCGGCGCCGGAGATCCCTCGATCGCCTGCTGCGCGCTGCGGCGAGGCGGCGCTCGACGCCGCGCTCGGCGCCGTGGGCGAGCGCGACGAGCGCGAGGCCGGCCTCTCGCTCGCGGACTGGGGCGCCCTCGCGCGCCGCCCCGAGGCCGCGCGGCGCTTCCAGCACGTCGTCCTGATCGACCCGCCGCCCTTCGAGCGCACCGAGCAGCTCGCGCGAGCCGGGCTCTTCGGCCCGGGCGGGGCGACGCCGCTTCACCCCGGGTATCTGCACCTGGCCTGGGGCGCTCCCGAGGCCGAGTTGGCGGAGCTCTGCGCGGCGCGCGAGTGGCAGCCGCGCGGGCCGATCGCCGAGATCTGGCGCGCCGCCTCCGCTGCGCCCGAGCGCTCGCTCACCGGTGAGGACCTCCGCGCGGCGCTCGCGGGCCCGGGGCGATACCCGCGCACGCCCGAGTCGGGGGCCCGCGCGACGCGTGTGCTGGTCGAGCTCGGGCTCTGCGAATGGAGCCTCGATCGCGGCACCGGAGCGCTGCGGGTCTTATCCTCGGAGAGGACCGAGTTGGAGCGATCGCGGGCATTCGGCGCCTGCATCGCCCGGCACGAGGAGGCGAAGCGATACCTGCGAAACAGGGCACAGAGCTGAAGGACGGCAACGGGCGCGGTCACACTCGCGTCGGTGAGCCCAAGGGCAAGCACGCTGCCCCGAAGCCCGATGCCATCACGAAGGCGCTCGACGCCGACGAGCGCGCGCTGCTCGGCGACCTCTTCGCGGTGATCGAGGAGCACTCCTCGGAGCTCGTCGAGGCGATCGACCGCGACGAGATCGAGCGCGCGTTCGCCTTCGCGTGCGAGAGCCACGAGGGTCAGGAGCGCAAGTCGGGCGAGGACTTCATCACGCACCCGCTCGGCGTCGCGCGCATCTGCGCAGGCATGCGCCTCGACACCGCCACGCTGGCGGCCGCGCTGCTGCACGACACCGTCGAGGACACCAGCGCCAGCCTCGACGAGGTCCGCGAGCGCTTCGGCGAGGAGATCGCCCAGCTCGTCGACGGCGTCACCAAGCTGACCGAGATCACGTTCAAGAGCCGCGACGAGCGCCAGGCCGAGAACTACCGGAAGATGATGGTGGCGATGGCCACCGACGTCAGGGTGATCCTGATCAAGCTGGCCGACCGCCTCCACAACATGCGCACCCTCGACGCGCTCCCGAAGCAGAAGCAGATGGAGAAGGCCCGCGAGACGCTCGAGATCTTCGCCCCGCTCGCCCACCGCCTCGGCATCCACGCCATCAAGTGGGAGCTCGAGGACCTCGCGTTCTCGACTCTGCACCCGCGCAAGTACGACGAGATCAAGGAGCTCGTCGCCCAGCAGCGCACCGAGCGCGAGAACTACGTCGACGAGGCCGGCAAGTTCCTGGGCCGCGAGCTGAAGGCCGTCGGCATCGACGCCGAGATCTCGGGCCGCGCCAAGCACTTCTATTCGATCTACACGAAGATGACTCGCAAGGGCCGCGAGTTCAACGAGATCTTCGACCTCACGGCGATGCGCGTGCTGACCGGCTCGGTCAAGGACTGCTACGGCGCGATCGGCGTCATCCACTCGATCTGGAAGCCGCTGCCCGGGCGCTTCAAGGACTTCATAGCGATGCCCAAGGCCAATATGTACGCGGCGCTGCACACGACCGTGATCGGGCCCGAGGGCCAGCCGCTCGAGATCCAGATTCGCACTGGCGAGATGCACGACCTTGCCGAGTACGGGATCGCGGCACACGTCGTCTACAAGGAGGGCTCGGGCGGGGGGGACCCGGCCAAGGAGAAGATGACCTGGCTGCGCCAGCTGCTCGAGGCCGAGAAGGACACCGACCCGAAGCAGTTCATCGAGGCTCTCAAGGGCGACCTGCTCGAGGACGAGGTCTTCGTGTTCACCCCGGGCGGCGAGGTCAAGAACCTCTCGGCCGGCTCGACGCCGCTCGACTTCGCCTACTCGGTTCACACCGACGTCGGCCACCAATGCGTCGGCGCGAAGGTCAACGGCAAGATCGTGCCGCTCCACTACACGCTGCGCAGCGGTGACATCGTCGAGGTGCTGACCGCGAAGCAGGGCCGCGGGCCATCGCGCGACTGGCTGAAGCTGGTCCGCACCGCGCGCGCCCGCAACAAGATCCGCGCCTGGTTCCAGCGCGAGGGCCGTGAGGACGCCGAGCGCCGTGGGCGCGAGCAGCTGATGGAGGCCCTGCAGAAGCGCGGCCTGCCCCAGCACAAGGTCTCGGGCTCTCCGATGTTCGCCGACGTGATCCGCGAGATGGGCTTCCGCAAGGCCGACGACTTCTACATCGCGCTCGGTCAGTCGAAGATCTCGACGAAGACTGTCGCCAACAAGGTGATGCAGCGCCTGAAGCAGGGCGAGGCCGCCGTGGCCGACGAGCCCACCGACGGATTGGTCAAGGGAACCGACACGGCGCGACGCCCCACCGAGGAGGCGACGAGCTACGGGATCAAGGTCAAGGGGGTCGATCAGGTTGCCGTGCGGCTCGCCAAGTGCTGCCGGCCCGTCCCCGGCGACGAGATCGTCGGCTACGTCTCGCTCGGCCGCGGCATCACCGTCCACCGCAAGGACTGCCGCAACCTGAAGGCGCTGAAGAAGGCGCCCGAGCGGATCACCGACGTCCACTGGGACGGCGACAACGAGGCCTCATACCGCGTCGAGCTCCAGGTCGACGCCTACGACCGCACCCGCCTGCTCGAGGACCTCTCGCGCACGTTCGCCGAGGCCGGCCTCAACATCCTCGAGGCCAAGTGCGCCACCAAGCACCCAATGGTCAAGAACCGCTTCGTGGTCGAGGTCGGCGACACCGAGCAGCTGAAGCAGTGCATCAACCGCCTCCGCAACGTCGAGTCGGTCTTCGACGCATACCGCGTCACGCCGACTGCCTAGGCCTCTTGGCCTCCGCGGTTAGGCCGTGGCCGACTTCACCTCGGAAGCAGCTTTCGCGACGAGTTCAGCCACGGCTGCCGGCTGCGACACGTAGACCGAATGGCTGGCGGCGGCCTCCTCAACGGTCGCTCCCGCTCGTCCGGACATCTCGCGCTGGGCCGGGGGCGGGATCATCCGATCGTCGGTCGCGATCAGGTACCAGCTCGGCTTGTTCTGCCACGCGGCCTCGCTGATCGTGCCCTCCAGGGCGTCGACTCCCCACGGGACCTGCGAGTCAGCCATGAACGCCGCCGACTCGGCATCCACGTCGGCCGCGAACGAATCGTGGAACTTGTCCCGGTCGAGGAACAGGAATCCATCCTGCGGCGGCAAGATCGGCGGCGCAGGGCCGTCCTTGGGAAATCCGCCGATCAGGGTGTTGACCGACTCGCCCTCGTCCGGCGCGAAGGCCGCGATGTAGACGAGCGCCGCCACGTTGGGATGGTTGCCGGCCTCGGTGATCACCGCTCCGCCATAGGAATGACCGACGAGGATGACCGGCTCGCTCTGCGCGTCGATGACGCTCTGGGTCGCGGCAACGTCGCCTTCGAGCGAGAGAGTGGGATTCTGGACGACGCTGACGCCGTAGCCGTCCTTACGCAGCAGGTTGTAGACACCCTGCCAGCCGGATCCGTCGACGAATCCCCCGTGAACCAGTACAACCGTCCCCGCCTGTGAGCCAGCTTCCATGATGGACTCCTTTCGGGACGCTTATGGTGGGTTCGCTCGATGCTATTTGACCCTGGACGGGGGTTCAACCAGAGCCGGGGGGGGCAGTTGGAACCACATGCGGTACCGAACCGTTCCCAGCGGTAGGAGCGGTGCCGCTAGGCGGCCTTCTTGACCGCGGCCTGGATCGCCGCGGCCGTCTTCTTCGCCTCGGCGTCTGAGGCGTACTTCGTGCGCGGCCAGAAGAACCCGCGCAGGCCGTCCTTCTTGAGGCGCGGGACCACGTGCACGTGCAGGTGGGGGACGCTCTGGCTGACGACGTTGTTCATCGCCACGAAGGACCCCGGCTTGCCCATCGCCTGAGGGATCGCTCGCGAAAGCAGCCGCGCGTTCGCGAAGAGCGGCCCGATCAGCTCGTCGGGCAGGTCGCCGAGGGTCTCGTGGTGCTCGCGCGGGATCAGCAGGGCGTGGCCGGGGAAGAGGGGCCTGTTGTCGAGGAACGCGAGGGTGCGATCGTCCTCGAAGACGACGTCGGCGGGCAACTCGCCCGCGGCGATGGTGCAGAACAGGCAGTCGGGGTCACGCTTGGCCACGGCGGCACCCTATTGTTCCCGCGATGGTGGAACGAGCCGCTCGGGCCAGGGGAGTGGGGCTGGCGCTGGTCTCATGCGCCGTGGTCGCAATGGGGTTCGCAAGCGGGGCGGAGGCGAAGGCCAAGAAGGTGTCGAAGCTGCGGACCGCCAGCGCGAGCACCATCGTCTCGAGCAGTGGCACGCTCGGGTCGGCGACCGCAACGTGCCCCGCCAAGACCAAGGCGGTGGCCGGAGGCTTCTCGACCTCGGCCCCGCAGCTGCCGCCGGCGGCGCCGAGTCACTGGCTCAGCATCCACGAGTCCCAGCGCGTCGGCGAGCGCTCATGGCGCGTCTCGGGAGTGCAGGCATTCACGGGGAGCGACACCCTGACCGCCTTCGTCTACTGCGAGGCGAACAAGGCCAAGGTCAGGACCGCGTCGCAGACGATCGCGATCCCCACCACCGTCGGCTCGGGGAGCATCGCGTTCGCCACATGCCCCAAGGGGACGAAGCCGCTCTCGGGTGGCTTTTCGCTGCCGCCGTCCAGCGCCGGCGGCGTCACGTACGTCTCACGCTCGATCGCCGGCAACGGGGTCGGCTGGGTGGTCGACGCGACGCGCGTAGATGGGGGCGGCGATGCACGCAACCTGATCGCGTACGCCTACTGCGCGAAGACGGGCGCCATCAAGACGAAGTCGGCGAGCGCCTCCGTGCTCGGCCCCATCAACAGCTTCGTCACGGCAGCCACCGGCAACTGCGCGAAGAAGACTTCGGCTCGTGGCGGCGGCTTCGCGACGAGCACGCCGGTCGGAGGCCTGACCGCCACGGCCCTGGTCTTCGAATCGCGGGGAACGGGCCGGGGCTGGACGAGCTCGGCCTCTGCGAGCGGGCCCGCTACGTCGAGCACGCTCGTGAGCAACGCTTACTGCCGCTAGAGCCGGAAGCTAGGCCACGATCGTGAGGGCGCGGGGCGCGATCCCGACCTTGATTTCGGCGAATTCTCCGATGTAGTCGCCGTCGACCTGGACGGGGAACCGGCGAGGCGAGCCGCCGTCGTCCATGGAGATCGACTGCACGAGGGCCTCGGTGACGCCCTCGGCGTGGTCGATCTGGCGGTGGCTCGACGCGGGGAAGCTGTCGTTCAGCACGCGGGTGACGATCGTGGGCATGTCGCGCTGGGTGCCGCGCCGAAGCACGGCGAGCGAGAGGGTCCCGTTGTCGAGCGCGGCGCCGTCGCAGACCCGGACGGGGCGGTCCCTGAAATAGGTGAAGGGGTCGGAGTTCTGAACCACCGCGGTGATCCCCTCGAAACGGGTGCCCTCGAGCTCGACCGACATGCGGATGGGGTCGCGCATGTAGTCGCGGTAGAAGGCGGAGATGCCGGCCCACGTGAAGTACCAGGGGCCGACTCGCGCCTTCATCCGCGGGTGGGCGTCCACCCGCTTGACGACGGTGGCGTCGAGGCCCATGCCGCAGGCGAAGACGAAGTGGCGGCCGTTGATCAGGCCGAGGTCGATGCGGCGCGGGTTGAAGTCGTCGGCGATGCCGATCAGGTGCTCGGTCGCGTCGACGACGTCGTTGGGAATGCCGAGCGTTCGTGCGACGACGTTGGTCGAGCCGCCGGGGAGCACCGAGACGGGGACGTCCGTTCCCGCGAGCCCGTTGGCGACCTCGTTCAGGGTGCCGTCCCCGCCGAATGCGACGACGATGTCGTAGCCGCCGTCGCGCGCCTCGCGGCCGATCTCGATCGCGTGCTCCGACGCCTCGGTATCGACGGCCTCCACCTCGTAGCGGGACTGAAGCGCGTAGACGACGAGGTTCTTGAGCCGGTCCGAGACGGTAGTCGCGTAGGGGTTGACGATGATCAACATGCGCTTCTTCGCCGCCCCGGGGGCGATCGGCTGGGCGGGTGCGGGGGCGCGCTCTTGCGAAGGGGCGATGGTCGACGGCACGAGAATCGGTAACCCTAGCTTTGCGCGGGGTTACCGCCCGGGATCAGGTCGCCGAGCTCGCTCGCGTCGGTGTCCGAGGTGACGACGAAATGCACGACGCCGTCGCGCTCGTCCTCGCGGACGTGACCCGCGTTCGCGAGCAGGTCGACGTGGCCGATCACCTCCGAGAGGGTGAGGAACGCCTGCGTCACGGCGACGTCTCCCCACAGTGCCTGCGCCAGGCCGTGGCCGCTGCGCGGCTCGTCCGCGATCAGCCCGTAGAGCTTTTCGGCGCGCCGCTGGTGCAGGTCGAAGCGTTTCCCGATCAAATCGGCGTGGTCGGTGATCGGCTCGCCGTGCCCGGACAGGACGATCTCGGCCGGCAGCTCGCGGGTCTTCTGCAGGGAGTTCAGGTAGTTGACGAGCGCCTGCGGGCGCTCGTCGCTGCCGTCGAGCGGCCGCGAGAGCAGGGGATTGGAGGAGATGTGGGCGATCAGGTGATCGGCGGCGATCAGGATGCGCCGCCGTTCGTCCCAGAAGACGGTGTCCGACGGGCTGTGCCCAGGCCGCAGCTGCACCTCGAGCTCGCGGTCGCGCAGCGAGAGGGCTTCGCCGTCGTGGAGCGGGCGGGTGACGTCGGCTCTGGACCCCCAGGCCCGGAAGCTGCCGGTCACCTGGCGCAGCGCGGTGACGATGTCCTGTGAGATCCCGTGGCGAAGCATGAGCGCCTGGGCCAGGTCGTCGTCGCGCTCGGCGTCCGCCCCGAAGTTCTCCACATACGGGACGAGGATGTCGATGGCCGCGACCTCGGCGCCCGAGCGCTTGGCGACTATGTCGACCAGCCCGAGGTGGTCGATGTGCTGGTGGGTGATGACCACGAGCTCGATGTCCTCGATCCGGCGGCCGAGGGATTCGAGTTGGTGCTGAGAGCTCGTCGAGCGCCTTTCCGGAGTTGGGTCCGGCGTCGATCAGAGTCAGCGGGTCGTCCTCGAGCAGGTAGCAGTTGACCCGCCCGACCTGGAACGGTGTCGGGATCCGCAGGAGCGTGATCCCGGCCTCGTCGATCTGGCGCCAGACGTCGTCCGACGTAGTGGCGCTCACCCGCGGATCAAAGCCAGGAGCTCGTCGCGCCTCTAGGCCATGTCCTCGGGCGAGACGAGCGACTCCAGGTTGAGGCGCAGCAGCGGCTCGGTGTTGGACGGCCGCACATTGAAGTGCCAGTCGTCGTAGTCGACCGAGATCCCGTCGAGATGGCTGATCTCGCCGTCGCTGTAGGCGTCCTCGATCTCCTTCATCTTCGCCGCGGGGTCCGCGACCTCGGTGTTGATCTCGCCCGAGATGAAGTACTTGGAGCGGAATCCGGCCATCAGCTCGACCATCGACGCATCCTTCTCGGACAGCAGCTCCAGCACGAGCATCGCCGGGATCGTCCCCGAGTCCGCGCAGAAGAAGTCCTTGAAGTAGTAGTGGCCCGAGACCTCGCCACCGAAGATCGCGCCCGTCTCGCGCATCCTCGTCTTGAAGAAGGCGTGTCCGACGCGGTTCATGTCGGAGGTGCCGCCGGCGGCCTCGACGGTGTCCCGCACGGCGCGGCTCGCCCGCACGTCGTAGAGGATGTGCCCGGCACCCTTCTTGGCGAGCAGCGACTCGGCGAGCAGCGCGGTCAGGAAGTCGCCGTCGACGAACGTCCCCTCGCTGTCGATGAAGAAGCAGCGATCGGCGTCGCCGTCCCAGGCGATGCCGAGGTCGGCCGACTCGGCGACCACCGCCTCGGTGATCAGCTTGCGGTTCTCCTCGAGCAGGGGGTTCGGCTCGTGGTCGGGGAAGTTGCCGTCGGGCTTGAAGTAGAGCTCGACCGTCTTCATCTTCAGGTGCCGCAGCAGAGGGCCGACCATCGGGCCGGCCATGCCGTTGCCGCCGTCGACCACGAGCTTCATCGGCTTCACCTTCTCGCCGCCGCGGATCATCGCCAGCGCGCCCTCCTGGAACTCCTTGAGCACGTCGACGACCTCGATCGTGCCGCCGCCCGAGCCCTTCTCGGGCAGCCCAGCCGCGATCATGTCGCGCAGGTCGCCGATCCCGGCGTCGCCCGAGAGCGGCAGCGCGCCCTCGCGAACCAGCTTCACGCCGGTGTAGGCCTTGGGGTTGTGGGAGGCGGTGATCATCGCGCCGCCGTCGAGATTGTGGGAGCCCGACGAGGAAGTAGAGGACCTCGGTCCCGACCTCGCCGGCGTCGAGCACGTGGCAGCCCTCCTCCATCAGGCCCTCGGCGAAGCGGCCGCCCATCTCTGGTGCTGTGAGCCGCATGTCGCGGCCGAGGCCGATGCCGAGGTTCTCGGTGGGCTTGCCCCGAAGCTGGCCGAGCAGGCGCGCGAAGGCGCGGCCGAGGACGAAGGCGGTGTCGCCGTCCATGTCCTCCTCGTAGATCCCACGGATGTCGTAGGCCTTGAAGATCTCGGGCTCGGGGGAGGTGATGGCCATCGGCAGCGGCGCAGGTTACGCGTCGAAGCTCCCGGCGAGCGCCTCGTAGCTCTGCTCGAGGGTCTGCGGCATCACCCGGGTGTCGGCCAGCACCGGCATGAAGTTGGTGTCGCCGCCCCAGCGCGGGACCACGTGCATGTGGATGTGGTGCTCGACGCCCGCGCCCGCGACGCGGCCCTGGTTGAAGCCGACGTTGTACCCGTGGGGCGAGTAGGTGCTCTCGAGGATCGTCATCGCCTGCTTGGCGAGGTCCATCATCTCGGTGGTCGTCTCGGCGTCGATCGCCGAAAGCGAGCCGACGTGCTCGAACGGGGCCACCATCAGGTGCCCGTTCGTGTACGGGAACTTGTTGAGGATCACGAAGCACCGCTCGCCCCGATGGACGATCAGGTTGGCCTCGTCGTTCTCGGGCTCCTCGCCGGAGAACGCGCAGAAGATGCACTCCTCCTCGATGTCCTTGCTCGCGTCCTTCACGTACTTGAGGCGCCAGGGCGCCCAGATCCGGTGATTTGCCACACGGCTGATCCTAGGCGGGCGGAAGCGCCTACAGCCAGCCGCGCCGGCGGAACGAGATGATCATCCCGAACATGAGCACGACCATGGCTCCGACGATGACGTAGAACGCGGTGTGGTTGCCCTCGCCGGGGACGCCGACGTTCATGCCCCAGAGGCTGGCGAGCAGGGTCAGCGGCAGCACGATGACGCTGATCGAGGTGAGGACCTTGAGGATGCCGTTGACGCGGTGGGAGATCACCGACTCGTTCGTGTCCTCGAGCGCCTCGACGACCTCCTTGTAGTTCTCGAGCATGTCCCAGATTCGCTCGTGGGCGTCGACGATGTCGTCGAAGTAGATCTCGAGGTCGATCTCGGGCGAGAGGTAGCGGTCCTTGACCCTCTCGAGGTCGCGCAGCACCGGGCGCTGCGGGCGGATCACCTTGCGGAAGTTGATGATCTCCTGCTTGACGTTCGAGATGTCGCGCACGATCGCCTCGGAGTTGCCCTCGAAGATCTCCTCCTCGAGCGCGTCGAGCTTGTTGCCGATCTTCCGCAGCATCGGGAAGCAGTAGTCGAAGCTGTCGTCGACGAGGCGGTAGAGGAGGTAGCCCGACCCGCGGGTGAAGAGCTCGTCGCGCAGCTCCTCCTTGCTCCGGCAGCGCTCGAACAGGTACTCGACGGGCTGGAGCGGCTGGTTGGGGATCGTGACCAGGAAGCCCGGCCCGACGAAGACGTCGAGCTCGCCCGTGCCGAGCCGGCCGCGCGCGCGGTCGAAGACCGGGAAGTTGAGGACGATGAACAGGTAGTCCTCGTACTTGTCGATCTTCGGGCGCTGGTTGCGCGAGAGCACGTCCTCGAGGTCCAGCGGGTGGAAGTCGAAGTGCTCCTCCAGCCATGTCTGCTCGACCGCGCCCGGGCGTTCGATCTTGATCCACCGCAGGCCCTCGGCCGCGATCTCCTCGACGTTCGGGGCCTTTGGCTCAGCCTGAGTGGGCGCGACGAGCTGTCCCGCGCGGGCGCTGCGGCGCAGCCTGGGACGAGGGAGGTTCGGCATCCGCCGGCTCCTGGAGTGTCGTCGGGTCTTCCATCTCGGCACGCACTCTACGAAATGGGCACAAAGCGAGCGCAAGGGGCGACCCGCCGCTGTTATATTCCTGAGCACATAGCTGCACCACATCCAGAGGGGTGGAGGGACTGGCCCGATGAAACCCCGGCAACCATTCGGATTGCGTTCGCTGAACGACGTCCGGGAGAGGTGCCAAATCCAGCAGGCAAACGCGACACAAGGCCTGGGAGATGTGGGATGAGTTTCCTCCCGGAACCTCCGCCCACATCGCAGGCGGAGGTTTTTTCGGTTCAGGACTCATATGGCTATCGACTCACTGAAATGCAAGGAGTGCGGGACGGCCTATCCGCTCGACGCCCGCTACGTGTGCGAGGAGTGCTTCGGCCCGCTCGAGGTGGCCTACGACTACACCGGCTTCAACGCCGGTGAGGCCAAGCGGAAGATCCAGGCGGGTTCGCACGGGATCTGGCGCTACGCGGACTTCCTTCCCTTCGAGCGCGAGAGCCGCCCCGGCGACCCGCTCGAGCCGGGCCTGACCCCGCTGGTCAAAGCGGACCGCCTCGCCGAGCGCCTCGGCCTGGGCGAGGTATGGATCAAGAACGACGCCGCGAACCCCACGCATTCCTTCAAGGATCGCGTCGTCGCCGTGGCCGTCGCCAAGGCGAAGGAACTCGGGTTCGAGACCGTGGCCTGCGCCTCGACCGGCAACCTCGCGAACGCGGTCGCCGCGCACTCCGCCGCCGCCGGCCTCGAGTCCTACGTCTTCGTTCCCGCCGACCTCGAGGAGCAGAAGCTGCTCGCCACCGGCATCTACGGGACCAACCTCGTCGGGGTGCAGGGCAACTACGACGCCGTCAACCGGCTCTGCACGGAGCTCGCCCAGACACATCCCTGGGCCTTCGTCAACGTCAACCTGCGCCCCTACTACGCCGAGGGCTCGAAGACGCTCGCCTTCGAGACGATCGAGCAGCTCGGCTGGGAGCTGCCCGACCGCATCGTCAGCCCGATCGCCTCCGGCTCGCTCTTCACCCGCCTCGGCCGCGGGATGACCGACTGGATCGAGCTCGGCCTGGTCGACGGCGAGCTCCCGACCTTCAACGGCGCCCAGGCCGACGGCTGCTCGCCGGTCGCGACCGCGTACTCCGAGGGCTGGGATGTCTGCAAGCCGCAGAAGCCGGACACGATCGCCAAGAGCCTCGCGATCGGCGATCCCGCCGACGGCCCGTACGCGCTGGAGCTCGCTCGGCGCACTGGCGGCGGCATCGACTCGGTCTCCGACGACGAGATCCGGGCCGCCATCCGCCTGCTCGCCGAGACCACGGGGATCTTCACCGAGACCGCCGGCGGCGTCACGGTGGGAGTGCTGGCGAAGCTCGCCGAGCGCGGCGAGATCGGGCGCGACGAGCGCGTCGTCGTCTACATCACCGGCGAGGGCCTGAAGACGCTTGACGCCGCCCGCGACTCGTTCCGCATGCACGAGATCGAGCCGAACCTCGACGCCTTCGAGCAGGAGTTCCAGCTTCAGGCCGCAACGGCCTGACGCCGGTAGCATTCCGCCGCGATGGCAGCCATCACCGTCAAGATCCCTTCCCAGCTCCGCGCCGCCACCGGTGGCGAGGGCGAGCTCTCGGTCGAGGGGGGAACGGTCGGCGAGGCGCTCGACGCCGTCTTCGACCAGCACGACGGGCTCAAGGAGCGCATCACCCAGGACGGCGACCTGCGCCGTTTCGTCAACGTCTACGTGTCGGGTGAGGACATCCGCTTCCAGGAGGGGCTCGACACCGCCGTCAACGACGGCGACGAAGTGACGATCCTTCCCGCCGTCGCCGGCGGGTCCTGAACGCTGGTATAGCTCTCCGCATGCAGCCTCGTGGAAAGGTCGTGATCCTTTGCGGCGGCCGCGGGACGCGACTGCGCGAGCGGACCGAGTCGATTCCCAAGGCGCTTGTCGAGATCGGCGGCCGGCCGATCCTCTGGCACGTGATCTCGATCTACGCGGCGCAGGGATTCCGCTCCTTCGTGCTTTGCACCGGCTACAAGGGCGAGCAGATCGAGGCGTGGTCCAAGGGGTGGGCTTGGCCCGGGGGGGTCGAGGTGAGCTGCGTCGACACTGGGCTCGACACGCCGACGGGCGGGCGGATCAAGCTGGTCGAGGACGTCGTCGGCAGCGAGGCTTTCTGCGCGACCTATGCCGACGGCGTCGCCGACATCGATCTGGCGAGGCTGGTTGCGGCCCACGAGGAGAGCGAGGCGCTCGCCACGGTCACGATCGTGCAGCCCGAGCTGCAGTTCGGCGTCGTCCAGCTCTCCGATGACGGCAGGGTCTCTGGCTTCGACGAGAAGCCGCGGCTGGAGAGCTGGATCAACGGGGGTTTCTTCCGTTTCGAGCCAGGCGCCTTCGAGTACCTCGAGGCCGACAGCGTGCTCGAGCGCGAGCCGCTCGAGCGCCTCGCCGGCGACGGGCAGCTGAACGCCTTTCGCCACGACGGTTTCTGGGACTGCATGGACACCTACAAGGACGCGGTCCTGCTGAACGACCTCTGGTCCGCCGGCGAGCCGCCGTGGCGCGTGTGGGCCGAGGAGCCGGTGGGCTGATTTGAGCGAGACCGCGCTGGTGACGGGGGCGCGCGGCTTCGGCGGTTCGTGGCTTGCGAAGCTGCTCGTCGAGCAGGGGGCGAAGGTCGTGTCGCTCGACCGCGAGACCGAGCGCCTGTCGGGGCTCGAGCTGCACGGGATCGCCTCGGAGGTGGTCGACGTGACCGGCGACCTGCGCGATGCCGAGCTCGTCGCGAAGCTGCTCGCCGAGCACGAGGTCGAGGCCGTCTACCACCTCGCCGCACAGGCGATCGTCGGGGAGGCGAATTCGTCGCCGGTGCCGACCTTCGAGGCGAACATCGAGGGGACGTGGATCTTGCTCGAGGCGTGCCGGCTCGCTGCAGTTTCGCGCGTGGTGGTTGCCTCATCCGACAAGGCATATGGGCCGCACGAGCAGCTTCCCTATGCCGAGGGGGCGTCGCTGCAGCCGATCTATCCGTATGACGTCTCGAAGGCGGCGACCGACCTGATCGCGCGCAGCTACTGGCACACCTTCCAGCTGCCCGTCGCCGTCACCCGCTTCGCCAACCTCTACGGCGGCGGCGACCAGAACTTCTCGCGCCTCGTGCCCGAGACGGTCAGCGCCGTGCTCGACGGCCGCCGGCCGGTGATCCGCTCGGACGGCAGCCCGGAGCGCGACTTCCTCTACGTCGAGGACGTCGCCCGGGCCTACACCGCGATCGCCGCGGCGCTCGCGGACGGCAAGGCCCGCGGTGAGGCGCTCAACGCGGGGTGGGGCGAGCCGAACTCCGTGCGCGAGGTCGTCGAGCTGATCTGCGAGGTCGCTGGCTCTGACGTCGAGCCCGACTTTCGCGGCGAGGGCAACCCCGAGGGCGAGATCGACCGCCAGTACCTGGAGTCGAAGCGCATCCGCGAGGTCACGGGCTGGGAGCCTCAGGTCGAGCTCCGCCAAGGCGTCGAGCGCACGCTCGAGTGGTATCGGGGGCACCCGGAGGCACGGGCGCCGGCTCCGGGCTGAGCCGAGAAACTGCGAACGCGCCCGGCAGGATTCGAACCTGCGGCCTTCCCCTCCGGAGGGGGACGCTCTATCCAGCTGAGCTACGGGCGCGCGCTCGGCCAGCGTAGTCACTCCGCTCGAATCGACGGCCGCTTCTAGGCTAGGGGCGCGATGGACCTCTCGGTCGTCTTCTACGGAACAGGGGGCTCCGTGCCGACGGCGCGGCGGGCCACCGCGTGCGTGCTGATCCGGGCGGGGGGCAAGCGGGTGCTCGTGGACTGCGGGGAGGGGGCGCAGCGGCAGATGATGCGCTCGACCGGTCTCGTCCAGGTGAACGAGATCCTGATCACGCACCTGCACGCCGACCACTATCTGGGGTTGCCGGGGCTGCTCAAGACCTATGACCTGCACGACCGCTCGGCGCCCCTTCGGATCGCCGGCCCGCCCGGGCTGAACGGGCTGTTCGAGGCGCTGCGCCGCGTCTTCGGGAAGATCCGCTACGAGGTCGAGCTCGTCGAGCTGCACGGCTCCGATCCGCTCGACCACCCTGACGAGGGCTTCGAGATGCGGCCCTTCGACGTCGACCACCGGATGCCGGCCCTCGGCTACGCGCTGGTCGAGCCCGAGCGGCCCGGCCGCTTCGACGCCGATCTGGCCCGCAGCCTCGGCGTCACCGATGTGCGCGACTTCGGCCGCCTCCAGCGCGGCGAGGCCGTGGCGACCGACGGGGGAGAGGTGACCCCTGAACAGGTCCTCGGCGAGCCCCGCCTCGGGCGCAAGGTCGTGATCACCGGCGACACGGCCCCCTGCGAGATGACGAGGCTCGCGGCCCACCAGGCCCAGCTGCTCGTCCACGACGGGACCTTCTCCGACGAGGACGCTGACCGCGCGGCCGAGACGGGCCACTCGACCGTGCGCCAGGCAGCCGAGCTCGCCGCCGAGGCCGAGGTCGCGCTGCTCGGCCTGGTGCACATCTCGTCCCGCTACCACGTGGGCAAGGTTCTCGAGGAGGCCCGCGAGGCGTTCCCCGAGGCCCACGCGATCCGCGACTTCGACGTCGTCGAGATCCCGTTCCCCGAACGCGGCGACCCGGTTCTGATCGAAAACGGGGCACGAGATCGCCCCGAACCTGCGGCTTCTTCGTAGCCTCCACGCGAGGCGGGGTCCACCCGCGGTGCTACTCTCGCTTCGCAGCACATGAGCCCCTTTAACCGCGGTCCTGAGAGGCCGGGAAGGAGCGTCAAGATCGCCGAGAAGACCGTGCTCGAGCACGACGAGTTGCGCAGCGCGCTCGTGCGCATCGCGCACGAGATCGTCGAGCGAAACGAGGAGGAGCCGGGAGCGGGCGACATCGCCCTCGTCGGCATCCACACGCGCGGCGCCGTCCTCTCGAAGCGCCTCCACGCCCTGATCGGCGAGCTGAGCGACGCCGACGTCCCGCTCGGCGACATCGACATTTCCTTCTACCGCGACGACGTCGGGCAGCGGCAGTCATCGCTCGACGCCCCGGTCGTTCACGACTCCCACCTCGACTTCGAGCTCTCGGGGCGCACGGTGATCCTGGTCGACGACGTCCTCTACACGGGCCGCACGGTGCGAGCCGCGATCGACGCCCTCTTCGACTACGGGCGCCCCGCCCGGGTCCAGCTCGCGGTTCTGGCCGACCGTGGGCACCGCGAGCTTCCGATCCGCCCCGACTACGTCGGCAAGAACCTGCCGACGGCGCCGGGTGAGCGGGTCCACGTCCGACTCGAGGAGACCGACGGTCGCGACGAGGTCGCGATCCTGCCGGCCGGGGCCGCGGCTCCGGCAGGCGGAGGAGAGGAGAGCTCATGAAGCACCTGCTGACGGTGGAGTCGCTGGAGCGCCCAGAGATAGAGCGCATCCTCGACCGGGCCCAGAGCTTCGCCGAGGTCGGCAAGCGCGACATCAAGAAGGTCCCGACCCTGCGCGGGCGCACCGTAGTCAACCTCTTCTACGAGTCGAGCACGCGCACGAGCAGTTCGTTCGAGCTCGCCGCCAAGAGGCTCTCGGCCGACCTGGTCAGCATCAAGGCCGCCGGCTCAGCCGTGGACAAGGGCGAGAGCCTGAAGGACACGATCGCGACCCTCTCGGCCTATGACCCGGCGATCATCGTGATCCGCTCCCCCTACGCGGGCGCCGCGAACCTGGTCGCGCGCTGGACCGACGCCTCGGTCGTCAACGCCGGCGACGGCAAGCACGAGCACCCCAGCCAGGCGCTGCTCGACGTCTTCACCCTGCGCCAGCGCCTCGGCTCGCTGGACGGGGTCAACATCTGGATCGTCGGCGACGTCCTCCATAGCCGGGTCGCGCGCTCCTGCCTGCTCGCCTTCGAGGCGATGGGGGCGAAGGTGACTCTCTGCGGGCCGCCGACCCTGATCCCCCGCGGGATCGAAGCCACGGGCGTCACCGTCTCCTACGACATCGACGGGCTCGGCGAGGCCGACGTCGTCTATGCCCTCCGGATGCAGAACGAGCGGATGAGCGAGAGCTTCGTCCCCTCGCTGCGCGAGTACGCAATGCGCTACCAGATCGACTCGCGCCGGCTCGCCCCGCGCCAGCTCCTGATGCACCCCGGCCCCGTCAACCGCGGCGTCGAGCTCTCGCCCGAGGTCATTGACTCGCCGCAGTCGCTGATCACCGCCCAGGTTGAGAGCGGGCTCGTCGTCCGGATGGCGATCCTCTACGAGCTGCTGACCGGCGACCGCCCGCGCGAGGCGGGCACCGAGCCGGTCGACCACCCCCCGCGGATCGGACAGCCGGCGTGAAGCCCGAGCCGCTCGTCTCGCGCGGAGGCGACGAGGCCGACCTCGTGATCCGCGGAGCCAGGGCCTTCGACCCTCGTACCGGCATCGACGAGGCGCGCGACATCGTCGTGCGGGGCGGCGAGATCGCCGAGCTGGCCGCCGCGGGATCGGCCGAGGCTCCGGATGGGGCGGAGGAGGTGGACGGCGACGGCCTGCTGGCCCTGCCGGCATTCGTCGACCCGCACGTGCACCTGCGCGTCCCAGGCCAGGAGCACGAGGAGGACCTCGAGACCGGCACCCGCGCCGCTGCGGCCGGGGGCTATTGCGCGGTGATCGCGATGGCCAACACCTCGCCGCCCGTCGACTCGGCCTCGGTGCTCGGCTCGATTCGCGAGCGCGCCGAGCGCGAGGCGTCGATCCCCGTCGGGTTCGTCGCCAACGTCACCCGCCGAATGGCGGGCGAGGAGCTCACCGAGATGGCCGAGCTCACCGAGGAGGGCGCCATCGCCTTCTCCGACGACGGGCTGCCGATCCGAAGCGCCCGCGTGCTGCGCCGCGCACTCCAATACCAGCGCCTCGCGGGCGGCGTCATCGCCCTGCATGAAGAGGACCCCGACCTCTCCGGCGACGGGGTCATGCACGAGGGCGAAGTCTCCGCGGTCCTCGGCATGGCCGGCGTGCCCGCCGTCTCGGAGTCGACGACGATCGCGCGCGACTGCGCCGTGGCCCTGTATGAAGGGGCACGGATCCACGTTCAGCATCTCTCGGCCCGCGCCTCAGTCGAGGCGATCGCAGCCGCCAAGCGCGAAGGAGTGCAGGTCACGTGCGAGGCCTCGCCGCACCACCTCGTGCTCACCGACGAAGCGGTTCGCAGCCTGGACTCCAGTTTCAAGATGAACCCGCCGCTTCGCTCAGAGGACGACCGACAGGCGCTGATTGAGGGCATGCGAGACGGCACGATCGACTGCGTCGCGACCGACCACGCTCCCCACGCATCCGAAGAGAAGGAGGTCCCCTTCGAGCAGGCGGCGATGGGGGTCACCGGGCTCGAGACGGCCTTCGCGGTCCTGCACACCGAGCTGGTCCTGCCCGGCGTGATCGAGCTTGGGCTGCTCGTCGAGAAGATGACCTGCGGCGGCGAGCCGTTCGGGATCGAGGCACCGCGCCTCGAGGCAGACGCGCGCGCGAACATCGCGCTCGTCGATCCCGCGGTCGAGTGGGTGGTGGGGGAGGACGGCTACGAGAGCCGCTCCGACAACAGCTGCTTCGCGGGCCGCACGCTGACCGGCCGCGTGATGATGACCGTCGCCGACGGCAGGGTCGCGTTCCGCCAGCGCAGCTTTTCGATGGGGGTGGCCGGGTGACCGCCGCTCAGTCCTTTCCAGTTTTTCGGTCACCCGGCCGCACCCATCACAGTCATGTGGGGGTCGCCTGATGACCGGGCGGCTCGACCCCGCCCGCGCGGCGCTGATCGTCGTCGACGTGCAGGAGGCGTTCCGGAAGGCGGTCCCAGACTTCGAGCAGGTCGCGCGAGCCGCCGCGACGCTCGTCCGGGGCGCCGAGGCTGTCGGAATCCCCGTCGTCGTCACCGAGCAGTACCCGAAGGGCCTGGGGGAGACCGTCCCCGAGATCACGGACCGGCTGCCGGCGGGCGTGGAGCCGCTCGAGAAGGTCGCGTTCTCCGCCGCCGAGGCTGACGGCTTCGAACTCGGCGCGGGCCGCGACCAGGCGCTCGTCTGCGGGATCGAGACGCACGTATGCGTCAACCAGACCGTGCTCGACCTGATCAGCACCGGCACGGAGGTCCACGTCGCCGAGGACGCGGTCGGCTCGCGCTTCGCGGACTCAAAACGGATCGGCCTGCAGAAGATGGAGCAGGCGGGAGCCGTGCTGACAAGCGTCGAGACGTCGCTGTTCGAGCTCGTGCGCCGCGCCGGCACCGATGAGTTCAAGGCCGTTCAGAAGCTGATCCTGGAGTTCGCCCCGAACCCCGGAGCGCCCGCGGCCAAGAAGACGCCTGTATGAGCGGCTTCCTCCTCTTGGAAGACGGGACGCGCCTCGACGGTGAGCTCGTCGGGGACCCGGGGACCGCGACGGGCGAGGTGGTCTTCAACACCTCGATGACCGGCTATCAGGAGGCGGTCACCGATCCGAGCTACGCGGGCCAGATCGTCACCTTCACCTACCCGATGATCGGGAACTACGGCGTCTCTGCCGAGGCGATGGAGTCCGACCGGGTGCACGCTCGCGGCGTGATCATGCGCGAGGCCCGAAACGGCGAGGACGCTGCGACCGCCGAGGGAGGGTGGCTCGACTGGCTTCGTGACTGCGGCATCCCGGCGATCACGGGCGTCGACACCCGCGCGCTCGTCAAGCGGATACGCGACGGCGGCGCGATGCGCGGCGGCATCTTCTCGGCCGAGCTCTCCGGGGACGAGGCTCGCGAGCTCGTGGCAGCGGAGCCCTCGATGGACGGCGCCGATCTCGCCAAGACCGTGACGCCGGCGGAGCCGATCGAGTTCGCGGGCGAGGGCCCGCACGTGGTCGGCATCGACACCGGGATCAAGCTTTCGATCATCCGCCAGCTTCGCGAGCGCGGCGCACGGGTGACGCTTCTGCCGTGCACAGCGACGTCCGACGAGGTCTTGGCGCAGGACCCGGACCTCGTCTTCCTGGCCAACGGTCCCGGCGACCCGGGCGCGCTCGACTACGTGGTCGAGAGCGTCAAGGGCTGCGTCGGCGAGGCGCCGGTGGTCGGCATCTGCCTCGGCCACCAGCTTCTGTGCCGCGCGGTGGGCCTCGACACCTTCAAGCTGCCCTTCGGCCACCGCGGCGCCAACCACCCGGTCAAGGACCTCGAGACGGGCCGGATCGACATCACCTCCCAGAACCACGGGTTCGCGGTCAGCGGGCCCGGGGGAGAGACGACGATCGAGGGCGACGAGCCTGTGCGCTGGTCCACCGACTTCGGCGAGGCCGAGCTCTCGCACCTGAACCTCTATGACCGGACCGTCGAGGGGCTCGTCCTGAAGGACGTCCCCGGCTGCACCGTCCAGTACCACCCCGAGGCGGGCCCGGGCCCTCACGACGCGCGCCACCTCTTCGACCGCTTCCTGGAGATGGCGAAGTGATGGCGCAATCCGAGCTGAGCCCGGCGCAGCAGGCCAACCTCTCCCTCGGACAGAGGTTCGCGGAGCTCTATGAGACCGGCTCGCTGTGGGCCCCCCTGGATCACTTCGACGAGTTCTGCCACCCCGACCTCGAGCTGCGGCCGGCGATCGTCGAACTCGGTGACAAGGTCTTTCGCGGTCGCGAGGGGTTTCGCGAATGGATCGCGGGGATCGACGCGGTCGCCTCCGAGCACATGATCGAGGCGATCGAGATCGAGGCCGTCGGCGAGGACCACCTGATGGCCCTCGGAAAGATGCGCATGGTTGGGAGGGAGAGCGGGGTCGCGGTCGAGAGCGAGTACGGCATGCTCGGCCGAATCGAGGGCGGGCGGTTCATCGAGATCACCGCCTTCCTCGCCCACGCCGAGGCGAAGCTCGCCGCCGAGAAGGCGCTCGCTGATGAAGGTGCTGAAGGTTGATCTGGCCGCCGCCGAGCCGTGAGCTGAAGGGCTCGATCGTCACGCTCGAGCCGCTGCGCGCAGAGCACGAGCGCCCGCTGCTTCAGGCCTCGCGCGACGAGCGCATCTGGGAGTGGATGGACCGCGACGCCGGCCGCGACGAGGATGCGTTCGCCAGGTGGTTCGCGGCGCGCCTTGAGGCCTCCGAGCAGGGACGCGAGTGGGGCTTCGCCACGCTCTCCGCGGCGGGCGACGCGCTCGGCAGCTCCTCCTATCTGGCTCCACGCCCCGAGCACAACGGGCTCGAGATCGGATGGACGTGGCTGCGCCCCTCGGCGTGGCGAACCGGCGCGAACCGCGAGCAGAAGCTTCTGATGTGCGGCTTCGCGTTCGAGGAACTCGGCGCGATCCGGATCGAGTTCAAGACCGACGCGCGAAACCAGCGCTCGCGCGCGGCACTCGAGGCTCTCCCGGCCCGATTCGAGGGAGTGTTCCGCAAGCACATGGTGATGACGGGGATCGGAATCCGGGACTCCGCCTACTTCTCGATCACCGACGACGACTGGCCCGAGGTCCGAGCCCGGCTCGAGAAGAGCGCAGCTCGATCTGCCGCCGAGGCGGAGCCCCGGCGGAGCCGAGAACAGGTACGTGGGCGCTGATGCCGAGGCGCGACGACATCCAGAAGATCCTGCTGATCGGCTCGGGGCCGATCGTGATTGGGCAGGCGGCCGAGTTCGACTACTCGGGGGTGCAGGCCTGCAAGGTCCTCCAGGAGGAGGGCTACGAGGTCGTCCTCGTCAACTCCAATCCGGCCACGATCATGACCGACCCGGAGTTCGCCGACCGCACCTACATCGAGCCGCTGCTGCCCGGCCCCGTCGCCAAGGTGATCGAACGCGAGCGCCCCGACGCGCTGCTGCCCACGCTCGGGGGCCAGACCGCGCTGAACCTCGCGAAGGCGCTGCACGACGACGGGACGCTCGAGCGATTCGGCGTCGAGCTGATCGGCGCTGACTACGAGGCGATCCACCGCGCCGAGGACCGTGAAGCCTTCCGCGAGACGATGGAGACCGCGGGCCTGCGCGTCCCCTTCTCGATGATCGTGGAGTCGATCCAGCAGGGCGAGCAGGCGCTCGCCTCGGGGGACCTCGCCCTTCCGATCATCGTGCGCCCCGCGTTCACACTCGGCGGCCACGGGGGCGGGGTGGCCCACACCGAGACCGAGTTCGCCCAGGTCGTCTCGGAAGGCCTGGCCGCGAGCCCGATAAACCAGGTGCTGGTAGAGGAGTCGGTGCTCGGCTGGGGCGAGTTCGAGCTCGAGGTGATGCGCGACCGCAACGACAACGTCGTGATCATCTGCTCGATCGAGAACGTCGACCCGATGGGCGTCCACACCGGGGACTCGGTCACCGTCGCGCCGGCGCAGACGCTGACCGACACCCTCTATCAGGAGCTCCGCGACCAGGCGATCAAGGTCATTCGCGCGGTCGGCGTCGAGACCGGCGGCTCCAACGTGCAGTTTGCGGTCAACCCCGAGACCGGTGAGATCGTCGTGATCGAGATGAACCCGCGGGTCTCGCGATCCTCGGCCCTCGCCTCCAAGGCGACCGGCTTCCCGATCGCCAAGATGGCCGCCAAGCTCGCCGTGGGCTACGCCCTCGAGGAGATCCCGAACGACATCACGCGAGCGACTCCAGCCTCGTTCGAGCCGACGATCGACTACGTCGTCACCAAGGTTCCTCGCTTCGCCTTCGAGAAGTTCCCGGGAGCCGAGGGCGAGCTCACGACCCACATGAAGTCGGTCGGCGAGGCGATGGCGATCGGGCGAACCTTCCGTGAGTCCTTCTCGAAGGCGATGCGCTCCCGTGAGCTCGACGAGCCCGCCGAGATCCCGGCATCGAGCGGCGAGCTGCTCGAGCGGCTTGCGACCCCCTCGTGGGATCGCTTCGACCTCATCGGCGAGGCGTTCAAGCGGGGCGTCGAGATCGAGGCGGTCCACCGCGCGACGATGGTCGATCTCTGGTTCCTGCGCGAGCTGCGACAGCTCGCGACCGAGGGCGACGGCACCGAGGGGCTCGCCCGGACCTTCAAGTCCGTCGACACCTGCGCCGCGGAGTTCGAGGCGCGCACCCCGTACTTCTACTCGGCGCACGAGCGCCGGGGCCCGAACGGAGCGGCCCCCGAGGGCGAGGTCGACCGCGGCGACAACGACTCCGTGATGATCCTCGGGTCGGGCCCGAACCGGATCGGGCAGGGGATCGAGTTCGACTACTGCTGCGTGCACGCCGCGATGACCGTGCGCGACACCGGCCGCGACGCCGTCATGGTCAACTGCAACCCCGAGACGGTCTCGACCGACTACGACACCTCCGACCGCCTCTACTTCGAGCCGCTGACGATCGAAGACGTGCTCGCGATCGCCGAGGTCGAGCGCCCCGCCGGCATCATCGTCCAATTCGGGGGTCAGACCCCCTTGAGGTTGGCGAGGCAGCTCGAGGAGGCCGGCCTGAAGCTGCTGGGCACCCCTGTCGACGCGATCGACCTCGCCGAGGACCGTGGCCGTTTCGGCGCGCTGCTGAAGCGGCTCGAGATCAAGCACCCGCCCTACGGAACGGCGCTATCGGCCGAGGAGGCCGTGTCGATCGCAGGCGATGTCGGGTTCCCGCTGCTCGTGCGGCCCTCGTACGTGCTCGGTGGCCGCGCGATGGAGATCTGCTACTCAGGCGAAGCGCTCTCGACCTACCTGGACGCGAACGTGAAGGCCGACCAGGAGCACCCGCTGCTGCTCGACCGCTTCCTCGAGAACGCGATCGAGGTGGACGTCGACGCTCTCTGCGACGGCGAGGACTGCTTCGTGGCGGCGGTGATGCAGCACGTCGAGGAGGCGGGAGTGCACTCCGGCGACTCTGCCTGCGTGATCCCGCCGATGAGCCTCGGCTCCGAGATGCAGACCGAGATCCGCGAGACGACGCGGCGGATCGCGCTGGAGCTGGGGGTCGTCGGCCTGATCAACATCCAGTACGCGGTCGCCGATGGGGAGCTGTTCGTGATCGAGGCAAATCCCCGCGCGTCGCGGACGGTCCCGTTCGTCAGCAAGGCCGTCGGTGCGCCGCTCGCCAAGATCGCATGCCGGCTGATGCTGGGCGAGAGCCTCGCCGACCAGGACCTTCCAACCGAGCCGCTAGACCACGTGAGCGTCAAGGAAGCCGTCCTTCCCTTCGCGCGCTTCGTCGGCGCCGACGCGGTCCTCGGGCCCGAGATGCGCAGCACCGGCGAGGTGATGGGGATCGCCGCGGACTTCCCGACCGCGTTCGCCAAGGCGCAGGCCGCCGCAGGCGTTGAGCTGCCCGACAGGGGAACGATCTTCATCAGCGTCACTGACGCCGACAAGGCCGCGGCGACCCAGATCGCGACGCGCTTTCACGACCTCGGCTTCGAGGTGATCGCGACCGCGGGCACCGCGCAGGCGATCTCGCGCATGGGAGTCCCCGTCCGGACGATCAAGAAGATCGGCGAGGGCTCGCCGAACGTCGTCGACTGCATCCGCGACGGCGAGGTCGAGATGCTCATCAACACCCCGACGGGCACCGCCGCGCGCACCGACGGCTACGAGATCCGAAGCGAGGCGATCCGCCACGGCATCCCCTGCATCACGACGATGACCGGCGCCTCGGCGGCGTCGCGCGCGATCTTCGCCCAGACACGGGGCGAGCCGGACGTTCTCGCGCTCCAGGACCTTCACGACGCCACGGCCTCGAAGGCACCGCAGGCGTGAGCGGGACCGCAACCGAGAAGCTCGGGACCCGCGTCACCGCCCCCTTCGGCAGGCGGGGGTGCGAGGTCACGCGCAACATCGCCTCCGGCGGCTACCGGGTGTTCTCGGCCCTCGACGAGACGGGGCCCGAGCCCGCCGCCGGGCAGTTCTACATGCTCGCCACGGAGTCCGGCTGGGGAGGAGGGGAGGGGCGGCCCTACCTCGCCCGCGCCTTCTCCGTCGCCGACTGCGACCGCCAGCCGGGCGGCGTCCGCCTCGACTTCCTCGTGCACGACGTCGGCCCCGGCACGGAGCGCCTCTGCCGCCTGGCTGAAGGGGAGCGCCTCTGGGTCACGGGACCCCTCGGCGAGCCCTTCAGCCCGCCTTCAGCCCTCAACCCGGACGCGGCCGGGGCGATCCTGGTCGGCGGCGGCATAGGTGTCGCTCCG
Organism: uncultured Solirubrobacterales bacterium; assembly: GCA_963820665.1. Lineage (GTDB taxonomy): Bacteria > Actinomycetota > Thermoleophilia > Solirubrobacterales > 70-9 > CAVUAT01. Next base: position 140,272 of record CAWGAL010000004.1, on the reverse strand, counting down.
CTCGCCCTGTGGCGCAGGCGCCTCGCCGACGCGGCGATCCCGACCCGCGTGCTGCTCGGCTACCGCGACCGCGAGCGCTCCGGCGGGCAGGACCTGTTCCGCTGCTCCGAGATGAGGATCGCCACCGAGGACGGCCATCAGGGCCACCGCGGCTACGTGACGGACCTGCTCTCGGTCCTGCTCGAGGGCGACGACGCAGCGAGCGCAGCCGTGTACTCATGCGGGCCGCCGGCGATGCTCGAGGCGGTGCGCCTGATGTGCGCCGAGCGTGGAGTCCCCTGCGAGCTCGCGATGGAGGCGCCGATGGCCTGCGGCTTCGGCGCCTGCTTCGGCTGCGCCGTCCCGCTCGCCGACGGTTCCGGGTACATGCGCCTCTGCGTCGACGGCCCGGTCGTCCGCGGCGACGCCGTCGCGTCGGCGCTGTGAACTTCTGCGGCATGGAGCTCGCGCACCCGGTCATCAACGGCTCGGGGACCTTCGACGCGATCGCTGCTCGACGCGCCTTCGGCGACGAGCTACTCGAGCACTTCCCATTCTCGGCCTTCGTGTCGAAGACGATCACCCCCGAACCGCGGCCGGGGAATCCGCCGCCGCGGTTGTGGGAGACGGCGTCGGGGATGATCAACTCGATCGGGCTCCCCGGCAAGGGGCTCGAGGGGTTTATCGGCTCGGACCTTCCCGAGCTCGCGGAGCTCCCGGTACCGCTGATCGTCTCGGTGATGGCGACCAGCCACGATGAGTTCGCACGCCTCGCCGAGGCTGTCGCCGAGCGAGATGAGGTCGCGGCGCTCGAACTCAACATCTCGTGTCCGAACGTGGAGTCGGGGCTGGTCGTCGGTGAGTCCCCGGAGGAGGCGCGATCGCTGCTCGAGGTCCTCCGCCCGCTGACCTCGAAGCCGCTGATCGTGAAGCTGACTCCGAACGTGCACCCGGCGCCCGTCGCTGCTGCGGCGGAGCAGGGTGGGGCCGACGCCGTCTCGCTGATCAACACGCTTCGCGCGGTGGCGATTGACCCGGCAACCGGCGCTCCCTGGCTCGGAGCGGAGCGCGGCGGGCTCTCGGGCTCGTCGGTGCGGGCGGTCGCCCTCAACCAGGTGCGCGAGGTCTCGGCCGCCGTCGGCGTACCAGTGGTCGCGATGGGCGGAATCGCGACCGGCCGCCACGCGGCCGACCTGATCGCGGCGGGCGCTTCGCTCGTTGCGGTTGGCACAGAGAGCTTCCGTGATCCGGCGGCTGGCTCGCGAATCGCCTCGGAGCTGGCGGTGGAGCTTCCGGGAATCGCGTCCGCTTAGAGCGGGGTTTTTTCCGCGACTGCCGACAACCTCCGCTCGCGTCGCGGAGGCGGATATATACTGCCGCCCGATGAAGGCCCCGGTCCAGACCTCCAACGCCGCACCAGAGAGGTCACTGGATCAGAGGATGGAAGCTCTGAAGCGAGCGAACAACATCCGCACGAAGCGGGCCCAGCTGAAGCGCGACCTGAAGGCGGGTAAGGCGAACATCCAGACCCTCCTGCTTGACCCGCCCGAGTACGTCCAGACGGCCAAGGTCCTCGACATGCTGCTGGCCGTCCCTAAGTACGGGCGCGTGAAGACGAACCGGATCCTGAACCAGTGCCGGATCTCGCCGTCGAAGACGATCGGCGGACTCTCCGAGCGACAGCGCTCCGAGCTCGTCACGCAGCTTCGCAAGTAACGCATCGGCCTCGACCCATCCCGCGGGCGTTCCGTTCATGGGCGCGGTTAGTGTCCGCCCGTGTCTTCGACTCGGGGAAAGGCCTTCGTGATCACGGGCCCCTCCGGCGTCGGCAAGGGGACGCTGATCGCGAAGCTGCTCGACGCCGTCCCAGAGCTCGAGCTCTCGATCTCGGCGACGACCCGCGAGCCGCGGCCCGGTGAGCAGGACGGCCGCGACTACCACTTCCTCGACGAGCGGGAGTTCGAGCGGCGGGTCGACGCCGGCGACTTCCTCGAGTACGCCACGTACTCGGGCAACCGCTATGGGACCCTTCGCTCGGCGGTGGACGACCGGCTCGCAGCGGGCCGCTCAGTGGTGTTGGAGATCGAGGTGCAGGGGGCGAGCCAGGTCCGAGCGGCGATGCCCGAGGCGATCCAGATCTTCATCGCCCCGCCCGACCCGGCGGTGCTCCGCGAGAGGCTCGTCGGACGAGCCACCGATGCACCCGAGGAGATCGAGAAGCGCCTGCGCCGCGCCGAGGTCGAGCTCGAGTCGGCGGTCGACTTCCCGCACACAGTGGTGAACGACGATGTGCAGGAATCGGCTCTCGAGCTGGAAAAGCTGGTCCGATCCGAACTCTCCCTACAATGACCGCCTATGGCAATGATCAAGCCCCGCGTAGACAAGCTTCTCGAGCAGACTGACTCGCACTACGGCGCCGTAGTCGTCGCCGCCAAGCGCGCACGTCAGATCAACGCCTACTACCACTCCCTCTCCGAGGGCGCATACGGTGAGTACACGCCGCCGATGGTCGAGACCGGAACCGGCAACTACCTCACGATCGCACTCGAAGAGACGGCAGCGGGCAAGCTCAAGTACGAGTACAAGGCTTAGCTTCTCGAACTAGGAGGGCTTCCGCGTGGCCCGCATCCTGCTGGGAGTGAGTGGCGGAATCGCCGCCTACAAGGCGCTCGAGTTGGCGCGCCTCGCCACGCGCGAGGGGCACGCGGTCCGGGTGCTCATGACCGAGGCGGCCAAGCGCTTCGTCGGCCCGGCGAGCTTCGAGGGGATCGTCGGCGCTCCGGTCCTGACTGACGAGTTCGAGCGCGATCCCGCCCGCGGCGCCTTCCCCGGCGACGCCGCCCCGGGCCACGACCCGATCGGCCACCTCGAGGTCGTCGCGAACGCAGACGCCTTCCTGATCGCTCCGGCGTCGGCGAACACCATCGCCAAGCTCGCGACCGGGATGGCCGACTCGATGGTCACCACGTCCTTCTTGGCCTGCGCCGCGCCGCGGCTCGTCGCGCCGGCGATGAACGACCGCATGTACCGCGACGCGGCGACGCAGGCCAACATCGCCACCCTGCGCGAGCGCGGCGTCGCCGTGATCGAGCCCGAGGAGGGAGCGCTCGCCTCGCGCGGCGAGCACGGCGTCGGGCGCCTTCCCGACCCGCGCCGGCTTCTCGATGCGATTGAGGCCGCGGCTCCGGGGCCGAGCGGTCCCTGGGACGGCCTGCGCGTCCTGGTGTCGGCCGGCGGCACCCGCGAGCCGATCGATCCCGTCCGCTTCATCGGCAATCGCTCGAGCGGCCGGATGGGCATCGCCCTCGCAGAGCAAGCCGCGAGCCGCGGCGCAGAGGTGACCCTGGTCGCGGCCAACGTTGCCCTGGCCGCCTCGCCCGCCGTCCGCCGGGTCGACGTCGAGACCGCGGCCGAGCTCGAGGCCGCGCTCGAAGCCGAGTTCGACTCGGCCGACGTGCTGCTGATGGCCGCAGCCCCTGCGGACTTCCGCCCGTCGGCCTCGGCCGACTCGAAGATCGCCCGCGAGGGCTCGGGCCCGATCGAGCTCTCGCTCGAGCCGACCGACGACATCCTCGCCGCGCTCGGCTCCCACCGCCGGCCCGAGCAGACGCTCATCGGCTTCGCCGCGGAGACAGGCGGCGGCTTGGAACGCGCGCGCGAGAAGCTCGTCCGCAAGGGCGTCGACGCGATCGTCTTCAACGACGTGTCGCGTCCTGAGATCGGCTTCGAGTCGGCCGAGAACGAGGTCGTGATCGTCGAGGCTACGGGCGAGCACCAGGTCCCGCTGGCGTCCAAGGAGAAGGTCGCCGACGCGATCCTTGACCGCGTCGAGGCACTGCGCGCCCACTCCACCGCTTCGTAGACTTGGGGTATGTCTCGTAGCGTCGACGTCAACGAGGGCGAGTCCCTCTACACGCTCTACAGGCGCGGAATCGAGCTGCTCGAGGACGGTGCCTTCGAGCAGGCGACGGTGCCGCTCGAGAAGGTCGCCCGCCAGGCGCCCGAGAAGAGCGCCGTGCGCGAGGCGCTCGGCCGCGCGCTCTTTCGCAGCCGCCACTACGCCGAGGCCGCCGCTGAGTTCGAGGCCGTCGTCGAGACCCACCCGGTCAACGACTTCGCGCACTTCTGCCTCGGCCGCGCGCTGAGCAAGACGGGGGAGCTGAAGCGAGCCCGCCACCACCTGGCCCTCGCCTCCAACCTGCGCCCCGACCGTCGCGACTACCGCGTCTACCGCGAGCGTCTCGCACAGGCCGGCTAGCCCGAGAGCGACGGCATGGACGGAGCGACGGTAAGGGCGATGCTCGAGCAGCACTTCGAGTACTCCGCCAGCGATCCCGGCTTCGCCCACGAGATGTACCTCGACGACGCCGTGCTCGAGTTCCCGCAGTCGGGCGAGCGTTTCGTCGGGGTCGAGAACATGCGCGAGTGGCGGAGCGACTTTCCTTCCGAGACGTCGGTCGAGTTCCGGGAGGTCAGGGGCGAGGGCGACTTCTGGGTCGCTGAGATCTCGATCGCCTACGGCAAGGGCCCCGCCAACTTCGGGATCAGCATCCTCGAGTTCCGCGACGAGAAGATCGCACGCGAGTCGATCTACGTCAGCGAGGGTTGGGATGCGCCCGACTGGCGGGCGAAGTGGAGATCCGCGCCGTAGATGAGGGCGCTGGTGCAGCGGGTCTCGCAGGCCGCGGTCGACATCGAGGGCGAGCGCGTCGCACAGATCGGGCCGGGGATGTTGGTGCTGCTCGGGGTCTCGCGCGATGACGGCGAGGGCGAGGCCGACAGGCTCGCGGACAAGGTGGCGAAGCTGCGGATCTTCGACGACGCGGAGGGGCGGATGAACGAGCCGCTGGGCGAAGAGCGCGAGGTGCTCTGCGTGAGCCAGTTCACGCTGTACGGAGACGCGCGCAAGGGCAATCGCCCGAGCTACATCGAGGCCGCGCCGGGCGAGGCTGCGGAGCCTCTATATGACCGTTTCTGCGAGCGCCTGGCGGCGAAGAAGGGCGTCTTCGGCGCTTGCATGGGCGTCGCGCTGGTCAACGACGGGCCCGTGACGCTGATCTTGGAAGTCTGAGGAGCCGAGGCTATACTCGCCTCTGGAACCTTTTACTTCACGGAGTTGGTGACGAAAGGTGGGCGCGGGCCCGCCTTTTTTTGGGCCAACGTCCAGGGTCAGGCACGAAATCGGAGTACGGACATGAGCGAGAGAGAGCTTGAGCAAATCCAGGATCAGATCGAGGAGCGGCTGCGCGACGCGCTGCCATCCGTCGAGCTGCTTGCGCTCGAGCGTCCGGCCAGCGAGCGGCTGCGCCTCGTGATCGACCGCGACGAGGGAGTCGACCTCGAGCTCTGTGAGAACGTGACCCGCCTGCTTCCCGACATCAACGAGGAGTGGGGGATCGAGGTCACCTCGCCCGGCCCCGAGCGTCCGCTGACCAAGCCCGAGCACTACCGGCGCTACATCGGCAGCCAGGTGAGGGTGAGGACCCGCGAGAAGATCGAGGGTAGGCGCAGCTTCACGGGCCGCCTCGAGGAGGCGGACGAGAGCCAGGTAAGCCTTGAAGAGACCAGCGGCACGGTCACGATTCCCCTCGGGATCGTGCACCGTTCGAACCTATTGGAAGAAACGGAGGTGGAAGCGTGACTCAGGAGATCGTCGACGCCGTCAAGGCGCTCGAGCAGGAGAAGGGCATCGACGCGGACACGCTGATGGACGCGCTCTCTGACGCGCTTCTCTCCGCCTACAAGAAGACCCCTGGCGCAGCGAAGTACGCCAAGGTCGAGCTCGACCACTCCACCGCAGACTTCAGGGTCTTCGAGCTGATGGTCCCCGAGGACCTCGAGATCCGCCTGCTCGACGAGCAGTTCGAGGCGCAGCTCCAGATCGCCGAGGCGGCCGAGGCCGCCGGCGAGCCCGTGCCCGAGATCCAGCAGACCGGCCCCACCGTCGACCCCGAGACCGGCGAGAAGCGCGAGGCCGAGGACCCCGAGGTCGAGCCCGAGCGACTCGAGCCCTACCTCGAGGAGATCGACACTCGCGACGTCACCCCAGATGACTTCGGCCGCATCGCCGCACAGACCGCCAAGCAGGTGATTCTCCAGAGGATCCGCGAAGCCGAGCGCGGGATGATGTACGAGGAGTACAAGGACCGCGTCGGCGAGCTGATCACCGGGATCATCCAGCAGTCCGACAACCGCTACACGCTGGTCCAGCTCCGCGAGCGCGTCGAGGCTCTGCTGCCCCGCTCCGAGCAGGTCTACAACGAGCGCTACGACCACGGCATGCGAGTCAAGGCCGTCATCACCGACGTCTCGGCCGACACCAAGGGCCCGAGCATCGTGGTCTCCCGTCGCAACCCCGAGCTGATCAAGAAGCTGTTCGAACTCGAGGTCCCCGAGATCGCCGACAAGCTCGTCGAGATCACCGGCGTCGCCCGCGAGCCGGGTTGGCGCTCGAAGATCGCCGTCATCTCCCACGCCGACGGCGTGGACCCGGTGGGCGCCTGCGTCGGGCCCCGCGGCTCGCGCGTTCGCATGGTCGTCTCCGAGCTGCGCGGAGAGAAGATCGACATCATTCCTTACAACGAGGAGCCCGCCCGCTTCGTCGCCAAGGCGCTCTCGCCGGCTCGCGTGCGCGAGGTTCTCGTTGACGACGAGACCAAGGAGGCGACGGTCATCGTCCCCGACGACCAGCTCTCGCTGGCCATCGGCCGCGACGGCCAGAACGCCCGCCTCGCGGCGCGGCTGACCGGCTGGAAGGTGGACATCACCTCCGAGACCGATTTCGCGCAGCAGGATCAGGACATCGAGTACGAGGGCGAGGAGGTCTCCGACGGCCGCTGCATGGCGATGCTGACCACCGGCCGCCGCTGCCCGAACGCCGCGCTCGACGGCTCCCACTTCTGCGGGCTGCCCCAGCACCAGTCTCTCGCCCGCTTCAAGACCAACCAGGTCGCGGTGCTCGAGCCGCTGAGCGAGGAGGAGCTGGCCACGCTCGCGGATGCCGACGCCGACGCCGGCGCGATCGCGCCCATCGTCGAGAAGGCGGAGAGCCAGTTCGACGAGGCCGAGGCAGCCGCTGCAGCGGAGGCCGAGGCCCAAGCGGCTGCGGCCGCCGAGGCCGAGGCAGCGGAGGCGGAAGCCGCCGAAGCTGAGGCTGAGGATGAGGGTGTGGCCGATTCCGAGGACGGCGACGAGCCCGAGACCTCCGAGGACAGCGTGGACGATTCCGACGACGCCCCCGAGGGGGAGACGGCCGACGAGCCTGAGGCTGAGACGGCCGACGAGCGCGAGGAAGAGACGGCCGACGAGCCCGAGGCCGAAGCAGACGAACAGTCCGACGCCGACGAAGAGCCGGAGCCCGACGAGCCCGAGGCCGAGCCGGTAACGGCCGCCGAGGACAAGGGCGAGGAGTAGTCCGGACAACTTGGCGAAGAAGCGAGTTCACGAGATAGCGAAGGCGCAGGGCCTGACGAGCAAGGAGTTGCTCGCTGCCCTGAAGGCCGCCGGCATCGAGGCCAAGGCCGCTCAGTCGAGCGTCGAGGAGTCCGAGGCCCTGGCGGCGCTCAAGTCGGCTTCGTCGGGCGACGGCGCCGCGACGGCGACCAAGGCGCCGCCGAAGCAGGCCGCCGCCAAGGCCCCGGTCGCCGCCAAGGCCACCCCCAAGGCAGCGGCGAAGACCGAGGCCAAGGCCGACGCGAAGCCCGCCGCCGCTCAGGCGCCGCCCGCCGACGCCAAGGCCGTTCCCGCTACGCCCAAGGCTGACGGCGGAGCGAAGGCCGGCAAGAAGCGCCGTCGGGTCGTCATCGACTCGCAGGCCGCGCGCCGTGACCACATCGCCAAGAACCAGCCGCCGCCCCGCCCGCCGCGCCGCCGCGGAGGCCGCCGCCGCCGCCCGCTGCTCGAGGAGCCGGTAGACAAGACGCAGGAGGCGCCCGAGGAGGCGCCGACGAATCGCGTCGCCGCCGGAGCCACGGTGCGCGAGGTGGCGGAGTCGCTGGGGCTCGGTAGCGCCGAGGTGATCAAGGCCCTGATGGAGAGCGGCCAGATGGCGACCCTGACCCAGACGCTGACCGACGATTCCGTCGAGGCGATCGCGAAGAAGTTCGATCGCAAGGTCGAAATCGTGACCGCCGCCGAGGAGGAGGTCGAGATCGAGCAGGACGTCGACGACGACGCCGATCTCGAGGACCGCCCGCCGGTGGTCACCGTGATGGGCCACGTCGACCACGGCAAGACTTCGCTGCTCGATGCGATCCGCGAGACGGAGGTCGTCGCTGGAGAGGCGGGTGGCATCACCCAGCACATCGGCGCCTACCAGGTGCACCACGACGACAAGACGATCACCTTCCTCGACACTCCCGGCCACCAGGCGTTCACCGCGATGCGCGCCCGCGGCGCCAAGGTCACCGACGTCGCCGTGATCGTCGTCGCGGCCGACGACGGCGTGATGCCGCAGACGATCGAGGCGATCGACCACGCCCGCGCCGCCGACGTACCGATGCTGGTCGCCGTCAACAAGGTCGACAAGGAGGGCGCCGATCCCAGCCGAGTGCGCACCGAGCTGGCAGGCCATGACCTGAACCCCGAGGAGTGGGGAGGAGACACTGTCTACGCCGACGTCTCGGCCAAGACCAAGGACGGCCTCGACAACCTGCTCGAGATGATCGTGCTCGTCACCGACCTCGAGGAGCTCGGCGCCAATCCCAACGCGCCGGCGACCGGTGCGGTGATCGAGTCCGAGCTCGACCCGGGCCGGGGACCGGTCACGGGCGTCCTCATCCAGCGCGGCACCCTTCATGTCGGCGACGCGGTCGTCGCCGGCGCGCAGTGGGGCAAGGTCCGGGCGCTGCTCGACCATCGCGGCGAGCGCGTCGAGGAGGCCACTCCGGGGATGCCCGTCGAGGTGCTCGGCTTCAACGGCGTCTGCGAGGCCGGCGAGCACGTTCAGGTCGTCGAGAACGAGCGCCGCGCGCGACAGCTCGCCCAGGAGCGCGAGACGCGCGTCAAGTCCGAGCAGATCGCCCGCCGGCAGACGCGCAAGGTCACGCTCGAGGAGGTCTTCGAGAAGGCCCGCGAGGGCGAGCTCAAGGAGCTCAACATCGTCCTCAAGGCCGATGTCTCTGGCTCCCTCGAGGCGCTCGAGGACGAGATCGCGAAGGTGCCCCAGGATCAGGTCGGCGTCGACATCATCCACGCCCAGACCGGAGGCATCAACGAGTCCGACGTGATGCTCGCCGCGGCCTCCGACGCCGTCATCATCGGCTTCAACGTCCGCCCGCTCGTTGAGGCCCGCCGTGCCGCCGAGCGCGAGGGCGTCGAGATCCGCACCTACACGGTGATCTACAAGGTCACCGAGGAGCTCCGGGCGGCGATGGAGGGATTGCTCGAAGCGGTCGACGTCGAGGAGACGCTCGGCCAGGCCGATGTGCTTCAGACCTTCAAGGCCTCGCGCGTCGGCACGATCGCCGGTTGCCAGGTCACAGACGGCAAGGTCACCCGCACCGCCCAGGTGCGCCTCGTCCGCGAGGGCACCATCGTCTGGACCGGCCGCCTCGGCTCGCTGCGCCGCTTCAAGGACGACGTCGCCGAGGTCACCGAGGGCAACGAGTGCGGCATCGTGCTCGAGGGCTTTGCCGACGTGAAGGAAGGCGACGTGCTCGAGTTCTTCGAGGTCAAGCAGGTCGAGCAGACTCTGGGCTAGACGCGCGGGCGCCGAGGCGCGCCCGAACCGCGTCAGCCACTTCCCCCGGTTCCTCCTCCACCTGCCGCCAGGTGAAGCGCATCACCTCGTATCCGGCGGTCGCGAGAGCAGCTGCCTTGCGGCGGTCGTGCTCGAAGTTCGCCCGGCCACGATGGAAGCGCCAGCTGTCGGTTTCGACCAGGAGCCGCGCCTCGCGCCAGACGAAGTCGGGCAGGTGGCAGCCGACTGCGACGTTCACCTCGGGCTCAGGCAGGCGGTGGCGGCGGCAGAGGGCGAGGAAGACGCGCTCCAGTTCGGTGTGGGGCGCGGCCGAGACCGGGCTCGTATCCTCGACCGATAGTCCCAAGACCTCCGCCTGGCGGCTGGCGCGGGCGAGCTCGTGCGATGGGACGCAGCCCCGGAGGTCGGCGAGGGTCCGGGCCGGTGTGGTCACGGGGATGTTCCGTCTGAGGGTCGTGGAGCTTCGAACACCGGGGCTGGGTAGGAGGGTGCGGGACCGGTGGATGCGGATACCCGCACGCTGCTTCTTGCCTCCGTCGCCCGGGACCGTCACGTCAACGGTTCTGCGCGTCCACGGCAGGATCCTCCACAGAGAGCCGGCTGCCGAGTGGCTCAGTACCGCACCTCGGCCAACCGCGAGCACCGCCGCCATCCAAAGTCCTTCGGGAGAGAGGCCCCGATGCCCTACGGCGTACACCCCTCGATGCACGGCGAGAAGCCGGCCCGTCCCGGTCCGGTGTTTGATGGCGCCGGGACCGAGTCCGAGCTTCCGGAGTTGGCCGGTCGACACGACGCCGTGTTGGTTCGCGGCGAGTCTGGCGAGCCTCGATTCGACGCCGATGGCTCCTTTGGTCGGCATGTCAGACCTAAGGCGCCAGCGGCCGCGATTCGCCCCTACGCTGGGCCTCTATGCGTGCGTTTGTCTGCATCGTTGAGGTTCGGTTGCACTTCGGGGACGTGCATGACCTGAAGGGGAAGCGGAAGCTGCTCAAGTCGCTGAAGGATCAGCTGCGGCGGCGGTTCGGGGCATCGGTGGCAGAGGTGGACGGGCAGGACAAGTGGCAGCGGTCGACCCTGGTATGCGCGTTGGTCGGCGGGTCGGACGTCGGGGACCGCGCCGATGGGCTCGAGCGCTTCGTCGAGAGCCGTCATCCCGACGGCGCGTCGTTCGAGCGCGACCTGCTGAGCCTGGAGGACCTTCGTCCTTAGCCGTCGCTGTTAGGGTGCGAGCCGGATGACCACCGCACGGATGCGGCGCGTCAACGAGGTGATACGCGAGGTCCTCGGTGCCGCGATTTCGACCGAGATGAAAGACCCGCGAATCGGCTTCGTGACCGTGACCGACGTAGACACCTCACCCGACCTGCGCGCTGCGCGCGTGTACGTCAGCGTGCTCGGATCCGAGTCCGAGCGGGAGGACGCGCTCGCGGGATTGCGCTCCGCCCAGGGCTTCCTGCAGAGCAGGATCGGCTCCGAGATGACCATCAAGCGCACCCCCTCACTGAGCTTCCACTACGACGAGACCGTCGAGAAGGGCGTCCGCATCTCCCAGATGCTGGACGAGGACAACGAGACATGACCGAGGCCGCCGAGATGGTCAAGACGGACCTCGAGCGCGTCGCGGAGGAGATCCGCGGCACCGAGCGGTTCCTGCTCACCACCCACGAGAACCCCGACGGCGACGCACTCGGCTCGCTGCTCTCCATGCACCACATCCTCGGAGCGCTCGGCAAGGACTCTGTGATGTTCCTCGCGGCGAAGGAGTTCCCGCTTCCTGTCGAGTACCGGTTCCTCCCGCTCGAGGAGGTCTTCCACGAGCCGCCGGCCGACATGGCCGACCGCACCGTGATCTTCCTCGACTGCGGAAACATCGACCGTATGCCGGCCGACTTCCTGACCGAGGGCGCGAAGATCCTGAACATCGATCACCACCACGACAACACACGCTTCGGCTCGGTCAACCTCGTCGACGTAGAGGCATCGAGCACGGCTGAAATCGTGTTTGAGCTGGCGGGCACCCTCGGGGTCGACCTGACGCCCGAGATCGCCAGCGCCCTGTACGTCGGGCTCGTCACCGACACCGGCAAGTTCATGTACGAGAACACGGACGAGCGCACCCATCGCATGGCGGCGGCGCTGCTCGAGGCCGGCGTCAAGGTCAACGACATCTACCGCCGCCTCTACGAGCACGCGCCGATCGAGAAGCTGAAGCTGCTCGCGGTGGCGCTCGACAAGATCGAGGTCCACCAGGGCGGCGCCCTCGCTATCACCTACATCTCGGCCGCGGACTACGAGACGACGGGCGCCAGCGAGGTCCTGACCGAGGGAGTCATCGACCACGTGCGCACGATCGACGGCACGCTGGTCGCGGCTACCGTCCGTGATCTCGCCGCAGGTGCCCGCTCCGCCCGCAAGGTCAGCCTTCGCTCGACCGACGGTTCGGTGGACGTCTCGGAGATCGCCCGCAAGCAGGGCGGGGGAGGCCATCGCCGCGCCGCGGGATTCAGCACCGACCTCGACTACGGCGAGATCATCGAGTTCCTGCGCGGCGAGGTCAGCGCACCCTCATCCGATTGACCGGCGCGCTGCTGGTCGACAAGCCGGCGGGAGTCACGTCGCACGACGTGGTCGCGCGGGTGCGCCGGGAACGGGGCGGGAAGGCCGGTCACGCGGGCACGCTCGATCCCTTTGCGACCGGGCTGCTAATCGTCCTGCTCGGCAAGGCGACACGGCTGCAGCGCTTCCTGCTGGAGCTTCCCAAGACCTACGTCGCGACCGCGCGGCTCGGCTGGACCTCGACCACGGGGGATCCCGATGGAGAGCTGACCGAGACCGGGATCGTGCCCGACAGCCTCGAGCTGCCGACGGGGGAGGTGACCCAGCGGCTGCCGATGACCTCCGCGGTCAAGGTCGACGGCGAGCGGCTCTACAAGAAGGCGCACCGGGGCGAGACGATCGAGACCCCGACCCGCACGGTCACGGTGCATCGCGCGGAGCTTCTGGAGAGCGGGGGGGACCGGGCCACCTTCGAGATCGAGTGCTCCTCGGGCACCTACATCCGCACCCTGATCGAGACCCTGCACGACGCCTACTGCGAGTCGCTGCGCCGAACCGCGATCGGCGACCTGCGCCTCGTCGACGGCGAGGAGCCCGAGATCGACGTCTCCGAGCTGGTGAACTTCCTGCCGGAACGCGTCCTGGATGCCGAAGAGGTGGTCGCGGTGGGCCACGGACGCGCCGTTGGGGAGGCGGCGCCCGGCGGCCCCGAAGCACACGTTCGGTTGACTCACGGCGGCGACCTGATCGCGATTGCGCGGCATGATGGCGACAATCTCAAGCCAGAGGTCGTTCTCACGTGAGCATTCAAGTCACACAACTCCCTGACGCCGAGCCCCGCGATCGCCATGTGGCGATCGGGACGTTCGACGGGGTGCACCTGGGACATCAGGCCGTGATCGATGGAGCGGACACGGTCCTCACCTTCGATCCGCACCCGATGAGCGTCATCCACGCCGAGGCCGCGCCGAAGCTGATCACGCCGTTCGAGGTCAAGCGGGACGTCATCGAGGGCCTCGGGGTGGATGAGCTGGTCGTGATCCCATTCGACGAGGACTTCTCCAAGATCACGGCCGAGGAGTTCGTCTCGGACATCCTGGTCAGGCGGCTCGGGGCCACCAAGGTCTCGATCGGCGAAAACTTCAGGTTCGGGGCGAAGGCGAAGGGCGACGCCGCGATGCTCACCGCGTGCCCGGACTTCGAGACTCGCGTCGTCCCGCTGGTCGAGGTCGACGGCGAGACCGTTTCCTCGACCAGGATCAGGGCGCTGGTCGCGGCGGGCGACGTTGAGCAGGCGATGGATTGCCTCGGAGCCCCGTTCATGATGGAGGGGGAGGTCGTCACGGGGGACCAGCGAGGCCGCGATCTCGGGTTTCCGACCGCGAACCTCGTGCCCGACGATTCGCTGGTCATTCCCGGGCACGGCGTCTACGCAGCCTTCGCCGACGGCCGCCCCGCCGCGGTCAACGTGGGCGTGAGGCCGACCTTCGAGACCGGGCGAGGGCTGCTCGTCGAGGCGTACCTGATCGACTTCGAGGGCGACCTCTACGGCCGCAACCTGCGGGTGGCATTCGTCAAGCGCCTACGCGGCGAGAAGCGCTTCCCCGGCACCGAGGAGCTGATCGCGGCGATGAACCAGGACGTGGCCGACGCGCGCGAGGTCTGCGCCGGCTACGAGGCACGCGGCCGGAACGCGTCCCGCTAACCTTCCCACCTCGAATGCCGCTTACAAAGGACAAGAAACAGGAGCTGATCGGCAAGTACGGCCGCTCCGACACGGACACCGGTTCCGCCGAGGTCCAGGTCGCGATGCTCACCGAGCGGATCAACGAGCTGACCGAGCACCTGCGGGCGAACAGCAAGGACCATCACTCGCGCCGCGGCCTCCTGAAGATGGTCGGCCGCCGCCGACGTCTGCTGCGCTACCTCGAGAGCAGCGACCTCGAGCGCTACCGCTCGCTCGTCACAGAGCTCGGCCTGCGCCACTAGCGCGCCGAGCGGAAGAGCGCCTTGATCGAGCCGGGCTCCGAAGCACCCAGCTTCAAACTGCCCGACCAGGACGAGAACGAGGTCAGCCTCGAGGACTTCGCCGGAAGGAAGCTGGTGATCGCCTTCTACCCCGCCGACTTCAGCAACGTCTGCAGCGACCAGCTGGGCATCTACCAGGAGGTCCTGGGCGACATCGAGGCGCAGGGCGCATCGCTTGTCGGGATCAGCGTCGACTCGCCGCATTCCCACCGCGCCTTTCGAGAGCGCCTCAACCTGACGATGCCGCTGCTCTCGGACTTCCATCCGAAGGGCGAGGTGATGAGCGCTTACGGCGCGTACATCGACGAGCGCGGACACGGCAATCGCTCGCTGGTGCTGATCGGCGAGAATGGCGACGTGCTCTGGTCTTACGAGAGCCCCACGCCACTCGAGATCCCAGGCGCGAACCTGATCTTCGACGCGCTCGCCGCGGCCGGCGCCGACGATGCCTCCGCCGGCCGGTAGCGGCGCCGAGCTTGCCTTCCGTCGTGACCGAGATGACCAGCGCACAGGTGCCGCCCGTGGGGCCCGGTGACCATGTCAGCGGTTCCGGGCCCGAGGCGGTCGTCTACATGGACCTCGCCTGCCCTCGGTGCGCGGGGTCGTGGGCTCGGATACGAAAGCTGGAGCTGAGCCTGTGCTTTCGCCACTTCCCGATGGCGGCGAAGCATCCGCGTTCGCCCGCTCTGCACGCAGCAGCCGAGGCCGCAGGCGCCCAGGGCCGTTTCTGGGAGATGTGCGACTCGCTGTACGCCGACCGGGGGAGGGTGGACGACCCGCACCTGTGGGAGCGCGCTGAGCGCTTCGGCGTCGATCTCGAGCGCTTCAGAGCCGATTCGCGCTCGGACGCCGTCGCGGAGCGTGTGCGCCGTGACTTCGAAAGCGGCGTTCGGGCGGGCGTGGCGGGCACTCCGACGGCCTTCGAGGGCGGCCGGCGCATCAACGGCGAGGTCGAGGCCGAGCTCGCGCGGATCGCCGCCGCCTAGGCGGCTCGCCTGTGCTCAACCGCTACCATCGCTGCCGTTAGAGAACGAGAGTTCTGAACAAGAGAGCCGCCACCGTGGCGGCTAAGTGAAGGGAACACCACATGAGTAGGTTCGAAGTCAGCCGAGTTTCGGTTGAGATCGGCAGCGACGAGATCTCATTCGAGACCGGCAAACTCGCCAAGCAGGCGAGCGGTTCCGTCGTCGTGCGCTCGGGGGACACAATGGTCCTCTCCACGGCAACCAAGGGAAATCTTCGTGACGTCGACTTTCTGCCGCTGACGGTGGATGTCGAGGAGCGTCACTACGCCGCGGGCAAGATCCCCGGCTCGTTCTTCCGCCGTGAGGCTCGCGCCGGCGAGAAGGCCACGCTGACGGCTCGTATGATCGATCGTCCGCTGCGTCCGCTCTTCCCCAAGGGCTGGCACCACGAGACGCAGCTCGTCTCGACCCCGATGTCCGTGGACCACGTCCACCCATACGACATCCTCGCGATGAACGGCGCGTCCGCCGCCCTCGCCGTCTCCGACATCCCCGTCGCCAAGCACGTGGGCGCGGTGCGGGTCGGCAAGCTCGACGGCGATTTCGTCGTCAACCCCGCCGAGGAGGTCCAGGAGGACCTGGACCTCGACCTGATCGTCGCGGGCACCGACGAGGCGATCCTGATGGTCGAGGCCGGCGCCTCCGGCGTCTCCGAGCAGGACATCCTCGACGCGCTCGACATCGCGCACGGCGAGATCAAGAAGCTGACCGCCGCCATGGAGGAGCTCCGCGGCAAGGCCGGCAAGGAGAAGGTCGAGGTCGAGGCGCCGCAGATCGACGCTGACCTCATCGAGTCCATCAAGGGCTCGCACGGCTCGAAGCTCGAGGAGGCCACGCAGGTCGAGGCCAAGCTCGAGCGCCAGGACGCGATCAACGCGGTCGAGGCCGAGGCGATCGAGGAGTACGCGCCGACGCCCCCGGGCGACGATGAGGAGGCCGCCGATCGACATTCAGCGGTCAAGGCCGCCTTCGGCGCGCTCGAGAAGGACATGATCCGTAAGCGCATCGCCGTCGACAAGAAGCGCCCCGACGGCCGCGAGACGGACGAGATCCGGCCGATCGAGACCGAGGTCGACATCGCCCCGCGCGTTCACGGCTCGGCTCTGTTCACCCGCGGCGAGACGCAGATCTTCTCTGCGGTCGCGCTGGGAACGACCAGGATGGACATGAAGGTCGACAACCTGGGCCTCCAGGAGACGAAGACCTTCTGGCACCACTACAACTTCCCGCCGTACTCGGTGGGCGAGGCTGGCTTCATGCGCGGCCCGAAGCGCCGGGACATCGGCCACGGAGCGCTCGCTGAGCGCGCCCTGTTCCCGATCATCCCGGACCTCGAGACGTTCCCCTACGTGACCCGCGTGGTCTCGGAGACGCTCGAGTCCAACGGCTCGTCGTCGATGGGCTCCGTGTGTGCCTCCGCAATGGCGCTCGAGGCGGCCGGCGTGCCGATCTCGGCTCCGGTCGCGGGCGTCGCGATGGGACTGATCAAGGAGGGTGACGACTACGTCGTGCTCACCGACATCGCCGGCGTCGAGGACCACCTCGGCGACATGGACTTCAAGGTCGCCGGCACCGAGGAGGGCATCACCGCCCTGCAGATGGACATCAAGATCACGGGCGTCACGTTCGACATCCTCACCGACGCCCTCGAGCAGGCCCGCAAGGGCCGCCTGTTCATCCTCGGCAAGATGGCCGAGACGATCGACGGGCCGCGTGAGGAGCTCTCGAAGTACGCGCCGCGGATCACAACGATCCAGATCGACCCCGAGAAGATCGGCGCGCTCATCGGAAAGGGCGGCGAGACCATCCGCTCGATCTCCGAGGAGTTCGAGGCGCAGATCGACGTCGAGGACGACGGCTCGGTTCGCGTGTACGCGCCGACGGGCCAGCTCGTCGAGGCGTGCATCAAGAAGATCGAGTCGATCACCAAGGAAGCCGAGATCGGTGACCGCTACGACGGCGCCAAGGTCGTGAAGACGACCAACTTCGGCGCCTTCGTCGAGCTCACCAAGGGCACCGACGGTCTGCTTCACATCTCCAACGTCAAGCCGGGCGAGCGGGTCGGCACCGTCGAGGACGTCCTCAACTCGGGCGACCAGATCGACGTCACCGTGGTCGAGGTCGACAAGGAGCGCGGCCGCATCGGCCTGCGCCTCAGCGAGGACCCCGACGTCGCCGGCAAGAGCCCCGAGGAGCTCGCCGGCGTGGGCAGTGGAGATCCCGGTCCGCCCCGTCGCCGTGAAGGCGGCGATCGTGGCGGCCGCGGCGGTGGCCGCGGCGGAGACCGGGGCGGTCGCAGAGAGCGTCGGTAAGCGTGAAGCGAAGCGGAACGCGAACACAGGTGTGACCTGATGCCGATCTCCACAGGAGACGCACAGCTGACCGAGCTCGACTCGGGACTCCGGGTCGTGACCGAGCAGGTCCCGTCGGTCAGGTCGGTCGCGCTCGGCCTCTGGGTCCGCACAGGAAGCCGTAACGAGACGCCCGCTCAGGCGGGCGTCTCGCATTTCCTCGAGCATCTGCTGTTCAAGGGCACCAAGCGCCACAGCGCGATCGAGATCGCCGAGATCTTCGACGGCATGGGCGCGTCGATCAACGCCGCCACCGGCAAGGAGTCGACTCAGCTGCACGCTCGGTTCCTCGACACCCACACCGAGAAGGCGTTCGACCTGCTCTCCGAGATGCTGCTCGCGCCGACCTACCCCGAGATCGACTCGGAGCGCCAGGTCGTCGTCGAGGAGATCGCGATGTACGAGGACGAGCCCTCCGACCGCGTCCACGACGTGCTCGATGAGGCGATCTTCGGCGACCACCCGCTCGGCCGCAGGGTGCTTGGCCGCGCAGAGGTCATCGAGTCGATCCCCGTTCCCGACATCTCCGACTACCACCACTCGCGCTACACGGCGAGCAACGTGGTGGTCGCGGCAGCCGGCAACGTCGATCACGACGCGATCGTCGAGCTCTCTCGCCGCTTCGTCGAAGCGCCGACCGACGGCATCGCCTCACACGAGCTCGAGGCCCCCACGACCCGAGCCACCGTCGGGTTCCACTGCAAGGACACCGAGCAGTACCACGTCTGCCTCGGCGGCCCGGGCATCCACCGCGGGGACGACCGCCGCTACGCGCTCGCGATCCTCGACTCCGTCTTCGGAGGCTCGACCTCGTCGCGGCTCTTCCGCGAGGTCCGCGAGAAGCGCGGGCTCGCCTACGCGGTCGGCTCCTACACGCAGCAGTTCGTCGACGGCGGGCTGATCGGCCTCTACGTCGGCACCCGCGAGGACAACGTCGAAGAGGCCTGCAGCGTGATCGGCGCCGAGCTGAAGAGCCTGCACTCTGACGGCATAAGCCAGGAGGAGCTCGACCGCGCGAAGGAGAGCGTAAAGGGCCGCATGGTCCTCTCCAGCGAGTCCACCGCCGCGCGCATGGCGCGGATCGGCAAGTCGGTCCTGTTCGACACCGACGTCCTCACCCTCGACGAGATGATCGCGAAGGTGGACGGCGTCAACTCCGAGCGACGTCATGGAGCTCGCGCGCGAGTTCTACGCTCCGGACAACCTCTCGGCAGCGTGCGTCGCTCCCGACGAGGACCGCTTCCGCAAGGCGCTGGCACCCGTGAGCGAAGAGCTCGCAGCAGCGGCTGCGTAGTCGAGGGATGGCCGACGCGATCCGCGTAGTCGTCTCGGGCGCCGCCGGGCGTATGGGCTCGACGGTCGTCGAGGCCGTCGAGGCCTCAGAGGGCATGGAGGTCGTCTCCAAGGCCGATCCCGAGCTCGGCGTGTTTCTGGACGACGCGCTCGAGGGCGCCGACGTGATGGTCGAGTTCTCGACTCCTGAGACCGTCGGGGTCAACGCCGTGAAGGCAATCGAGGCCGGTGTCCACGCCGTCGTCGGCGCGACCGGCTTCGACCTCGACGAGCTCCGGTCGAAGGTCGAGGGGGCCGGGGGAGAGGCCAAGTGCTTCGTAGCCCCGAACTTCGCCATCGGCGCCGTCCTGATGATGCAGTTCGCGAAGCAGGCGGCCGAGCACATGCCCGAGTGCGAGATCGTCGAGCTGCACCACGACCGCAAGCTCGACGCGCCCTCGGGCACGGCGAAGCGCACCGCCGAACTGATCGCCGAGGGCGGCGGCAACGTCCACGAGCCGATCCACTCCGTGCGCCTGCCCGGGCTGGTCGCCCACCAGGAAGTGATCTTCGGCGGCGAGGGCCAGACGCTCTCGATCCGCCACGACTCGATCGACCGCCACAGCTTCATGCCCGGAGTCGTCCTCGCCGTCCGCAAGGTCGGCGCGATGGACGAGCGCTTCGTCGTCGGGCTCGAGAACCTGCTCTAGACCCCCGACCCGAAGGACGCCGGCGCCATGGGCCCGACACGATGAATTCACGCGATCTGCACGCACTCGACGCCACGGCGCAGGCCGAGCTGGTCCGCAGCGGCGAGGTCAGTCCGGTCGAGCTCGTTGAGGCCGCGATCGCCGCCGCCGAGCGGCTGAACCCTGAGCTCAACGCGATCATCCACGAGTTCTACGACCAGGCTCGTGAGGAGGCCGAGGGCGACCTGCCCGACGGGCCGTTCCGCGGCGTGCCGTTCTTGCGCAAGGACCTCGGGGCGCCGATGGCCGGCGAGCCGATGCACCTGGGAATGCAGCTGCTGAAGGACGCCGATTTCCGCTCCCCGGTCGACAGCTACCTCGGCATCCGCTTCCGCGACGCCGGGTTCGTGACGATCGGGAAGACCAACACGCCGGAGCTGGGAATCCAGCCGACGACCGAGCCGCGGGCCTACGGCGCCACGCACAACCCCTGGAACCTCGACCACACACCCGGCGGCTCCAGCGGCGGGTCGGGCGCAGCGGTCGCAGCGGGCATCGTCCCCGTGGCTCACGCGAACGACGGCGGCGGCTCGATCCGCATCCCCGCCAGCCACAACGGCCTCGTTGGGCTCAAGCCGACCCGCGCCCGCACCTCGCAGGGCCCGCTGATCGGCGACGCGCTTTCCGGCTTGACCGAGGAGCTCGTCGTCGCGCACAGCGTCCGCGATGTCGCCGCGATCCTCGAGGCCGTCCACGGCCCGGCACCGGGCGACCCCTACTTCGCCCCGGCGCCGCTTCGCCCGTACACGGAGGAGCCCGGGGCAGATCCCGGAACCCTGCGGATCGGTCTCGCGGTCGAGCCGTTCGCCGAGCGGGACGTCGACGCCGTCGTCCAGGACGGCGCCAGGAAGGCGGGCGAGCTGCTCGAGGCACTCGGGCACTCGGTCGACACCGACGTTCCCGAAACGCCCCCGGCGATGCCGGGCAGTCCCTTGGACCCCGTCGAATCCTTCATGACCCGCTGGAAGGCGGGGCAGAACGCCTCCATCCTCCAGTTCTCCATGATCCTCGGCCGCGAGCTCGGCCCGGACGACGTCGAGCCACTCACCTGGGCGCTGGCGCAGGAGGGCAGCAAGCAGAGCGGCGGTGAGTACCTGAACGCCGTCGGGCTCCACCAGACGATCACCCGCATGGTCTCGGGCTGGTTCGCCGCCGGGCACGACATCCTCCTGACGCCGACGATGGGGGAGCCGCCCCCGCCGCTGGGCACCTTCGACGACAGCGGCCCCGATCCGCTCAAGGCGTTCGACCGCGCGGAGAAGTCGGGAATCTTCACCGCGCTGTTCAACGCGACCGGCCACCCGGCGATCTCGCTGCCGCTGCACGAGACCGAGGACGGGCTGCCCGTCGGGGTCCAGCTGGTCGCCGACCACGGGCGCGAGGACGTGCTGCTCCGAGTGGCGGCGCAGCTCGAGGAAGCGCACCCCTGGGCGGGCAGGCATCCCGCCGTGTGGGCCGGCGCGGACGTACCGGCCTGACACCGCTGAGTTCCGCATCCGGGCGTACACTGGCCACGCATGGCTGACCTCACAGGGATCCTGACCGCGATGGTGACGCCGTTCGCCGACGACGGTTCGGTGGACGAGGCCGCTGCGCGCTCGCTCGCCCGCCACCTGGTCGAGAACGGCTCCCACGGGATCGTCGTCGCGGGCACCACCGGCGAGTCGCCGACGCTGAGCGACGACGAGGACGCGGCGCTGCTGCGGGCGATCGTCGACGAGGTCGGTGACCGCGCGACGGTGATCTGCGGCACGGGGACCAACGACACCAGGCACTCCGAGCACCTGTCGGCCGCCGCCGCGACCAACGGCGCCGACGCCGTCCTGGTCGTGACGCCGTACTACAACAAGCCGAACCGGGCCGGGATCCTCGCCCACTACGAGGCGGTCGCGAGGGCGGCCGGCATCCCGGTGATCGCCTACAACATCCCCTCGCGGGTGGTGCTCAACGTCGAGCCCGAGCTGCTCGCCGAGCTGGCCCAGATCGAGAACGTCGTCGCCGTCAAGCAGGCGAACAACGACGAGATCGGCCCGATCGAGGGCATGACGGTGCTGGCCGGCAACGACGACATCTTCTTGCGCTGCCTCGAGACCGGCGGCGTCGGCGGGATCCTCGTCGCCTCGCACGTCGTCGGCAACGAGATGCGCCAGATCTTCGACGCGATGCGCGCAGGCGACGCCGACCGCGCCCGCGAGGTTCACTCATCGCTGGGCCCCGTCTACGACGCGCTGGGGCTGGACACGAACCCAATCCCCGTCAAGGCCGCGGTCGAGATGCTCGGCCTGATCCCGTCAGCCCGAATGCGGCTTCCGATGGTCGAAGCCGACGAGGCGACCCGCAACGGCGTCCGCAAGGCGCTCGAAGCTCACGGACTGCTGACCGCGAGCGCTGCGTAGTTTGAGCAACCGCACGCGGATCCTTCCCCTGGGCGGACTGGGGGAGATCGGGAAGAACATGACCGTGGTCGAGCGCGACGGTCGCATCGTGATCGTCGACGTCGGGCTGATGTTCCCGACCGCCGACCAGCTCGGCATCGACCTCGTGCTTCCGGACTTCTCGATGCTGCGTGACCGCGCCGAGGACATCGAGGCGATCGTGCTCACGCACGGCCACGAGGACCACGTCGGCGCGCTGCCGTACTTCCTGCGCGAGGTCGGCAACCCGCCCGTCATCTACGGCGGCCTCCTGACGATCAGCATGGTGCGATCCAAGCTCGACGAGCACAAGCTGCGCGACGTGCCGCTGACCGAGCTCCCGGCGGGCGACAAGGTCCAGGCAGGCCCGTTCGAGATCGAGCTGGTGCACATGTCCCATTCGATCCCCGACATGCGATCGGCGGCGCTGCGCACCGACGAGGGGGTGATCCTGATCACCGGCGACTACAAGTTCGATCAGACCCCGGTCGACGGCAAGCCCGCCGACGTCTCGCGCCTGGCCGAGCTCGGCCGCGAGGGCGTGATCGCCCTGTGCGGTGATTCGACCAACGCCGACCGGCCGGGAGTCGCTCCCTCCGAGTCGAGCGTCGGCCCGGCGCTGCTCGACGCGTTCTCGAAGTGCGAAGGGCGCGTCATCGTCACCTCGTTCGCGTCGAACATCCATCGCGTCCAGCAGGCGATCGACGCCGCCGTGGCGCTCGACCGCAAGGTCGCGCTGGTCGGCCGCTCGATGCGCAAGAACTTCAACATCGCCTCCAACCTCGACATGGCGCACATCCCGCAGGGCACGATGATCCAGCCGAAGGAGATCGAGGACTTCCCCGACGACAAGGTCGTCGTGATCTCGACCGGCAGTCAGGGCGAGCCTCTCTCGGCCCTTCGGCGGATGGCGCACAACGACCACCGCGACGTCTCGCTGCACTCCAAGGACACGGTGATCTTCTCGGCGACGCCGATCCCGGGCAACGAGCGCGCCGTCAACGAGACGGTCGATCACATCTTCCGCATCGGCGCCTCCGTCATTACGGCCGCCGACGCCCCGATCCACGCCTCTGGTCACGGCTGGCAGGAGGAACTGAAGCTGATGCTGAACCTGACCAAGCCCCGCAACGTGATGCCGTTCCACGGCGACCACAAGCGCCAGCGGCTGCACGCGGGCCTGGCCGAGTCAGTGGGCATCGACCCCGACAACATCTTCATCGGGCAGAACGGCGTGGCGCTCGACATCGAGGGCAAGGGGGCGAGGCTCGGCGAGGACTTCCACACGAGCATGATCTTCGTGGACGGCGTCTCGGTCGGCGAGCCCGACGAGTTCGCGATCCGCGACCGCCGCAAGCTCTCCGACGACGGCGTCTTCATCGTCGTCGCGACGATCTCCTCCGACGACGGCTCGCAGGTCGCAGACCCCGAGGTGATCTTCCGCGGGGTCGCCCTCTCAGACGACGAGGACGACCTCGCCGACGACATCGCCGACGTCGTCGACAAGACGCTCGCCGAGGCCGCGGCGGACAAGGTGCGCGAGATAGACCTGATCCAGGAGGACCTCCACGACGACATCGCCGAGTTCGTCTGGAAGAAGCTGAAGCGCCGCCCGCTGGTGCTGCCGGTCGTCGTCGAGGTCTAGAGCTCGGGAACGCGATCGAGCCCGAGCACGCCCGCGGCCGCGCGGGCTGCCAGCAGCTCGTCGTGCGGTGCCTGGCCGGCGAGCGCGATCACGGCGCCTTCGAGCGCTCCCCAGTACGCCAGCGCGACCGTCCTTGCCGGCGGGCCGGGCGGGATCGACCCGTCCTTGCGCCCCGCATTGATCAGGCGGGCGCAGCGCTTCATCAGTGTCTGCGAGATCCGCTTGATCTCGCGGCCGACGGGATGGTCTTGGCCGCTGAACTCGACCCTGAGCGCCATCATGACGCCGGCGACGTCTCGCCGGCAGTAGACCGCGTGACCTCGCGCCAGCGCGATCAGCGCAGCGGCCCCATCGGGCTGTTGCTCGGCCAGTCCATCCACCTCGCGCCTCCACGTCTCATCGACCCACTCGATCACCGCCAGGGCCAGATCCTCCTTGCCGTCGAACTGGTGGTAGAGCGCGCCGCGTGTGTACCCGGCGTCGCTCGCCACCTGCTCGAGGACGAGGTTGCCGTAGCCGTAGCGCGAGAGGCCCCTCGCGCCGGACTCGAGCAACGCGGTGCGCGTTCGGGCGCTGCGTTCGGCCTGGGTAGGGCGTGCAACATTAGATACGTGCATGTATGTATATTATAGGTGTTGCTGACGGATGGAACAAACGGCTGATGGAGGTCAACGATGAGACTCCCGAACACCGAGTACACGCTTCGGCCTTGGCGGATCCACGAGCTCACCCGCGACTTTCGGCTCGAGGACGTCTGGGAGCTGCCGACGCCGGGCGGCCCCGGCGACTTTCGTCGGCTGGTGCAGCAGTTCACCTCGGGCGAACCGGCTGAAGGTTCCTCCCGTGTCGTGGGTGCTCTGTTCGCGATCCGGTGGAAGATCGGGGAGCTGCTCGGTTGGGACGACCAGGACACCGGCGTCGGCTCCAGGGTGCCGACGCTGCGCGACCGGTTGCCAGCCGATCTGCACGAGGCTGCGTCCGGCCCGGACTTCGACAAGCTTCCGTTCAGCTCGATCTACCTGCTCGACGACGAGTTCGCCGCCGAGATCGCCAACCGGACTGTCCACGGCGTCCTGCACCTCGGATGGGTCTCGGACGGGACCGGCGGCTACCGGGGGCAGATGACAGTGCTGGTGAAGCCGAACGGGCTGTTCGGGACCGCCTACATGGCGGCTATCAAGCCGGTACGGCACCTCATCGTCTACCCGCTCCTGATGCGGCAGATCGAGCGGGAGTGGATGGCCGGTTCCCGCGAGCCGACGCCTGCCCACGCGTAGACCGGACGCCGGGCAAGGTTCAGGAATCCGGGCGGGATTTGAGCCAGCTCAGCTCCGCTGAGCTGGCTTCGTTATGTGGCCCGCGGAGGCGGAGGGAGGGCCACCCCCGCGGGCCGGTGTCTCGTCCACTACTGAAAGTACGTGCGGTAGTTGAAATCGGACTAAGGAATTACTCGCGAGCCGCGCGATCCTGCTTCGCTCGCGCTGGTGAACGGCTAGGGGCGGCATCGTCGGCGAGCGGGAGGCGCGCGACGAAGCGAGCGCCGCCGTGGGCGGACTCGCCCGCCTCGACGGTGCCTCCGTGTGACTCGGCGACGGCGCGAACGATCGCGAGCCCGAGGCCGCTGCCGCCTCCCGATCCCGAGGTGTCGGCCGGGCCCTGGCCGCGGACGAAGCGCTGGAAGACCTGGTCGCCGAGCTCGGCCGAGATCCCCGGCCCATCGTCGGAGACCTCGATCACGGCGGCGTCGCCGTCGCGGCGGCCGAGCAGCCAGATCGTCGATCCGTCGGGGGTGTGGCGCGCGGCGTTCTCGAGAAGGTTGAGTACGAGGCGGTGGAGCTCGTCGGGGTTGCCCTCGACCGGCAGGTCGTCGGCGAGCTCGATCTCGAGGCGGCGGTCGCCTAGCAGCGGCTCGACCTCGTCGCGAGCGGCCGTCGCGACCTCGGACAGGTCGACCGCGGTGCGGGCGGTGCGCCGGCCGGCGTCCGCGCGAGCGAGGAGCAGCAGGTCCGAGACCAGGCGCGACATCCGCCGCGTCGAGCCAAGAGCGGAGTCGACCGCGTGGCGGTCCTCACCCGCTGATACGGGGAGGGATGCCTGGAGCAGCTCGAGGTTGGCCTGCACGCTGGTGAGAGGCGTGCGCAACTCGTGGGAGGCATCGGCGACGAACTCGCGCTGGCGCTCGAACGAGCGCTCACGCGCTGCGCGCTCGGCGTCGAGCGCCTCGAGCATGCCGTCCATCGTCCGCGCCAGCTCGCCGACCTCGTCGTCTGCTGCGCGCACGGGCATCCGGCGCGAGGGGTCGCGGGTCGTCGTGATGTCGCGCGCGAGCGCCGTCAGGCTCGCGATCGGGCGCATCGCGCGGTCGGCGACGGCGAGGCCGGCCAACAGGGCCAGCAGTGTGCCGCCGGCAACGCCCGCGAGCAGGAAGAGCCAAAGGCGCGAGATCGTCGCCTCGACGTCGGCGTCTGGGCGGGCGTACTGGACGAAGAACGCGGAGAAGGGGCCACCTGAACCGATGGCCTCGGCAGCGACCCGCAGGCTGCCGCGGTCGGCGACCTCGGACGAGGGCGGGCCCAAGCTGGCCGAGGGATCGGTCGTCGCTCCCTCGAGCGGGCGCCCGTAGCTGTCGACCAGGCTGATCACCGCGTCGTCGGCCATCGCGAAGTCGTCGAGGCTGGGGCTGTCGATGACGGGGCCTCTGACGGGGTCGATGGCGACGTTGGTTTCGGCCGCCAGCGCCCCAGCGGCGCTGCGGAGCTCGTCGTTGAAGTCCTCGCGGACCCGGTCGCCGACGAGGTTCCCGAGCACCACCGCGAAGACGACGAGGATCGCGAGCGTCAGGCCCGCCGTGGTGATCGCGATGCGCCAGCGAACCGGGACGCGTTCGAGGAAGCCCATCACCGGCTCGGGCATCAGGTGGCCTTGAGGATGTAGCCCGCGCCGCGCTTGGTGTGCAGCATTCGCGGCTCGCCGCCGGCCTCGAGCTTGCGGCGGACGTTGGAGATGAAGACGTCGATCGTGTTCGTCTGCTCGAACGGGTCGTAGCCCCAGACGTCCTCGAGCAGGCGCTCGCGCGAGACCACGAGCTTCTGGTTTCGCGCCAGGTACTCGAGCAGCTCGAACTCCCGGTTGGTGAGCTCGATCTCGCGCTCGCCGCGCTTGACCTCGCGCGTGTCGGGGTTCAGCAGCAGGTCGCCGACAACGACCGCGGCGGATCCCCGCGGCGGACGGCGCCGCAGCAGGGCGCGCGTGCGGGCGAGGAGCTCCTCGCGCTCGAAGGGCTTGGGCAGGTAGTCGTCGGCGCCGCTGTCGAGGCCGGCGACGCGGTCCTCGGTCTCGGTGCGGGCAGTCAGGATCAGCACCGGGACGTCGCTGGAGTCGGCGCGAATCCGCTTCAACACCTCGATGCCGTCGAGACGGGGGAGGCCCAGGTCCAACAGGATCAGGTCCGGCGCGAACTCCTCGGCCGCGCGGAGGGCGTCGACGCCGTCGCCTGCGCTGCGCACCTCGTGACCCTCCGCACGCAGCGAGCGGCGGAGTACATCGGCGATCGCCTCGTCGTCCTCGACGACGAGGACTCGGGCGCTTGCAGCCTGGCCTTCCACCCACGAAAGGGTAGATGGCAGGCGGTCTGACGCGGGTTTACCTTGAACGTGGCTTTAGCCCGTGCGGCGGTGCGTACGCAGGCAGGGGAGCGTCGAGGCGCGTCGAAAGGTGGGCCGATGCTTGCAGACAAGCTTTTCGGCGCGCCTGGACGGAAGTCACCGCCCAAGCGCAAGAGGGCTGCCTCCGCACGGGGTGGCGCCAAGCGCCATCCGGCGCAGCGCAAGCCCGCCCGGCGCCAGGCCGCGCGCAAGGGACCGGCCTCCGCAGAGGTGATGCAGCGGCGCATGGATCTGCTCGGGCTGAGCGCGATCGCGCTCGCCGTCTATCTCGGATACGTGATCTACCTCGGTTGGAACGGCGGGACGGTCGGGAACGGCTCCGAGACCGCGCTCGCCTACGCCGTGGGCAAGGGCGCGGTCGTCTTCCCGGTCGCCCTCGGCATCGGGGGCCTGGCCTTGATCATGCGGCCGCTGATGCCCTCGCCGCGCTCGATCGCAGTAGGGGCCTTCGCGATCGCCGCCGGCCTGCTTCTCGCGCTCGCGGCCCAGACCGCCGGCCTCGCCCCGGGCGGGACGCGCGGTGAGCTGTTCGAGCCGGAGTTCTTCAAGGCGCATGGAGGCGGTCTCGGCGAGGTCCTCTACTGGGCCTCGAGCACCCTCTTCCAGCGCATCGGCGCCCACATCATCGCCGTCCTGTTGGTGATCACCGGCCTTCTGCTCGTCGCCGGGCGCTCGGTCAGCGACATGATCAGCGCCGGGCACCGCGGGTTCGACAAGGCCCGCAACGGAGCCGCCGACTTCGCCACCCTGATGCGCGACTCGCGCGCCCACACGACCGATCCCGACCTGCTCAACACCGACCCGGTCGACACGGACCCGATCTGGGGCCCGCCCGAGGCCCTGCACGACGCGCCGACGATCAAGCGCTCCGAGCCGCCCGAAGTGGACGTGAGTGCGATCCACGACGTTCCAGAGCCCGAGCCCCTGGGTGAACCCGCATTTGACGACGACCCCACCACGGAAACGTTCAGGGTGACCACCCCGCCGGAACCTTCCCCCGATATCGCGGACGGAATCGAAGGCGAAGCCGCCGATTCCGGAGCAGATGGCGGTGCTGATGATGGCGAACCCGCAGCCTCGGTCACAGACCTCGACGAAGCGCGCGAGGCGGGCAAGATCACCGGCGCCCCGCTCACCCCGATGGGGAACAAGCGCAGCAGCATCACCGAGTCGGAGGAGCTCGCCTACGTCGTGCCGGTGCCCGAAAAGATGCTCGAGCGCGGCAAGGCCGACAAGGGGCCCGACCGCTCCGACCACGAGAAGGTCGCGCGGAACCTGCTAGAAGCGCTCGGCCACTTCGGCGTCGAGGCGAAGCTCGTCGGCGTGGTCAGCGGGCCGCACGTCAGCCGCTATGAGCTCAAGCTCGCTCCCGGCACCAAGATGTCGAAGGTCACAGCCCTTCGCAACGATTTGGCGTACGCGCTGGCGTCGACCGATATCCGCATCCTCGCTCCGATTCCGGGCAAGCAGGCCGTGGGCGTCGAGGTCCCGAACTCCAAGCGCCGCTTGGTCCGCCTCGGTGACATCTATGGCGGCCGCCCCGAGGGCGCTTCGCCGCTCGTCGCGTGGCTCGGCAAGGACATCGCGGGGCGCGCGATCTGCACCGACCTCCAGAAGATGCCGCATGCGCTGATCGCCGGAACGACCGGCTCAGGAAAGTCGGGCAGCGTCAACGCGATCCTCAGCTCGCTGCTGCTCCACGCGTCGCCGAACGAGCTGCGCCTGGTGCTGGTCGACCCGAAGCAGGTCGAGCTGAACCACTACGAACGCATCCCGCACCTCCTGACTCCGGTCGTGACCTCGCCGCGGCTGGCCGCGAACGTGCTCAACAACCTGATCGCCGAGATGGAGAACCGCTACACCGTGATGAGCAAGGCGCGGGCGCGGAACATCGGCGAGCTCAACAAGGTCCGAGAGGAGCAGGGCGAGGCACCGCTTCCCTTCATCCTCTGCGTGATCGACGAGCTCGCCGACCTGATGATGGTCGCCCCGGCCGAGGTCGAGGACGCGATCATCCGCCTCGCCCAGAAGGCGCGCGCCGTTGGAATCCACCTTCTGCTCGCCACTCAGCGCCCCTCGACGGACATCATCACCGGGACGATCAAGGTCAACATCCCCTCGCGGCTGGCGTTCGCCGTCAGCTCCCAGGTCGACTCCCGCGTGATCCTCGACCAGGGCGGCGCCGAGACCCTGCTCGGCCAGGGCGACATGCTGCTGCGCGAGGCTGGGAGCTCCAAGCTCCAGCGGATCCAGGGCGCCTTCATCACTGAGAGCGAGATCGCGGCCATCACCGAGCACTGGGCGATGCAGGGCGAGCCCGAGTTCGACGAGGAGCTGCTCGAGACCCCCGAGCCCTCATCGGATGCCGGCGGCGGAGACGACGACTTCGACCCCGACCAGGACGACCTGCTCGAACAGGCTGCGCGGGTCGTCGTCGAGTCGGGTACGGCTTCGGTCTCGATGATCCAGCGCCGCATGCGCGTCGGCTACACCCGCGCGGGCCGCCTGATCGACATGCTCGAGCGCCGCGGCATCATCTCGGGCTACGAGGGCTCGAAGCCCCGCCAGGTCCTCGTCGGGATCTCCGAGCTCGATCGCGTGCTCGGCGGCGGCGGCGCCTCCCCGCCGGCATCGGACGAGACGGGCGAGCAGCCCGAGCTCGCCGGCGCTCCGGACTAGCGCGAGGCTACGGCGAGAACGGGCGGCAGGGCTCGCCGCGCAGCGCCGGGCACTGAGGAAGCGGCGTCGGCGCCGTGACTCCCGGGACGAGCGGGAGGATGAGGCGGGACGGACGCTCCCGCGAGAACGAGACGGTGACGTTGGCGTCGCCGGCGGGGATCGACTCGGCGAAGGACCACACCGGCTGGTCGCCGCTCGGAGCGGTCACGGTGACGCGGATTCGCGATCCGGCACGGTAGACGTGGCCCTGGTAGTAGAGCGGGACGATCACCTTCTCGAAGCGGCCCTTGGGCAGCTTGTCGGCGGTCTCACGCCGCAGGCTCAGGACCGGCTCGAGCAGGGTGCTGCCGCGCTGGTTCAGGTCGCGCAGGCTCGAGCGCAGCCAGCCGCTTTGGACGTAGGTCTCCTTGCCGTCGGGGCGGACCTCGGAGACCGTGACCTGGAGGTCGACGTCGGGAACCGAGGCGCGAATCCATGCGTGCAGCGCGCCCGCTCCGATGATCCCGTTGTCCGCGGGGAGCGGCGGGGTCAGATACGACGCGGCGGTGCCGGCGGGCGGCTGGCGCCAGTCATAGCTGGGGTTGGCGGTCCAGAGGTCGCCACCGCCGGTGTTGGTGCCGGCGAAGTTGTCGGCCGGACGCGACTCCTTGTCCCAGGTGAAGGTGTCGCTGCCGCCCTTCCGAGGCGCCTTGTTCAGCAGGGCGTCGCCCTCGCCGAGGTACCAGGAGCGCGGCTTGGTGCCCGGGATCGGGAATCTGTTGAACGAGCGCTCGAAGCCGGGCACGGGGTGGCCGGGCAGGCCGCCGGCGCCGCTGTCGAAGAGGATCCTGATTTGCGGCAGGCTCTCGAATGCGTTCTTCGCCGACTCGTAAGTCGGCTGGTCCTGGATCGGGTCCGGCGGCAGGGTCACGCCGGGCACGCCCATCGCGGACGCGTACACGACTCCGGCGGTTGCCTTCGCCAGCGGTGAGAGAACAGGCCTTCGCTGCGCAACGTAGATCTCCAGGAAGTCGAACCATCGGTTGAAGGTCTCGGGGTCAAGCGAGTCGATGTGCAGGCCGTTCGTGTAGGTGAACCACTTGCGCTTGGTGCCCGTGAAGCGGTCCGCGAGATTCGGGCACGCGGGGCCGGTCTGCTCGTCGTTGAACTGGCACGCCAGGAAGACGGGCGTCTTGATCTTGTCGACGAAGGTGGCCGGGTTCAGAGGGTCCGCGACCTTCGGCCGGTAGAAGCGGTTGCGGCTGACCTTGCTGAGGAGGTCGGCGGCCGCGGTGTGGAGCGTCTGGTTCGCCGCGCACGTCGCGTCACCGTCTTGGAT
Organism: uncultured Solirubrobacterales bacterium; assembly: GCA_963820665.1. Taxonomy (GTDB): domain Bacteria; phylum Actinomycetota; class Thermoleophilia; order Solirubrobacterales; family 70-9; genus CAVUAT01. The sequence goes on along the minus strand of CAWGAL010000004.1, from coordinate 108,891 downwards.
GCGGTCCCAGGCCCAGTCCTGGCCCTGGGTGGCCGAGGCCGGCTTGGCGTCGTCGACCCTGTCCTTTGCCCACTCCACCGCGAAACCGGTGTTGAGGATCCCTCCCGGGTAGAGCGTGGTGGCCGTGCTCCCCAGCACCGACAGGGGAGCGATCGCCGACAGCGAGGGAGGCGCCGTGGAGCCGACGAAGAGCTGGCTGATCCCGCCATAGGAAACGCCGATCATGCCCGCCTTGTTGTGCAGGGCCCACGGCTGGCGCGCGACGGTCTCGACCACGTCATAGCCGTCGAGCGCCTGCAACCGCTCGAAGAAGTCGAAAGAGCCGCCCGAGCAGCCCGTGCCGCGCATGTTCACGTCGACCACGGCGTAGCCGAGCACGTTGCCGATCTGGCTGATGCCGCTCTCGGCGCCCGCGGGGTTGGCGTAGCCGTAGCCGGAGTACTCGACGAGGGTGGGGTAGGGACCGTCCTCGACCGGGCCGGGCAGCCGGACGCTGACCGCCAGCTGGGTGCCGTCGCGGGTGGTCAGGTACCCGTAGCCACCCGCGGGAAGCGTCTGGTTGTAGATGGCGGTGTTCGGGGGCTTCGGCTTGCCGGAGAGGACGTTGACGCGGGTCGACAGAGACCCGTCGTTAGCCCGGACCCGGTAGCCCTTGCCCGCAGCGACCCTGCGAAAGACCACTCCGCCGAGCGACCCCACCGGCTTGACCGCGACGCGCGTGCGGTCGCGATCGATCAGACGCAGCTTCTCGCCGGGGTTGGCGCCGGTCACGTAGACCTGGTTGGCGCTGCCGTGGGCGCTGAGGGCCGCAGAGGCGCTTGCGGGAACGATCGCGGCGGTCGCGAGCATCGCGGCCGCGGCCACGCCGATGGTCCACCTCGAGTGTCTCTCCTCTGCCCTGCAGCTCATCCCTCCGCCTCTCCTTGGCTTTCGCTCTCCCTGAACCCGCCTACAAGCATAAGGTCTCGGTCTCGAACGCACTTCGCGGATCTAGACTCCCCGGGGTGAAGAGCGTCGTCCCCAACAAGCCTGCGTGTCGCCGCTGCGGCACTCCCGTGAAGCCGCTTCGCCGCTGCCCCGGCTGCGGGCGGCGGTCGATCCTGGCGTTCTTCCTGCCCACCCCCGGGGCGCGCTGGTAGCTGGTGCACCGCACGCGGGTCCTGCGGCCGGCTGAGGGAGTCCTGGCCTTCTACGACGGGCGCGAGGACGGCTACCGCTTCGCGGAGGCCAACAACTGGGTCGACGAGGGCGCGATCGAGCTCGGTATCGCGAGCTACGCGATCCTCGACGGGGATGAGGCGCTCGTCTACGACACCCACGTCTCGATCGAGCACGCGCGGTTCGTGCGCGACGCGATCGAGGCGGAGGGCGCGACGAAGCTCACGGTGGTGCTGAGCCACTGGCACCTCGACCACGTCGCAGGCACCGAGGTCTTCGCCGACTGCGAGGTGATCGCCAACGAGCGCACCGCCGAGCTGCTGGCCGCCAACCGGGACGAAATCGAGGCGGGCGAGCACGAGGGACCGCCCGCGATCGACCCGCTGGTGATGCCGACGCGGACCTTCTCGGGGCGGGAGCGGATCGAGATCGGCGGGACCTCGGTCGAGCTGATCGAGGCCCAGATCCACAGCTCCGACGCGACGCTGCTCTGGCTGGCGGACCGGCGGCTGCTCTTCGCCGGCGACACGATGGAGGACACCGTCACCTACGTGACCGAGCCCGACGCCCTCGAGACTCACATCGCGGAGCTCGACCGCATCGACGAGCTGCGCCCGGAGCGAATCCTCCCGTGCCACGGCGACCCCGGCGCGATCGCCGAGGGCGGCTACTCGCGGGGCCTGATCCGGGCCACCCAGCAGTACTTGCGAGTCCTCGAGCGCTGCCGGGACGACGAGGAGCTGCGCGAGACGCCGCTGCGCGAGCTGATCGCGGGGCCGCTCGAGGCGGAGTGGGTTCACTACTACGAGCCATACGAGGCCGTACACCGCGAGAACCTGGAGAGCGTCCTGAGAGAATCACCCGCGTGAGCGTGCGCGCGGGGATACTGGTCACCGGCACCGAGGTGCTGAGCGGCTTCGTCAAGGACAGAAACGGGCCGTGGCTCTCGGAGCAGCTAGGGGCCCTGGGCGTCGAGGCCACGCAGATCACGATCGTCGGCGATCGCCCCGACGACCTCGAGGCGGCGCTTCGGCACATGCGCGAGGACGGGATCGAGATCGTGGTCACAAGCGGCGGCCTGGGGCCGACCGCTGACGACCTGACCGCCGAGGTCGTGGGTCGCTTCGCCGGCCGCGAGCTGGTCCTCGACTCCGAGATGGAGGCGAAGATCCACAAGATCATCAAGGGCTTCGCGTCGCGTTCGAGGATGCGCTTCGACCCCGACGCCCTCCGTGAGGCGAACCGCAAGCAGGCGATGGTGCCCGAGGGCGCGACCGCGCTCGACCCGGTCGGGACGGCTCCCGGCCTGGTCGTCCCCGCCGACGGGATGGTGGTGATCGTCCTCCCCGGCCCGCCGCGGGAGTTGAAGGGCATGTGGCCGGACGCGCTCGAGCAGCCGGCCGTGCGCGAGGTGCTCGGCCGCGCCGAGCCGTTCGAGACCTTCGAGGTGCGGATGTTCGGAATCCCCGAGTCCGAGCTCGCCCGCAGCCTGCGCGAGATCGAGAAGGGCGCGGACCTGAGCCCGCTCGAGATCACCACCTGCCTTCGCGGGGGCGAGCTCGTCACCGACGTGCGCCACCGCGAGGGCGGGGCCGAGGCGCGCGAAGCGCTGCTCGCGGGCCTGAAGGAGCAGCTCGGACAGTTCACCTACAGCTACGAGGGCGAGGCGATCGAGTCAGTGGTCGCGCGCCTGCTCGACGGGCGCATGCTCGCGGTCGCCGAGTCGTGCACAGGCGGGCTGCTGGCCGCGCGCTGCACCGAGGCACCGGGTTCATCGCAGTGGTTCGCCGGCGGGGTCGTCAGCTACTCGAACGAGGCCAAGGTGGAGCTGCTCGGGGTGGACCCCGCCCTGATCGGGTCAAAGGGGGCCGTGTCGCCCGAGGTCGCGGAGCAGATGGCCGACGGCGCCCTAGAGCGCTTCGGAGCCGACGTCGCCTGCTCGGTCACCGGGATCGCCGGCCCGGACGGCGGCACGGAGGAGAAGCCGGTGGGCTACGTGTGCTTCTGCGCCAAGCTCGCGAGCGGCGAGGCGCTCCTTCGCGACCCGGTCCTGCCGGGCGACCGCGCCGACATCCGCCAGCGCTCGACGATGGTCGCGATGCACATGACGCGGTACCTGCTCGAGGGGCGCGAGCCTCCGAGGTGAGACCCGGCGCCGTCGAGCCCTTCGAGGTTCGCGTGCCCGAGAAGGTGGTCGACGACCTGCGCGAGCGCCTCGGGAGCGCCCGCTGGCCCGAGCAGCCGCACGGCGACGGATGGGCCCTCGGCGCCGACCTCGCCTACGCGCGCGAGCTCTGCGAGCACTGGCGCGATGGATACGACTTCGCGCGCCTGGAGCGGCTGAACAAGATGGAGAGCCTGCGCTGGGACGGGATGCAGGCGTTCCGGGCCGGCCCCCCGGAGAAGCCGGAAGCCCCGCCGGTCGTGCTGCTGCACGGGTGGCCGAGCGGACCGATCGAGTACGAACCGGTCGTCGGGCCGATCGTCGCCGCGGGCCGCCAGGTGGTCGTCCCGTCGCTTCCCGGGTTCGCGTGGTCCGAGGATCCCGGTGAGCCGCTGAACGTTGCAGCCATGGCCGCGCGGCTCCGCGAGCTGCTCACCGAGGGCCTCGGGCTCGAGCGCTTCAGCGTCGCCGGCGGGGACTGGGGCGGGATGCTGGCCGCCCGGATCGCCTTCGACGATCCCGAGCGCGTCGTCGCGCTGCACGTCTCGACGCCGCACACGCTGCCGCTTCCAGGCGACCTCGAACGACCGCCCCTCACCGAGGAGGAGGGCGCCTGGGTCGAGCGCGCTCAGCGCTGGCGCCGCCGCCACGGCCAGCATCTGGTGATCCAGGGGCTGGCTCCCGACTCGATCTCGCCGGGGCTGACCGACTCCCCCGCGGGACTCGCGTCCTACCTGCTCGACAAGTACCGAAACTGGAGCGCGAGCGGGGGAGAGGTCGAGAGCCGCTTCTCGAAGGACGATCTCTGCGACTTCCTGACGATGTTCTGGTCCACCGGCTCGATTGCGTCCTCGCTGCGCCTCTATTGGGCCGAGGGCCGCGACCGATGGCGCCTCGCGCCGGGGGAGAGGGTCGAGGTCCCTTCAGGGATCGCCGCCTATCCGGGCGAGATGAGCGGGGGCGCGTCGGGGGAGCCCGTCGGGCTGAACCCGCCGCGCGCCTGGACCGAGCGGCTGCTCGGCGACCTGCGCCGCTGGAGCGAGATGCCCGCGGGCGGGCACTTCGCGGCGTTCGAAGAGCCGGAGGCCTACGCCGACGAGCTGGTCGCGTTCCTCGACGAGGTGGAGGCGTGATGGTCGCGAGGGCGTTCGCCGTACTGACGCTCTGCTGCGCGGCCGCGCTTCCGCTGTCGGCTTCGGCCGGCGCCCAGTCCGCGGGTGACTTCGCGGGGCTTGTGACGATCCGCCCCGGCCGGCAGGTCTACCTGGAGTGCCGCGGCCAGGGGTCCCCGACGGTCGTCCTCGAGGCGGGCCTCCGCAACCGCGGCGACATCTGGAACGTGGCCGACGTGCCGGAGGGCGACGCCGCGAGCGTCTACAGCGTCATCTCGCAGCGCACCCGCGTCTGCGAGTACGACCGCCCCGGGACGACGCGCTCGGCGGGCGAGCTCAGCCGCAGCACGCCGATCCGCCAGCCTCGCACCACCGCGGGGATCGCACGTGACCTCGAGCTGACCCTGCGCGCGGCGCGCGTGCCCGCGCCCTTCGTGCTCGTCGGGCACTCGACCGGCGGCCTGATCATCCGCAACTACGCGGCCAGCCACCCGAAGCGCGTGGCGGGGCTCGTACTCGTCGACGCCATCTCGGAAGGGATGCAGGACGCGATGAACAAGCGGCAGTTCGCGTTCTACAACCGCTCCTACCTCGTCGATTCCGTCCCCGGCCTCGAGGGCTACGCGGACCTGGAGACCGTGGACTTCTATCGCTCGTTTCGCCAGATCCGCAGCAAGCCGGCGCCCGTCCGGCCGGTTCCCGAGGTGACGATCACCAAGGGCAGGGGCTTCGGCGCCCCAGAGGGAGTCGCCGAGAGCTTCGCCGACTTCGTCGACGTCGCCTGGGAGCGCAACCAGCGCTACCTCGCGTCGCTGCAGCCGGGCATCAAGCGCTACTTCGCACGCGAGAGCGGGCACTACGTGCAGGTCCAGCAGCCCGCCTTGGTGGTCAAGGCCATCGGCCGCGTGCTGCGGCTCGCGCGAACGCGGGGCTAAGCGGTCTTCGGCGGGCTGGGCTCGTCGCGGCGCTCGAGCTGGATCTGCTTCTCAGCGCCGGGGGTGCCCTCCGAGATCTGCTTGCTGCGCTCGATCTCGGCGTTGAGCTCTGCGCCGAACAGGATCGCCAGGTTGGTGATCCACAGCCAGACGAGCAGTGCGACCAACCCGCCGAGGGTGCCGTAGGTCTTGTCGTAGGAGCCGAAGTTCGAGACGTAGAGCGCGAACGCCGCCGAGGCGAGCAGCCATACGACGATTGCGACGACGCTGCCGGGGGTGATCCAGCGGATTCCGCGGAGCTTGACGTTCGGGGAGGCGTAGTAGAGGACGGCGACGATCACCGAGGCCATCGCTAGCAGCACCGGCCACTTCGCCACGTCCCAGATCGAGACGGCGGTCTCGCCGATCCCGAGCGGGCCCGCGACCGCGTCGACGATCGGCCCGGTCATGACCAGGCCGATCGCGATCAGCGCCAGCATGATCACCATCACCAGGGTGATCAGGACCTGGAACGGGCGCAGCTTCCAGAACGGTCGCCCTTCGCGCGTTTCGTAGATCACGTTGGAGGCCCGCCCGAATGCGCCGATGTACGACGAGGCCGAGAACAGCGCCAGCCCGAGGCCGACGAAGAAGATGACTCCCGAAGCGCCGCGGTTGGAGGTGATCGACTCGACGGGGCCCTGGAAGGTGTCGGCGGCGCTGTCGGGACCGAGCTCGGAGACGATCTCGGTCAGCTTCGCCGTCGTCGCCTCGGGCTCGGCGAAGACGCCGATCAGCGAGACCAGGGCGATCAGCGCGGGAAACAGCGACAGCAACCCGTAGTACGTCAGCGCGGCCGCCCAGTCGGTCATGCCGTCTTCCTGGAACTCGGTCACGGTCCGCTTGATCGTGGCCCAACGCCCCGACTTGCGAGCCGCGCCGGTAGGGGCGTTCTCATCCGCTGCGACGGGCTCGGTGCCGTTCGTGCGATCTTCGCTCGTCTCCATTGAGCGCTGCTTACCCGCTGCCGCGGGGGCGAACCGGACCGATCGCGCGCTTACGGTTCAGTGCGTGGCACCGAGCCCGGAAAGCGAAACGCGGCCGCCGCGGGTGCGCCTCTTCGTCGCGCTCGACATCCCCGCCGATCTGCGGAGTGGCCTCGCGGGCTGGCAGGAGGGCTTCGATGACCTGGCGCTTCGGGCGGTGCGCCCTGAGGCCCTGCACATGACGCTGGTGTTCCTCGGGTCGCGCGACGAGGGTGATGTCAGGGCGATCGCCGAAGCCGCCTTCTCGGAGGTCGATTCGCCGGCGCCCGTGATCAGCGTCGAGCCAGAGCCCGTCGGGATCCCCCGCGGCAAGCGCCCTCGCCTGTTCGCGCTGTCGACGCCGTCGCGGCAGGCCGAGGCCCTGCAGCGGCAGGTGGAGTCGGGGCTGGTCGCGGCTGGGCTCCACGAGCCCGAGGCGCGCCCGTTCTGGCCCCATCTGACCGTGGCGCGTGTGCGGCCCGCCAAGCGAGGCGGCCGCAAGCCGGCGGGGGTGGAGCGCCCGCCGGGACCCATTCCCGAACATACGTTCTTACGTCCGACGGCGCTCGTACGTTTGGTCCTCTTCCGCTCGCTGCAGAGGCGAGGGGGCGCTGTATACGAACCGATGGCTGAGTTGGAGCTTCCGACGGCCGACGAGACAGAGAGGTGATGGAAATGGCAGACGCGAAGCCCAACACGAGTGATGCCGACGCGAGGGGTGCGAACCTGAGGGAGCCCGGCGAGAAGGACGCCAAGGCGCGCGACCAGGCGCTGCAGGCCGCCGTGAGCCACATCGAGAAGGAGTTCGGCGCCGGCTCGCTGATGCGGCTCGGAGCCGACAGCAAGGTCGCGGTCGAGGCGATCTCGACCGGCTCGCTGCCGCTCGACGTCGCGCTCGGCGTCGGCGGGGTTCCTCGCGGGCGCATCATCGAGATCTTCGGCCCCGAGGCCTCCGGTAAGACGACGCTCGTCTACCACATCATCGCCGAGGCTCAAGCTCGTGGCGGCGTCTGCGCCTTCGTCGACACCGAGCACGCGCTCGACCCTCAGTACGCGCGCCGGATCGGCGTCAACACCGAGGAGCTTCTGATCTCCCAGCCCGACTACGGCGAGCAGGCGCTCGAGATCGTCGACGTGCTGGTGCGCTCCGGCGCGGTCGACGTGGTCGCGATCGACTCCGTCGCCGCGCTGACCCCGCGGGTCGAGCTCGAGGGGCAGATGGGCGAGCAGACCGTCGGCCTCCAGGCCCGCCTGATGTCGCAGGCGCTTCGCAAGCTGGCCGGGAACCTGAACCGCGCGAACACCCTCTGCGTGTTCACGAACCAGATCCGCGAGAAGATCGGCGTCATGTTCGGCTCGCCCGAGACCCAGCCCGGCGGGCGGGCGCTGAAGTTCTATTCCTCGCAGCGGCTCGACATTCGCCGCATCGAGACCCTGAAAGAGGGCACCGAGGCCGTCGGAAACCGCGTGCGCGTCAAGGTGGTCAAGAACAAGGTCGCGCCGCCGTTCAAGCAGGCCGAGTTCGACATCGAGTACGGGCAGGGGATCTCGAAGGAGGGCGGGGTGCTCGACTTGGCCCTGGAGCACGACCTGGTCCAGAAGTCCGGGTCCTTCTTCTCCTACGGCGAGACCCGCCTCGGCCAGGGGCGCAACAACACCAAGGAGTTCCTGCGCGAGAACCCCGAGATGCGAAACGAGATCGAGGGCCTGGTCTACGACAAGATCGGCGCCGCGGCGAAGGTCAAGCAGGACGCGATCGATGCCCGCAAGCCGCAGGCAGTGCCCGACCCGGCCCCGGAGGCCGAGTCCGAGCAGGGTGGCGCAACGGACGGCGACGCCGAGGACGAGGCCGAGAACGCCCCCAAGGCCAAGGCGAAGAAGGCTGCGTAGGACGGGCCGACAGGAGGACGGGTTCGACCTCGCCCTCAAGGCGCTCGGGCAAAAGGAGCGGACAGCGGCCGAGATCGAGGGGCTGCTGCGTGACCGCGGGATTGAGGAGGACGAGCTAGCGGACGTCATGCAGCGCCTCGACGAGGCCGGAGCAGTCGACGACCAGCGCTTCGCTCTCGCATTTGCCGACGACAAGCGAGAGCTGCGCGGGTGGGGGCCGGACCGCATCGCGGAGGCCCTGCGGGCGCGCGGCCTCGATGAGGGCCTGATCGTCGCGGCGACCGCCGCGGAACCCCACGACGTGATGCTCGACCGGGCGGTCGCGCTCTTGGCCGAGAGCGGAGCCAGCGCCGGGGACGAGGCGGGGCGGGGGAAGGCGCTGTCGCTGCTGGCGCGCCGCGGCTTCCCGCTGGAGGCGGCCTATGACGCGGTGAGGCGCTTCGAAGCGGCGTAGGTCGGAGGCGACGGGACCGCCGCCGGGGGTAGGCCCGGGGGCGCGAACATCATGACAACCAACCCTGAAAAAGCAACAGGACGCGCCCCCGGCCCCATCCCCGACGCCGATCCCGTCGTCTGCCGCCTCACGCGGGGATCCGCGGCCGGACCCCTCGGGGGCGCGCCCCGCGCGAACCGCGCGTCGTGACCGATGAGGCCGGCGTCGGGGGTGCGACCGGGGAGGCGTCCAGTTGGTTCTTCTAGAAATCTTCTACTGATACCGGCACCACGGGCGCACCCCCGGCGGGGGCCCCGTCGACGGGGCGCGGTGCCCGAACTGACCGACACCCCCACGGTATTGCGCGAGCGCGTAGGCGCGAGTGGATAGGATCCGACCCGCGTAATGGACCTCGATGGCTCGATCTTCTGGTACTTCGGCGGGGCGCTGGTGCTCGCCGCGCTCGCGATCTCGTTCATCGGGATCCGGGGCAAGGACTCCTTTCCGCCCACCGGGCGCGCGATGGGCGCGGGAATCGCGGTCTTCGGCTTCCTCGTGGTCGGGGCCGCCGCGTACAGCGTCGCCAACGCCTCGGAGGAGAAGGAGCACCGCGACGCCGAGATCGCCGAGGCTGAGGCGCTCGCTTCGGAAGAGGTCGAGTCGGGGGACACCGTGACGACGAACCCCGGCGGCTCGCCCAGCGGAGAGACCCCCACGGAGCCTGGGGCGGCACCAGGTGGTGAGCAGGCCCCCTCGGAGCAGGCATCTCCCTTGGTCGAGGGCGGCCCGGCACAGACGTTGGACGTCACCTCGCCGCCGGACGGTTCCCTGGTCTTCGATCCGGATGGATTGCAAGCCGCCGCCGGTGCGGTCAAAATCGCGTACGCGAACCCGTCCCCGGTCTCTCACAACGTCGCGATCGAGGACGATGCGGGCCAGCTGCTCGCCGAGAGCTCGACCGTGGCGAACGAGGACACAGAGACGAGCGCCGAGCTCGTACCTGGGGAATACGTCTTCTTCTGCACCGTTCCCGGGCACCGCGAGGGCGGCATGGAGGGCACCCTCACCGTCGAGTAGCGCCCTCGCCGGCTAGCGCGGCTCGCTACAGGCCGTTCGTCGTAGGCGAAGTATCCGCAGGAACCGGGGAAGTCGGCTGCGGCCGCGCTCGGTGTTGCGAACCTGATCCGCGCGGCGACGCAGCAGGTTGACCGCGTCCGCCGTCGGTCGGAAGGGGTCCGCGATCATCCGGCAGTCGGCGAGTGAGATCGCGGCCACCAGTTCGCCCTCGATCTCCGCGCACAGAAGCGGTCCGGAGGGCACGCCGGCGCTGTCGCGCTCCGCTATCGAGCGAACAGCTCGATCATCCTCGGGGCCGCAGATGCGAAGCGTGAACTCCCTCAAAGCGTGCGACGCCGGGCGGCGGTTCCGGGGGTCGCCCAGCTGATGGCGACGCGGATCCTGCCGAGGCGGGTGGGCGCGGTGGCGACGACCTGGGCCTCGTCCTCGGGCTCTCGAGACCTCGGCGACGCGGAAGCGCGGGGTGCGGGAGATCTGCTGACGGGTGTGGCGCTGCTGGGAGTTCATGAGCTGTGCGAGCGGATGCATGTCGGGCCTTTCTGGTTGCTGTCACGACCCAAGACGCCCATCCGCCGGCTTTATTCCCGGCGATTCGCAACTCTTTGCTGGGAGGTAGCCTGCCCCCGATGCCCGGCAAGCGCTTCCACGTCACCACCTTCGGGTGCCAGATGAACGAGCACGACTCCGAGCGGATGAAGGGCATGCTCTCCTCGCTCGGCTACTCGGAGTCCGAGACCCGCGACGAGGCCGACCTGATCCTCTTCAACACGTGCTCGATCCGCGAGTCGGCGGACAACCGCTTCATCGCCCACCTCGGCGAGGCGAAGCGGCTGAAGGGCGAGGACCCAGAGCGGATCGTCGGCGTCGGCGGCTGCTGGGCGCAGTCGGTCAAGGACGAGGTCTTCCGCCGCTTCCCGTTCGTCGACGTCGCCTTCGGCCCCGGGCAGATCCACCGGCTCGCAGAGTTCCTGACCTCCGACTCGCTGACCGCCCAGGGCTACTTCGAGTTCGAGGACCTCTCGGGCCACCTGCCGACCAAGCGCGCGCGGGAGTTCCAAGGCTGGATCCAGATCTCCCAGGGCTGCAACCTGGTCTGCGCGTATTGCATCGTCCCGTCGACGCGCGGCCGCGAGTCCAGCCGCAGGCCGGACGAGCTGGTCGCCGAGGCCGAGCGCCTCGCCGGCGACGGCGTACGCGAGCTGACGCTGCTGGGCCAGAACGTGAACAGCTACGGGCGCGACCTCCCGCCTGACGCCGACCGGCACAAGACGACCTTCTCGGAGCTGCTGACGCGGATCGACGCCATCGAGGGGATCGACCGCATCCGCTACACGAGCCCGCATCCCAAGGACATGAAGGAGGACGTGATCCGTGCGCACGCCGAGCTGCCGTCGCTCTGCGAGCACATCCACCTGCCACTTCAGTCGGGCTCCAGCGCCATCCTCAAGCGCATGCGGCGCACCTACGGCCGTGATCGCTACATGGACCGCGTCGCCCTGATCCGCGAGCACGTGCCCGACTGCGCGATCACCACCGACATCATCGTCGGCTTTCCCGGCGAGACGGAGGCCGACTTCACCGAGACCCTCGAGGTCTGCGAGGAGGTCGGCTACGACGGTGCGTTCACCTTCGTCTTCTCGCCGCGCCGCGGGACCGAGGCCGCCGGCATGGATGACCAGCTGCCGCACCCGGTCAAGAAGGAGCGGATGGGGCGCCTTGTGGAGGTCGTGCAGCGCAGGGCCCGCGAGCGTTCCGAGCGCTTCGTCGGGCGCACGATGGAAGTCCTCGTGGAGGGACCGAGCCGCAACGACCCGCACCGCCTGCGCGGGCGCGTACGCCACAACAAGACGGTCAACTTCGACGGCACCGCCCAGCCGGGCGAGCTCGTCGAGGTCGAGATCACAGGCGCCACCTCGACGACGCTGTCGGGCCATGAGCGCATCCTCAGCCGCGCCTGAGCCGAGCCCGCCCGAAGTCCTCGCGATCTTCGGGCCGACCGCGGTCGGCAAGACCGGGGTCGCGATCGAGACGGCCGAGCTCCTGCGCGAGCGCGGCGAGGATCCCGTCGCGGTCTCCTGCGACGCGATCCAGATCTACGGGGGCCTTGAGATCCTCAGCGGGGCCGCCGGCCGCGACGATCAGGCCCGCCTCGAACACCGCATGCTCGGGATCGCCGCGATCGACGAGGAGTTTTCGGCCGGCCGCTTCGCGGAGCGCGCCCACGCTGAGATCGACGGGCTGGCAGGCGAGGGTCGCAGGCCGATTCTCGTCGGCGGCGCCGGGTTGTACATGCGCGCGGCGCTCTCGGAGCTCGAGCTGCGCCCTCCGGTTCCGGCCGATGTCCGCGAGCAGGTCGAGAACGAGATCGCCGAGCGGGGTCCCGAGGCGCTGCACTCAGAGCTGCCGGACGACCTCGCGGCGACCGCGCATCCCCGGGACCGCAAGCGGGTCGCGCGCCTGATCGAGCTGCAGCGCGCGGGCATCGAGCCCGCTCGCTCGAGCGCGCAGCTGTGGAGCCAGGGACTACGCCGCCCGACGGTGCTCGTCGGGTTGACGAGCGACCGAGACGAGCTGCGGGAGCGGATCGACGCGCGGGTCGACGAGATGCTCGCGCTCGGTGCGGAGGAGGAGGTGCGAAGCGCCGACTCCGCGGGCGCCTCGCGCACGGCGCGCGCGGCGATCGGCTTCGACGAACTGCTCGCCGGCGACCCGCAGAGGATGCGCACGGCTCAGTGGCAGTACGCGCGCCGCCAGCTCACCTGGATGCGGAAGATGCGCGACGTGCGCCAGATCGACCGCTCCGGGCGCGGGGACGCCGAGATCGCGCGCGAAATAGTCTCGCTGCTCCCATGAGCCTCTCCTTCGAGAAGTGGACCGCGCTCGGCAACGACTACGTCATCGTCGAGGCCGATAGCCTGCCCTGGGAGCTGAGCCCGGCAAGGATCAGCCGCATCTGCGACCCGCACTTCGGCGTCGGGTCCGACGGCGTCCTGCTGTTGGCGCGTAGCGAGGACCCCGAGCGCGTCGCCGAGCTCCGCATCTTCAACCCCGACGGGTCGGAGGCCGAGCTCTCGGGCAACGGCGCCCGCGAGGCCGTGCTCTACCTGCGCCGCCACGGCTGGACCGACGCGGACGAGTTCACGATCACGACCGCGGCGGGGCCGATCACGCCGACGATCACCTCGGAGCGCACCTGCACGCTCGAGATGGGACGCGCCTCGACGACGTCGAAGGACTTCCCCTCGGGGCCTGCGGACGGCCGCGGAGTGGTGGAGTCCGGAGGGCGGAGCTGGAGCTTCCAGCACGTCTCGATCGGCAACCCGCAGTGCGCGATCGCCGCGGATCCCACCGAGCTCGAGCAGCTCGACCTGCCGGCGCTGGGCCCTGAGATCGAGCGCAGCGACCTGTTCCCGAACCGCACCAACGTCAGCTTCTACGCCGTCGAGGGCAGCGCGGTGCGCGCCCGGATCTTCGAGCGCGGGGTGGGGGAGACGCTCTCCTCGGGAACCGGGGCGAGCGGCGCTGCGGTCGCTGCCCTCCTCGCGGGCGCACCCAGCCCCCTGACCGTGCGCCTCGACGGCGGCGAGCTCGAGGTCGAGGTGAGCCCCGAGCTCGACGTGCGGCTGACCGGCTGGGCCGAGCCGATCTGCTCCGGCGAGCTCTCGCTCGAGCTGACCGCCGCACTCGGCGAGCTCTAGCCAGTCACTAGTCTCTCCGGCGCCGTGGCTCTGACCGACCCATCCAAGCGCCTGGAGGCGATGCCGCCCTACATGTTCGCCGAGCTCGAGCGCAAGGTCGAGGCCAAGCGCGAGGAGGGCATCGAGGTGATCAGCCTCGGGATCGGGGACCCCGACACGCCGACCTTCCGCTACGTGGTCGAGGCGATGCGCGAGGCCGTGGGCGATCCGAGCACGCACAAGTACCCGTCGAACCGCGGCCGCCCGGAGTTCCGCGAGGCGATCGCCGACTTCTACCTGGAGCGCTTCGGCGTCGAGATCGACGCAGTCGACGACGTGATCCCCGCGATCGGCGCCAAGGAGTGCATCTACAACCTCTGCTTCGCGTTCCTCGACCCCGGCGACGTCGCGCTCGCCGCCGACCCCGGCTACCCCGTCTACACCGGCGGCCCGATCCTCGCCGGCGCCGAGGCCCATCCTGATGCCTCTCGTGCCCGAGCGGGGCTTCGTCCCCGACCTCGACGCGATCCCGGCCGACAAGCTCGCCGCGGCGCGGCTGATGTTCATCAACTACCCGAACAACCCGACGGGGGCGATCGTCCCTGACGGCTTCTTCGAGCAGGTCGTCGAGCTCGCGCGCGAGCACGAGTTCCTGGTGGTTCACGACAACGCCTACTCCGAGACGACCTACGACGGCTACGTCGCGCCGAGCTTCCTACAGACGCCGGGCGCCAAGGAGGTCGGCGTCGAGGTCTTCTCGCTCTCCAAGGGCTACAACATGACCGGCTGGCGCTGCGCGGCGATCCTCGGCAACGCCGGAGGCCGTCAAGACCTACTGGCGGCTCAAGACCAACATCGACTCGGGCCTCTTCGAGGCAGTGCAGCTCGCCGGCGCGGCCGCGCTGCGCGGCCCGCGCAAGCACGTCGAGGAGATGTGCTCGATCTACGCAGCGCCGCCGCGACCTGGTGGTCGACGCGCTCGGCGCGATCGGCGTCGACGTCAGCCCACCGAAGGGCACGATCTACATCTGGGCCCCCGTCCCTGAGGGCCACACCTCGACCTCGTTCGCCGAGCTGGTGCTCGAGGAGGCCGGGCGTGGTCGTCTCACCCGGATCGATGTACGGGCCGAGCGGCGAGGGCTTCTTCCGCATCTCGCTGACGACGCCCGACGAGCTGCTGACCGAAGCGGTCGAGCGGCTGCGTGCGCACCTGACCTCGTAGCCCTACCGACTTTCAGGTTGCCCGTGGCCAGATCGGGTAGGGGGGCTAAAGACAGGCGCTGGGGCGTCGAAGTCAATGAAGATGATCGAACTCGGCCTCCTACTCGCCCTCGCCTGCGCGCTCCTGTCGAACGTGGCGCTGCTCTGCAAGCACCGCGGAGCGACCAGTGCGCCCGAGGTGCGAGTTCAACCACCCGCTGCGAGAGCGCCGACGTCGTTGTTCGCCTCGCGCTGGTGGACGATCGGCTTCATCGTCGCCTTCGTCGCCTGGGGCCTGCACGTCGCGGCCCTGTCGCTGGCGCCTCTGTCGCTGGTCCAGTCCGTGATCGCCGGCGGGATCGCCCTGCTGGCGCTGCCGGCTCGGCACTGGTTCGGCATCACCCTGGGCGTGGCGCGAGATGGTCGGGCTCGGGCTGAGCGCGGCCGGCCTGGCTTTCCTGGCGCTGACGGCGACGCGGAGGCAAGCCGCCGATTCGACCTACTCGTCGTCGGCGATGGCCGCCTTCGAGGGCGGCGCGATCGTCATCGGCCTCGCGCTGCTGCTCTCGGCCGACGCGGGCGAGGGGCAGCCGCCATCGCCACGGCGGGCTGCTGCTCGCCGCCGCGGCCGGCGTGCTGCTCGGTGTCTCCGACGTCGCCCTGAAGGCTGCTCGCCGACGCGGTCCCCTCCGACTTCCTCGGCGATCGTCAGCCCCTGGACCATGGTCGCGCTGCTCGCTGCGATCGTCGCCTTCTTCGCGCTCGCGCGCTCGCTGCAGACTCGGGGAGCCCGATCGGCGTGATCGTCGTCTCGTCGGTCGCCGCCAACGCCGCGGCGATCGTCGGCGGCGTGCTCGTCTTCGGAGACCCGATGGGCAGCGACGCCCTCGCTGTCGCCGCTCGCAGCGCGGCCTTCGCCGCGGTGATCGCCGCGGCGGCGCTGATTCCCGCCGCGCCTCCGCAGGCGCCTGCGCCGCGCCCGCGGACCGCCTGAGCTAGCTTCGGGGCGGTGACCCCGATCCGCGCCGCACTCGCCGCATCGCTCTGCGCCGTCGCGCTCGCTGCCCTTCCCGCCGCCGCGGCGGGCGCGCCGTCTGACCCGCGGCTCGCGGCCGTCGAGGACTTCGCCTTCGCACTCGGGATCGACCCGAACACCGCGTCGGCGGCGGCGCAGCTCGCGCCGTACGACCTCGTGATCGTCGACGGGGAGCAGGCGAGCGCCGCGACGGTCACCCGCCTGCGCTCGCAGGGGTCGCTGGTCCTCGGCTATCTGAGCGTGGGCACGATCGAGCCCTACCGTTCCTGGTACCCGAAGCTGAAGCCGTTCCGTCTGCCTCAGAGCTTCGAGGAGTTCGACGAGTTCTACGCCCGGGCGTCGGCCAAGGGGTTCCGCAATCAGATCGCCGGACGGATCGCGCCGCGCCTCTTGAACAAGGGATTCGACGGGCTGTTCCTGGACAACACCGACATGGTCGAGGAGTTCGCGAAGCAGCGGAAGGGGATGAGAAGGCTCGTCCGGAGGCTCTCGGCGCTCACGCGCGGGCGGGGAGGCCTGCTGTTCGCCCAGAACGGCGAGCGCTCGATCACCCCGCTGCTTCGCTACTACGACGGCTGGAACCGCGAGGACGTGACCTCGACCTACAGCTTCAAGCGCAAGCGCTACGTCAGAACGACGGCCGCGCAGCTCGGCGGCGCGCAGGCGGCGCTGCGGCGGATCTCGGCGACCGGGCTGCTCGTCACCGCCACCGACTACACCGCGGCCGGGGACTCGGCGACCGATGGGCTGTCGATCCAGAACGCGTGCGCCGCGGGGGCGCTCC
The DNA here is from genome assembly GCA_963820665.1 of uncultured Solirubrobacterales bacterium. Classification (GTDB taxonomy): domain Bacteria; phylum Actinomycetota; class Thermoleophilia; order Solirubrobacterales; family 70-9; genus CAVUAT01. Next base: position 92,421 of record CAWGAL010000004.1, on the reverse strand, counting down.
CGTTCGTGAGCAACATCGGCCTGACCAGGATCCCAGCGGCGCCCCCGCCTGTCCGTGAGGCTCCTAAGCTCTGTCTGATGGCACGAGGACGCAGCGGCAACACGACCGAGACGCGCGGCCCCTCGAACGGCGCCGGTGTCGACAATCGCAGGGCGGCCCAGCGCGCCCTTGCGGTCGGCGTGCTCGCGCAACCCGAGGAGCGAGCGCGACGACCTGGCCGAGCTGAAGGAGCTGCTCCGCACCGCGGGGGTGGCGACGGCGGGGGAGATGGTCCAGCGACGCGACGAGCCCGACCCAGACCGCTACCTGGGCAAGGGCAAGATCGACGAGCTGAAGACCGAGATCAAGGCCAGGAACGCCAACCTCGTCGCTGTCGACGACGAGCTCGCCCCGCGCCAGGAGCGAAACCTCGAGGCCGAGCTCGGCGTCCCGGTCGTCGACCGCACGGCGGTCATCCTCGACATCTTCGCCGACCACGCGCACACGGCCGAGGGCAAGCTGCAGGTCGAGCTGGCGCAGCTCGAGTACAACCTCGCGCGCCTGCGCGGCCTTTGGACCCACCTCGACGCCCTCGCGGGCGGCTTCGGCAGCGGGGGCGGGGGCCGGGTCGCGACCAGGGGCCCGGGCGAGGCGCAGATCGAGGTCGACCGTCGACTGGCGCGCGACCGGATCTCGGCCCTGCGCCGGCGGCTCGAGCGGACCGGGCGAAACCGCGCGGTGATGCGGGCGCGTCGCGACTCGGCGGCCCTGCCGACGATCGCGCTGGCCGGGTACACGAACGCCGGCAAGTCGACCCTCCTGAACGCGCTCACGGGCGCCGACGTCGGGGTGGGGGAGCGCCTCTTCCACACCCTCGACCCGACCACCCGTGCCTTCGAGCACGACGGGCGGCGCTTCCTGCTCACCGACACGGTCGGCTTCATCCGCAAGCTGCCCCATCAGCTCGTCGAGGCCTTCAAGGCCACGCTCGAGGAGACCGTGCTCGCCGACCTGCTGCTGCACGTGATCGACGGCTCGCAGTCCGAGGAGGAGATCGCGCGAGGCGATCGAGGCAGTCGACGTCGGTCCTGGAGGAGATCGGGGCCGGCGAGAAGCCGCGCCTGGTGGTGCTCAACAAGATGGACCTCGTGCCCGACGACGAGCGGGGCGATCTGCGCCTTCGCCACCCGGGAGCCGTCCTCGTGTCTCGGCCGCAGAGCGGGGAGGGGCTCGACGATCTGCGCGACCGAGATCGCGCGTTTGATCAAGGAGCGCCTCACCGAGGTCGAGCTGCTCGTACCCTTCGACGCATGGTGAGCGGCTTTCTCGAGCTTCACGAAATCGCTGGCGACCTCGAGCGCGAAGACCGCCCTGACGGTGTTCTCGTCCGCGCTCTCGTCCCTGCCGGGGTCGCCGAGCGGTTTGCGGACCTCTCGGTCAACGGGCGGGGACGCTCTCGAGACTGAGCGCTGGAGCGTCGACCTCGAGCACCCGGCCGGTGCCGGCGACGACGAGGAGGGCGACACCAACGGCTCCTGGGACCCGCTCGCGACGGTGATGGCCGACGACGAGGAGGTGTCGACCTCGGAGCGCGAGGACGCCCCCCACGAGCGCCTCTCGGACCGGATCTGGGGCGACGAGGTCGACGAAGCACCGTCCTCCGGCGAGCCGTCTACCTTCTCCGGTGACTTGGAAGAGCTGCAGTTCACACGGCTCAGCGAGGCGGCGATCCTGCCGACGCGCGCCCACGACGGCGACGCGGGCCTCGACCTCTACGCATCGAGGGCGCTCACATCGGCCCCGGCCAGCGCGTCAGCGTCGGCACCGGGCTCGCGGTCGCCGTCCCGCAGGGCCTCGTCGGGCTCGTCACGCCGCGCTCGGGCCTGGCGATCAAGCACGGGGTCTCGCTGGTCAACTCGCCCGGCGTGATCGACTCCGGCTACCGCGGCGAGCTGCGCGTGCTGCTGCTGAACACCGACGCCGGCTCCGAGTTCAAGGTCGCAGCCGGCGATCGCATCGCCCAGCTGCTGCTGATCCCGATCGCCACCGCGAGCCCGCTCGAGGCCGAGGCGCTCGACGAGACCTCACGTGGCGACGGCGGGTTCGGCTCCAGCGGCGCCTAGCGCCGGCTGCGTCTCAGAAGCGGGGTAGGACTACTTCGCGTCGGCAGCGGGTGCGTCCGCTGCGGGCGCTGCCTGAGTCGAAGCTGACCTCGGGAACCTCGCGCTCGGCTGCGTCGCCGATCTCGAAGAACTCCTTCTCGGTGAAGCCGCCCTGGTTCGCGACGATCGACATCGGGAACTGCTGGATCTTGGTGTTGTAGCTCTGGACGTTCGAGTTGTAGATCCGGCGCGAGGCCTGGATCTCGTCCTCGAGCTCTGAGAGCTGGTTCTGGAGCTGCTGGAAGTTCTCGGTGGCGCGGAGCTCGGGGTACTGCTCGGCGACGACGCGGAGGTCGCCCAGCGCGCCGCTCAGCGCGGACTCGGCCTGGGCCGTGTCTCCGACGCCCGTCGCGGCCATCGCCTGGCTGCGGGCCTTGGTGACCGTCCTCGAAGGTCGCTCGCTCGTGGGTGGCGTAGCCCTTGACGGCCTCGACCAGGTTCGGGACCAGGTCGTGGCGGCGCTTGAGCTGGACGTCGATCCCGCTCCATGCCTCTTCCACGCGGTTGCGCGAGGCGATGATGCTGTTGCGCATCAGGACGTAGATGACGCCGACGAGCACGACCAGCGCGACGAGGATCAGTACGAAGATCACGCCGTGATCCTATAGGGGCTCGGGTCGCAGGCCGTCATCCGCGCTCGGCCGCGGCGAAGGCGCCCGCGTGCGCCGCGACCTCGAGGTAGTCCCGCAGCGGCTCGAGCACCGGGCGGGAGCCGGTGCGCCGCTCGATCGCGAGAGCGATCAGGCGGTCGGCGAAGGCCGCGTTCTTCGGCAGCAGCGGGCCGTGCAGGTAAGTGCCGAACATGTTCAGCCTGCGGACGCCCTCGAGGCCGTCGGTGCCGTTGTTGCCGTGCCCGTGCAGCACGCGTCCGAGCGGCTGCGCGCCGGCGCCGAGCTGGGTGCGGCCGCCGTGGTTCTCGAATCCCGCCAGCACCTCGGCCGGCTCGTCGGGTTCGTCGCTGAGGTTCGCCTCGATCGCGACATTGCCGATCAGCCGCGGGCCCGTCCTCGCGAACGGTCTCCAAGTCGGCGATGCCGAGCCCCGGAATCGAAGTGTCCCCGAGCTGGTAGCTGCGCCCGAGCAGCTGGTAGCCGCCGCAGACGGCGAGCAGCGCCGCGCCGTCCTCGACCGCGCTCGCGATCGCGTCGCGCTTCGTGCTCAGCATGTCCTCGGCGACCAGCACCTGGTCGCGATCCTGGCCGCCGCCGATGTAGATCAGGTCGTGCTGGGCGGGGTCGAACCCGTCGCCGGGGCCGGCCGCCGTGTAGTCGAACTGGATCCCGCGCCACTCGCAGCGCCGCTGCAGGAAGAGGATGTTGCCGCGGTCGGCGTAGATGTTCATCTGCTCGGGGTAGAGCGCCAGCAGACGCAGCTCGAGCGCGCTTGAGCCGCCGCTCATGGCCGGCCTCCACGATGACGACGACCGAGTCGGCCTCGACCGGCCCGGATTCGATTGCGCGCCGCTCGGTGGGCGTGAGGCCCGCCTCGTCCGCCTCGGCCTCAAGCTGTTCCGGAGTGATCCGGTGCAGCACGTCGTCGTGGACCGATCGCTCGATCTCGCCCGCGGGCGAGACGCGCTGGCGCAGGCGGCGCACCGTCATCGCGCGCTCGGAGACCTGCACCCATAGCGGCTCGCTCGAGTAGACCCAGCCGTCGACGTCGCGCATCGTCGGGGACCTCGGGCTGCGCCCCGGAGCCGTCGGCGAGTCAGCGAGCGACTCGTCGACGAGCGCGAACGCGGCGCGCCCGCCCGGCGGGAGCAGCTCAGCGAGGGCCGCGAGCAGCGCCGGGCGCGCCTTGGGATCGAGCTGCTGGACGACGTGAAGTGGGGCGATCGCGACCCGGGCTCGGGCAGGGCGGCCTGCGCCCACTCGTCGCCGAGGTCCATCAGGTTGGCCTGCAGTACGGTGACCGGCAGGCCGTCGGCACGCGAGGCGAGCGCCTCGACCAGCTCGGGGTCGCGCTCGAGGGCGATGACGCGGTAGCCGTCCTTGGCGAGGTGCAGGGCGACCCGCCCGGAGCCGGAGCCGAGCTCGAGCACCGGGCCATCGGCCGCAGCCGCGAGCTCCTTCCAGAGCGGCAGGTCGGCGGTGTAGGCGCCGAACTCGACGTCCTGCCAGATCGCCTGCTCAGAGGTAGATGCCTTGGGCGCGCGGCGCAGGCGGCTCATTCCCAGTACTCCTTTGCGAGACCGCGGTCCGACAGCAGCGTCCGCAGCTCGAGCAGGGCCGTGTAGGTCGGCAGCGCGAACAGGCGGTCGGGGGCGGCGGCGACGGCGTCGTCGAGCGAGGGGCCGATCGGGCCCCGAGACCTCGATCCGGTCCTGCGGCCAGCCCGCGTACTTCAGGCGCAACGCCATCTCGGGCGCGCGGGTCCCCGCGCAGACCACGCGGCGCACATCGTCGGTCAGCAGCTCGAAGTCGGCGTCCCAGATCCACGAGACGTCGCGGCCGTCGGCGATCCTGTCGTTGAGGGCGATCCAGAGGTCGATTCCGTCCCCCGAGCTCTCGAGCGCGAGGGTCCGCAGCACCTCGTTGGCACCGGCGGGGTTCTTGATCAGCAGGATCGAGACCGGCTTGCCCGCGACCTCGATCGTCTCGACCCGTCCGAAGACCGCGACCATCGACTCGAGCCCCTGGCGGATGAGGTCGAGCGAGATGCCCGAGCAGAGCGCTGCCGTGATCGCCGCGAGCGCGTTGTAGACGTTGTAGAGCCCGGGGAGGGGGAGCTCGAGCTTCAGCTCCCCCTCGGGCGTCGCGATCGTCACCCGAGACCCGGACATGCCCCGCAGCTCCACCGTGGTGGCTGCGACGTCGGGAGCCGGCCGGTCCGCGTCGCAGTTGGGGCAGCTGTAGTGGCCGAGGTGGCCGACGAAGGCGCGGTCGTAGGTGTAGGGGGCGCCGCAGCGGCGGCAGTGCTTGGCGTCGTGAGCGTGCTGGAGCTCGGGGAGCGCCTGCGCGGTGTCCTCGATCCCGAAGTAGGTGACGCCCTCACGGCGCCCTCCCGTCGCCGTCGCGGCCGAGGTCAGCGATCAGGGGGTCGTCGGCGCAGAGCGCAAACGAACTCACTCCGGCCAAGTCCTGCACGAGGTCCGCCCACTCGTCGGCGAGGCGCTCGAGCTCGCCGTAGCGGTCGAGCTGGTCGCGGAAGAGGTTGCCGAGCACGAGCAGGCGGGGGCGGAGCTGGGGTGCGACGCGGGGCAGCCACGCCTCGTCGAGCTCGAACAGCCCCTCGCTGCCACTCTGCTCAAGCAGCGCGGTCGCAACCCCCCAGTGCATGTTCGACCCGGCGCGGTTGTGGACGGGCATGCGCCCGGCCGCGCGCATGATGCCCGCGATCATCCCGGCCGTCGTCGTCTTGCCGTTGGTGGAGCTGACGACGATCGAGCCCTCGTCGAGCTCGGCGGCGAGGCGCTCGATCGCGTCCGGCGCCATCCGCACCAGCATCCGGCCGGGGAGCGTGGTGCCGCCGCCGCGGCCGCTGAGCCGGCTCAGGCCCCCCGTCGCGCGCGCGAGCGCGCGCTTGGCGCCGAACAGGGCGCTCAAGCCGCGGTCCCGGCCGGAGGCGCGATCACGCCCAGGGCGCGGCTCAGCACGCGCAACTGGGCCGGCAGGTCCGAGAGGTGCTCGCCGTCCGCGTAGACCGCGAAGGGGCGGTCGGCGCTGACCTCCACCGTCGTGGCCCGATGCACGTCGACCTCGTCCTCGTCGATATGCGTCCCCTTGAAGACCTTGGGCAGGTTCGTGAGGAAGCGCAGCTTGCTGACGCTCCCCGTCGTAACGACATCGAGCTCGCCGTCGTCGAGCTCGGCGTCGGGCGCGATGAACATCCCACCTCCGAACGCGTGGCTGTTGGCCGCGGCGACCGCGTAGCCGGTCACCTGAAGGGCTCGCCGTCGTCGCAGGTGATCGTGAAGGTCGCGGGCCTCCAGGCGGCGAGCGCTCGCAGGGCCGCGTAGGCGTAGACGAGGTTGCCCTTGATCACCTTCGCCTCGTTCGCGATCCGGTTCGCCTCGGAGTCGAAGCCCATCGAGGCGATGCACAGGAAGCGGCGCCCGTTCACCTCGCCGACGTCGATCTCGCGCACGTTCCGCTGGTCGCGAGTAGCGCGACGGCCTCGGCGGGCTCGTCGGGATCCCGAGCACCCGCGCCAGGTCGTTTCCGCGCCCACCGGGCACGATGCCCATCGTCGCCCCCTTCTCGGCGAGCGCGCCACCGACCTGCCCGACGAGCCCGTCGCCGCTCATCACCACGGGCATCTCGGCCGGCCTCGTGCGCGGCGATCGCCTCGTCGACTCCGTGCTCGAGGCTCGTCGTGACGACGGTCGTCGATTCGAGCCCGCGCGAGCTCATGGCGGCCTCGACCGCGGGGAGTATCTCGGCGCCCCGGCCGGCGCCTGAGGACGGATTGACGATCAGTACGTGGGACCGCTCCGCGCTCACGCGGGCAATCTAGCCACGAAGTACGTGCCTTCGTCCACAGCGCCCGTCGCGGCCGGCTCGAGGCCCTTTCGGGCGAAGCCCCGGCGCAGCACGCCCTCGGGCGTGTAGAAGGGCGTCGCCTCGCCGAGCGACGCGCAGACGATCGCGTGGCCGCCGGGCCGCAGCACGCGCGCGATCTCGCCGAAGAAGGGGGGCACGTTGACGAGCGTGACGAGGTCGAAGGACGCGTCCTCGTAGGGGAGCGCCGCGGCGTCGGCGACCTTGAAGGCGACCCTGCCCTCGGGGTCGAGCCCGACCCGCGCCTTGGCCTTGCGGATCATCTCCTCGGAGAGGTCGACGCCGCGAACCCGCGCGCGGGGAAACTCCCGGGCGATCAGGAGCGCTCCCGCGCCGGTGCCCGTCCCGATGTCGAGTGCGCGCTCGGGCTCGGGTGAGACGTGCAGCAGCGCCGCCGCCGAGCGAGGCGAGGTGGCGGGCCGAGAACGCGCCCGTCCGCTCGTCCCAGCCGGCGGCGGAGTCGTCGAAGAAACGCCGCATCGGGGCGCGCAGGAGCGGCCACGCGATGGGCGCTCTGGCCACGATGACGTTGAGCGCCCGGCCGAGGAGCCGGATGCGACGCGGTGGAGGAGTCGGGGCAGAGGTCGAAACCAACTCCTCTAGCCTAGGACGCGCTTTGCGACGAAGGGGACTGACGATCATCGCCATCGCGGCGGCTGTGCCGGCGCTTCTCGCCGGGTGCGGAGGCGACGACGACGACGGCACCGAGCAGGCCTCGACCCTGCCCGAAGGCTGCGAGGAGGTCGAGGCGCCCGCTCCGAAGCAGGGGCAGGCCGACCCCCCGGCGCAGGACCTGAAGGGCCCGGCGAGCGCTGTGGTGACCACGAGTTGTGGCGACTTCACGATCGAGCTCGACACCGAGAGCTCCCCGAAGACCGCCTCGTCGTTCGCGAGCCTCGCCGAGCAGGGCTTCTACGACGAGACTTCGATCCACCGCATCGCGCGCGACTTCGTGATCCAAGGCGGCGACCCCGCCGGCGACGGGACCGGTGGGCCGGGCTACTCGGTCGACGAGCCCCCGCCCGACGACCTCGTCTACACGGCCGGGACCGTGGCGATGGCGAAGACCGAGGCCGAGCCTCCGGGTCGCTCCGGGAGCCAGTTCTTCGTCGTCACCGCCGCTGCCGACGCGGGGCTGCCGCCTGACTACGCGCTCCTCGGCGAGGTCACCGAGGGCTTCGAGGTCGTCGAAGCGATCGAGGCGCTCGGGGACCCGACCGGCGCCGACGCGCCGCCCACCTCGCCCGTCGTCATCGAGACCGTCCAGATCGAGCGCGGCTGATGGCCGAAGCTCGACGTTGGATCAGTGGCCCCTTCCTTCGAGCTGCCCGGCACGGGGGGCAGGGTCTACAAGCTCTCCGACTACCAGGGCAAGGGGGTGATCCTCGCGTTCTACCCGGGTGACTTCACCCCTGTCTGCACCAAGCAGTTCTGCTCCTACCGCGACGACGGTGACCGCATCGAAGCACTGGGCGTGCCGATGATCGGCATCTCCCCGCAGTCGGTCGACTCGCACGAGCGCTTCGTCGACGGAGAACGGCCTGAACATGCCGCTGCTCTCCGACGAGGACAAGAAGGTCGCCAAGGCCTACGGCGTCCTCGGCCCCGGAGGTCTGCTGCGCCGCTCGATCTTCCTCATCGACGGCGACGGCGTCGTCCGCTACCGCACGTGGCGCTGTTCGGGCTTCGCTACCAGGACGTCGGCGACCTCGAACGCGCCGTGCAGACCGTCCACTGAGCGCGCCCGAGCCGACACCCTTCGACCTCGATGCGGGCGGCCTGGTCCTGCGGGCGAGGAGATCGTGGGCGACGGGCCGACCGTGGTCACGCTGCACGGCATCACCGCGACCCGCCGCTACATGTTCCACGGGTCGAAGGCCCTTCCGCGCGCGGGCTACCGCGTCGTCTCATACGACGCGCGCGGCCACGGCGAATCCGGCGCGGCCCCGGGCGGCAGCGGCTACGGCTACCCCGACCTGACCGCGGACCTCGGCCGCGTGCTGGCCGAACAGGGCGTCGGGCGCCCCGTCCTGGTCGGTCACTCGATGGGCTGCCACACGGCCGCGGCCTACGCGCTCGACCACGCCGATGAGCTCGCGGGCGCTGTATTCGTCGGCCCGGTCTCGCTCGGGCTGCCGCCGCCCGACGAGGTGCTGGCCTACTGGGACGGCCTCGCCGACGGCCTCGCTGAGAGCGGCGTCGACGGCTTCATGGCCGCCTACGAGGCGAGCCTGGCCGTCGAGGGCACCTGGCGCGAGACGGTGCTCGCGCATCACCCGGCAGCGCATCGCACTGCACCGCGACCCGCAGGCGCTGGCGGTGGCGCTCGGGAGCTGCCGCGCTCGATCCCCTTCGACGGGCTGACCGAGCTCGAGTCGCTCCGCCTGCCCGCGCTCGTCGTCGCCAGCCGCGACGAGGCCGATCCCAGCCACCCCTACGAGGTCGCGGCCGCCTGGGCCGAGAGCCTGCCCGCGCGCGAGCCTGGTCAGCGAGGGGGAGGGGGAGAGCCCCCTCGCCTGGCAGGGGGGAAAGCTCTCGCGAGAGGTTGCCGGATTCTGCGAGCTGCCCGCGGTCTCCGAGCGCCTGCGCTCGGGCTGATCAGCGGGCAGGCCTGGCCTCCAGCCGGATCACGAGGCGCAGGCCCGACCAGGTGTCGTTGATCGCGCAGACCTTGTTGTCGACCAGTGCGTTCTCGTAGGCGAGCGCGCGCACCACGTCCTCGGTCAGGTCGGTCGCAACGCCTGAGGACCGCTTCGGCCACGCGATCCAGAGCCCGGCCGCGGGGTCCATCGCGCGGCGCAGCGCGGGCATCCGCCGGGCCAGCTCCGATCGCCTGAGGGTGAAGAAGACGATCACATCGAGGGGGCCGGCCGCCCTCGTGCGCACGGCGGTCCCGTCGGGAAGCTCGCCCAACAGGCCGGCGAACTCCTCGGGAGCCCCGGGAAAGGCGAGGCGGTGGCCTTCCTTGATCCCGAGCTTTGTCGTCAGCGGCGTTCCCGAATAGCCGGACACGGCAGCAGACTAAGGCGGATTCGTATGCTTCATCCGTGGCCATCGAAGAGGGACACGCCGATCCACTACAGCGCCGTCGAGGGCGGCACCCCCGTGTACTCCTCGGACGGCGTCGAGGTGGGCAAGGTCCGGCAGGTCGTCGACAACTATCGCGAGCACATACTCGACGGGTTCGTGATCGAAACGACGGCCGGCGAGGTCGTCTTCGCGGACGCTCCCGAGGTCGCCCGGACCGCGGAGCGCGCCGTCACCCTCAGCATCGACGCGGCCGCGGCGGCCGAGCTCCCGCCGCCCGACGAGGGCTCGCCGAACTTCCAGCCGAACCGCGGCGGCCGCCTGTCGCGGATGCTCGGCGGCAGCTGGCGCAAGCGCTGAGTCAGTCCGCGAGCCGCTCCCTGAGCGCAAGGGCGTTCCGCGGCGCGTAGCCGCTCTGGTCGTTGTTGAAGTAGGCGTAGACGTCCGCGCGGCGCCGCCACTGGGCGATCCGCCGCGCCCAGAGATCGAGCTCTGAAGCCGAGTAGTTGCCGTCTCGCCCGCGGCTGCCTCGGTGAAAGCGCACATAGGTCCAGTCGGCAGTCAGCTTCCGGGGCTGGTCTGGTCGCTCTGGGTCGTCTCCGATCACGAGCGCCGCGCCGTGGGCGCGGAGCAGCGCGTAGACGTCATCGTCGAACCAGCTCTCGTGACGGAATTCGAAGCAGTGCCTGCCCTCGGGGAGCGCCTCCAGGGCGGAGGCGAGCCGGTCGTCGTCGCGGTGGAAGTTGGCAGGCAGCTGCCACAACACGGGCCCGAGCTTTCCCGACCGCCGCATCGCCTCGAGCGGCGCATAGAACGGCTTGGCCCTCTCCGCGACGTCCTGAAGCCGCTTGATGTGTGTCATGTAGCGGCTCGCCTTGACCGAGAAGAGGAACTCCTTCGGAGTCTGCTCGACCCACCCCTCGACCGCCTTCGGGGAGGCGAGGCGGTAGAACGTGCTGTTCACCTCGACGGTGTCGAGCTGCTCGGCGTAGCGAGCGAGCCAGCGCCGCTGCGCCAGGCCATCGGGATAGAGATTCCGTCGCCAGGCCGGGTAGACCCAGCCGGAACAACCGACGTGAAGTCGATGCTTCGCCATTGCGTAAGGGGGGTACCCGTTGGTGAAACCTACGCGAGGAGCGAGCTTATGCAGCAGACATTGGACAAGGTCAGAGACGAGACACGGGACAGGGTGCCACGGCCCTCAGCCCCCAAGCGCGTCGCGGCACGCGCAGGCAAAAACGCCGGCAAGGGCGCGGCCAAGGGCGTCTTCTCGAGAATCGCGTCGGCCGTCACCGATCTCGCCAAGGGCCTCACGGGCCGCAAGGAGGCGGAGCGCAGGCGCAAGCGGAAGCGGAACGTCAAGGCTGCGGCCGCCGGCGCGGCGACTGCGACCGGCGCCGCGGGCCTCTACCTGGCGAAGCGCAGCCGCGACGGCTCCAAGGCAGCGCAGCCGGCGCCGCCCGAGGCCTACGCACCGCCCGTCCCCAACCCGAACCCGAACGGCCAGACCGTAAACGCCACCACGGGAACGGGCAGCACCGCCGCGTAGCGGCTGCCACAGCCCGCGCGGCCGGCGCGCCAGAATGGATCGCGATGAGCGAAGAGGTCAAGAGCTCGATCGAGATCGGCGCCCCGGCCGCGCGGGTGTGGGACGTGGTCATGGACCCAGCCCGCCTCGGTGACTGGGTCAGCGCCCACAAGGACGTCGAGTGGAAGCCTGGCCGCTCCCTCGAGGAGGGCGACAGCTTCAAGCAGACCCTGCGGCTCGGCGGGGCCAACACCAGGATCGAATGGACGGTGGTCGAGATCGAGCGCCCGCGACGCGCGGTGTGGAGCGGCCGCGGGCCGGCTCGCTCGCGCGCCAATGTGACCTACGAGCTCGGCGAGACGCGCGGCGTCACGACCTTCGTCTACGCGAACAGCTTCGAGCTTCCGGGCGGCCCGATCGGGCGCCTCGCCGGTCGCGTTGCGTCCGCTTCGAAGGGGCGCAGGGAGGCCGAGAAGAGCCTCGCGGCGCTCAAGGAGCTGCTCGAGGGCTAGCCGCCGGCTCGCCGGAGCACGATCACGGCGATGTCGTCTCTCGCAGTTCCGCCGTGCCGCTCGAGCGCCGCCTGGGTCAGTTTCTCGGCGATTTTCTCCGGCCCCGACGAGCCGGCGAGAGAGAGCTGCTCGGCGAGCCACGCCGGGTCGTCGCCATGCTTCCGGTCACGCGCGTCGAGCATCCCGTCGGTGTAGAGCACAAGCGTCTCGCCGGGATCGAGCGTCGCGCCGACGTCGCTCAACGTCGGCTCGGGCAGGGCTCCGAGCAGCGTGCCGGGCTCGCCGATCGCGTCGACGCTGCCGTTTCGCCGCAGCGCCAGGGGAGGGGGGTGGCCGCCCAGCGAGACGGTCAGGCGCGCGGCTCCCGTGCCGTTCTCGGGCGGATCGACGCGAAGCAGCGCAGCTGTGCAGAAGCGCAGGTCGCTTCGATCGGCGTGGATCGAGTCGTGAAGCGCTCGCAGCACAGCGCTCGGCGGTGTCTGGGGATCCGAGGCGGTGCGGACGGTGTAGCGGGCGAGCGACGTCAGCGCGGCCGCCTCGGGTCCCTTGCCGCAGACGTCGCCGATGACGACGCTCCAGCTCTGCGACCCCGTCCTGAACGCGTCGTAAAAATCGCCTCCGACCTCGTAGGCCTCGCCCGCCGCGAGGAAGCGCGAGGCGATCTCGAATCCCTGAATCTCGGGCAGCACGCGCGGCAGCAGGCTGTGCTGCAGCACGCCGGCGATGTGGGCCTGCTGCTCGTGAAGCCGCGCGTTGTCGAGCCCGAGCGCGGCTCGCTGGGCGAGCCTGTCGGCCGTGCTCCGGGCAGTCCGGTCGAAAGCGTGGGCCGGCTGCATGATCCACAGGCTCAGGGAGCCCAACACTGAGCCGCGCGCCTTCAGCGGAAGCACCAGGGCGGATTGGAAGCGGTGGCGGCTGATCACGTCCCGCTCCTCGGGGTTGGTGGAGATCTCGTCGATCCGCTCGTCGGTGAGCATGCCGAGCGCGACCGGCTCGCCGGTTCGGATCACCTCGGCGACGGGGTGCGGGCCGTCCGCGCGGATCGGGACCTCGGCCCGCAGCCGGAGGAACACATCGGCGACCTTCGGCTCACGGCTCTTCGCCGCCATGCGGACGATCGAGCCATCACCGCTGAGCATGTCGACCATCGCGACGTCGCCGAGCGCCGGTATGGCGAGGTCGGCCAGGTGGTGGGCTCGCTCGGTCCGGTCGAGAGCGTCTTCCATCAACGCCCCGGCCTCTGCCAGGAGCTCTGCCGCCTGCTGCTCGCGGTAGAGGTCCGCGCGCAGGCTCGCGAGCCACAGGGCCGCGATCACGCTTGCGATCACGGTGAGCACCTCGACCACGTACTCGGTGCTGCCGAAGTTCTCGTTCCACAGACCGGAGAGCACGGCGAGAGCGGCGCAGGCGACGCCGACCACCCCCGTCTCAGGTAGCGAGCACCTCGCCGCGGCGACGAGCGGCGGGATCGCCAGCAGGCCGGTCAGCACCGCGGCGGAACCAGACATCCCGTCGACGACGGCGATGATGCCCGCGATCGCCATCGCGATCAGCGCAGGCGGTGTCAGCTCCTCGAGGTCAGCGAGCGTGGGCGGTGGCTTGACGAGTTCGCGTTCGCTGGCGATCCATGGATCGTACGTCGCATGAAGCTGCTTTCATCCGGCCGCGATGGCGAGGCGACCGGATGAGATCGATTTCGACCACTTCCTCGGCGTCGACATGCGCGTCGGCCGCGTGACTGCAGTGGAGGACTTCCCCGAGGCGCGGGTCCCCGCGTGGAAGCTGACGATCGATTTCGGCCCCGACATCGGCGAGAAGCGCTCGTCCGCGCAGATCACCAACTACGAGCGCGGCGAGCTCGAGGGCCGGCTCGTCATCGCGGTCGTCAACTTCCCGCCGCGGAGGATCGGGCCGTTCGAGTCCGAGGTGCTCGTTCTGGGAGCGGTCGACGACGCCAAGGGCGTGATCCTGCTGCGCCCCGACGAGGACGTCGAGCTCGGGGACAGGATCGCCTAGGGTGCCTGCTCCGGGTGCTCGACATCGGGCAGCGGGTCCTGCCCCGGCCAAAACGGCCACTCCTCGAACGATGAACAGCGCCCGTCCGCGTCGAAGGTGACCACCCAGATCTCCCTGTACTCGAGGTGGCTCGGCGGCCCGTACTGCACGTGGGTTCTCGCGACGCCCGTGTCGCCCTCGACCGCGACGACCTCGGCGGCCATCTCGAACTCCTCGTTCGCCGAAAGGCGCTCGCTCTCCCACACCTCGCGCAGAGCCGCGAGGCCGTGCACCGGCTGCTCGTACGGTCCCATCGAGTACACGACGTCCTCGGCGAACGCGTCACCGAGCCCGTCGGTGCCCTCGGTGCGCCAGAGGCGCTCGTACGCCTCGATCCAGGCCCTGAGGCCGTCACGGTCCACGCGTGGCTCCTTCCACCCGCGCTGGACGCGAGCGTTCCGCCACGCGAGCGGCGCCGTAGCGCTGCACGGCCAGCGTGAGGCTGCCCGACAGGATCAGCAGGGTCACGTTCACGACCAGGACGAGCAGGGACCCCAGGGCGGCGGAGGTGTCGCCGATCCCGAGCGCGACGCCGAAGTTCGCCGAGGCGGGGATGGTCGTGACCGAGATCGCGACCCCGACGGCGGCGGAGGCGCGCGTCTCGAAGGCCAGGATCGCCGCGACGCCTGCCGCCAGCGCGACCAGCACGGTTGAGTAATCCACTTGGGCCAAAGTCCCGATCAGGCCCGTGTCCTCGAGGGCGAAGCCGCTCGGGATTATGTCAACCGACCGAACGCCCAGGGTGACGACCAGGGCGGATGCGGCGGTCAATGCGAGCCCGATCGCCAGGGTCGTCGCAGAGCGAAGCACGAGCGCGCGGCGCCCATCCAGCAACCCGACGCAGATCGCGCAGACCGGCAGCAGGTCGGGGCTTACGGCCATTGCGCCGACGATCAGGATCGAGTTCGCCTTGATCACGCCGAGAGCAGCGATGACGCCGGCCACGGCCATCAACACGAGAAAGCGGCCCAGGGGCCGGGAGTTTGCGCGCGCCTCGCCGAGCACCTCGATCCAGGCGAACGCGGCCGCCTTGTGGAGGGCCTGCTGGTTGGCCCGGATCGGCGCGACGACCTCCATGCGCGTGATCACGTAGTCGTCGGAGTGGACCTCGAGCTCGTGCAGCAGGTCGACGAGCTCGTCCGCGGTGGTCGGCTCCACGTCCGCGGTCACGACGAAGTCGGCAGATGCCTGCTGCCTCGTCGTCACGATCCGCCGCACGCCGTCGAGCCCCAGCAGCCGCCGTTCGATGTCGCCGGCGCCGTTTTCGTCCGCAGAGAGCCTCAGGTGCAGCATCCGGCCGGATCGTGCCAACCGGGTCGGACCCCAGACAGGCGTGCCGCGGGTTTACATAACCGTAGTTATCGAGTGTTCCATCTGTGTTTCAGCCTCAGCACTCAGCCGCGCGCGCCAGCAGCACCGCCCTCTCTCGCTCGTTCTCGGTCATCGAGGCGGCGCGCTCGAACTCGCGGCGGGCCTCGTCGGCGCGTCCCAGCTTGACCAGCAGGTCGCCGCGGGCGGTCGGCAGCAGGTGGTAATCGCCGAGCGCGGGCGCATCGAGGAGCTGGTCGACCAGCTCTAGGCCCGCCTCGGGGCCAAATGCCATGCCTACGGCTACAGCGCGGTTGAGCTCGACCACGGGTGACGGCGCGACGCCCGCCAGCGCTTCGTAGAGCGCCGCGATCGCCTCCCAGTCCGTGTCCTCGGCCCTGCGAGCGCGCGCGTGGCAGGCGGCGATGGCCGCCTGGAGCGCGTAGGGCCCGCGTGCGCCGCCGAGCTGGTCAGCGCGGCCGAGCTCGGCCAGCCCGCGGCGGATCAGGAGCTGGTCCCAGCGGGCGCGGTCCTGTTCGAGGAGCAGGATCGCCTCGCCGTACGGTCCGCTGCGCGCGCGGGTGCGCGACGCCTGGATCTCCATCAGCGCGACGAGGCCGTGGACCTCTGGCTCCTGCGGCGCCAGTCCGGCCAGGATCCGGCCCAGCCGGAGTGCTTCGTTACATAACTCGGGGCGCATCCAGTCGTCGCCCGCGGTGGCCGAGTAGCCCTCGTTGAAGATCAGGTAGATGACCTCGAGCACCGAGTCCAGCCGCTCCCCCAGCTCGTCGGGGCCGGGCACCTCGAACGGCACGTGGGCCTCGGCGAGCGTGCGCTTCGCCCGGACGATGCGCTGCGCGACGGTCGCCTCAGATACGAGGAAGGAACGCGCGATCTCGGCCGTCGTCAGCCCGCCGAGCAGGCGCAGCGTCAGCGCCACCCTCGCATCGGTCGACAGCACAGGGTGGCACGTGGTGAACACCAGGCTCAGCAGGTCGTCGCCGACGTGGTCGTCGAGCGCTGCGTCGACGGCAGCGGTCTCCGAGACCTGCCGACTCTCGAGGTCGCGTCCCAGCTCCTGCTGCTTTCGCTCGAGGTTCTGAAGGCGGCGCAACCGGTCGATCCCCCGGTTCTTCGCCGTCGTCATGAGCCAGGCGCCCGGGTTGTCGGGCACGCCCGACTTCGGCCACTGCTCGAGCGCCGCGACGAGCGCGTCCTGCGCCAGTTCCTCGGCCAGCCCGACGTCGCCCGCCACGCGAGCCAGCCCGGCGATCAGCCGGGCCGACTCGATCCTCCACACGGCCTCGACCGTGCGGTTCGTCTCGCTGGTCGTCGCCAACGGCCGCTAGCCCTTCTGCTGCCCCTCGAGCTGGGTGCGCAGCTTCTCCTCCTGCTCGCGGAGCTCAGGCGTGAGCTCGTCGCCGAAGTCCTCCGTCTCGAACACGGGCCGGATCTCGATCTCGCTGGTCTCGTTGGGGTCCGCCGGGACGCGCTTGACCCACTCGATCGCCTCGTCCAGCGACTTGACCTCGAGCACCCAGTAGCCGGCCAGCAGCTCCTTGGTCTCCGCGAAGGGACCGTCGATCACCTTCTGCTCTCCCTTGTCGAAGCGCACGCGCGCGCCCTCCGAGCTCGCCTTCAGCCCATCGCCCGCGAGCATCACGCCCGCGTTGACGAGCTCCTCGTTGTACTTGCCCATCGCGGTCAGCAGCTCCTCGCTGGGCATCACACCCGCTTCGGAGTCCTCGTTCGCCTTGATCATGACCATCACTCGCATCGCTGTTCCTCCTTCGTTCGTGGGCCGTATCCGGCCCTTTACCCATGTGACGAACGGGAAACGGCGAAATCGACACGGCCCGGAAGTTTTCGCACCTACGCCCGTACGGGGCCGAAGAAGGCGGACAACGCGTCCCCGATCTCCGTCGGCCGCTCCTCCTGGCAGAAGTGCCCGCAGTCCTCGAGAACGGTCACCTCGACAGGTCCCTTCACGTCGCGCTCGATCTTCTCCATCGTGCGTCGGACATCCGGCAGAATCCGGTCGCGCTTCCCGTAGACGATGCGGACGGGAACCTCGATCTCCGGCAGCCAGCGCTCGATGTCTCTGAACCCCTTCGGGTGCAGGCCGTAGGCTGCGTGGCGGAGCGCCTCGCGCGCGTCGTCGCCGGTGAACGGCGCCAGGTAGGCGGCGATCGCCTCGTCGGAAAGGCGGCTGCGGTCGTGCACCCCAAGGCGCATTGCGAATCGCAGGCCGCTTTGGCTCGTCATGTACGAGCGCACACCGGGAATGCGGACCGAGGCGGCGAAGGCGACCACGGCCAACGACGGTCGCGCGTAGGCGAGCGTGTTGAGCAGCGCCAGGCGCTCGAGCCGCTCGCGATTCTGCGAGGCCCAGTACAGGCCGATCGGGCCGCCGAGGTCGTGCACAACGAGCCCGATCCGGTCGGGCGCACCCACGGCCTCGAGGAAGCCGTCGAGCACGTGAGCGTGGAAGCGGAAGCTGTAGGACGCGCCGGGCGGCTTGTCGGAGTGGCCGAAGCCGGGCAGGTCGATCGCGAGCACCCTCCGCCCGCGGCCCACGATCGGGGCCACGTTCCGCCATAGGTAGGACGACGTGGGCCAACCGTGCACCAGGAGCACCGGGTCCCCCTCCCCGTGCTCTGTGTAGTGGATGCGCATCCCGTCCACCTCGACGAACTTCCCGGGCGGTTCGGCAGGCATGCCGCCACCCTATGGCCTCGGATGCCGTTGCTAACCCGCGAGGCCGAGGCGCTCGCGCTCGGCCTCGAACTCCTGCGCCGTCAGCGCGTCGCGGTCGCGGAGGTTCTCGAGCTCGGCCAGCCGCTCGGCGTCGCCCGCCGCAAGCGCCGCATCGTCGGCTGGCTCGACGGGCCGCATCCCGGGCGCCCTCAGGACCTTGTTGAGCTCGAACTGCGTGTAGACGATTCCGCCGAGTACGAGGCCGAGGATCCACAACGTCGCCGCGATCCATCCGTTGAGCGACTTGCCGACCGTCAGACGCTGTGCCTCCTGCACCCGCCGCGTCGTAGTCACGATCGTCCAGACGTATGGGACGTAGACGATGCTCCCGAGGGTGAATGCGAGCGTGGAGACCGTCGGATCGGTGCCCAGCTTCTTCGTGTCGCGCGAGCGGCCGAGGTCGGCCATCTCACGATTGATGAAGTACCACCAGAACCACGAGTAGACCCCGAGCGTGATGATCGTGAACAGCAGCACCAGCCAGGGGTTCCGGACCTTGGCGGTCTTCCCGGTGCGCTCGATCTGCACGTCGTTGGCCATCAGCTCTCGAAATCGAAGCCGCGCTCGGCGGCCGCGTCCTCCATCGCTTCCTGCAGGTCGTTGTCGAATGCCTCGACCTCGATCTCGGTGTTGATGCCGCTCTCGTCCCGCACGCGGATCAGGCCGTCACCATCGATCTCGTACTCCACGTCCCAGCCATCGTCGGGTACGACCGCCCGGTAGTCGTCGGCCTCCCCTGACTCGACGAGCTCAACGGCGATCTGGT
This sequence comes from uncultured Solirubrobacterales bacterium, assembly GCA_963820665.1. Lineage (GTDB taxonomy): Bacteria > Actinomycetota > Thermoleophilia > Solirubrobacterales > 70-9 > CAVUAT01. The sequence goes on along the minus strand of CAWGAL010000004.1, from coordinate 73,828 downwards.
GGGCGATCGAGGAGGGTGTCTCGGCAGCGCCCTCCTTGTCCAATGCACCGGCGGCGCCGAGCGCGATGAAGACGATCGCCCCGACCCCGAGCAGCAGGGCGAGGCCGGCCATCACGCGCTGGGGCACGATGCTTCGGGGGCGCCGGATCTCTGCCGCGGGCGCGTCGGCGTCGACGTGGACCGTGGTCGCGTGGTCCGCGAGCGCCGAGGCGCCGGGGAACTCCCTGCCGCACTCGGGGCAGTGCCGGCGTTCGCCCGTGTCGTTCATTCGCCCAGGCAGTCCTCGGCGGCGGCGCGCGCATCGTCGGACGGGTCGCCGTCGAACACGACGATCGCGTTTCGCTCTGACACGACCTCCGCCCCGGCGGCGCCGAGCGTCGTCAGCGCTGCGCTGATGTCGGCGGCCGAGCGCCGGGTCTTCTCCTCGTTGCCCTGGACGACGACGTCGACGGCCACCCCCTCGGCGGTCACGAGGCTGAAGTCCGCCGAGACGTTGCCGAGCCCCGGGTTCGGGGTGCCGCCGGCGGGCTCGGCTGCCAGCCCGCCCTCCGAGAGGCAGTCGAGCAGCGAGTCCTCGGACACGAGGTCATCCCCATCGTCGGAGCCCCCGCAGCCGGCCAGCAGAGCGATCGTCACTGCGAGGGCCGCGAGGGGTCGGAGCACGCCGCCAACGCTATCCCCCCTGCGCGGACGGCACCCGATTCAGTGGTCCGATCGGGCGCGCTGGCAGTATCAATAGAGGCATGGAAAACGATCCCGCAGCCGGAGTTGGCCTGCTCGTTGCTCTGTTCGCGGGCATGGCCTCGTTTCTCTCGCCGTGCGTGCTCCCGCTCGTCCCCGGATACCTATCGGCGGTGACCGGCGTGGCCGCAGCGGACCTCGAGGACTCGAGCTGGCGCCGCGTGCTGGTGCCGAGCCTGCTGTTCGTCGCGAGCTTCTCGACCATCTTCATCCTGCTCGGCCTCGCGGCGACGGGGATCGGCAGCACGCTCAACGACAACCGCGAGCTGCTGAACAAGATCTCGGCCGCGCTGATCATCGCGATGGGCGTGTTCTTCATCGCCGCCCTGTTCATCACCCGCCTGAACCGCGAATGGCGGGTCGACGCGCTGATGGAGCGAGCCGGGACCGGCGGGCCGATCGTCGCTGGCGCGGCCTTCGCGATCGCCTGGACCCCCTGCGTCGGCCCCACCCTCGGCGCGATCCTGACCTCGGCCGCGAACTCCGGCTCTCCCGGCCGTGGCGCGTTCCTGCTCGCCGTTTACTCGGCGGGTCTCGCGATTCCCTTCCTGCTCACCGCCCTCCTGTTCGCGCGAATGACGACGGCGTTCGCCGTGATCAAGCGCCACTACGCCGTGATCATGGCCGTCGGCGGGGCCATCCTGATCGTGATGGGCGTGCTGATCTGGACCAACGAGATCGGGCCGATCAACGGTGACATCCAGCGCTTCCTCTCAGACCACGGCCTCGATTTCTTCTACAACTTCTAGCCCGCCGAGCCCCCACGGCGGGCGGGCATAGACTCAGGCCGAGGAGCGAGTGGCCAACAAAGCGAAAACCTGCGTGATCGGGGCCGGGATCAGCGGCCTTTGCGCCGGCAAGGCGCTGGCCGACCGCGGCGTCCCCTACACCTGCTTCGAGGCCTCGGACGACGTCGGGGGCAACTGGTACTTCGGCAACCCGAATGGGCGCTCGTCGGCCTACCGCTCGCTTCACATCGACACGTGGCGCGACAGCGTCTCGTTCCGCGACATGCCGATGGGGCCTGACGAATACCCGGACTACCCCCATCACGAGCAGGTCTTCGCCTACATCAACAGCTACGCGGAGGCGTTCGGGCTGCGGGACCGCATCAGGTTCGAGACGGCGGTCGAGCGCGCCGAGCGGCTCCCCGATGGCGGGTGGCGGATCCACATCGACGGCGGCGAGAGCGAGGAGTTCGACTTCCTTATCGTCGGCAACGGGCACCACTGGGACCCGCGCTTCGCAGAGTTCCCGGGCACATTCGACGGCGAGAGCATCCACTCCCACCACTACCTCTCCCCGACCGAGCCTGCCGACCTCGTCGGCAAGCGCGTGCTCGTCGTCGGGATCGGCAACAGCGGCGTCGACATCGCCTCTGAGCTCGCCCGCAAGGGCGTGGCCGAGCACGTCTTCCTCTCGACCCGCAGCGGCGCCTGGGTGATGCCGAAGTACCTCTTCGGGCAGCCGCTCGGCAAGATCGTCAAGACCTCGCCGTTCCTGCCCGCTGAAGCTCCAGCGCCTGCTCGCCCGCCCCCTCCCCTACCTCGCCTCGGGCCGGATGGAGGACTACGGCCTCGTGAAGCCCAACCACAACTTCCTCGAGGCGCACCCGACGGTCTCCAGCGAGCTCTTGTTGCGCCTCGGTTCCGGCGACGCGACGGCGAAGCCGAACGTCACCGAGCTGCTCGGCGACCGCGTCGCCTTCGAGGACGGGACCAGCGAGCAGATCGATGCGATCGTCTACGCGACCGGCTACAAGATCACGTTCCCGTTCCTCGACCCGGACCTGCTCTCGGCCCCCGACAACAAGCTGCCCCTCTTCAAGCGGATCTTCTCGCCGGGAATCGACGACCTCGCGCTGATCGGCTTCGCGCAGGCGGTCCCGACCCTGTTCCCCTTCGTCGAGCTGCAGGCGAAGCTGGTCGCTCGCTACGCCGTCGGGCGACTACGCCCTCCCCTCTCCCCCGGAGATGGAGGCCGCGATCGTCCGCGACCGCGACCGCCATTGGGGCGACGTCGCCGAGCGCCCGCGTCACACGATGCAGGTCGACCACTACATCTACGAGCACGACCTCAACCGTCGCGAGATCCCTCATGGCACCGAGCGCGCCCGCAACGCCGCAGGCACGAGCCTGCGCCTTGCCGCGACTGACAGCGAGCCCTCGATTGCCTGAGCGCAACGACGTCGAGTTCACGAGCGACGGCGAGACCTGCGCCGCCTGGCACTACCCCGGCGTCGGCGACGCCTTCGAAGGTGACGGCGGCCGGCCATGCGTCGTCATGGCCCACGGCTTCGGCGGCACGCGCGATTCCGGCCTCGAGCCTTTCGCCGAGGCGTTCGCCGAGGCCGGCCTCGACGCGCTGCTCTTCGACTACCGCACGTTCGGCGACTCGAGCGGCGAGCCGCGCCAGTTCGCGTCTCCCCCACGCCACCGCCGCGACTACGAGAACGCGGTCGCCTTCGCTCGGGGCATCGACGGCGTCGACCCCGAGCGCATAGTCCTCTGGGGGACCTCCTGGTCCGGCGGCCACGTCATCTACGTCGCCGCGGCCGATGATCGCATCGCCGCCGTGATCGCCCAGACCCCCGACGTCGACGGCCTGCGCACCCTGCTCGAGATCGCCAAGTACGCGGGCCCCGGCCAGCTGATGCGGGCGACCGCCGAGGGGCTCAAGGACGGGCTGCGCGCCGTCCGCAAGCAGCCCCCGCACATGATCGCGACGGTCGCCGACCCGGGCGAGATGGGCGCGATGACCAGCGAGGACGCCAAGGTGGGCTTCCTAGCGATCGCGGGACCGACCTTCCGCAACGAGGTGACGGCCCGCGCCCTGCTCTACGAGGGCCAGAACCGCGCGATCACGAAGATGGCCGACCTGCGCTGCCCGATCCTGCTTCTCTCCGCCGACCGCGAGACGGTCGCGTCCCCCGGAGCGGCGCCCGCCGCCGCGTGGAAGGCCAAGGGCCTCGCCGAGGTGCGCGAGTACGACTGCGCCCACTTCGACATCTACCTCGGCGAGCACCGCGAACGCGCGATCGCCGACCAGCTTCGCTTCCTGCGCCGCCACCTAACGGGCCGCCATGCAGCGGTTTCGGGAGCAGTGGCGTAGGACGGTCGAGGGTCGGGGCGCCGGCGTCGCCCATTCGTTCCCTCGCTGATTCGCCGATAACCGGCATCTGCCGGTCCGAGCGTCGCACGGCGGCTGCATGCGCTCGCTCACGAACGGACGACACCGACGCCACCACTCGCGACGCACTTCGGCAGCACCTGAGCCCGGCGTGGCTGTGGTGCGGGCGCCGAGCCCGCCCTACCGCCCGGCCGACCTAGGCGTTGCCGGAGGGGGTCGCCTGGCGCTCGTTCGGCACCGCCACCTCGATCGGGATGCCGAGTGCCTCGGCCTCCTCGATGCCCTCGCCGTCGATGTCGCGGGAGCAGATGATCTTGAAGCGGCCGGTGCCTATTTCGGCGTCCGGGACGATCGGCAGGCCGCGGATGTGGTCCCATCCGAGGCGCTCGACCTCGAAGGGGTTCATGCGCACCTCGGCCGCCGGAAACGGGCAGTTGGAGTTGTGCTGGTCGATCGCCTTGGAGATCGCCTCGAGGTTCTTCGGCTCCGCGCTGCTCACTTCGAAAGACAGTAGCGAGGGGCGTCGGCACCCGGGCCTAGGATCGATGGAACGCAGGTGATCGCCCACGTCGACATGGATGCCTTCTTCGTCTCGGTCGAGCTGCTGAGCCGGCCGGAGTTGCGCGGCAAGCCCGTGATCGTCGCCAACGGGACGCCTGACTCGCGGGGAGTCGTGATGACCGCGTCCTATGAGGCGCGCAAGTTCGGCGTCCATTCCGCCCTGCCGATGGCGATCGCCGTGCGGCGCTGCCCGCAGGCGATTCAGATCCCCAGCGACATGGCGCGCTACCGGGAGGTCTCGCGCGAGGTGATGGAGATTCTCCGGAGCTACTCCGACACCGTCGAGGTCGTCGGCGTCGACGAGGCCTACATGGACCTGTCGGGGTCGCTGGTGCCGAAATCACGTGCTAGGGAGCTCAAGAACGAGGTGCGGCAGCGCCTCGGCCTCGTCTGCTCGGTCGGCCTCGCCGAGAACAAGCTGCTGGCGAAGATCGCCTCCGACCTCGAGAAGCCCGACGGGCTCTGCTCGTTGAGCGCCGAGACGATGCACGAGCGGGTCGGCGACCGGCCTGCGACGCTGATCCCGGGCGTGGGCCCGAAGACCGCGGAGCGCCTTGGGCGAATCGGAATCCGGACCGTCCTCGAACTGGCCACCGCCGACCCGGAGACGCTGCGCGGCGCCCTCGGCCCCTCCCACGGCGCGGGGCTGCGAGCACTGGCGAACGGCGTCGACGCGCGCGCGCTCGTCACCGACCGCAAGCCGAAGTCCGAGAGCCGCGAGACGACCTTCGCCCGCGACGTCACCGACCGAGAAGAGCTCGCCTCGACGATCGAGCGGCTCGGGGCGTCGGTGTGCGAGGGCCTCGAAGGCGGCGGCTACGCGGGGCGCACGATCACGATGAAGATCCGGGTGCGCCCGTTCAAGACGTACACGCGCTCGACGACGCTTCCGTCGCGCACCCGCGACCCGGCCGTCGTCTGCGCGGTCGCGCGCGAGCTGCTCGAGCGCTTTGACCCGCAGGACCCGGTGCGCCTGATCGGCGTCGGCGTGGCGGGGTTGGCGGCCGACGGCGAGCCGGAAGAAGCAAAGGACCCGGCCCGGGCCGCCCCCGATCACGAGGGCGACCCGGCCGGGCCATTGACGCTGCTCTAGGCGCTGCGCGGCGCTGCGCGCCTGCGGAGCTACTTCGTGGAGTACACGACGCCCGTCGAGCCGAACCCGAGCTTCGCCTTCGTGGCGGCGGTCAGGTCCCACTCGCGGTTGCCGGCGAACGGGCCGCGGTCGATCACGGGAACGCGCGCGGTGTTGCCGCGGTAGCGGAACGTGACCATGGTCCCGCACGGCAGCGACTTGTTCGCGACGCCGAGCGTGGACGGGGTCAGCGTCCGGCCGCATGCCGTGCTGTTGCCGTACAGGCCGGGGCCGTAGTACGACGCCTGCGCGGCGCGGTAGACGTTGACCTGCTGGGCGCGCGAACGAGCGCGCTCGGCGCTGTAGGTGCCCTGCACGACCGCCTTGACCTCGTAGATCCCGGCGCCCGGCGCCTGCCAGCGGGCCTGGAATCTCCCGTTGGGCTTGGTCCGCACGGTCGTGACCTTCTTGCCTGCGGCGCGAATCGTGACCCAGCGGCCACCCTGCGGGTTGACCTTGCCGCGGACCTTGACGGAGTTCCCCGCCATCGCGTGCCTCTTGACGTCGAGCTTGACGTCGGAGTCGGCGCGCGCGCCGCTCGTCGTCGCACCGTCGGTGGCGACGTTCATACCGGCCCCTGCGGTGGCGACTCCCGTGGTGATCATCAATGCTGCGGGCAGCAGAATCAGCGCGGCCCTCTTGCGCTTCGCTTGAAAGCGACGCAAGTGAAACACCTTGCCTTCCTGTAACGCCTACGGGGTTAGCTGACGGGCTCGCAGCGGCCTCTCGTGAAGGCCAGTACCGCTAAGGGCGGAACACCGCCCCATTCGCCCCGGCCGGCGTGATGCGCTGCTGCCGGCGATTGGGTCCCCCGCTCGTCCGATGTCCGTCAGGACGACTCGGCGGTTCGTTTGAGTGATGCAGCCGTGGCACGGTAGGAGCCCTGCGGGGCTTCCCATGTGACGTCCATCACACACGATCCTGTGCGAACATCATCTTGCAGATGACCGACCGCCTGACCGGACTCGACTCCTCGTTCCTGCACCTCGAGCACGACGGGGCGCACATGCACGTCGCCTCGACGACCCTGTTCGAGGGCCCGGCTCCCCCCTACGTCGAGTTCCGCGACCACATCGCCTCGCGCCTGCACCTCGTTCCGCGCTTCCGCCAGAAGGTCCGCTTCGTGCCCGGTGACCTCGGCCGCCCGGTCTGGGTCGACGACCCCCACCTGAACCTCGAGTACCACGTGCGCCACACTTCGCTTCCCGCCCCCGGCAGCGAGGAGCAGCTCCGCAACCTCGCCGCGCGCCTGTTCTCGCAGCAGCTCGACCGCTCGAAGCCGCTGTGGGAGATGTGGCTGGTCGAGGGGCTCGCCGACGGCGGTTTCGCGATCGTCGCCAAGACCCACCACTGCATGGTTGACGGCGTCTCCGGCGTCGACATCACCACGGTTCTCTTCGATCTCGAGAAGTCGCCGGAATCGCCCCCCGCTCCGCTCGAGAAGTGGGTCCCCGACCCCGAGCCGACCGGCTCGCAGCTCCTCGCCGAGGCGGTGGTCGAGCGCGTCGTCAGCCCTGCCGAGGTCTACAGAGGCTTTCGCCGCGTGCTCCGCGGCCCGCGCCGGGCGGCGCGCAAGCTGCTCGACACCGCCGTCGCCGCCGGGACCTTCGCCTGGTCGGGCTGGGGCGCTCCGGACACCCCCTTCAACGTCGAGATCGGCCCGCACCGGCGCTTCAGCTGGGTCGAGGCGTCGCTAGCGGACCTGAAGGGCGTCAAGGACGAGCTCGGAGGAACGGTCAACGACGTCATCCTCGCCGCCGTCGCGGGGGCGCTCGGGCGCTACATGCGAGCACGCGGCCACGCGACCGCCGGCGTCGAGGTGCGCGCGATGGTCCCCGTCAGCATCCGGACTGCCGACCAGCACGGCGCACTCGGCAACCAGGTCTCGAGCATGATGGCCCCTCTCCCGGTCTCGATCGAGGACCCCGTCAAGCGCCTCCAGCGAGTCAGCCAGGTGATGGGCGACCTGAAGGACTCGAAGCAGGCGATGGGCGCGACCGTGATGACCCAACTCACGGACTTCGCGCCGCCCACGATCTCGGCGCAGGCGGCCCGCCTGCAGTCGCGCCAGCGCTTCTTCAACCTCGTCGTCACCAACGTCCCCGGCCCGCAGTTCCCGCTCTACCTGCTCGGGCGCAAGCTCCTGCGCATCTACCCGATGGTCCCCCTGGCGCAGCGCCAGGCCGTATGCGTCGGGATCATGTCCTACAACGGCCAGGTCAACTTCGGCCTCATCGGCGACTACGACGCGATGGAGGACCTCGACGATCTCGGCGCCGACCTGGACGCCGCGCTCTCAGAACTGGTCGAGGCCGCCGGCGGCGAGCGCGGCTTCCTGCGCCGGTTCGTACCCGGGTCCGAGCGCGACGAGGTTGCGGCTCGCACCAACGGCGCCGGCACCAACGGCTCCGAGGCGCACGCGGACCGCGAAGAGCCGGCTTCCGAGTAGCAGCCTGAAGAGCTAGTCGCGCCGCTTGGCGTCTTCGCGCGCCTGCTCCAGCGGGCCGCCTGGATACAGGAACGCCTCGGCGTGCACCGTGCGCATCGCGTCGCCCCAGATGGGCGTGTCGAAGCGCTCGCGCACCCGGTTTCGCAGCAGGGTGTCGAGGTCCTCGCGGCGCGCCATGTCGTACTCGGAGCCCGACTCGGCGTCGGGGTATCCCGGGTGCGTGAACCACTCCGTCACTCCCAGGGGCAGCTCGCGGAGCTCGGGGGGGTCGGCGGGCTCTTTCGATCGCATCCGCCCGATCAGCAGGTCGTTGGTGGCGATCCCGCGCTCGCGCAGCCACTGGCGGTGGTCGGGGTTGACCGAGCGCACGGGAACGCCGATCTGCTGGGCGGTCTCGAACACGGGCGTCGCCAGCTCGGGATTGGCGTGGCAGTGATGGTGGCCGTTGATGAACGACGGCCAGCGGCGGAACATGTCCGTGAAGCGGTCGAGCTGAACGCGCAGCGCGGTTTTCGCCGGCGCGCCGCTCCGCGCGCCCCAGCGGGCCTCGAAGTCCAGGTGCAGGCCGATCTCGACCCCGCTCTCGAGCAGCGGCTCGGGATCGCAGTACTCGCGCTCGACCATCGCGCTGACGGCGTCGAGCGCCCCGGCCTCGACCGCGGCGAGGATCCCCTCGTTGTATGAGGGCCAGTAGCCGTAGTCGTCGGCGGTGATGATCAGGCCGCGGACCTCGGGGGGGCTGCTCTGCTCCATCCGCGCATCATCGCGGTTCGACGCGATCTGCCTTGCACCGGACGGTTGTCACGGTTGAAAAGCCTTCGCTCCGGGGAACCGCTAAGTGTGGACGTTCAACTCGCCCCAGGGCCGGGCGCCCCCCGGTCACGCGAGAGAGGCAGTCGCCGCTCTTCGCGACGAGCTCGATGCGCGCACGCACGATGACCTCAGGCTGATCGTCTCGGAGCTGGTCACGAACGCGGTCGTGCACGGCCCCAACCACCCCATTCGCGTGCGCGTCGAGCTCGGCGAGGACGGCGTCGTGCGCGGCGAGATCGAGGACGAGGGCAGCGGCACCGTTCGCCTGCGCGCGGCCGGCGCCGCCGCCGCCGGCGGCCACGGGCTGGGCATCGTCGACGCCCTGAGCGACAACTGGGGCGTGCGCGGCGAGACCACCCGCGTCTGGTTCGAGCTCGCGAACTAGAACGAGGAGCGTTCATCTAGGCGTCTGCGCCGCTGGCGATGATTGCGGCGTGCGACGGGTCCACCACCGCTACTCCCTGCTGCTCGGTCTGATCCTGACCCTGCTCGCCTTTCAGCTCGCCGCTCCCGACGGCGAGGTGGCGCGGTTCGTCTCGGTCGTGCTGCAGGCGATCACGCTGATCGTCGCCGTGGTCACCTCGCGCGCTCATCGCTGGGTGGTCCGGCTGACCACGATCACGTGCGCGGTGATCGTGCTCGGGGGCGCCCTGGCCCTCGTCGGCACCGACGAGCTCGGCGCGGACTCCGGGCACGTGATCTCGTTCATGCTCATCGCCCTGACCCCGCCGGTGATCGTCAACGGGCTGATCCAGCACTTCCGCGACGAGCAGTCGCATCACGCGAGAGACCATGTTCGGGGTCCTCTGCATCTACCTGCTGATCGGGATCCTCTTCTCAACCGCCTTCGGGGCCGTCCAGGAGATCTCCAACGAGAACTTCTTCACCGGGGGGCCCGGGAACACGGCGGACTACCTCTACTACAGCTTCGCGACCCTGACCACGACTGGCTACGGCGACCTCGTCGCGGCGACGAACCTGGGCCGCTCGATGGCGATCACGGAGGCGCTGATCGGGCAGATCTACCTCGTCACCGTCGTCGCCCTGATCGTCGGCAACATGCGCGGCGTGGTCACCGCGCCCCCGCGACGCGACGCCCCCCGCTGATCCGATCTCGCTCGAGCGCTCCTCCTGCCTCTCGTCCGTGTTCAGGAGGGCGATGGGACGAATCTCGAACCGGCTCAGCGCGACGCTTGCCTCGATCGGCGCCCTCGGAGCGATGGCCGCGGCAGCGGCTCCGGCCGCCGAAGCGTCCGCGGTCACGATCTCGGGTGGCAGCCGGGTCAACGTCACCTCACAGGGCAACGAGAGAAACGACTTCGTCGTCGCCCTCGACACCGCCACCAGCACCTACCGCGTCCTCGACCCCGTCGGCATCGACGCCAACGGGCTCTGCACGCAGCTCGATCCCGACACCGCCTCGTGCCCTGCCGCAGGCATCGGCTCGATCACCGTCAACGCCGGGGGTGGCGCGGACACCGCCTTTCTCTCTACGACGGTCCCGACATCCATCGAGTCGACCCTGGACGGCGGCTCGGGCAATGACCGCATCGTCGGTGCCGGCGCGGCCGACGTCCTTGACGGCGACAGCGGCGACGATGTGCTCGACGGCGGCGGCGGCGCGGACGAGATCCGCGGCGGCTCCAACACCGACACCGTCGTCTACGCGGCCCGGCTGACCGCCCTCACGGTCACGGTCGGCAGCGGCGACGACAACGACGGCAACGAGCTCGACCAGACCGGCCTGCGCCGCGACAGCGTCCGCGGCGACGTCGAGGGCCTGATCGGCGGCTCGGGCCCGGACCTGATCTTCGGCGACTCGAGCGGCGAGTTCCTGAGTGGCGGGCTCGGCGACGACCGCATCTTCGGCCAGTCCGGAGGAGACTCGGTCGACGGCGGCCCCGGCCGCGACCTGCTCTCGGGCAGCTCGGGAGGCGACACCCTGATCGGCGGAGCCGACGGCGACATCCTGCTCGGCGGCTCGCAGCCCGACCGCCTCGCCGGCGGCGACGGGGACGACCGGCTGGTCGGCAAGAAGGGGCCCGACGCGATGAACGGCAAGGCGGGGGTCGACCGGATCTTCGCCCGCGACGGCGGTCGCGACCTGAAAATCAACTGCGGGGCGGGAAACAACCGCCGCGAAGGCGCCAAGCGCGACAAGCTCGATCCCCGCGGCAAGAGCTGCTGAGGCGACGCTAGGCAGCTCGCTCCTGGCCGAGGTCGAGCAGCGACCAGAAGGCGTGGTCGCGCTCGGGGATGCGCGGTGGGACCTTGCGGTACTGGCGGTTTCGCGCCCACTGCAGGTAGCCGTCGAGGCGCCTCGAGATCGAGCGCAGTGTCGCGGGCGTGGGCTCGACCGCGGTGTTGCGGAGCGCCCACAGCCAGGCGTTGGCCTCTGACTCGAGGCGAGGCGCCGAGCGCCCCGGCCCGACCAGGTGCCCGATCTCGTGCAGCGCGATGAAGTAGGAGACCTGGCCGCGGATCGGGGGAATCGAGATCTGCAGCCGCCCGCCCCGCCAGCGGATCGCCCGCCCTCGCCCCGAGGAGCCGGCGAGCTCGATGTCGTGCGCGGCGCAGAGCTGCTCGATGTGGGCCTCCATCAGCTCCACGCCGCGCCTGCCCTGGGCCGGCTGTTCCGCTTCTCTCACGGCGCATCAGGCTAGCCGTGGGCGCGGCCGTTACGGATCGCGCTCAAGGCATACTGCGGGCATGCCCGACGCCTCGACACTCCGCCTGGCGCTCGCCCAGATCAACCCCACCGTGGGCGACGTCGAGGGCAACACTCGCCTCGCCTCGGAGTCGATCGCCGCGGCCACGGCCGCCGGGGCGCAGCTCGTGGTGCTGCCCGAGCTCTGCCTCTCGGGCTACCCGCCCGAGGACCTGGTCCTGCGCCGCGACTTCCTCGACTCGATAGGCGACGCGCTGCACTCGCTCGCGGCCGAGGTGGAGGGCATCACCGCGCTCGTCGGCTTCCCCGAGCGCATCGACCGCCCCGAGGAGCCGCGCCGAAACCCGATCATCGACGCGGTGGCGCCCCCCGCCCACAACTCGCTCGCCGTGCTCGCGGGCGGAGAGGTGACCGCCGTCTACCGCAAGACGCCACCTGCCGAACTACGCGATCTTCGACGAGCGCCGCTACTTCGAGCCCGGTCCCGAGCCGCTCGTGATCGACGTCGACGGCGTCGCGGTCGGGCTCACGATCTGCGAGGACATCTGGATCGAGCGGCCCGCCCGAGTCCGACGAGGCCGCCGCGGGCGCCCGCCTGATCGTCAACGCCTCGGGTTCCCCCTACGCGCGCGGCAAGGGCGCCGCGCGGGAGCGCGATGATCGCCGAGCGCGCCACGCACCTACGGGATCCCCTTCGCACTCTGCAACACGGTCGGTGGCCAGGACGAGCTCGTCTTCGACGGCCAGAGCGTCGTCGTCTCGGCCGAGGGCGAGACGATCGCCCGCGGCGGCTCAGTTCGAGCCCGAGCTGCGTGGTCTGCGACGTCCCGCTGGCGCCGGGCGAGCGCGCCCCGAACCCGGTCCTGGCCGAGCCGCTCTCCGAGGACGCCGAGGTCTACGCGGCCCTGACCCTCGGCGTGCGCGACTACGTCAACAAGAACGGCTTCGACGGGGTCGTCCTGGGCCTCTCGGGCGGCATCGACTCGGCCCTGGTCGCCCAGGTCGCCGCCGACGCCGTCGGCCCCGATCGCGTGCGCTGCGTCGTCATGCCCTCCCCCCACTCCAGCGACGAGACGCAGGCCGACGCGCGCGCGATCGCCCGCAACCTCGGCGCCGAGCTGATCGAGATCCCGATCGCCGAGCCGATGAGCGCCTACGAGCGTGCCCTCGCCGAGTCGTTCGCGGGCACCGAGCCCGGGCATCGCCGAGGAGAACCTGCAGGCGCGGATCCGCGGCAACCTCCTGATGGCGCTCTCGAACAAGTTCGGCTGGCTCGTCCTCACCACCGGCAACAAGAGCGAGATGTCGGTCGGCTACGCGACGCTCTACGGCGACATGGCGGGCGGCTTCGCGGTGCTCAAGGACGTCTGGAAGACTGCTCGTCTACCGCCTGGTGCGCCACCGCAACGAGCGCGATAGCGCCGAGCGCGGGCACCGACCTCGTCCCCGCCTCGGTCCTCGACCGAGCCCCCTCGGCCGAGCTCAAGCCCGACCAGCGCGACGAGGACTCCCTGCCGCCCTACGAGCTCCTCGACCGCATCCTCGAGGCCTACGTCGAGCGCGACGAGGGCCGCGAGACCCTCGATCGCACGAGGGCCTCGACGCAGCGCTGGTCGACGACGTGATCCGCATGGTCGACCGCGCCGAGTACAAGCGCCGCCAGGCCCCGCCGGGCATCCGCATCTCGACCAAGGCGTTCGGCCGCGACCGCCGCCTGCCGATCACCAACCGCTACACCTCGATGCGGCCCCTCCCGCGCTGAGCGCGGCTCAGAGGCCGGGGATGTGGCGCGCGGCGTAGCCGCTCGGGTAAGCGTCGGCGGGGTGCCAGCGCGGGCCGTCGCCGCGCGCGTTGCCCACCGTGTCCCAGCGCAGGCCCGCGATCACCGCGTACACGTGGCTCCCGTTCGCGTAGACGGTCAGCCAGCGGCCCCGCCCGGGCTCGCCCCACCCCGCCAGCTGCCCTGAGGTCGCGGGAGCGCCGAGCAACCCGCCGCCGGCGAGCGCGTAGCTGACCGCCCCGGAGCAGTCGTAGCCCGCCGAGCGCCAGGAGCCGTGGCCGCCGCCCCACTTGTAGGGCTGATCGGTGATCTGGTTCGCGGCGCTGATCGCCCCCTGGATCTCCGGGGGCGCTGAAGCAGGTGCGATCGCGGTGTCGCCCAGGAGCAGCGCCGCCCGCTCGGGTGAGCCGACGGGGTGCGTGACGGCGTCCATCCGCGCCCGCTCGCCGGCGGGCCGCGGCGTGTACGAGCCGTTGCTCCCGGCCGAAGCCGGTGGCATGGCCTCGGGCCCGCCGATCGCGACCCCGCCCTTCTCCGGCGGCCTGAGCGACTTCGCGGGAGCCGCGATCGTCTCGGCCGGCTCGGCTTCCCACGGCAGCCCCGGCAGGTCTGCCTCGGCCGGCGGGCGCTCGGCCGACGCGGTCTCGACGCCGTCGGGATCGGAGCCGCCCAGCAGCGCCCAGCCGGCACCCAGCCCGGCCGCCGCGATCGCCGCGGCGACGACGAGCGCCCGCCCGCTCACCCTCCTCCTGCCTCTCCGAAGCATCTCGCCGAGTCTATGCGGGCTGGTCGCGCATCGGTCGCACTGCGATCGTCATCCGCACGAGCGCGCAGACCCGTTCTGCCGAGTCGAGGATCTCGACGTCCCAGACCCACGTCGTCCGGCCTCGCGAGCGGGCCCGTGCGCGGGCGTCGATCGTGCCCTCGGTGATCGGGCGCAGGAACGCCGTGTCGTTCGCCTGGCCCATGGCCACCATGCCGTCCTCGCGTGACCGCCTCGTAGGTCGCAGCCGAGCACAGGCTCTCGGCCAGCGAGGCGTAGACGCCTCCGTGGACGATCCCGTCCGGCTGTTTGTGGTGGTCGGCGACCTCGATCGCCGCGCGCGCGTCGTCGGGGTCGAACGAGATCCACTGAGTGCCGATCAGCTCGGCGAAGTCGGGCATTGCGGCGCACGATAGTGACCCCCTCGCGTAGGCTTCTGCGCCGTGGCGCTGACCGACGAACAACGCTCTTTGCTGCAACTCCTGCTCGAGGGCGGGCAGAGCTACGACGACATCGGCTCGCTGCTGGGCACGGAAAGCGACCAGGTTCGCGAGCGCGCACGCGAGGCGCTGACCGAGATCGGGGGCGCCGATCCCGACGCCCAGGTGGGCCTCACGGACTACCTGCTGGGCAAGGCCGACCCGATCGGGCGCGCCGACGTCGTGCGCCATCTCCAAAACGACCCCGAGTCGAACGCGCTCGCCTCCAGCATCCTCAGCCAGCTCCGCCTGCTCGCGCCCGGCGCCGACCTTCCGCAGATCCCCCAGGCCAAGGGCGGGCGCCGCGCCGCAGCTCCTCCCTCCCCCGCGTCCGCCGGTCGCGCGAGCGCCGAGCCGGCGTCGCCGAAGTCCTCGGGGCCCAGCGTCCGCGACCGCCTGAGCGGCGTCGGCGGCGACCCCGACAAGCGCAAGATCGCGATCGCCGCCGTGCTCGCCGGTCTGCTGGTTCTGGCGATCGTCGCCGGGGTCTTCATCTTCGGTGGGGACGACGGGGACGACGACGCCGACACGCAGGCCGGTGGCGCGACGACCGCGACGACGGCCGACGAGGATCTGGTGATCGTCGGCCTGGAGCCCGTCAGCGGCGGCTCCGAGGCGGCCGGCCAGGCCGTCTTCGCGCAGGCGCAGGACCAGCCGCTGCTGCAGATCAACCTGACCGGCCTCGAGCCCGCGGGCGAGGGCCAGAGCTACATCGTCTGGCTGTACAACTCACAGAGCCTGGCGTTCCCGATCGCCCGGGACAGCGTCGGCCAGAACGGCAACCTGACGGGCGCCGCGGCCATCCCGCAGCAGATCCTTCCCCTGCTCGGCCAGTTCGGCTGCGTCGACGTCTCGCTCGCGTCCAACCAGGAGACCCAGGCCGCCCTTCAGGAGGCCGTGGACGGCGAGTCGCTGCCGGCCCACAGCGGCCAGACGGTGCTGCGCGGCCAGATCCCGGCGACGGCGGGCGAGCAAGCTCCGGCCGGCGCGGACGCCGTCTGCGACCAGAACGCTCAGGGCGGAGCGGGCGCGGGCGCGGGTGGCGGCGCAGGCGCGGGCGGTGACGGCGCAGGCGGGGGCTCGCAGGCTCCCTAGGCCGGGCCTTCGGGCTGTTTACAAGCGCCCGCTGCTGCGGCTAGGCTGCACCTCCCCGAGCACCCAGGGAGGTGTGCATGTCGAAGAAGATCACCGGCGCCGGCGCTCTCGCCGCCGCGCTTCTGCTCACCGGCGTCATCGGCGTCGGCAGCTCAGCGGTCGCAGATCCGGCCGCCCAGTCCGCGGTCAGCCTGACACCGTGCAACATCAGCGGTAAGCAGACGAGCCTCGGCGCTTCCTACGTCACCTCCCTCAAGGTGGCGGGAGTGACCTGCGCCAAGGGCGAGAAGACGATCAAGGCCTACCACGCCTGCCGCAAGGACAACGGCGGAGCGGTCTGCTCGAGCCCGGGCAAGGGGTTCTCGTGCAAGGAGGGCAAGCGCGCAGGCGTGCCGGACGTCCAATACAGCGCCACGGTCAAGTGCCGCAAGGGCGCCAAGCGGGTCAAGAGCACCTACACGCAGAACATCTAACGCTCGAAGTCGGAGTCGATCGCGTCGAGCACGATCTCGGCGGCCAGGCCGGAGCCGTCGTCGTTCAGGTGGATGCCGTCGGACTCGCGCACGATCGTCTCCTCGCCGTCGATCGCGATCGCGTCGGTGTAGCCGTCGGGGGTGAAGGTCGGGACGGTGTCGATCACCTCGACGGCCTCGCCGCGCTTCGCCGCCTCAGCGACGATCGAGCGGTTGACCGCCTCGGAGATCTGCAACGCGGGCGGGGTCGCGCTGGGTGGGGATCGTCATCCAGTACAGGCGGGTGTCGCCCTCGGCGAGGTAGTTGTCCATCATCTTGCCGACGCGAGCCGCGAACTCGGCCTCCCACTCCGCGCCGCAGCACTGCAGCGTGGCACCGTCGGCGGTGGTCATCGGATAGCCCTCGTTGGCGCCGATGAACATGACCACCGCGTCGGGGTCGACGTCGTCGGCCTGGCTCGCCGACAGCTGGCCCCAGTCGACGATCTCGTTCGAGATGCCGGTCGCGAGGTGGGGGTCGCGCGATCACCTCGACGGCCGAACCGTCGTCTGCGATCTGCTGGGCGACCTCGATGTCGAGCGGGGTGGCGAGCGAATCGCCGGTGACCAGCACGCGCTCGAGCTCGGTCCCCGCCGGCGGAGCGGTGCCGGCGCCGCGCCACCTCGCCCCCACCCTCCGCGAAGCCTCCCTCGTCGAGGTCGCCGTCCGGCGAGAGCCATGACGTCAAATCCTGCGCGCGTCTCCGAGAACGGGAGCTGGTCCGAGACCCAGCCGGTCGGCTCCGCGATCGCCTTGAGGACGTCCGGCCGAAGCCCGGGTCGACCTCGTCGGCCGCCCCGCGGACCGAGCCGCCGGCGAAGAGCAGCAGCAGATCAGCGCCGTGACCGCGGTCGCGATCACCGCCTCGCCGGCGCTGAAACGGTCGAGGTCCCAGCGCGTGTAGCGCTCCATCAGGCTGTCGTCGCCGTGGGGCTCCCCCTCGCGGCCGGCGCGAGCCTCGGCCTCCATCTCGCTGAGGGTCTCGAACTCCTCGAGCGGCGGTTGTCTGTCTGCTTGGTCGCCATCAGAACTGGAAGTAGATGAAGGGTGGCACGCCCTGGACGGAACGGTGGCACCGGCGATCAGGACCACGACGGCGAGGGCGACCGCGAGCGCGATCGGGTTGAGGCGCCCGATGCGGAGCTCGAACCCCTCGGTCTCGCGCTCGGGGAGCAACTGCGCGCCGACGACCAGGAGGATCGCGCCGACCACCGGAACGGTGTAGAGCGTCGCCTCGCCCGAGGTGACGAGCGCCGTCATGTAGTCGCCGAACAGGGTCAGGTCCTGCGTGCGGAAGAGGATCCAGCCGAGCACGATCAGGTTGAACGTGACGAACCAGCGAAACCAGCCCGGCAGGAAGCTGAACCGCCCGTCCAGCCTGTGCTCGGCCGCGAGCCCGGTGCCCTGGTAGGCGCCCCAGGCGACGAAGTTCCACGACGCCCCGTGCCAGAGCCCGCCGAGGGTCATGGTGATCATCAGGTTCACGTAGGTGCGGATCCGGCCCTTGCGATTGCCGCCCAGCGGGATGTAGAGGTAGTCGCGCAGAAAGCGCGACAGGGTCATGTGCCAGCGCCGCCAGAAGTCGCGGAAGCCCGTCGCGCGGTAGGGGCTGTTGAAGTTCTGCGGGAAGACGAAGCCCAGCATCAGCGCCAGCCCTATCGCCATGTCCGTGTAGCCCGAGAAGTCGCAGTAGATCTGGGCGGCGTAGCCGTAGGCGCGCGAGCAGCGCGTCGGGGGCCGCGAACGCCTGCGGCACCGCGAACACCGGGTCGACGACCTCGCGCGCGAGGTAGTCGGCGATCATCAGCTTCTTGACGAGGCCCAGGGCGACCAGCGTCAGCCCCGCCCCCACGGCGACGCGGTTCGGGTTTCGCGGCGCCTTCAGCTGCGGCAGGAACTCGCTCGCCCGCACGATCGGCCCGGCGACCAGGTGCGGGAAGAAGCTCAGGTAGATCGCCGCGTCCATCAGCGAGGCGGGCTCGGTCTGGCGGCGGTAGGTGTCGACCACGTAGGTGACGGCCTGGAAGCTGAAGAAGCTGACGCCGACGGGCAGCGCGATCGTCAAGAGGGGCAGCGGCATCCCGAGGCCCGTGGCGTCGAGCACGTCGCCGACGTCCGTCGACGAAGAACCCGTAGTACTTGAACACGGCGAGGATCCCGAGGTCGAACGCGACCCCGCCGGCCATGATCAGCTTCCGCGTGCGCTCGTCATCGGAGCGGTGGATGAAGTGGACCGAGAGCTGGCTGACGATCGTGATCGCCGCCAGCAGCAGGCAGAAGCGCGGGTCGGCGGCGGCGTAGAAGACGTAGCTCGCGGCGAGGATGAACACCTTCCACAGCGCCTGGCGCGTCATCAGCGCCCACGAGATCGCCAGCACGACCGGGAAGAAAATCGCGAATTCGACGGTTGGGAAGAGCAACGGTCGCGCGATGCTAGAGAATGGGGTCGATGCGCAGGGCGAGCGATCCGAAACGCACGCTGGGGCTGGGCGCGGTGGCGATCCTGCAGCGCCGCGATGCTGCTCCCGGCGGCCGCTGAAGCCGCCTGCGGAGGCGTCGAGACGCAGACCCCGAAGCGCAAGGTCGCGAGCCGGCCTCCCCTCGCGATCGGCGACTCGGTGATGCTGCTAGCCCTCCCCAACCTGGCGCGCAAGGGCTACAAGGTCAACGCGCGCGGTTGCCGGGCGTTCGACGAGGGCGTCCGCGATCCTGCAGGGCGCCGCAGGCGAGGCACCCTCCCCCACCTCTCGGTCATCGCCCTCGGCGCCGACCAGTCGATCAACGCCGGCCAGATCCGCCGCGCCCTCAAGGTGATCGGCCCGAAGCGAAAGCTCGGCCTGGTCGTCCCTCTCGAGACCGGCGGCCGCGAGTCGAACGACGCCCGGGTGATCCGCAACGCCGGCCGCCGCGACCCGCGCCGCGTCAAGGTCCTCGACTGGCCCCGCTACTCACGCGGCCACCGCAACTGGTTCCAGCCCGACCACCTCCACCTGACCTTCGCCGGAGCCGCCGCCTACGCCCGCCTGATGGGCAAGCTGATCCCGCTCGCCGACGGCGGCGACAAGAAGGGCAAGAAAAACCGTCGATTGGACGCTTAGTGCCCCTATAGGGGCCTCAACCGTCCAGAAGACCCGAGCCAGCTACCTCGGTGCTACTTCACCTGCATGATGGCGAGCGCGTTGCGGTGCGGGTCGATGATCCACGCGATTCGCGCGAACCCGATGTCCGCGACCCCGTCTTCGGTCTTCAGCTCCGGGGTGTCGTATTCCTGGATCTCGACCCCGCGCTCGCGCAGCTCGGCGAGCTCGGCGTCCAGGTCGGCCACGCGCCAACCCGCCTGGGTCTGCTCGTCGGCCGTGCCGACGGTGCTCTTGGTGACCGCCAGCTGGCTGTCGGAGCCGCACTTGTAGGTAATCGCCTCGGGGCCCTCGTTCAGGATCTCGAGGCCGAGCTTTCCGGCGTAGAACTCCTTCGACTCATCGAGGTCGGTCGCCAGCAGGGCCACGTCGATCGGGTGATCGCCGAGCATGCGCGGATCTTACGCCCGCGCGGCGGATGTTTCAGGCGGGCAGCAGCTTGCCCGGGTTCATGATCCCCGCCGGATCGAGGCGGGCCTTGACGGCGCGCAGTGCGTCGATGCCCGAGCTCGCCGATCTCGGCGGTCATGTAGGGGGCGTGGTCGCGGCCGACCGCGTGGTGGTGGGTGATCGTGCCACCGGTCGTGACGATCGCGTCGCAGGCGGCCGCTCTTCGCCTCGCGCCACTGCTCGATCTCGGCGCCCGCGCGGGCGCGAGCGAGGAAGGTGAAGTACAGGGAGGCGCCGTCGGGGTAGGCGTGCGAGAGGTGGCACATGACGATCGACTGCTGGCCCAGGACGTCCTTGAGGGCGCCCCCGACGGCCTGGTAGAGCTCGTCGAGGCGGCTCCAGGTGTGGGAGGTCTCGAGGGTCTCGACGAAGACGCCCATGCCGAGGAGCTCGTCGCGGAGGTAGGGGCCCTCGAAGCGGCCCTTCTCCCACGAGCGGCCGGCGGCGGTGCCGAGAGGGACGGCTCCACCGGCGCGCAGCCGGCGGTGGCCGAGCGAGCGGCGGCGGCGGACGGACTCGTGCTCGCCCTCCCACCCGCAGATCATCAGGCAGCCGCCGCTGCGACGGCGCAGCGCCAGGTAGGCGTCGAGGCCGCGCTTGCGCATGCCCTCGGCGCCCGAGAGCTGCAGCGACACGCGCGTCTCCTCCTCATCGGAGAGGCGCAGGACGTCGGGCTCCTCGCCGTGCTGGGCGAGCGCGCGGATGATCTCGCGCCCTGCGACCCAGTCGGGGGCCATCCAGCCCTCGTAGCGCCGTTCCTCGGGGATCGGGCTGCACGCGGCAGGTCACCTCGGTGATCACGCCCAAGGTGCCCTCGGAGCCGAGCACCAGCTCGCGCAGGGCCGGTCCTGCGGCCGTATGCGGCGTCTGGAGCGTCCGCAGCACGCCCGCCGGGCTCGTGAGCTCCACCGCGGTCACGAGCTCGTCGAAGCGCCCGTACCCGCTCGAGGCCTGGCCGGCCGAGCGCGTGGCCGCGAAGCCGCCGATGGTGGCCTGCTCGTAGGACTGCGGGAAGTGGCCGATCGTGTGGCCGAGCTCGCCGAGCGCCGCCTCGGCCTCGGGGCCGCGCAGGCCCGGGCCGAGCCGCGCGGTCAGCGAGGTGCGGTCGAGGTCGACGTTTCGCAGCTCGGTCAGATCGAGCGAGATCACGGCTGCGTGGCCGCCGTCGACGGCGTCGAGCCCGCCGACGACGCTGGAGCCTCCGCCGAAGGGCACCACCGCGACGTTCGACTCGGCGCAGGCCGCCAGCAGCGTGGCGACGGTGCCGCGGTCGCCAGGGACGACGACCGCGTCGGGGGCGAGCTCGAGTTTGCCGGTGCGAAGGCGGACGAGGTCGGGATAGCTGCGCCCCGCCGCGCGGCGGATGCGGTCGGCGTCGCCGCTCAGCATCGCCTCCTCCCCGCCCGCGGCTCTGACGACGGCATCGGGCAGCGGGCGCGCCGGCGGGATCGAGACGGCCTCGATCGCGACGGGCTCGGCCCCCTCCCCAGCCTCGACTCCGAGCTCGGTGCGTATGCCGGCAGCCTGGCCGTCGGAGACCTCGGTTCGGTGCGAGGCGGAGCCCCAGCCCCACCACTTGAAGTCGGTGATCGATTTCAGGTCGGGCGACAAGGTCAGGCCTCCGCGAGGGGCCCGCTGCCGGTGGCGCCGTCGAGCCCGTCGAGCGCCTGGTTCAGCTTGCGGCCCGTGGCGCGGCGCATCATGAACCCGCCCATGCGAGAGAGCCCGCGCAGCTTCTGCTCGCTTCGCATCGTCACCGAGGTGCCGGCGCCCTCGGGGACGAGGTGGATCTCGGTCCGCGAGCTCTTCAGGATGCGCTCGAACGGCGAGCCTTCGATCAGCTGCTCGAACACGTAGCGCTCGTCGGAGGCGGCGCTGACGCAGCGGTAGTCGGCGCGCACTCCGCGCCCGTCCTTCGTCTCGAGCACCTGGGTCCACTTGCGTCCCTTCGGGGCGCCCGAGCTGACGTTCTCGACCCGCTGCGTCTTCGGCCACCAGCGCGGCAGGTGGTAGGGGTCCGAGACCACTGACCAGACAGCCCCGGGCGATGCGTCGATCCGCCGCTTCCGGGTCACGCGCGGCACTGCGGAAGTTACTCCTCGCCTGTCAGCTTGCGCAGGTCGCGCACCAGCAGCAGGTGGGTGAGGCTGCTGGTCGTCGCCGCCAGCGTCTCGAGGTTCTCGATCGCCTCCTTGCGGCGTGCGGCGTTGCTCGAGCGCAGAGCGGGACCGATCACCTGCTCGAGCAGCTGTGCCTCGCGGTCCGCCGCGGTGCGAAGCGCGCGCAGATTGCGCCCCGCTATCCCGAAGCGCGCGAGCTCGCCGCACGCCTTGATGATCTCGCGGTCGGTCTCGCTGTATGTCTTGACGCCCTCGATCTGAACCGGCTGCACGATCCGCCACTCCTCGAGGTCGGCGATCACGTCGGGCGGAGTGCCGGTCTGATCGGCCATCTGGTCGAGCGTCAGGCGCGCGGCCGCGCCTGCGTGTTCGACGCTGGACGCACGGCGCATCGAGGCGCCGCTGCCGATCGTGGGGTCCTTGCGTTCGCCGCCCTGCGCGAGCTCCTGGCGGATGACCCGCAGCGGCAGGAACTCGTCGCGCTGCATGCGCAGGATCGAGCGCAGCCGCTCGACGTCGGCCTGGCTGTACAGGCGGTAGCCACCGGGCGTTCGCCGGGGCGAGAGCAGCTTCTGATCCTCGAGGTAGCGGATCTTCGAGATCGAGATGTCGTCGAACTCGCGCTCCAGGATCTTCGTCACCGCGCCGATCGTCAGCGCCTTGCGGGTGCTGAGGCCGGTATCGGGCCTTGTCGATGCCTCCATCACACCTTCTCTCGCGTTTCGCTTCGCTTCACGCTCACGCCTCCAGGTAGGAGAGCTTGTACTTGCCGATTTGGATCTCGTCGCCGTCGTCGAGCTGGTGGGACTCGATGCGGTGACGGTTCACATAGGTGCCGTTGAGCGAGCCGAGGTCGTCGATGTAGAGGCCGTCGCGCCGGCGCACCAGCAGCGCGTGGTTGCGCGAGACGGTCACGTCGTCTAGGAAGACCCCCGCGTCGGGGGTCCGGCCGATCGAGAT
Organism: uncultured Solirubrobacterales bacterium; assembly: GCA_963820665.1. Taxonomy (GTDB): domain Bacteria; phylum Actinomycetota; class Thermoleophilia; order Solirubrobacterales; family 70-9; genus CAVUAT01. The sequence goes on along the minus strand of CAWGAL010000004.1, from coordinate 51,038 downwards.
CTTGTCGTCCTCGAGCGTGAAGCTCTCGCCCGCGCGACCCCCGCCCGCGCGGATCACCAGTGCGGCGCCGGCCTTCTCGACGACCTCGTCGATGTCGACCTGGTGCATCTCGCCGCTCTCATCCACCGTGTAGGTCATGGTGGTGGGCTCCTCGGCCCCCTCGGGGCGGGAGAGATAGGCGCCGCACTTCTGGCAGTAGTTCGCGCCCTCGGCGTTGACGAACCCGCACTCAGGACAGTGAATGGCCACGCTCCTGCTCGCTTTCCCTAACGCGGGGGCTTTGTCGGCGGCTCGGTGTTGCCAGCGAGGATCTCGCTCAGGCGCTCGACGTCGTCTCCCTTGATCAGGGACCCGGCATCGGGCTGGTCGTCGCGCAGCCGATTCACGAGCTCGGCCCTCAGCAGGTCGATCTGGCCGTGAAGGATGCGCCGTCGGTAGGAGACTTCCTGCTCCTCTGACGTGAGCTTGTCGATCAGCTCCCTCAGCTCCTCGTCGTTCATGGAACTGATGTTGGGAGTAGTTGTGTCCTCCTCCACAGCCTTCCTTCCGGTCGCTTGGCGCTCGATTATAGGTCGGCTGGGGTTACCTCAACAAGGGGTTGAGGGTTCGGGCAGATTCGTGCAGCGGCCGTCCGGCCCCCTAGGCGCGCCCCTCGGCGACGGCGCGCCTACCGGTGCGGGCGTAGGCGATCGTCGCCATCCAGGCGAGCGCGACGCCCACGATGAGCATCACGTCCCACACGACCGACTCCACGACCATCGAGAAGAAGATGGCGCTCATGATCGGGAAGACCGCGATGCGCCCGTACCAGTTGATCTCGAGCTCGAGGCCGCGGCGAAGCGCCAGCTGGCCCAGGATCAGAGTCACCAGCTCGCGCGCAACCAGAACGGCGAGGGCCCAGCGGGGCAGCAGCTCGAAGTACCAGCAGACGGCGCCTCCCGAGAGGATCGTGAGACGGTCGACGACGGGGTCCAACAGCGCACCCATGCGGGAGTACTGGCCCGTCGCGCGTGCGAGAAAGCCGTCGAGGTAGTCGCCCGCCGCGATCAGCCAGAAGAGCCCCCAAGCCCAGGGGTCGTGGCCGTCGCCGGAGTTGAAGGCGATCACACAGAAGACGGGGATTCCGGCGAGCCGCAGGTAGCCCACCATGTTCGGGATGGTCCACGGACGCAGGGGCTGGCCGGAAGTGGTCTCACGCGGCGGCGGCCCGGAACGGTCCAGACCGAAGCGGCGGCGGAAGGTCAGACGCGGCTCCGCCATTAGATGAGAGAGAATTCCGCGGCCATGGCACAGGGAAAGAAAGCAGGGATCTCTCCGACGCGCTCAGAGGACTTCCCGGCGTGGTTCCAAAGCGTCGTCCGCGACGCCGAGGTCGCCGAGCTCGACCACGTGCGCGGGGCGATGGTCATCCGGCCCTGGGGCTACGGGATCTGGGAGCTGATGCAGCGGGCGATGGACGACAAGATCAAGGCATCCGGGGCCGACAACGCGTACTTCCCGCTCTTCATCCCGCTCAGCTATTTCGAGGACGAGGCCAAGCACGTCGAGGGATTTGCCAAGGAGATGGCCGTCGTCACCCACCACCGGCTCGAGACCGACGACGAAGGCAACCTGGTCCCCGCCGGCGAGCTCACCGAGCCCCTCGTCGTCCGCCCCACCTCCGAGACGATCATCGGTCGCTCGTTCGCGAAGTGGATCAACTCCTACCGCGACCTGCCGCTGCTGATCAACCAATGGGCCAACATCGTGCGCTGGGAGCTCCGCCCCCGCGTGCTGCTGCGCACGACGGAGTTCCTCTGGCAGGAGGGCCACACCGCGCATGCCGACGAAGCCGAGGCGCGCGAGAAGACCTCGGAGATGCTCGAGGTCTACCGCTCGTTCGCCGAGGACGTGATCGCCGTGCCGGTCGTCACCGGCGAGAAGCCCGAGTCAGAGCGCTTCCCCGGCGCCGTCTCGAGCCTGTCGATCGAGGCGATGATGCAGGACGGCAAGGCGCTGCAGGCCGGCACGTCGCACTACCTGGGCACCAACTTCTCCGAGGCCATGGGCATGGACTTCACCGACTCGGAGGGCGCCGACCGGTTCGCCCACACGACGTCGTGGGGCACCTCCACCCGCCTGATGGGTGCGCTCGTGATGACCCACGCCGACGACAACGGGCTGCGCCTCCCCCCTCGCGTCGCCCCCAAGCAGGTCGTAATCGTCCCGATCACCCGCGACGACCCCGCGAAGGTCGAGGCCGCGGCCGACGAGCTAGCCGAGGAACTTCGGGGCTTCAGCGCCCTCGGCGCCCCGCTGCGAGTCAGCGTCGACATCCGCGACCGCAAGCCCGCCGAAAAGCGCTGGGAGTGGATCCGCAAGGGCGCGCCGGTCGTGGTCGAGCTCGGCGAGCGCGACATCGATTCCGGCGTCGTCACCGTCACCCGGCGCACCGACCCCGACCTCGGCCGGGAGCAGATCGAGAGCGCGAAAGCGGCCGCGGCGATCGCCGAGGCCGTGAAGGCAATGCAGGCGCAACTCCACACCGAGGCCGCCGAGCGGATGGCGGCGCGAACCGCCACCGACATCTCGGACGTCGACGCGTTCCGCGAGTACTTCTCGGGCGACGACACCGACTCCGGCGGCTTCGTCCGCGCCCCCTGGAGCCAGGACCCGGCGACGGAGGAGGCGATGGGCGAGCTCGGGGTCAGCGTGCGCTGCGTCCCCTTCGACCAGGACCTGGCCGCCGGGGCGACCTGCGTGATCTCGGGAGCCCCGGCCGAGGTCGAGGCGATCTTCGCGAAGGCGTACTAGCCGTCAGGTGCGGCTGAAGCGGCGTCCCGCGGTGGGCGACGCCTCCTCGTCGAGCGCGACCTTCTCGCGTTTGACGGGCTTCAGGAATGGCTCGGGCTCGGCGCCGTTGCCGCCGTTCTCGGCCTTGGCGGCCTCCGCCTCCATCGCTGCGATGCGCTCGGGCGTGAGCTCTCCTGCGTTCTCCTCTTCGATCTTGGCGAGCCAGCTGGCGCCGACGGCTGCCTTCTCCTCGTCGACCTCGACCTTGCCCCGGTCGAGGGACTTGTCGATCTCGGCAAAGAGCTCATCGACCAGGTTGCCCTGCTTGACCTTCCGCAGGGGTTTGCCGTGGGCGAAGATCAGGCCCTCGTCCTTGGCGCCCGTGATGCCGAAGTCCGCGTGGGAGGCCTCGCCGATGCCGTTGACGGCGCAGCCGAGCACCGCGACCTCGATCGGCTCGGTGTAGGACTCGAGGCGCTGCTCGATCTCGGCGACGACGGTGTCCATGTCGAACTGGAGGCGGCCGCAGGTCGGGCAGGCGATCAGGACCGGGCCGCGCTCGCGGAGATGCAGGGCCTTGAGGATCTCGAAGCCGACCTTGACCTCCTCCTCGGCGTGGAAGGTCGAGAGGCTGATCCGGATCGTGTCCCCAACTCCGTCGGCGAGCAGCGTGCCCAGGCCGACCGAGGACTTCAGCGAGCCCGACCACTTGGTCCCGGCCTCTGTGATGCCCAGGTGGATCGGGTACGGGATCTTCTCGGCCAGCAGGCGGTTCGAGGCGATCGTGTTCGGGACGTTGGTCGACTTGATCGAAACCTTGAAGTTCTCGTAGTCGAGGCGCTCCATCATCTCGACGAACTCGACGGCGGCTGCGACCAGCGCCTCGACGGAGTTCTCGCGCTCGAGCTCGTGCAGGTGCTTGGGGAGCGAACCGGAGTTGACTCCGATCCGCATCGGCACGCCGGCCTTGGTCGCCTTGGCGGCCACCTCGGCGACCTTCTCAGGGCCGCCGATGTTGCCCGGGTTCAGGCGGATGCAGTGGGCGCCGGCATCGATCGCCTTGAGCGCCAGCGTGTGGTTGAAGTGGATGTCGGCGATGATCGGGATCGGCGACTCCTTGACGATCACCTTGAGCGCGTCGATGTCCTTGTCGCGGGGCACGGCGACTCGCACCAGGTCGGCGCCGGCGTCGGCGACGGTGCGGATCTGGTCCATCGTCGCCTCGAGGTTGGCCGTCTCGGTCTTGCACATCGTCTGCACGGCCACGGGGGCCCCGCCTCCGATGGGCACGCCGCCGACGAAGATCTGACGCTTGGAAGCCATGGAACACAGGGTACTCGTGGCCCTCCGTGGGGTTTCGTGATTACCCTGTGAACCAGAAGGGATCGGGTGCAGGATCAACCGAAACAGAACGTGCTCACGGTGGCCGCGGTGACGTGGTTCGCGGCCTCGTGCCTCGCCGTGGCCTGGCTGGCCCCCCAGGCGCGCTCCGGGCACGACCATACGCCGCCCCAGACCTACATCACGGCCGGCCCGCCGGTCAGGACGACCGACCGCACGCCTTCCTTCGGCTTTGCGGCCAGCGAGCAGCCGTCCCGCTTCGTCTGCAAGCTTGACGCTCGGCCGTTCAAGCCCTGCGCGTCGCCGAAGACCCTTCGCCGCCTCGACCGCGGCCGTCACGGCTTCTATGTCAAGGCCATTGACGCTTTCTCCAACAAGGACGCCACCGCGGTCGCGTACCGCTTCAAGGTGGTGAAGCCCTGATGCGAAGGCTGGCGGCGCTCGCGGTGCTGGCCGCGACCCTCGGCGCCCCCGCTGCCGCGGGCGCCCACCACAGCATCTTCATCCGCGAGGTCCGCGCCTCGGCGATCACGCCCATGGCGGGGTTCGTCGAACTGCAGGCCTACCGCCAGGGCCAGAACGCGATCGCGCCGAGCAGCATCGACGTCTACTCGCCGACGGGCGCGAAGCAGTCGTTCCTGCTGCTGACCGACGCGCCGAACGCCCAGAACCAGCGCACGATGCTGATCGGGGACTCCGCGGTGGCGGGGGCCGACTTCGCCTTAACCGGGTTGGGCTCCGCGATGGCGCCTGGCGCGGGGGCGGTCTGCCTGCCCGAGGCGACGCCCACCGACTGCGTCACGTGGGGCGCGTTCGCGACCCCGCTCCCGTTCCCGGGCGGCGGCCCCGCCGCCCCCGCGATCGCCGAGGGGCTCTCGCTGACGCGGACGATCGCGCGAGGGTGCCCGCTCGGCCTCGATGGAGCCGACGACACCAACTCCTCGGCCGCCGACTTCGCGCTCGGCTCCCCCACCCCGACGCCCAACTCCGTCCCCGCGGTCGACCGCGAGTGCGTCCCGTGCGGGGGCTCGACGGCGACGATCGTCGGCACCGACTCGCGCGACGTGCTGCGTGGGACGGCTGGCCGCGACGTGATCGCGGCCGGCGCGGGCGCCGACGTCGTCAGGGGCATCGGTGGCAACGACCTCCTGTGCGGCGGCATCGGCAAGGACGTCCTGCGGGGCGGCAAGGGCCGCGACCGCCTCTTGGGCGGACGGGGGAACGACCGCTGCCTCGCCGGCGACGCCGATGCGGTGCGCTCCTGTGAGCGGCGTTAGCCGTTCGTATGGTTGCATCCGGCCCCAGGAAGGCCGATACTGGCGGCGTCCAGGGAAGACCAAATTGGGGAGAAGCGATGACTAGAAGCAGGATCGCCGCTATGACCACGATTGCTGCCTTGGCGGGCGCGGTCGCCACCGCTCCGGCGGCTTCGGCCGACACTCGCGTGATCGGCAGCGCCCTGACGCTCCCCTACCAGGGCGGGGTGAGCACTTCAGCCGGGACGGTGAGCATCCAGACCAGCCAGGTAGGCGGCGCGCTTCCGAATCCACTGACCTCCCCCGGAAACGGCGTGATCACCGAGTGGAAGGTGCGCTCGAGCGACGACGCGGCGCTGTACACGCTCAGGGTCTTCACGCCTTCTGGTGTGAACAGCTTCACTGCCACTGGTCGTGTGGTGGCCCCGGCTCCCGTTCCGCCCGGTACCGATGACGCAATCCTCACCTACCCGGGGAACTCGCTCGCGATCAAGCAGGGCGACCACATCGGCCTGCTGCAGGGCGGCACCCCCGACGAGGGGATCGCCCAGAACACGACAAACGGCATCACCACCAATGTGTTCGCGAACCTGTTCACGGGTGATCCTCTGGACGGGGTTTCGACTGCCTTCATTCCCGACCAGCAGCACGAGCTCCTGCTTCAGGCAACCGTGAAGTTCTGCAAGGTCCCGAACCTGAAGGGCAAGAAGGCGGGCGCCGCGCGAAAGGCTCTCGCCGCCGCTGACTGCGCCGCCAAGCTGAGTCGCAAGCCGACGAAGAAGTCCAAGAACGTCGGCAAGGTGACCAAGCAGAAGCTGAAGCCGGGCGCAACCGCGGCGCCCGGAACGACGGTGCCGATCGTCGTGGGCAAGGCCGCGAAGTGAAGAAGTAGCTACTTCTTGTAGAGCGCCTCGATCTCGACCGAGTACTTCTCGGCGATCGGCTTGCGCTTCAGCTTCATCGTCGGGGTCAGCTCGTCGCCGCCCGGCATCCACTCCGCTTCGAGGATCGTGAACTTCTTGATCTGCTCGACTCGGGCCATCTTCTCGTTGGCCTCGTCGATCGCCGCCTGGATCGCCTCGCGGCAGCTGTCCTCGGCGGCGAGCTCGGAGACCGACTTGCCCTCGAGCCCGTTCTGCTAGGCCCAGACGGGAGCGAAGTCGGGGTCGAGCACGATCAGCGCCACGTTGTAGGAGCGCTGGTCGCCGATCGCGGCGGCCTGCCCGATCAGCGGGCTCGCCGACTTGACGTGGGACTCGATGTTCGCCGGCGACATGTTCTTGCCGGCCGCGTTGATGATCAGCTCCTTCTTGCGGTCGACGATCTTCAGGTAGCCGTCCGAGTCGAGCTCGCCGATGTCGCCTGTCAGAAGCCAGCCGTCCTCGTTGAAGGTCTCGGCCGTCTTCTCGGGCATGTTGCGGTAGCCGGGCATCACGGACGGTGCCTTGACGAGGACCTCGCCGTCCTCGGCGAGCATGATCTCGACGCCCGGGACGGGAGGCCCGACGGTGCCGAGCTTGACCTTGTCGGGCGGGTTGCAAGTGGCGACGCCGCAGGTCTCCGACATCCCCCAGAGCTCGCCGATCGGGATCCCGATCGCGTGGAAGAACTCGAGCACCTCGACCGGGCGTCGGCGCCGCGCCGACGTTGCAGGCGACGATCTCGTCGAGGCCGATCCCGGCGCGGAGCTTGGAGAAGAGCTGCTCGTCGGCCTGGGCGACCGCCGGCGGCGAGCTCCTCGGGCACCTCCTCGCCGGCCTGCTCGAGGCGGACCTTCTGGATCGCGGCCTCGAGGCCCTTCTGGGCGGGGCCGCGCTGCTCCTCGGGGAGCTTGCCGAGGTTCGCCTCGATCCCGGACTTCATCTTCTCGAAGATGCGCGGGACGGCGAAGAACCAGGTCGGCCGCACGGCGGCCAGCGACTCGCCGATCTTGCGCGGGTCGGGGCAGATCGTCACGCCGACCCCCTGGATCACCGGCAGGTAGTAGTGGGCGCCGCGCTCGGCGATGTGCGCGGCGGGCAGCCACGAGATCACCTTCGCTCCCCGCTCGGGGAAGTCGATGATGTCGCTCGACGCCGCCGACCAGCGCCATCAGGTTGCGGTGGGTGAGCTGGACGCCCTTCGGCGGGCCGGTCGTCCCCGACGTGTAGATCAGCGTCAGCATGTCGTCGGGCTCGAGCTCGTCGACGATCGAGGCAGGGTCGAACTCGGGATCCATCGCCTCGACCTCCTCGAGCGTGTGGGTGCCGCCGTCGCCGTCGACGACGATCACGTGCTCGATCTCGGGCAGGTCCTGCGCGGGCCTTGTCGAACTGCTCGAGGAACATCGTCTCGACGATCGCGACCTTGCGCCGGCGTCGGAGCACACGTACTCGATCTGCTCGGGCGAGGAGGTCTGGTAGATCGAGAACGGGATGCCTCCGAGGGCGACGGCGGCGAGGTCGCACGGGATGAACTCGGGGCGGTTGTTGAGCATGATCGCGACCGTGTCGCCCTTGCCCACGCCGAGCTTGGCGAGGCCGCCGGCGATCCTGTGCACGCGCTCGCGGAGCTCGTTCCAGTTGATCGTGTGCGAATCGTCCTGGGTGCGGATCGCCGAGTCGTCGCCGAGGCGGTCGACCGTCTTGTAGAAGGCCTTGATCAGGTTCGGAGCCGGCAGCTCGCCGAGATCCCCACCACTCGCGTACCGCTCAGAAGTCGTGACCTCCACCAGCTTCTCCTCTCCTCGGACTGCGCTGCGTGGAAAGCTATCGCAGCAAGGTCGGACTAGCGGCGGGTTCTGGATGTCGAAGCCCTCGCCGGTGAGGCGACCGATGTCGTTCGAGAGGCCGATGAAGAACAGGAACAGGATCAGCACGAAGCCGATCGCCCCGGCCTGCTCCATCGTCGCGAACGGACGCGCGCCGGCCGCGGACCTTCTCGACGAGGCTCCAGAAGATGTGCCCGCCGTCGAGGGGCAGGAACGGGAACAGGTTGATGATCGCGAGCGAGAGGCTGATCAGCGCCGAGCACCCCCAGCGCGGTGCGCGTGTCGAAGTCGATCGCCTGGCGCGTCGTCTCGTAGCTGCCGACGACGCCCCGAGATCTGCTCGCGCTTCTCGGGCTTGAAGAGCTGCGCGAGGGTCGAGACCGTCGCCGAGGTGACGAACCACATGCGGTCCACCGACCACTCGGCCGCCTGGGGCATCGTGAAGTCGGCGGGCTCGAAGTCCGTCGGCTGGAAGGCGACGCCGAGCAGGACCTGCTCGGCCGCCTCGTCGTACTCGGGCGAGATCGCGACCGGGACCTTGCTCGTCCGTCGCGCTCGACGACCACGTCGACGGGATCCGAGGCCGCGCAGCCCTCGGTCTGCTCGCCGGCGCAGGCGTGGGTCGCCGATCTGGTCGCGGAGCGCCTCGGCGCGGTCGTCGGGGTCGTCGCTGGCCGTGAAGGTCTGGCCGTCGATCGAGATGATCCGGTCGCCCTCCTGGAGCACCTTCGGGCGGGGGAGCTCCTCCACCGTCTCCCCCACCTCGAGGCCGGAGCCTGTCACCTCCTCGACGCCGAACGCGAGCCCGAACAGGATCACGAACGCGATCAGCAGGTTCACGGCGGGCCCGGCGGCGATCACGACGATCCGCTTCCAGACCGGCTGGTTGTAGTAGGCGCGCTCGAGGACTTCGGGGTGGGAGCGGCTCGCTCAGGTCCTGCCCCGAGGACTCGACGCGGTTCAGCAGGCCAGTGGGCGTCTTGTCGTCCTCCTCGATCTCCTCCCGGTCGGCCTGAGGCTCGAGCTCGTCGGGGTTCATCCCGGTGATCTTCACGAAGCCCCCGAGCGGGATCGCGCCGATCCCGTACTCGGTCTCGCCGCGCCTGAAGCTGGACGATCTTCGGCGGGAAGAACAGGAAGAAGCGCTCGACCCGCATGCCCGTCCACTTCGCGGCGATGAAGTGCCCGAACTCGTGCAGGACGATCAGGGCGGCGAAGCCGGCGAACGCGAGGATCCAGCTCATGCGACGGCCAGCCCGTCGATCAGGCTGCGGGCGTGCTCGCGAGCGCGCTCGTCGGTCTCGAACAGCTGCTCGAAGTGGGTCGCGGGGCCGGTCGGGACCTCGTCGAGGCAGCGATCGATCACCTCGGCGATCCCGGTGAACGGCAGCTCACCCGCCAGGAACGCCTCCACCGCGACCTCGTCGGCGGCGTTCAGCACGCAGGGCGCGGTGCCGCCCGCCTCACCCGCCTCGCGGGCGAGGCGCAGGCAGGCGAAGGTCTCCTCGTCCGGGGGCTCGAAGTCGAGCCGCCCGGCGTCGGCCAGGTCGAGGGTCGGCACGTCGACGTCCGCGCGCTCGGGGTGGTGCAGCGCGTAGGAGATCGGGACCTTCATGTCGGGGTAGCCGAGATGCGCGAGCGTGGCGCCGTCGTTCAGGTGGACCAGCGAATGGACGATCGACTGCGGGTGGACGACGACGTCGATGCGCTCGTAGCCGACGCCGAAGAGGTGCTCGGCCTCGATCATCTCGAAGCCCTTGTTCATCAGCGTCGCGGAGTCGATCGTGATCCGCCCTCCCATGTCCCAGGTCGGGTGCGCGAGGGCGTCCTCGACGCTGACGCCCGAGAGTTCGGTGCGCCCGCGGAACGGCCCGCCCGAGGCGGTCAGCACGAGCTTCGTCACCGTGCCGGGGGGCTCGGCGGCGATCAGCTGGTAAGAGCGCGGAGTGCTCGGAGTCGACGGGCAGGATGCGCGCGCCCGTCGCCTCCGACAGAGCGGTCACGAGCTCGCCGCCGACCACCAGCGACTCCTTGTTGGCGAGCGCGACGTCGATTCCTTCGGTCAGCGCGACGATCGTCGGGCCCGAGGCCCGCCGCGCCGACGATCGCGTTCAGGACCAGGTCCGCGCCCGACTTGTCGATCAGCGTCGCGGATCCCCTCCTCGCCCGGGAGCACCTGTCCGTCCCACTCGCTCTTCGCCGACTCGGCTGCATCGGGGTCGGCCAGGGCGACCAACGGCACGCCGAAGCTGGCGCGCCTGCTCGAGCAGCGGCTCCCAGCTCGAACCGGCCGAGAGGCCGACGACCTGGAGCTCGTCGGACGCACCGATCACCTCGAGCGCCTGCGTGCCGATCGACCCGTCGAGCCGAGTATCAGGACCTTCTTCACGGCAGCCAGTCTAGGGACGGCCCTCATGGCTGACTAAGCCCTGAAGCGGGCTCGAAACGACGGCGGGAGGCACGAAGGCCTCCCGCTCGCCGCCTCGATGTCCCTTCCGGTCTAGCGGACCTGGAACGCCGAGAGCTGGAACTGGCGGACCTTGAGGTCGCCCCGCGTTCTCGTTGCAGGCGACCGAGATCGCGTGCTTGCCGCCGATCGGGGTGGTGACGACGTTGATGCCGTAACCCTCGCCGTGGTCGGCGGTGTGGACCGGGGCCTCGACCCTGATCGTCGTGCCGGCGATCGGGGCGTTGTCGACCTCGAGACGACAGTCGCCGCGAGAGTTGCCCCCGACGCCCTCGAAGGTCCCGTCGAACGAGATGTAGTACTTGCGCGGGAAGCCGGTCGAGCCGTCGACGTTGACCGTCAGGCAGTCAACGTACGTGCCGGCTGCGGTCGGGTCGCACGTCGCGGTCCCGACCTGGCCCTTGCTGAACGGAAGCACCTTGAGCCTCGCGTCCTTGTCCAGGCCCTTGTAGGTGACCTTCTTGGCGGTGGCCGCGTAGGCGCCGCCACCGAGCGCGGCGATCAACGCGACGATTCCCACGATCATCGCCGGCGACGGCCGGCCCTTCTTGAACATCCTGCTCATATGAGCCACTCCCTTTCGTGCTGGTTGAGCGTGTGCTTCCCGTAACAGCCCCAAGGGGGAAGTTGCGGCCCGCTACCCCGGAGGTAGTCGAATGCATGACTCCTCCCGGGTAGGCTCGTGCCCATGGCCGCCGCGCCGACCACCGTGGGCGTCGGGGAGCTGCTCCGCGAGTGGCGAAACCGCCGCCACCTGAGCCAGCTCGAGCTCGCACTCGACGCGAACGTCTCGGCTCGCCATCTGAGCTTCGTCGAGACGGGGCGCTCGAAGCCGAGCCGCGAGCTGCTGCTCGCCCTAGCCGAGCAGCTCGACGTTCCGCTGCGCGAGCAGAACAACCTGCTACTCGCGGCGGGTTTCGCTCCCGTCTTCAACGAGACGCCGCTCGACGCTGAACCGATGGCGCCCGTGCGAGAGGCGATCGAGAAGCTGCTCGGCAGCCACGAGCCGTTCCCGGCGGTGATCGTCGACCGGGGATGGAACCTTGTCGCCTCGAATGCTCCCGCGCAGGCCATCCTCACCGACGGCGTCGCACCGCACCTGCTGGAGTCGCCGGTGAACGCTATGCGCGTCAGCCTCCACCCCGAGGGCCTTGCGCCGCAGATGCTCAACTTCAGCGAGTGGAGCGGCCACATGATGGATCGCCTCCACCGCGGGGCTCTGCTCTCACAGGACCCCGCCCTGTTCGAGCTCGAGCGCGAGCTGCGCGGCTACCCGGGCGTCCCGGAGGGCCCTCCACCGGTCGACGTGGGCGCGTCCGTTTTCGTCCCCTTCCGCCTGCGCCGCCCCTCCGACGGCGCCGAGCTCTCGTTCTTCAGCACGATCGCGACCTTCGGAACGGCGGTCGACATCACGGTCGAGGAGCTCGCGATCGAATCGTTCTACCCGGCCGACGAGGCCACCGCAAAGCTGTTGCGCGAGTCCTGAGCCGTCGCCGCACTACCTCGGAGGTAATTGACGCCATGACGCGGCGCTGGGACGTTGTCCTTGCGCCGGCGATCACGCCAGCCCGGACAAGGAGATCGACATGACTGAGCAGACGACCGCAGTGCAGGCGAGCGAGGGCTTCGACGTGGACGCCTTCGCGTTGTTTTGGGACGCACCCGACCTCACGAACGCGACCGCCGCGTTGGCCGATGACGCAGTCGCGCACTGGCCGGGCGAAGAGCCGGTGCGCGGCTCGGGCCCCTACGTGGAGAGGCTCCAGATGCTGCTCGACCGAGTTCCCGACCTGCGCCTCGAGGTCGCCGAGCACGCCCAGAACGGCGACTACCTGTTCATCCGCTGGATCGCCCACGGGACCGGGGCCGACGGCCCGTTTCAGTTCACCGGCATCGACCGCATCGAGCTCGAGGACGGGCTCGTCAAGGAGAACTACATCCGCTACGACTCGGCCGAGCTCGAGTCGCTGATCGCCGGTTGATGGGCTCCGGCGAGTCCCTGCACCGCCTGGCATCCGGGATTGCCATCGGAGTCGGCCTGGGAGCCGTGCTGTCGCCGGCGCGGCTCCTGGGCCTCTACGGGATCGAGCCCGATGAGCTCGGTGGCGCGGGCGACGTCGGATGGCGCTTGATGGCGATTCGCACCCTCGCCGTTGGCGGGGCCGCGATGGGAGGCTCCCCCCTGGCCCGCGACCTGCTGATCGGTGTCCAGGCCCCCGACCAGCTGGCCTTCGCCCACGGAGCCGTCACGGGCACCATCAGCCCCCGCGCTGCGGCCCTGGCCTCGGCGACTTCTGCGGGCATCGTCGCGCTCTGCCTGGAAGCTCGTCGGCGCGACCGGACTTCGGATCAGTAGACGAACGCGATCGACAGGTAGTAGCCGGCGACGACCGTGAACAGGACCGCATCGAGCCGGTCGAGCAGCCCACCGTGCGGGCCGAACAGGGTGCCCGTGTCCTTGACCCCGAGGTCGCGCTTGATCAATGAGGCGAAGAGGTCGCCGATGGGCGCGACCGCCGCGACGACCATGCCCATGATCAGCGCGTCGGTTCCCGGCAGCCAGTCCTGGTAGAGGCCGGCGAACCAGAAGGCCATCGTGCCTCCGATGAACCCGCCGATCAGCCCCTCGAGCGTCTTGTTGGGCGAGATCCGCGGGGTGATCTTCCGGGAGCCGAACAGGCGCCCTGCGCCATATGCCGCGGTGTCGCCGATGAAGGTCGCGACGAGGACGTCGACCAGCAGCGCGCCGCCGTGGTCGGGCAGGTCGCGCAGCAGCGTCGCGTGAGAGAAGCCGATCCCGAGCCATATGATCGCGAGCAGCGTCACCGCGATCGAGACGGTCACGTTCTCGAGGCTCCGCCTGCTCGCCGCGACCAGAAAGATCAGCGGGAACGATGCGGCCACAGCGAGCAGGATGTTGAAGGAGGTCCCGTACTGAGCGGCGACGATCATCGCGGCGACGGCCAGATACGCCGGGATCTCGATCGGGGAATACGCGGCGGTCATGCGGAAGAGCTCGCGCAGGCCGAGCGCGCTGAGGGCGATCATCGCCAGCATGAACACCGGCCCGCCGACAGCGACGATCGTGATCGCAAAGATGATCCACGGGATCACGATCACGACCCGCTGGCCGGTCTCGGACCCGGTGAACGGGAGCCGCCTCCAGAGCGGTCCGGTCTTCTTCTTGTCCTCGCCGGGCTGGTCGGGGACGCCCGGGACCGGTTCGTCGAAGCTCGGGATCTCGAGCTCGTCCTCGGAGGAGTCCTCCTCGACGGGCGGGTTGCTGGGCGGGTCCTCCCCACGCCTGCGGCGTCCGCGTCCGAACTGGAAGGTCGGCGGATCGAGGTCGTCGAGCGGGGTCATCGAGCTCCGAAGCGCCGCCGGCGCTCCTCATAGGTGCGCAGCGCGCCCTCGAATGCCTCGCGAGTGAAGTCCGGCCAGAGCTCCTCGCGGAACACGAACTCCGAGTACGCGCATTGCCACAGCAGGTAGTTCGAGATCCGCTGCTCCCCGCTGGTGCGGATCAGCAGGTCCGGGTCGTGCATCTCGGGCGCGTAGAGAAGCTTTGCGAACTCATCCTCGCCCCCGCCCTCGAAGCGGGTTGCGGCGTCGAGTATCTCGGCGCGGCCGCCGTAGTTGAAGGCGACGAACAGCGTGATGGTCTCGTTGCCCTCGGTCTCTGCCTCCGCCCAGTCCATGCGCTGCTGCAGCTCGTCCGAGACGCCCTCGCGACGGCCGATGAAACGCATGCGCACCCCCTCGGCGTCGAGCTCGGGGGTCTCGCGGTCGATGCGCTCGGCGAACATCTCCATCAGCCCGTCGACCTCCTCTGGCGGGCGGGACCAGTTCTCGGTCGAAAAGGAGTACACGGTCAGCTCCTTGATGCCGAACTCGGCCGCGTCGCGAAGACGCGCCTTGACGGTGTCGGCTCCGGCCCTGTGGCCCTCGACGACGGGCACGTCGCGCTGCTGGGCCCATCGGCCGTTGCCGTCAGTGATGATCGCGACGTATCGAGCGGGCATGGGAGGAGCCTCAGACTTCGAGGATCTCCTCTTCCTTGCTCTTGAGCATCGAGTCGATCTCGCCGATCGAGCCGTCGGTGTGCTTCTGCAACCCGGACTCGGCGCGATGCTCCTCGTCCGAGCCCGCCTCCCCCTCCTTCTTCAACTCGCGCAGGTCGTGCATCACGTCGCGGCGGATGTTGCGGATGGCGACCCTGCCCTCCTCGCCCACGTTGTGGACCACCTTGACCATCTCGCGGCGGCGATCCTCGGTGAGCTCCGGTATCGCGAGCCGGATCACGTTGCCGTCGTTGGACGGCGTCAGCCCCACGTCGGATTCCTGAACAGCCTTCTCGATCGCCGAGATCGCCGATTTGTCGTAGGGGGTCACCGTGAGCATGCGCGCGTCGGTGGCGGCCACCTGGGCGAGCTGGTTGAGCGGGCTCTCGGCCCCGTAGTAGTCGACGATGATGCGGTCGAGCAGGTGCGGCGAAGCGCGCCCCGTGCGCACGGTGGTGAGCTCGTTGCGGGTCGCCTCGACGGATTTCGCCATCCGCTCCTTGGCGTCCGCCAGCAGTTCGTCGATCAGTTCGGTCATCAGTTGCCGGAGGCGCCGGCCGCGCCCGCCTCGCTCGAGACCAGCGTGCCCACCCGCTCTCCGCTGACGATCCTATCCACGTTCGCCTCGTCGGCCATGTTGAACACGTAGATGGGCAGGTCGTTGTCCATGCAGAGCGAGAGCGCGGTCGAGTCCATCACCCGCAGGCCGCGCTCGATCGCCTCGAGGTGGGTGATCGCGGGCAGGAACTTGGCGTCGGGGTTGGTCGACGGGTCTGAGTCATAGACACCCTCGACGCCGTTCTTGGCCATCAGGATCGCCTCGGCGCGGATCTCGAGCGCCCGCAGGGCGGCGGCCGTATCGGTCGTGAAGAACGGGTTCCCGGTGCCGGCTGCGAAGATCACCACGCGGTGCTTCTGCAGGTGGCGGATCGCCCGGCGGCGGATGTAGGGCTCGGCGACCTCGGTGACGGCGATCGCCGACATCACCCGCGTGTGCACGCCCATGTGCTCGAGGGCGTCCTGCAGGGGCAGCGCGTTCAGCACCGTCGCCAGCATCCCCATGTAGTCGGCCGTCGCTCGGTCCATACCCTCGGCCGCGCCCTCGAGGCCGCGGTAGATGTTGCCCGCGCCGACCACGATCGCGACCTGCACGTCGCGCTCCGAGACCTCCTTGACCTGGGTGGCGATGCGCTGGATCTGGTCCGGATCGGTGCCGTAGTCGAGCGAGCCCATCAGGGCCTCGCCGGAGAGCTTCAGCAGGATCCGCTTGAAGCTGGCCTCCGGAGCCACCCCGCTACTCCTCCTCCGCGCCGACCTCGATGCGGGCGAAGCGCCCGATCTGGACGTTCTCGCCGGTCTTCGCCGCGAGCTCGGTGCGCAGTTCCTCGATGGTCTTGCCCTCGTACTTGACCGCGTTGAAGTGCGGCTGCTCGAGCAGGACGCGACCGGGCTCCGACGCCCACTTGCGCATCTGGCCGTCGACGATCTTCTCGACCACGTTCTCGGGCTTGCCATCGGCCTTGGCCTTCTCGGTGTGCACCTCGCGCTCGGATGCGAGCACGTCGTCGGGCACGTCGTCGAGGCCGACGTAGGTCGGGTACATCGCGGCGATGTGGACGGCGATCTCGCGTGCGAAGGCCTGGAAGTCCTCGTTGCGCGCTACGAAGTCGGTCTCGCACTGGAGCTCTACCAGCACCCCGACGCGCCCCGTCGCGTGGGTGTACGAGGCGACGAAACCCTCGCCGGTGCCGCGGCCGCTTCGCTTCTCGGCCGATGCGGCGCCCTTCTCGCGGAGGATCTTGACGGCCTCGTCCGCGTCGCCGCCGGCCTCCGTCAGGGCGGCCTTGCAGTCCATCATCCCCGCGCCGGTGCGATCGCGCAGGGCCTTGACGTCAGCAGCGCTGACTTTCGCGTCGGCCATCAGGAACCGCTCCCTTCGGTGGGCTTCTCTTCAGCGGCGGGCTCGGGATCGGCCGGCTTCTCCTCGGCGGCGGGCTCCGCGGCCTTCTCCTCGGGCGGCGGGGTCATCTCCTTCGGCGGGTCGGGCACGGCCTTCGGGGCAGGCTTCAGCTGGTCGGCAGGCTTCGCCGCCGCCTCGGCCTTGGCCTTGGCTGCAGCCTCGGCCTTCGCCTTGGCGTCGGCTTCCGCCTTCGCCTTCGCGTTGGCCTGGGCCTTCGCGTCAGCCTCCTGCTTGGCCTTCGCCTCCGCCTCGGCCTTCGCCTTGGCCTCGGCCTCCTGCTTCGCCTTCTCCTCGGCCTCACGCTTCTTGCGCTCCTCGTCCTCCTTGCGCTTGCGCTCCTCCTCCTCGGCGCGGCGGCGGGCCTCCTCCTCGCGCCAGACGGAAGCGGCGCCCTCGATCGAGGCGCCCAGAGTGCCGATCACGAGCCCGC
Source organism: uncultured Solirubrobacterales bacterium (assembly GCA_963820665.1). Lineage (GTDB taxonomy): Bacteria > Actinomycetota > Thermoleophilia > Solirubrobacterales > 70-9 > CAVUAT01. The sequence continues at coordinate 34,002 of CAWGAL010000004.1, read as the reverse complement.
AGGAGCGGATCGCGTCGTCGTTGCCGGGAATGACGTAGTCGACCGGCCCCGGGTCGCAGTTGGTGTCGACCAGGGCGATGATCGGGATGTTGAGGCGTTCGGCCTCGCGCAGCGCGATCTCCTCGGTCTTCAGGTCGGTCAGGAGGATCGCGTCGGGAACGCGCTGCATGTCGGCGACGCCGCCGAGGTTGAACTCGAGCTTCTTCAGCTCGGCGAGCATCCCCATGCGCTCCTTGGTCGGCAGCAGGTCGATACGTCCGTCCTCCTGGATCGCCGCGCAGCTCGTGCAGGCGCTTGATCCGCTGCTTGATCGTGTTGAAGTTGGTGAGCAGCCCGCCCAGCCAGCGGCGGCTGACGTACGGCATGCCGCACTTTTCGGCCCACTCCTCGACGGAGTCGGCGGCCTGCTTCTTGGTGCCGACGAACAGGATCACGCCGCCCTTGCGGGCCACGTCGGTCGCGAAGTCAGTGGCCTCCTTCAGCAGATCGTCCGTCTGCAGGAGGTCGATGATGTGAATGCCCTCGCGCTCCCCGTGGATGTAGCGGCGCATTCGGGGGTTCCAGCGCCTCGTCTGGTGGCCGAAGTGGACTCCGGCTTCCAGCAGCTCTCGCAGACCTACTTCGGCCATGTCTTCTTCCTATCGCTTGATGTTGACTCGGAGCCTCGTTGCCGCGTTGGGGACCTGAGGGGCTCCTCAGGCAGCTTCCCCGCGCCCTGCATCGAGGGTTGATTGATGGTTGGGTCGGTTGGCGGGCATTGTAGAGGGGTCGCGAGGGTCAGTTGTGCGGGGTCAGCCGTCTCGCGCGAGCTCGAGCGCCTCCGCGAGGTCTGCGGGCAGCTCCGAGCCGAACTCCAGCTCGTCGCCGCTCGATGGGTGGCGCAGGCGCAGGCGCGCCGAGTGCAGGAACTGGCGCTCGAGGCCGTGGCGCCCGGTTCCGCCGTACTCGGGGTCTCCCGCGACGGCGTGGCCGATCGCCTGGAAGTGAACACGGATCTGGTGCGTGCGCCCCGTCTCGAGCTGGGCACGAACGAGCGTGTCGGCCGGAAGCTGCTCGATCACCTCGAAGTGCGTGCGCGCCTCGCGCTCGCCGGCGCCGCGCACGGCGCGGCGGGTGCGCCGGCGCCGGTCGCGGCCGAGGGGCGCGTCGATAGTGCCCGTGCGGGCCCCGAGGCGCCCCTCGACCATCGCGAGGTAGGAGCGCTCGATCTCGCGCTCTTTGATCTGGCGCGACAGCTCGCGGTGGGCGTCCTCGGTGCGCGCGACGACCATCAGGCCGGAGGTGTCCTTGTCGAGGCGCTGCACGATCCCGGGTCGCTCGCCGGGCCCGCCGGCCGCGCGCTCGCCCAGCCAGTCGACCAAGGTCGGGCCCTTGTGCGAGGGGGCGGGGTGAACGACCAGCCCCGCGGGCTTGTCGAGCACCAGGATCTCGTCGTCGGAGTGGACGATCGCTGGGTCGGGCGGGGTGGTCACGACTGCTTTCGCTCCGGCGCGAGCACCAGCAGCGCGACGCCGATGACGATCGCTGTGTCGGCGATATTGAAGGTCGCCCAGAAGCTGAAGTCGATGAAGTCGATCACCGCGCCCTCCCTGACCCGGTCCGCCAGATTGCCGAGCGCCCCGCCGATCAGCAGGCCGGCGGGCAGCCACACCGCCCAGCCCCCGCGCGAGCGGGAGCTCAGGAAGGCGAGCAGGCCGAGCAGCACCACGAGCGCCGCGCCGATCACACTCGGCGAGACGCCGCTGGCGAGACCGAAGGCGACCCCGGTGTTGCGCGTGTTCGCAAGGTCGAGGAACGGCAGCAGCTCGACGGTGTCGCCGCGCGCGATGTTCTCGACGACGATCTGCTTGGAGATCTGGTCGAGCGCGACGACCGCTGCGCAGACAAGCAGGGCGCGCGTCCAGACCTTCGTCCGCTCGCTCAGAGCGCTATCCCTCGATCAGCGGAACGATCACTGCCCGGGCGATGTAGAGGACGATGATCGCCAGGATCGGGCTGAGGTCGAATGCCATGCCGCCGCCCCCGATCGGAGGCAGGAAGCGCCGAAAGAAGTTCAGGTAGGGGTCGGTGACCTGGTGGACGAAGTCGACGGTCGCCGAAAGCCAGCGGTAGTAGGGCATCCGCGGGATCCACGAGAGCAGGATGCGGATCAGGATCAGGATGATGTAGACGATGAAGATCGCGTCGACGTAGTTGGCGACGTCGAAGCGGTCGATCGCGGCGGTGAACATGCGCTCAGCCTCTCACCCTGTCGAGGGAGGCGTCGACAGCGGCGCGCACGGTCTCGGCCAGGTCGCGCTCCTCGAGCGCGTCGAGCCCGGCCTCGGTCATGCCTCCCGGTGAGGCCACCGCGCGCTTGAGCGCGCCCGGCTCGTGCAGGTCGAGCAGCCCGCCCGTGGCGGCCATCGACCGAGCCACCATGCGGCTCGTCTGGTCCTCGGTCAGGCCGAGCTTCACGCCCTCCTCGACCAAGATCTCTGCGAGCAGCGCCAGGTAGCCGGGCGAACAGCCCATGATCGCGGTCGCTGCGTCGATCAGCTCCTCCTCGATCTCGATCACGTCGCCGAGCAGTGCAAGGAGCTTGTTCGCCCTCGCTTTCGATGCCTCGTCGAGGCCCTCCGGGTAGGAGACGCAGAGGACCGCCTGGCGCAGCTGCGCGCCAAGGTTCGGCATCACGCGCACCAGATCGACCCCGGGGAGGGCTGCGGCGAGCTTCTCGAGCGGGGTCCCGGCCAGGATCGAGATGACGGGGGTCCCCGCGTCGACGAGCTCGCGCGCGACGTCGTCGAGTACCGCCGGCTTCACGGCGAGCACGACGATGTCGGATGCCTCGGCCAGCGCGCGAGCGCCGTCGACGGCCTCTCCTCCGACCTCGGCCGCCAGCGCTTCGGCCTTCTCGGCCGCCGCGTCGGTGAACAGCATTGCGTCGGGGGCGCCCGGCTCGCCCTCCGCGGCCGCGAGGCCGCGCGCGAGCCCTGTCGCCATGTTGCCGGCGCCGACGAATCCGAGCTTCATCGCTCGCACTCTAGTGCGGCACCGGGCGCCCTACGACTGGTTGAAGAAGCCGCCCTCGAGCATCCGCGCCTTCTCCTCGGCGGAGACCTGCACGTTCTCGGGGGTGAGCAGGAAGATGCCCTGCGAGATGCGCTGCATGCCGCCGCCGAGGGCGTAGGTCATGCCGGATGCGAAGTCGATCAGGCGCTTCGAGAGCTCGCGGTCGGTCGTCTGCAGGTTGATGATCACGGGCTTCTGGCGCTTGAACTCGTCGGCGACCTGCTGGGCGTCGTTGAAGCTGCGCGGCGTCACCACGTGCATCGAGAAGTCCGATCCCCCGTTACCCACGCGTACGGACTCGGAGCCTCGCGCGCGCCCGCGGCGCGGAGTCGCCTCGACCGAGCGCAGGCGGCTGCGCCTGGGCGGCTCGTCGTCAGCGAAGATGTCGTCCGACGTCGTCGCGGTCGCCCCGGCTGCCGCGCATGCTCGCTGGCCGGCGCGGCCTCGCGCGGCTGGTCGAGCGACATCTCGGGATCGGTGCCGTCCTCGACGTATTCGCCCTCCTCGATGTAGTCGCCCTCGACGAGGCCGAAGTACTCGAGCGAGCGTCGCCATGTGTCTTTCATGCCCATATGCGCCTGAGATTCGGCTTTCCAGTGCGTTATTCCTGCCGTTCCGCGTAAGGATAATTCAGCGATAGAGGATTGACCCCAGTCGGATGATCGTCGCACCCTCCTCGACCGCGACGCGCCAGTCCTGGGTCGTTCCCATCGATAGGCGCTCGAGGCCGTGCTCGCCCGCGAGCTCGGCCAGGCGCGCGAAGTACGGCCGCGAAGCCTCGGGCTCGGACGCGAACGGCGGCATCGTCATCAACCCCTCGACCCTGGCCGGGCAGCGCTCGATGAACGCGCCGAGCTCGGCCGGCTCCACCCCGCCCTTGCTCTCCTCGCCCGCCAGGTTGACCTCGACCAAGACCGCGGTGTCCGGCCCCGCGTGCGCATCGAGCTGGGCCAGGGCCGAATCGCTCGCGAGCGAGTGGATCAGGCGCACCAGCGGCACGATCCGCTTGACCTTGCGGCTCTGGAGGTTGCCGATGAAGTCCCAGTCGAAGCGATCGCCCCAGCGCTCGTGCTTGGCCTCCAGGTCCTGCTGGCGGTTCTCGCCGACCAGGGTGAGCCCCGCCTCGGCGAGGGCTCCCATCTCGTCGATCGGGACGTACTTGGTCGCCGCCAGGACCTCGACCTCGTCGCCCGCGTGCTCGCGCACGGACTCGAGGTTCGAGCGCAGCCTGTCGGGATCGAGCCCGGTGAACTGCTCGACCACCGGCCCCTAGCTCTCCAGCCAGGCGAGCCCGGCCTGGCGGCCGGTGCGCGCGCCGTCGCGGCGGTGCGAGTAGAAGAGCTCGGGGTTGCACGAGGTGCACAGCTCGGCGGCCTCGATGTCGGAGACGCCCGCTCGCTCGAGCAGGCGCCCGGGCGACCGCGGGCAGGTCGAGCATTCGGCCTTCGGCCACGCCGTCGAGGTCCGAGAACTCCCGCAGCACCTCGTCGCCGACCTCGTAGCAGCAGGGACCGATCCCTGGCCCGATGGCCGCGGCGCTTGCGTCGACGCGCTTGGCGGCGCGCCCGGCGATGCCGGCGGCCAGGCCGCGCCACCCCCCGTGGACCGACGCCACTCCGCCGGGCCCCGCGAGCGCGATCGGCAGGCAGTCGGCGGTCATCACGAGGGGGACCAGACCGGGCTGGTCGGTCAGGTGGCCGTCGACCTCGATCGGGCTGACGAGCACGTCGGCGTAGACGCGGGGCGCCTGCGGGCCCTCGTGCCAGTGCAGATCGGCGCCGTGCACCTGGCGCCCCATGACCACGTTCTCGGGCGCGATGCCGAGCGCGGCCGCGAGGGTGCGGCGGTTGTCGTGCACTCGCCCGGGCTCGTCGCCGGTCTTGACGGCGATGTTGAGCGAGTCGTACGGCGCCTCGCTGAGGCCCTCGACCCGCGTGGTGAACGCCGCTCTGGCGCCCGGCAGCTCGGCCTCGAGCCAGCGCACGCCGTCTTGCTCCTTCCAATGCACTACCGCCATCTCCTCCGCTTCGCGTCCGGGGATGGCGGGTTGCGACGCGGTCGTGGGGGATGCTGAGGCTCCGCGGCTTGCTTCGCGGCCTCCAGCGCCACGTCGAGCTCTTCGTCGCGGGTCGAGATCGATCCGTCGAGCTTCGACGCGAGCGCCGCGTTCAGCCCGATCCCCACCGCCGGGCCCTCGGGGGCGCCCGCCGCGATCAGGTCGTAGCCGTCGATCTCGAGCTCGACGTGGCGCAGGCTGTCGACGTAGAGGTCGAGCCAGGACGCGCCGGCGGCGCGAGCCATCGCGAGCACCTCAGGGACGTGGTCGTGCGCGAGCACCTGGATCTCGGCGGGTGAGCCGGGCACCGCGTGGTGGGCGACCTTCCCCGCGCGGCCGCGCAGCCTGGCGGGATGGTCGCCCTGCGCGACGGCGAGCAGGATCGCGACGTCGCGGTCAGCGAACTCCGCCCAGCCGGGCCGGGCGTCATAGAGGCGCTCGATGGCCGCGGCGAGCTTCGGGCCCTTGCCCAGGTCGATCAGGCCCCACTCGTCGACCAGCGCGAGCGCCGCGCTTGGCTTCGGCTCGCCCGCGATGTGCGCCAGCTCCGCGGCGACGCGGTCGCTCGACACGGTCTCCAGATCGGCCTCGCGCAGCATGCGCTCGGTGCCCGGCTCGAGCGCGAAGCCGAGGCGCGCTGCGTAACGGGCAGCCCGGAGCGCTCGGGTCGGGTCGTCGCTTAACGACCGGTCGTGCAGGACGCGCAGGACACCCGCGCGCAGGTCCTCGACGCCTCCGCGGGGATCGAGCAGCTCCGATTCGCCGTCGAGCGCCAGCGCCATGGCGTTCACCGTGAAGTCGCGGCGCTCGAGGTCCTCGGAGATGGTCGCCGGGCGCACCTCGGGCAGCGCCCCGGGGTGCTCGTAGTCCTCGGCGCGCGCGCTGGCGATGTCGATCTCGAGGTCGCCAACAACGACGTTCACGGTCCCGAAGCGCTCGTGCTCGACCATCTCTCCTCCGAGCGCGTCCGCAAGCGGCCCGACGTCCCCCTCGACCACGACGTCGAGGTCGGCGCGCCCGGCGCCGAGCAGCATGTCCCGCACTGCTCCGCCGACCAGGTAGATGGTGGAGTCGCCGGCTGCGCGGCGCAATCTTTCGACGCCGGGAAGCGCGTCGAGGCGCTCCGGGAGCGTCGAGGGGTCGATTTCGATACCGGCGGACATGTGGATGGGGTTACCTACCATGTGCCGCTTGAAACTGCAGGAGAAAGCGAAATCTCTTTGGTCCGATCACCGTTCGGAGACGCTGATCGGAGGTGTCACCTTCGCCATCGTCCTGCTCGCCGCGATCGGGTTGGGGGTCTATCTGATCGTCAAACGCCCCGCCGACGTCTCCAACCCGGACGCCGAGTTCGTCGTCGAGGAGGTCGAGCAGAAGGGGATCGTCGGGGTCGCCGATTGGCCCTTCTACGGGCTGAACGAGGAGCGCACCCGCTACCTGCCGGCCGAGGGCCTGGAACCGCCGTTCAACGTTGCTTGGCGCTTCAACGGGCGCAAGCTCCTCGAATACTCCCCGATCGTCGTCGAGGGCTCGCTCTACGGGGTCAACAACAACGGCGAGGCTTTCGCGGTCAAGACCCGAAGCGGCAAGGTGCGGTGGCGCACCGAGATCGCGTCCCTGAACGCCTCCTCCCCGGCCTACGCCGACGGCCAGCTGTTCATCGCCAACCTCGAGCCCGGCCAGGTCCGGGCGCTGAACGCCAAGAACGGGGTCCCCCGCTGGAAGCGCGAGCTGCCCGGCCGCACCGAGTCCTCGCCGGTCGTCGTCGGCAAGAAGGTGATCGTGGGCTGCGAATGCGGCACGCTCTACGCGTTCGACGCGGCCACCGGCAAGACGCTCTGGGAGGCCGACCTTCCCGGCGAGATCAAGGCCGCCCCCGCCGTCAGCGACGGGGTCGCCTACGTCGGCGACTACAGCGGCTCGATGAACGCGGTCAACATCGCGAACGGGGACATCGAGTGGCAGTCGAGCTCCCAGGGCACGGGCCTCAGCGCGGGCGCCTTCTACGGCACCGCCGCCGTCGCCTTCGGGCGCGTCTACGCGGGGTCCAAGGACGGCCGCGTCTACAGCTTCGAGAAGGAGAGCGGCGACCTTGCCTGGTCGCACACGATCGGCGGCGAGGTCTACGCCGGCGCCGTCGCCGCTGATACGCCGAAGACCGAGCCCACCGTCTACTTCGGCGTCTTCGGAGGCAGTACGTTCTACGCGCTCGATGCCCGATCCGGCGACGAGCGTTGGTCCGCCGACGCCGGGGGCTCGGTGATCGGCGCCGCCAGCCTGATCGGCGAGACGGTCTACGTCGCCAACCTCGACACCACCGAGACCTTCGCCTTCGACGCCGCCAGCGGCGAGAAGACCTGGACCTTCCGCGACGGCGCCTACAACCCGATCGTCTCCGACGGCAAGCGCGTCTACCTCACGGGTTACAAGACCGTCTACGGCCTGAAGCCGGCGAGCGCGACGGCGGGCAAGAAGAAGGCCAAGTCCAACGCGAAGGGCGAGAAGGCCGCCGCCAAGAAGGACTAGCGTCGTAGAGCTACTCCGACAGCCCGGCGGCTTCGATGGCCTCCGCGTGAGTCCGAAAGTCGCGGACTAATGCGATCTTCCCCCCTCGAAACTCAAAGATCTCTCCGATCTCCCGGCTGAACTCGATGCCGGTCGTCCGGGCGGTGACGTCGATATGGCCGAGCAGCAGAACCGACTCGCCGAGGTCGCGGATCTCTTGGGGCCGACTGACGAGGCGATCCCACGCCTCGCCACGGTATTCCCACCAAGCCTTGAGCGCGCCGTCGTGGCCTCGGTAGGTGGTCGCCCCTCCCTCGAGTCCCGGCTCGATCGAGGGGTGCCACTCGATGTCGGCATCGAGCTCGGCCAAAGCGGCGCCCAGATCATCGGCGTTCCATGCGGCTATGGCGCGTTGCACCGTTTCGACGTTCTCCTGCGACATCGCCTAGGTGGGCGCGGTCAGGCGCACCGGGATGCCCGCTTCGCTCATGCGCTGCTTCGCCTCGGCGACCGTGTGATGGCCGTAGTGGAAGATCGAGGCGCAGAGGACCGCGTCGGCATTGGCCTCGTTCACGGCGGCGACCAGGTGGTCGAGCTCGCCGGCTCCGCCTGAGGCGATCACCGGGACCTCGACCGCGTCAGCGACCGCGCGGGTGAGCTCGAGCTCGTAGCCGTCGTTCGTGCCGTCGCGGTCCATGCTGGTCAGCAGGACCTCCCCCGCCCCGCGCTCGGTTGCCTCCACCGCCCACTCGACGGCCTCGCGGCCTGTGTCGACGCGGCCGCCGTTCAGGTAGACGCCCCAGCCCTTTTCGTCCTTCTTCGCATCGATCGCGATCACGACGCACTGGGCGCCGAACACGTCGGCGAGCTCGTCGATCAGCTCGGCGCGCTTCAGGGCGGCGGAGTTGACCGAGACCTTGTCGGCGCCGGCATCGAGGACGGCCTGCGCGTCCTCGACCGAGCGGATGCCGCCGCCGATCGTGAACGGGATGAAGACGTTGTCGGCCGTGCGGCGCGCGAGCTCGACGATCGTGTCGCGGCTCTCGTGCGAGGCGGTGATGTCGAGGAAGACGAGCTCGTCCGCGCCCTCGCGGTCGTAGCGCTCGGCGAGCTCCACCGGGTCGCCGGCGTCGCGAATGTCGACGAAGTTGGTGCCCTTGACCACGCGGCCGTCATCGACGTCCAGGCACGGAATGACTCGCTTCAGGACCATCGATCGAGGCTAGCGCGCCGATCCTGGACCTGAGGGCCCGCGCCTGGCGGATCAGGCGAGCCGGCCCCGGGATCGGGCCGATGCCGGGGGCGGTCAGGTTGAAGTGGACTTCGGTCCGCCCAGCGCCACTGGGCAAGAGCTCGATCTCGAGCCGCGAGGGCGAGTCGCGGCAACACAGCCTGGTCGCGTCTTCGGCGGCGAGCAGGCGATCTTCCCGACGCTCATATTCCTCCCAGCCCAGCGGCGGAAGCGCGCGCCGACAGGCCATCAACGCCTCTTCGACGGGCAGCTCCACGACCAATGTCTCGCGATGCCTCGGCATCAGCGAACGAACACGAGGTGGAAGGGCATGTCCTTGGCGGCCCAGGCCTGGGCAGCGCCGGTCCACACGCTGACGAGCATCCCCGCGAGCTCTGGCTCGCGGCGCCACAGCTCCTCGCCGCGGCTGAGGATCAGAACGTGGCCGTCGGCGTCGAGCCAGGAGAGATCGCGGAGCACCTCGTCGAGCGCGTCCCAGTTGGCGCCGAAGTAGTCGGGCAGCTCGAGCGAGTCCGAGAGGGCGGCCATCAGGCCCTGCTTGCCGTTGACGGCGGCTCCGTCGAGCCTCGCGACGCGGATGCCCGCGGCCTCGAGGGGTCCGCTGTCGGGCGCCTCATCCACGAGGTGGACGCTCTCGAACCCGCTCGGCGAGGGCGTGGTCAGGTCTGCCCCCGTCATCGAAACTCCTCCGGGTCGATCTCGACGAACGAGTCGTAATGGTCGCGGGTGTAGAAGGTCTCGCCGGACTCGCCGATCACGAGGCGCCTGGCGCCGCGGTCGTCGGACCCCGGCGTGACCACCGTGTACTCGCGGTAGTAGCCCTGTGGCTGGGAGGGAAGTCGGCCCTCGCGGTTCTGGAAGGTGCCGCCGTCCTGGTCGTAGGGGAGCGCGCCTCCGGCGTCGATTGCGGCCAGGGTCGCCACGATGCCAGTCGTCTCCTCCTCGGAGAAGCCGGGCGGGGCCTCCGCGTTCGTGGTGATCGCCGTCGAGGTGGTCGTCGACGTCCCGTCGTCGTCCGAGCCCAGATCGATGTCGCCCCCGAGCAGGGCGTAGACGGCGACCAGTGCGAGCGCGGCAAAGCCGCCTCGCGTCAGCGCTCTTCTGTCCATCCGCCGGCCGCCCATGCCCAGGCGACGAACGCGGCCTGCACGGGAAGCCGCGCCCAGAGGGCTGCCTCGGGCACGTCGGAGAAGTCCTCGGCGTTGATCGCCATGTGGACGTTTGCCGGGTATACGGCGAGCAGGGTCGCGATGCTGAAGGCGCTGCCGAAGCGGCGCGTCGGCGGGTAGAGGACCGCCAGGCCACCTGCGATCTCGGCTGCGCCGCTCGCGTAAACGAGCTCGGTGTGGGCCGGAAGCCACGGCGGCATGATCGCCTTGTACCAGCCCGGCTTGATGAAATGCATCGCCCCAGCGAAGACGAAGAAGACCCCGAACAGCCGAGCGAGCATGCGCCGAATCTACTCGCCCAACGCCGCCTGGCCCTCGCCAGCAGTGAAGCGCCGCTCGTAGAGGGCCCGGCCGACGATGACCCCGCCGACGTTGGCGAGGCCGAGCGAGCCGAGCGCGCGCAGGTCGTCGAGATCGGCCACTCCGCCCGAGTAGATGATCTCTGCCTCGGTGGCCGCGGCGACCTCGCGAAGCGACTCCAGGTCCGGGCCCTCCATCATCCCGTCGACCTCGACCGGGGTGTAGATGAAGCGCTGGACCCCGCGCGAGGAGAGCTCGGACGCGAGGTCGGCCGGGGTCACGCTGGAGCCCTGCGTCCAGCCCTCGGCGGCGACCACACCCGCCTTGGCGTCGATGGCCGCGACGACGCGGTCGCCGTGAGCGGCCGCGATCGCCTCTGCCATCTCGGGGTCGCGCACCGCTGCCGTGCCGAGCACGACGCGCTCGACGCCGGACGACATCGCCTCCTCGACCTTGCCCGAGTCGCGCAGCCCGCCTCCGAGCTGGACCGGGATCCCGACCGCCGCGACGATCCGCCGCACGTGGTCGAGGTTCGCCGGCGCACCGTCGCGGGCCCCGTCGAGGTCGACGACATGCAGCCACTGAGCGCCATCGGCCTCCCACCGCATGGCCGCGACGACCGGGTCGTCGTCGAACGCGGTCTCGCGCTCGTAGTCGCCCTGGACGAGCCGCACGGCGCGGCCGTCGCGGATGTCGATTGCCGCGTAGAGGATCAAGCCGGGATCAGGCCGCGCAGATGCGAGTGAAGTTCTCGAGCAGGCGCAGGCCCGCGGCACTCGACTTCTCGGGGTGGAACTGGACCCCGTAGAGCGGCGCCCGCTCGACGGCGCAGGTGAAGCGCTCGCCGTAGGCGGCGGTGCCGAGCACGTTCGCGTGCTCGGTCGGCCGCGGGACGAACGAGTGGACGAAGTAGAAGGGCGGCTCGGGGCCGAGGCCCTCGGTCAGCTCGGAGTCGCGCTCCCAGCGGACCGGTGACCAGCCGATGTGCGGCACCTTGTAGCCGTTGGCCGACAGCGGCCCGACGGGGCCCTCCATCAGCCCGAGGCCGCTCGCGCCTTCGTTCTCGGATGAGCTGTCGAAGAGAAGCTGCATGCCGAGGCAGATCCCGAGCACCGGTCGGCCCGCGTCGATGCGGCGCGCAACGAGCTCGTCGAGCCCGATCTCGCGCACCCGCTCCATCGCCTTCGGGAACGCGCCGACGCCGGGCAGGATGACGCCGTCAGCGCCCTCGGCTGCCTCGAGGTCGCTGGTGATCTCGGCCTCGGCGCCGACCTTCTCGAGCGCCTTCTCGACGGATCGGAGGTTGCCCATGCCGTAGTCGAGGATCGCGATTCGCGCCGCGGGCCCCTTCACTGGGTCAGCGTCCCCTTCGTCGAGGGCACGCCGCTCTCGTCTGGGTCGATCGAGACCGCGACGCGAAGCGCGCGCGCGAAGGCCTTGAAGGCCGCCTCGATCATGTGGTGGGCGTTCGTCCCGGCCAGGACGCGGACGTGCAGAGTCATCTTCGAGGCGTTGGCCACGGCCCTGAAGAACTCCTCGGCGAGCTCCGTGTCGAAGCCCGCGATGCTGACCTCGGGGATCTCGGCCTCGTAGACGGTCAGGGGCCGGCCCGAGATGTCGATCGCGCACTCGGCGAGCGCCTCGTCCATCGGGATCGAGGCTGAGCCGTAGCGGCGGATTCCGGCACGATCGCCGAGCGCCTCGTCGATCGCCTGGCCGATCACGATGCCGACGTCCTCGGTGGTGTGGTGCGCGCCGGTCTCGAGGTCGCCCTTGGCCTCGAGCTCGAGGCCGAGGCGCCCGTGGCGGGCGAGCAGGTCGAGCATGTGGTCGAGGAAGCCGACCCCGGTCGAGATCGACGAGTCGCCCCCGTCCAGGGAGAGCTTGAGGGAGATCTGGGTCTCCTTCGTGTCGCGGCTGATCTCGGCGGTACGGGTCACGTGGCGTCCCCTTCGCTCGGGTCCTCGAGTCGGGCCTCGACCGATTCGGCGTGAACCGGGAAGCCCTCGACGCGGGCCAGGGTAGCGACAGCGGGGGCGAGCTCACGGGCGGCGTCCTGCGGCACCCGCACGGTCGCGATGCGCCGCCTGAAGACGGTCGGTCCGAGCGGCCCCGTGAAGCGCCCCGCGCCGCCGGTGGGCAGCACGTGGTTGGAGCCGGCGGCGTAGTCGCCGAAGGCGGTTGCGCTCTCGTTGCCCACGAACACGCAGCCGGCGGTGCTGACGGATGCGGAGAGATCGAGCTCGCAGGCGATCTGGAGGTGCTCGGGGGCGAGCGCGTTGGCAAGCTCGACCGCCGCCTCGGGACTCGGTGCCTCGACGAGCGCGAGCGGCGGGTCGGTGACGGTGCCCCGGGCGCTCGCCAGCTCGGCGACCAGGCGCTCGAGCTCGTCGAGCGCCTCGGCATCGTCGCTGACGGCCACCAGCAGGCCGTCGTCGCCGTGCTCGCCCTGCGCGCAGAGGTCGAGGGCGAGCCAGCGCAGCTCGGCGGAGGAATCGAAGATCACCATCAGCTCGCTGGGACCGGCGACGCCGTCGATGCCGACGCGGCCGGCCAGCTGGCGCTTGGCCTCCTGGACGTAGCGGTTGCCCGGGCCGACGATGACGTCGACGGGCTCGATCGACTCGGTCCCGAGCGCCATCGCGGCGATCGCCTGCACGCCGCCGGTGGCGTACACGGCGTCAGCGCCCGAGACAGCCGCGGCGGCGAGGATCGCGGGATCGACGCCGCCGTCCGCACCGGGTGGCGTCGCGACGGCGACGCGGTCGACGCCTGCCGTCTTCGCCGGGACGCAGCACATCAGCGCCGAGGACGGGTAGGACGCCGTGCCGCCAGGCGCGTAGGCGCCCGCGGCGCCAACGGGCACGCTTCGCAGCCGCACCGACTGGCCCTGGGGCAGCGTCACCCGCAGTTCCGCCATCACCTCGGACTCGGCGACGCGCTTGACGTTCGAGGCGGCGAGCTCGATCGCCTCGAGCACGTCGGGGTCGACGTCGGTTCGCGCGGAGTCGAGCTCGTCGCGCCCCAGCACGAGTCGAGCGGGAGCTCCCGTGCCGAAGCGCTCCTCGGCGGCGAGGACGGCCTCGTCCCCCCCGCCCTCGATCTCGCTGATGATCTCGGCGACGGCGTCCGTGACCTCGGCTAGCCCCGGCTGGAGGCCGCGAAGCCTCGCGGCGAGCGCGCGCGGGTCCGAGCCGTCCCACTCGAATCGGGAGGCCCTCATCGCTTCACCCCGGGGCGCAGGCGCTCGACGAGGTCGTCGACCTCGGGGGCGCGGAGCTTGTGCGAGACGCGGTTGGCGACCAGGCGCGCGGTGCACGAGACGATCTCCTCGCGAACCTCAAGGCCGTTCTCTGCCAGCGTTCGCCCGGTTGCCACCAGGTCGACGATGCCGTCGGCGAGGCCCACCAGCGGCGCGAGCTCGACCGAGCCCTTGACGTCGACGATCTCGGCCTGGCGGCCGGTCTCGTCGAAGTAGCGCTCCGCGATCCGCGGGTACTTGGTCGCGATCCGCATCGCACCGAGTCGCCGCTCGGACTCGTCGAGGCTCCCGTCGTGCTCGCGAGCGGCGAGGACCATGCGACAGGCGCCGTAGCCGAGGTCGAGGATCTCGTAGACGACGCGGTCGCGCTGCTCGAGCAGGACGTCCTTGCCGGTGATCCCGAGGTCGGCCGCGCCGGCCTCGACGTACGTCGGGACGTCGGAGGGCCGGATCGTGACAACGGTGAGGCCGTTGAGCGAGAAGATCAGCGAGCGCGAGTCACCCCGCATCTCGGAGGTGTCGAGCCCGATTGCGTCGAGCGCGTCGAGCGTCGGGCCCGAACAGGGCTCCCCGCGGGATGGCGAGCTTCATCGGCCCGCCGGTGCGCGCGAGGATCGGGCCCTCGACGGTGGGGGCCATCAGCTCCCTCCCATTCTGCGCGGCTACTCGGCTTCGCGTCCGGGGCCGCTTGGCGATGCGCTCCTCCTCCATCTGCGCGAGGTGCACGCGCTCGAGGTAGAGGCCGAAGCCCGCGGCGGGCATCGGCTGGCCGAACTGGCCGAGCAGGTCGTCGTAGCGGCCGCCGCCGCCGAGGATGTGGCCGAGGGCCGGGTCGTAGACCTCGAGGATCGCGCCCGTGTAGTAGCCCAGGTCACGCAGCAGGCTGAGGTCGAGCTGGACGCGGTTCGCCACCCCGCGCTCGGCGAGGGCGTCGTAGGTCGTCTGCAGCCGCTGCGCAGCGCGCTCGACGGCGCCGCCGCCGAGCTCTCGCGCCTCGTCCAGGATCTCGGCGCCGCCGCGAAGCCCGGGCAGGCGCAGCAGGGTCTCGCGACCATCGGCCGCAAGGTCCTCGACCCGGTCGACCTCTTCCTCGAGGCCCGACGAGGTCGTGCGTCGCGAGCCGGTCGAGGATGCGCATCCGCGCCTCGTCGGAGACGCCGAGCTCGGTCAGCAGCTGGCGGTAGAGGTCGGCGTCGCCGAGCCCGACCACGGCGCGGTTGAGCCCGACCGCGTCGAGCGACGCGCTCAGCACCTCGATCACCTCGGCGGTGCCGTCGGGCGCGCCGGCGCCCAGCAGCTCGACGCCGGCGTGCATGAACTGGCGCACCTGCGCCCGCTGGGGCCGCACCACGCGATAGGCGTTGCCGATGTAGGAGAAGCGAAGCGGGCGGCTCGGCGTCGGCGTAGCGGCTCGCGACGAGGCGCGCGATCGGGATCGTCATGTCGGAGCGCAGCGCCAGCAGCTCGCCGCGCTCGTCGAAGAAGCGGTACGCACCCACCCCCGAGCGCCCCTCGCCGCGCGAGAGCACCTCGTCGTACTCCAGCGTCGGGGTCGCCACCTGGCCGTAGCCGTAGCTCTCGAAGACGTCGGTCAGCGTCGCCTGGAGCGCGCGAAGCTCTCGCATCTCGTCCGGGAGGATGTCCCGGGTGCCTGGGGGGATCGGGTGGATCATGCGGCGGCCAACCTTAGACCGCGGTTTTCGCGACTACGCAGGGACGCGTTCGGACGCTACGCGCTCGATGCGGGCGCCCAGCTCGCGCAGGCGGGTGTCGATCTTCTCGTAGCCGCGGTCGATCTGCACGATGTTGCCGATCTCCGAGGTGCCGTCGGCGGCCAGCGCCGCGATGAGCATCGCCATCCCCGCGCGGATGTCCGGGCTCTCCAGTCGCTCACCGTGAAGCCGGCTCGGACCGCTGACGATCGCCCTGTGGGGATCGCACAACGTGATCCGAGCGCCCATCGCGACGAGCTTGTCGACGAAGAACAACCGGTTCTCGAACATCTTCTCGAAGATCAGGATCGTGCCGTCGGCCTGCGTGGCGAGGGCCAGCGCGATCGAGGTGAGGTCCGCGGGGAACGCCGGCCAGGGGCCGTCGTCGATCTTGGGGATCGCGTCGCCCTGGTCGTCGCGGATCGTCAGCTTCTGGTCGGGCGGTACGAGGACGTCGCTGTCCTCGACCATCGACTGCAGGCCGAGCCGCCGGAACTGGCGCCGGATCCCCTCGAGGTCCTCGGGGGCGGTGTCGCGGATGCGCAGCTCGCCCCCGGTCGCCGCCGCGAGGGCCATGAAGCTGGCGATCTCGATGTGGTCGGGACAGACCTTGTGGCTGGCCCCGCCGAGCTTGTCGCGGCCGTGCACGGTCATCACGTTGGAGCCGATGCCGTCCACCTCGGCTCCCATCGCGACGAGCAGGCGCGCGAGGTCCTGGACGTGCGGCTCGGAAGCGGCGTTGGCGATCGTGGTCGGGCCGGGCGTCAGCGCCGCGGCCAGCAGCGCGTTCTCGGTGCCCATCACCGAGGGCTCGTCCATGAAGATGCGAGTCGCCTTGAGGCCGTCGGCCGGCGCGTCGAGCTCGATCCAGCTCTCGCCGCCGACGCGTCGCGCCGAGGTCGCGGAAGGCGTCGAGGTGCGCGTCGAGGCGGCGGCGGCCGATCGTGTCGCCGCCCGGCGGCGGGATCTTCGCCTCGCCGAAGCGGGCGAGCAGCGGGCCGGCGGCCAGGAACGAGGCGCGGATGCGGCTGGCGGGGCCCTCGTCGACCTCGTGGGACTCGTTGACCGCGTCGGCCTGCAGGCGGACCTGGTTCTCGCCGGTCCACTCCACCTTGACGCCGAGGCCCTTGAGCAGATCCAGCATCGAGTCGACGTCCCGGATTCGCGGGACGTTGTCGATCAGCAGCTCCTCCTCGGTGAGCAGGCAGGCGGCCAGGATCGGGAGCGCGGCGTTCTTGTTCCCCGCGGCGACGATCTCGCCGGACAGGGGCGCTCCCCCTTGGATTACGAAGTTCTCCATCTGCGTTGCGTAGGGTAACGCGCGCGATGGCAGAGCCCTCACGAGACGATGCATGGCAGCTGGTCACCGAATGGGTCGAATCCGACTCCCTCCGGAAGCACCTGCTCGGGGTCGAGGCGGCGATGCGCGCGTACGCGCGCAAGTGGGATGACGACGAGGAGCGCTACGCGGTGACGGCCCTCGTGCACGACCTCGACTACGAGCGCTACCCGGACCTCGACACGGGCCATCCCCGCTACGCGATCGCCGAGCTGGAGCGGCTCGACTACCCGCAGGACATCATCGACGCGGTCGCGGGCCACGCCGAGTTCCTCGAGGTCCCGCGCGAGACCCAGATGGCGAAGACGCTCTTCGCGGTCGACGAGCTCTCGGGCTTCATCGCGGCCTGCGCCCTGGTGCGACCGACCGGGATCGAGGGCATGAAGCCGAAGTCCGTGAAGAAGAAGCTGAAGCAGCCGTCGTTCGCGGCCGCGGTCGACCGCGGCCAGGTGCAGCGCGGGATCGAAGAGCTCGGCGTCGACCCCGACGAGCACATGGCGCTGATCATCGAGGCGCTGGCCGAGCCAATGCCGACGAGCTCGGCATCGGTCCGCGCGAGGCGGCCGGACGTGAGGACCTGGGTGAAGGTCGTCCTCGCCGTGCTGGCTGGCGGATCCTCGTGCTGCTCGTCCTCAACGCGATCGTCGTCTCGAACCAGACCGAGGACGCCGAGCGCAACGTCGAGGGCGCGGAGCTGATCGAGACCTCCAACGGGACGCTCCAGGTGCTCGACGAGGGCGACCCAGGCGGGCTCGCCGATCGTCCTGCTCCACTGGCTACACCGGCTCGATCAACTGGTGGCAGGAGCTGGCGCCGCTGCTCTCCGAGAGCCATCGCGTGATCAGCATCGACCTGCTCGGCCACGGCGGCTCCGACAAGCCCCGCAGCGGCTACGAGATCACCGACCAGGCGAACGCGATCGCCGAGGCGCTCGCCGAGCTCGGCGTCACCGACGCCACCGTCGTCGGCCACTCGCTCGGCGCGCTCGGTCGCCACCGCGCTCGCCGAGCAGAGCCCCGAGCTCGCGACGAAGATCGTCAACATCGACCAGGCGCCCGACGACAGCTACGACGACCTCTCCTTCCCGGCCAAGCTGGGTACGCGCCGGTGATCGGCCAGGCGATGAAGCGCGTCGCCGACGTCGCTCCCACGTCGGCGGTCCGCGACCAGTTCCGAGCACGCCTTCGCCCCGGACTTCAACATCGCCAGCGGCTTCGAGAACCCCGACCAGGTCGTCGAGGACCTGAACGAGATGACCTACACGGCGTTCGTCGACGTCGCTCAACGCCGAGCCGTGACTACACGGACGCGCGTCCCCTCGACGACCGCCTCAGCGCGCTCGAGATCCCGGTCCTCGTCATCTTCGGAGCCGAGGACCAGATCTACGACGCCGAGGCCGCGATCGAGCCGTACGAGGACATCCCCGGCGTCCAGACCGAGTTGCTCGAGGGCGCCGGCCACTCGCCCGAACGTCGAGCTCCCCGAGCAGACTCGCGCACGCTGATCACCGCCTTCGCCGACGCGCCGACGCCGGAGGAGAAGGCGGCGGCGAAGGCCGCGAAGAGGCGAGCGGCGAAGAAGACGCGCGGCGGCGGAGAAGCCGGCCAAGGGCGAAAAGCCGAGGAAACCGGCCGGGTAGCGAGTCGGTTCAGCGGCGTCGGCGCCGGTTGGCGACTTACGTGCTCCATTCCGCACGAAAGTCGCCAACTCGGCCGTGTCAGCGCAAAACAAAGGGCCCGGTCACCCGGGCCCTTCGTCTTGGTCCGGCCTTGCGGCCTTTCCGTGGATAGGCCTTGCGGCTTTCTCCGTGGTTCCGCCTTGCGGCTTCACCGTGGATTGCCTTGCGGCTCTCCGGTCCGGATTGGTCTTGCGACTGATCCGACGGGGTGTCACCTTTCGGTGTCCTCCGCAAGGTTCAACTTGCGTCGTTCCTTGTAAGCAGCAACCTACGCTTGCGTGAACGCCTCGTCAAGGGCTTGTGAACCGGCCTTCCCGCAATCTGCGGATTTTCAGCTCCAGAGCCGAATTTCGCGTTCCCGCACGCTGCGGGAATCCGGCTACTGCCAGCGACCCCCGGCCTTCGCCCACGCCGTCATGTGGTCGACCGAGCAGAAGCCGTCGGCGACCCGGAACTCCCCTCGGTGGCGAACCAGCAGGACGTGGACCTCGCCGAGCTCGGCGTCGCAGTGCGAGCAGCGTTCGACTGCCTCGTCGATGCCGCGGCGGCTCGGTCAGCTCCCCCGCCTCCCAGTGCGGCGTCCTGCATCGCCCAGGGGACGACGTGCTCGAGCCGGCAGAAGACGGCGCGGCGCGCGCCGGCGGGCTCGTAGGCGCGGAAGCCGTCGTCGGCCTCGACCTCGACCCCGCACCACGTGCAAGTCTCAGCGGCAGGGTAGGTTCCGGGCCATGGCCGCGGCTGAGAATAGTCGTGCTCGAGGGCGATCAGACCGGGCAGGAGCTGCTCGAGCAGTCGCTGCGGGTGATCGACCCGGGCGTCACCGGGGTCGAGGTCGAGCTCGAGCGCTTCGACCTCTCGCTCGAGAACCGCCGCGCCACCGAGAACGGCGTCTGCGAGGAGGCCGCGAAGGCGATGGTCGAGGCGGGGCTCGGGATCAAGGCGGCGACGATCACGCCCGAGGGCGCCGACGACGTCGGCAGCCCCAACCGGCTCATCCGCGAGGGGATCGACGGCAAGGTCATCGTCCGCACCGGCCGCCGCATCCCCGGGCGTCACCCCGCTCGGCGGGATCCACCACCCGATCTCGGTCGTGCCGGATGGCGGTCGAGGACGCCTACGGCGCCGAGCAGTGGCGCGAGCCGACGACGACGGCGACGAGGCCGCCTACCGCACCGAGGTGATCCACCGCTCGATCTGCGAGGCCGTCGCCGAGTACGCGTTCCGCGCGGCCGAGAAGATCGACGGCAAGGTCTACGGCGGGCCGAAGTGGACCGTCAGCCCCGTCTACGAGGGGATGCTGAAGGAGGAGATGGACGCGGCGGCCGAGCGCCACCCCGACGTCGCCTACGAGCCGCTGCTGATCGACGCGACCTACGCGGGCCTGATCACGCGGCCGCGCCGACACGCCGCTGGTGATCCCGGCCCTCAACCGCGACGGCGACCTGCTCTCGGACCTGGTGCTGCCGCTGTTCGGCTCGATCGCCGGCGCCGAGTCGATGCTGCTCGCCCTCGACGACGACCTGCAGCCCGCCGGTCGTCATGGCCGAGGCGCCCCACGGCACCGCTCCCGCCCTCGAGGGCAAGGACGTCGCCAACCCGATGGCGATGATCCTCGCCGCGGGCGCCCTGCTCGGCTTCGCGGGAGAGCGCGGCGACGCGGCCGCCACGCGGGCCGCGGTCGCGATCGGTGACGCCGTGATGGAGCGCGGCCGCCGACGGCATCCGCACCTCCGACCTCAAGGGCCACGTCGGCACCACGGAGTTCACCGACGCGGTGATCGAGCGCGTGCGGGCGAAGCTCGGCTGACTCAGCCCTCGCGGCGCCTGCCGAGGTGGATCTCGGCGCGATAGGGAAGCTCGAGCTCGTCGCCGGGCGCCGCCCACCCCGCCGCCTCGTCGAGCAGCTCCTGTCTCTCATCCGGCTCGAGGACGGCGACGACCGAGAACGAGCTCACGTAGTCGGGCAGCTCGCGCCCGGCGATTTGCCGCGAGAACGGGAAGACCGCCGAGCGAAGCCGTTGTCCTCCAGACTCAGCTCCTCGGTCCGGTCAGCGAGCACACGGGCTTCGGGGACGCGCTGTTCGAGCCGAGAGCGCATCTGCTCGCTAGGCTCGACCGCGGTCACCTCGAGGCCCCGCTCGACGAGCCGCGCGCTCATCAGCCCGGTGCCCGCACCCAGGTCGACCGCAGCGTCGCCCCTGCTCACCCCCGCCTCGCCGATCAGCCACTCGATCGCCTCGGGCGGGTACCCCGGGCGGAAGCTGTCGTAGGACTCCGCCGCGGCGTCGAAGCGGCTGTGCGGGTCCAGGCTGCCGTCCACCGGCTAGTGCGCCGCGCTCGGCGTCCGCCCCCGCGCCAGCGCGATCAGGCCCCAGACCGAGACGAGCGTCCAGACCACCTCGAGCAGGAAGAAGCCCCAGTCCTGGTGCGTGAGCGCGACGACCGTGAGGATCGCCGACCCGACGCGTTCAGCCAGAGGTAGATGCGAGAGTGCGGAGACATCGAGCCGCGCTGTGCGGCGACGAAGGCCAGCAGGATCAGGATCGCGCCGGCGACCTGTGGAATTTGGTCCATCGCCCGAGCATATGCCCGGCCGACGGGCCTAGACGATCGGGTTGTCCTGCGACGGGCTCAGCGAGTCGGCGTCGCCCGTCCGCTGCCACTCGGTGATCTTGCCGTCCTCGATCTCGAAGGCGGTCTTGCGCCTCGCCGCCGACGCCTTCCCCGCAATCGCCTCCGGGGCGGTCGGTCAGCTCGAACGTCGCGACGACGAAGCCCGTCGTGCTCGATCGCCTCGACGAGCTCGGCGCCGCAGGGCAGCGCCTCGTTGAACGCGATCACGTCATCGCGCGTCTCGAGATCGAGCGGGGGCGTCCCGTTCTGGGCGATGCTCGGCAGCTCCGAAGTAGTCGGCCGCGGCCTCGACGTCGCCCTCGCTGAGCGCGGTGCGACCACCCGTCGATCACCTCGACCGCCTCGGCGCTCGCGCCGCCGGGGATCTCGGAGGACTCGGCGCCCGCCGTGTCGCCCCCGCCGTCATCGTCGTCGGAGCCGCAGGCCGCCGCGCCCGAGCGCGAGCAGCGACGGCGAACAGGATGAGCAGCTTGCGCATCGCTCAATGGTTCCAGAACGGCGGTCTCGGCCTCACGTGAGCTCGACCAGCTCGAACTCGACGCGCCCGTCGCGCGCCTGGGCGATCCCCATCGTGTGCGTGGGCGCGCGGCGACGCTCGGTCGGGCTGCCGGGGTTGAAGATCTGGAAGCCCGGACCGGTTCGCTCTCGTGCAGCGGCATGTGGGAGTGGCCGAAGACCACCGCGTCGGCGTCGGGGAAGCGGGCGCGCATCCGCGCGAGCCGGCCCTTGGCCGGCCCGGCGTCGTGGATCACCGCGATCGTCGTCCCCTCGACGTCGATCGCCGTCGACGCCGGAAGCTCGGCTCGCAGCTCGGCGCTGTCGACGTTGCCGTGGACGGCGACGAGCGGCCCGAACGAGGCGATCTGGCCGTAGACCGAGGCGTCGCTGAAGTCGCCAGCGTGGATGATCACCTCGGCTTCGGTGAGCAGCTCGACGCAGCGCTCGGGGAGCCGCCGCGGGCCGCGGGGCATGTGCGTGTCGGAGATGACGGCGATGCCGCAAGGCCGCGGCGAAGCTCTAGGCCCGCGGCAGCGCGTCGACGCGCTCGATCCAGGCGGCGAGGCGCGGGTGCTCGCCCGGATCGAGGGGCTGGTGGACGTCGAGGATGCGGTGGAAGAGCTCGTCGTCGTCCTCGGCCGGCGACATCGCCGCGTACTTGAGGAACGGGAAGACGACGAAGTCGAGCGCCGAGACCTCGTCGCCCGCCATGTAGTCGCGGCCGTCGAGCAGCCGCTCGAAGAGGACCAGCGCCTTCCTCATGCGCTCGCTCTCGGCGTCGATGATGTCGATCGCGGGCTCGTCGCTTTCGAGCTCGAACTCGATCGCGTTCGGGCTGCTCTTCCAGACCTCGTTGAACCAGTCGATGATCAGCTCGACCTCGGTGCGGCGCGCCGGGTCGGCCGGGAACAGCGGCTTCTGCGGGTAGTGCTCGTCGAGGATAGCCGAGGATCCGGGTCGAGTCGGCCACGACCTCGCCGTCGTCGTCGATCACGGGCACCAGCTCCTGGCCGCTGGCCTCGATCACCGGTGTGCGGTCGTCGTAGGAGATCTGAGATCGACTCGACCTCGAGCCCCTTGTGGGCGAGGGCCAGAGCGACGCGCTCGACGTTGGTCGAGAACGGCGCTCGGTACAGCCAGATCAACGCTTCTCCGGATCGTCCGGGTCGGCGTTCGCCTCGCGCTCGGCGCGCTCGCGCTCGGCGAGCTTGCGCGCCAGGTAGGCGGACTTCGAGGCGCGGCGCTCGTGCTGGTCGGCCTCGT
Source organism: uncultured Solirubrobacterales bacterium (assembly GCA_963820665.1). Taxonomy (GTDB): domain Bacteria; phylum Actinomycetota; class Thermoleophilia; order Solirubrobacterales; family 70-9; genus CAVUAT01. Next base: position 11,280 of record CAWGAL010000004.1, on the reverse strand, counting down.
CGGGGGTCGCCGCGCGCTCGATCGCCTCGTGCTCGTCGGTCGCCCGCTCCTGCTGGAGCTGGCGCAGCTCGCGCGTCGCTGGGCTCCTTCTTCGACATCGCGCCGCAGGCTACCCGCGAGAGGCGCCGCTGGCAACGGCCGGATCGGCGTCGGATAGGTTGAGCGCGAGTTGGCATCGCGAACCCTCAGGCGCCTGGCGCTGATCGTGCTCGGCATCTCGCTCGCGATCGTCGCGCCGTTCGTGTTCCTGATCGGCGACGACGAGGTCGACACGGCTCCGGCAGGCTCGTTCTACGACACGCCCGCCGGGATCTCCGAGGCGAGCCCCGGCGAGGTGCTCCGCACGGAGCCGGTGGCCGAGGAGCCCGAGGGAGCCAGCGCGGTGCGCGTGCTCTACGCGACGCACCCGAACCCGGGCGAGCCGGCGGTCGCCGCCAGCGGGACGGTCTTCATCCCTGACGCGGAGGCGCAGGGCGACGAGCGCTCGATGGTCGTCTGGGCGCATCCGACGACCGGCATGCGCGAGCCGGTGCGCGCCGTCGCTCGACGCCGACGGAGGCGCCTCGTTCGTACCGGGGCTCGACCGCTTCCTCGATGCCGGCCACGTCGTCGTCGCGCCCGACTACCCCGGCCTCGGGACCGACGGGATCCACCCCTACCTCGTCGGGGTGAGCGAGGGCCGCTCGGTGCTCGATGCCGCGCGCGCCGCCGCCGAGCTGCCCGAGGCCGGAGCCGGCAGCTCGTTCGCTCTCTGGGGTCACTCGCAGGGCGGCCACGCGGCGCTGTTCGCAGCGCAGCTTCAGCCCGGCTACGCGCCCGAGCTCGACCTGCGCGCGCCGCGGTCGCGCCCCGCGGCGGAGCTCCGGCAGCTGCTGAGCCTCGACCTCAGCGAGACCGCCGGCAAGATCCTCGGCTCGCTCGCCGCGGTCTCTGGGCGAGCTACTACCCGCAGGCGAGCCTCGGGCAGATCGTCCCGGCCGCGGCGAAGCCGGTGCTCAAGGGGATCGCCAAGCGCTGCATCGTCAGCAAGGTCGACTACCTGGCCGACCTGCCCCTCGCCCAGACGCTGAAGAGCTTCGCCGTGCTCACGTTTTCGGATCTGAAGAGGGCGCCGTGGAGCGGCCTGCTCGAGCTGAACACGCCGAAGCCTCGCGCCCAGCCCGTGCCGCTGTTCATCGGCCAGGGCACCAAGGACCTTGTCGTCCGCCCCAGACGACCGCGGCGTTCGTCGCAGGCTCTGCCGTCTGGGCCGGGACGTCGTCCTACGCGCGAACGAGGGCGGCGACCAGCTTCTCGGCGGCGTCGACTCGGCGCCGGAAGCGGCGAAGTGGATCGACCAGCGGCTCGAGGGCTCGGCTCCGCAATCGAACTGCGCGAAGCTGCCCGAGCTCGGGAGCGTCGGTTCGGGCCTAGGGCCCCGGCGCCTTGGAGCGGCCCTCGCGGCCCTTGGCCCCGCTCTTGCTGACGGCCTTGCGCGAGGACTCGAACGGCTTCGAAGCCAGGTCCCCGGCCTTGCCGGGAAGCTTCTCGGCCACGTTCTCGCCGACCTGCGAGCGGCTTGTCTCCGGCCTTCTGGAAGTAGCCGTCGAGAGGCGCGGCGCCAGGAAGGCGAGCACCAGCAACACGATGCAGAAGGCGATGATCGCTGCGATCAGCATGGTCCCTGGCTTACCCGGCTTCGGCCGCTTACACGCTCGATCCGGCGGTTGAACGAAATAAAGCGAAAAGATCGCCACTTGCTCTTGACTGTTCGGTGACCTTGTACGAACATACGTTCGATGCCGGTCGCATGCGCCCTAGCCCCCAGATTCAGGTTGCTGACGGCGCTCGGCGAGCGAGCGAGGCGAGCTGATGGGTCGCCCTGCGGCCCTCGCCCCCGAGCCGGGTGCGGCGCAGCTGATCGGCGAGGTCTCGGCCCCCGCCGAGGGCCTCGGGGTCCGCGCTCGGGCATGCGCCTCGGGGAGGCGCTCTCGCGCTGCCCCGAGCTGGTGCTGGTCCCGCCCGACCCCGAGCGCGCCGAGCGCGCCTGGGAGCAGACGCTGCGCCGCTTCGAGTCCGGCCATCGGCGCCGAGGTCGAATCCGAGCGCCCCGGTGAGGCCTTCTTCGAGGCCGGCGGGCTGCGCCGGCTGTGGGGCGGCACCGACGGCGTGCTCGAGCGCTCCCGCCGTGAGGCCGGCATGCCGCTGCACCTGGCGGCTGCCCCGGTGCGCTTCTGCTCCTACGCCGCGGCTCGGCGGGCGGACCCCCGCGAGCGCCCCCCGATCGTCCCCGACGGCGCCGCGCGCAGGTTCCTTGCGCCGCTGCCGGTCGCGCTGCTTCACGGGCGCCTCTCGCACGCGGGGCGCGCCGGCGCCGAGGAGCCCGGGGCCCAAGACCTTCCCAATGAGCTCGAGCGGCTCGGGATCGAGACGCTGGGCCGGCTTGCGGGCCTGCCGCGCGATGCGGTTGCGGACCGCTTCGGCGGGCTCGGGCTGCGGGCGCTGAAGCTCGCGCGCGGAGGCGACCGGGCTCTGCGGCCCCGCGAGGCGCTTTCAGGAGATAGCGGTCGAGCTCGAGCTTCCCGACGCCGCGTCGGGCCCACAGCTCGAGCGCGCGATGGAGCTGCTGGTCGCGAGGCTGCTCGCCCACCCCGAGCGCCGCGGGCGGACGATGCGCGCGCTGCGCATCTCGGCGCGGCTCGCCGGCCGGAGGGCGGCTGGCGGCGGCGCGTTACCCTCCGGAGCGCCGGCTCCGAGCGCGGTCGCCTCGCGACGGTGCTGATCCCGCTGCTGGCCCTCCTGCCCGGCCCCGCCGCGTCCCTTCGCCTCGAGGCCGTCTCGCTCGGCCCGGCGACGGGCGAGCAGATGGCGCTCTCGGGTCCCGAGGAGCAGCGCCGGCGGAAGATCGCCGAGGCGGTGCGCCAGGCCCGCGCGGCCGGTGGCTCCGAGGCCGTGCTGCGGGTGCTCGAGGTGGACCCGTCCTCGCGCGTGCCGGAGCGCCGCGAGGTGCTGATGCCCTTTCCAGAAGAGCCCAGCGCATGATGCGGCCGGGACGACTCAACAAGCCCTGGCCGGTGCCGGTCGAGGCCGGCGAGGACGGGCGGCCGCGCGGGTCGGCCGTCTCGCCGTCTCCGCGATGCGCGAGGAGTGGCTCGTCGAGGACGGCTGGTGGACCAGAATACCCCTGCGCAGGAGCTATTTCGAGCTGGTGCTCGAGGACGGAAGCGACGTCGTCGTGTTCTCGGAAGCAGGGCGCCGACGGGCTGGGCTGGTTCCGCCAGCGCGATTGATGAGGGCCCCTCCTCCCTACGTCGAGCTGCACTGCCACTCGGCCTACTCCTTCGGCGATGGTGCCTCGGACCCCGCCGAGCTGGCGGCCGCCGCGGCTGAGCCTCGGCTACGAGGCGCTGGCGATCACCGACCACGACGGGGTCAGCGGCGCGATGGAGTTCGCGCACGCATGCAACGGCCTCGGCGTGCGCCCGATCGTCGGCGCCGAGCTGACCGTCGAGGGCGGCTGCCACATCACGCTGCTCGTCGACTCGAAGGCGGGCTGGGGCAACCTCTGCCGGCTGATCACGAAGGCGCACGAGGGAACGCGTGAAGGGTCCGGCATGCGGGACCCACTACCGCCCTCACTGCCGCTCGCGGAGCTCGAGGCCCACGCCGAGGGGCTCGTCTGCCTCTCGGGCTGCGCCCGCGACGGCGCGGTCGCCGGGCGCTGGGAGCGCGGCGATGCGAGCGGGGGCGGCGCGATGGCGCGGCTCCTGCTCTCGGCGTTCGGCCCCGAGCGCTTTCGCATCGAGCTGCAGCGCCCGCTGTGGCGCCGCGACCGCGCGCGCAACCGCTGGCTGGCGTCGGTGGCTTCCGCGCTCGGCGTCCCGTGCGTCGCCACCGGCAACGTCCACGCCCACGACCGCTCGCGGCTGGCGCTCCAGGACGCGCTGGTCGCGATCCGCCTGAACGCCACCCTCGACGAAACCGAGGGGATGCGCCGCGGCAACTCGGCTGCGGCGCTGATGAGCCCGGCCGAGGCGGCTGCGCGCTTTCGCGATCACCCCGAGGCGGTCGCGGAGTCGGCCCGCCTCGCGGAGCGGCTGCGATTCGATCTCACCCGCGATCTCGGCTACAGCTATCCCGGCGCCGAGGACGCGACCGCCGACGGGCGGCTCGCCGAGCTCTGCCGGCTCGATGATGGGCGAGCGCTACCCGCCGGCTCGCCCGACCGCGCCGAGGCCGAGCGCCGCCTCGGCGAGGAGCTCGGCCTGATCGGGCGGTTGAAGCTCGCCGGTTTCTTTCTGCTGCACCGCGACATGCTCGAGCTCGCGCGCGAGATCGCGCTCGAGGTGCGCGGCCCCGAGTCGGCGCGGCGACTGCTGCCGCCCGGGCGCGGGCGTGGCTCCAGCGTCAGCTCGATCGTCTGCTACCTGACCGGCCTCTCGCACATCGACCCGATCCGAAACGACCTCTTCCTCGGGCGCTTCCTGAACTCAGAGCTCGACGCCGCGCCCGACATCGACCTCGACTTCCCCCGCGACATCCGCGAGAAGCTGATCCCGCGGGTGCACGAACGCCACGGCGCCGACCGCTCGGCGCTCGTCGCCGCGATGTCGACCTATCGCGCCCGCGGCGCCGTGCGCGACCTCGGCAAGGCGCTCGGGCTGCCGCCGGGCGAGATCGAGCGCTTCGCTCGCGCCGTCGACTCCTTCGAGTCGAGCGCCGACGCAGAGGCGCGGATGGAGGAGGCGCTCGGCGATCTGCGGGCGCGCTCGCTGCGCTGGCGCGCGCTAGCAACGCTTTTGCCCGAGATCGCGGGGCTGCCGCGCCACATCTCCCAGCACCCCGGGGGCATGGTGATCTCGACCAAGCCGCTGGTGGAGCTCTGCCCCGTGCAGCCCGCGGCGATGGAGGGCCGCCAGATCGTTCAGTGGGACAAGGACTCCTGCGCCGACGCCGGCTTCCTGAAGATCGACCTGCTCGGGCTGGGAATGCTCTCGGCCGTCGAGCGCTGTGTCGACGAGATCGCTCGTGCGCGCGGGGAGCGCATCGACCTCTCGCGGGTGCCGCTCGACGATCCTGAGGTCTGGGGGGCGATCCAGCGCGCCGAGACGACCGGCGTCTTCCAGATCGAGAGCCGGGCCCAGATGCAGATGCTGCCGCGGACGCTGCCGGCGAACCTCGACGACCTGACCGTGCAGGTGGCGCTGGTGCGCCCCGGGCCGATCCAGGGCGGCGCCGTCCACCCCTACATCGAGCGCCGAAAGAAGCTGCGCGCGGATCCCACATACGAGGTGCCCTACGAGCACCCATCGCTGGAGCCGGCGCTGAGCGACACGCTCGGGGCGATCGTCTTCCAGGACCAGGTGCTCGAGGTGGCCATCGCGCTCGCGGGGTTCACGGTCGGCGAGGCCGAGGGCCTGCGCCGGGCGATGAGCCGCAAGCGATCCGAGGCCGCGATGCGCCGCTATCAGCAGCGGTTCATCGAAGGCGCCGTCAGCCGTGGTGTCGAGCGCCCGGTCGCCGAGCGCGTCTACGACCAGATCGTCGGCTTCTCGGGCTTTGGCTTCCCCAAGTCGCACTCCGCCGCCTTCGGCCTGCTCGCCTACCAGTCGACCTGGCTTCGGGTCCACTACGGGCCCGAGCTGCTCTGCGCGCTCTTGAACGAGCAGCCGATGGGCTTCTACCCGCCCGATGCCCTCGTTCACGAGGCCCAGCGCCGCGGGCTCGAGGTACTGCCGGCGGACGTCAACTCGAGCGAGATCGACTGCAGGGTCGAGACGGTCGGGGCCGCCGCCGGCTCCGAGGGTCAGCCGCCCGTCCGGGTCGGCCTTGGCTACGTCGCCGAGGTCGCGCAGGCGGACGCCGAGGCCGTGGTCGCCGAGCGGGAGCGCGGCGGTGACTACTCGGACATCGCCGACCTCGCGGGCCGCTCTGGCGCATCGCGCGGTGCGCTGGTGCGCTTCGCTTGGGCGGGCGCGCTCGACCGCCTCGCGGGGTCCCGCGCGGCCGCCGAGGTGCTGGCGAGCGACGAGCGCCGCGCATCCCTGTGGCAGGCCGGCGCGGCCTCGCGAGCGGCCCGGGTTGCGGAGGGCACCCAGCTCGCGCTGCCACTGGACGGCGCCTCGACCCCCGAGCTGCCCGAGCTGGAGCCGTGGGAGCGGATGGTCGCCGACTACCGCGCCACCGGGATGACGATCGGCACGCACCCGATGGAGCTGCTTCGCCCCGAGCTCGACCCCGGCGTGCTCACCAGCGAGTCGCTGGCCCGAGGACGCAACGGCTCGCAGGTGCGGGTCGCCGGAATGGTCGTCGCTCGCCAGCGGCCGGCGACCGCCAAGGGGATCGTCTTCATGCTGCTGGAGGACGAGCTGGGGACGATCAACCTGATCGTCCCCCCTCCCGTCGTCGAGCGCTGCCGCTCGGCCGTGAGGACCGCCGGCTTCGTGAAGGCAAACGGTCGGCTCGAACACCGCGAGGGCACGACCAACGTGCTCGTCGCCTCGATTGAGCGACTCGAGCGCCAGGACCCCCCGCAGCGGCCCTCCATCCCAGAGCTGCCATCGCAGGCTGCCGAGGACCCAGCATCGCCCGCGGTCGCGGAGCTGGCGGCGGCGCTTCCCCCCGCTCACAGCTTCGGGCGCCGCGGGCGCTAGCCGAGTCCGGGCTTCGTCACCATCAGGAAGATCGCGGTGACGATCAAGAACCCCGTCAGGGCACCCACCATCCCCTCGATCCTTCCCAGGCGCAGGTACTCGTCGGAGAGCTTCACCTCGCCGTCGCCCGCCGCCTCGATGTCGCGCTCGACCATCGGCAGCAGCTTGCGGTCGGTGGGGATGAAGTACGCGCCGTTGAGCGCCCCGATGGCCAGCACGATCGCGAGGGTCCCGCTGACCCAGAAGTCCCCATAGTCCCAGTTGCCCTCGGCCATCTGGTAGATCCCGGTGAGCAGGATCACCGCGAGCGCGGGGCTCGCGAAGCGGCGGTTCAGCGCGAGCTGCAGGCGGTGCACGTAGGGCAGGTGCCGTGGGTTCGAGTTGAACGCGACCGGGAACATCACTGACTCCGCGAAGGTCGCGCCCAGGCCGACGACGACCGCTGTGATGTGGACGAAGAGCGAGAGTTCGTATCCCGTCACGGCCAGCGGCATCGGCGGAACCTATCGCGCGTCCCAGCCGCCTGCAAGATGTCCTGCAAAACACGGCATTCCGTCCGAGACCGAACGTAGGTTCCCCGCCATGACCAAGACGAAAATCGAATCCATCAGAGAGCGCGTGTTCGACGGAGCCGACCTGCTGATCGACTTCGCAACGCTCGGCGAGTACGGGTACCTCCCGGCCGAGCCGGAGTGCCGGCGCGAGCCCTGCGCGCCCGGGCGCACCCACGGGTCGACGGCCCTGCAGCGCCGAGCCGAGCGGCTCGAGCGCTTCGCGGCCTAGTCGGCCTCCCCGCGGTCGATCGAAGCCACCAGCTCGCGCGCGGTGTCGAGCGCATGCTCGACCACGGCCGGGTCGAGGTTCTCGGCGGTGTCGGTTGGCCAGTGATAGTTGGGGATCACGCCCCCGCGCTCAGCGACGAGGGTGATCGCCCGGCCCCCGCGTGCCATCGCCGCGGTCGCGTCGTAGGTGAGGCCGATCTGCGTCTCGGAAGGGTGCAGGTCCAGCTCGGGTCGCCCCGCTGCGACGCGCGAGGCGATCGAAACCAGGGCCGGATCCGCACCCCACCTCTGCACGATGCCCTCGCGGGTCAGGTAGCGCAGGGTTCCGGGGCCGCCGACGCTGTCGACGTTGACGAAGAGCCAGCCGGCGGTGTCGCGCGAGCGCAGGAACGCCTGCGCGCCGAGCAGCCCCGCCTCCTCACAGCCCGCCATCAGCACCACGACCCGCGTGCTCTCGAGCGGGGCGGCGGCCAGCTCGCTGGCGAGCTCGGCCACCACGGCTGCACCCGAGGCGTTGTCATTTGCGCCGGCGGAATCGACACCGCGCACCTCGCGCTCGATCAGCAGGGCGCCGCCGAGCGCAAGGATCGCGCGAGAGGCCGCGAGCAGCGCGCGCCCGCCGCGATAGCGCGCGAACACGAGCTCCCCTCCCTGCAGTGCCCCGGCGGCGGACTGGACCAGCAGCCAGTTCGTCAGATGCGGCACGAAGGCGGGATGGAACATCAGCCCTCCTCTCGAGGTGTCGAGATGGCACATCAGGCAGACCGTGCGTTTCGTCTCGCCGCGGGGCTCGATCTCGGCCACGAGGTTCTGGCTGGGGCGACGCGCGATCGCATCCGAGACCGGGGTGCGGACGAGGCCGCCCTCGATCGCGAGAGCCGCCGTCGCGCTCGCGGCTAGGGCAGCGCGAAGCGCGCGCCTGCGGCTGGGCACCAGTGCGGGCGCCAGGGCGAGAGCGATCATCGCCCCGAACGGGTAGCCGAAGCTCGAGAACCCTTGGAAGGGCTCGAGCCGGCCGCGCACCCCGCGGTCGGCGAGCTGGGCCAGCATCAGCTCGGCCGCGAACCGCTCGGCCTCGCTGGTCGGCCGCCGCGGGCCCGCCCGCTCGGAGAGCAACCGGACCCAGGCGAGCAGGCGCTCGCCCGGATCCGGCCCGGCCGCGCTCAGGCCGCTCTCCTCAGCGGCGGGTGAAGCGGTCGTAGGCGTAGAGGACGACGAGCACGCCGATGACGGCGCCGGGCAGGCCGCCCAGGTCGAACGCCTTGCTGTCGCCGATCCCGAGAACCTCGGTGAAGAAGAAGAAGCCGAGCAACGCGCCCAAAATCCCGAAGAAGACGGTCCTGAAGAAGCCGATGTCCTGCTTGCCCGGCATGATCAGCCGCCCGAGATAGCCGGCGATGATGCCGAGGATGATTGCTCCGATCATGTTGATGTCCCTCCGTGATGAGCGGTTGATGAGTGGTAATTTTTAAGGTTCAGATCGTGAAGAAGCACCGGCTAGTTCTACCCGTTTTCCTCGCGGCCGCACTTGCCGCCCCGGTGGCCGCCTCGAGCGGCGCGCCCACCGCCGTCGTGGCGAAGAAGAAGTGCAAGAAAGCCAAGTGGAAGTGCGCTCCCAAGATGTACCGCCTGTCCGCCAGTGGCGTGATCAAGGAATCGGACGGGGACGTTGGGTTCTGGAGCGCCGAGGTGGACATGCGGAAGTACCGGGCCAATATCGGCCACGTGGACTACTCGCAGGCCGGCGGCACGGTGACCGTGAGCGGATCGGGCACGGTTCCGTACTCGGATTCCCTGCCGGGCTGCATGACCGACGTCAGCTACAGCGTTCCCGAGCAGAAGCTCAAGGTGCCCGCCCGAGGGCTCAACAACACGGACTTCGGCGTGTTCTTCGAACTCCCCCTCCTGAAGGGCGACAAGAACGTGGTCTACGTCAACATGGGGTACGTCCAGTCGGAGTTCTCGAACATCAACGGTACGGCGACGCTGACATGCCCTGGCGACAGCCGCTCCGCCTCCGTCCCGTTCGCCTTCACGGGATCGAATGAGATCATCGGACCGTTGGAGGAGGGCGGGTGGAAGGGAGCGCCCTTCGGCGCCACGCTCAAGGGAAGTGCGAGCTCAGCCGGAAACGACTCGGTCGAGTGGACCTTGACCCCGAAGAAGTGAGGGAATGAAAACGCCGCCCCCGAGGGGGCGGCGTTGGAAGAACTGGCGGCGACCTACTCTCCCAGGCGGTTGCCCACCAAGTACCATCGGCGCTGAGAGGCTTAACGGCTCTGTTCGGAATGGGAAGAGGTGTTTCCCTCTCGCTATCTCGCCACCAAAAAGGTCGGGACGCGGCTCCGGTGGAGCTTGAAAACCGCACTAGGCGCATCGGTAGAAACCCTTCTCCTCTGAGTAGAGGAAAAATATCCGTCAAGCCCTCGGCCCATTAGTACCGGTCTGCTGACCACATTGCTGCGGTTGCACAGCCGGCCTATCAACCTGGTGGTCTACCAGGGGCCTTACTCCCTCAGGGGGATGGGAGAGCTCATCTCGAGGACGGCTTCCCGCTTAGATGCTTTCAGCGGTTATCCGTTCCGCGCGTAGCTAACCAGCGGTGCCCTTGGCAGGACAACTGGTACACCAGAGGCGCGTTCATCCCGGTCCTCTCGTACTAGGGACGACTCCCCTCAACTCTCCAACGCCCACAGAAGATAGGGACCGAACTGTCTCACGACGTTCTGAACCCAGCTCGCGTGCCGCTTTAATGGGCGAACAGCCCAACCCTTGGGACCTGCTCCAGCCCCAGGATGCGACGAGCCGACATCGAGGTGCCAAACCGCGCCGTCGATATGGACTCTTGGGCGCGATAAGCCTGTTATCCCCGGAGTACCTTTTATCCGTTGAGCGACGGCCCTTCCACTTGGAACCGCCGGATCACTAAGCCCAACTTTCGTTCCTGCTCGACCCGTCGGTCTCGCAGTCAAGCTCCCTTGTTGCCTTTACACTCTACGCACGATTTCCAACCGTGCTGAGGGAACCTTTGGGCGCCTCCGTTACATTTTAGGAGGCGACCGCCCCAGTCAAACTGCCCGCCTGACACTGTTCACGCCCCGGATCACGGCGGCGTGTTAGAAGTCCAAAACACCAAGGGTGGTATCTCAAGGTTGGCTCCCCCACGGCCAAAGCCGTGGGTTCAAAGCCTCCCACCTATCCTGAGCGAGATACTTCGAACTCCAATATCAGGTTGCAGTAAAGGTTCACGGGGTCTTTCCGTCTTTCTGCGGGTACTCGGTATCTTCACCGAGACTCTAATTTCACCGAGCCTATCGTTGAGACAGCGTCCAACTCGTTGCGCCATTCGTGCAGGTCGGAACTTACCCGACAAGGAATTTCGCTACCTTAGGACCGTTATAGTTACGGCCGCCGTTTACCGGGGCTTAGCTTTGCTGCTTCGCGGCCGAAGCCACTAACAACGCCGCGTAACCTTCCGGCACCGGGCAGGCGTCAGCCCCTATACATCGTCTTGCGACTTAGCAGAGGCCTGTGTTTTTGGTAAACAGTCGGTTGGACCTTTTCACTGCGGCCCCCTCGGGCTCCATCCGTATGGACTTCACCCTACCGGGGCGCCCCTTCTTGCGAACGTACGGGGCGAATTTGCCGAGTTCCTTAACGATAGTTAGCTCGCTCACCTCAGTATTCTCTACCTGTCCACCTGTGTCGGTTGTAGGTACGGGCACGCACATAATCTGCCTAGAGGTTTTTCTCGGAGGCATGGCTTCAGGGACTGGCCGGCGGTCAAGCCAGCTGGCATCGCACCTCGCGTGAACGCCGCAGCGGATTTTCCTACTGCGACTGGCTACGTGCTTGCCCCAGGACAA
>CAWGAL010000003.1:0-190747 GCA_963820665.1 uncultured Solirubrobacterales bacterium | reverse complement strand
GCCGCCGTCGTTCTCATCGAGGCCGGCCGACTCGCCCTCCGGGGCCTCTTCCTCGGAGGGCTCTTCCTCTGGAAAGTCCTGGGGGCAGCCGCTCCGAGGCGTCGTCGGTCGGCTCTTGGCCGGCAGGTAGTCGGAAGCAGCGCTCTGGTCGACGGCTTCGCCATCAGATGACCCGTCCTCGCCGCCGTCATCGCCGTTCTCAGACTCATCGTCATCGGCGGCGGCTGCGGGCGGATCCACCTCCTTGGGCGTTTCGTCATCACCCTGGGCGACCGGGGAGGCGTCGCTCGCGTCCTCAGCCGGAGCTTCGGTCGCATTCTCGGCCGAGTCGGCCTTGGGTTCCTCGGTCGGGGCCGGGGCTTCGCCGGTGACCAGTCCCTGGTCGGCGATCGCCTGAAGCTGCAGCGCCAGGCCCTGGAGCATCGAGCCGAGCCCCGGACCAGGCCGGTGAGCGGGCTCGCGACGATGCCTGCGAACTGGGCGTTCAGCTGGTCGCGGCCGGGGAGCTTCGCGATCGCGACGAAGGAGTCGCGGTCGAGCGCGGCGCCATCCATGATCCCGCCCTTGAACTCGAGGAGCTCCCACTCGTCGCCGAGCTTCGAGACGGTCTTGGCGGCGAGGGCGACGTCGCCGTGCACGAAGGTAAGGGCCGTCGGGCCGGTCAGGTGCTCCTTGATGTCCTCGGTTCCCGCGGCGTCGGCGGCTCGCAGGGTGAGGCGGTTCTTTACGACCCGAAAGCTGGCATCGGCGTCGCGCAGCCCGGAGCGCAGCTCGGCCGCCTGCGGCACGCTGATCCCGCGGTAGTCGATCGCGAAGATCGCCTCCGCGCCCTCGAGCTCGGCGGTGAGGGTCTTGACTGCCTCTGCCTTCTGTTCCTTGTTCACGCTCTTCTCTCTCGGTCGAGGCGACCCCGGACGCCTGTGCCCCGAACGGGGTGCGAAGCGGAGGAGTCGCCGAAAAATCCAAGAGCCCGCACGCGGGCGGGCTCGAGGAGGCGGCCGACGAAGCCGGCCGGACTGTCTCTTGCTCACCTGCGCCGGCCTTACGGGCTTGCGCCCCGCCTGCGGTCTCTGGCGAAAGTCGAACCGGCAGTCTAGCTGCTAGGCCGCGGCCTCCTCGGCGGCAGGCCCGGCCTGCTCGGCGGTCGTCGCCTCGCCGTTGTCCGATGGAGCGGCCGCGCCATGCGCGGTGATCTCGGCGGCTCTGGTCTTGGAGGTGTCGACGCGAATCCCGGGGCCCATCGTGGAAGTCAGCGTCACCGACATCAGGTACTTGCCCTTGGCCGCGGCGGGCTTCGCGCGGATGATCTCCTCGATCACCGCGGCGTAGTTCTCGAGCAGCGCGTCGGCGTCGAAGCTGGTCTTGCCGATCGAGAGGTGGACGATCGCCTGGCGGTCGGTGCGGTACTCGACCTTTCCTGCCTTAGCCTCGTCCACGGCCTTGCCGATGTCGTCCGTGACGGTGCCGACCTTCGGGTTCGGCATCTTGCCCTGCGGGCCGAGCACGCGCCCGAGCTTGCCGACGGTGGGCATCATCGCCGGGGTCGAGATCGCGACGTCGAAGTCGGTCCAGCCCTCCTCCACCCTGGCCGCGAGGTCCTCTCCCCCGACGAACTGCGCGCCCGCGTCGGTGGCCTCGCGGGCCTTCTCGCCCTCGGCGAAGACCGCGATCGTCACGTCCTTCCCGAGCCCGCGCGGGAGCGCGAGCGTGCCGCGGAGCTGCTCCTCGGCGTGACGGACGTTGACGCCGAGCAGCATGTGCAGCTCGACCGTCTCGTCGAAGCCGGCCTTGGAAGTCTCCTTGAGGAGCGTGACGGCCTCGGCCGGGTCGTAGGCCTTGTCGCGGTCGACGAGGTCATAGGCGGCGCGGTAGCGCTTGCCCCTCGCCATCGGCTCATCCCTTCCACCGGTGACGCCCATCGAGCGAGCGGTGCCGGCGATGATCTTGGTCGCGGCGTCGAGGTCGTTCGCATTCAGGTCGGGCATCTTGCGCTCGGCGATAGAGCGGGCCTGGTCGACGGTGATCGAGCCGACCTTCGTGGTGTGCGGCTCGCCGGAGCCCTTCGGGATCCCGGCGGCCTCCTTGATCAGGACCGCGGCCGGCGGCGTCTTGGTGATGAAGGTGAACGAGCGGTCCTCGAAGACCGTGATCTCGACCGGGATGATCGTGCCCGAGTCCGCCTGCGTCTGAGCGTTGAAGGCCTTGCAGAACTCCATGATGTTGACGCCATGCTGGCCCAATGCGGGGCCGACCGGCGGCGCCGGGTTGGCGGCCCCCGCGGGGATCTGGAGCTTGATGAGTGTCAGGACTTTCTTGGCCATCTAGATCTTCTTGACCTGGTCGTAGTTGACCTCGACCGGGGTCTCGCGCCGAAGATGGATACCAACACCTTCAGCTTTGCCGCGTCCTCGTTGATCTCGGCGATCTCGCCGGAGAAGTCCGCGAGGGGGCCCGAGATGACCTTGACGGACTCCCCGATCGCGAACTGGGCGCGCGTGCGCGGGCGCTCGGCGGTCTCGCGGTGCAGGAGGCGGTCGACCTCGACCTTGCTCAGCGGGATCGGCTTGTTGCGGGAGCCGACGAACCCCGTGACCCCCGGGGTGTTCTTGACGAGGCCCCACGAGTCGTCGGTCATCTCCATGTTGACCAGCACGTAGCCGGGCATGGTGCGCTTCTCCTTCGGCTCCTTCTGGCCGTCCTTGTTGACCTCGGTGACCTGCTCGGTCGGGACGACGACCTGGCGCACGTTGCGCTCCTGGCTCATCGTGTGGACGCGGTGCTCGAGGTTCTGCTTGACCTTGTTCTCGTGGCCTGAATACGTGTTGATGACATACCAGCGAAACATCTAGGGGAACTCCAGACGGTTAGGGGGAGGCGGACTAGAGGATCTGCTTGATCATCCAGTTGAAGATCGCGTCGAGGCCTCCCAGGTAGGCGGCCATGACGACTACGAAGATCAACGTTACGGCTGAGGCCTGCACCAGCGTGTCGCGGTCGGGCCACTGGACCTTCTTCAGCTCGGCCCAGCAGGAGATGAAGAAGGCGATGATCGGGTTGCGGCGCTTCTCGGCCTTCTCGGTCTGCTGGCGGGCGATGGCGCGCTCGCGCTCGCGGCGGCGCTGCTCCTTCTCCTTCTGCTTGGCCGCCTTGCGATCGGCCCGGGAGGGCTTGGGCGCGAGCTCGACGTCGGCGGGGCCGTCGGTGGCGCGGCCGACGTCGGCGCGGGAGGGAGCCGGAGCCTCGGGGGTGCGCGCCTCGGCCGCCGCGGCCTGCGCGCGAGCCTCGGGCTTCTCGTCGATCTCATCGATCGAGTGCTCGACCTGCTCGCCGTAGTCCTCGGTGTGTGCGCCGGTCTCGAGCACGGCCTCCACCTCGGCGACGTCGCCCGAGACGGGCATCTGGGTGTCGTGCTGGGCGCGGGATTCGGCCTCGCGCTCGGGCGAGCCCGGCTGGCGCTCGGACTGCGCCTGCTGGCGCCGGCGCTTCTCCGCCTTCTTCTGTGCCCTGGTCTTCGCCATTGCGAACGAAAGGCCCTTAGCGGGTTTCTTTGTGCGCGGTGTGGCGGCCGCACCAGCGGCAGAACTTGCGCATCTCTATCCGGTCCGGCGAATTGCGCCGTGACTTGTTCGTCTCATAGTTGCGGTGCTTGCACTCCTCGCACGCGAGGGTGACACCGATTCGTACGTCTGAGGCCATTTCTCCTCTGCTTCTGTCGCTTCGCAGCCGGGTCCGATAGGCCCCGGCGAAAAAAAACCCCCGGCCCGCGGGCACGAGGTAGGCGCCAAGAATAGCGCCGAAACGACGCCGGGCCCCGCTGGAGGGCCGGCGCGATCCTCGGCGCTCCCGCGGCTCGCCAGCCGCTCGTCGCGCACGCCCGCCACCCGTAGCGCCCAGGGGGCGCTGCCGCCGGAAGTGGTACTCGAGCTCGTCGCGAAGCCGTCGATCAGCTGACGGAGGCCCGCTTATCTTTGACCGTGAACGTGCGCACCGCCGGCGACGGGTCGACGTTGTCGGCGGCGTCAATGGCCCGGACCCGGAAGGTGTGGGTTCCGAAGGAGAGCCTCGAGACCGTCTCGGGCGAGCGGCATGACTTGTAGGAGGCGCCGTTCACCTTGCACTGGAACCTTGCGCCCTGCGGCTCGTTCGAGTGGAAGCGGAAAGTCGGGGTGCGATCGTCGGTGCTCGCCCGAGGGGCCGCTGTCGATCGTCGTCTGCGGCGGGCGTCGAGTCCTCGGTGTAGATGAACGGGGCGCCGCAGGCGGAGGTGTTGCCGCCGCCGTCGGTCGCCGTGGCCCGGAAGGTCGTGGTGGTGTCGTTGCTGACGTGACCGTCAGCCCGGCGGCGGCGAAGACATCCTCGGTGCCCGGTGGCGGCGAGGTTGGCGGCGGTGCAGTCGGCTGCGGTCGGCGCCCTGTAGATGCGGACCGTGGAGTTGTTCTCGGCGCGGCCCTCGAGCTCGGGGTCGTTGTCGTTGGCGGGGCTGTTGGGGTCGAGAGTCGTCGATGATGGGGCTGGCGGGGGCGAGCGAGTCGATCGTGAACGAGCGGGTCGCCGGCGTCTGGTCGGTGTTGGCGGCCTGGTCGGTGGCGCGGACCTCGAAGCTGTGGGCGCCCTGCGTCAAGCGCCGGGGCGGCGGTGTGGGAGGCGCCGGGGCCCGAGCAGGGGCCGAAGGGAGCCGCGTCAAAGCGGCATTGGAAGCTCGAGCCTGGCTCTGAGGAGGAGAAGGTGAAGGACGGGGTCGAGTCGCTGGTGTCGCCGGAGGGGCCGGTGTCGATCGTCGTCTCGGGGGCGGTCGAGTCCTCGGTGTAGGTGAACGGGGCCGAGCAGGCGGAGGTGTTGCCGCGCATCGGTGGCGGTGGCCCGGAAGGTCGTGGTCGTGTTGTCGTCGACGGTGACGGTGAGACCGGCGACCGGCGAAGTCGGCCTGCGGTGCCGGTGGCGGCGAGGTTGGCGGGGGTGCAGTCGGCGGCGCTCGCGGCCTTGTAGATGCGGATCGTGGAGCCCGCCTCGGCGCTGCCGACGAGCTCGGGGTCGTTGTCGTTCGCGGGCGAGGGCGGGGTCGAGGTCGTCGATCGAGGGGGCGTCGGGGGCGAGCGAGTCGACCGTGAACGAGCGGCTCGCCGGCGTCTGGTCGGTGTTCGCGGCCTGGTCGGTGGCGCGGACCTCGAAGCTGTGGGCGCCCTCGGTCAGCGCCGCGGCGGCGGTGTGGGAGTCGCCGGGGCCCGAGCAGGGGCCGAAGGGCGCTGCGTCAAAGCGGCATTGGAAGCTCGAGCCTGGCTCCGAGGAGGAGAAGGTGAAGGACGGGGTCGAGTCGCTGGTCTCGCCGGAGGGGCCGGTGTCGATCGTCGTCTCGGGGGCGGTCGAGTCCTCGGTGTAGGTGAACGGGGCCGAGCAGGCGGAGGTGTTGCCGGCGTCGGTGGCGGTGGCGCGGAAGGTCGTGGTGGTGTCATCGTCGACCGAGACCGTGAGACCGGCGCGGGCGAAGTCGGCCTCGGCTGCCGGGGCCTCGAGGTTGGCCGGGTGCAGTCGGCGCGCTCGCGGCCCTGTAGATGCGGATCGTGGAGCCCGCCTCGGCGCTGCCGACGAGCTCGGGGTCGTTGTCGTTCGCGGGCGAGGCCGGGGTCGAGGTCGTCGATCGAGGGGGCGTCGGGGGCGAGCGAGTCGATCGTGAACGAGCGGCTCGCCGGCGTCTGGTCGGTGTTGGCGGCCTGGTCGGTGGCGCGGACCTCGAAGCTGTGGGCGCCCTCGGTCAGCGCCGCGGCGGCGGTGTGGGCGGCGCCGGGGCCCGAGCAGGGGCCGAAGGGGGCCGCGTCAAAGCGGCATTGGAAGCTCGAGCCGGGCTCCGAGGAGGAGAAGGTGAAGGACGGAGTCGAGTCGCTGGTCTCGCCGGAGGGGCCGGTGTCGATCGTCGTCTCGGGCGCCGTCGAGTCCTCGGTGTAGGTGAACGGGGCCGAGCAGGCGGAGGTGTTGCCGGCGTCGGTGGCGGTGGCGGGGAAGGTCGTGGTGGTGTCATCGTCGACCGAGACCGTGAGACCGGCGGCCGGCGAAGTCGGCCTCGGTGCCGGTGGCGGCGAGGTTGGCGGGTGCAGTCGGCGGCGTCGCGGCCCTGTAGATGCGGATCGTGGAGCCCGCCTCGGCGCTGCCGACGAGCTCGGGGTCGTTGTCGTTCGCGGGCGAGGGCGGGGTCGAGGTCGTCGATCGAGGGGGCGTCGGGGGCGAGCGAGTCGACCGTGAAGCGAGCGGCTCGCCGGCGTCTGGTCGGTGTTCGCGGCCTGGTCGGTGGCGCGGACCTCGAAGCTGTGGGCGCCCTCGGTCAGCGCCGGGCGGCGGTGTGGGCGTCGCCGGGGCCCGAGCAGGGGCCGAAGGCGAGCCGCGTCAAAGCGGCATTGGAAGCTCGAGCCGGGCTCCGAGGAGGAGAAGGTGAAGGACGGGGTCGAGTCGCTGGTCTCGCCCGAGGGGCCGGTGTCGATCGTCGTCTCGGGGGCGGTCGAGTCCTCGGTGTAGGTGAACGGGGCCGAGCAGGCGGAGGTGTTGCCGGCGTCGGTGGCGGTTGCGCGGAAGGCTCGTGGTGGTGTCATCGTCGACCGTGACCGTCAGCCCGGCGGCCGCGAAGTCGGCCGGCTGCCGGTGGCGGCGACGTTGCGGCGGGTGCAGTCGGCGGCGCTCGCGGCCCTGTAGATGCGAATCGCTGGAGCCCGCCTCGGCGCTGCCGACGAGCTCGGGGTCGTTGTCGTTCGCGGGCGAGGCCGGGGTCGAGGCGTCGATCGAGGGGGCGTCGGGGGCGAGCGAGTCGACCGTGAAGGAGCGGCTCGCCGGCGTCTGGTCGGTGTTGGCGGCCTGGTCGGTGGCGCGGACCTCGAAGCTGTGGGCGCCCTCGGTCAGCGCCGGCGGCGGTGTGGGCGTCGCCGGGGCCCGAGCAGGGGCCGAAGGGGCCGCGTCAAAGCGGCATTGGAAGCTCGAGCCGGGCTCTGAGGAGGAGAAGGTGAAGGTCGGGGTCGAGTCGCTGGTCTCGCCCGCGGGGCCGGAGTCGATCGTCGTCTCGGGCGCCGTCGAGTCCTCGGTGTAGTGAACGGGGCCGAGCATCGGAGGTGTTGCCGGCGTCGGTGGCCGTCGCCCGGAGGTCGTGGTGGTGTCATCGGCGACCGAGACCGTCAGCCCGGCGCCGGCGAAGGCGGCCTCGGTGCCGGTGGCGGCGAGGTTGGCGGGGGTGCAGTCGGCGGCGGTCGCGGCCTTGTAGATGCGGATCGTGGAGCCCGCCTCGGCGCTGCCGACCAGCTCGGGGTCGTTGTCGTTCGCCGGCGAGGCCGGGGTCGAGGTCTCGATCGTGGGGGCGTCGGGGGCGAGCGAGTCGACCGTGAAGGAGCGGCTCGCCGGCGTCTGGTCGGTGTTGGCGGCCTGGTCGGTGGCGCGGACCTCGAAGCTGTGGGCGCCCTCGGTCAGCGCCGCGGCGGCGGTGTGGGCGGCGCCGGGGCCCGAGCAGGCGCCGAAGGCGGCTGCGTCAAAGCGGCATTGGAAGCTCGAGCCGGGCTCTGAGGAGGAGAAGGTGAAGGACGGGGTCGAGTCGCTGGTCTCGCCGGAGGGGCCGGTGTCGATCGTCGTCTCGGGGGCGGTCGAGTCCTCGGTGTAGGTGAAGGCGGCCGAGCACGGCGAGGTGTTGCCGGCGGCGTCGGTGGCGGTGGCGCTGAAAGCGTTGTCGGAGTCGTCGTCGACCGTCGCGGTCAGCCCGGGCGAGGCGAACTCAGCCGCCGAGCCCTGGGCCTCGACGGGGCCGGTGCAGTCCGCTGACTGGTAGAGGCGAACGGTCGACCCCGCTGCGCCGAGGCCCGCCAGCTCTGGGGCGTTCTCGTTGGCCGGCGAGGACGGGGTCGAGGCGTCGATGCTTGGAGCGGCCGGCGGGCTCGAGTCCTCGGTGTATTCGAAGGGCGCCGAGCACTCGGAGGTGTTGCCAGTCGCGTCGGTTGCCGTCGCCCGGAAGTTCGTGGTGGTGTCGTCGAGCACCGAGACCGTCAACCCGGCGCCGGCGAAGGCGGCCTGGGAGCCGGTGGCGGCGAGGTTGGCGGGGGTGCAGTCGGCGGCGGTCGCGGCCTTGTAGATGCGGATCGTGGAGCCCGCCTCGGCGCTGCCGGCGAGCTCGGGGTCGTTGTCGTTTGCGGGCGAGGGCGGGGTCGAGGCGTCGACGCTCGGCGCAGCAGGCGCGGTCGAGTCCTCGACATAGCTGAAGGCGTTCGAGCACGCGGAGTCCCCGCCGGCGTTGGAGGCCTTCGCGCTGAGCGTCGTGGTCGCGTCGCCGGGGACGTTGACCGTGATCCCGGTGCCGATGAACTGGGCGACGGTGCCCGTCGCGTCGGGGGCGCCGGTGCAGGTCGCGTTCCGCCAGATCTTGACCTGGGTCGGGTCGCCGGAGCCCACGGTTCCCTTCACCTCAGGGTTGTTGTCGCCGGAGGGGCTGGCAGGGTCGGTGGCGGTGATCGTCGGCGTCGCGGGGGCGGGGAACGGCTCCGCGTAGGCGACCGTCACCTCGCTCAACACGGGCGTCAGATCGACGTCGGCCGTGGCCAGGTCGGCCCTGTACTGGAGGTAACGCGAGGAGGAGTCGATCGGCCCACCCGAGGTCAGGATCTCGGTGAACGCCGTCCAGCTGCCATCCGGGGTCGGCGTGTCGCCCGTGCGCACGAACAGATCCACGTCGGTCCCGACGGGCTCGTCCTCGCTCCAGCTCAGCCCGTCCCAGTCGACGGACGAACCGGCGTCGAAGATGCGCGAGTTGAACGTCCCGGACGCCGGGTACGGGCTCATGCGGAGCCAGTCGACGGTCAGCTCAGGTCCGCCGCCGTTGAAATCGCTGGCGAGGACGCGCATCTGGTCTCCCCCGCCGAGAGTGCTCCCGGTGAAATTGCCGTCGTGGGTTACGTGACCTGCGCCCCGTCGATGAAGAACCTGACCTGGCCCGGGTCCCACTCGATCCGGTAGCGGTGCGAGGTGCCGATGTACTGGCCCGGGGCTCCGACGTTCACATTGCCGCCCAAGGTGGTTCGAGCTTGGAGTTGGGTGGTACTCCCGTTGGTGCTGAAGATCGCGAAGATGTTGTTGAAATTGTCCGAGAACCCGGCGTGCTGGAAGGGTCGCGGCACCGAAGGTCGCGACGAACTCGAGCGCGTGACCTGAGCCGAAGGCGGCGCTGGGTCCGGCGAGCCCGCCGTCGACGTGCAGGCTCTGACTCGAAACGGTGGCCCCTCCGGGAGTGCAGACGGGAGTGGCGCCGCCGGGCCAGGTGCAACTCGACCAGTCGGCCGGCAGCGCGGTTCCCGAGAACTCGGCGCCGACGGTCGGCTTCAGGGTCACCTCGCCGTTTGCGCTCTCCGAAACGTAGGTGTCGGGCCCGGTGCTGCCGGCGCTGAAGTCGGCGACCGTGGTGTCGGTGAGGCTCGCGCTGGCGGCGCCGGCGGTCGTGAACAACCAGGTGTCGTCGGCTCCGAGCGAATTGCCGTTGGAGTCCTCGACGTCGCCGTCGACCGTGACCTCGTAGGTGGTGTTGGGCGCCAGGCCGGCGTCCGGATCGAGGGTGGCCGTCGCGCCGGAGTACGTCACGTCGGCGGCGATGTCGCTGCCGCCGCCCTGTGGCCGCAGTCGGACGCTGGTCTCGTCGATCGTGGCGGCGTCCATCGGTTCGCTGAACTGGGCCTCGACGTTGGTGTTCCTCGGCACCCCGACCGCGTTCGGGGCTGGGCTGCGCCCGGTGATCGTCGGCGGTGTCAGGTCGGGGGCGGCCGCGAAGGCGATCGAGACCTCGCTCAGAGTCGGCGTCCTGGCCGGGTCGGTCGTCGCCGGCTCGGCCCGGTACTGGATGTAGCGCGAGCTGCCGGGGATGTCAGCGCCCGAGGAGGCGATCGGCGTGAAGGCGCTCCAGCTTGCGTCGGGGCGTGGGCGTGTTCCCGGTGCGAACGCTCATCGCCAGGCTGGTCCCGGAGGGAAGGGCGGGGCTCCAGGTGAGCGCTCCCCAATTGGCGCTCTGGCCCGCGCCGGCGTCGAAGACACGCGAGTTGAAGGCGCCCGCGGCCGGGTAGGGGCTCATCCGCACCCAGTCGACCGCGATCTCGGGTCCGCCGGTCTGGAAATCACTGACGGCCACGTTCAGGTTCGAGCCGAAGGCGGTGATCGTGCGGGTGTGCACCGGGAGACCGTCAACGAAGTAGCGCACCTCGGTCGCGTCCCACTCGATCCGGTAGAGGTGCGAGGTGCCGGCCGAGGCGGGGATCGCGACGTCATTGAGCCCGTTGGCGTCGTTGGTGCTCGCGTAGACCTGGTTGGTGCCGTTCCTCGTGCTGAACATCGCCCACACGTTGTTGAAGTTGTCGGTGAAGGCGAGGTGCTGGAAGGAGGCGGCGCCGAAGGTCGCCTTGAACTCGACCGCGCGGCCCGGCCCGTAGGTCGCGCTGGTATTGGCCAGACCGCCGTTGACGTGCAGGCTGCCGCCGGAGACGGTCGAGGGTCCCGGAGCGCCGCTGCAGGAGGGCCAGGCACACCCCGTCCAACCTGCCGGCAGCCCACCCGGCCCGCCTGAGAACTCCTGGCCCTCGGTCGGCTTCAGCGTCACCTCGCCGTCACCGGTCTCCGCGACGTAGGTGTTGGGGCCGGTGGTGCCGGCGCTGAAGTCGGAGACCGTGGTGTCGGTGAAGGTCGCCGAGGGCGTGGTGAAGCTGCGCGGCGCGGCAGGTGGCTCGGGATCCGTCGTCGAGTTGCTCGCGGCGTCGGCCGACGTCACCCGGTAGTGGTAGGTGGTGTTCGGCGCCAGGCCCGTCAGCTGGAGGCTGTGCGCGGTGACCAGGCCCGAGCTGCTCTGGCTCTGGTTCAGGTTGGCCGGATTGGTTCCGTAGTCGACCCTCGAGTCCGAGGCCTCGTTGGTGTCCCAGGTGATGTCGGCGGTGCCGTTGCCCTGAGGTGAGTGGGCGACGTTGGTGATCGACGGCGGCGTGTCATCGACGGCGTAGGTCGCCTCATAGGCTCCCGCCGCAGCGTCGAAGAATGCGTACTCGACGCCCTTGATCGTCCGGGTCGTGGTCGAGATCGGCGTGGTGCCCAGCTCGACCCCGGTCAGGCTGCCGACCGATGAGGTCGTCGGCACCATCGCGCGCAGGCCGTTGGCACCGGCGCCGACGCTGATGTTGAAGTTGAGCTTGTTCGCGTTCCAGGAGACCGAGCCGAAGGAGGAGCCGTTGCGCCCGTCGAGCCACTGCAGCATCTGGCGGGCCGAGACGACCGGAACACTCCGCGCCAACGCTGAGGCGACGATCGCGTCGGATCCGGCGTGCGAGGACGCTGTCGGTGTGCATGTTCGCCGTGAAGACGCCGTAGTAGCCCTGCGGGCCGACGGCGTTGTCGAGCAGCGTGTCGATCGTGAACGGGAAGGACTGGCCCGACTCGTCGGTCATCTGGGTCGCAGCCTGGTAGACGTCGATCATCGAGCCGTCGAGGTCGGCGAATCGCTGCGGCATCCCGGAGCCGGTGAACATCCCGGGGCGGTTCTGGATCCAATCCGGTGGGAAGTAGTAGTAGTTGGTGTCGAGGCGGATGCCGTTCTGCAGCTCGACCGTCGGCTGCGTCGCCCAGTCGCTCCAGGCGATGCAGTGGGTGCGATTCGTAGTGGCCGAATCGAGGCTCGGGTAGTTGGCGGCGAAGCTCGCGAGCTGGTTCGTGTAGAAGCCCTCGAGCTGGGCCTGATTCGACCAGTTCGCGCAGTTCGTGTTGACGTGCAGGGCGACCTCGAAGCCGGCGTTCTCGAAGGCATCTGCCTCCGAGTCGCTCAGGGACGTGGTGTTCGGATAGATGTAGGAGGTGCCTCGCACGCACTCCCAGTCGGCGACCGAGCAGCCCGGGTTGATCGCCTGGTAGGCGTTGAAGCGGCCCTCGGTACCGCCGTTGGCGTGGTCGTCGCCGGTCATCACGACCGCCGCCTTCTCGTCGCGCGGCAGGAACCAGAACTGAGGCAGCGGCTTGCGGTCCACGTTCATCTGCTGGATCAGGTTGGTGAGCAGGTGCTGCTGCTCGTCGGCCTGGGGAATCGCGACCTTGTTCAGGTCCACCCAGTCGGGCTGGACATCCCCGGGCTTGGCGCCGTAGAAGAGGTCGTCGGATCGGATCAGTTGGCCTCCGCCGACCGCGCTGTCGCGCTCGTCTCCCGACCAGGCCGGGTTGCCTTGGCGCGTGTAGACGACCGAGCGGGCGAGGTCATAGGTGAAGGCTGCCGCCTGGCCGCCGTTGGCCGCCCACATCTCGCAGCGTCACCGCGGGGTTGGGAGTGGACGTGGTGGCGTCGGAGTAGAGCGTGGCGACGGTCTGGGCCCCGTTGGAGGTGTAGCGGTCGGCCGTGCTGTGAAACTGCATCGTCTGGCCGACGATGCCCGTTCCCGGGGGCGTGGCGGTGTTGACCTGTATGTAGGCGTTGGCGAGGGTGTCGGGCGTGTCGCTGAGCCCCAGCAGGCCGGCGAGCTGCGGGTCGGGCCTCATCGCGATCAGGTTTCCTCCTGCGTCGACCCAGGTCTCGAGCATCGTCACCTGCGCGGCGCTGAGGCCGGTCTCGCCGAGCACGACCACGTCGTGAGCATCGAGGATCGCCGGGGTGACCAGCGAGCGGTCGCTGACGGTGAACTCGTTCAGCCCCTCAGAGCGGAGGATTTCGGCGTAGTAGCGGCTGAACGGGTTGGACGCGTCGGAGATCACCAGGATCGGACCCCCCGGCCCCTCGTCGGGCGGCGGCGGGGGTGGCGCGGCGGTCGTGTACGTCCAGGTCGAGTCAGCGGCCAGTGGGTTGCCCGGGTCCGCGTCGTCCTCGACGCCGCCTGGACCGCCCTTCACGGTCGCCGTATAGGTGGTCGAGCTCTGAAGGTTGGCGGAGGGATCGAGCGTGACCCTTCTGTTGGCCGGGTTGTAGGTGACGGTGGCCGCGACCAGCGCATTGCCTGGGTCGCGGAGCTCGACGTTCGTGGTGTTGATCGTTCCCGCGTCCATCGGCTCGTTGAAGGTGGCGGTGACGAGGGTGCCGGTCGCGACGCCACTGGCCCCGTTTGCCGGAGTGCGTCCGGTGATCGTCGGCGGCGTGGTGTCGGGCCCGACGTCTGACTCGAAGACGACATCGACCAGGTAGTTGCTCGAGGCGAAGGTGTCGGTCGGGAACACGCCCCCGGCGCCGTAGCGGTAGACGCCGTTGGCCGCATTGAAGGCGTCCGCCGGCGCGTGAAGCGGGGGGCTATCGAAGCCGTCGCTCGCGAAGTAGCTGTTGATGGCCGCGTAGTTGCCGTTAGGCGCGTGATAGGAGGCCACGTAGGTGGCACCCGCCTCGATCGCCACAGGCGCCCCGAACGACACCTCCTGCCAGCCGCTGGCGGTCTCGCCGCTGAAGGTGGCCGCGGCCAACGGTGGGCCGCCGGTGTTGGCCCAGAGGTAACCGGTGTGGGTCCCGGTGTTACCGGCTGTCTTGTAGAAACGCACTCCGGTGATGAAGCCGTCCTCGTCGGAGCGGAACCGGACGCCGAGCTCGACGGCGGAGTTATCCCCGCTCCCGGGCCCTGTGAAGGAATCGCTCCAGATCGAGCAGGGGCAGCTGCGCGGAACGATGTCGACGCCGACCCCGGCGCCCGCTGTCTCGATGTTGCCGCTGTCGTCGGTGGCGCGTGTCCTGATCGTTGCGCTGCCGGTCGGCCCCGGAGTCCAGGAGTACGTCCAGGTCTCGCGCCCATCGGCCGGATGCCAGGTGGTGCCGCCGTCGGTCGAGACCTCGACCGCGCCGACCACCCCTCCCCCTGCGTCGGCGGCGCTGCCGCTGATCAAGAACGGCGCACCGCTCTCGACCTCGGCACCTGGCAGCGGGGACTCGATCACCGAGCTCGGCGCCGTGGTGTCGGTGGAAGCGGCGGCCGGGACCAAGCCGCTCTCGAGCGTCTGGGGCTGAGCGCCCATGTCCGCGAACAGGTTGGCCGTGGCCTGCTGCATGTCGGGATCGGGAGTCGAGCCGCCGCGATCGTGGACGCCGTCGAGCCCCCAGGCCCATTGGATCGTGCCGGCGCCGAAGACCAGCGCGTCGTCCTCCACGCCGGCGCCGTTCGCGTCCCGGTACTGGGTGAGGTGGTGGGTCGCGGTTCCGCTGGCGTAGGTCGAGCCGTTGTCTTGCAGGACCTCGACCCCGTTTCGTGTGGTCGAGGAGTTGTAGACCAAGCCCGGCGGGCGCGAGCTGTTGTCCGGCGCCTCGTCCCACTCATATCCGAGAGTGTCCGCCGCGAGGTCCTCCGTCTCGCCCGGGGCGAGGTCCGCGGGGCCGCTGTTCCGCCAGAGGCGCATGTTGCCGTCGGCCTCCGGGACCTCGATCTCGGAGGTGCCGGAGTTGACCCTGAACATGGTCCCCGTGAGCCCGTTCTCGGGGTTGGGGCCCTCAGGGTTGAAGGCCCGCGCGTCGCGCCAGGTTCCCGTCCATTCCGGCGCCGGGTCGATCTTGGCGCCGGCGCGGGTCTCCTTGTAGGAGACGAGGGTGCGGTGGGGCGTGTCGGTCCCGTCGATGCTGTTCTCCCAGCGTGTCTTCCAAAAGACCTCGTTGCCGCTGAGAAAGGCGAGGCTGGTGCCGCGTCGCGCGCAGCGGTGACGTTGTTGCGCTGGCCCGCGGACCAGTACTCGTCGTGGCCGACCGAGATGAAGGCGTCGTGTTCGGAGATCTCGGCCCCGAGGCGGTGGCTGTCGACCCCGGTGAAATAGCTGACGTCGTAGCCGTTTCGCTCGATGAAGCGGATCAGCGGCGAGGTGGCGTTGAAGACCCAGTCTTCGGGGGTGGGGCCGCGGCTGGTGAAGGGTCGGTTGTAGCTGACCTTGTAGGCGCGTCCGGCCGGCGACCCCGTATAGAGACTGTTGCCGCCGTACTGGTTATAGGCCTGCCAGGTGGTGTCGTCGGTCTGCACCAGCAGGTCGGAGTTGCCGTCGTCGTCGCGGACGATGAAGACGACGTGGCTCTCCTCCGTCCGGCCCGTCCTCCCGGACGAGGTGGGCGATGTAGACGCCCGAGACCGCCGCGGCTGGGACCGCCCACGAGGCGGATTGATCCCAGTTGCCGCAGTCCACGAGACCGGTCGACGGGTCGTTGAGGCAGGCGGGCTGGACGTCGGGCGGCGCCACGGGCTGGACCGTGTCGACCAGCCGGGCGCCGTCACCGTCGTAGTACCCCAACCGGTAGATCTCAAGGCGGTAGTCGCTGGAGGCCGTGTCGACCTTGAAGTCGACCGTCTCCCCCTGGTCGACGCTGATCTCGGTTGCGTACCCCTGGATGCCGGGGTCGCCGGGCCCGCTGACGTCCCACTCACTCGGCGGGTTGCCGGGCTGCTTGTTCTCGCAGGTGATCTCGTTGTCGGCCGGGAGGCAGTCGACGGCCGCGGCCGTACTCGCGTTCGCGCTGAGCGCGACGAGCACTGGGACCAAAAGGACGGCGAGTTTGCCTCGCTTACCTAGGTCAAACACCGAAGCGGATGCATCTACACCCTTGCGACCACACAGTCGCGTGCAACCAGGTTTCCCTTTGGCGGGCACCCCCCGGCGCCCATTTGGGAAGGTTCACTTCCCCCAAACTGCGAAGAACTTAACGTTCGGGAGCGAAGGAAGTCAAGGGGTCAACCACCAATATTGACTATTGCAAGCTCTTTCTCAGAGGCCGAGTGTCTTCGCGATGATGCCGCGCTGGATCTCGGAAGTGCCGCCGTAGATCGTCGAGACGAGGGTGGTGCGCACGAGTCGCTCCATGTCGTATTCGGACGAGTAGCCGTAGC
This sequence comes from uncultured Solirubrobacterales bacterium, assembly GCA_963820665.1. Lineage (GTDB taxonomy): Bacteria > Actinomycetota > Thermoleophilia > Solirubrobacterales > 70-9 > CAVUAT01. The sequence goes on along the minus strand of CAWGAL010000003.1, from coordinate 174,950 downwards.
CGCCCATCATCTGCATCCCGCCGAGGGCCACCTTCTGGGCGGTCTCGGTGACGAACAGCTTCACCATCGAGGCCTCCTTGGGGAGCATCCTGTCGGGGTCCTCGTCGGTCATGGATGCGACCCACCACGTCATCAGCCGGGCCGCCTCGAGGTCGGTGGCGAGATCGGCGAAGCGGTGCTGGAGGGCCTGGAAGGAGCCGATCGGGCGGCCGAACTGCTTGCGCTCCTTCGCGTAGGCGAGGGCGTCGTCGAAGGCGCGCTGGCCGATGCCGAGCATCGAGGCGGCGAGGATGAGGCGCTCCACGTTGAGGCCCGCCATCAGTTGGACCCAGCCGCGGTCGACCTCGCCGAGGACCTGCTCTGCCGGGACCTCGCAGTCGTTGAAGTAGACGGTGTTGGTCTCGCGGCCGCCCATCGTGTCGATGGGCGTCATCTCCATCCCGGGGTTGTCCTTTCCGACGAAGATCATCGAGAGGCCCTCGTGCTTTGACTCGCCCTTCGAGGTGCGGCAGACGACGAGCACGTGGTCGGAGATGTGGGCGTTCGAGATGAAGACCTTTTGCCCATTGAGAACCCATCCACCATTGGAGCGTTCAGCTTTCGTCGAGAGGTTCCCGACGTCCGAGCCGGCCTCCGGCTCGGTCATGGCGATGGCTTCGACGGAGCCCGAGGCGATCCCGCCGAGGATCTTCTTCTTCTGTTCCTCGGTCCCGAAGCGCTCCGTCGCGCCGGCGACGATCAGGGTGGTGCCGTAGCCGCCGATCGGGCAGAGGCCGCGGGTGGTCTCCTCGAGGAAGAGGCAGGCGTCGACGTGGGTGCCGCCCGAGCCGCCGTAGGCCTCGTCGATCGTCAGGCCGAGCCACCCGAGGTCCGCCATCTTCTTATAGAGGTCGAAGTTGTGGTGGATCGTGTGGCCCTCGGTGAGGGCCTCGCGCTTCTCCTGGGTACCCGCCTCGCGGTCGGCGAAGTCGCGGATGGACGCGACGAAGTCGCGCTGCTCGTCGGTCAGGTTGAAGTCCACGATGCGAGCAGGCTAACGAAACTGGCCGGGTGGCCAGCCTGCCCTCGCGGCGGCGCCGGCGCTACCCGATGCGCTGGGGGCTGCGCGCGCCCTTCGGGACCAGGAACTTCGCGATCGTGGTCGGCTGGGGAGAGTTGGCCGCGGTCGCGTTGACCGACTTCAGCTCGCAGGTCAGGCTGTCCGCCGTCGCCTCGACCACTCCGTATCCGCGCTTGACGAAGTCGTAGAAGTCGAGGTGGCCGTTGAAGCGGGAGGAATCCCTCCAGTGCGGCCGGCGGGAAGCCGGTCGCCTCGGGCAGGCCGGTCGACGTCGCCGACCCGCCGACGAACTCGGGGAACGCGGGCCTGCTACCCGTGCTCTCGTCACCCTTCGTCGTCGCCGTCCCGGCGAAGAACGTGTGGATGTCGCCGGTGATGGCGACCACGTTCTGGATGTTGTTGTCGATCACGTAGTCGAGGATCTGCTTGCGCTCGTCGCCGTAGCCGTCCCAGGAGTCGACCTGCGCGACGACGGTCGGCCCGATGCGCAGGCCCATCAGCATCACCTCGGTGCCCCAGACCTTCCAGGTCGCCTTCGAGTCCCTCATCGAGCGAAGGAGCCAGTTGCGCTGCTTCTCGCCGAGCAGGGTGCGCGGGTCGTTGGCGCTCGGGCAGTTGGCGAGGATCGCGTCGTTGCACGGCTGCTGGTCGCGGTACTGGCGCTCGTCGGTGAGCATCAGGTCGACGAGCCCGCCGAGGCGGTAGTCCTCGTAGATGCGGTCGCGGTCGCCCTTGAACCGCAGACGCGGGGTGTAGTTGAAGAACGCCTTGTAGCCGTTGGCCTTGCGGGTGAGGTAGGGCACGCGGCGCGGCAGGTCCTTGAGGTTCGTCTTGTTGGGATCGGGCTGCGCCGAGCTCGGCTGGCCGTCGGCGTGGTTGTCCTCGACCTCGTGGTCGTCCCAGATCGAGATGAAGGGGGCCGAGGCGTGCATCGCCTTCAGGTCCTTGTCGCTCTTGTAGAGCTCGTACTTCTGGCGGTACTCGCTCAGGAGCTGGGTGTCGCCGTCGCGGTTGTTGCCGGAGCGGTCGAGACGGACGCCGCCGGCGCCGTCGGAGTACTCGTAGATGTAGTCGCCGAGGCAGACGATGAGATCGACGTCCTCGTTGGCGATCGCGCGCTGGGCGTTGAAGAAGCCGGCCTCGTAGTTCTGGCAGGAGTAGAACGCGATGCGGATCTTCTCCTTGGACTTCAGCGGCGGCGCCGTGCGGAAGCGGCCGACCTCGGACTTCGATTCCTCGGTGGTGAAGCGGTAGAAGTACTCCTCGTGGGGCTTCAGCCCGTTGACGAAGGTCTTGGCGGTGTAGCCGCGGTCCTTGCGGGCGTTGACGAGGCGCTCCTCGACGACGTTGCTGAACTTGCGGTCCTTGGCGATCGTCAGGTTGATCTTGGAGGTCTGCTTGATTCCGTCGAGCTGGGTCCAGAGGGCGATGCCCTGGGGGCGGGGGAAGCCGGCCGCGACGCCGAGCTTGAAGGCGCCGTCCTTGGCGAGCGGGACGCGGCGGCCGCGCGCGATCGCGGCGTAGTTGACGGGCGCTGAGATGGCGGCGCCGGTGGCCAGGGCTCCGACGAGGAAGCTGCGGCGGCCCAGACGCTTGGAGCCGTCGAGGCCCTCGAGGTCGACTGCATGTTCGAACGACTCCTGGCTCATCTCTCTCCTCCTTGGATAACGCCTTGTCCCGCTGTCGAGACCTTCCTATCACTCGGGTCAACCCATCGCATTAACAAAAAGATCTGAGGGCTCGCGGATTTACTCGATACTCGTGCTGTCGATCTCCTCCTGAACGCGGTCGAAGAGGTCGGTGAGGCTGTCCCCCGCTGCGTCGAGAAGGACTGCGACGACGAGCCAGGCGGCGAGGGCGAGGAGGGACAGGACGGTTCCGATGACGCCGGTGATGCGGCCGAGGTTGGCGAGGGCGCGGTGGCCCTCGCTGTCGCCGCGGTCGACGCGGCGCATGCCCATGTTGCCGAGGACGACCGCGCCGATCGCGCAGGGGAGCGAGACGAAGAAGGCGGCGCCGGAGCTGAAGAGGAGGAGGAAGATCGAGAGGGGGCCGAGGAAGACTGCGGCCAGGGCCGGGATGTTGGACTCGTCGTCGAGGCGGCCGGGAAGGCCGGAGGGCTGGCGGCGGGCCGGTGGGTGCGCAGCCGCGGCGTCGGAGGGGCCGGGGTGGTGGGCGGTGGCGGGTGCGCCGGCTCCCATCACGGCGGTGGCTGCGTCCGGCCCGTGGACGCTGATGATGGTGCCGCCGAGCTGGATCTCGTCGCCGTCGGCGAGCTCGGTTTCGCCCGAGATGCGGTGGCCGTTGGCGTAGGTGCCGTTGGAGGAATCGAGGTCTTCGACCGTGATCACGCCGCCGAGCGCGCGCACAGCGGCGTGCCGGCGCGAGATGCCCGGGTCGTCGAGGACGAGGTCCACGGCCCCGGGCTCGCGGCCGATCACGACCTCGCCGTCGAGAGGGTGCTCGGATCCGGCTTGGTCACCTTCGCGGATGACCAGGATCGCGGTCATCGGGCGGGCGGAGAGTCATCCATCAGGAGCCCGGAGTCGGACTCGAACCGACGACCCCTTCCTTACCATGGAAGTGCTCTACCAACTGAGCTATCCGGGCGCGGGGGCCACTGTAGCGAGAGACCGGCGGGCGGTTTAGCCTGCGGGAATGATGCGCTTCACGCTGGTTACGGGCGCCCTGATCCTGATCGTCGTGGGGGCCTTCGTCGCGCTCACCGGGTCGTCCTTCGGCTGGGCGATCGCCGCCGTCGGGGTCGTCGAACTGCTCACCGTCCCGCTGGTCGTGCGGATGATCGAAAGGTCGCAGCGGAAGATCGAGCTGGAGGTCGCGCCGCAAGGGACGGCGCCGGTCGAGGAGCCCGACTCGCCGGCCGTTGACGCGGCAGCCGACCCGACGTACAACCCGTACGCGCGGGAGGACTGAGACTCACGTGACTTTCCGCGCGCGGATCGTTTCGATTCCCTACCTACGGTTCATGCGTGCCGACCGGTTTTCATCCCAGACGCCAGGGGGACCTGGGTGAAGCGATAGCGATCGAAGCGCTTACACGGGCCGGGGCAACGGTCTCCTTTCCTTTATTCCACAGTCCGGACTACGACCTCGTAGCTGACTTCGACGGTGGCCTGGCGCGGATTCAAGTCAAGACCTGCACTCGATTGGAGAGCGGGAGATACCAGGTTCGCCTCTCTACTTCAGGTGGCAACCAGAGCTGGACGAAGGTCGTTAAGCGCTTCGATCCGTCTCGGTGCGAATTCGTATTCGCCGTCGTCACCGATGGGAGGCGCTGGCTGATTCCTTCGCAGGCGATCGACGGCTGTAGCTCGCTTTCCCTGGGTGGCCCGAAGTACGCGGAGTATCTCTTCGAGCCAGAAGCCGGGCCCTTACAATCCGCTCTCCGGGGGAGCGCCGGAGATGGTGAGTCGGGCTCGGCTGTAAACCGAGTGCCTCGCGCTAAGTGGGTTCGAATCCCTCCTCCCCCATCTAGACCTCAGCCCCCGGTCCCGGCGAGCGAATCGGCTAGAACCACGATCTCTCCAGGACATCAGATCACCATTCCGCTTGCCCCCTTCAACGCCGCCGGTCTGGCAGCAGGCGATCGCCTGATGGCGAGGGCAACGGGGAAAGGGGAGGTGAGGTTGACCAGCTTGAACGAACTAATCGACGCTCAAACCGATCTCCTTTCCCAGAGGAGGGTCGGCTGAGGGCTCGAGGCCGGCTGCATCCTTGCTTCTGGCCTCCCGGTCGGAAGACCGGTGGGTGGAACGCAGCCGGCCCCGCGCCGCCAATGCGCTGGTCAGGGCATAGCCCCGGATTGACTGGATAAACACCGGCGCCCGCGTTCTATCCCCCGCGGCTGGAATGAGTCCGCAATTTGCGGAGAAAGGGCCGCTACGCCTGGCTGCGGAGGGGCTGCGCCTCGGGCAGCGCCTTCAGCTTCTTCAGCGTGCTGTTCTCGATCTGGCGGATCCGCTCGCGGGTCACCCCGAACGTCTGGCCCACCTGCTCCAGGGTGAGCGGCTCCTTGCCGCCCAACCCGTAGCGAAGCTCGATCACCTCGCGCTCGCGCTCGGGAAGCGCATCGAGAGCTCTCGCCACGTCCTCGCGCTGCATGTTGTCGGAGGCGGTCTCGAAAGGCTCCGGGGCCGCATCGTCGGCGACGAAGTCCCCGAACTCGGAGTCCTCCTCGTCCCCGATCGGCTTCTCCAGCGAAATCGGCATCTGGCTCACCCGGAGGATGTCGCGCACGTCGCGCACCGACCACTTCAGCTCAGCGGCGATCTCGGCCGGCTCGGGCTCGCGCCCGAGGCGCTGCACCAGCTGGCGCTCGACGTGGGCCACCCGATTCAGCTTCTCGACCATGTGCACCGGAATCCGGATCGTGCGCGCCTTGTCGGCCAGCGCGCGAGTCACCGCCTGCCGGATCCACCAGGTGGCGTACGTGGAGAACTTGTACCCGCGCCGATAGTCGAACTTCTCGACCGCCCGAATCAACCCGAGCGATCCCTCCTGGATCAGGTCGAGGAAGCTCAGCCCTCGCCCCAGATAGGACTTGGCGATCGACACGACGAGGCGCAGGTTCGCCTCGACCATGTGGCGCTTGGCGAGCATGTCGCCGCGCTCGATCCTCTTCGCCAGCGACACCTCCTGCTCAGCGGTCAGCAGGTCCACCCGCCCGATCGACCGCAGATAGAGGCGCAGGCAGTCGAGGCTCGGCTCGACGGTCAGATCGAGCTCCTGCTTGCTCGTCCCCTTCTCCTTGTCCTTGCTCTCCTTATATGCGGTGACCCCGTCCGCCGCGATGACGTCGATGCCCTGATCGACCAGATGGGAGTGCAGCTCGCCGACCTGCTCCTTATCGACCTCGACCTCCTCGAGCGTCGAGGCGATCTCCTCGAAGGTCAGGTAACCGCGTTCGGTCCCCCGCGCGACAAGGCCGCGCAGCTCATCGGTGTCGACGAAAGCCTGCTCCCCTGATGCAACGGACTCACCTGCCGGCAACGCTTCCTCCTCCCCGGGTATGTCTACCGCGGCCTCCCTAGAGCCAAGGCGTGGACCCGGCGGAGTATAAGCACGGTCCGGCCGCCCGGGGGACCAACTATTGGAATGTGTGGACACCTACACGTTCGCCGAAACGGGCCGACCAGCCACCCTGGGTACCCTCTCCGGACCGATGGCGGATCCAGCCTCGACCGTCCCCGTTCCCCCCCGCGACGCCCAGGCCGCAGCCCCGGTCACGCGCGTCAGCCTCTCGCGCGTCGGCGTCACCGGCGTCGAGAAGGTGATTCACGTCGGCGAGGGCCTCTACCACGCCGACATCGAGTGCTTCGTCGACCTCAATCCAGAGCAGGCCGGCGTCCACATGTCCCGCTTCGAGGAGGACGTGAACGAGGCCATCGACGGCGTCGTTCTGGGCGAGTCCCTACGCGCCGAGGTGCTGGCCGCCCACGTCGCCGAGCGGATCCGGGTCCGCCAGGAGGGCCTTCGCGCCGAGGTCCGCATCTCGGCCCGCTACCCCCAGACGGTGCCGGCGCCCGTCTCGGGCATACCGACGCAGGAGATCTACACGCTCTTCGGGACCGCGGTCGCCTCCGAGCGCGGCACCCGCACGCTGCGCGGCGTCGAGGCGCAGGGCATGACCGCCTGCCCTTGCGCGCAGGGGCTCGTCGAGGACGGCGCCCGAGAGAAGCTGATCGAGGAGGGCTTCAGCGCCGACGAGATCGAGCGCATCTTCGCCTCGGTCCCCGTCGCCACCCACAACCAGCGAGGCATCGGCACGCTCTTCGTCGGCTGCCCCGAGGACGCCGCCGTCGACATCGACGCGCGTGAGCTGCTCCGCATCGTCGAATCGTCGATGTCGAGCGAGATCTACGAACTGATGAAGCGCGCCGACGAGCGCTTCGTCGTCGAGAAGGCCCACGCCAACCCCCGCTTCGTCGAGGACTGCGTCCGGGAGATGATCCGTCAGGTCAGCGACCGCTTCTCCGAGCTCGCCCCTGGCGCCTTCGTGATGGCCCGGCAGGAGAACCTCGAGACGATCCACCGCCACAACGTCGTCGCCGAGCGCTACGGCCTCGTCTCCGAGATCGGCAGCGAGCTCGAGTCCGGAACCCACTCCCCGCATCACACGACGATGCGCGAGTGGCTCGAAGAGCCGGCGACCTAACTAGTCCGCTGGGGTGGGCGCCTTGGGCGACTTAGCGGCTTTCTGAGTCGCCTGGGCGTCGGCGATCATCCGGCGGAAGCCGAAGAAGTAGTCGACGCCGCTGACCACGGTGACGACCAGCGCGACATAGACGAGGATGTCGACTCCGAGCGGAGCGGGGTCGGTGGCGATCAGGGCGACGATCGCCACGACCTGGATCGCGGTCTTGACCTTCCCGAGCCACGACGCATGGATGACGACCCCCTGCTCGGCGGCGACGCCGCGCAGGCCCGTGACCGCGAACTCGCGGGCGATGATCACCATCGCGATCCACGCCTCGAGGCGGCCGAGCGAGACGAGGCTCACCAGCGCGGCGGTGACGAGCAGCTTGTCGGCGAGCGGGTCCATCAGCTTGCCGAACGTCGTGATGTCGCCGCGCGAGCGAGCGATGTACCCGTCGAGGCCGTCAGTCAGCGCGGCCAGCGCGAACACCCCAGCCGCGATCAGGTCCCCGTTCGGCGTCTCATCGAGCAGCGCCACGACGACGACGGGGACGAGGAAGATGCGGAGCAGGGTGAGGGTGTTCGGCAGGTTGAGCGGGAACACGCGGCCATTATCCCGCGAGCTCGGCGGCGCGTGAGAACACCGCGTCGATCATCGGTTCCGTGAGCTTGCCCGTGAACGTGTTCTGCTGGCTCGGGTGAAAGCAGCCGAGCGAGCGGTCGAAGCGTCGCCGAGCCGATCTCGGCCTCCGCGCCGTGCCCGAAGCGCGGCTTCGGCCGCGGGACCTCGCTCGCCCGCTGTCGCGCAGGAGCGCGAAGCGCGCCGTCCCAGGCGTAGGAGCCGAGCGCGACCAGCACCCGCGCCCGGGCGAGCAGCTCCAGCTCGCGCACCAGGTACGGCAGGCACTTGTCGCGCTCGGCCGGCGTCGGCTTGTTGTCGGGCGGCGCGCAGCGGTTGACCGCGGTGACCCAGGCGCCGCGCAGCCGCAGGCCGTCGTCGGCGCTGACCGACTCGGCTGGTTCGCGAGCCCGGCGCGGTGCATCGCCGCGAACAGCCAGTCGCCCGAGCGGTCGCCCGGTGAACATCCGGCCCGGTCCGGTTGGCGCCGTGGGCCGCCGGCGCAAGGCCGACCACCACGATCGCGGCGCGCGGGTCGCCGAAGCCCGGCAGCGGCCGGGCCCAGTAGCGCTCGCCGCGGTAGCGCTTCGGCGGATCGGCCGCGACCTGCCTCGCGCCAGGCGACCAGCCGCGGGACACAGGCGGCAGCCGGCGATCTCGTCGGCCAGCGCCGCGATAGCTGGACGTCAGTAGCCGAGGCCGCCGCTCGCCGCCCTCGCTGGTGGTCGTCGTCCGACTCGGCTCACGTCGCCGGAGTCCTCGGTCGTCGGTCTCCGTCTCGAGCCTCGGTCCTCCACCTCGGTCTGGGTCGTCGACTGTCGGTCTGCTCGGTGACCGTCTCCTCGACGTCGTCGTGTCATCGTCCTCGTCGTCCCGCAGGCGGCGAAGCCGAGGGCGGCGCCGAGGCCGAGCGTGAGCGAGGCGGCGAGGTGCTGGCCCTGCGTGTCGTGACTCTCATGGCTCTCCTTTCGAGATCGTAGGCGTTCAGGCTACTTTCCCCACGTCTGTCCCATGCCCGAACCCGACAACCACTCGATCTCGGTCGTCATCGTCGCCTGGAACAGCGGCGAGGAGCTGCGCCGGACGATCCCCGCGCGTGCTGCGCGAGCTCGCGCGACGGCGACGAGCTCGTCGTCGTCGACAACGCGTCCTCGGACGGGACGGCCGACGCGGTCGCGCGCGAGCTCGCGCCCGACGCGGTGCTGGTCACGCGAGGCCGAGAACCTCGGCTTCGCCGCCGGAGTCAACCGCGGAGTCGAGGCCGCGAGCGGCGAGCTCGTCGTCCTGCTGAACCCCGACGCGGTGCCCCGGCCCGGCTTCCGCGAGGGGATCATCCGCCCGCTCGCCGACGGCCGCGGGCTGGGCGGCGTGGCAGGGCGCTGGTCACCGCCGAGGACGGCGCGGTGCTGAACACCGCCGGCGGCGTCCTGCACTTCACCGGGCGTCGCGTGGGCCGGCGGCGCCGGCGACCCGTCCCGGCCGCGCCTCGAGCCGCACGAGGTCCCGTTCCTCTCCGGAGCGTGCCTCGCGGTCCCGCGCGAGACCTGGCTGCGCATCGGCGGCTTCGACGCCGACTACTTCCTGTACCACGAGGACGTCGACGTCTCGCTTCGCCTGCGCCTCGAGGGCGGGCGGGTCGGGCTCGAGCCCTCGGCCGTCGTCGACCACGACTACGAGTTCTCGGCGACCCCGGCCAAGTACCGCTACCTGGAGCGCAACCGCTGGGCGACCGTCCTGCGCACCTACCCCGGGCCGCTGCTCGCCGCGGTGATGCCGGCCATGATCGCGACCGAGCTCGCGCTGCTCGTCGTCGCCGCGACCGGCGGCTGGGGGCGCCTGAAGGTCGCGGCCGGGGTCGAGACGCTCCGGGCGCTGCGCGCGAACGCTGCGCGAGCGCCGCGCGATCCAGGCCTCGCGCCGATCACCGCCGGCGAGTTCGCGGCCTTCCTCACCCCCGACCTCGACTCGGCCTACCTCGGCCGCGCCGGGCAGATCGCCCCGCTGCGCTGGGCGCTTCGCGCGTACTGGGCGGTGGTGCGGGCGCTGCTGCGCGTCCCGCGCGGGCCGCGCTGAGAGCGACCGCGGATCTCATGGGTGCTGCTCCCGATCCCCGCCCGCCAGCCGGTCCCGAGCCGGTCGGTGCACCGCTGAGGCAGGATCGCGCCGGCGATCGCGCTGCATCGCGCGCGCGCTTCGCACCGAGGCCTGGACCCGCCGCCACGAGCGCCGGTCAGCGGCCTCGGTCGCGTCGATGCAGCCGCTCGAGCTCGGGCGTCAGCGGGCTGCCGCGGGCCGTCGAGCGTCGCTGAGGCCGCTCTCGCCCTCGACCTGCTCGACCAGGCCGCGGTAGGTGTAGTCGCCGGACGCGACGACGTCGCGGTAGGCGTTGTCGGTGATGCGCTCGCGCTCGGAGTCCGACTGCACGATGTCGAGCACCTCCTCGACGTTCGAGAGGTCCTTGGCGATCGGGATGTAGTGCTCGCCCGCTCGCAGCACACCCGAGTACTCGCCCTCGACCAGCACCTGGCAGGTCCGGGTCGCGCAGGCCTCGAGGTGGCGCGGCGAGATCGCGAACAGCTGCAGCTTGCCGTCCTCGCCGGGGAAGCAGGCCGCCTCGACCTCCTCGAAGCTCGCATCGGGATGCTCGTCGAGGTAGCGCTCGGTGCGGACCATGAACTCGCCGGTCGAGTCGAGGACGGTCGCGCCGCCCTCGGCGCCGAGGAAGTAGCGGCAGCTACGCGAGGAATCGGTACCAGTCGTCGCCGTGGTGGATGTCGGCCATGTCGACCGAGATGTCGGTGCGTCATGCCGCGCGCCTTCGCGGCCGGCTCGAACACCTCGGCGAGGCGGCGGCGCAGCACGCCGTGGCGCCCGAGCGAGAGCAGCCCGCTCCAGGCCCGGTAGCCGAGGTCGATGGGCCGCTCGCCCGTCGCCTCTCGGCGACGATCCCCTCGATCCGGCCGAGGGTCGACTCGTCGAGGTATCCCGCGAGCACGCGGTGGAAGCGGACCGCGGTCGTGGTCGACCTCGGGGTAGATCTTTCGCCACTCGCTCTCGGGCGCCAGCGAGAAGACGTGGTCGACCTCGAACTCGTTGATCAGGCCGGACATCAGGTCGGTGTAGATGCACTCGTCCTGGATCATCGCGATCGTCAGTCGGCGCCATCCCCTTGACGGCGCCGGCGCGCTTCAGCTGGAAGTCGAGGATCGGCGGCTGCATCCGCTGGCCGGTGAGCGTGTGGTGGAGGACCACGGCGTCCCACTTCGACCTCCCGCAGGCTGCGCGGTATCCGCCTCACGCCGACGTTCACGTAGAAGGCAGCGGCTCCGCGCGTAGCTCGCGAAACGAGTAGAGGTGATCGCTGTGCCACTGCCGCAGCGGCCACTGCAGCAGCCCGTAGAGGACGAGCACGTTGGGTCTGGCGGCTGGGTCCACGGCGGGCGCCAGCATACGTCTGGCTCCAGCGACTCTCCCTACACTGGCCCGGTCCATGGATCGCCCGAACGAGAAAACCCGTGCCTGAGCCCATCCGCATCGGAATGGTCGGGATCGGCTACTGGGGGCCGAACATCGCCCGCAACCTGCACGCGATCGAGGGCTGCGAGCTCGCCTGGATCTGCGACGCCGACGAGGAGATGCGCAACAAGTGGCAGGGCGTCTACCCCGACACGACCTTCACGGCCGAGCTCGACGACCTCCTCGCGGACGACGACCTCGACGCGATCGCGATCACCTCGCCGGTGCCGACGCACGCCCCCCTGGCCAAGCGGGTGCTCGAGGCCGGCAAGCACTGCTTCGTCGAGAAGCCGCTGGCGCAGAACGTCGGCGACGCCGAGGACCTCGTCGCGACCGCCGCCGAGCACGACCGCGTGCTGATGGTCGGCCACCTGCTCGAGTACCACCCCGCGATCAACCAGCTGCGCGAGATGATCGAGTCCGGCGAGCTCGGCGACGTGCGCTACATCTACGGCCAGCGCCTGAACCTCGGCCGCATCCGCGCGGACGAGAACGCGCTCTGGAGCCTCGGCGCCCACGACGTCTCGGTCCTGCTCTCCCTCGCCGGGCGAGCTGCCCGTCGAGGCGTCGGCCCGCGGGCCAGGCCTACATCCAGGACGGCGTCGAGGACGTCGTCTTCGGCTACCTCCAGTTCCCGTCGGGAATGGCGGGCCACCTGCACCTGAGCTGGCTCGACCCGCACAAGGCGCGCAAGATCACCGTCGTCGGCGCCGCAGAAGATGGCGACGCTCGACGACATGGACATGGACCGCAAGCTGACGATCTACGACAAGGGCTTCGACCCGCAGGAGAGCTCGTTCGGCGACCGCGAGTACGTGACCCGCTCGGGCATGGTCTCGAGCCCGCCGGTCCCGAGCCAGGAGCCGCTTCGGATCGAGTGCGAGCACTTCATCGACTGCGTGCGCGACCGGGGACGACCCCCCGCTCCGACGGCCACAACGGCGCCCGGGTGGTCCGGGTGCTCGAGGCGCTCCAGGCCTCGCTCGACGCCGGCGGCGCGCCGCAGCCGGTGGGCGAGCCCGCCGTCAGCGCCTAGCTACTTCGTCGCCTCGATGTAGAGGTCGAGGCCGGCGCGGTGCGCCGGGATGCCGAGCAGGAAGTCGCGGCTGATCGGGCCGGCCCCTGAAGTTCGTGTAGTCGAAGTTCTCGCGGCTGACCTTCACGGTCGAGAACGTCGGCGAAGAGCTCCTTCGCGCCGCGGACCGAGACGTACTCGGTCGCCGGGGCCGCCTCGCCCTCGGTGTTGTGGTCGTAGGCGTGGCGCATCCGCTCGTCGTCGCCCTCGCCGCCGCGGAGCCTCCGGGAATCCGCCCGACTGCCATCTTGAACCGGCGGTACGAGTTCTGTTGTAGACCATCACCAGGGCGCGACCGCCCGGCCTCAGCACCTGTGGACCTGGGAGACCGCCCGCTTCAGGTCGCCGGTGTGGTGGAGGCAGCCGATGGTGACGACGTCGTCGAAGCTCTCAGTCGGGTGCGGCGATCTCGAGCACCGAGTGGGCGATGACGCGCTCCTCCGGCGAGTCGATGTCCAGGTAGCGCGAGCGCTGGCGAACCATCTCGACCGGACCCTGCGGCGATGTCGAGGCCGTTGTAGTCGAAGCCGCGCTCGGCGAGGATCTGGCTGACCGTCCCGTAGCCGAGGCCGATCTCGAGCAGGCGCCTGCCGGCGTTCGCTCCGGCGTCCGGCAGGTAGCCGGTCAGGTAGGGGTAGGCCTCGAGGTAAGCCTCGTCGAAGCGCGCCAGGTTCTCGGGGGTCGCGGAGTCGATGCCCGAGGGACTGGGCGAGGGTCGAGCCGCACAGCTCGTCCCAGAAGCCGGCGTTGGCTGCGTCGATGTCGGTCTGGCGCTCGGCCATCGTCGGCAGGCTAACCGCGGACCAGCCGCTGGAGGGCGCGAAGCGGGACGACCACCGGGCGGCTGGCGATCCAGATCCCGTTCCACACCCGCGGGTGCTCGAGCTTCAGCTTGGCCGAGCGGTAGTCGATCCAGCCGGTCACCCGGTCGCGCAGCGCGGGCTTCAGGCGGCGGCCGACCGCCGCCAGCTCCGAGCGCGGAGCGCTTCGGGACCAGGCCCGCCTCGGTCAGCACCTCGTCGAAGCCGTCGACCAGGCGCTGGTAGCCGTAGGCGCTCGAGGCGATCAGGTCGCGGTGCGCGTTCTCGGTCAGCTCGCGGCGCAGGTCGTCGTCGCGGAAGCGCTCGATCGCCTCGTCCGAGGTTCGAGAAGTCCTTCTTCAGCGGGATGTAGTGCACCATCGGCTCCATCACCCCGGAGTAGTCGCCCCTCGTAGAGGATCTGACACATCCGGATCGCGGCGGCCTCGAAGTTCCGCGGGCTGATCGTCCGGTAGGGGATCTTCCAGTCCCACTCTCCGAGGGCCCCGTCCTGCATCTCGGCGACCGTCGGCTCGTGGCCGTCGGCGGCGAGCGCCTCCCACTGGGCCCGGACCTCGTCGCGAAGGTCGAAGCACGAGACGCCCGACTCGACGCCGAGCGTCCCCTTCGAGTTTCCGACGAACCGGTTCCAGTCGTCGCCGTAGAGGCGGTCCTGCTCCCCGGTGCCGATGTCGAGCGACGAGGCCGCTGCCCGCCGCGAGCTCGGCGAAGCGGTCGCCGATCTCGCTCTTCTCCTGGGCCCCGGCCCCCATGTAGGCGGGCATCGGGCGGCCGCGGTAGCCGATGTCGAGCGTGCGCTCGGCGTCCGGCTTCGCGAACTTCGCCGCGGTCTCCACCAGCTCGGCGCCGACGTAGCGCGGGGAAGTTGCTGACGACCTTCGACGCTTTCGTGTTGCTCGCCGTAGACCTGCTCGGCGTAGGGCGGCTCGAGCATCGTGTAGACGCAATCGACCTCGTGGTCGTTGAGGAAGGCGAAGCGCCGGCCGCAGTAGTGGTGCTCGTCCTGGAAGGTGGCGATCTTGTACGCGCTCGAGCGCGTCGAGCCACTCGAGCAGGTCGCTCGCCGAGCAGGTAGCCGTGCTCGAGCGGGAGGAAGACCGAGTAGTGGATGACCACCGCGTCGAACTCGAGCTGCGGCAGCCGCGGAGGCGTCCCGAGGTCGGTGTTCAGCCCCCAGACCTGGAAGCTTGGAGTGGCGCGGGAACGCCGCGATGTTCTCGTCGACGTTCGCGGCGTCGACGAACTGGCGCCGGGTCGGGCGGTGGTAGACGAAGAGGACGCCGTCAGCCACGGATCCTCCGCATGCAGGCTCAGCGGCGGGCCGGGACGCGTTCCAGATCAGCTTCCACAGGCGCGGCGCGCGGTGGCGCAGCCACAGCGACGATGCCGGCGACGTAGCGGTAGGCGAGCCCCCTCGCCGGGCGGCCCGCGGATGGCCGGGGCGGGCGGCGGTGCGCCGAGTCCGGGCTCAGGCCCGCCTCGCGCAGGGTCTCGTCGAAGCCGGCGATGAACCGCTCGTAGCTGTGGTCGCCCGAGGCGATCAGGTCGCGGTGGGCGTTCTCGGTGATCTCGGCGCGGACGGCCGGGTCGCGGAAGCGCGCGAGCACCTCGTCGAAGTTCGGAGAAGTCCTTGCGCAGCGGGATGTAGTGGACCATCGGCTTCAGCACGCCGGAGTACTCGCCCTCGTACATGATCTGGCAGACGCGCATCGCGGCCGCCTCGAAGTGGCGCGAGCTGGTGGTGCGCAGCGGGACCTTCCAGTCCCACTTCCCGAGCGAGCCCCGCTCGAGGTCCTCGATGGTCACGTCGCGGCCGCCCTTCGAGAGCTCGCAGGTACTCGCTCGCGGACCTCGTCCTCGAGGTCGCTGCACGAGACGCCGGACTCGGTCCCGAGCATGCCCTCGGCAGTCGGCGATGAAGCGGTACCAGTCCTCGCCGTAGAGGCGGTCCTCCTCGCGCGCGCTGATGTCGAGGGCGAGGCCGCTGCCCGCGGCGCGCTCGGCGAAGCGCTCGCCGATCTCGACCTTCTCCATCCCGCCGCGGCCGAAGTACGGCGGCGTGGGCCGGGTCCGGTAGCCGACGTCGATCGAGCGCTCGGCGTCGGGCTCGTGCAGGCGGTCGGCCGCCTCGACCATGTCGGGGCTGACGTAGGCCGGCACGTGGCTGACCAGCTTCGGGACCCGGGTGTAGGTGCCGTAGGTCGCCTCGAACCACTCGGGCTCGAAGCAGGTGTAGACGCAGTCGACGCGAATAGCGGTCGAGGAACTCGAAGCGCCGGACGCAGTACTCGTGCTCGTCCTGGAAGAAGGCGACCTTGTAGCTGTCGGACGCCGCGGAGGTACTCGAGGAACGCCGTCGCCGATCAGGTACGGATGCGGCCCGCTGGCGAAGACCGAGTAGTGCAGGACGATCGCGTCGAACGACAGGCCGGCGAGCGTCTTCGGGAAGCCGCCGTCGGTGTTGACGTCGTGGACGTCGAAGCTCGAGTACCGGCCGAAGGCGTCGATGTGGTCGGTGATCGTCGCCGCGTCGCGGAAGAGCGCCGGGCGGTTGTAGAGCAGCAGTACCCCGCTCGCCTTTCGCCCAGGGCGCGGCTCAGGCTGCGGGGACACCTTCGTCCCGCCTGTCCAGCTGGCGGTACCACTCCCAGAGGCGGGTCACGCCCTCCTCGAGGCTGACCTGCGGGGTGAACCCCAGGATCTCGCGCTGCTTGGTCAGGTCGGGCATCCGCTTCTGGACGTCCTGGTAGGCGCCGGCCGCGACCTTCTCGTAGGGGATCAGCTCGATGTTCGGCTCGCCGCCGACGCCCGGAGAGCCGGTGCATCAGCTCGGCCAGGCCCAGGATCGAGATCTCCTCGTCGTTGCCGATGTTGACGATCTCGCCGTTGACCTCGGGGCGCTCGACGGCGCGGGCGGTCGCCTCGGTCATGTCGTCGATGTGGGTGAAGCAGCGGGTCTGGGAGCCGTCGCCGTGGACCGTCATCGGCTTGCCCTCGCTGATCGCCTTCAGGAACGGCGCCCTGCGGGCCGCCCCACCAGTTCAGGTACTGGCGCTCGCCGTAGCTGCCGAAGAAGCGCAGGACGCAGACCGTCGAGGCCGTACTCCTCGTTGTAGCCCCAGGCCATGTGCTCGTCGGCGAGCTTGCCGACGCCGTAGGCCCAGCGCGCGACGGTGCTCGGGCCGCTGACCGTGATCCCGTCCTCGGTGAACGGGAGGTCGGGGCGGTTGCCGTAGACGTCGGAGGTCGAGGCGAGCACGTAGCGCGAGCCGTTCGCGCGCGCCGCCTCGAGCGCGGAGCGGCCGCCCTCGAGGTTCGTCGATCACGTTGCCGAGGCGATTGCCGTCGCGGGGGATCTTCGTGGCGGCGAGGTGGACGACGACGTCGGCGCCCTCGCCGAGCTCCGCGAGCCGGTCCTGGTCGCGGCAGTCCATCTCGACGAACTCGTAGCCGTCGCGGCCGAGGTTGTGCTCGATCACCTCGCGGCGGCCCTTGCTGAGGTCGTCGACCGAGACGACCTCCCAGCCGCGCTTCAGCAGCGAGTCGCGTCAGGTGCGAGCCGATGAAGCCCGCGCCGCCTGTGATGAGCGCCTTCAGCGCCTGCATCAGGCGGCGGCCTTCTCGGCCTCGAACGCCGCGAGCGTCCTCGCGGTGGCGCTCGATGCAGCGATCGATGAAGTCCAGGTTCTCGCGCGTCCAGTCGACCGTGCGCTCGAGGCCCGTCGCGAAGCGGGCATCTCGGCCGAGAATCCGAGCACCTCGCGCGCCTTCTTCGGATCGCCGAAGCGCTTGCCCGAGTGGTCCCACTCGCCGGGCGGGCGCCAGCTCGATCTCGCCGCCGCCGGCGAGCTCGACGATCGTCTCGGCCAACTCGCGGATCGTCGTCTCGGTGCCGCTCGCCATGTTGTAGACGTCGGCCGGCTCGCCGTGGAGGGCCGTGGCCATCAGGCCGCGGGCGATGTCCTCGGCGTAGATGAAGTCGCGGGTGGCGACGCCGCCGTTCTGCACCGGCATCGTCTCGCCCTTCAGCGCCTTGTAGACGAAGGTCGGGGTGACGTTCCGCCAGACCGTGTTCGACCCCCGCCAGCGCCCGGCGCCCAGCACCTCGCCGGGGCCGTAGACGTTCTGGAAGCGGACCATCGAGACCGGCAGGCCGTGCCGGTCGGAGTAGTAGTTCGAATAGAACTCGCCCGACGATCTTGGAGATCTGGTACGGGCTGTCGAGGTGCATCGAGACCGGCTGGTCCTCGGCGGTCGCGGTCGCGTCGTCGAAGGTCTTCGGGGCGACGGTCCCGCCCGAGGACGAGTAGACGACCTTGGTGATCCCGTCGAAGTCCTTGAGCCGCTCGTAGAGCTTCAGCGTCGTCAGCAGGTTGTTCTCGTGATCGTCCAGCGGGAACTCGATCGAGCTCTGGTTGCCGTGGAAGGTCGACAGGTGCCAGACGAAGTCGCGGTCGGTCGGGCAGCCCGGCGAGCACCTCGTCGTCGGTGATCGAGCCCTCGACGAAGGTGACCCGGTCGTCGTCGGGCAGGTTCTCGCGCTCGGCCGAGAGCAGGTTGTCGACCACCAGGACCTCGGCGACGCCCTCGTCGAGCAGGGCGCGCACCAGGTTGGAGCCGACGAAGCCGGCGCCGCCCACCACGAGGGTGCCGGCTGCCGTCGAAGTCCGCCCATGGCCTACTTGACCTTGAGCTCGTCGGCCTTGAGGTGGGTGTAGGTCTCGCCGACCTCGTTCTCGCGGTACCACTCGACCGTCTTCGGGATGCCCTCCTCCATCGTGGATCTTCGGCTCCCAGCCGAAGTCCTCGTTGGTCTTGGAGGGGTCGAGCAGCAGCGTCGGGGCGTCGTCGGCGGGACGCGGGCGGACCTCGACCTCGTAGTCGAGCTCGATGCCCATCGCGTCGACGATCAGGTCGAACATGTCCTTGACCGGGCGGTCCTCGCCGGAGCCGACGTTGTAGGCGCCCGAGCCCGTGCCCTCGACGCCCATCATCAGCAGGTCGATCAGGTCGCTCACGTAGGTCTGGTCGCGGCGCGAGTCGACCACGAAGCACGGGCTGGCCCTTCGCTGAGGCGCGTGTAGAACGTCGGCGCGGGCCCGGCGACGACGCGCGGGCCGTAGATGTTGGCGAGGCGGAAGCTGACCCAGTCGAGGCCCGACATCGCGACGTAGCTCTCGCCCGTCGTCTTGGTGATGGCGTAGCTCGACTCGCCGGGCTGGGGGTGGTCGAGCGGCACGGGCAGCACGCTCGGGTCGATCCCGTAGGAGAGGCCGGTCTGGAAGTAGACGAAGCGGTCGACGTCCGCCTCCTTGGCGACGCGCGGATCACGTTGACCGTGCCCATCGCGTTCGTCATCACGTCCTGCTCCCAGGCCTCGCCGTCCTTGTAGGAGACGGCGGCGTGGGCGACGACGTCGGGGTTGAAGTCCTTGAAGGCCTCGTCGACCTGCGCGCGGTCCGCGATCGTGCCCTCGACCACGGTCAGGCCCTCCTGGTCGGTCAGGTTCTCGCGGCGGCCGGTCTCGTAGTTGTCGAGGACGAGCACCTCGTTGCCCTCGGAGAGCAGTCGGTCGGCGAGGTGGGAGCCGAGGAAGCCGGCGCCGCCGGTGATCAGGACCTTCATCTGGGTGGTTCCTTTCGTGGATCTGCGGCCCGTCGGGTTGGGCCAGGGAGCGACAGGCGAGGGTAGCGGGAACGACTCCCCCTAGGGAATCGCCGGCGAGGCCTCTTCGGGCATCCCCTCACGCAGTGGCTGCCAGGCCGCGGCGGGCCGCGAGTAGCCGCGCACGGAGTGCCACGGATAGTGGTCCTCGCCGTCGAGCGCTGCGTTCAGGGCGGTGAAGCGGTGGGCGCCGTTGACGTGATCGACGGTGTTGCCGTCGGTGCGATGGAGCGCCAATCCAAGGGCGAACTCGTGCGGAAGCAGCGTGGTCTCCACCGACACCGTGATCTCGTGAACGCCGGGCGGAATGTCGATCGGATGGCCGCCGGCGTCGATCGTTTGGCTGGTCAGGACCTGATCGCCTTCGAGCGTCTGGATGCCGAGCTCGAACGCGGCGGAGCTGATCGGCTCGAAGACCTCGTAGACGGCGCTGACCGCGAATGGCTCACCCATGTGGATGCTGGTGGTGGGCTGGCCCCGGGAGTCGCGCAGCGTGACCCGCCGCAGCCGTGCCTCGCCGGTGCCGTTTCGCTCGGCGCTGTCGAGGATCTCGGCGACTCCCTCGACGAGCTCCGGGCCGGTGCGTTCGAGGTACGCGGCGGTCGTTCGCTCAGGGGTGTCGTCGAGGACGATCCTGCCCTGCTCGATGAGCAGGGCCCGGCTGCAGAGCCGCTGGACCGCGTTCAGGTTGTGGCTGACGAACACGACCGCCCTGCCCTCCTCGTCGGCGACCTCGCGCATCTTGCCCAAGCACTTGCGCTGGAACTCCCCGTCACCCACCGCGAGCACCTCGTCCACCAACATGATCTCGGGGTCGAGGTGGGCCGCCACTGCGAAGGCAAGACGGACGTACATCCCGCTCGAGTAGCGCTTGACCGGCGTCTCGAGGAAACGCTCGATCCCAGAGAACTCGACTATCTCCGCGTAGCGAGCCATCACCTCCTTGCGGCGCATCCCGAGGATCGTGCCGTTCAGGAAGATGTTCTCGCGGCCCGTCAACTCGGGGTGAAACCCGGTCCCGACCTCGAGCAGAGTGGCGACCCGGCCCCGTAGGCGGATGCGGCCCTCGGTTGGCAGCGAGATCCCGGTGAGCAGTTTCAGCAGCGTGCTCTTGCCGGCGCCGTTGCGACCGATCAGCCCGAGCGCCTCACCGCTATGCAGCTCGAACGAAGCGTCGCGTATCGCCCAGATCTCGTCGGGCTCCTGCGCTCGCGATGCCGCGCCCTCGCTCGCCGCACGGCTGCGCAGCATTCGGACGGGCGCACGAACGGCTCGCTCGAGCCGCTCTGAGAGATTGGCGTTCAGGTCGGTGCCCAGGCGGTAGCGCTTGCCGACCGCCTCGGCGACAATTGCGGCATCGCTCATGCGCTAGATGATGGCGCTTCCGCGGACGCAAGCACGCGAACTCCCGGCCGGCGCCCACGTGTGTACCGTCGGCGCCGCCCATGACAGCCTCGGCCCAAGCTAACGGCACGTGCCGCTTCTGCGATGCCCCGCTCGACCCACGTGTTCGCCGACCTCGGCTCAACACCCCTCGCCAACTCGTTTCGCAGCGAGGCGGAGCTCGGCGAGATGGAGCCGTTCTACCCGCTGCGAGCCATGGTCTGCGAGCGCTGCTTCCTGGTCCAGCTCGACGAGTACGAGACCCCGGACGTGATCTTCTCCGAGTACGCCTACTTCTCGTCCTACTCGACGAGCTGGCTCGAGCACGCGAAGCGCTACGCCGAGATGGCCATCGAGCGCTTCGGCCTGGACGGCCCGAGAGCAGCGTCGTCGAGGTCGCCAGCAACGACGGCTACCTGCTGCAGTACTTCGTCGAGCGCGGCGATCCCGGTGCTCGGGATCGAGCCGGCCGCGAACGTGGCCGAGGTCGCGACGGCGAACGGGCATCCGCACCATGGTCAAGTTCTTCGGCCGCGCGACCGCGCGCGAGGTCGCGGCGATCACCTGCAGGCCGACCTCGTGATCGCCAACAACGTGCTCGCGCACGTGCCCGACCTGAACGACTTCGTCGCGCGGCTTCAAGCGAGGTGCTGGCGCCGACGGGCGTCGTCACGATCGAGTTCCCGCACCTGCTGCACCTGATCGAGCAGCAACGAGTTCGACACGATCTACCACGAGCACTTCTCCTACTTCTCCTTCCTCACCGTGCAGCCGCGTCTTCGCGGAGCACGGCCTGACGCGTCTTCGACGTCGAGGAGCTGCCGACCCACGGCGGCTCGCTGCGCGTCTTCGCGCGCCACGCCGACGACGACTCGAAGCCGGTCACCGAGGCCGCGACGCGGAGCTCGCCGAGCGCGAGCGCGCCGCGGGCTACGAGCGGATCGAGACCTACCTCGGCGTTCGCCGACGGGGTGCGAGCCGCGAAGTGGGAGCTGCTCGAGCTTCCTGATCGCGGCGCGGCGCGAGGGCAAGCGGGTCGTCGCCTACGGCGCGCCGGCCAAGGGCAACACGCTGCTCAACTACTGCGGCATCGGCACCGACCTGATCGAGTTCACGGTCGACCGCAACCCCCACAAGCAGGGCCGCTACCTGCCGGGCACGCAGATCCCGATCCGCGAGCCCGAGGCGATCCGGGAGCACCGGCCCGACCTGATCCTGATCCTGCCCTGGAACCTGCGCGACGAGATCGCCGAGCAGCTCTCCTACGTGCAGCGAGTGGGGCGGGCGGTTCGTGGTGCGGACGCCCGAGCTCGAGGTCTTCGAATGAGGGGGGCTGGATGATCTTCAACGAGACGCCGATCCCGGGCGCCTTCGAGATCGAGCTCGAGCGCGTCAGCGACGAGCGCGGCTGGTTCGCGAGGACGTTCGACTCCGAGGAATTCTCAAAGCGCGGCCTGGAGCCGGCGGTCGTCCAGGCGAACACCTCCTTCAACGAGCGCGCGGGGACGCTCCGCGGCCTGCACCTGCAGACCGACCCCGATGGCGAGCCCAAGCTGGTGCGCTGCACGCGAGGCGCGATCTTCGACGTGATCGTCGACCTGCGCGCGGGCTCGGCCGCCCATCGCCGCTGGCACGGCGTCGAGCTGAGCCCCGAGAACGGGCGCATGCTCTACATCCCGGCCGGCGTCGCCCACGGCTTCCAGACCCTGACCGACGGCGCGGAGGTGGGCTACCTGATGGGGCATCGCTACGTGCCTGACGCCGCGCGAGGCGTTCGCTGGGACGACCCGGCCTTCGGCATCGAGTGGCCGCCCGTCGACGGCGAGCGCGTGATCTCCGACAAGGACCGCGCCTACCCGCTGCTCGACCCGTGAGCGCCGGATGAGCAGGGTCCTCGTCACCGGTGCCTCGGGCTTCCTCGGCCGCGAGATCGTGCCGCTGCTGGTCGCGTCGGGGCACGAGGTGCACGGCGTCAGCTCTCGCGACCAACCGGCGGGCGAGGCCGTCGAATGGCACCGCGCCGACCTGCTCGACCCGGCGTCGGCGGCGAACCTGATCGCGGCCGCGGCCCCCGAGAAGCTGCTGCACCTCGCCTGGTACACCGAGCACGGCGCCTTCTGGGGCTCGCTCGAGAACCTGCCCTGGGTCGAGGCGAGCGTGCGCCTGTGGCGCGAGTTCGCGTCGGCCGGTGGCGAGCGCGCCCTGATGGTCGGAAGCTGCGCCGAGTACGAATGGGGCGAGCCGGTCCTCTCGGAGGCGAGCACCCCGTGCGACCCGGCGACGCTCTACGGGGCCTGCAAGGACGCGGTCCGCCGCATCGTCGAGGCTGCCTCGCCACTGACGGGCGTCTCCAGCGCGTGGGCGCGAATCTTCTTCGTATACGGCCCCGAGGAGCACTCCGAGCGCCTCGTCGCCTCGATCGCCCGGGCCCTCGTGGCCGGCGAGCCCGCGCCCGCCAGCGACGGCGAACAGGTCCGCGACTTCATCCACGTCTCCGACGCAGCAGCGTCCATCGCGGCACTTCTCGACTCCGGCCTCGAGGGGCCGGTCAACATCGGCAGCGGCGAGGGCACCCTGGTGCGGGACATCGTCGAGGGCCTCGGACGCCTCAGCGGCCGCCCCGAGCTGGTCGAGATCGGCGCGCTGCCGCGCAACCAACACGACCCGCCATCGATCGTCGCCGACCCCATCCGCCTGCGCGACGAGCTCGGCTGGTCGCCCGCGACCTCGATCGACGATGGGCTCGCCTCGACCCTCGAGGCCCTGCGCGCGCGCTAGCTCGCGGCGGGCCGGAAGGCCAGCGCGTGCAGGAAGTCACGCCCGCCACCGGCTCTCTGCTCGGCGGAGGCGACCGGGAGCAGCGCCAGCGCGACCGCCTGGCCGATCGCCTCGCGGGCCGCGCCCTCCTCCAGGGCCAGGCCGCCCATGCGCCGGTACTGGATGCTTCCCGCCAACCCCGTCGAGCTCGTCGTCGTCCATGTGCGCACGGTCTTGAGGCCGACGCATTCAATGAGCGTGCGGAGCGAGCGCTCGGTGTAGTGCAGGCGGTGGCGCGGCAGGTCGAGATGGAACCACTCGCTGCCGAAGCGTCGCCGCGCCCAGGATTCGAAGTTGGGGACGCTGATCCCGACGGAGCCGCCCCGCCGAAGCGCGCCCACCGCCTTCTCGAGACCCGCGACCGGATCGCCGATGTGCTCGAGCGAGTGGCTGAAGCTGATCGCGTCGTAGGCCTCGGGCTCCAGCTCGACTGAATGCAGGGTGCCCTGCCGTGCCTCCACGCCACGCGCCCGGGCCCGTTCGCAGGCGGCTTCCGAGGGCTCGATCCCGTCGACCCGCCAGCGCCTGCGGATCATCCAGGCGCCGAGCTCACCGGCGCCGCAGCCGACGTCGAGCAGCCGCCCGGGCGGCTGCAGTGCGATCGCTCCGGCTTCGCCGATCCGCAGCTCTCGCTCGCTGACCACGCGGCCGAGCCCCCCGCGATGCGGCCGCCGCCCGCGTGCGGGCCGTACTCGTCCGGGTAGAAACGGGCCAGCTCGTGGTCCGTGGCGAGCGGCCGCGTGTTGCCCGCCCCGCAGTTGCGGCAGACGTAGACGTCGAACTCGCCCGGGACCCCGTGCAGCAGGTCTGACCCGCGGATCGCGGGGCGGTGAGGAAGCTCATTCCCGCAGATCGCGCAGTTGCCAACGCGTCATCGAGCCAGCGTATGGCAGTTCCTCTACCTTCCCGGCATGCCCGAGACCGGCCACAGCGAAGGGCCCCTGGTCTCCATCGTCATCCCCGCCTACAACGAGGAAGCGATGATCCCGCGGCTCGAGCAGGAGGTGCTCGCCGCGATCGAGGGGCTGCCCTATCGCTTCGAGTTCGTCGTCGTCGACAACGACAGCTCCGACCGCACCGGCGAGCTGCTGAAGGAGATCTGCACCCGAGACCCGCGTTGGCGCTACATCCGCTTCAGCCGCACGTTCGACCTCGAGATGTCGATCACCGCGGGCTACGAGTACGCGAGCGGCGACGCGATCATCGTCATCTACTCCGACCTGCAGGAGCCGCCGGCGCTGATCGGCGAGTTCATCGAGAAATGGCAGCAGGGCTATGACGTCGTCTACGGCGAGCAGACCCACCGCCACGGCGAGAAACGTCTACGCACCTGGTCGGGTCGCCTCGGCTACCGCCTGATCTCCAGACTCGCCGAGATCAGGATCCCCACCGACGTCTGCGACTTCCGCCTCATCACCCGCGAGGTTCGCGACGCGCTGATGCAGTTCGGCGAGCGGCTTCGCTACCTGCGCGGGCTGATCGCGTGGCTCGGCTTCAAGCAGGTTTCAGTCCCCTACGAACGGCAGGCCCGCGAGGCGGGACGCTCGAAGGCGAGCGTCGGCCTGCTGATGAAGTACCTGTTGAACGGGATCTTCGGCTTCTCACTGAAGCCGCTGCGCCTGTTCGCCATCCTCGGTTCGGTCTTCCTGGCGATCACGATGGTCTGGGCGCTCGTCACCGCCGCCCTCGCGATCGCGGGCGACGCGCCGTCCGACACCACCCTGCTGGCGCTGTTGATCATCGCCGTCGCGGGCTTCAACTCGATCGGCATCTGGATGGTCGGCGAGTACGTGGGCCGCGCCTACATCGAGACGTTGCGCCGCCCGCTCTTCATCGTCGCCGAGACGATGAACGTCGACCCGGCGCGCCAGCCGGCCCCGCCGCCGGCGCACATGGCCGTTCGCTAGCGAAGAGCGGCGCAGTCGGCGGCGCGGCGATGCCAGAAGCCGATGGTGCGGCCCCCGACCTTCTTGCGCTCCACCTCCCGATACTCGCGCTTCAGCAGCCGGCCGAGCTGGCGCCGCTCCTTCGCGCTCGTCGGGGCCTGGTTCGGGAACACGCGACCGCCGTCGAGAGAGGCGTACCGCGCGAGCCAGGTGTCGTCGAGCAACACCCAATCCGGGCAGACGCGGGCGAAGCTCTGGTCAAAGGAGTCACCGGGGTGCTGCCACTGCTGGAGCCAGAGGTCGCTGTTGAAGACATACCGCTGGTCGCGGTAGAGCCACCAGTAGACCCACTCCCCCATGATCGTCTCGTCTGAGGCGACGAGCTCGCGGGCCTCGGCCGAGAGGCGGTCGTCGACGGCCGGGTCGTCGGTGACGCCGTCGATGTAGTCGACGAGATGAATTCCTGAGAGCAGCGCGACCACGCAGAGGCCTGCGGCCGGAACCACGGTCTGCAGCCGCTTGGGCGAGAGCGCCTTCAGCGCCGCGAGCACGGTGGCGATCGCCAGCGGCAGCGTGAAGGCGAGGTAGGTCGGCCCCTTGTAGCCGAGCAGCAGCCCATAGCCGACGAGCATCGACGCAAGCAGGATCGCCGGCACCGCCTCCGTCGGGTACTCGCGCTCTCGCGCGATGCCGCGCCCGATCAGGAGGAGGCCGACCGCGGCGCCACCGATGATGAGAACGCCCATCACGCCTCGCAGCATGTCGTAGGGGTAGGGGGCCCGGAGCACGCTCCACGCGATCAGGACCAGCACCGCCCCGGCGCCCGCGGCGAGCCAGGCGCGCGGCGCCCCGATGCCGCGAAGCATCAGCGCCAGCCCGGCGAGCGCGGCGACGGCGAGGGCGACGTACGTGCTGATGAACGGCTCGAACGCGCTGCCGGTATAGCGGTCGGCCTCGTCGACCACGGGCTCGAGACTCCCCTGTTTGAGCACGTCGATCAGCGGGATCTCGTCGTAGATCGGCTTGTAGACGACGTCGTACTGGTCGCGCGCCTCGGTCCAGTTCCAGAGCAGGCCGTGCGAGAGCGCGAACACCAGGCAGCCGGCCGCGAAGCCGCCGAGCAACCCAAGCAACCGCTGTTTCCGCATCGCGGGCTCCCAGGCGCAGAGGAGCAGCAGGGCCGGGAAGGTCCCGGCGACCGCGAGGCCGAAGTCGGGGCTGAGCCCGATCAGCAGCCCCGCCCCGGCTGCGGCGGCGGGCCTCGGCGGGCCGCCGTAGAACACAAGCAGGATCAGGGCCACGAACAGGATCGCCATCCCGTCCCAGCGCACCCAGTGACTCGTCGCGAAGAAGCCGAAGGTGAACGCGAGGGCGCCGCAGGCGAGCAGCGCGAGCCCGGTGCCGTGGCGGCGGCGCAGCGCGACGAAGAGCACGGCAAGCGCGAGCAGCGAGACCACCAGCGAAACCGAGCGGTGAAGCGTCAGGCTGGTCGGGAAGGCGAGCTCGCCGAGCACATGGGGCGCCGAGCCGACCCGCGCCGCCCAGTAGTCACCAACCCCGTCGTAGACGCCGGCCCCCGACGCCAGCGCCGGCTCCCAGCCGCGGCCTTCAGACGCCGACCATGCCGTCGACGCGTACCAGGCCTCGTCGCCGAACAGGTACGGCGCGTCGGTGAGCGTGATGACGTTGAGGACGAGCGCGGCGGCAAGCACGAAACCGCCCAACAGCACCGTCCACCGGCGGCGAACCCAGTCCATCGCCGGCCCAAGCCGCTCAGTCGTCAGAACCGGAGACCTTCACCTCGTCGTGCTTGAGATGGGTGTAGGTCTCGCCGACGCCGTTCTCCTGATACCAGGCGACCGCCTTGGCGATCCCATCCTCAAGCGGCACGCGGGCCTCCCACCCGAAGTCCGCCTTCGTCCGTGAGGGGTCGAGGAGGATGCTCGGCGCGTCGTCCTCAGGGCGCGGGCGAACCTCGACCTCTTCGGAGAGCTCGACGCCCATCGCGCCCGTCACGGCCTCGAACATCTCCTTGATCGAGTAGTCCGATCCCGTCGACGCGTGGTACGCGCCGTCGCCAGTGCCCA
The DNA here is from genome assembly GCA_963820665.1 of uncultured Solirubrobacterales bacterium. Classification (GTDB taxonomy): domain Bacteria; phylum Actinomycetota; class Thermoleophilia; order Solirubrobacterales; family 70-9; genus CAVUAT01. Next base: position 147,866 of record CAWGAL010000003.1, on the reverse strand, counting down.
TCAAGGCCGGGTAGGCGACGTCGAGCAGGTCGTCGATGTAGATGAAGTCGCGGCGGGTGTCCATGACGAAGCACGGCTTGCCCTCGGACAGGCGGGAATAGAACGTCGGGGGCGGGCCGCTCATGTTCCGCGGGCCATAGATGTTCGCGAGCCGAAGCGAGACCCACGGGATCCCCGAGAGGTCGATGTACTGCTCGGCCGTGGTCTTCGAGATCGCGTAGCTCGAGTCGGGCCGGATCGGATGGTTCAGCGTGATCGGCTGCTCGACCGGCTGGGTGCCGTAACAGAGGGCCGTCTGGAAGTAGAGGATTCGGCCGACGCCTGCCTCGCGGCTGGCCTCGACGACGTTCGCACCTCCCAGCGAGTTCGTGTTGGCGTCTTCGCTCCACGCGTCGGGGTCCTTGTAGGACGCAGCGGCATGGACGACGGCCTCGGGGCCGAAGCCGAACGCCTCGTCGACGTCGTCGCGGTTCGCGATCGAGCCCTCGAACAGGGTGAAGTCCTCGTGCTCTGGCAGGTTCTCGCGCCGGCCGGTCTCGAAGTTGTCGATGACCGCGACCTCATGGTCGTCGGCCAGCAGCCTCTCGGCGAGATGAGAGCCGATGAACCCTGCTCCTCCGGTGATCAGAACCTTCATGCGCTACACCCTTTCGTTCGTCGCCTGAGCGGAAGGAGGTTAGGCAGACGCGGGAGAGGGCGCTTCCAGCATCCCGCGAAACTCCTCGCCGCGGTCGTGGAACGAGCGCTGCCATAGCTCGAGCGAGAGCAGGCCCCAGGCCTTGCGGCCGTAGGCCTCTTCGCCGGCCATGCCCTCGAGGACCTTGCGATTGTCGATCAGCGTCCGGCCCTGGGCGGCGTCACTGGAGAGGATGTCCGTGACGAAATCCTTCGCGTCGCCCTGGAGCCATTCCGAAAGCGGGACGGGGAAGCCCATCTTGTCCTTCCGCTCGGTGATCCGGTCGGGCAGGATCGGCTCGGTCGCCTTCTTGAAGATGTGCTTCATGTCACCGTCGCGGAACTTGATGTCGGCCGGGATCGTGGCCGCGAGCTCGATCAGGCGGTGGTCGAGCAGCGGGACGCGGGACTCGAGGCCGTGCGCCATCGAGACTCGGTCCTCGACCTGGAGCAGGGCCGGCAGCAGGGTCTTGAAGTCGAAGTGGGTCATCCTGTCGAAGTAGGCCTGGTGGCCGACGTTGGGGCCGTTGAAGATCTCCTGGAAGGTCTCGAACGGCGAGTAGTCGCCGAGCGCCGCGACGTCGACCTCGTCCTCGACGTGATGGGCCCGGTTGATCAGGCGGTAGTAGCGGCGGTCCAGGTCCTCGAACAGCCCCTCCCTCCAGAACTCCCGAAGCATCGGCTTGTAGTTCCGGAGGGATCGGAGGTTGGGGATGATCGACTCGTAGGTGACGACGAACTTGCCGCTGTCGAGCGTGCCGTCGATCGCCCCCTTGATGCATTGCTCGAAGTACGCGACGAGGTAGCGCGTGTAGCCGCCGAAGATCTCGTCGCCGCCCTGGCCGCCGAGGATCACCTTGACGTGCTCGGCCGCGGTCTTGGAAACCATGTACTGCGGAAACGAACCGGGTCCGGCCGCCGGATAGTCCATGTGGTACGCGACCTTCTCGATGCTCTCGATGAAGTCCCCGACGCCGATGTCGATCTCGTGCAGGTCGAGGCCGCGCTCCTGCGCGACGATGCGCGCGTACTCGGACTCGTCGTAGCGAGAGTCCTCGGAGAACTTGCCTGTGAAGGCCAGCAGCCCACCCTGCTCGCGCGCGGCCAGCGAGGCCACTGCACTGGAGTCCACCCCGCCCGAGAGGTAGGCCGAGACCGGGACGTCGGAGCGCATGTGCAGCCCGACCGACTCGTCGAGCAGCTCTGCGATGCACTCGGTGAAGTAGTCGGCATCGTGATCCCAGTCGATCTCGTAGAACACCTCCCAGTACCGCTGTGGCTGGACACCACCGCCCCGTTTCAGCCGCAGGAAGTGTCCGGGGGGCAGCTCGCGGATCCCCTCGAAGAGCGTTTTCCCGGCGAGGCAGAACTGGAACGCGAGGTAGTCCTTGAGGCCCTCGAGGTCGGTCTCGACCGCCGGCAGCATCGGCAGCAGGGCCTTCGCCTCGGAGGCGAAGTGGAAGACGTCGCCGACCACCGCGTAGTAGAAGGGCTTGATCCCGAACCGGTCCCGGGCACAGAAGAGCTCGCCGTCTGCCTCGTCCCAGATCGCGTAGGAGAACATTCCTCGGATGCGGTCGAGCGACTCAGCACCCCAGTGGCCGTGGGCGCGGAGCAGGGCCTCCGTGTCGCAGTTGGTGCGGAACGTGGCCGGGATCTCACGCATCAGCTCGGGGTAGTTGTAGATCTCGCCGTTGAAGCTGATCTGACGGCCCGCCTCGTCTGCCATCGGCTGGTGCCCGTGCTCGAGGTCGATGATGCTGAGGCGGCGGTGGGTCAGCCCAACGTGACCGCCCTCGTGCACCCAGCTTCCTGAGTCGTCGGGTCCCCGATGCGAGATCAGCGAGTTCATCACTTCGAGGCGGCGCTCGAGATCGGGGATCCGCTCCCCGCGAAGGTTGATCGCTCCGGCGATTCCGCACATGACCGTTCATGGTGACAAGGCGCAGCTCATTGGGCGGTGCTCAATAGGGTCACGACATGTCTCCGCCCGCCGAGCATGGCGACGTCACGGTCGTGATCCCCTGCTTCAACCACGGCGCCTACATCGCGGAGGCGGTCGAGAGCGTGCTCGCGCAGGACGGGCCGACACCGCGGATAGTCGTCGTCGACGACGGGTCCACCGACGAGGCGACCAAGCGCGCGTTTGACGCCCTGCCCGACGGGGTCGAGGTGATCCACCAGGCGAACGCCGGGCCGGCGGCCGCTCGCAACGCGGGGATCGAGTCCACCGACTCGCCCTACCTTCTGATGCTGGACGCCGACGACCGCCTGCCCGAAGGGCGCGCTGGCCGACCTGCGAGCGGCGCTCGACGCCGATCCCGAGGCCGGTTACGCCTACGGCGTGATGCACTTCTTCGGCGACTGGTCGGGTGAGGTGCGCCTTCCTCCTTACGACCCGTACCGCCTCCTGTACCGCGGGGATCGTCGGTTGGATCGGCCTGATCCGCCGCGAGGCGTGGGAGGCCGCCGGGCACTTCGACCCCGCCCTGCAGGGCTTCGAGGACTGGGACTTCACGCTCGGGGCCCTGGCCGCAGGGTGGCGCGGGCGTCGACTCGATCGCGTCGTGCTCGACTACCGAAAGCACGGGCGCTCCGGGCTCGAGCAGGACCGGCGCCGCTACCGCGAGCTCTATCGCCGCCTGCGCGCCAAGCACGCGGGCCTGTATCGAGCGGGCGCCGGAGTTCGCGCGGGAGAGCGACCTCAACCCGGCCGGGCGGCGCTTCTATCGCACCTTCTGGGCTTGGCGGCCCCTGCCGGCGGCGCTCGAGCGCGCCGCGTACTCGCTGGTCTTCAGGCCGTCGCGCAAGCCGAGCCCGGAGCGCAAGCCGGTGGCCATCCCGACGCCCGCTCCGCGCTCGATGGCCGGCGGCGCGTTCCTGGCCTCCATAGCCCGGGTGGCGTTCGTCGTGGCCGGGCGGCGCGGTCAGCATCATCGTCGCGCGCCTGCTCGGGCCCGACGGAAGCGGCGGCTTCCTGGTCATCAGCAGCCTGATGTTCACGCTCGCCGCGCTCGGCACGGTGGGCCTCGAGATCGGCGTCGGCTGGATGCTCGGCTCGGGGCGATGGGAGCGCGAGAGCGCGCTCGCGAGCACGGCGTTCGCCGCGCTCGGGCTCGGGATCGTCGACCGCCGCGATCGGCTTCGGCGTCTACGCCCTCGCGGCCGACACCGCCTTCGCCGACATCGACACGGAGGTCGCGCTGACCGCCCTGGCGGCTCTTCCCGCCGCTCTGTTGCTCACGATCTTCACCCAGGCTGCGATCGCGATCGAGCGCTACGAGATAGCCGCGGCGATCGGGCTGGCCACGGCGATCGTCTACGTCAGCGCGGGTCGCCGGGCTCGCGGTCGCGTTCGACCTCGAGGGCGCGGTCGGCGGCCTGCTCGCCGGGCAGGCCGCGGGCGCGGTCGTCGCGTTCATCTGGTGGCGTCGCGGCGGCGAGAGCAGCGCGGCGAGGGCGCGTCGACCTTGTGCGGCTGCGCCAGGGCTGCCGCTTTCGGGGCCAACATCTGGTTCGCGAACGCGATGGTGATCCTGGTCTATCGCTTCGACGTCTTCCTGCTGAACGCGTACGCCGGCGCCTCCGAGGCCGGCTACTACGCGGTCGCGATCGCCGTCTCGGGTGCGCTCGGCGTCCTCCCCACCGCGCTCGGCAGCGTTCTGATGCCCCGGCTCGCGGCCCTCGACAGCGAGGGCGCCCAGGGCCTCCTGCGAGACACCGAGGCGCGCGCCCTGCGCCACACGATGCTGCTGCTGGTCGTCACCTCGGCGCTCCTGGCCGTCGCGCTGCCGGTGGTGATCAAGCCCGTGTTCGGCGCCGAGTTCGGTCCGTCGGTCGACCCCGGCGCTGATCCTGATCCCCGGCTCGGCCGCCCTGGGACTGACCAACGCCCTCTACGCGGCCCTCGCCGGGCGCGGCCATCCCGAGTTCGCGTTCCGGGTGGCGCTCGCCGTCACCCCGATCGCCATCGGGATCTACTTCCTGCTCGTGCCCGCCCTGGAGACCGAGGGAGCCGCGCTCGGTTCGAGCGTCGCCTACCTCCTCAGCGCAGTCCTCGCCTGGGCCTACCTGCGTCGCCTCGGCGGCCCACGGGTGCGCGAGGTCGTGCCCGGGCGCCGGGAGTTCGAGGACTACATCGTGCTCGCGCGACAGGGATGGCACCGGATGCGGCAGGCTTCGCCACGATGAAGGTGCTCACCGTGATCGGGAACCGCCCGCAGTTCGTCAAGGCCGCCGCCGTGTCGACGAAGCTGCGCGAGCGCGCGACCGAGGTGCTGGTCCACACGGGCCAGCACTACGACCGCGCGCTCTCGGAGGTCTTCTTCGAGGAGCTGGAGCTGCCGCCGCCCGACCACATGCTCGGCGCCGGATCGGGCACGCCACGCCGAGATGACCGGCTCGATGATGAACGCGCTCGAGCCCCTGGTCGCCGAGGTCGAGCCGGACGCCCTGCTCGTCTACGGCGACACCGACTCGACCCTGGCCGGCGCCCTCGTCGCCGCCAAGGCCGAGGTTCCGATCGCCCACGTCGAGGCCGGGATGCGCTCCTTCAACCGCTCGATGCCCGAGGAGGTCAACCGCGTCGTCGCCGATTCCCTCTCGGGGCTCTCGCTGTGCCCGACCGAGGTCGCCGTGCACAACCTCGAGGCCGAGGGCCTCGGCGACACGGCGCGCCTGGTCGGTGACGTGATGGCGGACGTCGCCCTGATCTTCGGCCCGATCGCCGACGAGCGCTCCAAGGTGCTCGACACGCTCGGGCTTGAGCCCGAGCGCGCCTACTGCATCGCGACGGCGCACCGCGCCGGCAACGTCGACGACCCCGCCAACCTCGCAAAGCTGCTCGAGGTCCTCGCCCGCTGCGCCGACGAGGCCCCGGTCGTGTTCGCCGTCCACCCGCGGACCAAGGCGCGGCTCGAGGCCGGCGGCGAGCTCGATGGCCTCGAGGCGCGCGGCGTGCGGGCGATCGATCCCGTCGGCTACCTCGACATCACCAAGCTCGTTCGCAACTCGCGCGCTGTGCTGACCGACTCCGGCGGGCCTCCAGAAGGAGGCGTTTCTGGCGAGCGTGCCCTGCGTGACGATGCGCGAGGAGACCGAGTGGGTCGAAACGGTGGAGACGGGCTGGAACCGCCTCGTCGGCCTCGACGCAGACGCGGCCGCCGCCGCGCTCGCGGAGCTGCCGAAGCCCGGCGAGCGGACCTCGCCCGCGGCCGAGCTCTACGGCGGCGGCAAGGCCGGCGAGCGGGTCGCCGAGGAGATCTCGAATGGCTGGACCGACGATGAGCGGCTCGGCGGAGATCCCGGGCGACGCGGAGCTCGGCGCCAACGTCGTCATCCACCCCGGCACGGTGATCGGCGCCGGCTGCTCATTCCAGGACCAGGTCGTGGTCGGCAAGCCGCCCAAGCTGGGCAGCCGCTCGATCGCCTCGCGCGAGGCGCCGGCCCCCGCGGTACTCGGCGACGGGGTCGCCGTGTGCGCCGGGGCGGTCGTCCTTGCCGGCGCCGAGATCGGCGACAAGGTCGTGATCGGCGACCAGGCCCAGGTCCGGGAGCGATCGCGGATCGGCGCCGAGTCCGTGATCGGCCGCGGCAGCGCCGTCGACAACGACGTCACGATCGGCGAGCGAGTCTCGATCCAGACCAACTGCTACATCACCGCCGGCACGGTGATCGAGGACGACGTCTTCGTCGGACCGGGCGTCACGCTGACGAACGACAACACGATGGCCCGCCACGAGCCGGGACCGCCGGACGCACCCACCCTGCGGCGCGCATGCCGCGTCGGCGGCGGCGCGGTGATCTGCCCTGGCGTCGAGATCGGCGAGGAGGCCTTCGTCGGCGCCGGCGCCGTGGTCACCGAGGACGTGCCGTCGCGCGCCGTTGTGGTCGGCGTCCCCGCCCGGAAGATCCGCGACGTCGGCGACGAGGACCTGCTCGAGCGCTGGCGATAGCCAGTGCGAGGAAAGGGTTGAAGACTGGCGCTAGCCGGTGCGTGGAAAGGTCTGAAGACTGGCGTTAAGCGCCACGCACGAGCACTGCCGCGATCACGCCCACCAGTCCGGCCATCATGGCGCCGCCGACCCGCAGAATCGTCACCCGAAGCGCATCGATCTCACCTCGCAGCTCGACACCGAGGCTGTCCGTTCGGCGATGTGCCTCGCCGAAGCCCTCACGCATCTCGATCCGCAGTTGCGTCAACTCCGAGTCGATGTGATCGAAGCGGTCGTCGAGCCGCTCATCGGTCCAGGCGCTACGCGATTCCATGCCCGAAGGGTACGCCCGCGGGGCTACCGATCCAGGGGCGTTAGCGACGAGACCGTTACGCGACGGTGGCCAGAGCGGCCTCGACGGCCTCGGTCACCTCCGCGGGCGCGTCGGGGTCAAGGGCGGTACCCATCGGCAGCGCCAGGATCTCCGAGCAGACGCGCTCGGTGACCTCGAAGGGCTCGGATGGCGCCCAGCGCTCCATCGCAGGCTGGCGGTAGAGCGGGATCTCGTAGTAAGGGCGGGCGCCGATGCCCGCCTCGGTGAGCTGCTCGCGCAGGGCGTCGCGCTCGGGGCTGTGCGACCACGTAGAGGTGGAAGCACGACTCCGCGCCCGCGGTCTCGACCTGGATCGACACGTGGTCGCCCAGCCCGGCCTCGGCGTAGCCCGCGGCGACGGCGCGCCGCGCGGCGGTCCAGTCGGCGAGGTGGGGCAGCAGCACCCGAAGGCCCGCTGCCTGGATCTCGTCGAGGCGCGAGTTGTAGCCGACCTCGGTGTGGGTCCGCTTGTCCTCCGAGCCGTGGAAGCGAAGCCGGCGGGAGAGCGCCTCGACCTCGGGGTCGTTGGTGACGACGGCCCCTGCGTCGCCGAAGGCGCCGAGGTTCTTGGAGGGGAAGAAGCTGAACGTCGCCGCGTGGCCGAGTGTCCCGGCCTTGGCGCCGTCGAGCGTCGCGCCGTGCGCCTGGGCCGCGTCCTCGAGCACCTTGATCCCCTGCGATTCGCCGAGGGCGACCAGCTCGGCGACGGGCGCCGGGTTGCCGAACAGGTGGACCGGCAGCAAGGCCTTGGTCTTGGAGGTGATCGCGGGCTCGGCCGTCGCGGCGGTCATCAGCCAGGTGTCGGGATCGATGTCGCAGAAGACCGGGGTCGCGCCGACGTTGACGACGGCCTCGGGCGTGGCGAAGAAGGTGACCGCCGGGACGACGACCTCGTCGCCCGGCCCGACGCCGAGCGCGCGCAGGCCGATCTGAAGCGCGTCGGTCCCGTTGGCCACGCCGACGCAGTGCTCGGCGCCCAGGAAGTCGGCGAACTCGGACTCGAAGGCCTCGACCTCGGGGCCGAGGATGTAGCGGCCGCCCTCGAGCACCGCGCGCTGGCGCTCGGCGACCTCGCCGAGAAGCGGCTCGAGGGACGGCTTGTTGGCGAACAGGGGAACGGTCACGGTGCGGGCAGGCTAGCCGGGCTCCTCGTGCGCAGCCTCGCGACGTAGGATCGCGCGATGGCCGACGAGCGCAAGCCCAGGACGCCTCGCGCGGCAGCGGCCTCGCGCTCGGAGCTGATCCGCTGGATGAGCATCCAGGACGCGAACTCGGCCGGCTTCGTGCACGGAGGCACGGTGATGCGCATGTGCGACGAGGCCGCCGGGATCGCCGCGATCCGCCACTGCGGCCAGCGCGTGGTCACCGCGGGAATGGACCGCATGACCTTCACCGAGGCCGTATATGTAGGCGAGCTGCTGCGCTGCAGCGCATCGGTGAACGCGGTCTGGCGAACCTCGATGGAGGTCGGCGTGCGGGTCGAGGCCGAGAACGCGGTCACCGGCGACGTGCGCCACACCTCGACCGCCTACCTGACGATGGTCTGCCTCGACGAGCACGGCAAGCCCTCGCCCGTTCCTCCCGTCACCGTCGAGGGGCCCGACGAGGAGCGGCGCCAGCGCGAGGCCGAGGTGCGGCGCCGAAACCGTCTCGCCGAGCGCGACGAGATCGTCGGAGCCGCGCGACGGCTGACGCCGACGTGCCCAGCGCGGGCCCTGATGTAACGAACCCGCCTATCCTGTCGCGGTCGTGCTGGCTACCTACGGGGCAGCGGCCCTCATCATCGTCGCGTCATTGCTCGTCGGGCGAGCGTTCCTCGAGCTGCTCGGGCGCAAGCAGACGTGGTGGCTCGAGAGCTCGGTCGGCCTCGCGGTCCTGATCACCGTCTGCGCGGTGTGCGCGCGTGTGCACTTCGGTGCCGAGGGCACGGGGTCCATCCCCGAGCGCGGTGAGCTGGCTCTGATCGCCTGCGCCGTGCTGGTCGTCGCCTCGGCCGCCTACCTGCGCTTCCGCTTCGTCGATCGCGAGTCGTTCCTGATGGCGCTGCCCGTGATCGCGCTGACCCTGCTGATGGCCTCGCTGCCGTTCATCGCCTCGGGGCACCTAGGCATCCCCGGCATCGGCGTCAACAACGACATGGCGGCGCACCTCATCTGGGCGGACTGGGTCCAGGAGCAGCTCGGGGCCGCTCCGTCGGGCATCGTCGACGGCTACCCGCTCGGGCCGCACGGGATGGCCGCCGCGATCTCGCAGCTGCTCGGCACCGAGCCGCTGTACGCGCTGCTCGGGCTGCTGATCGCGATCCCAGTGATCACCGGTCTGACCGCGCTCAACCTCTTCCACTCGCTGCCCCCGGTGAAGCGAACGATCGCGGCCGCGCTCGTCGCCCTTCCCTACCTCGCGGCCTCGACCCTGGGGATCGCCAGCTTCAAGGAGCTGCTCGCCGGGCTTTGGCTGCTGACCTTCGTCCTGATCCTGCGAACGATCACGCGCGAGAGCGAGGGGCGCTTCGCCCTGGTCCTCGCGCTCGGCGCCCTCTGCACAGGCCTCTTCGGTGCGTACAGCTATCCCGGAGTGTTCTGGCCGGCCGCGGCGTTCGGGCTCTGGGCCCTGGCCGAGCTGATCTCGCGTGGGCGCAGGGGCGAGCTCGGCGACGTGCGGGCCGCCCTTCGAAAGGCGATGCCCGTCCTGATCGTCGCGGGCATCGTCCTGCTGGTTGTCGCCGTCGCCCTGCTGCCCCAGATCAGGGAGTTCCGCGATTCGGTCGGCAAGGTCACCGGAACCGACTCGAAGCTGCGCTATGCGGTCCCGGTGCCCGAGGCCTTCGGCGTTTGGCCGAGCGGCGAGTTCCTCTACGGCAGGGACGAGCTCGGCCTCGACTTCTGGTGGCTCTTCACGGCGATCGGCGCCGCCGGCCTGGCCGTCGCTTCGGTTTGGTGGCTGAAGCTTCGCGACTTCGCGCTGCCGATGGCGGTCCTCGGCTCGTTCATCATCTACATCGGGACGGTCATCGGGGGCGGCCTCTACGTCGAGGCCAAGGCGGTCGCGGTGCCCGCCTCCCTCGTGATGGCGCTCATCCTCGGCGGGCTGCTGGCTGCGGCCCGAAGATTTGGAAAGCGAAGCCATCCATGAACCGGAGCCCGACCCCGACACCGCCGCTGATCCTGCCGCCGCGCGCCGGGCACGGCGCGCCGCAGAGCCGAGCGGCCGCCCGAGCCTGCGAACCGTCATCGCGGTTCCGTTCGTGATCCTCGCGGCCTACTCGAGCTTCCTGGCGCTGCGCGACGCGGTGGTCGCGCCCGACGACCGCTTTCAGGAGCTCAAGGCCCTGCGCGACGAGGTCGCCGGCTCCTCGGTGCTCGCCCTGACGTCAGACCGCTACACGGACTACTACCTGCGCGGTGCCGAGGTCCGGAGCCCGGCGAAGAACGCCGAGCAGCAGATCCAGGGGCGGCTGGGCAAGGAGTTCCGCCTACCGGTCGACTTCGACTCCGTCTACGCCAGCGACCTCGACGGCTTCGACTACGTCGTCACCACGGACGCCGAGTACCAGAGCGGCGCGCCGCCGAACTTCGAGGAGGTGCAGCGCACCGACTCATATGTCCTTTGGAAGCGGAACGGCGTCACCCCGTTCGTCGGGGTCCTCGCCGAGGCGTCTCGGCCCGGCCGGATCTTCCGTTGCAACCGTCCGAAGTTCAAACGCCTGCTGACGCGCACGGGCGTCGCAATCACCTGGCCCCGCCCCGTTATCGCCAAGCGCGGCTTCTGGGAGCCCGACGAGACATTGGCGCCCGGCGAGTCGGCGACACAGACCTTTGACCTGCCGCCCGGCAAGTGGGACCTCTCCTTCCAGTACTCGAGCGAGGCCGCGCCGATCGAGGTCAGCGCCGGCGACCTGACCGCCGAGCTCCCTCCAGGCGTCGAGGGCGGGATCCCCTACCGGCCCAACGAGGGGCCGTTCTGGCCCGTCGGCGAGGTGAACTCCGACGGCGGCCCCCTCGAGATCACGGTGAGGGCGAAGGAGCTATCGACGATCCAGAAGCTTCTCGGCGCGGACTCCCCCGCGATCCTTGGCAACATCGCCGCAACGCGGCTCGAGCGACCGCGGGACCCTTCCCTTCAGGGGGTCGTGCAAGCGCTACGTGGACCACTACTACCTCGGTGCGGCGGGCGCGCTCCAGGCGTCGAAGGAAGCCGGCTCGGTGCCCCTGAAGCTCGAGCCCACGCGCTGACGTGGTCCACCGGGGCCGAGTCGCGGCCCCTGCCGCGCTGCTCGCGCTCTTGGTCGGAACGATCGCACACGCGCCCAGCCCTGCGAGCGCCGATCCGGGCGCTCGGTCCTCGATCGTCGGCGGCGGCAAGGCGAATCCCCGCGGCTTCGCCTTCGCGGTGGCGCTCAAGCTGCGCCCCACGGGCTTCGTCTGCACCGGCTCGCTGATAGCACCGACCAAGGTGCTCACCGCCGGCCACTGCGTCAAGCGGTCGAAGGCCCGCAAGCTCAGCGTGATCGCCGGGCGGCCCTGGTTGTCGGGCAAGCGAGCCGGGGAGCGGATCGACGCCCGGCGCATCCGCATCCACCCCGACTACAACTTCCGAAAGGACCGGCGCGACCTCGCCGTCGTTACCCTCGAGCGCCCGGCGGACGCGCCGCCGATCGCGCTTCCCACCGCGGCCGAGGCGAAACGCGCGACGAGGCCGCAGCGTCGCGTGCGCTCCGCCGGCTGGGGAGCGCGGAGCGCGTTCGGCTTTCGGCTCGCCGCGCGTCTGAAGACGACGAAGGAGGTCACCTACCCGAACGGCCTCTGCCGCCGGTTCTTCGGCAAGGAGGGCTTCCACGCGCCATCGATGGTGTGCGCCCTCGGCAACGTGATCCGCCGCTACCGCAGCCGCTTTCCTTTTCGCGCCACCTCGTGCTCGGGCGACAGCGGCGGCCCGCTGGTCGCCAAGACCCCGGCCGGGCCGCGCCTCGTCGGTGTCGTCAGCGTCGGTCCGCTCCCCTGCGGGGTCGGCGCCCCGAGCATCTACGCGCGCGTCGGCCCGAGCCTGGGGTTCATCCGGCGGGCGGCCGGCCTCGACGCGCCCTGATCAGGGGCCGGTGTAGCCACCGGCGTAGCAGGGGGTCGCGCCGCAGACGTTCGTTACCGCGCCGCTCGGCGCCAGGAAGTTCGAGATCGCGAGCAGCGCCAGCGGCGCGCCGCGCGGGGCGCCGTGGGGGTCCTCGCCGATGCGTGGCGCCGTGTTGGTCAGCGGCGGCGGCGGGACGCCGATCGTCGCCGGCGGCGGCGACGGGTTCGGTCGCACGGGGCCGATGTCGCCGTAGAAGATCGCCGAACCGCCATACGGGTAGGAGTCGATCGCCGGGACGTTCCAGAGAACGTCGACGTCGGGCCAGCGGCCGGGGTCGAGGATCGGCGTGTGGGTGCGCGCACCGATGGTGCGCGCCTCGACGTCGGCCTGGAAGTTCGAGACCTGGTGGTCGCCGAGGGCGACCTGCATCAGCACCTCGTGTGGCGGGGTGTTCGGCAGCGGGTTCGTCGTCATCCGGTGCGCATAGCCGTTCGGCTCGCCGCGGTCCCAGAGCATCTGCACGAGGGCGAGCAGCAGCGGCCGCGCGAGGTCGTCCGGGTAGGAGCCGTCGAGGATCTGCTCGAACGGGTCGTAGTCGACGGACCTGGGCAGCAGCACCGAGTAGTTCATCGCCGGCACGTTGAGCGCAGCGCGGTTGAAGTCCGGCGACACCGCCGTCAGGGCGCCGCCCATGATCCCGCCCTGGCTGGCCCCCACGTAGTAGAGCTCGGAGTTGTCGATCACCGGCGCGCTCGCCGTGTCGACACCGTCGACGTGAAAGGACGGGTGGCCTCCGAACCCGCCGGGGTGGAGCATCAGCCGGCCGAGGAAGAGCTCGTTCAGGAGCCCCTGCTGCAGGCGGTCGGCGAGCTGCGGGAACCGCGAGAGGTCGTTCAGGATCCCGGCCGTGTTGATGAGGTCGCCTCCCGACATCCCGATCTCGTCGGTCGCGCAGAAGACGAACCCGTAGGTGTTGGCGAGCGTTCGCTGGACCGGCGAGTTGATGACCTCGGACGCGCTGCCGAACAGCCCGTGCCCGTACGGCGCCGGGCGGCCGGGCGTCGGCGTCGGTCCCTCGACCGCGCTGCGGGGGATGATGCAGTCGAAGTTGGCGCTCCAGTCGCCATTTCGGGTCGGCAGCCCGTTCGAGTTCAGCTGGAAGCGGCCGCCGGGCGCGCAGCTCGGCTGCAGATAGCAGGGCACGGTGAACGTCCCGCGCACGCGCCGCGCGATCTCGGCGTTCTGTGCCGGGGTGAACTCATCGACGGTGGTCACCGAGTAAGCGGGGCTTGACCCATCGACCACGCCGTCGGCGAGGTCGGTGTCGCCGAGCACGCCGAAGGCGTCGTCGCGGATGTGCAGCGCGCGCTCGGCGATGTTGAGGTCGCTCGCGACCGTGAATTCCCACGCGAGGTAGAGGTCCGAGCGCCGGATTCCGGCGCCGCGGAGCGTTCGGAAGATTCCCTCGAAGCGGTCGCGCCTGGCGTTGATGACGCCCGACGTCGATGGCAGCTCGTCGCGGTAGTAGCGGAAGCCCTCCGGCGCGGGGATCACCTTGCCCGCGGCGTCGCGCAGGTCGCGCATCGCGACGATGTAGCGGTGCCCCGAGGCGAAGTTCGTCGCCGGATGCACGTGCAGGCCGGTCCCCGCCGCCGAGGACGCGTTGGAGTCGATCTCGGCCCAGATCGGCCAGCGCTGGCCGGTCGTCGTATCGATGACGACGATCGGCTGGTCAGGTTCGCCGTAGCGCCCGAGGTGGTTGATCGGCACCGCGCCGGTCTGCGCGAGCGCGGTTGGGTTGTCGAGGCCCGGGACCTTGGCGATGATCGTCGCGCCCGGGCTGAAGCCGTCGTTGCGGTTGTAGGCGGAGGCGTCGATCGGCACCCCCGACTGGTTCTGCGGCATGCCGTTCGTCGGCAGCGCGATGCGGCGCCCGGTCGCGCTCGAGGGATCGGCGACGGTGTTGTAGTCGTCGGGGAACGGCAGCAGGCAGCGCGACCCGGCCTGCTGGCCGATGAAGTCGCAGTCCGCGGCCCGCGAGAGATCGACGGGCTTCGGCGAGCACCCCGCGGTGTTGCGCGTCAGGGACGCGCCGTCACGGCTCTTTCCGACCCGCGCCACCAGGGCCCTGGCGCCGCAGCCGCTGACCAGCGCGCGTCCCGCCTTGGTCAGCGGGATCCGCGCCCGGGTCCACCCCTTGCCGTCGCGGTCGACGACCTTTCTCTTCGTCAGGCGAACCTCCGCCGGGTCATCGAACGTCGAGGTGAAGACGCGCACCTTGACGGGCCCGCTGCCGCGCACCTTGACGGGGACGCCGCGCTTCAGGATCGAGGCCTGGCCGGCGCCGGTGATCCGCAGCTTGGAGTTGGCCTTGACGCTCATCGCCGCAGCGCTGGAGGCGGTGAGCAGACAGGCGAAGGCAACGCAGCCGACAACCGCCGACGCGGCCCGCGCGCGCGAGCTCCATCTCACAACCCTTCTCCTCTCCTCGAGCAGAGCCGACGCCCGGATTCGAACCGGGGACCCCTTCATTACGAATGAAGTGCTCTACCAACTGAGCTACGTCGGCGCGAAACGCGGTGCTCAGTCTAGAGAGAAGGCCCGGTACCGCCCGGGCGCCGGTGCGTCCGGCAAAGGGTGAAAAGTGAGGTGCAGGGCATAGGGAAGGGGACCGATGCCTTTCGTGGAACTAGGAAGCAACTCGACTCGATGACCTCGACCCAGAACCTCAACTCGATGCTGTCCCCCGACCCGCGCAGGGCGAAGCCGGTCGCGCGCGTCGAGATCAGCCGCATCCAGGCCGAGGCGCCGATTCGAAGCTCGGTGCCGCCGGTTCGCATCGTCGGCGTCTCCCGCCGATACCAGGGCGGATACCGAGTCAACGTCTGAGCGCCCGCGGTCCTTGCGCCGCGCACCGCGCGCGGGGATGATGCGCGCGTGCGAGCACGAGTAGCGATCGCAGTGGCTCTCGCCTCGCTCGCGGCGGGGATCGCGTCGCAGGCCTCAGTGACGGCTCCGGCGGCGGCGCAGCAGGGCCTCCCCGGCCAGGCGCTTCCAGCCGCGAAGCCCGACAAGGACGGCAAGGGGAATGGCGGCGGCAAGGACAAGGGGGCGCGCGACTACCCCTGGGGCCGCCGCGTCAAGGCCGCGCGCCGGTATGCGCGCGGCCGTGCCGGCGCCGTCTCGTTCGCGATCGTCGATCAGCGCGGGCGGATTCACGGCTTCCGGCGGGGCAACCGCTACTCCTCGGCCAGCCTCGTCAAGGCGATGCTGCTGGTCGCCTACCTGCGCCAGCGTTCAGTCCGCGGCAGGCGCCTCCACGGCTCGGACAAGGCGCTGCTCGGCCCGATGATCCGCGTCTCCGACAACGGGGCGGCGAACGCGGTCTCGGCCCGCGTCGGCAGCAGCGGCCTCAACCGGCTGGCGAAACGGGCGGGAATGCGGCGCTTCATACCCAACCCGGTCTGGGGCGGAAGCCAGGTCACCGCCCGCGACCAGGCGCGCTTCTTCTTCCGGATCCGCTCCCTGATCCCAGCCCGCCACCGCGACTACGCGCTGGGTCTCCTGCGGCGAATCGTCCCTGGCCAGCGCTGGGGCATCCCGCAGGGCGTTCCGAGAGGATTCATCGTCCACTTCAAGGGCGGGTGGTATCCCGGCGGCGGCGGATGGCGGGTGAACCAGGCGGCGCTGCTTCGGAACGGCCGCCGGCACCTGGGCCTGGCGGTGCTGACGGAGGGCGGCGCCGGCTTCGCCTACGGCCAGCAGACGATCCGCGGCGTCACCTCGAGGCTGCTCAAGGGCTACCCCTCGGCCGAGCGGTAGACCGGCTTCAGGTCGACGATCGGGGTGCCGTCGACGGCTTCGAGCGCCGCGACCCGCACCCGGTCCCCTTCGATCGCGATGACCTCGACCTCGTGCAACCCGATCGGGTTGGGCCGATGAGACGAGCGCGTCGCGAACACGCCGGTGACCGGGTTCGCCGGGTCGTCGCGCGGGTGCACCGCGAGAACGTCGCGGTCCGCGCGGTCGAGCCAGGTGAGCACGACGATTCGGTCCCCGGCTGCGATGCCGTCCAGGGCCGGCAGGACGTCGGCGTCGAGGACGAGGGAGGCCTCCGGGGCGCCCTCGTCAGCCTGCTTCGGGGCCGAGTCCGGGTCGGACAGCACGGACTCCACTCGGCCGACCGCCCGCAGCGTGATCGCCTGCCCGGTCACTCGGCGAAGCGGTAACCAACCCGTCGAACCGTGAGCACGAGTTCGGGGTTCTGGGGATCGGACTCGACCTTCTGCCGCAGGTTCGAGATGTGCACGTCGCAGGCTCGCACGTCGCCGCGGAACTCCGTCTGCCAAAGCTCCTCCATGATCTCCTTGCGGGAGAAGACCTGGCCCGGGCTCTCGGCGAGCAGGCGCAGCACCTGGAACTCGGAACGGGTCAGGTTGACGGGCTCACCTCGCACGGTCACCAGGTGGCGGGCGAGGTCGATCGAGACGGAGCCGGCCTCGATGGTCGAGCCCTCGCCGCTGCCCTCGGAACGGTCGAGCTGGCGCCGGCGCAGCTGCGCGCGCACGCGGCCGAGGAGCTCGCGGACAGAGAAGGGCTTCGTCACGTAGTCGTCGGCTCCGACCTCGAGACCGACGACCTTGTCGACCTCGGCGTCCTTGGCGGTCAGGAGGATGATCGGCACGGGGCTGCGAGAGCGGACCTCGCGGCAGATGTCGAGGCCGCTCTTGCCCGGCATCATGATGTCGAGGATGAGCAGGTCGAAGGCGCCGTCGTCGGCGATCTTCACCTCGGCGTCCTCGCCGTCGGTCGCGAGAGTGACGTCGAAGCCCTCCTGCTCCAGCGCGTAGCCGACCGACTCGCGCACCGATGGCTCGTCGTCGACGACGAGGATGCGGCCGGGTGCGGGCGGAGTCGCGTTCATCAGGCGACGGGGGTCGGGGTCGGCTTGGCCTGACGGAGGCGGACCCAGAAGGTCGAGCCCGAGCCGGGCACCGAGTCGAGCCCGATCTCGCCGCCCATCACGTTGACCATGCGCTTGGCGATCGACAGGCCCAGGCCGAATCCCTCGCTCTCGAGTGCGCCGCTCCCGCGATAGAACCGCTCGAAGACCCGGTCCTGTTCCTCAGGGGGGATTCCCTTGCCGGTGTCATGCACCTCGATCGTCACCGCTCCGCCCTCTCCTCGGGAGCCGCGAAGGGTAACTGTGCCCGGCGAAGGGGTGTTCTTGCACGCGTTGGTCAACAGGCCGATCAGCACCTGGCGCAACAGCACCGGGTCGCCCTCGGCAACCAGGTCGCGCTCGAGTTCCGTGGCGACCTCGACCCCCTCGGGCGGCTCGACGGCCGCCGCGGCCTCCTCGCCGGCCAGCGTGACGTCGACCACGTCGGACTCCTCGCGCTCGCCCGCGGCCTCGACGCGAGCCAGCATCAACAGCGACTGGGTCAGGCGGGTCATCCTCTCGGCGTCCTCGCCGAGGCGGTCGAGGAAGCGGTCGCGGGCCTCGGGGTCGTCCTTGGCTCCCGCGAGGAGCACCTCGATCGCGCTCGAGATCCCGGCAAGCGGGTTGCGCAGCTCGTGCGCGGCGTTGGAGACGAACTCGCGCTCGGCCTCCTCTCGCTTGAGCTCATCGGTACGGTCGCGGACGACCATCAGCACCCCGTGCTCGGCGGGGACCCTGCGCGCGTGCACGCCGTAGACATGTCCGTCGATGTGCAGCGTCGGGGTCTCGTCGGAGTCGTTCGCCGAGGCGCGGCGCAGAGACGGGATCAGCGCCAGAGCCGGCTGGCCGTCGCGAACGAGCCGCTCGGCTGCCGGGTTCGAGAAGCGCACCGCGCCGTCCTCGCCGACGACGATCACGGCCTCGCGCATGCCGTCGAGGATCGCCGAGAGGCGATCGCGCTCGGTCGCGAGCGCGTTGAAGCTGTCCCGAAGGGCGCGGCGCATCTGATCGAGCGAGTTGGTGAGGTCGCCGATCTCGTCGCTTCCGCTCGCCGGCAGGGGCGCGTCGAAGCGACCCGCAGCCATCTGCTCGGCGGCGCGGGCGAGCCGCTTGACCCGGATCGAGATCAGAGACGAGACGATGAAGCCGACGAGGATCCCGATTGCGACTGCGATCGCGAGCGCGCGAATGCGGTCGCCCCGAAGGTCGTCGAACGCTCGCGTCAGAGCCGGAGGTGGCTCAGCGACGACGACGACCGCCCCTCGGACCGAGCGGGCGCCGAAGATCGGGGCCGACGCGATCGTCTGGTCCCCCGGCAGGTCGGCGCGAAAGCGGCGCCCGGCCCGAGCGATCTGAACGGCCTCTCCCGCGCGCCCGATGGTCCGCAGGTCGGCTGGGGCGAGCGCATTGGAGGCGAACGCCTGCCCCCGGCGGTTCACCGCCCAGACCTGGAAGGTGTCGGTGTTCGCCTCGTCGAGGACCTCGGCCGCCTCGGCCTTCGTACCGGTCTGGAGCTGGTCGGCGAGGCTCGATGTGCGCCCGACGGCGAGGTCGGCGCTCTCGCTCTGCAGCGTTCGCCCCGAGGAGTCGTTGACGAACACGTAGACCGCCGATGCCGTGATCAAAGACACCGCAGCGAACGCCGCGCCGAGCCAGAGCCGCATCGATATGCGGCGTCCGGCTCTCTTGCCGGCTGCGCCGGACGCAGGCGAGGCCATATCTAAGTATCCACTAACAGAGTCAGTCAGCCGCAAGCATCTCGGCGAGGCGCAGCCACAATGCCTCGAGCGCCAGCTCCTCGGAGACGTTGAGGCGCAGGCGCCGGCGCGTGTCGAGCACGAGCTCGACGGCCTCGCGCGCAGCGGCCGGATCGAGGCCCTGAGCGTCCTCGGCGAGCTCGGAGCGGCGGTCGACATTGAGGACGACCCCGTCGGCGCCCGACGCGACGGCCCCGAGGTCTCGGAACCACGAGCAGCAGAGCCCCAGACCGAGGTCGAGGGCGCTGGTGCGGGCGCGGCGGGCCGTCCGCTTCACCTGGTCGGTCGCGTCGCGGGTCAGCTTGCCCGAGCGCCCGCGGCGGCCGGTGCCCTGCGCGTCTTCGAGCAGGCGGCTCTCCTCCTCGGAGCCCGCGTCGGCCCCGGCCTCCTCGGCGGTTTCGAGCAGCGACCGCCACGGCTCCTTCGCATCGGGCCGCGAGCGGGTCGCGCGCGAGGCGCGCTCGGCTGCCGAACGCAGCGAGCGGCCGCGCTCGCCGAGCAGGTACGCACCGAGCTCGACATCGCCGCCGCACAGGCGGGCGGCCGCCTCGGCCTCGGGGCCGCTCTCGCCCAGCGCCTCGAGCACGGCGTCGGGGGCTAGCGGCGCGAACTCGACGGGCTGGCAGCGCGAGAGGATCGTGCCGGCGAGCAGCTCGGGCTCCGAGCAGATCAGGATCAAGTGTGCGAACGCGGCCGGCTCCTCGAGCGTCTTCAGCAGCGCGTTCTGGCTCTCGTCGCGAAGGCTCTCGGCCTCTTCGATCACGAACGCGCGGTGCTCGCCCTCGGCGGGGCGCAGGCTCGCCGCGCGAATCACGGACTCGCGCACGTCGTCGACGAGGTGCTGGGCGCCGGGCGGGCGCAACCAGACCAGGTCGGGGTGCGGCGAAGGATCGATCAACGCGCGCCGCCGCGCGTCGGCGGGATCGGGCGCGCCGCTCGCGAGCAGCTCGGCGGCGAACGCGCGGGCCGCCGCCGCCTTGCCCGAGCCGGGAGGCCCGCGGAACAGATAGGCGTGGCTTGGGCCGGCTGCGAGCGCTGCGGCGAGCGAGGCACGGGCGCGCGGCTGGTGGCGGGTGGCGTCGGCGAGCACCTCGGGGACCTCAGCCACGGCGAGAGCCGTCAAGCGCGCACCCGCCCGAGCTCGGCGACGAGAGCGTCGTGGATCCCGTCGGGGTCGCGCGAGGCGTCGATCGCCTTGATTCGAGCCGGGTGGCGGGCGGCGACCTCCTCGTAGCCCTCGGCCACGCGCTTTTGAAGATCGAGTCCCTCTCCCTCGAAGCGGTCGGCGGCGCGCCCCTCGGCGGCGATCCGCTCGGCGGCCACCTCGGGATGCAGTCGCAGGAAGAACGTGATGTCGGGCCAGATCCCGCCGGTGGCGATGTCGCAAAGCGACTCGACCTTGTCGGCGCCGAGACCGCGGGCGATGCCCTGGTAGGCGATGCTCGAGTCGCTGAAGCGGTCGCAGACGACCTCGACCCCGCTCTCGCGAGCCGGGGCGATCACCTCGCTGACCAGCTGGGCGCGCGCCGCGCAGAAGAGCAGCAGCTCGGCCAGCGGGTCAACCTCGAGGCCCGGGTCCTTGATCAGCTCGCGGACACGTTCGCCGGGGTCGGTGCCGCCGGGCTCGCGTATCAGCAGCGCGTCGGGGCCGAGCGCCGCGGCGAGGCGGCGGGCCTGCGTCGTCTTTCCGGAGCCGTCGATTCCCTCGAGCGAGATGAACACCCGGTCAGGCTAACCGCGCGGGAGGATCGCTACTCGTCGGAGCTCTGCTCGGCGCCGGCCTTGGCCTTGGCCTTGGCCTTGGTGGGCGCCTTCTTCTTCTTGGCGCCGGCGGCGGCGATCTTCTCGGCGGCGGCGATCGCGTCCTTGGTGTCGACGGGGGCGTCGTCCCCAGCGGCGGCCTTGGCCGCCTCCTTCGCGGCCTTGGCGGCCTCGCGCTCGGCGCGCTTTCGCTTCATCTCCTCCATCGAGGGGCACTCGTCGTTGAAACAGAGCTTCCAGGGACGGCCCGGCTTGAACTTCTGGGCGACCGACACGCGCGGCGTGCGGCCGCAGACCGAGCACGTCTCCTCGAGCTTGTGCACGTCGTAGAAGCGCGGCTGCGGCATCGGGAAGGTCTGGTCGCACGAGTCCGGGTCGTCGGGGTCCGCGTCGGCGCCCTTCCAGCCGGTGCACCCGACGAAGGACTTGCCGGACTTCTTCGCCCGGATCACGCGCAGCATGTTCGGCGAGCCGTCCTCCTGGGTCCGCCCCTTCTCGCGGCAGACGATGCACGGCCCGAGGATGCGGTCCTCGTCCATGCCGCTCCACACGAGCTTCGCGAACTTGCGCCAGGGCGCGTTCTCGTCGTCATCGTCCACGTCCTCGCCCATCTCGTCATAGGCCGAGCGCAGGGCCTTGCGGCTGTCCTCGAGGACCTCGTCCTTGGTCATGTCGCCGCTGGCGATCCTGTCCATCTCAGCCTCGAGCTCGGCGGTCATCTCGGCGCCCGCCACGCGGGGCACGTACTGCTTGAAGCCCTCGTACATCTTCACGCCGGTCTCGCTCGGCTCGGGCGGGTTGCCGTGGACGTAGCCGCGGTAGTAGAGCTTCTGGATGATGTCGGCGCGCGTCGCCTTGGTGCCGAGGCCGCGCTCCTCCATCAGCTCGATCAGCTTGCCCTGCGAGATCCGTGACGGCGGCTGCGTCTCCTTGGCGAGGAGCTCAGGGTCGCCCTCGAGCGCGAGCTCCTGGCCCTCCTCGAGCTTGGGGATCTCGTCGTCGGCCGAGCGGGCGTAGGTGTAGATGCCCGCGTAGCCCGGGTCGATGACGACCGAGCCGCGAACGAAGTAGTCCTGGTCGCCGGCCCTGATGTCGGCGCGGGTGGACTCGGTGATCATCGGCGGGCTGAAGGTTGCGAGGAAACGCCGGGTCACGAGCTCGTACACCTTGCGGTGGGCTTCGCTGCGCGCCTCGAGGCGCTTCGGGTTGACTGCGGAGGTCGGGTAGATCGGCGGGTGGTCGGTCGTCTCCTTCTTGCCCTTGGTCGCCTCGAGGCCGTCCTGCTCGAGGAGCGGGGCGGCGGCGCTGAACTCCTCGATCTTGACCAGCTCGGTGATCAGCTCGCGCGTGTCGAGGGAGACGGGATAGACCGTGTTGTCCGTGCGCGGGTAGGAGATGTAGCCGTCCATGTAGAGGTCCTCGGCGAGGCGCATGGCGCGCGCGGGGGTGATCCCGAGGCGGCTGGACGCGTCGGTCGTGAACGCGGTGGTGTTGAGCGGGGCCGGCGGCTTGCGGGTGTTGCGGCGCGCCTTGATCTCGGTCACCGTGCCGGGGCTCGAGGTGCCGGCCAGAGCGGCCTTCGCCTCCTCCTCCTTCCAGAACTTGTCGGTCGCGTGGTGAGCCTCGAAGGAGCCGTCGGGGTGCGTGAAGGTGGCGACGATCTCCCAGAACGGCTCGGGCACGTGGGCTCGGCGCTCGAGCTCGCGCTCGACGATCAGGCCCAGGGTCGGGCTCTGGACGCGGCCGACCGAGAGGAAGTTGGCGCCGAAGCGGCGGGTGGCCCGCGAGACGGCGCGGGTCAGCGTCGCGCCCCAGATCAAGTCGATGTCCTGGCGAGCGGCGCCGGCGTTTGCGAGCGGCATGGAGAGCTCGTCGAGGTTGGAGAACGCGCGCTCGATCTCCTCCTTGGTCAGCGCGGAGTAGCGGGCGCGCTTCACCGGGGTGCCGTCCGCGTGCACGCCCTCGGCGGTCGCGAGGTCGGGGTTCGACTCGACGATCTCCTGCAGCGCCTCGAGGCCGATCAGCTCGCCCTCGCGGTCGAAGTCGGTCGCGATGATCAGGTCGTCGGCGTCCTTGGCCACCTTCTTGATCGCCTTGACGACGTTCTTGTCGGTCGGCTGCTTGATCAGGGGCGCGTCGATCAGGTCGCGCGGATCGATCTGCTGCCAGCTCTTGTAGTCCTCGGGAAAAGCCGGATTGAGGACGTGGCCCTTCAGCCCGATCGTGGTCTCGGGGCCGTTCGGGCCCTCCCACGTGTAGTAAGGCGTGCGGAAGCTGGCCTCCTCCTTCGCGGTTCCCCCGCTCAGGATGTCGGCGATCTTCTTCGCGCTGTTGTTCTTCTCTGTGACGATCAGTCGCATCGGGGGCCGGAAGGTAGCAGGGGCATTCGGACGCCCCTTTATGTAGGGAGGGCCGAGCCGAAGGCTCGGCTAGCCTTCAGTCCATGCCAGCTCAGGCCTACGCGGGCAAGGAATGCGTCTGTCAGTTCAAGCGCGGGATCTGCGATCAGACCTGCGTCCGGGACATGCTCGACACCCCCGTCTACATCGCCTGCCTGCGGCTCAGCGGGCGGCGATGCGTGGTCGTCGGGGGCGGCTCCGTCGGCCTCGAGAAGGTCGAGGGCCTGCTCGCCTCCGGGGGCGACGTCGTGCTGATCGCACCGGATGCGATCGACGAGCTCGCGCAGCTGGCCGACGAGGGCTCGATCAGCTGGGAGCGCAAGTCGTACGAGCCCTCCGACCTCGTGGGCACGTTCATCGTCATCGCTGCGACCGACGACACCGACGTCAACATCGGCATATATGAGGACGCCGAGCGCCTGGCGATGCTGGTGAACGTCGTCGACGTGCCGCCGCTTTGCAACTTCATCCTGCCCGCGATCGTGCGCCACGGCTCGATGGCCATCGCGATCTCGACGCAGGGAGCCTCTCCCGCCCTCGCCAAGCGAATGAAGCGCGAGATCGCCGAGCAGTTCGGCGAGGCCTACGCGGAGCTCGCCGTGATCCTGAACGAGGTCCGCGGCTGGGCGAAGGGCACCCTGCCCACCTATAACGACCGTAAGGACTTCTTCGAGGACATCGTCAACGGCGACCCCGATCCCATCGACCTGGTCCGAGAGGGTCGCACCGACGAGCTCTGGCTTCTCATCGACGCCGCCAAGGAGCGCCACGCAGCGGAGCTCGGCGCCTCGGCCTAGCCCTTCTTCTTCCCCTTCTTTCGCCGGCACTTCTTCTTTTTCTTCTTCGCCGCCGACGCGGCCGGCTTGCCCTTCTTCTTCTTCGCCTTCTTGCACTTCTTCTTCGGACCGGGATCGGGCGCGGTCAGGGTCGCCGCCAGGTTCATCCGGGTCAGAGCGTTGGTCCCGTAGGGGAAGGTGCCTCCGGGGCCAGTCGTCTGCCCGATCACGAACGGGCCACCCATCACGAACGAGATCCGGTCCGAGGCCGTGAACGCGGGCTGCCCGGCGGGCATGTCGCCCGAGCCCAGCGTGTAGAGCGAGATCCGGTCGCCGGGCAGTACGGGGATGCTGACCGGGGTCACAGGGGCTGCGACCGCCGCGACCGCGACGTCAGAGCTTTCGGCGACGAGCTGAAACCGCCCGGCGAAGCCCGTCGGGCGAAGGATGCGCAGCCGGGCGCTGTCCGGCATGGAGCCACCGCGAGTGGTCCACGAGGTCACGGTCCAAGGGCCGCCGGGCGGGACGACGTAGGAGGGCGATGTTGCGTCGGTCTGCAACTGGAAGTACGTGCAGCCGCCACACCCTCCGGTCGGCCCCATCGGCGCGATCTGGCCGAGGTTGACGGTCGCCGCGCCGGCAGGCGAAGCGAGGCACAGCAACGCGGCGGCGAGAATCGGGGCCGCCAGCCAACGGCGGACTGTTCCGTTCTGCTCGCTGGGCTCGGCCATCTGGTCCTCGCTTCTCCCCGCCAGGTTGCTGGTGCGGACAGAATCTCACTTTGCGGCGGATCAGGCTTGCTCAGTCGACGTCGCGCGATCGCAGCAGCGCCGCGCCGGCGGCGAACAGGGCGCCGACCCACGCGAGCATCAGCAGGACCGCCACGGGCGCCGAGAAGTAGTCGACGTCCGGAGAACCGACGTCCTCGGGGTCGAGGCCCTGGATCGCCGACGGGAGCGCCCCGGTGGGGCTGAAGCGCGCCACCTCGGGCGCGAGCGCCGTCAGGGTGGTGTCGACGACGAACGCGTAGATCAGCAGCGCCACGATGGCGATCGGCTGGTTGCGGATGATCGAGCCGAGGCCCACCCCGAACGCTCCCAGAAGCGCGGCGACGATCGCGTTCCTGCCCCACTGCTCCGCCACTTCGGCGAACTCGGGGGTCGGGAGGTCGCGCGAGGAGAGGATCACGTAGCCGACGGCAGCGGTGACCACCGAGATCGCGACGGAGAGCAGGACCCCCGCCGCGGCGAACGCCAGCGTCTTGGCGGCTAGGAACCTGAGCCTGTCGGGCGCCGCCAGCAGAGAGCTCGTGATCGTGCGATGGCGCCACTCTCCGGTGATGCCGACGATGGCGAGGATCAGGATGAAGATGCTGCTGAAGTCGTTCGTGAAGACCTCGGTGAGGACGTCCTCGGCGCTCGGCTCGGAGAGGATCGCGACGAGCACGGTGATCAACAGGGAGAGGCCGATCGCGACGCCCGCGAGCGCGTAGAACGTCCGGGTCGTGCGCAGCTTGATCAGCTCGGAGAGAAGCAGGGGCCTCATTCACCCTCCTCCTCTTCACCCGTCAGCTCGAGGAAGACGTCCTCGAGGGAGCGTGCCACCTCGGTCAGCTCCGACAGGGCAACCCCCTTGGCGTTAGCCGCGGCGCCGACCTGCTCGCCCGTCGCGCCGCTGACCAGCAGCCCGCCGGAGGGATCGCCGCTGTGGGTGAGGCCGGCGGCGTCGAGCGCCGCCGCCAATGCCGCGGCGTCGGGGGCCGCGACACGGATCGTGCCCCCGGCCTGCCCACCGTGGACGATCTGGTCCAAAGGACCGCTCGCCCGCAGCTCGCCCTTCGCGATGACGACCACGTCGTCGGCGGTCTGGGAGACCTCGGAGAGCAGGTGGCTGGAGATCAGGACGGCGCGCCCCTTCTCGGCCTCTGCGCGCAGCATGTCGCGCATCCAGCGAATGCCCGGCGGGTCGAGGCCGTTGGCGGGCTCGTCGAGGATCAAGACCTCCGGGTCGCCCAGCAGCGCCGCCGCGATCGCGAGCCGCTGCCGCATCCCCATCGAGTAGCCCTTGACTCGCCGGTTGCCCGCATCGGCGATGCCGACGAGCTCCAGCACCTCCTCGACCCGCTCGGGCGGGTGGCCCCCCGCCGCGGCGAGGATCCGCAGATGGTTGCGGCCGCTGCGGCCGGGGTGGAAGCTCGCGTCCTCGAGCACGGCACCGACCTCGGCGCTCGGGTGCTCGAGGTCCTCGTAGACCTTGCCGTCGAACAGGGCCGTCCCGGCGTCGACGTTGACCAGGCCGAGCAGCATCCGGATGGTCGTGCTCTTGCCGGCGCCGTTGGGTCCGAGAAAACCGGTGATGCGGCCCGCCTGGACCTCGAAGCTGAGGTCGGAGACGGCCCGGACCGAGCCGAAGCTCTTGCTGAGCCCGTTGATCTCTATCGCTGACATCAGCGGCGCAGACTAGGGATTCTCATCGAGCTCTCGACCGACGGGCCCGGCCGCAGCGGATGTGGACCCCGGTGGGGTCAGCCGCGGCGGGCGTAATAGGCAGCGGAGCCCAGCAACGTGACGCCGAAGATGAAGCCGAGAAGGCTCAGCGTCTCGTTCGGCTCACCATCGATCACCGTGCCCAGGAACCAGCCGACGATCACGAACGACATGACGCCGCAGGTGAACGCCGCGGCGCGCGTGTACAGAGTGCGGATGCGCTCGTCGCCGACTCCGCTCACCACCTCCGCGGTCTGGCTGCGCCCCCTGCCCAGCACGAGGAAGGCCGTGAACGCGAGCATGATCGCCGCGGTGATGGCGGCTTGCTCGATCCCCTCGCCGATCCAGAATGCGGCGACCACGATCGCGTCGAGTACGAGGACGCTCACGATCTGCGCCGTCCAGCTGTTCCACCAGCGGTCTGACTCGCTCATTTTCCGCTCCTTTCAGTCTTGTCGCCCCTTGAAGAGCTGCTCGATCGGCGACCCGAAGTAGCGGGCCAGCTCGAAGGCGAGCGGCAGCGAGGGCAGGTACTTGCCGGTCTCGATCGCGTTGATCGTCTGCCGGGAGACCCCGACGGCCTCGCCCAAGGCGCCCTGTGAGACGCCCCGCTCAGCCCTTCTCGCGCGTATCTCGTTTTCCATTGATGTCAAGCTACCTTGACACAGTGCACATGTCAAGGGAGCTTGACAGCCCGTGCGAGACGGGCGGAGTTCAGGCCTTGCGGCCCCGCGCGATCAGGTATTCGCCGGTGGAGCGGTAGGTCCCGTCCTCGGCGAGGTTGACGTCCTCGTACAGCGCGAGCAGGTCATCCCGGAGCGCCGGCCACTTGCCCTCAGGCTCCAGCATCGCCTTCGCCGCCACCATCGGAGGCAGCTTGTCCTCGTAGACGGCGAAGAACTCCTCGACGGAGTCACCTTCGAACTCCACCGCCCGCTCCTCGAACTCGAGCTCGACCCCGGTGCCCTCGAACAGGGAGCGGACGTGATCGGCGTCCCCCCACAGGATGGGCGGCTGGAAGCCGTCGGGGGGCGGCGGCATGTGCGTCCCGATGAGGGCGAAGAAACGGCCGATGCTGCCTTCGGGTGCCCAGCTGTTGACCGCCATCCGGCCGCCGGGGCGCAGAACCCGGGCGATCTCCGAGGCGGCCCGGCGCTGGTCGGGGGCGAACATAGCCCCGAAGACCGAGATCACCGCATCGAAGCTGTTGTCGTCGAACGGCAGCGCCTCCGCGTCGCCCTCGACCCAGTCGATCTCAACACCGGCGTCCGCCGCGGCGGCCCGGCCGCCCTCGAGCAGCTCCGGCGTCAGGTCCAACCCCGTGACGCTCGCGCCGGTGCGCGCGGCCGGGATGGTCGCGTTGCCGGTGCCGCACGCGACGTCGAGAACCTCGTCGTCGGGCCCGATCGCCGCGGCCTCCGCAGCGGCTTCGCCGGCGCTCGAGATCCAGTGCACGACCGCCCCGTAGTCGCCGAGGGCCCACATCGCCTTCGTCTGCTGCTTCTGCTCGCTGAGCTCGGCCATGCAGCTCAGATCCTATTCAAGGCCGCCGGCTTGTGGGCGGCGTGCTTGCCGGTCTTCTCGGACTCGACGAGGTAGCGCGGGTCGTCGGCGGTTGCCTTGACCTCGGTTCCCTCCTGGCTTCGCTCGTTGGAGACCGTCGCGGTGGAGGTGAGCTTCTTCACGACCTTTCCCCGCGTCTTTCCCTGCGGGGTCGACCACTCGACCCGGTCCCCCTTCTTGAACGTCTTCTCTTTCGCCATGGGCCTCGGCCTACCCGCTCGTCGCCGCCCGGTAACGGTCCATCGCCTCGAGCCGCGCCTCCTTGTGGTCGACGATCGGCGCCGGGTAGTCGGTCCCGATCAC
This sequence comes from uncultured Solirubrobacterales bacterium, assembly GCA_963820665.1. GTDB lineage: Bacteria > Actinomycetota > Thermoleophilia > Solirubrobacterales > 70-9 > CAVUAT01. The sequence continues at coordinate 119,831 of CAWGAL010000003.1, read as the reverse complement.
GCATCCGCTCTCGCGCTGCACCTCGTCGGGCATCTCCCACGGCTCGCGGAGGTGCTCGTCCGGGACGTTCGCGAGCTCGGGCACGTACTTCCTGACGTACGTGCCCTCGGGGTCGTATCGCTCCTGATGGAGCCTCGGGTTGTAGATGCGGCGGAAGTAGGGCTGGGGATCGGTGCCGACCGAGGCGATCCACTGCCAGTTGCCGTTGTTGTTGGCCTCGTCGCCGTCGAGCAGGTAGCGCATGAAGTGGCGCTCGCCCCAGCGCCAGTCGATCCCAAGGTCCTTTGTCAGGAACGATCCGACGACCAGCCGCGCGCGGTTATGCATCCAGCCCTCGCGCAGCAGCTGGCGCATGCCCGCGTCGACGAGGGGGTAGCCCGTGCGGCCCTCCTGCCAGGCCTCGAACGGTTTGGTCGCGTAGGACCACTTGATCTCGCGGTAGCGCTGCTGGTACTCCGAGCGCGCGTTCCGCGGGAAGTTGAGCAGCACGTGGTGGTAGAAGTCCCGCCAGCAGAGCTGGCGATGGAACGCGGCCGGGCCCTTGCCGCTTCGGCCGCCGAGCCGCTCCTCGATCTGTCGCACCGAGATGCAGCCCAGGTGCAGGTACGGCGACAGGCGCGAGGTGCGGTCCGCGCCGAGCGCGTCGTGGTTGTCGGAGTAGGCCTTGACGTCGCCGGCGAGGAACGCGTCGAGCCGCTTGCCCGCGGCGGCCTCGCCTCCCGGCATTGGCTCGGCGACCTCCTGGGAGAGCCCGAGCGCCTCCAGCGACGGCAGCCGGCCCGCGTTCGGCCCGCTGGGCACCGCGACCTCGCGCGGAGCCTCGAGCATCGGCCGGCGCTCGACGCCCTGCCAGTTGCGGTGGAAGGGCGAGAACACGGTGTAGGGCTTGCCTTGCTGCGTCGATATGTCGTGGACGTCGATCGCGTTGAGCCCCGGGTGGGAGTGCTGCTCGATCCCGGCGTCGGCGAACGCCTTCCGCATCCGCTCGCCCCGCTTTCGCGCGAACGGACTGACGTCGTAGGCGAAGTGGACTTCGCCCGCGCCGGCCTCCTCTGCAAGCTTCGGCAGCTCGACCTCCGGCTTGCCGGTGCGGATGAAGAGCTCGCCGCCCCGCTCGCGGAGCTCGTCGCGGAGCTCGCCCAGCGACTCGAGCAGGAACTGCGTACGGGGGCCGGACGCGTGCCTGCCTCCATAAAGGCGTTCGTCGAAGCAGAAGACCGGGACCACCCTGTCGCTCGAGTCGAGCGCGGCGCGGAGCGCGACGTTGTCGCGGATGCGGAGGTCGCGGCGAAGCCAGACGAGTGCGGTCACGCGGTTCGCCTACCCGCCCGGCGGAGGATCAGGCCTGGTGCATCGCGTAGATCGCGATGACGGCGAACTGCAGCGCCGACGCGGCGATCACCAGCGCATGGAAGATCTCGTGATAGCCGAAGACCTCGGGGCTCGGATCGGGGCGGCGGGTTGCGTAGATCACCGCGCCGACCGTGTAGAGCGCGCCGCCGAGGGCAAGCAGCCCGACGCCGAGCGGCCCGATCCGGTCCCAGAGCTGGGGCATCGCTGCGATCGCCACCCAGCCGGTGGAGATGTAGACGAGCGAGGTGAACCACTTGGGCGCGTCCCACCACGCGAGGTTCAGGATCGCCCCGCCGGCCGCGCAGGCCCAGACCGCTACGAGGATCACGTCGGCGAGCGTCCCCTCCATGACCAGCAGCGCGAAGGGCGTGTAGGTGCCGGCGATCAGGACGAAGATCATCGTGTGGTCGAGGCGGCGCATCCAGCGCCGGGCGCCGTCGCGCTGCCAGTTGACGCGGTGGTAGACGGCGCTCGTGCTGAGCAGCGCGGTCAGGGAGAACGCGTATATGGAGGCGGCGACGATCTCGCGCGCCCCGCTCGCGATCACGATCAGCGCGATTCCGAGCGGCACCGAGGCGATCGCGGCCCACTGGTGCGAGACGCCGCGGAAGCGCGGCTTCGGGATCTTCTCGACGAACTCGACCGCGGCGTCGGCGGCCGCGTCTCGTGCGGCAGCCGTGCGCTCGCGCGCGGACTCGAACGCTTCGCTGGCTGCGTCCGTCGCGGCCCCGATCGGATCGGGCCCGCGGGAAGGTGCCTCGTCGCCAGTCATCGACATGCCACCACGATAGACGCCGCCCGCGCTCGGCTGGCCACTTCCCGCCATTGCGCTATATCTAGTGTCGAGATTGCCTCGCCGAAACACCGCTCCTAGTAGAATGAGCGGCATGGATTGTCCCCATTGCGAGGCGAAGACGCAGGTTCTCGAGAGCAGGCGCGCCGCGGGCGGCGCAGTCCGCCGGCGCAGGCGCTGCGCCGCTTGCGGCGAGCGCTTCACCACCTTCGAGCGCCGCGAGCCCGGTCCCGCCTGGGTCCTGAAGCGCGACGGCGAGCGCCAGCCGTTCAACTCCGACAAGCTGCGCGCCGGACTGGGCCGCGCGGCGCACAAGCGGCCCGTGACGCCGGCCCAGCTCGACTCGCTGGTCGCCCGCATCGAGCTCGAGGCCGAGGCGGCCAGTCGATCGCAGCTCAGCTCCGACCGGGTTCGCGAGATGTGCCTCGAGGGGCTCGGCGAGATCGACGCCGGGGCCTATCTGCAATACGCGGGAGTCGAGTTGGACGACTTCGACTCGGTCCGCGCCGCCATGGCCCGGTTCGAGAGCCGCGGCGTCCGCAAAAACCGCGTTCCGGCGGCGAAATCGGCTGCGAGTTCTGTCCGGTATGGAGAGGATGCTCCGGAGCTACCCCCTGAAACGGGATCTAAGCGAACGAGAGGAGAGATTTGATGGCCAGGGCAGCTTCCAAATCAGCGCCGAGGACCACCGAGAAGGGCCTGGTCATCGAACGCAGGTTCACGACCGAGGGAACCCATCCCTACGACGAATTCGAGTGGGAGCGCCGCGACGCGGTGATCGGCGACCCCGCCTCCCCGGCCTTCGAGCAGCGCGACGTCGAGTTCCCCAAGAGCTGGACCCAGAACGCGACCAACATCGTCGCCCAGAAGTACTTCCGCGGCCAGCCCGGCTCGCCCGAGCGCGAGACCTCGGTCCGCCAGATGATCGACCGCGTCGCCGGCACCATCTCCGACCTGGGGCCGCGAGGGCGGCTACTTCGCGTCCGACGCCGACGCAGACGCCTTCGAGGCCGAGCTCACTTCGATCCTGGTCAACCAGAAGGCCGCCTTCAACTCGCCGGTCTGGTTCAACGTCGGCTGGCGCGAGCACCCGCAGTGCTCGGCCTGCTTCATCCTCTCGGTCGAGGACGACATGGAGTCGATCCTCGGCTGGAACACCAAGGAGGGGGTCATCTTCAAGGGCGGCTCCGGCTCCGGAATCAACCTCTCGAAGATCCGCGGCTCCAACGAGCCCCTCGCCAAGGGCGGCACCGCTTCGGGGCCCGTCAGCTTCATGCGCGGCGCCGACTCCTGGGCCGGCGCGATCAAGTCCGGCGGCGGCACCCGGCGCGCGGCGAAGATGGTCGTGCTCGACATCGACCATCCCGACGTCGAGAAGTTCATCTGGTGCAAGGCCGACGAGGAGAAGAAGGCGGCCGCCCTGCGCGACGCCGGCTTCGACATGCGCCTCGACTCCGACGCCTTCTCGTCAGTTCAGTTCCAAAACGCCAACAACTCGGTCCGGGTCACCGACGAGTTCATGGAGGCGGCCGCCAACGACGAGGACTGGGACCTGATCAACCGCGTCGACGGCTCGGTCGCGAAGACGGTCAGGGCGCGCGACCTGCTCGAGCAGATCGCAGACGCCGCGTGGCAGTGCGCCGACCCGGGTGTCCAGTACGACTCGATCATCAACCGCTGGCACACCTGCCCGGAGTCGGGGCGGATCAACGCCTCGAACCCCTGCTCTGAGTACATGCACGTCGACGACTCGGCCTGCAACCTCGCGTCGCTCAACCTGATGCGCTTCCGCAACGAGGACGGCACCTTCAACGTCGACGACTTCACCCACGCGGTGGACATCGTCTTCCTCGCGCAGGAGATCATCGTCGGCCCGTCGAGCTACCCGACCGAGCAGATCGGCGAGAACGCCCGCCGCTTCCGCCAGCTCGGCATGGGCTACGCCAACCTCGGCGCGCTGCTGATGTCGAACGGCCTGCCCTACGACTCCGCCGAGGGCCGCTCGATCGCCGCCGCGATCACGGCGCTGATGACCGGCCGCGGCTACCGCCGCTCGGCCGAGGTCGCCGGCGCGATCGGGCCGTACGAGGCCTACGACGAGAACCGCGAGCCCCACAACCAGGTGATGCGGATGCACCAGTCGGCCGCCTACGAGATCGACGCGTCACAGGTCGAAGAGCCGCTGCTGCACGCGGCGCGCGAGAGCTGGGACGAGGCGGTCGCGCTCGGCGAGGCTCACGGCTACCGCAACGCTCAGGCGACGGTGCTCGCGCCGACCGGAACGATCTCCTTCCTGATGGACTGCGACACGACCGGCATCGAGCCGGACTTCTCGCTGGTCAAGTTCAAGGAGCTCGTCGGCGGCGGCTCGATGAAGATCGTCAACGGCTCGGTGGACCTGGCGCTCGAGACGCTCGGCTACTCGGAGTCAGAGGTCGAGCAGATCGAGGCTCACATCAACGAGCACGACACGATCGTCGGGGCGCCGGGCCTGAAGGACGAGCACCTGCCCGTGTTCGACGTCGCGGTCGGCGAGCGCTCGATCTCGCACACCGGCCACATCGACATGATGTCGGCGACCCAGCCGTTCATCTCGGGAGCGATCTCGAAGACGGTGAACCTGCCGGCCACGGCGACGATCGACGACATCGCCGACGCCTACAGCTACGGCTGGGACCGCGGCCTGAAGGCCCTCGCCATCTACCGCGACGGCTCGAAGACCGCCCAGGCGCTGAAGACCGACGCCGGCGACAAGGCCGCGGCCGACTCCGAGGTCGAGGTCGTCGTCGCTCCCCCCGCGCGGAAGAAGATGCCGCGCGAGCGCGAGTCGATCACGCACAAGTTCTCGATCGGGATGCAGGAGGGCTACATCACGGCCGGCCGCTACGAGGACGGCTCGCTCGGCGAGATCTTCCTCACCGACATCGGCAAGGAGGGCTCGACGATCAAGGGCCTGATGAACGCCTTCGCCACGGCGATCTCGATCGGCCTCCAGTACGGGGTGCCGCTCGAGGACTTCGTCGACAAGTTCAGCTACATGCGCTTCGAGCCCGAGGGCATCACGCGCAACCCCGAGATCCCGTTCGCGAAGTCGCTGCCGGACTACATCATGCGCTGGCTCGCGAGCCGCTTCGTCGACGACGTCGACTACCTCGAGAGCCTCGGGATCATCACCGACGAGGTCCGAGCCCGCAAGGACGCGCAGCTCGCGCTGCCGACCGAGGACACCAACGGCGCCGCGCAGGCGCCCGAGGGCAACGGAAATGGGTCCGCGACGGCCGGGTCGAACGGCCACTCCGAGGTCCAGTCCAAGGACAAGGCGATCGCCGAGGCGAAGGCCGGCGCAGCGGCGAAGGCGGAGGTCCAGCCCGCCACCGCGGCGCTGACCGACACCCCACCGGTGCGCCCCGCCAGGATGCAGGGCCTCGAGCTCGGCCCGGCGTGCGACCAGTGCGGAGGCATGATGCAGCGCACGGGCAGCTGCTACACGTGCTCGAGCTGCGGCAACAACACCGGCTGCGGCTGAGCCGAGGCGGTGCCGGGATGGGTGAGAGCCCTCGCCCTGGCGGCCGCGATCGCCCTCGCAGCGTTTGCGGCGTGGAACCTGATCCTGTTCGCCACCGGCGAGAACGAGTGGCCCGTGGGCATCCTCGGAGCGGCCTTCCTGGCCTTCGTTCTGTTCCGGTTCAGCCGAGCAGATCGTCCGCGCTGACGACCTCGGCGTAGCCGTCGGCCAAGGCCGCCATGAACGCGGCGTGGACGGCGGCGCCGTGGACCTCGCGTCCGTCGAACTCGAGGTCCGGAGCGGCGCAGGCGTCGTGGACCACGGTGGCCTCGAACCCAAGGTCGACCGCGGCGCGCACCGTCGCGTCCACGCACATGCTGCTCATCATTCCCGCGACGACCAGCTCGTCGACGCCGCGCGAGCGCAGCTCGTCCTCGAGATCGGTCTCGACGAAGCCGTTGGGCTGCTCCTTCTCGAACACCGGCTCGCCGTCGGCCGGTGCGACGGCCGGATGGATCTCGATCCCGTCGGTCCCCGGGCGCATGAAGGTCGCGTCCGGCGCATCCCAGAGGTGGCGAAGATGCAGGACGTGCTCGTCCCGGGACCGGAAGGCCTCGAGCACCCTCTGCGCCGAGGCGGCGGCGGCTTCGGGCTCGACGAGCGGGTAGGCGCCGCCCGGGAAGTAGTCGCGCTGGATGTCCACGATCAGCAGGGCCCGGCTCACGGCAGGGATTGTGGGCCATACTCGGCTGCGATGCCCTCGCCCCTGATCGAGTTCCCCGCCGACGATGCCGAGCGCGCGCTTCGATTCTGGAGCGGCGTGCTGGAGGTCGAGCTGGATGAGCGGCCGCCCGGCGCCGGAGCGGGATGGGAGGCGCGAAGCGACGGGCTTCGCATCGGGGTGCATGAGCGCGGCCCCGGCCCCGGCGACACTGCGTCGCTGCCCTACTTCAGCGTGGCCGCGATGGACGGAGCGCTCGAGCGGGTCACCCAGCTAGGCGGCTCTGTGATCCACCCCGGCGATCGCTGGTCGATCTGCCGGGACTGCGAGGGCAACCCCTTCGCGCTCGCCGCCGAGCCCCCCGACCGGTAGGGGCTCAGCCCAGGTGCTAGGCCCTTCGAGCCGGCGTCAACGCTCCCGCTTCTTGTCCCAGTAACGACGCAGCCCGAGCCACTGCTGCTCGGGTGGAACCGCCTGCAGCAAGGCGGCTGCGTCGGCGTCGCTTTGGCGAGCGATGTCCTCGCGCAGGGCGCGCTCGAACTCCTCGGCGTCCATCGCCTTGGCGCGCTCAGCCTGCTCGGCGAGCCGCTCGCGCGCGAGCGCGAGGTGGGCCGCAGCGTCCTCCACGGCCCCGAAGTGGGTCAGCCCGAGGCTTTCGGGCGCCCAGCGCTCGACAGTGTCCAGGGACTCGATCCACAGCTCGATGTCGATGTCGGGCGGCGGGGTCGGCGGGAGCACGAAGTTGCCGGGCGGGATCCGCACGCAGGCCGTGTCGCCGACGAACGCGCGGCCGCCGGCTCGGTCGAAGTAGCTCACGTGGTGCGAGGCGTGGCCTGGCGTGTAGGCCACCTCGAGGCCAAGCACCTGCTCCCCGCCGCGAAGCGCGGTCACGTTCCGCTCTGGCACGGGCACGACCTCGCCCCAGAGGCGCTCCATCTGGTCGCCGTAGAGACGCTCGGCGCTCGCCAGCAGCTTCGAGGGATCGATCAGGTGCCGGGCGCCGCGCTCGTGCACGTATACGGGCAGCTCCGGCCAGCGCCGCACCAGCGCGCCGGTCCCACCGGCGTGGTCGAGGTGGATGTGGGTCAAAAGCACCGCGCGCGGCTCGCCGTCGAGCTCTGCGATCAGGGTCTCGAGCGAGCTCTCCGGTCCCGGGTCGATGAGCACGCCGTCGAGCTCCCAGCACCCGATCACGTGCTCGTTTCCGAGGTGTTTGACGTCGATCACCCGCATTCGATCGCGAGCCTACGTGCGTAGGCTCTTCGCAAGATGGAAGGCAGGCGCACCAAACCCAGACTGGACTCCGTCCGGAGGCGCGGCGCGCGGGCGCTCACAGACGCCTCGCTGCACGTGACCCGCGGCCGCCCGCTCGAGGGACCGGGCGTGGGACTGCGGCTGTTGCCCTGGGTCTCGGCGGGCGTGATCGCCTTCGCCCTGCTCCCGTTCCTCCCTGGAGCCGTCGACACCGCCAGCCTGATCGCTGCGTGCCTGGTTCCCGTGATCGTCGCCACCGCTGTCCTCGCGCCGTGGGAGCGGCTGCCGGCGTGGACACAGGCCGTCCCGGCGCTGATCCCGTTCGTGATGGTGGCGCTGGTGCGAAGCGCCAACGAGAGCCCCGTCGCCGCCTACACCCCGGTCGTGCTGCTGCCGGTGTTCTGGTTCGCGCTCTACGGGACGCGTGCCCAGCTCGCCCTCTCGGTCGCCGCGGTGGGCCTCACCTTCGCGGTGCCCTCGCCGGCGGTCGAGGACTCCGACACGCTGATCGTCCTCGGCGCCGCCGGTGCTCTGGATGGTGATCGCGGGCATCGTCGGCCTCGCGATCAGCGAGCTGGTCCGCCAGCGCGAACGGCTCGAGTCGCGGCTCGGGCTGATCGCGAACACCGACGCCCTCACCGGCCTGCCGAACCGCCGGGCCTGGGACCAGGAGCTCGAGCGGGAGCTGGCGCGTGCGCGCCGCTCGTCGGCTCCGCTGTGCGCGGCGCTGGTCGACCTCGATCACTTCAAGCAGTTCAACGATCAACACGGGCACCAGGCCGGCGACTCCCACCTGATGGAGGTGGCGGTCGCCTGGCGCGACCGCCTGCGCACGACCGACCTGATCGCCCGCTACGGCGGGGAGGAGTTCGCGCTGCTGTTGCCCGCGACCGCGCTGCCGCAGGCGAGGGAGGTCGTCGACGCACTGCGCGAATCGGTGCCGCGCGACCAGACGACCTCGGGCGGGGTCGCCGAATGGGACGGCTCCGAGACCGGCGCCGCGCTGCTCGCGAGAGCCGACCGCGCGCTCTATGACGCGAAGCGCAGCGGGCGCGACAGGACGGTCGCGCGCGAGGCCCCCGCCAGGCGGGCCAAGACGGCCTGAGCGAAGCTCAGACCAGGCGGCCGATCCTGCGGACCTGGAAGGCGCGCGTGATGTTGATCACGCCCTCCATCAGGGCCCAGATCCCGGCGAAGACCAGCAGCACGTACTGCTTCTCGATGAAGAACTGGCCGGCCGTGTAGAAGGCGAGGGCGACCATCAGGATCCCGGCCGTCAACCCGAGCCACCAGAGCTCGTTGCCGACCGAGCGGGAGGTGAACGCCTCGATGATCCAGAAGATCCCGACGATCAGGAACAGGAATCCGAGGATGTCAGCGATCGCCGCGAACGTGTTCTCGGGGCTGATGAACGCGAGCACGGCAGCACCGAGGAACAACACCCCGAACAGGGCGAACAGCCACCTCAGGTTCGGCGCGATCGTCATCAGCATGAACTGCTGGATCGACGCGCCGAGGAACATGATCCCGATGATCACCCCGACGGTCGTGATCGACGCCTCGTCGAACTGAAGAATCACCACAGCGGCGATCGTCCAGATGATCCCCATGGCCAGCCACACCCACCACATCTTCGAGAGCCCTTTGAGCGCGTCGCGCTCCGCGCTCGTCAGCGTTTCAGCTTCACCCATCTCGACTCCCCTTTTCGGTTGCGGACGGCGCAAGCATAGGTGCGCCGTCAGTCGCCCCCGCCAACGGCGTAGCCCTCAGTAGGTGTCGGTGGTGCAGGTCTCGATGCTCTCGGGCAAGGGCGCCTGAGACTGAGCCTCAACCTGAGCCTGAGCCTCGGCCTCGGCGCAGGTCGTGGGGCACAGATTGGCGCCGTCGGCCACGCCGCGCAGAAGTTCCCACAGGTGCTCGCGGTCGGCGGGTTCGAGCGCCGACAGGAGCTCCTGCTCGCCGTCCGCGATCGCCTCGTCAGCCTCGGCGAGGACCTTCGCTCCGCTTGCACTGAGCTCGATCACGTAGCGGCGCCTGTCGCGCTCGTGGCGATAGCGCTCGATCAAGCCGGCGTCGTTCAGCTCGGCGGTGACCGCCGCAAGGTTGCTGTTGTCGAGACCGAGCGCCTGGGCGAGGTCGGCCTGCGAGGCGGTGTTGATGACCTGCAGCTGCTTCAGGACCATGAACTGCTGCGGGCTCAGATCGAGAGGCGCCAGCGCACCGCGGAAGCGCCGCACCGACTCCTGGCCCAGGCGCGCGAGAAGCAACCCATATGGCAGGCGGTCCGTATCAGTTTGAGGCGGGGCAGTTTGCGTCGTCATCGCACTGGACATAATAGTGGTTCAAGACAACGGTGGTACACTACCTTCATTGGTAAGTACCACTATCTAAGGAGCAGCCAGATGACTTCAGCAGCGACCACCACCAAGAGCTTCGCAGGGACCTACGAGGCGGACAAGGTGCACTCAGTGTTCGGCTTCTCGGTCGTCCACAACGAGCTTTCCACGTTTCGCGGGACCCTGAGCGACGTCGACGCCACGCTGGTGGCCGGCGACGATGGGATCAAGATCGAGGGCGCCGCGAAGGTCGCGTCGATCTCCATCACCGAGCCCGAGCAGTTCCGCGCACATGTCCTCGGCGAGGAGTTCTTCGACGAGGCCAACAACCCCGAGGTCCGATTCAGCTCCAGCAAGGTCGAGCTGGGCGACGACGGCAGCGCGACCGTCGAGGGCGATCTCACGATCGCGGGCAAGACGAAGTCCGTCAACGCCACCGGCACCTACAAGGAGCCACGCCAGGGCGTCGACGCAGAGCGCGGCGCGATCGAGCTGGAGACGACGTTCGACCGTCGCGACTTCGGCTTCGAGTGGCAGATGGAGACCCCCGGCGGCGCGCCGGTCCTGGCATGGGACGTCACGCTGGAGATCCACCTCGAGCTGGTGAAGGCCGAGGAGGCGTAGCGACGATGAAGGTCCTCGGCATCTCGGGCTCGCTTCGCCGGGACTCTCACAACACCGATCTGCTCCGGGCGGCCGGCGAGCTGCTGCCGCCCGGAGCCGAGTTCGAGCTCTTCACGGAGCTCGGCGACGTCCCGCCATACAACGAGGACCTGGACGTCGATCCTGCGCCCGACGGGCGTCGCGAACCTGCGCGAGGCGATCGCCGACGCCGACGCCGTCCTCTTCTCCACCCCCGAGTACAACGCTTCGCTCCCCGGCGTGATCAAGAACGCCGTCGACTGGGCTTCACGCCCCTTCGACACCAACCCCTTCCGTGGCAAGCCGGTGAAGGTCATCGGCGCCAGCACCGGCCTGTTCGGCGCGGTGTGGGCCCAGGCCGAGCTTCGCAAGGTCCTCGACCACATCGGCGCGAGGGTGATCGGCGATGAACTCCCGCTCGGCACCGCCCACGAGGCGTTCGCCGAGGATGGGACCTTCGCTGAGGAGGGAATCAAGAACCGCCTCCGTGGCGACCTCGCTCAGTTCGTGGACGAGGCGGCCGCAGGCCTCGAGGCCGCCGCCTCCGCCGCCTGAGCGCCCTCCGCCGCGATCACCTCGGCGGCCGCGCGGCGGCCGGCCTGAATCGCGCCATCGAAGTAGCCCATCCAGCGGGTAGCGGTCTCGGTACCCGCCCAGTGCACGCGGCCGACGGGCTCGCGCAGCGCCCGGCCGTAGCTTGTCCAGGCGCCGGGTCCGAACACTCCCCCGTAGCACCCTCGCGAGAACGGCTCGGCGCTCCAGTCCTTCTCGATGTAGGCGCTCGGGCTCGCGGCGCGCTTGCCGAACAGGCGCGCGAAGGTCCCGACGACCGCTTCTCGGCGCTCGGCCTCCGGCCCGCCGCCGAGCCGCCGCGCGTCGTCGCCCTCGAGGAATCCGAGCAGAACGCCCGGGCTCCCTCCCGGCGGGGTGTTGTCGTAGATCACCTGCGCCGGCCCGGGCAGGCTCAGCGCCTGGCCCGAGAGCCCGTCCGCCCGCCAGAACGGCTCGTCGTAGACGGCCATGCACTTGATCACCGTGCCCATCGGCATCCGCTGGGTGAGCTGGTCGCGCTGACCCGGCAGCGCGGGCTCGTAGTCGATGCGTCCGGCGAGGGCCGGCGAGAGCGCGACGATCACCCGGCGGGCGCTGAGCCCGCCGACGACCACACCGTCGGCGTCAGAGCCGACGCTTCGGACCGGGGACGAGAGGCGGACCCTTTCGCCGAGTGCCTCGGCCATCCGTCAGCGAGATCAGCTGAGACCCGCCGACGATGCGGTCCTGCTGGCCACCGCCCTCGGTGTCGATCAGGTCGTCCCAGCCCCCGGCGCTGGCCGCGTAGAAGAGGACGTGCAGAAGCGAGACGTCCGCGGGCTCGACCGAGAACACCGCCTTGATCCCCATCGCCAGGGCCTCGCGCGCGGTCTTGGTCCGCGCCGCGCCGCGCAGCCAGGTCGCGTAGGTCTGCTCGTCGAGGCGCTCGGCGCCGGGCGCGTCCCACGGCGCGTTCGGATCGACCTTCTTCGCGAGCCGCTTGAACTTGAGGTCCGCGCGCCCGTAATCGGCGAGCACCAACGGGTTGAGCCGCGGGATCGTGCCGCTGTAGCGGCCGAGCTTGCCGCGCGCGTCCTCCCAGAGGTTCTTGCCGACCGCGTGAGTGGGGTGCGTCTCGAGCCCGAGCTCGCGGACCAGACCCATCACCTCGTGCTGGGTCGGGCCGACCCACTGGCCGCCCACCTCGACCACCTGATCCGGGCCGTCGCCGACGGCGTGGTTGAGGGTGCGCCCGCCGACGCGGTCGCGCGCCTCGAGGACCACGACGTCGAGCCCAGCCGCCTCGAGATCGCGGGCGGCGGCCAGCCCCGAGAGGCCGGCTCCGACGACTACGACATCGTGATCGGGCATGGGCTGAAGTATCCCGCGAAAAGGTGGATCATCGGTGTCCGGTTTCTGACCGCTGAGACGTTCTATGGGTAGATGACCACCGAGACCCTCTTCCAGGACCACAGCATCGGGCTGACCAGGCGCATCGAGCGCATGGTCGGATCGCGCGAGGCTGCCGAGGACATCGCGCAGGAGTCGTTCCTTCGCCTCTGGCGCAGCGCGCCCGCCGACCTCGCTCCCCAGCAGCAGGTCGCGTGGCTGAACCGAACGGCGACCCACCTCGGCCTCGACGAGCTGCGCGGGCGCGTGCATCGCGACCACGACGAGTTCGAGGAGTCAGCTATCGAGGCGCTGGCAGTCGATGGCGCCGACGCGATCGCCGTGCGTGACGCCCTCGAGAGGATCTCGGCGCACGAGCGCCTGCTCGTCCTGCTGCGCTTCCAGGCCGGCCTCACCCACGCGGAGGTGGCCGACCTGCTGGCGATCACGCCTGAGGCGGCCCGCAAGCGCGTCGCGCGCGCCCGGCTCGCGTTCGTCTCCGCCTACCGCGGTACGGCCAGCTCGCAGCAACCGCTGATCCTGCTCGAAACCCGAGAGGATCCGGCGCCCTACGTTCGTTGGCTCGAGCGCTCCGGCGCCGAGGTCCGGCTGCTTCGCCCGGGCCCGGTCGAGGCCCAGATCGGCCTCGCCGGAGGCATCGTGTTCATCGGCAGCATCATGGATGTTCACCCGTCGCTCTACGGGCAGCGTCCGAGGGTCGAGCTGAACGCGCCGGACCTCCGCAAGGACCAGCGAGAGCTTGGAATCACCCGCGCCGCGCTCGAGGCCAGCCTGCCGATGGTCGGCGTCTGCAGGGGCGCCCAGTTGATGAACGTCGCTCTCGGCGGAAGCCTCTACCAGGACGTCCAGGCAGACGGCGTCACTCGCCGCTCGCACATGAACACGCGACACGCCGTAGACACGCGTCCCGGCACGCTCGCGCGGCGCGTCCTCGGCCGGCGAGCCGAGATCCCGAGCGAGCACCACCAGGCGGTCGATCGCATCGGCTCCGGGCTCGTGGGCAGCGCCCGCTCAGACGACTCCGTCTACGAGTCGCTCGAGCTGCGCGGCGGCCATTTCGCGATCGGGCTGCAATGGCACCCCGAGGACCCCGACGCGGGCGAAGCGGGTCGGCGCATGGGCGAAGCTCTGGTCGACGCCGCGGTGGGAGGTTCGCGGTGAACGGCCTCACCCTTCGCATCTGCGGCCCCGCCGACGGTCCCGCCCTGCTCGCGGTCGCCGAGCGCGACTCCGCACCCGTGCCGGCGGGAAGGGTGCTGGCCGCCGAGATCGACGGCGAGCTGATCGCGGCGATCGCGATTGCGAGCGGCCGAGTCGTGGCGGACCCCTTCGTGCCGACCGCGGACGCGGTGGAGCTGCTTCGCCGCCGCGCCGATCAGATCAGGCGCGCCGAGCGCAGGCGGGGCCTGCCCTACAGGCTCTGGCCGCGAAGCTCGGCGCACGCCGCGGCGAACGCCTCGGAGTGACGATCGACGTCGGCGTCGACGGTCGCCGGCGACATCAGCGCCATGTTGTGGAACGGCGTGATCAGCACGCCGCGGTTCAGCAGGTAGAGGTGCAGGTACTCCTCGACCTCGGCGTCGCCGGCCGCCGCTGACGCACCGCCGCTGCGTCGGCGCCTCGGGCGAGAAGCGGTACTCGGCCCGCGCACCGAGCTGGACGACGTGCCAGGGCAGATCGTGCTCGTCGATCGTGCCTTGCACGGCCTCGGTGAAGCGGTCGGCGAGCGCGATCATCCGCTCGAACGCCTCGGCGGTCAGCACCTCGCCCAGCGTGGCGCGGATCGCCGCGGTGGTGAGCGCGTTGCCCGCGAGGGTGCCGCCGACCCCGCCGGTGTCCTCGTAGTCGGCGCCGCTTTCGGACTCGATGCGCTCGGCGACCTCGGCGCTCATCCCGAACGCCCCGGCCGGCACACCGCCCGCGATCGACTTGCCGACGGTGAGCATGTCGGGCTCGAGGCGGTTCGCAGCCGTCATCCCGCCGGGCCCCGCGCTCAGGGTGTGGGTCTCGTCGATGATCAGGATGGTGCCGGTCTCGCGCGTGATCTCGCGCATCCGCTCGTGGAAGCCCGGCTCGGGCAGCACGATGCCGATGTTGGTCAGCGCCGGCTCGGTCAGCACGCACGCGACCTGCTCGCCGGCGAGAGCGCGCTCGAGCGCTTCGACGTCGTTGAACTCGACGACCTCGGTGGTCACCGTCGGGTCGACCGGCGGCCCGACGTTGCCCTCGCGCGATACGCCCTGCCCATCGGGGCCGACGACGATGAACGTCTCGTCGACCGTGCCGTGGTAGCAGTAGCTGAACACGAGGATCTTCGGTCGCCCGGTGATCTGCCGCGCCATGCGGATCGCGAAGCGGTTGGCGTCGGTCGCGGTCAGCGTCAGCTGCCAGAGCGGCAGCCCGAAGCGGCGCTCGAGCTCTGCCGCCGCCCAGATCGCGTCCTCGGTGGGCAGCATCATCGTCGCGCCGCGGCGGTAGCGGTCGGCCACCGCCTCGGCCGTCGGCTCGGGGCCGTGGCCCGCCATCGCGCCGGTGTCGCCGAGGCAGAGGTCGACGTAGGTGTTGCCGTCGGCGTCGGTGATCGAGGCGCCGCTGGCCTCGACGGCGAAGATCGGGTGCCCGCCGGGCCACATCACCATCCAGCTCATCGGCACCCCGCCGAGCAGGTTGCACCTGGGCCTGCTCGAAGAGCTCGCGCGAGCGGGAGTGCTCGGCGGCGAAGCGCTCGCGCTCGCGCTCGATCAGCGACGCCAGCCTCGCGCGATCGACCTCGGCGGCCATCAGCCCGGCAGCTCCACGGTTCCCTCGATCAGCGGGCGGACGCTGCCGCTGACCCTGACCCGGCCGCCGTCGTCCATCTCGGTCTACGAGCACGCGAAGGGCGGCCCATCTCCTCGCCCTGGGCGACCGTCAGCGCGCTGCACCCGGCGTGGCGATCGAGATAGGCGCAGAGCGGGCCGGCCGCCGAGCCCGTCGCGGGGTCCTCGCCGAGCTCGACGATGCGCGAGAAGCCTCGCGCTCGGGCCGAGCGCGCACCCGGGTCGACCGCGGCGACGTAGAGCACGACGCCGCCGTGAGGGCCGATCAGCGCGTCGATCGCCGGGTAGTCGGGCTCGATCCGCTTCAGCGACGCGGCGTCCGCGATCGGTGCGATCGCGTGAAAGATCCCGGTCGAGACCATCTGCGGCGCGAGGTCGGGATGGGCATCGGAGGCATCGAGCCCGAGCGCCGCCATCGTCTCGGCTCGGTCGAGCTCGGGACCGAACTCGGCCTCGTCCTGGAGCATCGACGCCCGCCAGGCCTCTCCTTCGTCGCGCACCTCGATCGGCTGCAGGCCGGCGCCGGTCTGCTGGGTGAAGCTGGCCTCGCTCTCGCCGCGCCAGCGCGCGACCGCCACCGCGGTGCCGAGCGAGGGGTGGCCGGCGAAGCCGAGCTCCTCGCCGGGGGTCCAGATCCGGTTTCGGTAGTCCGCGCCCTCCGCGTCGGCGCTCTGCACGAAGGTCGTCTCCGAGAGGCGCGTCTCCTTGGCGAAGGCGAGCATCACCTCGTCGCTGACCGCGTCGGCGTCGTCGACGACCGCGAGCCCGTTACCCGCGAGGGGCCGCTCGGCGAAGACATCGAAGAAGGCGACACGACGGGCGCTCACTGAGCCGATGATTACACGGGCCGCCGCGCGCCCGCCTTTGGAGTCCGGCCGCCGTCCTACGGTTCGAACCGCCGTTGTCCACTCCGGCGAACCAGGAGGCGAGATGCAGAACTATCCCCTGACCTTCTCGGTCGACTACCCCGACCGCGACCTGAATCGGTTGACCACCTTCTTCCGGATCATCGTCGTGATCCCGATCCTGATCGTGCTGGGCTCGGTGCTCGGTCCGAGCGGTGGTGGCGGAGCGGGAGGGGATGCCGGCGTCTATCTCGCCGCCGGCGGCTTTCTCTTCTTCCCGCCCCTGCTGATGCTCCTGTTCCAAAAGAAGTACCCGGTCTGGTGGGCGAACTGGAACCGCGAGCTGATGCGCTTCGCGAACCGGGTCCACGTCTACATCTGGCTGATGGACGACCACCTACCCCTCGACCGACGAGGAGCAGTCCGTCCATCTCGATTTCCCGACCCCCGACGGGCAGCAGCTCAGCCGGGGCCTGCCGCTGGTCAAGTGGTTCCTGGCGATCCCGCACTACATCGTGCTGCTCTTCCTCTACATCGCGGCGTTCTTCGTGGTGATCATCGCCTGGTTCGCGATCCTGTTCACCGGCCGCTACCCGCAGTCGCTGTTCAACTTCGTCGAGGGAGTGCTGCGCTGGTCGAACCGCGTCTATGCCTACGCGTTCATCCTCGTGACGGACCGCTACCCGCCCTTCAGCCTCGAGGCCTAGGGCTCAAACTGATGCGGACGCGCGTGCCCGCCCTATCGAGGGCGGCGCACGTCGCGCCTGCGGTGCTTCTTGTCGCTTTCGCGAGGAAGACCCTGCGCCGTACCGCTGGGCTTGATCAACTCTGCGAATCCGATTGCTAGTCCACCGAACATGACTGCTCCTTTCTCGGTCGTCGTCGTGACAACCAAAACAAGTATACCAGTCACGTGACTACCGTAAACGTGATGCTCGTCACGCTAGAATGGATCCCTAGATGAACGCCAAAGAGCTGACGCGCCAGGTCGAATCCAAGCCCGCGCCCGTCCCCCTGCTCGCGGTCCAGGCCTTCGCCAACACGCTCGACGTAGAGACCTCGACCGACCTGCTCGAGAGCCCCGAGCTCTTCAAGGACTGGCTGCTGCGCTCCGAGCTCGCCGTCCCCGAGATCGAGCGTCTCGGCCAAGGACATGAAGATCACCGACCGCCTGCGCGGAATCGTCCGGGACCTGCTTGTCGCCAACGAGCGGGGGGAACACGATCCCAAGGCCGGCGAGGCCCTCGCCGAGCTCGTCGCCACCCAGCGCGTCCAGCTCGTCGCCGACCCGGCCACCGGCCAGCTGGCCCCCGACACCTCCCCCGCCACCGACATCGAAGACTTCGTCTGCCTGATCCTCGGCATCATCCTCCACGAGCAGCTGACCGGCGACCACTGGGACCGCCTCAAGCTCTGCGAAAACCCCGAATGCCTCTGGGCCTTCTACGACAACTCCCGCAACCGCTCAGGCTCATGGTGCAGAACGGGCCTATGCGGGAACCGGCTGAAGAACCGGGCGTATCGGGAGAGGCAGCGAGCGGGCTAGGGAACGTCGCGAATCCCATTCCGGCACGCCGCTACTAGCGTTCGATTCAAGCGTTGATACGACAGAGCTAAGAGACGAGGAGACGGACTTCAATGAGAGCCAAGCTCAGCTACGCGAATGTGACGGCGACCCTCGCCCTGATCGTCGCTGTCGCCGGCGGGTCGACGGCCATCGCTCTCAGCGTGGGCAAGAACTCCGTCAGGGCGAGCTCGATCAAGGCCGGCAACGTGACGGCACGCGAGCTGGCTGGCGTCACGGATCGTGTTGGCACACGGCGATCGGCTTCGCGCCGGTCGTCGCCCGGTGCGCGAAGAATGAACAGCTGCTGAGCGGAGGCGGCGTGGCCAACAGCTCGAGCGGGACACCCGCACTGATCGAATCTGCTCCTGTCGGGAACAGCTGGTCGGTCCGAGGCTACGACTCGGCATCGAGTCCGAACGTGCGTCCGAGGCGTTGCCCTGCTGCCTTAAGCGAAACTCAGGCAAGTAGGCAAGGCCGCGGAAGAGCCGACGATCACGGCTGAGGCCGGCGTTAGTGTCGCTGCTCAGCCCGAAGACGACTACGCCACGCTTTCGCGAGTGGCCAGGAAGGTACGGGTAGTTGCCCTGACGCTTGACTCGGGCACGGAAGATGTAGCGCGCGCGGCCGGTGGTCTGAGTGAAGCGGTAGAGGCCGCGGAACTCCCCGTTCGGATCGGCCTTCACCTGCTTGAAGGTTCGCCACTTCTTGCCGGCTCGTGCCTGCAGGCTGATTCCGCGACCCGAGGCGTTCGGGCCCGGGATCACGGCCGCGGAAACGAACCCTCTGGCCGTTGGCAGAGCCTCGCCCGGCCGACGACCTCGAAACTGCGGCGCAACCACCGCGTCGATGTGGAGGTGCTCCCGCTCCGACGATCTTGTTGTTGTTGCGGTAAGACCACGTCAAGGTTTCGAGCTCGGGCCCGGGGCCACGTCGAGGTCGAAGGAGCCGTCGTTTCGCACCTTGCCCGTGTCCACGAGCTCGCGGCCATCGCCCGGTAGGTCAACCTGCTCGTAGAAACAGACGGTCGAGCCCGCGACGCTGCTCGGCCCCGAAAGCGAGCCCGAACCGTCGCTGGCGTGTCTGACCGAATGACGATCGCCGATCGTCGCGGTATCCCCGTCCCGGACTGCACCCCCGCCTCGATCTGGGTCGCGGACGTGCCGCCTGAGTTCGGGCAGCTGTTGTCGACGTAGATCGTGCGCGTTTGCGCAGTCACTGAGCTTGCGTTTACATCGAAGCTCATGTCATAGACGCAGACCTCGACCTCGTTTTGGCCGTCCGGCAGCAGTTCCGTGTTGATGGGCAGGTCCCAGCCGTTGCGCAGAGGACACGGATAGAAGCTGCGTGCCGGCCGCTCGGGCACGAGTCCGGCGCAGTCGCGCTCGGGGAGTCGCGACAGGAACACCGTTGATCTCGACCGTCGCTCCAGAGATCCCGCTCGCGTTGTCCGAGCCGGTCACCGTCAGTGTCTCGGTCCCGCGACGAGTGCCGCCGGCGAGCAGCGAGCCCCCGAGTGAATCGATCTGGGGCGACGTCGACGTCGACGATCGTGAAGTAGAGGTTCTTGACGAAAGTGTGGGCCTGGCCCGAAGGGCGCGCAGCCCCCAGAGCATTCGAGCCATGCCGTGAAGTACTTGGCGCTCGTCGGGTACGATCGTGCCTACCTGCCAGCTGCCGTCAGCGGGGAAGGTCGGTGGCGCCCACCGACCGAGCACTGCACCACCCGCGCTCGCGAGCGTGACCGAAGCGCTGGTGGCCGTTGTCGTTTCGGATGTTGAAGTTGAAGTCGACATTCTGAAACGAAGCCCCCGGAGGCGCGGTCCAGCCCCAGGCGCCTACGCGTATCCGCTCCCGACGCCGCCGACTGCCGCCGGTGTTCACCGCCAATGCGCAGCCCCGTGAACCCGAGTCGGGCTAGCGCCACAGTCAGTCGACCTTGGGTAAACGCTGGTGTTGGTGAGTGACTGCGCGTCCGGCGCCTCTGAGATATCCAGGATCGACCCCGCAGTTGCTCACGACGTAGTAGCCCGCCTCTGCCCTCGGACGTCGACGAGTAGCAACAGCAGCGCCACGATGCGAGCAGACGAACACAGTGGCCACGCAGCAGTTCGATGCGTCGATCATCTGCGGGGAGACCCGGCTTCGGCGTGGCGCATCTAGTTCTCGAACCCGAACCCACCCCCTCCGCCTGAGCTGCCCCCTCCGCCTCCCGCCGACGGGCCGCTGAACTCGCCGCCGCTACTGGCGGGGGCCGGTGCCTCGGCGGCGGCCTCGAAGCCGAACTGCTGGTTTGCCTGCTGCGCCTGCGTCTGCGGCTCTGGCTCCGGCTCCGCAGCCGCGTCTTCCTGCACCGCGACGGGCTCCGTAGCGGCCGGGGCCGGTGTCACGACCTCCGCTTGGTCAAGGGGCTGTTCAACCGGACGGGCCGGTTGCTCGATCGCCGGCTTTGGATGTTCCTCGGAGGCGAGGTCGACGCTTCCGGGATCGACGACGCCTCCGGCGACGCAAGCCGCTCCGCCCGCGGCCGTAGCTCCGCAGACGGCGAGCACCTTGGCGAGAGCGGCCGTTCCGGCGCCTCGCGTTCCACCTGACGCCGCTACTTGGCCAGCCGGTCCGTCGCCGGCGCCGCGGGTCACGACCGAGTAGCCGAGCTCCCTGCCCTTCTCGATCGCCGCGCTCACTCGTTCGCCGAACCAATCCGAGAACCGCCCGCCGGTCGACGTCTCGACCGTTGGCCCAAGTGGAAGCAACTCGAGGACTCGGTCCGGCACTCCGCGGAAGGCACGGAGCTTGGCTCGGCACGCTCCGCAACTTCGGAGGTGGACATGGACCTCGTCAGCACCGGCGACGTCCGCCTCACCGTCGGCCAGCGCAGAGAGTGCCGTCGTCAAGTTGGCGCATCGCCCACCCTGCTCGAGCTCCTCGAAGACCTCGAGGAAGCGTTTCCGCCCTTCGGCCATACACCGGTTGATTTTCGTGTAGGTCCAACCCGTGATCTCGCCGATCTCGGCGTACGAGTAGCCCTCGGCCTTCAGGGTCAGGGCCTGGACCTCCTGAGGCTTTAAGGCCCGGAGCGCCTCGTTGCTCCTCGCGACTCGCTCGCGGCTGGCGGCGCGATCGTCGGGTTCGGGGCTGTCGGAGGCGATCGAGTCAAGCGGGTCGCGGTCCTCCTCATCGGCGGGAGGTCGGGGCGCACTCAGCAAGCGCTCGCGCTGTCGCCTGACACCCAGCGCCTCGCGTTTGGTGACCGTCTGCATCCACCTCACGAGGTTGTCTCCCTCGATCGGCGGCGCCTTGGTCAAGAGGATCTCGAGTGAGCGCTGATACGCGTCCTCGGCGTCGTCAGCGCAGATCGAATAGCGGCGGGCGGTGCGGCGGAAGACGGCGTCGTGACTCTCGACCAGGCCGGCTGCCGCACGTTTGCGCGACTCCGGGGAGCTCTCGACCGGCTGCTCTGAAGTGACACCTGCCAACGCGCGGACACCGTCCCTGTTCTTCACGCCTTAGTCAGGCGAAAGCTCTCACGGTTCGTCCCCGAACGGGCGCAATGAATCCGCAATTTGCGAGAAATGTCGCGCTTGCGCTGGACGGCCGGCGGCCCCGCCGGGGAGAGACTTCGGCTCGGCGGCCTCGTCTACTTTGTGTCCGTGACCGAATCGCTCAATCTGACCATCTGGTACGAGGCCAATGACGATGGCCGCATCACCGCGCAGGTGGCCGAACTGCCCGGCGCGATCAGCGAGGGAAGGACCCGGGAGGAGGCGCGGACGAACGTGCTTGATGCGCTGCAGGTCTTGCTCACTCCGGACCAGGAACTGCAGCGCCTGCGCTCGGACACGGACAGCGAGTCGGTCACCCTGAAGTTCGATCCTTGAAGCGTCGAGATCTTGAGCGCCACCTGCTGAAACACGGCTGCCACTTCGTCGGAGAAGGCGCGAGTCACGCCAAATGGCGAGGTCCTCGCGGAGCACCTTCCACCGTTCCACGACATCGTGAGCTCGCGCAGGGAACCGTGCGCTCGATCTGCGAAGCAACTGGGCGTGCCAGCGCCGGCGCGACGCGGCTGACCGATTTCGGAGGTGGGCGACTTGCGTTTACTCGCAAAGGCCTCGGCTACGCTGCGGCGACGATGAGCACCTGCGTAGTCACCGGCGGCGCCGGCTTCCTTGGATCGCATCTCTGCGAGCAGCTGCTCGGGCGGGGGCATCGGGTGATCTGCGTCGACAACCTCGAGACGGGGAACCTGCAGAACATCGAGCACCTGCGCTCGGACGAGTTCGTGTTCGTCAATCACGACGTGATCGAGTTCGTGTCGATCGAGGAGCCGGTCGACTTCGTGTACCACCTGGCCTCGCCGGCGAGCCCGATTGACTACCTGCGGCTGCCGCTGCAGACGCTCAAGGTCGGCTCGTACGGGACCCACAACATGCTGGGTCTCGCGAAGTTCAAGCGAGCGCGCTTTCTGCTCGCCTCGACCTCGGAGGTATATGGAGACCCCGAGATCCATCCGCAGCCCGAGGACTACTGGGGCAACGTCAACCCGATCGGTCCGCGCGGCGTCTATGACGAGGCGAAGCGCTACGCGGAGGCGCTGACGATGGCTTACCACCGCCAGCAGGGGGTCGACACCTGCATCGTGAGGATCTTCAACACCTACGGCGACCGGATGAGGGCGCATGACGGACGCGCCATTCCGACCTTCCTGCGCCAGGCGCTCCAGGACAAGCCGCTGACGGTGTTCGGCGACGGCAGCCAGACGCGCAGCTTTTGTTACGTCGAAGACGAGATCCGGGGCCTGATCGCGCTGGCCGAGTCCGACATCCACCTGCCGGTCAACATCGGCAACCCCGACGAGTACACGCTGCTCCAGCTCGCCGAAGCCGTCGTCGAGGCGACCGGGTCGCGATCGGAGATCGTCTACGAGGCGCTGCCCGTCGACGACCCCAAAGTTCGCCAGCCCGACATCACCAAGGCTCGCGAGCTGCTCGGCTGGGAGCCCAAGGTGGGCCTGGCCGAGGGCCTGAAGCTGACGATCGAGCGCTCGGGCGTCGAGCGCCTCGTCGGCTCGACCGGCTGACCAGCCCTAGAGCTCGTTCAGCTCGGCGACGTCGGCGCGGTCCTTCTCGCGGCCGGCGGCGAGCTTGCTCTTGATCAATGCATCCTTTCCGAGTACGCGAAAGCGCAGGCCGAAAGCGTCGACCTCGATCGCCCCGGAGCGTGCTTCCTTCCAGCTCGGGGTCCCTGCGATCGCGTTGCAGATGTCGACGCCGCCAGCGCGGCTGTCGCACAGGCGCGGCGCCTTCAGCAGCCAAGCCGGGTCGGCGTTGGGCGAGATGCGGACCCATTTCTTCGATTGGGGGCGGTACTCCTCGGCACCGAGGGCGACCAGGGCTTTGATCGCACGGCGGCAGTTTGCCTTGCCGGGGGCGATCACGAGGTCGATGTCGCGGGTGATCCTCTGCACTCCGTGCGCGAGAGCCGCGACGCCGCCGATGATCACGAACTCGACCCCGTGCTCGAGTAGCGCCTCGATGATCCGCGGCGGTTCCGCGTCCTTTCGGTCTTCGAGGACGCGGCGCGAGCGCGGTGCCTTCGGCACCTAGGCCGCTCCAGCCTTACCGCGAAGCTCCGAGGCGAAGCTGCTCCACGCCGAGGCCTGTTCGAGGCGCTGGCCGGGAGTCATTCTCGAGATCGCCTCGCGGTGGGCCGGCTCGCCGCGGTGGACCGCGAGGGGCTCGAGGCCGAGGTCGAGGCGCAAGCCGAGGCCGGAGACCAGCCGCCCGAATCGCTCCAGCGACGGGACCTCGGTCCCACCCTCGATTCTGCTGATCGCGGGCTGGGGAACACCGGTGCGCCGCGCGAGGGCGCTCTGACTGACGCCGCGGCGTAGCCGCTCGCGTCGCAGGGTGATGCCGAGGTCCGTGGTCATATCGGATTCAGTATAGGCTGGCGGGGGATGGTCGAACGCATCAACACACCCGAGGGGACGCTCGGCTTCCGCGCCTCGGGCAAGCTCGAGGCCTCCGATTACCGCGAGACGATCCTGCCGCCGATCGCGGAGGTGTTGAAGGCCGACGGCGAGCTTCGGATCGTGTTCTGCCTCGACGACGACTTCGAGGCGCACGACGGGCGGGCGATATGGGAGGACCTGAAGGCCGACTTCGACATCGACGTGCGCCACCGGGACAACCTGAAGCGCTCGGCGCTGGTCACCGACATCGACTGGATCAAGCGCTGGACGCGCATGTTCGGCTGGATCTCGCCGGGCGAGCTGAAGGTGTTCGCGCCCGGGGAGCTCGAGGCCGCGAAAGCGTGGGCGGCGGGCTAGCTCGGAGCTACTTCTTCCGCTTCTTCTTCTTCTTCTTCTTCTTCTTTTTCTTCTTCGGCTTGGTCGGCGTCTTCGCGGGCGGTGGAGTCACAACTGCCGGCGGGGCGACGGTGCAGGGCTGCGAGTCGGTGTCGGTGCGCGACGTGGCGTCGTCGAAGGCAAACGAGCCCGAGTAGTTCCACTCCCTGCCTGCGTCGGCGCAGCGTCCCGTCACGTAGGTGGCGGCCGAGGGGGTGCCAGCCTGCCCGAGCCGGAAATCGAGATGCTCGAACACGAACGCGCCCCCAGCCAACAGGGGCACCGGCATGTCGAGGGTCTGCCCGAAGTCGGGACCCGCGAGGGAGGAAGAGAGCGTCGCAATCAGGACCGTCGTCGTGTTCAAGGGCGCTGCGGTGCGCAGATGCAGGACGATCCGCGGAACGCCTGATGTATTCGGGGTGGCATTGAATGCGCTGGAGATGCCGGTCGCAACGGCAGGGCCAGCCAACTCGAACGCGCCCGAGCCTAAGTGAGCACCCCCGCACGCGGCGAGTGCAGCCGCGGTCGTCGAGCTGTTGAACCCGGCTGCGCCGGGGTCGCACTGAGCGGTGGCGCCCGGCGTGATCAGCAGGTCGTCGTCCACGTCGAAGGTGGCCTTGGTCATCTTCGGGGTGAACGGAGGGTCCGGGCCGTCATAGGTCGAGTCGAAGCTCAGAACGAGCGAGACCGGGCCCCTGGCCGTCGCGTCCTGCGCGGTCGGCGACGCGGCTCCGCCGACGCGCTGGGCTGTGAGCGTGCCCGCCGCCGATGCCTGCGGGGCCGCCACGAGAAGTAGCAGGCCGAGCGACGACACGGCGAGGATGAGTCGGCGACAGGGGACCCCCATAGAGGCCACCCTACATGCGAAGGAAGTTCAGCGAGCGTCGGGCGCGTCGTTCGGCAGCTTCATCGAGCGGCGCATCAGCTTGTCGAAGTTCTTGTCGCCGACGAGCCGCTGCATCCGGTACATCAGCTTGGCGTCGTTGCCGATGAGGTAGCGCGAGTTCGGGCTGTCGGACCGGATCGCCTTCTCGATCACCTTCGCGACCTCGACCGGCTCGATCCCGCGCTCAGCCGTTTCGGCCATCACGTCGCGCATCGCCTTCAGCTGGGTGCCGTAGAGCCGCTTCGCCTCGGGGCCGAGCTCGGACTCGGCGCGGTCGAACTCCTCGGTTCCGCGCTCCCAGATCTCGGTCGCTATCGACCCCGGTTCGATCACCACAACGTTCATCTTCCAGGGCTTGATCTCGCGCCGGAGCGCGTCGGCGAGGCCCTCGAGACCGAATTTGGAGGCGTTGTAGGCCGAGAAGAACGGGGAGGCGACCCGGCCCCCGATCGAGGTGATGAAAAGAATCGTGCCCTCGCCTCGGCGCACGAGCGGAAGGAACTGCTGCGTGACCGCGTACTGGCCCGTGAGGTTGACGTCGATCACCTTCTGGAAGTCGGAGACGGGGAGGTGCTCGACGGGCCCCGCGTTGGCGACGCCGGCGTTGTTGACCAGCCCGACGATCCCCGCGTTGCCGACCGCTTCCTCGACCTGCTCGCGCGCGGCCTCGATCGAGGACACATCGGTGACGTCGATCGTTATCGGAGTGAGGCGGTCAGAACCGGCCTTGGTGAGGCTGTCGGCGTCCTTCTGCTTTCGCACCCCGGGGAAGACCCGGTAGCCCTGCTCGTCGAGGTAGAGCGCGGTTTCGCGGCCGATACCGGTCGAAGCGCCCGTGACCACAACCGCGCCGTTGTCCTGGCTCGCCATGAGCTGAGCCTAGCCAGTCGGGTTGTCCGTCACCCGCGGTCGTGAGACCATCGGTGAAGCATGCGTCCAGGGAGATGGTCTATACGCATCGGCGGTCTTGCCGCCGCAAGCGTCTTGGCGGCACTCGTGGTTCCCGCCTCCGCCGGCGCCCAGGCCACCTACTCCGCCTCGTGCGCCCCGACGACCATCGCCTACCCCGGGCCGACCGCGATCACGTGTGCTCTCGCCGTGACCACCACCACCCAGGAGGAGCGGTTCACCGTCTCGACTCGGGTGCCGCAGTTCGGCGGCGAGGGCCAGGACGCGGAATTCGCGACGCTCGCGACCAACGGGCAGCTCACACTTAACGGGCCCGGCGCGCTCGGCCTCGGCGCCTTCTCGATCCCGAGCATCGCGTCGTGCGGTGGGACCGGGCCGGGCTGGCACGGCTCGGTCAACGGCGGTGGCGTCAGGGACGTCACGATCCCGGCGGGATCGCAGTCGTCGCTGGTCGCGACGTTCGTGGCGACGGAGCCGCCGTGGCCGGGTGACAGCATCGCGCCGTCGTTCGAAATCGGCACGCAGATGGTCAGCGGGGACGAGAGCACGCTCCCACTGCCGCTTACGGTGCGGACGGCAGAGCCGACTCGGACCGGGATGTCGGGGTTGCGCATCCTGTTCAAGACGAGGCCGGAGAGCGAACGCGCCCCCGCTCGGGTGACGGAGGCGAGACTGGGCAAGGTGATCGTGGTGACGGGCCGCACCGAGCCAGTGCTGCGCCGCAAGATCCTGAAGCTGCGCGTGGTCGGGCCGATCACCTCGAACACGAAGGTCAGGCCGGTCAAGCAGAAGGTCCGGACCGGGCGGCGCGGGTTCTTCGAGACGAGGTTCACCCCGGAGGCCGCCGGCGCGTACGACATCGCGATGGGCTTCAACTCGAAGACGCCGAATCTCGCGGACGGCTACACCTGCGGCCGCCTCTTCAACGTCGTCAAGTAGCCGAGTAGGCGAGACTCCCGCGATGCCAACCGTCCTGGCCGTCGTCGGCGCGCGGCCCAACTTCGTGAAGATGGCTCCGGTCACCCAGGCGCTCGGGGAGCGCGAGGGCGTCGACGTGCGCCTGCTGCACACGGGCCAGCACTACGACCGGGCGCTCTCCGACGGGTTCATCGAGCGGCTGGGGATGCCCCAGCCCGACGCCAACCTCGGGGTCGGGTCGGGAAGCCATGCCGAGCAGACGGCGAAGGTGATGATCGGGGTCGAGGCCGACCTGCAGCAGAATCCGGCCGACATCGTGCTGGTCGCGGGCGACGTCAACTCGACCCTTGCGGCGGCGCTCGCGGCGACCAAGCTGAACATCGCGGTTGCCCACCTCGAGTCGGGGCTGCGCTCACGGGACTGGTCGATGCCCGAGGAGGTGAACCGGATCGCGACCGACCGGGTCAGCGACCTGCTCCTCTGCACCTCCGAGGACGCCGTCGAGAACCTCGCGGCCGAGGGGATGTCGGCCGGTGTCGTGCTGGTGGGCAACACGATGATCGACAGCCTCTTTCGCATCCTCGACGACGCCGACCGCGAGGCGGCGCTCGAGGCCGCCGGAGTCGAGTCGCGCAGCTACGTGCTGGTCACGCTGCACCGGCCCGCGCTCGTCGACGACCGCGAGGCGCTCGGCAAGGTGATCGAGGTGCTCGGCGAGATCTCGCACACAGCGCCCGTCCTCTTCCCCGCCCATCCGCGCACCGTCGCCCACCTCGAGGAATGGGGGATCGAGCTCCCGCCGATGGTGAAGCTGGCCCGGCCGATGGACTACGCGGAGTTCATCGCGCTCGAGGCCGAGGCGCGCCTCGTGATCACCGACTCGGGCGGGGTCCAAGAGGAGACGTCGGCCCTGGGCGTCCCCTGCCTGACCTATCGGCGGACGACCGAGCGGCCGGTGACGGTCGAGCTCGGCACGAACACCCTCGTCGGGGTCGATCCGGATGCGCTTCGAAGCGCCGCCGCGGAGGTCCTGGCGAGCGAGCCTCCACACGCCCCTCCGCGTATCCCGCACTGGGACGGAGAGGCGGGCCCGCGCGCCGCGGATGCGGTCGTATCCTTTCTCGCCTGATGGCCGCTGGAAGCAAGAAGGTGGCGATCGTGCCTGCACTGAACGAGGAGGGGGCGATCGCCGGCGTCGTCGCCGAGCTGAACAGCCAGGCGCCGGACTACGACGTGCTCGTGGTCGACGACGGGTCCACCGACAACACCGCCGAGGTCGCGAGGGAAGCCGGGGCGATCGTGCTCTCGCACGCCTTCAACCTCGGGATCGGCGGCGCCGTGCAGTCCGGCTACCGCTTCGCCTATCTCCAGGGCTACCAGATCGCCGTCCAGGTGGACGGCGACGGCCAGCACGACCCCGCGCAGCTCGCCGCCCTCGAGAGGGCGCTGCACGCCGGCGAGGCCGAGATGGTCTGGGGCAGCCGGTTCCTCAAGGGGGCCGGCTACCCCGTCGGCAGCTGGCGGCGAATCGGCCAGAAGCTGTTCGCCCGCCTCGTCTCTCGGATCACCCGCTCGCCGGTCACGGACCCGACGTCGGGCTTCCGCATGACCAACCGCCGCGGCATCGAGCTCTTCGCCCGCGACTACCCCCACGACTTCCCCGAGGTCGAGGCGATCCTGATGGTGCACGCCCACGACATGTCGATGCAGGAGGTGCCGGTGACGATGCGCCCGCGCGCCCACGGCAGCTCGTCGCTCGGCGGCTACAGCGCCCCCTACTACATGGTGCGCGTGATGCTGGCGATATTCGTCGGGCTCTTCCGCCGCCGGCCCGTGCCGCCGCCCGGCGACGACTGGCTCGCGACGCCTCCCTCCGAGGCGCTCGAGGGGGTGCCGCGGTGATCGACCTGCTCGCCGCCGGGAGCACGCTCGGGACGCGCGTCCAGATCGTCGCGATCGCGGGGTCGGCGCTCCTCTTCTTCTTCGTGCTCGAGCTGGTTCGCCGCCGCCGGCTGGGCGAGCCCTACGCGATCCTCTGGCTGCTCGCCGCCGCCGTGCTGCTCGTGCTCTCGATCTTCGACGGGCTGCTCGACGAGCTCGCCGAGCTGGTCGGGATCGCCACGCCCGCGAACGCCCTGTTCGTGGTCGGATTCGGCTTCATCCTCGTGCTGTTGCTGAGCTTCTCGTCGGTCGTCTCGCGCCTCTCGCGCGAGAACAAGCTGCTGGCGCAGGAGCTGGCGCGCCTGAGCCGCGAGCGCGAGGGCACGAAATCCCAGGCCACGCCTGAGCACGAACGCCAGGAATCACCCATTCCGAAGTAGCGGCAGGAAGGGCCCGGGCGGGGCCGAAACAGCGGGCATGAGATCCGCAAGCCGGACCCTTATGAAGTCCTCTCCCGAGCTCTGGGAGATGATCGACCAGCCCGAACGCATGCAGGGCCTGATGAGCTCGCTCGTGGGCCAGGCGACAGAGATCGAGATCGCGGAGCGCGAGCCCGAGTCCCGCCTGGTCTGGGAGGCGGCGAGCCACATCAACTCAGGCCGCATCGAGGTCGAGATGGCCGAGAAGGGCTGGGGCACCCACGTCGAGGTGAAGGCGAGCTGCAAGCGCGAGCCCCACCGCCTCGAGGGGTGGCTCGACGCAGTCATGGACGAGCTCTCCACCCCGGAGAAGCGCCCGTTCGACGGCATCGTCTGATCCTCCTCGCCTGCGCCGATCTATCCTTGACCCATGGCTACGCGCCCGCATGACAAGGCGGCGGACGAGGGTGCCGAGGGGGCCGCGTCGAACGGCGCGCCCGACGACGCGCAGCTGAAGGCCGCCGAGGAGGACCTCCACCGCTACATCGCCCCCGTGGTCGGGCCCGAGGACGAGCGGGTGATCACCGACTCCGGCATCGAGATCGAGCCGCTCTATGACGAGAGCGACGTCGCGCCCGGGCTCGAGGAGCGCCTCGGCGAGCCCGGCTCCTACCCCTTCACGCGCGGGATCCACGAACGGATGTACCGCGACCGCACCTGGACGATGCGCCAGTACGCGGGGTTCGCGACCCCCGAGGACACGAACGAGCGCTACCGCTACCTGACCGAGCACGGCTCGACCGGGCTGTCGATGGCCTTCGACCTGCCGACCCAGCTCGGCCGCGACTCCGACGACCCCCTCTGCGCCGGCGAGGTTGGCCGCACCGGCGTCCCGATCGACACGATCGAGGACATGCGGATCTGCTTCGACCAGATCTCGCTCGCCGACGTCTCGACGTCGATGACGATCAACGCCCCCGCGGCGATCCTGCTGCTGCTCTACGAACTGGTCGGCGAGGAGCAGGGCGTGCCGTCGTCAGAGCTGCGCGGGACTGTCCAAAACGACGTGCTGAAGGAGTACATCGCCCGCGGCAACTACATCTACCCGCCCGAGGCGACGATGCGCCTGACCACCGACATCTTCGCCTACTGCGACAAGAACGTCCCGAAGTGGAACACCATCTCGATCAGCGGGTACCACATCCGCGAGAAGGGCTGTTCGGCGGTGCAGGAGGTCGCCTTCACTCTTGCCAACGCGATCGCCTACGTCGACGGCGGGATCGCGGCCGGCCTCGACGTCAACCGCTTCGGAAAGCGCCTGGCCTTCTTCTTCAACGGCCACAACAACGTCTTTCAGGAGATCGCCAAGTTCCGAGCCGCCCGGCGGATGTGGGCGAAGATCATGGCCGAGCGCTTTGGTGCCACCGACGAGAAGGCCCAGATGATGCGCTTCCACACCCAGACCGGAGGGGTGACGCTCCAGGCCCAGCAGCCCGAGGTCAACATCATCCGCGTCGCCCTACAGGGGTTCGCGGCGGTCGCGGGCGGCACCCAGTCGCTCCACACCAACGGGTTCGACGAGGCGCTGGCTCTGCCGACTGAGCGCTCGGCCCGTATCGCGCTTCGCACACAGCAGGTGCTCGCCCACGAATCCGGCGTCGCCGACACCGTCGACCCCTTCGCGGGCTCCTACTTCATCGAGTCGCTGACGGACGAGATCGAGGAGCGCTCATGGGAGCTGATGGGCAAGGTGGAGGAGATGGGCGGCTCGGTCAACGCCCTGGACTTCATGCAGCGCGAGATCGAGGAGTCGGCCTCGAGCTACCACGAGCGCTACCGCACCGGCCAGGACATCATCGTCGGCGTCAACAAGTACGAGACCGACGTCGTCGACGACGTCGAGATCCTGAAGGTGGACCCCGAATCCGAGGCACGCCAGCTGAAGCGGCTGGCCGCGTTCAAGGATGGGCGCGATCAGCCCGCGCTCGACGCCGAGCTCGAGAGGCTGCGCGACGTCGCCCGCGGCGACGGCAACCTGCTGCCGCCGATCAAGGCGGCGCTGGCCGCCGGCGGCTCGATCGGCGACGTCTGCAACGCGATGCGCGACGTCTTCGGCGAGTACAAGGGCGGCGCCTTCTTCTAGAGCGATGACGACGCTCAACGGAATCCACCACCTCACGATCCTCACCGCCGACATCGACCGGCTGGAGGCGTTCTACGAGCGGGTCTTCGAGGCTCCCGTCACGCTCGACATGGAGGAGGACGGGCTGCGGCACGCGTTCATCGAACTAGGGCCGGACACGGTCCTCCACCCGTTCCAGGTGCCCGGCGTCGAGGTCCCTCAGGGGGATGTCCCCATGTTCGAGCGCGGGCGGATGGATCACATCGGGCTGAACGCGACCAGCGAGCAGACGTTCTGGGAGCTGCGCCGCCGGGTCCTGGAGGAGGACGCCGGGGTCGACGACGCAGTCGTGACCGACATGGGGCCGCTGCTCAGCTTCACCTTCGAAGATCCCGACGGAGCGCGGCACGAGGTGATCTGGGTCAAGCCCGGCACCCCCGGCGACGAGATGCTTGCGCGCGCCGATTGGAAGACAATCGACGGTCCTCCCCGCGGGAGCACCGACTAGGTCAGCTCGCCCCGCCGTGGGTGCGCTCGTAGCGCTCCTGCTCTTCGATCGTGCGTTCGGCGTACGGCACGGTCTTCAGGCGCTCGGCCGGGATCGGGTCCCCGCTCTCGACTGACACGCCGTACGTCCCATCCTCCAGCCGCTTCTCGGCCCGCTCGATGGCCTCGAGCTCGGAGCGAAGGCTCCGCGCCAGGGCGTCATCGACCTCCTCCTCGACGATCGTCTCAGCGTCGTCATCGGCGCTGATCTCCGTATCGATCTCGGCGAGCTCGCTGACGCGCTGTCGACCGAGTCCAGCCAGTGCGGTCTCGACGCGCTCTCGGTCCCGGGCGAGCAGCTCGCGGGCTTCCTGCTCGGATATCGAGGGGTTCTTGCTATCTGCCATCCCGCGAGACAGTATCCCCTGACGATGGCGGACTCCCGCCCCACGCTCTGGCACATCCCCATCTCGCACTACAACGAGAAGGCCCGCTGGGCGCTCGCCTACAAGGGGATCGAGCACCGGCGCGTCGCGCCGCCGCCGGGTGTGCACGTCCCGATCGCCCTGGCCCTGACTCGCGGCCGCAACAGCACCTTCCCGATCCTCCGCCTCGACGGCTCGACCGTCGGAGACTCGACGGCGATCGTCGCGGCACTCGAGCGGCGAAACCCCGACCCGTCGCTCTACCCCGAGGACCCGGAAGAGAGGCGCCGGGCGCTGGAGCTCGAGGAGTTCTTCGACGAGGAGGTTGGCCCCCACACGCGGCTGTTCGTCTTCAACGAGGTCCGCGAGGACCCCGACGGCTTCGCCGAGGTCGCGGCGCTGGACCTGCCGGCGCCGCTTCGTCGTTTCAAGCGGCCGGCGGGAGCGGCTGCGCGCCGCTACACGCAGCTTCGCTTCGGCGCCGGCGATCCCGACGCCGCCGAGGTATCGCGACAGAAGGTGTTCGCCGGCCTCGACCGCCTCGAGGAGGAGCTCGGCGCCAACGAGTACCTCGTCGGCGACCGCTTCACCGTCGCCGACCTGACCGCGGCCGCGCTCTTCTATCCGATCGTGCTGCCTCCGGAGGGCCCGAAGACCCCCGAGCGCCGGCCCCCGGGCCTCGAGCGCTTTCGCAAGGCGATCGCCGATCGGGTCGCCTACCAGTGGGTCGAGGAGATGTTCTCCCGCCACCGCTGACGCCCAGCCGATCCGTCCTTATGTCCAGAAAATGGGAAAGGTCGGTCGGGCCTCGCCGCGCGCGTGCCGATACGGGGGGCATGAGACGCGAGCACGGATTCACATTGGTCGAAATGCTGGTGGTGATGCTGATCCTCGGCATGCTTGCTGCCATCGCGATCCCCGCGTTCTTTCAGCAGCGAAACAAGGCGGGCGACGCCGACGCCAAGGCCGCGGTTCGAGTCGCGCAGACCGCGGCCGAGGCGATCGCGGTCGACAACGCTGATGCCTACAACGGACCCGGTGGAGTCACCGTCGCCAACCTGAATGCGGTGGAGCCGACCCTCAGCGGCGCCGCCCTCTCGGTTCCGTCAGCGACCGCCGACTCTTTCACCGTGAGGGTCCAGTCGTCGACCGGCAACAGCTTCGACATCACCCGCAACAGCACCGGCACGGTCGACCTCACGTGCGCCACCGCGGGCACCGCGGGGTGCCCGGGGGACGGGACCTGGGGCGACTGAGCCCGCGCCCGGCGATGTAGGGTTCGTTTCCGGTAAGGAGACGAACTTCCCGGCTCGACTCGCTTGGGGAACGCTTGAACCGAGGTCTAATCGCCGTGCTGGACGGCTTTCGCGCGTGGGCGATCCTCGGCGTCGTCGTCTTTCACGTGCTCATCCTCTCCGCGCCGTGGGCGGGAGGGGGCGGCGATCACGGCCTCGTCGTGTGGCTCGCCACCGGCGGTCTGCTCGACACGTTCTTCATCGTCAGCGGCTGCAGCCTCTTCCTCCCCGTCGT
Source organism: uncultured Solirubrobacterales bacterium (assembly GCA_963820665.1). Classification (GTDB taxonomy): domain Bacteria; phylum Actinomycetota; class Thermoleophilia; order Solirubrobacterales; family 70-9; genus CAVUAT01. Next base: position 86,133 of record CAWGAL010000003.1, on the reverse strand, counting down.
GCGGCGAGGCGGCCTCGGAGAGCTGCGCCTGTACGCGCGCAAGCGGGCCGCGCGCGTGCTGCCCGCGTTCTGGCTCGCGCTGACCGTGGCGCTTGTGCTGTCGGCCACCGTGCAGGGAGCGATTCCGGGCGCGGGCGAGCTCGCGATCCAGTACGCGGGCCTTGGCATGCCGGCCCGAGCGCTCGACGCGGGCATGCCGATCGGCTTCGGCAACGTCCCGCTGTGGATGGTGTCTGTGATCGTCGGCTTGTACGTCCTCTTCCCGTTCGTCGTCCGGCCGTTCCTCCGGCACCCCTTTGCCTCGCTTGCCGCGGCCGCCGCGATCACCGTCGCGTGGAAGCTCGCGACGCCTTCGCTCGCGGCCGGCCTCGTCGGAATCGAGAGCACGACCACCACCGCGGCCCATCTCGAGCCGATCCTGGTCGATCAGATGCCTGGCTGGGTCTTCGCCTTCGCCCTCGGGATGTTCTGCGCGTGGGCCTACATACGGTTCGCCGAGTCGCGACCGGCGGAACAGCTCGAGCGCTGGGCGGTTCGCGCCGCCCCTCTGGCCCTCGTGCTTTTCTGCGCCTGCGCCTATCTCTATGCGCAGGCAGCGATGGAATCGAGCGGGCTCACGGGGGGACCCGACGCCCGCAGCTCCGCATTGCTGTCGCTCGCCTTCACGACGACCCGCGGAGCACTGATGGCCGTGATCGCGCTCGGGCCGGCTCTGCTCGCGAAACCGTTCGCGAACCGCTTCACCCGCGCCTTCGCCCAGCAGTCATACGGCGTCTACGTGATCCACTACGTCGTCGGAGTCTACGTATGCTCGATGCTGCTCGATCTGCCCGCGGACGGGAGCTACGGCGCGGCGGCTCTGTGGCTCGCCGTGGTGCTTCCGCTGTCGTACTGCTTCGCCTGGCTGACGACGCGATACGTCGAGCAGCGCGCGCGAGTGTGGGCGACGCGCCGGCGGGCCTCGACCGGCCGGCGGGCCCTTTCTGGCGTCGCCGATCCGAGCCTGCGCCCTAGACTGCGCGAGCCGTGAGAGAGAAGTTCCCCGAGACGCACGACGAGAAGCTCGCCCAGCTGCGAGAGCTGCGCGAGCAGGCGGTCCACTCGGCCTCCGAGGAGGCGGTCGAGAAGCAGCACGCCAAGGGCAAGTTCACGGCCCGCGAGCGGATCGAGAAACTGCTCGACCCGGGCTCGTTCGAGGAGCTCGACACGTTCGTCCGCCACCGCACCCACGAGTTCGAGATGGACAAGCGCCGGCCCTACGGCGACGCCGTCGTCACCGGGCACGGAACGATCGACGGGCGCACGGTCTTCGTCTTCTCCCAGGACTTCACGGTCTTCGGCGGCTCGCTCGGCGAGGTGATGGCCGAGAAGATGTGCAAGGTGATGGACCTCGCCGCCGCCGTCGGAGCGCCGGTGATCGGCATCAACGACTCGGGCGGCGCGCGCATCCAGGAGGGCGTCGTCTCGCTGGGCGCCTACGGCGACGTGTTCGTTCGCAACGTCAACTGCTCGGGCGTGATCCCTCAGATCAGCCTGATCATGGGCCCGTGCGCCGGCGGCGCCGTGTATTCGCCGGCGATGACGGACTTCATCTTCATGGTCAAGGAGACCTCGCACATGTTCATCACGGGGCCCGAGGTGATCAAGACGGTGACCGGCGAGGAGGTCGAGTTCGAGGAGCTCGGCGGGGCGATGAGCCACAACTCGAAGTCGGGCGTCGCCCACTTCGCGGCCGAGGACGAGGAGCAGTGCCTGGAGGACGCTCGCTACCTGATCGGCTTCCTGCCCTCGAACAACCTCGAGATGCCGCCCCGCGTCGAGCCCACCGACGATCCCGAGCGCGAGGACCCCGAGCTCGACACGCTCGTTCCCGACGACCCGTCCAAGCCCTACGACATGCGCGAGGTGATCGGCCGCGTCGTTGACGACGGCGAGTTCTTCGAGGTCCACGAGCACTTCGCCAAGAACATCGTCTGCGGGTTCAGCCGCCTCGACGGCTATCCCGTCGGCGTCGTCGGCAACCAGCCCGCGCACCTCGCCGGGGTGCTCGACATCGATTCCTCCGAGAAGGCTGCCCGCTTCGTCCGCACCTGCGACGCCTTCAACGTACCGCTGCTGACCTTCACCGACGTGCCCGGCTTCCTGCCGGGGACCTCGCAGGAATGGAACGGGATCATCCGACACGGGGCCAAGCTGCTCTACGCGTTCACCGAGGCGACCGTCCCGAAGCTGACCGTCGTCACCCGCAAGGCCTACGGCGGTGCCTACGACGTCATGAACTCCAAGCACATGCTCGCCGACTTCAACTTCGCCTGGCCGACCGCGGAGGTCGCCGTGATGGGCCCCGAGGGCGCGGTCAACATCATCTACCGCAAGGACATCGCAGCGTCGCCCACACCGGACGAACGCCGCGCGAAGCTGATCGACGACTACAAGGCTCATTTTGCGAACCCCTACTCGGCGGCCGAGCGCGGCTACATCGACGACGTGATCGAGCCGCACACCACGCGCCCGAAGCTGATCCGCGCCCTTCGCGTGCTGCAGACCAAGCGGGTCGAGCAGCCGAAGCGCAAGCACGGGAACATTCCGCTCTAGGCGGCGCGCTTGGTGGACGGGCCGAAGATCGTGGGACCGAGCGACGGTGACACCGTCCAGCTCGGGGGGATGGGCGTGCGCTTCATGGTCGACGGCGACGAGAGCGGAGGCGGCTTCTCGCTGGTCGAGCACCCGATCGCTCCGCACGCGCTCTGCGCGCCGATGCACCGCCACGCCAACGAGGACGAGTACAGCTACGTCCTCGAGGGCCGCATGGGCGCAAAGCTGGGTGACGAAGTCGTCTTCGCCGAGGCCGGCGACCTGGTCTTCAAGCCGCGCAACCAGTGGCACACGTTCTGGAACCCGGGTGACGAGCCCGCCCGCGTGCTCGAGATCATCTCCCCCGCCGGGTTCGAGAACTACTTCCGGGAGCTCGCGAAGATGCTGGCGGAGGGCGCTTCCCTCGACCCGGACGAGATGGGCGAGTTCATGGCCAGCTACGGCTTCGAGGTCGACGTCGAATCGGTGCCTGCGCTGCTCGAGGAGCACGGGCTCGAGTTCGGGGTGGCTTAAGTGAAGAACGGAAAGCGCACTCCCCCTCGGCCCAGGATCCAGATCGAGGCCGGGAGCGCATCGCCGGAGGAGGCCGCCGCGATCGCCGCCGCGCTCGAGCAGTTCCTGATCGAGACCGCGCCTGCACCGCAGGCCGCCGACCAACAGAACCCCTGGCAGCGCGCGGCACTGTGGGACGGGATCGCCGCGCGGCAGGTCGAGCCGAGCGGGTGGGGCCCCTCGGTTGGGAGGTAGCTGCAATCCTCACAATTACCCAATAGGGGATGAGCGGAGGCACACCTCCGCTCACAAAGGACCGAGGGAAGGAACCCAAGGTGGAGTGGAACCGTTCAGTCTCGTTCAAGGGACGTCATCTGGTCGCAGGTCTGGCGCTGCTCGCCACCATCGCGCTGATCTCCAACGCCATCGCCGGCACGGACGGCACCGGCAAGGGGCCGCAGGCCGCCGCGAAGAAGAAGAAAGCGAAGCCCGGCCCGCCCGGCCCCCAGGGACCGGCCGGCCCCCAGGGAGCCCAGGGTGCGCCCGGAGCGCAGGGACTTCCGGGCACGCCCGGTACGCCCGGGACCAACGGCGCCACCAGCGTCACCACCCGCACGGCGACGCTGAACGTCGGCGCTTCGCTCACCGCCGATGCAACTGCATTGTGCACCGGCGCAGAGAAGGCGACAGGTGGCGGTTGGGCGCAGGCGACCACGATCACGAACAACCAGGTGTTCCAGGGGGCGAGCCGGCCGAGCCCATTCCCCGGGACACCGACCGGCTGGTTCGTGCAGATCACGAACACGAGCGTCAGTCCCGGCGTCTTCGTCGTCTACGCGATCTGCGCCTCGCCGTAGCCCGCGCAACCGAGGGAGTGAGCGGATGCGGCCCGCACCGGCGGGCCGCATCCGCGTCCCAGTGATACAAACCCCGGACGGCTTGGCACCTCGCCAAGGAAGCCCCATCCAAGAGGAGTTCGCGTGGCGGTTGTGAAGATCATCGAGCTCGTCGGAAGCTCGAAGAAGTCCTCCGACGACGCGGCGCAGCAGGCGCTGAAGCAGGCGCAGACCTCACTTCGCAACATCCGGGCGATCGACGTCGTGTCGACCGGGCTGCGCGGCGAGAACCTCGACGAGTGGCGGGCCCACGTACGGGTCGCGTTCCTGGTCGAGGGCACCGAGATCGACTGACCTCGCCTCGGGTCAAAGCGTGACGACCGGCGCATCGATGCGCCCTTCGCGCCACGCCTCGTAGACGGCGCTGACGATCGCCAGGTCCTGGATGGCCAGGCCGGTCGAGTCGAACAGCGTGATCTCTCCGGCGCCCCTTCGGCCCGGAGCCTCACCTGTGATCACGTCGCCGATCTGGGTGACCTCCTCCCGCGTCACATCCCCGGCATCGACGGCGTGCGCGAGCTCGCCACCGGCGCTCGCCTGCCTCCACTCGTCGCAGAACAGGCGGCAGCGTTCGATCGCGTCGAGCTCAGCCTCGGCCTTGCCGTGAGCGTCGGCCCCGAGAAGCGCGAAATGCTGCCCCTCCCGCAGGTCCGCCGCCGCGACGACCGGCGCGTCGCCGGGCGTCACGGTCACGACGACGTCCTGATCGACCGCCTGCTTGCGCGATCCCGCGCTCCAGCCGAGCTCGAGCGCCAGCGCTTCGGCGACCTCGCTGCGCTGGTCATGACACACCCCCGGCCCGTAGCCGGCCGCCGCCAGGCAGCGCGCGGCCCAGGCGCCGTTGACCCCGCAGCCGATGATTCCCACCGTGGCGGCGCCATCGCGGGCGAGGACCTGCGCCGAGACGGCTGCCGCGGCGCCCGTGCGAAGAGAGGTGATCGAGGCGCACTCGATCAGGGCGAGCTCCTCGCCTGTGCCGGCGTCCGAGACCAGCACGGCGCCGCGCACCACGGGCAGACCCTTTGCGCTGTTGCCGGGGAAGGAGGTCACCCACTTGAGGATCGCGAGGCCGTCGCCGCGCGCCGGCATCGCCCGGAAGTCCCCGTCCGGCGGGGCGTCGACGTAGACCTTCGGTGGCATCGCCCACTCGCCTCGGGCGTGGCGCTCGAACGCGTGCCTGGTGCGCTCGACGGCCGTCGCGGCGTCGATCGCGTCGAAGACGGCCGCGCCGGAGATGACTGGTATATCGGTCATTCGCGTAGTCATACGCGAATCCGGTTCGCACGCACGGCCCGGGCGTATGATCCGGATCGTCATGGAGGGCGCAGGTAGGCGGGGATGGATCGGTGCGGTTGCGGCCGCAGTCGTGCTCGCTTGCCCTCCCGCCGCGGCCACGGCGCAGGTGCCCGGGCGCGACGCAGACCCCGTTGTACTCACGGGCGCTTCGCTGCCGACCCTTGCCGGCTCGATCCCGGGCGATGTCGTCGGCTTCCGCTGGACCGGCTCGGCCTGGGACCAGGTCCCGGTCCAGGTCGACGAGCGCGCCGCCGTCCCGTTCAACCAGATCTACAACAACGCGACCTGCGCGTTCGCGTGCAACTACACGGGGGCGGCCGGGGGCACGGTGTACACGGACCCGGACACCTGGACAGGAGCCGATCCCGACGCCACCCTCGACGCCAACGACGAGGTCGCGTTCATGGCCAAGGACTCCGGCGCCGCGGCGCCCGCTTCGAACCCGTCCGGCGTGGTCGCAGCGACGCGCGCGAACGTGGAGCTGACCGACCCGATCTCGGGGACGACAGGCCACTTCGTCTACCTCTTCTCGTCTGCGACCCTCGACCCGGGCGCCGGCGAGTCCTACGTCGACTACAACTTCAACCTCACCTCGGGCGACTACAAGACGACCTACCTGATCCCGGACGGCCCGAACGCGGAGACGTCGACCGTCGAGACGGACTTCTACCGCCACGACGCCCTGACGGACCGTTGGTTCGACCGCAATCTGAAGATCCTGGGCCGCGGCTCGACCGAAGCCGACATCCTCGACGGCGACAAGGTGCAGTTCCTGCCCTCCACCTGTGGCCGCAGCGAAACCACCTTCGCCGGCTACGCGTCGGATCAGGCCGAAGGGGCGTTCGTCACCAATTCCAGCGGTCCGATCCGGGCGATTCGGTCTTATCTGGGCGCCAACAGCGGGCCCTCGACCCAGCGAACCCACATCTACTACGAGCAGCGCCAGGACGTCCGCACGAACCTCCGCGTGCACGCGATCCCGTCGATCATGTCCTTCCTCGACTACTCGCCTGCCGCGAACGGGATGAAGTACCGCAACCCCGCCAACACGGCCGGGGTCACCATCAACGGCGTGCCAGACGAGACCGTCGCACCCAGCGCCGGCGGGCCGCAGTGGGAGCAGGTCGCGGGGCCGCAGGGCACCCTCGACGTCGTCAACCGCTACGTGACCGATATCTCCCCGATCACGCTGACCAACTACTGGTACGACGACTCGACGCCGGACTCGGGCCACCTGCAGTGCAGCGGCGACACCCAGGCGTGGGGGTCGAGTGGCACCTGGGTCACCAGCGGGCTCCCGAACACAGATCCGAAGACCGCGGGCGCGAAGAACCTGACCGCGATCCGCCACATGTTCTACGACGCCCCGAACCAGACGGCGACACAGGGGGCGCTTCGCAACCAGCAGATCACCTCGAACCTCGGGGTGACGGTGAACGGCGTCACGGCGATCGCCCCGGGGCCCGGAGTTGCGGTGAAGGGCCCGCCGCCCCCGAACTTCTTCATCAAGGTCACCCGCAAGAAAGGCCGCGCCGTGACCGTGTCATTCTCGGCGCCGGGGGGGTGGCCCCAGTCGGGCTACCTGTGCAGAGTGGACCGGGTGTCCAAGCCGAGGCGGACGGGGGCCGAGGCCGCGTGCGCGTCGCCGCACACCTTCAGGGTCCCGAGGAAGCCCGGGCGGTACGAGCTGAACGTCGCATCGCTGCCGAACTACTTCGACGACAAGGTCTCGATCAAGGTGAGGAAGCCGAAGAAGCGCAAGAAGGCGGCACCGCGGTAAACACCCTAAATCCGATCAGATTTGCTACATTGCCGTGCCCCTAGCCTGAGCAGCTCGCATTTTCGCCCACCCCCCGGAGGAGCACGCACCGATGGAGCCCGTCTCCGCACCTGAGTCAGACAAGGCGCCGAAGGCGCCCGAGCTCGATCAGGACCTGACCAAGGTCCAGAAGGGCAAGAAGGGCCGCGGCTCCCTCGAGAACCCCGAGGTCTACGACAACGTCCCGGGTCACGCGATCCCGATCCTCGAGCACGAGTTCGAGGACTTCGACACCGAGGCCGCCAGCTTCCTTCGCGAGGAGCAGTCCGAGGAGCAGTTCATCGGCTTCCGCCTCAAGCAGGGCGTCTACGGGCAGCGCCAGCCCGACGTGCAGATGGTTCGCATCAAGCTTCCGTTCGGCGGCGTCACCCCTGAACAGATGGACATGCTCGGGGACGTCGTCGAGCGCTGGGCCCCGCTGGATAAGGGCCACATCACGACGCGCCAGAACATCCAGATCCACCACGTGCCCCTGGCCGACATGACCGAGCTGATCCGCGAGATCAGCTCCGTAGGGCTTTCCTCGCGCGAGGGCTGCGGCAACACGGTGCGCAACGTGACCGGCGACCCCTGGGCCGGCGTCACCGAGGGCGAGCTCTTCGACGTGACCCCCTACGTGGTCGCGTACGTCCGCTACTTCGTGCGCCACCCGACCACCCAGCTGATGCCGCGCAAGGTCAAGACGGCCTTCACCGCGACCGACGAGGACCGCGCGATCACCGGCATCCACGACATCGGCTTCATCCCGCGCGTCAAGGAGATCGACGGCCGCGAGGTCAAGGGCGTCGAGGTCCGGGTCGGAGGCGGCACGTCGATCATGCCGCGCGTCGCCCCCACCCTCTACGACTTCGTCGAGGTCGACAACGGCGACTACCTGAAGGTCTCCGAGGCCGTCTTCCGCATCTTCGACCGCCAGGAATGGCTGCGCGTCAACCGCGCGCGAGCCCGCATCAAGGTCCTGATCGACAAGATCGGGATCGACGCCTTTCGCGAGATGGTCGACGAAGAGCTGACCGGCGACTGGGTCGCCGATCGCGACTTCTCGGTCGACCACATGCTCTTCGTCGACGACGAGCAGGCGACGGCACCGCCCGTCCCCGAGAACGCCCCGAGCCCCAACGGCGACGCGAGCGAGTTCGAGCGGTGGTCCTCTTCGAGCGTCAATCCGCAGCGCCAGGACGGCTTCTCGACCGTCGAGGTCCGAGTCGTCCGCGGCGACCTGACGCCCGAGCAGTTCAGAGGCCTCGGCCAGATCATGCGCGAGTTCACGGGCGGCTACGCCCGCTCGACGGTGCAGCAGAACTTCGTCCTGCGCTGGGTGCGCAACGAGTCCGTCTACGACGTCTACTCCCGCCTTCGCGATCTCGGTCTCGCCGAGGCCGGAGCCGACGAGATCACAGACGTCGTCAGCTGCCCCGGCACCGACTCCTGCAAGCTCGGGATCACGAGCTCGATGGGCCTTAACCGCGCGGTCGCCGAGCGCATCGCCGAGATGGACATCACCGACCCTCTGACGAAGAAGGTCCACATCAAGATGTCGGGCTGCCCCAACGGCTGCAGCCAGCACCACATCGCGAACATCGGCTTCTACGGCGCGTCGATCAAGGTCGGCGACAAGACCATCCCCGCGTACATCGCGCACCTCGGCGGCAACTACGAGGGTGGCGAGGTCATCTACGGCCACCGCCTCAAGGCACGTCTGCCTGCAAAACGGGTTCCGGATGCTGTGGAGCGCTGGCTGCGCTTCTACGAGTCCGACCGCAACGACGGCGAGGCTTTCAACGACTTCGTTGAGCGAGTCGGCACCGACCGCTTCGAGGAGCTCGTCTCCGAGCTGAAGATGCCGGTCGAGTTCAACGCCGAGAACCTGACCCACTTCATCGATTGGAACCGTTCCGAGCCCTACAAGGTCGAGCGTGGCGAAGGCGAGTGCGCGGTCTGATGGCAACGCCCGCCACAGCACCAAAGGCCCCGCCGGCACCGGCGCTCGACTCGATCCCGTTCGACCCCGAGCGCGTCGAGGCAGACCTCGAGGGCGCCAGCGCCGAGGATGCGCTGCGCTGGGCGATCGAGACCTTCCACCCGAAGCTCTACATCGCCGCCTCGTTCCAGAAGACGAGCTCGGTGACGATCCACATGGCGAGCCGGATCGACCCCTCGGTGCGGTTCTTCTACCTGGACACCGACGTGCTCTTTCCCGAGACCCACGAGACCCGCGAGCGGCTCGAGGAGCGCTACGACATCAGCTTCCACCGCTACAGCTCGATCACGCTCGAGCAGCAGTCCGGCCTCTACGGCGACGCGCTGTGGTCGCGCGACCCCGATGCGTGCTGCGGGATCCGGAAGGTGGACCCGATGCGCTCCGCGCTCGCGGCCGTCGACTGCTGGGTCTCGGGCATCCGCCGCCAGGACTCGCAGTCGCGGGCATCGGCGCCCAAGTTCGCCTGGGACAAGCGCTTCGGCCTCTGGAAGCTGAACCCCCTCGCCGACTGGTCCGAGAAGGACGTCTGGCGCTACATCCACGACAACGACATCCCTTACAACCCGCTGCACGATCAGGGCTACCCCTCGATCGGCTGCACCCACTGCACCCGCAAGCCGGGAGCGGGCGAGGACGCGCGCGCCGGCCGCTGGGCCGGGACGACGAAGACCGAGTGCGGCCTGCACGGCTGAGCTTTTCAGCTTCAGGCAACCCACAAAGTCGACTATCGCTAACCTGCCCGACCTCTTGGCTACCTCCCTACAACTGAACGAGCGCCAGACCGCCGATTTCGAGATGATCGGAAACGGTGGGTTCGCGCCGCTGACCGGGCCCCAGGGCTCCGACGACTGGAAGAGCGTCTGCGAGAACATGACGCTCTCAAGCGGCGAATACTGGCCGATCCCGATCACCCTCGCGACGGATCTCGAGGTCTCCGAGGGCGACACGGTGGAGCTCACCAGCGACGAGGGCAAGGAGCTGGGGACGCTGAAGGTCAGCGAGATCTTCGAGCGCGACATCGACAAGGAGGCCGAGCAGGTCTACCTGACGACCGACACCGAGCACCCCGGCGTCGCCGCCCTGCACGAGGAGGGCGCGCGCTGCGTCGCCGGCACCTACGAGGTGTCCGAGCTCCCGGACCACGAGGACGCGTTCATGCAGCGCTACCTGACTCCCGAGGAGTCGAAGAAGGCCTTCGCCGACCGCGGCTGGAAGCGCGTCGTCGCCTTCCAGACCCGCAACCCGATCCATCGCGCCCATGAGTACGTGACCAAAGCGGCGCTCGAAACCAATGACGGGCTGATGATCCATCCGCTGATCGGCAAGACCAAGGCCGGGGACATCTCCGCCGAGGTGCGGATGCAGTGCTACGAGGTGCTGATGAAGGACTACTACCCCTCCGACCGCGTGATCCTCAACGTCTTCCCGTCGAAGATGCACTACGCGGGCCCGCGCGAGGCCGTCCTGCACGCCATCGCGCGCCGCAACTACGGCGCCACGCACTTCATCGTCGGGCGCGACCACGCCGGCGTCGGCGACTACTACGGCACCTACGACGCCCAGCGCATCTTCGACGACCTCGACATCGACAAGCTCGGCATCCAGCCGATGTTCTTCGACCACAGCTTCTGGTGCAACAAGTGCGAGGGAATGGCCTCGGGCAAGACCTGCCCACACGACTCGGACGCCCACGTCTTCCTGAGCGGCACCAAGGTGCGCGAGATGCTCGACAATGGCGAACTGCCCCCCCAGGAGTTCAGCCGGCCCGAGGTCGCGCAGATCCTCATCGACGCTTACAGCGCCTAGGCGCTCCCCCAGCCCAACATCCCGGTCGGCGGTACCCTGAAGGCACATACTTTGTGGACTCTGCTGATCAACTGAGACAAGAAGGAGCTTTTCCTCCCCATGGCTAACGACAAGGGCTTCACCCTCTGGTTCACCGGCCTCTCCGGTGCAGGCAAGACGACCATCTCCGAGCTCGTCCAGAAGGAGCTCGCGGCCCGCCGCAACCGCCTCGAGATCCTCGACGGCGACGTGGTTCGCGAGAACCTCTCCAAGGGCCTCGGCTTCTCGAAGGAGGACCGCGACACCAACATTCGCCGGATCGCCTTCGTCGCCGACCTGCTCAGCCGCAACGGCGTCCCCGTGATCACCGCCGCGATCTCGCCCTACCGCGAGATCCGCGACGAGGCTCGCGAGACCATGGGCGAGCGCTTCATCGAGGTCTACGTCAAGGCCTCCGTCGAGGTCTGCGCAGAGCGCGACGTCAAGGGGCTCTACGCGAAGGCCTTCTCGGGCGAGATCAAGGAGTTCACGGGCGTCTCCGACCCCTACGAGGAGCCGCTCAACCCCGAGATCGTGCTCGACACCGAGAACGAGACCCCCGAGGAGTCGGCCGGCAAGCTGATCGCGCTGCTCGAAGAGCGCGACCTGATCCCGGCCGCGCAGCCCGCCTAGCGGCTGGGCCGTCAGGCTCTCGGTGCCGCGATGATCGACCTGCAGAGCCACTCCACCGTCTCCGACGGCGAGCTCTCACCGGCCGAGGTGGTCGCCGCGGCTGCTGCCGCGGGCGTCGAGACGATGGCCCTCACCGATCACGACGCCGTCGACGGGCTGCCGGAGGCGATCGAGGCCGCCGAAAAGCACGGCATCGAGATCATCCCGGCCGCCGAGATCAGCTGCATCCACGCATCGATCGACGACCTCCACATGCTCGGCTACTGGATCGACATCGAGAAGATGCGGCCGATGTGCGAGCGGGCCCAGCAGGAACGGGTCACGCGGGCGCAGGAGATCGTCGAGCGCCTGAACTCGCACGGAGTCGAGGTCGACTTCGAAGAGGCGAAGCGCCAGGCAGGCGATGCCTCCAGCGTCGGCCGTCCCGCACATCGCGAAGGCCGCCGGCACCAAGCCCGAGGACATGAGCGCCTTCTTCGAGGAGTACCTCGTTCCCGGCGCCAAGGCGTTCGTGTCGCGGCGCTGGCCGACCGCCGCCGAGGCGATCAGCCTGATCCGCGAAGCCGGGGGCACCCCGGTGCTTGCGCATCCCTTCTGGGACATCGAGGAGCCGTCCGAGGTCCAGGCGCTGATCGAGGACCTGGACATCGACGGTGTCGAGGTCTTCTACCCCGACCACGACCGCGCCCAGACCGAGTTCCTGGTCGAGCTCTGCTCGGACAGGGGCCTGGCACGCCACCGCCTCGCAGCGACTTCCACGGGCCGAACCACAAGATGTTCAGCACCTGGGGCTCGTACGAGACGTTCGGCCTGGGGACGCCGGAGCTTCCGCCGCAGCCGTCGCGGGTGACCTCATGAGGATCTCAGCGAAGGCCGACTACGCCGTCCGCGCCGCGGTTGAGCTCGCGAGCTCGGGCGAGGAGCCGATCAAGGGCGAGAAGCTCGCCGAGGCCCAGGACATCCCGCTTCAGTTCCTCGAGCACATCCTGCTCGAGCTCAAGCACGCCCGCCTCGTCCGCGCCCGCCGCGGCGCCCGCGGCGGCTACTGGCTCGCCAAGGCGCCTGATGAGATCACCCTCGCCGACGTCATCCGCGCGGTCGAGGGCCCGCTGGCGAACATCCAGGACCTGGCGCCCGAGGCGACCAAGTACCCGGGCGACGCCGAGCACCTGACCGACGTGTGGATCGCCGTCCGAGCATCGCTGCGCCGGGTGCTCGAGCGCGTCACCATCGCCGACCTCCGCGCCGGCCACATCCCTCCCGAGGTCGTCGCGATGACCGAGGACGAGGGCGCCTACGTCACCCGCTGATCAGCCCGGCTTGCACATTCAGCGGGTCCGCGTCACGATGTCGGCATGTCATCGGTTCTCAGCGACCGGCGACGGCGCTTTGGCTTGTCCGCGTGGCTCGTCGGCCTGGCGGTCCTGACAGGACTCGCGGTCCCGCAGCACGGCTCGGGATCGCTCGGCAAGCAGTCCTATGAGGGGCCGGTCGCCACACAGGGGGTTCAGGAGCGCGAGCCGACGATTCGGCTGAAGGTCGAGTTCAAGAAGCGGAACGGCAAGCGGCTGCGGGCGACCGAGCTGATCATCGTCCAGCACCGGGCGATCGCCATGTTCTGCACCAGCGGCGAGAAGTACCACAGCGGTCCCTTCTACGGGGACGAGGGCGGCCCGGGAGGCTTCTCCTTCTTCGAGCAGACCGGCCCCATCAACAGAAAAGGACGATTCGAGCTGGACGAGAACACCGACGGCAGCAACGTCGCTGACGTCCAGCAGCTGACGGGCCGGGTCCGCCCCAAGGGACCGGCGAGCGGAACGATCCGGCTGCTCACTTCCCACCCCGTCTACGGCACTTGCGACTCGGGCATCGTCAACTGGAGCGCGCAGCCTGTGGCCAAGTTCTCACCGCCCAAGATCCCGCCCTGCGCGACCAACGCGACCTGCCAACCCTGAGCCGCGGTGCGGGCGGCTGACGCCGCGAGGGGCCGAATCGCAATACTGCGCCGCTCATGTTCGAGAAGGTCCTGATCGCAAACCGCGGCGAGATCGCGATCCGCGTCGCCCGCGCCCTGCGGGAGATGGGGATCGGCTCGGTCGCCGTCTACTCGGAGATCGACCGCGACGCCCCGCACGTGCGCGCGGCCGACGAGGCGTTCCTGCTGGGCCCCGCCGTCCCGGCCGAGAGCTACCTGAACGTCGACAAGATCCTCGAGGTCGCGCGGGACTCGGGCGCCGAGGCCGTCCACCCGGGCTACGGCTTCCTCGCCGAGAACGCCGCCTTCGCCAAGGCGCTGGAGAAGGCGAAGATCACTTTCATCGGCCCGCCCGCCAAGGCGATCGAGGCGATGGGCTCGAAGACCGAGGCGCGCGCGATCATGGACAAGGCCGGCGTCCCGATCGTCCCCGGCGCCACGGCGCCGGTGAAGGACGCCAAGGCGGCGGCGAAGCAGGCCGAGGAGATCGGCTACCCGATCGCCTGCAAGGCGGCCGGCGGCGGAGGCGGCAAGGGCTTCCGGGTCGCGATGACCGCGGACGACATCGAGGAGGCCTTCGACGGCGCCGCGCGCGAGGGCGAGAAGTTCTTCAGCGACCCGACCGTCTACCTCGAGCGCTACCTCGAGGACCCGCGCCACGTCGAGGTCCAGGTGCTCGCCGACTCGAAGGGCAACGTCATCCACCTCGGCGAGCGCGACTGCTCGATCCAGCGCCGCCATCAGAAGCTGATCGAGGAGGCTCCGGGCCCGCAGGTCGACGAGGAGATGCGCGAGCGCATCGGCAAGATCGCCACCGACGCCGCCGCCGCTGTCGGCTACCGCTCGGCCGGCACGGTCGAGGGCCTTCAGGTCGGCGAGGACTACTACTTCCTCGAGATGAACACCCGTGTCCAGGTCGAGCACTGCGTGACCGAGATGGTCACCGGCATCGACATCGTGCGCGAGCAGATCCGGGTCGCCGCGGGCGAGGAGCTCTCGATCACCCAGGAGGACGTCACGCTCTCCGGCCACGCGATCGAGTGCCGGATCAACGCCGAGGCCGCGCACAAGAACTTCGCCCCCGCCCCGGGTCAGATCACGAACTACCGCGAGCCCTCCGGCCCCGGCGTTCGCGTCGACTCCGGCGTCGGCCCCGGCTCCGAGGTGACGCCGATGTACGACCCGATGGTCGCGAAGCTGATCGTCTGGGACATCGACCGCGAGAAGGCGACCGCGCGGATGCTCCGCGCGCTCGGCGAGTACGAGGTCGGCGGCCTGACGACCCTGATCCCCTTCCACCAGGCGATCCTCGCGACCGACGAGTGGGCCAACGGCGAGACCTGCAGGAACCTCACCGAGGACAAGAAGTGGCTGAAGACCACTGAACCCAAGGAGCCCAGCACCCCAGGAGGCGCGCCCGCCGGTACCGGAGGCGAAGCCGAGGAACCGGCGGTTCGTAAGTACTCAGTCGAGGTCGGCGGCAAGCTCTTCGACGTGAAGGTGATCGGCGACGCGCTGCCCGCCGGCGCCGGCGGAGCCCCGGCCGGGGCCAAGAAGGCGCCGCGCCGCGAGCGCAAGTCCGGCGGCGGAGCCGCCGCGTCGGGCGACTCGCTGCTCGCGCCGCTGCAGGGCAACCTCTTCAAGGTCCCGGTCGAAAAGGGCCAGGAGGTCGCCGAGGGCGACCTGGTCTGCGTGATCGAGGCGATGAAGATGGAGAACGAGATCACCGCCCACAAGGCGGGCAAGATCACCGAGCTCCCCGCGGTTGAAGGCGCCGCAGTGAACTCGGGTGACCTGCTGGCGAAGATCGAGTAGGGTCGCGACGTGGTTCGTTTCGCGGCATCGATTGCCTGTCTGCTGCTGGCTCTGAGCGGCACCGCCGTCGCTGCCAAGCAGAAGGCCAAGAAGAAGGGTCTCGGCGGCGTGGTCACGCGAACCGCGACGAGTCCCGCCGGGACGACGACCGGTCAGGTCCTGACCGCGACCGCGACCTGCCCGAAGGGGAAGAAGGCTTTCGGAGGCGGCTTCTCGGCCCTCCCGGCGAACGATTCCTCGCTCATCTTCGTCGACGAATCGCGCCGCAGCGGACCACGGAGCTGGCTCGCGGCGGGAACCTTCTTCGCGATCGCTGGGGGCCCGACGCCGCTCAGCGTCACCGCGAGCGTCCACTGCCGCCGGCTCGCAAAGAACCCGGTGGAGGTGGCGACCGCGGTCCCCGTGCTCGCGAACACGAACAACGTCCCGTTCACCGCGATCGCGCGCTGCCAGGGGAAGAAGCAGCGGCTTATCGCCGGCGGCTTCGACTACTCGCCGCCGTCGAACGGGAACGTCAACCTTGCGCTCATCTACGAGAACCAGCCCGCCGGCAAGACGTGGAGGGCATCGGTGCAGAACAGCGGCGCAGGCGTTGCGCGGACCCTGACCAGCTACGCCTACTGCGCCAAGGGCCTGAAAGCCCCCAAGATCGTCAGCGGCTCGAACGCCGTGAACCTGCCCAGCGCCTTGGATCCGATTTCGGCCAGCACCATCGCGTGCCCGGCGAAGAGCAGGTTGTCCGCCGGCGGATTCGCATCTCCCTTCCCGACCAATCTGCCGATGACCGCCCGCCCCCTCTACACCGAGAGCGCGCTCGGCGGAAGCGTCTGGAGGGCCAGCGCGATCTCGGGATTCGGCGGCGGCCCCCTCACGATCACCACCTTGGGCATCTGCACCTAGGCGAGGGGCTCAGGCCCGCGCGACGGTGTAGTCCCCGGCCGCAGGAACCTCGACGGTCCCGAGCTTCTTGTGGATGCTCCGGCCGCTTCCCTCCTGGATCATCAGCGGCTTGCGGATCTCGAGCCTCTGTCCGCCAGGGCCCGCGACCGTGACTTCGAGGTCCTTGCCCGGCCCCGACCACGACGCGCCACCGTCAGTCCCGACGCTGCGGCCATCGCGGTCCTCGACGTAGCGGATCTCGACCTTCCCGGAGGGCAGCGCAAGCGTCCCCTCGCCCGGGACGGGCACCTGACCGATCTCCTTTTTGCCGAAGCCGAACACGCCCTAGTCCTCGACGATCCCGACGACGCGGGCGGGGGCGCCGCTCGCGCCGACGATCCTCAGCGGGAAGCACGAGACCTTGAAGCCGGTGGCGGCAGCTCGCCGAGGTTCTGCATGCGCTCGATCTGGGAGTAGGGCAGGTCGGCCTGGTGGGCCTCCCAGAAGATGCCGGGCTCGTCGGCCTCGATCGCCTTCTGGGCCTGGATGTGGAGGGGAGCGTCCCAGCCCCAAGCGTCCACTCCCATCACGCGCACGCCGCGCTCGAATAGCCATTCTGTGGCCTCACGAGTGACGCCGGGGCCGCGCGCGATGTAGTCGAGCTGGTCGGCGAACTCGTCGCGGCCGGTCCGGATGAGGACGATGTCCAGAGGCTTCAACTCGTGGCCGACGCGATCGAGCTCGGCCTCGGCCTCGGAGGCCGTTACCGCGTCGCCGTCCTCCTTCGCGGTGAAGTCGAGAACGACTCCGTCGGAGAAGAACCACTCGAGCGGCAGCTCGTCGATTCGTTGTGCCGGCTCGCCGCGGATCGTCGAGTTGTAGTGCCACGGCGCGTCGACGTGCGTCGAGTTGTGGGTGCCGAAGCGGCGGAAGGTGTCGTTGCTCCAGCCCTCGCCGTCGCGCAGCAGCCGCGGCGGCACGCCGAACAGCGTCTCGATCAGCTTCGCGCCCGCGGCGTGGTCCTCGAACTCGATCTCGGTGCGAAGCGGTTCCATCAGGTCCTCGGGGCTGTTCTCGGATCGGGCCTGAGAGGTCGACGAAGCGCATGGTCAGCCTGCCTTTTCGAGGTCGGGGGCGCTGGAGAGGTTGTACTCGATCGCCTGCAGAGTCATCTCGAGGAACCCCTCGGGTGCGGGCGGGAGCAGGCCTCCGCGAGGCTCGAGCGCGGCGTGGATCCTCGCGCTCGACTGCTCGACCAGCGACGCGGCCGCCGCCGGGTCGCGGCCGACGAGCGCACCTTCCCGCATCACGATGTCGCCGGCGACGACCACGGTGTCGACGTCGGCCGCCGAGGACTGGAGCACGAGAGTCGCCACCGGGTCGTTGACGGGGAGGCTGCCGATGCCATCGGCGCGGACGACGATCACGTCGGCTGCCTTGCCGGGCTCGAGCGAACCGACCTCGGAGTCGAGTCCGAGCGCCTCGGCGCCTCCCAGGGTCGCCATTCGCAGAGCGTCCCGGGCGCTGAGCGTCAGCTCCTCGGGCATCTCGCCGGCGTCGATCCCGGCCTGGTTGGCCCGGGCGCGCTCGGCCTGCAGCCCCATCCGCATCTGGGTGAACACGTCGCCGCTGTTGTTGGAGACGATGTCGCAGCCGAAGCCGACGGGGAGGCCGCGGCTGCGCGCCCTGTCGATCACGGGGAAGCCCATCCCCATCTGCAGCTCGGTCTCGGGAGTGACCGAGACGGCGGCGCCCCTGCTCTGCCAGCAGGTCGAGCTCGCGGTCGGTGCAGGCGTTGCAGTGAACATGAACTTGTCCAGCGCCCAACAGACCGGCCGCCTCCATCAGCTCGACCTCGGGGCGGCGGCTGGCGGCATGCACGCTGCCGGTGTGGGCCGTGACCATCACGCCCAGCTCGCGCGCAAGGGCCACCTCGCCGAGCGTCACCTCCCACGGCACCAGCCCAAGCTCGCTGAGCGCGATGCCCATGCGGACGAGCCCGTCGTCGCCGGCCAGCTCGTCGCCGCGAACGCGGCGCGCGTCGTCGAAGCGCGCCTCCGGCGTGGCGAACGCCGGGCTCTCGAGCGGCACGGGGAACATCCCGTAGGCGAAGGTCGCGCGCAGCCCGGACTCGCGAAGTCCCCGCAGCGCCTCGTCGGCGTGCTCCGGCGAGTTCAGGCAGTGCGAGAAGTCGAGCACCGTCGTGACGCCTGCGCCGAGGGCCTCGAGCGCGCCCGCGAGGTTGCCGGCGTAGACGTCCTCGGGGCCGCAGACCGAGGAGACCCCGATCCGCATGCCGCGGAAGTAGTCAGTCAGGGTCCAATCCGCGCAGACGCCGCGCATCGCCGTCTGCCAGGTGTGGCGATGAGTGTCGACGAAGCCCGGTGCGACGAGGCATCCGGAGGCGTCGACCGTCTCGGCGTCCGCGTCGATCCCCGCCTCGATCCGGACGATCCGCCCGTCGTCGATCAGCAGGTCGAGCTCGCCGAACTCGCCCGCACCGGGATCGCCCCGCAACACGCGACCGCCCTTGATCAGCAGTCGCGTTTGGCCCACCGTCCCTACTTGGCGCCGAGCTTCGCGACGGCGTCGCGGAAGTTCTTGACCGTCGCGTCGGGCGTCTTGCGGGCGCCCTCGGGCTTCGTCGCCGTGGCGGTTGACCCAGATCACCGGGATGTTGCGCTTCATCGCGGGCACGATGTCGGTCTCGTAGCCCGAGGCGATGTGGACCCAGCCCTTCTTGCCGCCGATGCGGCGGGCGGTCTCGCGGAAGTGGGTCTCGTCGGGCTTGTAGCTGCGGACCTGCTGCGCGGTGACGACGAGGTCGAGCTCGGTGCGCAGGTGGCGGCGCGAGATGCCGAGCAGCTTGTCGTCGATGTTCGAGACGATCCCGACCTCGTAGCGCTCCTTGAGGCGGTCGAAGGCGGCGTTGGCCTCGCGAAAAGGGGGCCAGTAGGCGACGCTGTCGGGCAGGAACTGGGCGCGAGAGGGCTCGATCGTCCAGTCGATCTCCTCGGCGACGGTGACCGCTGCGCGGCGCAGCACCTCGGCGTAGAGCTCGTAGGAGCCCGACATGATCTGGGCCTGGACCTCGACGAAGCGGTCGAGCAGCGCCTTCTCGTCGATCGTGAGGCCATCGCGCTCGGCCTCCTTCTTGAATGCGTCGGTGATCCCCTTCTCCCAATCGATCAGGGTGCCGTAGCAGTCAGTGGTCACCCACTTGATGTCTTTCAGCTTGGGAAGGGCCATGGCCGCGCGGCATTATCGCAACAACCGAAGAACAGGCTGCGTACGTCTATCTCGGACATCCAGTCGCGGGGGTCGCGAACCGGCGGCGGAGGCGGCTCGGGTTCCGGCTCCGGAGCCTTCCTCCTGCTCACCTTGAGCGCCGCTCCGCGCCCCCACCCGGCGCGGACCTCGCGCGTCATGTCCCAGACCAGCCAGAGCCAGACGACCAACCCGGTGAACAGGCAGATGTACAGGGCGAGCATGGTGGCGAGTCTCCGCAGAAGGCTCCGGAAACGCGTGGGATTCTGCATCCCGCTAGGCTCACCGCCGCTTTGGACCTGCTCGAGTATCAGGGAAAGGAGCTCTTCGCCCGCCACGGCGTCCCCGTGCCGAAGGGCAAGGTCGCTCGCGACGTCAAGGCGGCCGTGCAGGCCGCCGAGGAGATCGGCTACCCGTGCGTCGTCAAGGCCCAGGTCCAGATCGGCGGCCGCGGCAAGGCCGGCGGCATCAAGGTGGCCAATGACCGCGACGAGGCCGAGGCCCACGCGGACGCGATCCTCGGCATGGACATCACCGGGCCCCACGGCGAGGGCCCCTTCACGGTGCACGAGGTCTGGGTCGAGGAAGCCTCGGACATCGAGTCCGAGTACTACTTCTCGTTCATCCTCGACCGCTCCGCCAAGAAGATCCTGGCGATGCTCTCGACGATGGGCGGCATGGACGTCGAGGAGATCGCCGAGAAGGACCCGAACGCGCTCGCCAAGGTGCACGTCGACCCCGGCGAGGGCTTCGGTCCCGCCGAGGGCAAGGCCGCTCGCCGAGCAGGCCGGCGTTCCCGACGAGATTCAGGGCAAGACCGGTGAGCTCCTCGACAAGCTCTACGACGGCTTCGTCGCCGAGGACGCGACGCTGATCGAGGTCAACCCGCTGATCGTCACCAAGGGCGGCGACGTCATCGCCCTCGACGCCAAGGTGACGATCGACAACTCCGCGCTCTACCGCCACGAGGACCTGGCCGAGCTCGAGGACCCCTCGGCCGAGGACCCTCAGGAGCAGATGGCGAAGGAGAAGAGCCTGACCTACGTCAAGCTCGACGGCGACATCGGCATCCTCGGCAACGGCGCCGGGCTCTGCATGTCGACCCTCGACGTCGTCGCGCAGGCCGGCGGCGACGCCCGCGAACTTCCTCGACGCCGGCGGCGGCTCCAAGGCCGACGCGATCGTCGACGCCCTCGAGGTCATCACCTCCGACGAGAAGGTCAAGGCGATCCTGTTCAACATCTTCGGCGGCATCACCCGCTGCGACGAGGTCGCCAAGGGCATCATCGAGGCGACGCGGAAGATGAACCTCGAGCACCCGCTCGTCGTCCGCCTCGACGGCACCAACTCCGAGGAGGGCCTGAAGCTCCTCGCCGAGGCCGGCCTCCCGAACCTCCACCAGGAGAAGACGATGCTCGGCGCCGCCGAGAAGGTCGTCGAGCTGGCGAAGGCCGGCATGACCATGAGAAGCGCATGAGCATCATCGTCGGCGAGGACACCAAGCTCGTGATCTCCGGCCTCACCGGCCGCGAGGGCACCTTCCACGGGATGCGCAACCGCGACTACGGGACCGACCTCGTCGCGGGCGTCACGCCGAAGAAGGGCGGCCAGGACGTCGAGGGCGTGCCGATCTTCGACACGATCGCCGAGGCCGTCGACGAGCAGGGCGCCAACACCTCGATGATCTTCGTCCCCGCGCGCTTCGCCGGCGCCGCGATCGACGAGGCGATCGACGCCGGCGTCGACACGGTGATCGCGATCACCGAGGGCATCCCGGTCCACGACATGCTCAACACCTACTGGAAGGCCAA
Organism: uncultured Solirubrobacterales bacterium; assembly: GCA_963820665.1. Lineage (GTDB taxonomy): Bacteria > Actinomycetota > Thermoleophilia > Solirubrobacterales > 70-9 > CAVUAT01. The sequence goes on along the minus strand of CAWGAL010000003.1, from coordinate 64,850 downwards.
GGACGCGGGCGTCCGCCTGATCGGCCCGAACTGCCCCGGCGCGCTCTCGCCCGGCAAGGCGAACGTCGGGATCATCCCCGCCCAGTTCTTCGACAAGGGCCGGATCGGCGTCGTCTCCAAGTCCGGCACGCTGACCTACCAGATCGGCAACGAGCTGAAGCAGGCCGGCGAGGGCAACTCCTCGATCGTCGGCATCGGCGGCGACCCGATCGTCGGCTCGGACTTCATCGACATCCTCGAGCTCTACGAGAAAGACGACGAGACCGAGCTGATCGTGATGGTCGGCGAGATCGGCGGCGACGCCGAGGAGCGCGCCGCCGACTACATCGCCGAGAACGTCACCAAGCCGGTCGTCGCCTACATCGCCGGCTTCACCGCGCCGCCCGGCAAGCAGATGGGCCACGCCGGAGCGATCATCTCCGGCTCGTCGGGCACCGCCGAGGCCAAGAAGGAAGCGCTCGAGGCGAAGGGCGTGCGCGTCGGCAAGAGCCCGACCGAGGCCGCGCAGATCGCGGTCGAGGTCCTCGCCGAGCGGGGCTAGCCCGCTGCCTGGCGCTGGCGGCGCTGGAGCTTCGCGCGGGCCTTGGCAGCTCGGCGCTTCTTCTCGTCGAGCGGAGCGGGCTTCTCCCCATCGGGGGGCTTCGGCTTCGGCGCCTGCGCGACAGCCTGCACGGGCCGCTCCCTGAACCGCGAGCTTCGGTCGCCGAGCTCGCGGGCGGCCCTGACCGCCTCGCGGGGGGTCAGGTAGGTCGACCAGGAGACGATCTTCGCGTCCTCGACGACCCAGAGGCCGCCGAAGCGGCGGTCGACGGGGACTCCCTTCGAGTCGACACCCCGCTCGCGGCAGATGCCGACGACCTTGCCCGGGCTGACCTCGGCGATGTCCTCGAGCTCGAAGCTGTACTCCTGCCAGCCGTCGAGGTAGCGCGCGCATCGCCCTCTGGACGTCGTCGCGGTTCCAGACGAGCTCGCCGTCGGGGCGCGAGGCGCGCTCGTCCCAGCGGACGAGGGGGTCGGCCAGAGCGAGCGCGATCTCGCAGTAGCGATCCCCATATGCCTGAAGCGCGATCTTGACCAGTTCGAGTGAGGCCGGCATGTGGCGACAAAGTATCGTGACCGGCGATGACGACCAAACGCGACGGAAACGATCAGCTTCGCCCGCGGCGCACCGAGCGCCGACATCATTCCCGCCGAGGCGGTGCGCGAGGCGGCTGCGCGCGCGCTCGAGTCCGACTGGCAGCGGGCCCTGTCCTACGGCACCGGCAAGGGGCACCTCGGCCTCTGCGAGTGGATCGCCGAGCTGCACGGCGTCGACGTCTCGCAGGTGATGGTCACGAACGGATCGATGGAGGGGGCGGCGCTGCTCTTCCGCACCCTCGTCGGCGAGGGCGACCGCGTGGTCGTCGAACAGCCGACCTACGACCGAACGCTGCTGCTGCTGAACCGGCCGGCGCCGAGCTCGCGCCCGCACCGCTGGAGGCCGACGGCGTCGACGTCGACGCGGTGGCCGCGGCCTGCGAGGCCGGCGGCGCCGAAGCTCGCCCACGTCATCCCCAACTTCCACAACCCGGCGGGCTGCACGCTCTCGGACGAGAAGCGCCGGCGTCTGGTCGAGCTCGCCGCCGAGCACGGCTTCGTGCTGTTCGAGGACGACCCCTACCGCCTGATCAGCTTCGAGGGGAAGGCCGGCGAGACGATGCTGGAGATGGACGACGCGGACCGCGTCATCCACGCCTCCTCGTTCTCGAAGACGGTCAGCCCCGGCGTGCGCGTCGGCTACCTGGTCGGCCCCGCCGAGCAGATCGCGACCCTCTCCAAGCGCGCGAGCGAGAACTACATCTCGCCCAACATGCTCGCCGAGTCCGTCGTCTGGGAGCTCTGCCGCTCCGGCGCCCTCGACGACGAACATCGAGGTGGTGAACGCAGCGCTCACCGAGCGCCGCGACGCCCTGGTCACGGCACTCGAGGAGAAGATCCCCGAGGCCGAGTTCGTCGTCCCCGCGGGCGGCTACTTCCTGTGGCTCGACCTCGACGACGACGTCGACACGCCCGCGCTGCTCGATGCCGCCAAGGACGAGGGCGTCACCTTCGTCGCCGGCCCCGACTTCATGATCGAGGGCGGCCGCTCCAGCCTGCGCCTCTCCTTCGCGCCGGTGCCGGCCGACCAGGTGCCCGAGGGCGTCGAGCGCATCGCCCGCGCGCTGGAGAGGCGTGCGCGCGGGCAGCCCCGCCTGAGCTTCGTCAGTCCCGCTCGCCGATGATCTCGCGCACGCGCCTGTAGAGATTCAGGTCGTCGCCGCGGCGAGGGTATGGCTTCAGCCGCTGAGCCCGCTCGTGATCGCGGACTGCGCCCACGAGAGCGCTCAGCTGCCGCTCGGCCACGTTGCGCTCGCGGAGCGCGGTGGGTGGTTACCGGCCGTACTTGTCGCTCGAGAGCACCAGCTGCTCGGGCAGCGGCGCGCGCGGCGACGGGGCCGGGTCGGCCCGGACCGAGACGGTCTCGGCGACGCTGCGCGAGACCGAGTGCTCGCCGTCGGCCGAGGTGAACACGACCTCGTCGTCGTCGGAGCTCTTCAGCTCGCCCTCGAGGCCGGGGTCGAGGCCGGCCTGCTTCAGGTAGTGCAGCAGCTCCTCGGCCTCGTTCTCGAAGCGCAGGATGCGAATCGTCGCGCCGGGCTCGACGTCGGCGAGCAGGACGCCCTCCTCGCGGGCGCCCTCGACGATCGGGTGCCCGTGGGGGCAGGTCTTGGCGTCGCCGATCGCGGCGAGCATGCGCTCCTCGAGCACCGGTGACATCGCGTGCTCGAGCCGCTCGGCCTCCTCGTGGACCTCGTCCCAGGGGATGCCGAGGACGTCGGTCAGGAAGCGCTCGATCAGACGGTGGCGGCGGACGATCGCCTCGGCCTCGCTTCGCCCCTTGTCCGTGAAGTTCAACGACTTGTCCGCGGCGCGGTCGACGTAGCCGTCGCCCTCGAGCCGGCCGATCATCTCGTGCACGGTCGGCGGCGAGAGCTGCATGGCGCGGGCGATGTTGGCCCCGGTGATCGGCAGCCCGGCCTCCTCGAGCCAGAACATGATCTGGAGGTACTCCTCCTCGGCGACTGTCGCCTGGTCGGCGGTCATCGGCATCGATCCTACCGGGGCGAAGCCGCGGGCCAAGGCGCGTCGGCGGCGCCACGCTTAGGATCACGTTCGATGCAGATCGACGGCCAGACTCGCGCGATCGTCACCGGCGCGAGCCAGGGGATCGGCAGAGCCACCGCGCTGGCGCTGGCCGCTCGCGGCGCCACCGTCGGCCTCGTCTCCCGCGGCGCCGAGGGCCTCGCCGCACTCGCAGCCGAGATCGGCGACCGGGCGGTGGAGCTGCCCGCCGACGTCGGCGACCGCGAAGCGATCGAGTCCGCTGTCGCCGCATTCACCGAGCGCACGGGCGGCCTGGAGCTGCTGGTCGCCAACGCCGGCATCGCCCGCTACGCGCCGTTCGTCGACCAGGACCCCGACGACGTCGACCAGATGGTTCGCACCAACGTCACCGGCACGATCAACACGGTCCGCGCGGGGCTGGACCCGATGATGGATCGCGGCCGCGGGCACATCGTCGTCGTCAGCTCGGGCGCGGCGCTTCGAGCGTTCCCGTGGGCCGCGGTCTACGGCGCGACCAAGGCCGCCAACAAGGGCTTCGCCGAGGCGCTTCGCCACGAGCTTTCGGGGACCGGGGTCTCGATGACGACGGTCTTCCCGGGTGAGGTCAAGACCGAGCTCCACGCCGAGGCTGCAGCAGCTCCCCGATTGGCGCGACTCCGAGGGCGCCATCGGCGCCGACGAGGTCGCGGCGGCGCTGGTGGACGCCGTCGAGGCCGACCGCCGCGAGGTCCACATCCCCCGCGCCGTCAAGCTGCTCGGACTGAACGACGTCGCTCCAGGGCTGCTGGACCGGCTGCTGGCCACGATCCGCGGCGGGTCCGCGGCACCAAGGAGGTACTGAGATGAAGGTCGGGATCATCGGCTCAGGCTCGGTCGCGCAGGCCCTCGGCGACGGGTTCCTCGGGCGCGGCGACGAGGTCAAGCTTGGCTCACGCTCGCCCGAGAAGCTCGAGGAGTGGGTCGCAGTGGCGGGCGAGACAGCAAGCGGGGGGACGATGCACGAAGCCGCGGAGTTCGGCGACCTGATCGTGTTCGCGACCAAGGGAACCGAGACGGAGTCCGTCATCGGCGAGGCGGGAACGGAGAACCTCGCCGGCAAGATCGTGATCGACGTCACCAATCCCCTTGTCTTCGAGGGCGGGACGCCCCACCTCGCCTACGGACCGACCGACTCGGGCGGCGAAGTGGCGCAGCGGGCCGCGGCCGACGCCAGGGTGGTGAAGGCGTTCAACATCGTCAACGCCGGCCAGATGGTGAACCCACAAGCGTCCGAAGCGCCGACGATGTTCATCGCGGGCGACGACGAGGACGCGAAGGCCACGGTGACCGGCATCCTCACCGACTTCGGGTGGTCGGACGTCTACGACCTCGGCGGCATCGAAGCGTCACGCGAGCTCGAGTCGCTCTGCGTGCTGTGGTGCCGGGTGGCGATCCCCACCGGCCAGACGCAGGCCGTGTTCAAGCTGCTTCGCTGACTTCCACTCAGCTCCCGCCGCGGTCCATGGCGCGGCGCAGCGCCTCGAGCCTGCGGTCCCACTCCTCGCCGACGGACTCGATCCAGCGCGAGGCGTCCTCGAGCGGCTCGCTGCGCAGCTCGTAGACGGTGCGCCGCCCGATGCGCTCGGAGCTGACGAGCTCCGCGCTTCGAAGCGAGCGCAGGTGCTTGGCGACGGCCTGGCGGGAGATCGGCAGCTCGGCGGCCAGACCGCTGCGCGGTCACGGCCTCGCCGCGCGACAGCGATTCGAGCACCCGCCGCCTCGTGGGGTCAGCGAGCGCCGAGAAGACGGCATCGACTCTCTGCTCCATCCCAGGCCTCAGGCGACCGGCGCAAGGTCGATCGCGCGCGGCGAGCCGCTGCAACCGCGCCGCCCAGGACGGTGGGCCCGGCGATCCGGGTCTCGGTGACGACGAAGCCGCGTGCCGCCGGGAACGGGTTCGATCTCGAAGCTGACCCTGCTCGGGTCCTCCCCGCCGGGCCGGGCCCAGGTGAACGAGAGCCGCTCGCCCTCGACCACCGTCTCGACGACGCCGGAGCGCTCGTCCTCGCCGTCTCGCGTCGAGAGCTCGCCGCCCTCGACGGGGTCGAGCTCGACCTCCTCGGCCAGCCACTCCTCGAGGCGGTCGTCGTCGGTGAGCGCCTCCCAGACCTCGTCGGGGCCGGCCGGCAGCACCGTTTCGCGCTCGACGGTTTCGCGCTCGGTTAAGTTGGATGCCTCACCCACGTGATCTCCTTCGTCGCATTGCGCAACCCAATGGTTGCGTATGGTAGCGTGGAGACCCGCCCGACTTCAAGAGAAGAGGAGCCACATGCCACTCGTACCCATGGTCGTCGAGCAGAGCGCGCGCGGCGAGCGCTCCTTCGACATCTACTCCCGCATGCTCAACGAGCGGGTCATCTTCCTCGGCACCGAGATCGACGACCAGGTCGCGAACCTGATCATCGCCCAGATCATCCACCTCGAGTCCCAGGACCCCGACAAGGACATCAGCCTCTACATCAACTCCCCCGGCGGCCAGGTCTACGCCGGCCTCGCGATCTACGACGCGATGCAGTTCGTGAAGCCCGACGTGGCGACCATCTGTTACGGCGTCGGCATGTCGATGGGCGCCCTGCTGCTCGCCGGCGGCGCGAAGGGCAAGCGCATGGCGCTGCCGAACTCGCGCATCCTCATCCACCAGCCCTCGGGCGGCTTCCAGGGCCAGGCGACCGACATCGAGATCCACGCGAAGGAGACCCTCGAGCTCCGCGACCGCCTCGACGCGATCTACGCGAAGCACACCGGCAAGGCGAAGAAGCAGGTCCGCGAGGACCAGGAGCGCGACCGCTTCTTCAAGTCCGACGAGGCGGCCGAGTACGGCCTCATCGACCGAGTGATCGAGAACCGCGAGCTGGTCGAGAACCCGACGGGCTTCAGCTCCAACGGGGGCGACAAGAAGTAGCGGGCGCCTAGGCCCCGGCGAGCGTCGAGACGATCGCCTCGTAGACGCCGTCGCCCATCGCTCCCTCGGTCACCGTGACGTTGGGGTAGCGGCCCGAGCCGATCAGCTCGCGCCAGGCCCGGGTCGCGCTCGGGGCCGTTGGCGGGGACGAAGAAGCGGCCGACGACCGGCGGCGACGCTGAGGTCCTCGACCGAGTCGCCGATCGCGATGCACTCCTCCGGCGCGTAGCCGCGGGCCTGCTGGTGGAAGCTCGACCGCGTTGGCCTTGCTCGCCGCGGCGGGCATCAGGTGGTAGGCGTGGGCGCGGCCCTCGACGCCGTCCATCTGGCGGACGATCGCGCCGTTGTCGATCAGCTTCAGCGCCGGCGTGCCCCTCGCGCTCGAGGATCGCGTTGGCCTCGGCGACGTCGATCTTGCCGCGGAACAGGTGCGAGTGGACGCGCTCGGTGTGCCAGGGCGCGTGGTACTCGAGGGCGGGCGCGAAGGATTCGAACAGCAGGTCGGGGACGCCGCGATCGACGATCGTGTCGTAGACGCTGCGGCCCTCGTCGGGTCGGAAGTCGCCGATCAGGACCGTGTCCTCGCCGTCGATCATCACCGCGCAGCCGGCCTCGTAGATGTAGGAGGTCTGCCCGATCAGCCGCGCGTCCTCCAGGACCTGCGGCTGGCGGCGGCCGGACTTGATCACGATCTCGACGTCGGCTCGGTGGCAGGCCTCGATCGCGCGCGCCTGGAGCATCGAGAAGTTGCCCTCGGCGTCGCGGAAGAGCGAGCCGAAGCGCCCGAGCAGGGTGCCGTCGAGGTCGGTGTAGACGCAACGTAGGGCCATCGCGGGCAACCGTAGCCTGAGCCGCGTGCGCGGGCGGTTACCGGTTGACCCATGGCTCTCGACTGGCGACTCTCGGACCGCGTTCTGACCCTGGACCGGCCCGCTCGGGGCCGGGATCGTCAACGTCACCACCGACTCGATGTTCGAGGGCGCCCGCAGCGGGACGCCCGAGCAGGCGATCGCGGACGGGGTCGCGCTGGCCGAGGCCGGCTTCGACATGCTCGACGTCGGCGCGGTCGCGGCGCGCAGCGGGCCGCCGGTGGCGCCGGCTGACGAGGCGGCGCGCCTGGTCCCGGCGATCGCGGGCCTCGGCGAGCGACCGGGCTCCCGATCTCGGCCGACACGTTCTCGGCCGAGGTCGCCGAGCAGGCTCTCGACGCCGGCGCCGTCGCGATCAACGACATCAGCGGCGCGCTCGACCCGGCGCTGTTCGAGCTGGCGGCCGAGCGCGGCTGCGGCCTGGTGCTGATGCACATCGAGGGGCCGCCGCGCGAGGACCGCGAGCTGCCGCGCTTCGACGACCCCGTCGAGCACCTGAAGTCCTGGTTCGCCGAGCGGATCGAGGCCGCTACCGCGCGCGGGGTCGACGACGAGCAGACTCGTGATCGACCCCGGCCTCGACTTCGACATCGGGGTCGCCGACGGCCTCGAGGTCCTGCGGCGGCTGGGCGAGCTGCGCGAGCTCGGCCGCCCGCTCTACGTCAGCCTCTCGCGCAAGGACCTGCTCGGCGCCGTGCTCGCCGGCTCGTGGGAGGAGCGGTTGCCGCCCGAGCGCCGCGAGTGGGCGACCTGCGCCGCGACGGCGCTCGCCGTCGACGCAGCGGCGCGGATATCCACCGGCTGCACGACCGAAGCGCGCTGCAGGCGATGCGGATCGCCGGCGCGATCGCGGGCGGCGAGGCTGCGGCTCGCCCCTACGCGGGAGTCGCCGGTGGCTAGCGGCTCGATGGTCTCGGGCGGCGCCTGGGAGCCGGCGCTCGCGCCCGGGCGCGACGACGGCCGCCTGGTCCAGCGAGAGCTCGGAGCCGGCGACGATGGCGAAGCTCGCCGACCTGCCGGCCGACCTCGACCCCGGGCTGGTCGAGGCGCTGGCGCGCGCGGGGATCTCGTCGCTCTACTCGCACCAGGCCGAGGCGTTCGAGATCGCCCGGCGAGCGCGACCTGATCCTGACCAGCGGCACCGCGTCGGGTAAGTCGCTCTCGTTCAACCTGCCGGTCCTCGACGGGATCGCGCGCGACCCGAAGCGCCGCGCCTTCTACCTCTACCCGACCAAGGCGCTGGCCCAGGACCAGGCGCGCAAGCTCGGCGAGCTGCGCCCGCCGAACCTGCGCGAGGCGATCTACGACGGCGACACCCCGCGCGAGGAGCGGCCGGCGATCCGCCGCCGCGCCAACCTGGTGCTGACGAACCCCGACATGCTCAACGTCGGGGTCCTCCCCCACCACAAGCGCTGGGGCGACTTCCTCGCCAACCTCGGATGGGTCGTCGTCGACGAGGCCCACACCTACCGCGGGGTGTTCGGCTCTCACGTCGCCAACGTCCTGCGCCGGCTGCGGCGCATCGCCCGGCTCTACGGCGCCGAGCCGCGATTCATCATGGCCTCGGCCACGATCGCCAACCCCGGCGAGCTGGCCGAGCGGCTGACCGGGCTCGAGTTCGACCTGCTCGACGACGACGGAGCACCGCGGGCCGGCCGCGAGATCGCGATGTGGAACCCGCCCGTGATCGAGCAGGCGACCCAGCTGCGGCGCTCCCCGGTCTCCGAGGCGGCCGACATGCTCTGCGAGCTGGTCCAGCGCGGTGTGCGGACGATCTGCTTCATGAAGAGCCGCCGCGGGATCGAGCTGATCAACCGCATGGCCTCGCTGAAGCTGACCGAGGAGGGCCAGGGTCACCTCGCCGACCGGATCGCCCCCTACCGCGCCGGCTACACGCCCCAGCAGCGCCGCGAGATCGAGGCGAACCTCGCCGAGGGCAAGCTGCTGGCGGTCGCGGCGACCGACGCGCTCGAGCTCGGGATCGACATCGGCGAGCTCGACGCCGCGATCTGCGTCAACTTCCCCGGCACCGTCGCCAGCCTGCGCCAGATGTGGGGCCGCGCGGGGCGCCAACGCCGCGGGCTCGCCGTCTACATCGCGGGCCAGGACGGCCTCGACCAGTTCTTCTGCCGCCACCCCGACGAGTTCCTCGGCCGGCCCGGTCGAGGCGGCGATCCTCGACCACCGCTCCGAGCAGATCCAGATGCAGCACCTGGTCGCCGCCGCCTACGAGCACCCGCTCGGCCCCGGCGACGACGAGTTCCTCGGCGAGGGCTGGCGCGAGCGCGCCGACCGGCTGGTCGCGATGGGCGAGCTGCGCAAGGCCCGCGGCGACCGCTACATGACCCGCACCGGCGACTTCGTCGCCGGGCGCATCTCGCTGCGCTCGGCGTCGGCCGACAGCCTCGCCGTCGTCGACCGCAGCTCGGGCGAGATGATCGGCCACGTCGACGCCGCGCGCGCCTTCTCGACGGTCCACCCCGGCGCGGTCTACCTGCACCTCGGGCGCTCCTACGAGGTCATCGACATGGACCTCGACGCGCGCCGGGCGATGGTCCGCCCGTTCGACGGCGACTACTACACGCAGGTGAAGAAGGAGACCGAGGTCTTCATCGACGAGACTCAGCACGCAGCGCCACACGCTCGGGGTGGAGCTCAGCTTCGGGGCGGTCTCGGTCTCCGAGCAGGTGATCGCCTACCAGCGCAAGCGCCTCGGCGACAACGAGGTGCTCGAGACGGTCGCGCTGGACCTGCCCGTGCAGGACTTCGTCACCCAGGCGCTCTGGTACGTGATCGGCGAGCGCATGGCAGTCGCGGCTGCCGATCGAGGTCCTGCTCGGCGCGCTCCACGCCTCCGAGCACGGCCAGATCGCGGTGCTGCCGCTGATCGCGATGTGCGACCGCTGGGACATCGGCGGCCTCTCGACCAACGTCCACATGCAGACCGGCCGCCCGACGATCTTCATCTACGACGGCCACCCCGGCGGGATCGGGATCACCCGCCGCGGCTACGAGGAGTTCGAGCGCCTGGTCGGCGACGCCGACCGCCTGATCCGCGAGTGCCCGTGCGACGACGGCTGCCCCTCCTGCGTGCAGAGCCCGAAGTGCGGAAACCTGAACGAGCACCTCCACAAGGGCGGCGCGCTGGAGCTGATGGGGATGATGCGGGCCGGCGGAGCTGCCGGAGGCAGCGGAGCCGGCCGCAGTCATGGCGAAGCGAAGCCGCAAGCTGGACGTGCCATGACCAGGGTCCCCAGGTCTCCGTGATCGGCGCGGCGGTCGGCGAGGGCGAGCTGCTCGACGACGCCGAGTCGGTCGGCCGGCTGCTCGCCGAGGCCGGTGCCGCGGTGGTCTGCGGTGGCCTGGGTCGGCGTGATGGAGGCGGCGTCGCGCGGAGCGCGCTCGGCGGGAGGCGTGGTCATCGGCGTCCTCCCAGGCCTCGATGCCGCGGACGCCAACGAGCACGTCACCCACGCCGTCGCAACCGGCGATCGGCTACGCGCGCAACCTGGCCGTGGTCGGCTCGGGCGACGCGGTGATCGCCGTCGGCGGCGAGTGGGGGACGCTGTCGGAGATCGCCTTCGCCCGCAAGCTCGGCAAGACCGTGGTCGCGCTCGACAGCTGGGCGCTCCGCAACCGGGCGGGGACCGACCTCGGGATCGAGGAGGCCGAGTCGCCCGAGGAGGCCGTGAAGACGGCGCTCCGTGGCTTGATCGATGCCTGACGGCCTCGATCAGATCTCGCGCGCTCTACGCCGCGATCAACGCGGGCGAGCTGGAGACGGCGCTCGAGCTGATGAGCCCCGACGTCTCGTGGTCGCGTCCGCCCGACGTCCCGGTCACCGGCACGATCCACGGCCGCGACGAGGTGGCGCGAGATGTGGGGTGCGTTCGGCGACCCGCTGACCGGCTTCGAGATCGAGCCGACGCGGCTGCGCGAGCTCGGCGAGGGCGTGCTCGCGCACGTCACCTTCCGCGGCACGGTCAAGGGCGCCGACGGCGAGAACTCGAGCTTCGAGTTCGCCGGCGTTCAGTCGTTTCGCCTCGGCGACGACGGCCTGATCGCCGACGTGCGCGAGTTCCGCACGGTGCCCGAGGGAGAGGCCGACCTCGGCTAGCCTTTACGCGCTCCACCTCCGGCGAGGTAGCTCAGTTGGTAGAGCACACGACTGAAAATCGTGGTGTCGCCAGTTCGATTCTGGCCCTCGCCATCCTCAAGTTGGTCACCCCGCGGTCCTGAATCGCAGGAGCGCATCCGGAATCCCGGGCGTCGACGCCGCCAGCGTCGTGGCGTATAGGAACCGCCCTCTGCCGGCGACCTCGCTGAGCCCGTGAAGGCTCGGCAGATGCGAGCATCCCCTCAGCCGCACCTCGGTCAGGCACTGGGCGTAGGCGATCTTGCCTCGCCGGGGGTCTGCGCGGAACCGGAGGAGACCGCTCCCTCCGGCCACGGTGACCACCGCATAGAGAGAACGGCCGTCGGGCGAGAACTCGAGCTGGCCGACCCGGGCGCGGCGGAAGAGGCGCTTGGCCGCGCGGAGCCGCAGCTCTCCGGTTCTCCCGCGGGCGAAGACGGCCAGCCGCCCGACACGCCCCGCGACGAGCGTCCGGCCGTTCGGGCTGATCGCAAGGGTGGACAGCTGTCCCATGCTGCGGATCGTGCGGCAGCGTCTGGCCTTCGTGCGGGTCACGCAGCTCGCGAATGTGAACGTCGCAGGCCCTGTCCGCCGGAATGCACTGAGTGCTCCGTGCCCGGCCTCGAGGGTGAACAGTGTGCCCCCGCCGAAGACGAATGGGCCCAGGCTGTCGAACCGCGGCGAGGCGCTGTCGCTCGGGGTCAACCAGCTCGTCTGCGGGTCCCGGGCGTAAACGATCACCCACGCGAAGCATTGGCCGGTGTTGTCGGCGCATCCGCGGTCGGCCAAGAAGATCGCACGGCCGTCGCCGCTGGACTCAATCTGGTGTGCCTCCTCGAATTCCCCGACCGGGCACCCGGGTAGATCGCCCTCGGCCCCGTAGCTCGAGTACTCGCAAGAGGCGAAGGTGAGGCGCCCGGTGAGCGAGTCGCGGCGGAACCCGATCAATGTCTGTCGGCGGCCACCTGCGGCGTACACCGAGAGGCCGTCGCGCGGAACAACGATGTCGGCCGCGGTCCCCACGATTCCCGGGATCTGGGTGCAAGGCGCCACACCGGTGCGGTCGAAGCACTCGGCGAAAGACAGGGACCCGGTGACGGGGTCGCGATCGAACCCGGCGATCCCGTCGGGGTAGCTCGCGTAGGCGGACCGCCCGTCGGAGCTGAAGGCGATCGCGCGCGGATGGTCAAGGCCGGCCAGCTGGGAGCAGCCCTGTGCCGGCGGGTCGACTGCGGACGTCTGACAACCGTCGAGCACAAGCTTGCCCGCGTCCGCGCGGGCGTCGGCCTGCGTGAACACGACCGTGGCGGCGATCGCGGCCGCCGCGACCGCGAACCTGAGTCGGCTGATCTGGCGCGGCTCCATCTTTTCGTCCTCGATGCACCTCATCGTTCGCCCTTTCCGTTCGCGGCTGCCCATCGCCGACAGATTGGACGGCGAACGTGTCTCCCAACGGGACAACGTTGACTCCCACATCTGGGAGTCTTCGCCCATGGAGTCGCGTCTGGTCGGCGAGCGGATCGGCGGTGTGGTTATCGAGGCCGAGATCGCGCGCGGAGGCATGGGCATCGTCTTTCGCGCCAGGGATGAGGAGCTCGACCGCCCCGTCGCGCTCAAGGTCATCGACCCCGCGCTCGCGGATGACGCCGGGTTCCGCGCGCGGTTCGAGCGCGAGGCCAGGATCGCGGCCTCAGTCGACCACCCCCACGCCGTGCCCATCTATCGAGCGGGTCAGGACGGGGATTCACTGTTCATCGCGATGCGGCTTATCGAGGGCCGCGACCTCGCCCGGATCATCGCCGACGAGGGGTGGCTCGCGCCGAGCAGGGCGGTGGAGCTGGTGGCCCAGGTCGCCGACGCCCTCGACGCGATTCACGCCAAAGGCCTGATCCACCGCGACCTGAAGCCGGCCAACATCCTGGTGAGCCGAGTCGGCGATCGGGAATGGGCCTACCTCACCGACTTCGGGATCGCCCGCAACCAGGCGGAGGAGCCCGGCCTGACCGGGACCGGGCAGCGGCTCGGAACCGCGGATTACACGTCGCCCGAGCAGGTCGAGGGAGGCCAGGTGGACTCGCGCAGCGACGTCTACGCGTTGGCTGGGGTTCTGTTCACGGCGCTGACCGGGTCGGTCCCCTTCCCCCGCGAGGACGACGTGGCCAAGCTCTATGCCCACGTCCATGACCCCCCGCCGAAGGCCGGCTCGCTCTCGCCGGCGGTCCCCCCGGCGCTCGACGCGGTAATCGAGCGAGCGATGGAGAAGGATCCAGCGAAGCGATACCGCTCGGCGGGCGAGCTGGCCGCCGCCGCGCGGGACGCCATAGCGTCGACCTCCGGCACGGGCAGCCTTGAGGTGGCGGGTCCGACGAACCGCCTGCGCGGGAACGGCGCGGCGCGCCATCGACCGAACGGCCGACGGATCGCCGTCGGCGCAGCGCTGGCGGCTGCAGCCGTCGCCGCCCTTCTCGCCGTCCTCGCGCTGACCGGAGAAGACGGCCCGCGAGCCCAGGGGCTGACTCCGGTGGGGTCGGACCCCGTCGGGGTCGTCGTCGCCGAGGGCGTCGTCTGGGTCGCGAACCGCGGCGACGGCACCCTGAGCCGGATCGACTCCTCGACCGCGGATACCGCCGGCGAGCCGGTGCCGGTCGGCCAGAGCCCGTCGGGGGTCGCAGCCGGCAACCGGCTGCTCTGGGTGACCGACGCCGGCGCCGGCGAGCTGAGACGCGTCGAGGCGCCCGCCGGACGACCCGTTGCCGAAACGACCCCGATCGCTCCGCGGACGTCGGGGCTCGCCATAGGCGAGGGGGCCGTTTGGGCCGCGAGTGTCACGGCTGACCTGGTCGCGAAGGTCGACCCGGGGTCGGCACAGGTCCTGCGCCGCATACCGGTGGGCGACAGCCCGTCCGGGATCGCCGCGGGCGAGGGCGCGGTCTGGGTCGCCAACAGCAGCGACGGGACCGTGACCCGAATAGCGCCGGGCCAGGGGGAGGTGGTCGGCGCTCCGATCCCGGTTGGCGGGCGGCCGCGCGGAGTGGCGGCCGGCGAGGGCGCCGTCTGGGTCGCGAACTCACTCGACGGGACCGTGAGTCGAATCGACCCCGCGAGCGCCGAAACGACGGACACGATCCGCGTAGGCGCCCGCCCCGCCCAGGTCGCGTTGGGTGAGGGAGCCGTGTGGGTCGCCAACGAGAGGGACGGGACCGTCTCGCGTATCGACCCCGGCTCGCTCGAGGTCACCGACACCATCCAGGTGGGGGATGCCCCTCGGGGCATCGCCGTCGGCGATGGCTCGGTGTGGGTCGCCAACTCGGGAGACGAAACCCTGACCCGGATCGAGCCTTGAGCGCGGATCGCGTCGGCCCGAAAGTCTGGATCAGCTCCGGCGCGGAACCCGGGCGCCCGGTCACCCTGCCTGAGGGGCCGGTCACGATCGGCCGCGACCCCAGCTGCGAGATCGTGATCGACGACACGGCTGTCTCGTCGGCCCACCTGCGAATCGAAACCCGGGGGCCATCCGTGATCGCCACCGATCTCGACAGCCGAAACGGGACCTACGTGAACGGCGAGTCGCTGAGCGGCCCGCACCGGTTGCGCAGCGGCGACGTTGTGGCAGTCGGCGGACATCGTCTCGAGGTCGCGCTCGCTCCCCAGGAGCTCGGGGAACCGACCGAAGCAGCAACGCGCAGGGCGCCTCGTCTGAGCCCGCAGGAGCACGAGACCGCCAGCGCGCTGATAGCGCCCTACCTCGCAGGGGAGCCAGCGGCCAGGCCGGCGACGCGAGCCGAGATGGCAGCCCAACTCCACGTCAGCGAGCGCACGGTGCAGCGCCGGCTCGACGCCCTGGCGGCGAAGCTCGAAGTCGAGCCGAGCCACGAGCGGCCGCGCTTGATCGCGGCTGTCCTGCTCGAGCGCGGGCTGGGACGCTAAGCCCGGCGATCGACTGCTCCACTGGCTACGCGTCAGCAGGCAGCCTGCGCGAGCGCGCCGCGTGAGCGACCGAACGCAGTGCTGGCGCACGGGTCCCCGACGACCCGAATGCCCGCCGAGGCGCTGCTGTTCGCGAGGGTTCTCTCCGGGCTGCTCGTGACGGTGACGGCAGTGTTCTTCTGCTTGCCGCGCGGTCGGGCGATGATCTTCGTGGTGAACCTGAGCGTGCGCTCCGCGCCCGGAACGATGTCGCCCAGCGGACAGCTGATCTGCCGCGTGCCGCGGCACCCCGGGGGAGCCGAGACGAGCCGTCTCGTACGGCCCGATCTGGTCGATCAGGACCACATTCTCCGCGGTCGCCGCGCCGCGGTTCCTGACGCGCACCGTGTAGGTGACGCGACCACCGATCACCGTCGTGGAAGGGTCGGCCCGCTTGCTGACGACCAAGTCCGGAAGTGGGCCGCCGGGCTCCGGGTTGGGCCCAGGCGGATCCGGGGGCCTTGGCGTGAGGTCGAGCCGGTTGACGAACGCGCATTCGAAGCGCGGGACCTTCTTCGTAAGCTCGATCTTCACCCTGCCCTCGGCGGCCGGGTAGACCTCCTTGTTGCAGATCACCGACGCGAGCCGCCACTCCCCGTCGGGGGCGTAGGGATGGGTCTCCTGGATGACGTAGGCCCCCAGCTCGAGGTCCTTCGTACTGTCGCCGGTCGCCCTGACGGGGTCGTTCTGGCGCTTCGTGGTGGCGGTCTGCGCATACTGGATCTCGGGATCCCGCACGGGTGAGATGACGAAGCTCGTCGTCCCCGTGCCGCCGACCGTCTCCTTCGTGATCGAGAGCTCACCCGCAGGGATGAACTCGTTCTCGAAGGTGCAGGCCTTCCCCTGCCCCGGTTCGATCGTCACCTCGATGGCGCCCCCCTTCTTGCGCCCGCGGGTGATCCCGTTGCAGTTCGCTTCGGTCAGCTTCCAGCGCCCTCCCTTGCCGTCCGGCAGGTCCTCGTCGATGCGGTAGCGCCCGGGTGGGAGCTTGATCGGGTCGCGAGCGTCCACGGGGACGTCGGGCTCGCGGGTCACGATCGTCGTCGATCGGACCTTCCCGCCCCCGACCGGCGTCACGTCGAATCCGAACGAGCCGATCCCGCCCCGGCTGATCTTTCGGAGCAAGAGCTGTCCGTCAGGCGGGCGCGGCTTGTCCTTGTAGGTACAGGTCACCGTGTCCCCCGCGGCGAGGCCGATCGTCGCTCTCGCCGGCTTTCTCATCCACCTCGATTGAGCTCTCGCCCTCCTGCTCGGCGGCGCACACGAGGGAGGTCAGATCCCATCCCGCGGGCACCTGCTCGCGAACGGTCCAATCCTGGCCGGCGGCGCGGAAGAAAGTCTGGCTTGCGGGTTTCCCGTCCTTCACGACCAGGTCGAAGACACCGCTCGCGTTGAAGCTGAGGTTGCCGTCGAAAGCGAAGGTCTCGTTGGCGCCGGGCGGCGAGTCCACCTCCTTGCGGATCACGATCGTCCCGCTCGTGGGCGGCGGCCGCACGTAGTACGCGTAGCAGAACACGTGGTCCGTCCCGGAGGGAAACGAGATCCACTCGACGTTGTCGCCGTTCAGGTCGTCGATGGCGCAGCGAAGCGCGCCGAACCCGTACACGCCTGGGAACTCCTGGTCGAGGATCGGGTCCGCGACGGTTCCGCCCTGGATCCACAGGGTGTTGCGCTTGGCGGCGCGAGCCGCCTGCTCCGGGGTCAGCTCAATGGTCACCGCGCCCTCCAGGCTCTCGCCGGTGGGCAGCCCGTCGTAGTCGAGCAACGGTGTCTGCGCCTGCGTCACGGGCGATCCCGCGTAGGGGTCGGTGACCACCGACAGCGCGCCCCACGGCCCCGTCACGGCGCGAGAGCGGTACCCCTTGCCGAGGGTGAAACGCCAACCGGGCAGCGGCGCGCAGGCCGGCTGGTTCTTGGCCTCGATCCCAGGGTCGATCTCGTCCCCCGCCTTGTAGACGCTGTCGGCGCCCAGGTCCTTCAGGCTCTCCTGGATGTCGTTGCGCGCGCGGTTCGCCGTGATGTCGGTGTAAGTGGGGCAGTAGCGAGCCGCGAGCGTGACGAAGAGATCGGTGCCGGACCCGTCGGGTCCCTGGGCTTCTGCAGCAGGGGCGCGAGACGATGAGAAGCGCGATGCCGAGGATGAGACAACGCCGCATCGCCGGATGCTGTCACACATCGTTGGATGGGCGACACCACGCCCCGTGTGGTCCCAGCCTCGTTTCAGCCGACCCGGGATATGCCGATAATGGGTAGATGGCTTCTTCATGGCTTTGCCGCGACGACATGGACCGCGCCAGGTTGCTGGACATGGAGCGACGGCTCCGCCCTGTCCGAGCGATCGCGTTCGGGGTGCTTGGCGCTGGCGCTACTCGCGGCCGCGCCCTGGATCGGCCTCTGGACGCTCGTGCCCCTGGTCTTCGCAGCAGGCCTGTTCGAGTACGCCAACCGCAGGCTCGACACCGCCGAGCGTCCCGAGTTCCTGATGTTCGCCGCGTGGGCCGGCTCCGAGGTGACGATCGCCGCCGCGGTCGCGCTCGCCGGCGGCCCCCACGTCGCGACGCTCTCCTGGCTCGCGATCCCCGTCGTCACGCTCAGCTCTCGCTTCTCGATCAGCGGGGTCTACGCCGGCGTCGCGATCGCCCTGGCGCTGCTCTACGCCGTCGCCTTCATCGGCGACGCACAGGAGGTCATCGACGACCCGGTCCTCGTCTTCGCTCCGACCTCCCTGATCATCGCCATCGCCGTGCTCTCGACTGCGCTGATGCGCTCCGACGTCGAGAATCGCGGCGCGGCCGTCGTCGACCCGCTGACTGGGATGCTCAACCGCAAGGCGCTGAGCGACCGCGCGGCCGAGGTGACGGAGCAGTCAGAGGTCACCGGGCAGCCGGTCGGGCTGGTCATCGCGGACATCGACCACTTCAAGAAGGTGAACGACTCACGCGGCCACCAGGCCGGCGACATCGTTCTGAAGGAGGCGGCGTACGTGATGCGAAAGCAGCTGCGCGCCTTCGACCTCGTCTACCGGATCGGCGGCGAGGAGTTCGTCGTCCTGCTCCCCGGAGCTGGGCTGGAAGAGGGTGTCGAAATCGCCGAGGTGCTGCGTCGCAGGATCGAGGAGACCCGGTTCACCGGCGGCCACCAAGTGACGATGAGCTTCGGGGTCGCCGCCTCACGCAGCGGCGCGCGCTTCGAGCACGAGAGCGTCTTCAATGCCGCCGACCGGGCTCTCTACGAGGCCAAGAAGGCCGGGCGCAACCGCGTCCGCTCCGCCGCGCTCGTTGCGGGCCAAGGCGCCTCGGTGGACGCCGAAGAGCCGGCGTTGGCTCGCAGCTGAGTAGGAGCTCTGGAACGGCCAGCACCCCTGTGCCCTACTCCGACAACCCGGCGGCTTCGAAGGCCTCCTCTCTGTTTCGGAAGGCCTGCTCCCGCACGATCAGCTCATCCCTGAGAGTGAACACGAAGGCAAACTGGTCATTCGAGGCGATCTGGCTCGCCGCCCCGGCCCCCACAGCTTCAACGACCGCCACCACCTTGTCCCCTTCGTCGATCAGCTCTACGGGGACCACGTCGTAGCCGGCCATGGTCTTCTGGTTCTCCTCGAAGATCAGCCGCAGGGACTCCCTCCCGTGGTGCGTCCCCAGGAGCAGCGTCTCGAACACAGCCTCCGGGTCGTAGAGCTCGATCATCGTCTCTACGTCACCACGGTTGTGTGCCGCGAAGCCCTCCTTGATCTTCTCCACGTTCTCCCGCGACATCGCCCGAGCAGTATCGCGCTCTGACCCGTACCTGGCTGAGACGCAGTTCAGGCCAGTACGGCTGTGGTCTCTATCTCGATCAGATGGCCCTCCGCGAACAGGCGCACCACCGGGATCAGCGTCACGGGCGCCAAGGCCGCCCCGCCGAGGCGCTCGGCGGCCCGCACGGTTCCCGCGACGAGCTCTTCCAGCTTCGACTCCTCCCAGTCGACGACGTACATGGTCGTCTTCGCGACGTCGGCGAAGGTCGCCCCCGCGGTCTCCAGGCATGTCGCGACGTTCACCAGCGCCTGCTCGGTCTGCGCCGACAGGTCGCCCTCCCCCACCAGTTCTCCGTTCTCGTCCTGAGAGACCTGCCCCGCGACGAACACCAGCCGCGTCCCGCTGGCGACTGACACGTGGGTGAAGCCCTGAGGCTCGGGCAGGGTCGGGGCGTTGTGGGTCTCGACGACGGACATGGGTCTCCTCTTCATTAGGTGAGTTCGGAGAAGAGTACGTCGGCGCTCAGGGGCCGGCTGCCGCCGCGGCGCGAGTGGTGTTCGTCTCGTCCACCGCCTCAACGAGGGAGCCGAGGTCGTAGTGGTCGACGGCGATCAGGTTGACCGGCTGGCCTCGCACCTGCTGGCATTTCCGGATGCGCTTCGCAAGGAAGTCGGCGGTCTGGAAGTCCTCGTTCTTGCTGCGCTGGGGCGGGAAAACGTCGGCCCAGTGGTTCAGCATCAGCAGAGGGCTCGAGGCGTCGCCGCGGTTGAGCTCGCAGGTCAGCTGATCCGTTTCGGTCGCGCCGAGCGGAGTGTCCTGGATGAACGAGAAGCCGTCCATGTACCAAGGTGGATCGCCGCCATCGGCTTCGGTGAACACGATCAGCCGGCGGTCCTTGCGCACGAGCTGGCCGAGGGTCGGGAGCGGCTCGTCGCGCTCGAGCGTCTCGACGTAGCGATCGAGGTCCGCGTCCTTGAACGCCCGCTCGATCTCGTCGGCCGGCATGTAGGGCTCCGCGAACAGGATCACCACCTCGCCCGGGTTGCGCTCGAGGAAGTCGCGGAACTGATCGAGGGACTCGCTCATCCGCGTCGCGCCGAGCTCGCAAGTCGTATGGCAGAGGAAGAGCTCGCGCTCGCCGCCCTCGTTCTCGCGCAGGCCGAGGCGGCCGGTCAGCCGCTCGGCGGCGGCGAGAACTTTCGGCGGCAGGTTCTTTGCCACGCGGTTGCGGTCGCGGCCCTCCGCCTCGAAGTCGGTTCGCACCCGGCCATCGGCGCCCTCCACCCCCCAGTGCGGGTCGATCAGGAACAGGCGCACGCCGTCCCGAAGCTGCCGCTCGATCGTTCGCCGCTGATTGGCGATCAGCCAGCCAGGGCTGTCGGCGGCCGAGAAGGAGTTGTGGGTGCCGGCGAAGATGGCTTCGTTGAGCGGCAGCGAGCAGAGCTCGACCGAGCCGTTGCAGCCTGCGCGGGGAAGCGGCTCGGCGGAGGGATCATCGGCGGGATCGAGGAAGACGAGCAGCGACACGGCGACGACGACGACGACCGCGGCCGCCGCCGCGCCGGCGATCCTCAGGGTGCGGCGCCGCTGCTCGGGCGCCGAGGCGCTCGCTCCCTCGGAACCCTGGAGCATGACCAGCAGCTCGCTCGTCCCGAAGAAGACGAGGTAGGCGCCGGCCAGCAGCGCGATCACCTGTATGGCGAGCCCCGATTCGAAGGCGACGAGGAAGCCGACGGCGATCGCGCCCACGCCGCGCGCGGCCCGTCCCCAGCTGGTGCGGGGGCTGCGGGTGAGACGCTCGCGCAGCCGCCCCGAGGGATTCTCCAGTTGGGAGGGATCAAGCGACGCGGCGGCGCCGGCCACGACGAGCCCGGTGAAGCCGAGCAACAGCCCCCAGCTGAAGAGCTTGCCGAAGAAGGCCACGAGGATGCCGCCGACGGCGCCGCGGACGTCCTCGTCGCTGAGCTCGTCCTCGCCGTAGACGCCCGCCAGGGTCACCTTGAGCAGCACGAGCAGCGCGACCGCGAGCAACACTCCCGCGGCCGCGACGCCGATCGCGACACGCAGCACGCCGACGCGGCGATCGGGCGCCAGCACGATCGCGGCGGCCAGCATCAGCAGCGCCAGCAGGGGCACCACCAGTCCGAGGGTGCGGAGCTCATCGGCGGCACCGAGCGTCGAGCGCGCGAACTCGCGCTTCTTCAGGCTCAGCAGGGTGACGTCGAGGTCCTTCGGCACCTGCTTCGCGAGCTCCGGCGAGACCGACTTGAGGCCGAAGCGAACGATCTCGGAACCGTCGGCGAGGTCGAAGACGAAGTTCTCACGGTCGCGCACGAAGAACACCCGGTTCGCCTCGACGGCCGCCTGGCGAAAGAGCTTGCGGAAGGCGCCCGTGTCGACGACCGTGTTCACGACCGACTCGAGCACCGGGCGTCCTGCGACGAGGTCGGTGGAGCCGCGATCGATCAGGTTGACGACGATCTCGCGGCTGACGACGGTGCGGACCTCGTCGTCCTCGAGCGCGGACTCGGCCTTGTCGGCGAACGGCTCGGTCGCGATGATCTGGTCGCGCGCGTAGAAGAGGACGGTGCCGGCGAGGAGCAACACCGAGCCGATCACCGTCAGGACGATGCTCGCCGGAGTTCGGCTCCCGCTCCCCTTCTTCATCCTCCACGGAACCTACTAGAACCCCTGCTGACCGAAACCACTCCCGCCCGGGCTACGAGCGAGCCAGGGACGCTAGGCCGATCGCGATGACCAGCAGGAGGGCGACCACCGCGAACGCGGTTTGTATTCCGGCCGCGTCGGCGATCGCGCCCGCAGCCCCGGCCCCGGCGACCTCTCCGCCAGCCCAGGAGATGTTGGTCATGCCGGCCGCCATCCCCTGATGGAGCCCGGTCATCTCGGTCTGGTCGGAGATGCGCTTGGTCGCCGGCGTGAAGCAGACGCCAGCGCCGATCGAAGCCCCGACTACCGCCGCGACCACGATCGGCAGGACCCCGGCCAGGGCCAAGACGCCGATCGAGACGGCGGTGATTCCCAGCCCCGCGAGGTAGGGGGCGCGCCACGATCTGCGGTCGGCCACGCGCCCGGAGATCGGCGAGATCATGGCCTCGAGGGCCGCACCGATCGTAAACCCGAGCGCGATCACAAACGCGCCCCCGCCCAGATCGTCGATGCGGAGCGGGACGAGCACCCCCTGGGCGCCGAACTCGAACGACGGCACGGCGAGAAGGGCCCCCGCGAGGAGAATCGGGCGGCTGGCCATCGCCCGCAGCACGGCGCCGACGGGCTCACGGGTGACTTCCCCCGCGTCCTCGAGACGGGACGCGACGACGAAGAGGACCAGCGACAGCACCAGCACGCTCCCGAAGACGGGCTCGGTCCCGATCGCCTCGGCGACGGCGCCGAGCGGAGGCCCGAGCAGCGCGCCCGCCACGGCGATCCCGAGCAGCGTCCCGATCGTCTGCCCCCGCCGCTCGCGCGACTCGGTCTCGAGCACCCACGTGAACGCGCCGGACCAGGTCAACGCGCCTGCGATGCCCTGCATGAACCGGGAGGCGTCGAGGACCGCGATGTCGTCGGCGAACCCGAACGAGGCGCTCGAGAGGCCCATCAGGATCAGGCCCGCCAGGACCGTGATGCGCGGCCCAGCCCGGGCGGCGACGAAGCCCGCCGGTATCGCCGCCAGCAGGGTGCCGGCGGGGTAGGCCGCGGTCAGCACCCCGGCCTCGGTCTCGCTCAAGCCCAGGTCGTCGACGTAGGAAGGCAGCAGCGGCGAGATGGCCGCGAAGAATGCGAGGTCCTGGACGACGATCAGCGACGCGACCACGAACAGCCGGCGAGGCACCTGGCTCTGCATACCCCGGCTACCGGCGAGGCGCCGCCGGCTCTTCCTTCGCGAGCTCGCGGAGGTTCCCGAACACCCGGCCGCTCAGCAACACCAGCATCACGCCGGCGATCCCGAGGCCGATCGCGTCGAACACGGTCATGTTGAGCTCGAGGATGTTGAAGTCGAGGCCCAGGTCGAGCGCCAGAGCGGTGTTGAGCGCGATCAGCACGGCGCGGATCTCGGTCGGCCCGAGGAACCCGTAGCCCAGCCGGAAGCGGCCGAAGGCCATGCTCTCGAGGTAGACGTTGATCGAGAGGATCAGATAGGCGACGACGATCAGCGTCCCGATCGCGAGCAGCATGAACGGCGAGAGCCCGAGTCCGATGCCGATCGCCGCCGTCGCGATCGCGTCGACGATGTGGTCGAGGTAGTAGCCGTACTTCGGGCGCTGGATACCCCGAACCCGGGCGAGGGTGCCGTCGAGGCTGTCGCCGAGCCATTGCACGACCAAGCAGCGCGCTAGCGGCCCAGAGCCAGGCCGAGTCCTCATTGGAGAGCTGGTACGCCGCGCAGACGCCGAACGCGGCCAGCACCCCGAGCGCGGTCATGTCGTCGGGCAGCACCCAGCGCGGGAGCTTGCCGGCGAGCCACGGGAGGAAGCGGCGCTCGAAGCGGGCGAAGAGGAAGTTCGGCTCGCGCTCGGCCTCGACCCCCTGCTTTCTCTCCTCCGCCATGGCGGGAGTATCGCGTGGCCGGCTAGGAGCGCCCGTAGACGGGGATCGAGGCGCCCGAGATCGGGGCCGAGTCGGCCGAGCAGAGGAAGCGGATCACGCGCGCGATCTGCGCGGGGGTGACCCAGGTGTCGAAGTCGGCGTCCGGCATCGATTCCCGGTTGGCCGGCGTGTCGATCACGTTCGGGACGATCGCGTTGGCGCGGACTCCGTCATCGCGGTACTCGACGTCGAGCGACGCGAACGAGCGCCAGGATCGCCGACTTCGAGATCGCGTAGGCAGCTCCGCCGCTGAAGGGCTCGTAGGCGACCTTCGTTCCGACGCAGACGATCGAGCCGCCGCCGGCCTCGATCATCTTCGGCAGAGCGGCGCGCGAGGTGTTCAGCGCAGTGTTCAGGTTGAGCGCCAGCATCTTCTCCATCTGCGCGGGGTCGGCCTCGTGGATCTCGCTCGCCCGCGGCGAAGCCGCCGACGAGGTTGACGAGCGAGCGCAGCTCACCCAGCTCCGCGGCGGCCGCGACCGCCGTCTCCGTCCCTCCCTCGAGCAGGTTCGCCTCGACCAGGTGCAGGCTCGTCGCGATCCCCCAGCTCGGCCTCGACGGCGTCGCGCTCGCGCTCGGCGAGCCAGGTGGTCGACGACCTGCGCTCCGCCGTCGAGGAGCTCGGCGAGCACCGCGCGGCCGAGGCCGCCGGTGCCGCCGGTGACGAGCGCGACCCCCTCGACCCTGCCCGGTTCGGTGGGGGCTCCGTCATGAATGCGGGTCTGGCCGACGACTCCATTCGCGATGAACCCTAGTCGCCCGAAGCCCCTCCGCGCCGGAGATTCCTGTCCGCTGGCGCCTCTACCTTCGGTCCCCTTCGATGACCGAGACGCTCTTCCAGACCACGACGGAGACGAACGGCGACGGAGCCGCGGCCGCCAAGCGCACCCTGCGCGAGTTCGCCGACGGCGAGGCCCTCGATTGCGTGTTCGCGGTGCGCGAACGCGAGCTGCGCCAGAAGACGCGACGGCGAGGACTTCCTGAAGATCGTCCTCGCCGACAAGCACGGGGACGGTGCCGGCGATCTGCTGGAACGACGCCAGGACCCTGTTCGACCTGGCGACCCCCGGAGCCGCCGTTCGGGTCACGGGCCGCTTCTCGCTCCATCCCCGCTACGGCAAGCAGATCAAGATCGACGCGATCGAGTGCGCGCCGGAGGGCAGCTACGAGCCCGAGGACCTCGCCGAGGGCCCGACGATCGCCGCCCGACCGCCTCGAGGAGCGACCTGCGTCGAGCTGCTCGCGACGATCCAGAACGACTCGCTGCGGGCGCTGCTGGAGCGCTTCTTCGGCGACGGCACCGCGGCGTGGAGCGCTTCCGCTCCGCGCCGGCGGCGAAGTACTACCACCAGGCCTACGTCGGCGGGCTGCTCGAGCACACCCTCTCGGTCGCCCAGGCCGTGAGCGCCGCCGCCGCCTACTTCCCCGGCATCGACCGCGACGTCGCGGTCACCGGCGCGCTGCTGCACGACATCGGCAAGACCGAGGCCTACAACGACGATCCGATGGCGATCGACCTGACCGACAAGGGCCGCCTGCTCGGCGAGATCCCGCTCGGCTACTACAAGGTGCGCCGCGAGATCGAGGAGATCGAGGGCTTCGACCCCGACTCGGCGCAGGCCGTCCTCCACATCATCCTCAGCCACCACGGCTCGCTCGAGCACGGCTCGCCGGTCGTGCCGTGCACCCGCGAGGCGACCCTCGTCCACACGATGGACAACCTCGGCGGCAAGCTCGGCAGCTTCGACCGCCTCGAGCGCGAGCTCGCCGACGGCGAGAGCTGGTCGCGCTTCGACCGCGGCATCGATGCCGCAGCGTTTTTCGGTCGGCGCGCCGCGTAGTCACAACCGGCCCCAGGGAACTTGGCACGGCCCGCAGCCGGGTCGAGCATCGCCGCGATGGCACGGATCGCCATGAGGGCGCCGCGGCACTCGCGGCGACTGCTCTGCGGCAGATCGGCGGGCTGCGGGGTCAGGTGACGCAAATTGCGCTTTTCGATGCGTCCAGCGTCAGGGCCGTGCGTGGAGCGCGACTATTGTGAGACCCGCATGGCCAAGGACACCGAGAAGCTGATCCGCCAGCTCTCGCTGATCTCCTTCCTGATGGCGCAGGGCAGGCCGGTCTCCGCACTGGAGATCAAGCGCGAGGTGGAGGGATACAGCGACATGAACGACGACGCCTTCGCGCGGCGCTTCTACGCCGACCGCGCCGAGCTCGAGAGCCTCGGGATCACGCTCCAGGTCGAGAAGCCCGGCGAGTCCCTGCAGGGCTACGAGTCCGAGCTCTACTCACTGCCGCCCGAGAACTTCTACCTCGACGCAATCGAGTTCGGCGACGACGAGCTGGCCGCGCTGCAGACCGCGCTGCACCTGCTCGACGGCGAGTTCGCCTACGCCGAGCCGCTGCGCCTGGCGCTGCAGCAGGTCTCGTGGGGCCGCCCGAGCCCGCTGACCTCGCCCGAGCAGACGCTCGGTCGAGGTGCGGATGACGGCCAAGGCCGACGGCGCCGAGGTCTCGCAGCGGCTCTCGAAGATCGAGACCGCGATCTCGCGCCGCAAGACGATCGAGTTCACGCTACTACACGATCGAGCGCGACGCGACAGAGAAGCGGAAGGTCGACCCGTACCACCTGGTCTACCGCGGCGGGCAGTTCTATTTGATCGGCCACTCGCACGAGCGCGACGCCGTCCGGGTCTTCCGCCTCTCGCGCATCCGACGGCAAGGTCTCCTACGCCTCCAAGGCCGAGCACGACTTCAGCGCCGCCCGAGGACTTCGACCGCCGCGACTACGCCCGCCGCTCCGAGTGGCAGCTCGGCGACGCACCAGGGCACGGCGCGGATCTTCGTCAGCGACCGGATCGCCTGGCTGGTCGAGCGCGACTTCGGCTCCTACGGCGAAGCTGGGCAAGCCCGCGAAGGGCGAGTCGCGTCCCCGGCAAGGGCGTGGTCTTCGAGACCGACTACGCGTCCGCGCGCCAGCTCGTGGCCTGGGTCCTGCACTGGCGCGAGCAACGCGACGGTGCTCGAGCCGGCCGAGCTCGCCGGCGAGGTGACCGAGCGGCTCGACCTGCTCACCGAGCGCCACCGCGGCGAGTTCGAGACGGCGCGCGCCTCGCGGCAAGGTCCCGGCCCGCAGCTCGCCCGCGCCGGCCGCTCCTCGAACGGCCGCTCGGAGTCCTCGATCCGGCCCGAGCGCTTCGCCCGCCTGGTGACCCTCGCCGGGCATGCTGATCGAGGCCGCCAAGGCCGGCGAGAAGCTGCCGCGGTCGCCGAGGTGACCGACAAGCTCCACCTCTCGAGCCGACTCGAGCTGCGCGACGACATCGAGCTGCTGAACGTCGTCAACTTCGGCGGCGGCACCTACGTCCTCTACGCCGAGCTGCAGGGCGACGAGATCGAGGTCGACTCCGAGCCCTACGGCGACAACTTCGCGCGCCCGGCCCGCCTGCTTCCGCTCGAGGCGAAGGCGCTCGTCGCGGCGATCGACCTGTTCGGCGACCACCTGCCGCAGAGCGGGCTGATCAGCGCCCGCGAGAAGATCGTCAGCGCGCTCGGCCACGATCCCTCCGAGGAGGGCCTCGAGATCGCGAAGCCTCGGGCGGCGACGACTCCGGCGTCGCGCGCATCGTCAACGACGCGATCCTCGCCCGCCGCGTCCTCGCGATCGACTACTACAAGGAGAACGAGGACGAGTTCACCAAGCGCGAGATCGAGCCCTACCGCCTCGCCAACGGCCCCGAGGGCTGGTACGTCGCCTCGTATGACCGAAGCGCGAGGACATCCGCCACTTCCGCCTCGACCGCATCAAGCACGCCGACATCACCAAGGACGGCTACGAGCCGCGCCCCGAGTTCGCCGACATCGCGGCGACCGACGGCGGCTGGCTCTCCGACGGCCAGGTGCCCGACGGCCGACGTCGCCCGCATCTGGGTCTCGCCCGAACGCGCCCGCTGGGCCCGCGAGGCCCACACCGTGGTCGAGGAGCTCGCCGACGACGCCGTCGTCATCGAGATCCCCTACGGCTCAGCCCCGACTGGCTGCTGCGCGAGGTCCTGAAGGGCGCCGGCGACTTCGTCGTCCTCGAGCCCGAGGACGCGCGCGAGGCCGTCAGCGCCGAGCTCGACGACCGACTTCGAGGCCCAGCGCGGGCTCGCGCGGGCCGCCTAGCTGCCACCCGCGCTCAGGCGCTCACCTGCGTATCGCAGCGACCCCGGGGTCGTCAGCTCCTCGCCCGTCTCCAGCAGCGTCTTCAGGCCCGAGAGGACCTGCGGCCAGCCGCCGTAGATCGCCGTTACTCGCCCCGGCTTCAGCTGGTCGTGGACCACGGTGAGGCGGCAGGAATCGTCGCCGACCGGCTCGATCTCCCAGGTCACCCGCGTTGTGCCCTCGGAGCTTGCACGTCGTCGTTGAACAGGAGCGTCATGGTCTGGACCAGGCGGCGCGGCGGGTCGACCTCCAGGTTCTCGCCGGCGGCGACGTCGACGCCGCCCGGAACCGACCAGCGGTACTCCGATCCCTTCGGCCCAGTCGGACTCGGTGCCCAGCCGAAGAAGTACTTCGCCCGCTGCTCGGGGTCGGTGAGCGCCTCCCAGAGCCGCTCGGGGCTGGTCTTGATGTAGATCTCGAACACCGCCGACGTGTCGTCGGGGGCGAGCAGCATCCCGCCCTCAGGCTCCTTCTGCATGTGCTTCCTCCTCGAGTTCGTGCTTCATCTGTGAGCGCCGATGCCCACGGCTCGGCGTACTTGCTCACCCAGCGCTCCTGGATGAGCTGGATCGGGACGGGGTTCAGGAAGTGGAGCTTCTCGCGGCCGCGGCGCCTGGTCACGACCAGGCCGCCCTCGGACCTTCAGGTGCTTCATCACGCCGAACCGGGTCATCGCCCCCTCCTCCAGGGAGGTCAGGGTCTGGCCGTCGCGCTCCCAGAGCGTCGAGCAGCGAGCGGCGGGTCGGATCGGCGAGCGCCTTGAACACCTCGTCCATGGCGGACTGACGATAGTCACATGTCAAGCTGGGCCTAGCAGCCACGGCGATACGGTCGGCCATGGCTCCCGAGCGACTGAGCTTCGGAGGCGTGTCGATGGAGGTTCTCGAACCGCCGAGAGCACCGGAGGGGCCTTGACCGCGATCGTCGAGGTGCCGCCCCTGCTCGACACCCGGCTCACGTCCACGCCAACGAGGACGAGCTCTTCATCGCCTGGAGGGCGAGCACGTGATCACCCGCGGCGATGAGGTCACGATCGGCCCGGAGAGGCGGTGTTCGCGCCTCGCGGCGTCCCCACTCCCAGCGGCGAGTCGTCGAGGGCGAGGGCGAATCATGTTCGTCTGCACGCCGGGCGGCCTGGAGGGATTCTTCCGCGAGCTCGCCCGCGCCGATGACGAAGGACGCTCGGTCCCGAGGCCTACGCATCCGCTTCGGAGCGGTCGGAATCACCTGGCTCTGAGGACGTCGAGGTCGGACGCTGGTCGCCCCAACCCGGGGCCGATGACCCTCGAGGGGACCAACACCTACTCGTCGGCCGCGACCCGGCGATCGTGATCGACCCCGGCCCCGACGACGAGGGGCACATCGAGGCGATCCGCGCGGCCGGCCGAGGAGCGCGGCGGGATCGGCGAGGTGCTCCTGACCCACTCCCACGGCGACCACTCCGACGGCGTCGAGCGGCTCGGGATCGAGCCGACCACGATCGCCGAGGGCGACGCGCTGTCACGGCATCACGGCGACTCGCCACGCCGGGCCACGCGGACGACCACGTCTGCTTCCTGCTCGAGGGACGCCTGCTTCGCCGGCGACCTGATCCTCGGCGAGGGCTCGACGATCGTCCCGCCGCGCGCGCAGGGCGGATCGATGGCCGACTACCTGCGACTCGCTGCGAAGAGCTCGCCGGCGCTCGACCTCGAGGTCATCTACCCCGGCCACGGGCCGGTGATCGACGACCCCGCGGCGAAGATCGCCGAGTACATCGAGCACCGGGAGTCACCGCGAGCGGCGGCTGATCGAGGCGCTCGATGCGCGGCGAGCGCTCGCGGCATGCGCCTGCTCGAGCGAGGTCTGGGACGACGTGCCCGCGGAGCTTGCTGCCCGATGGCGGCGTTCGCGATGCAGGCCCACTGGAGAAGCTCGCCGACGAGGGCCGCCTGCCCGGGCGACCTCGCCGAGTAGGCGCCCCGGGGGCTGGCGCGCCTGGCTATGAAAGTCGATGACGATCGACCTGAGGCGCGTGCTCGGCAAGAGCCTGAAGCGCGGAATCGGGCTCGGCGGTGCCCTGCTCGGCGACGACGCGCGGCCGGTCTGTGGTGGCAGCTCTTCAAGCGTCCGCTGCCGAAGGCCGAGCGGCGACGCAGCGCGTCGCGGGCGTCGAGGCGAGCGTCGAGATCGCTCGCGATCGCTGGGGCATGCCTCGCATCCGGGCGACGAGCGCCCACGACCTCTGGTTCGGCCAGGGCTTCGTCCACGCCCAGGACCGGCTCTGGCAGTGCGACCTGACCAGGCGGGTCGCGCTCGGGGCGGATCTCCGAGATGGCGGGCGACGAGGGCGCTGCGGCTCGACAAGCTGATGCGGACGCTCGGCCTGCGCCGCCTGGCGCTGCGCGAGGAGGCCGCGCTCGACCCGGACGTGCGCTCGCAGCTCGACGCCTACTGCGCCGGCTTCAACGAGGCGGTCGCGGCGACGTCGGCCCGCTCCCGGCCGAGTTCCAGATGCTGCGCCTCGACTTCGAGCCGTGGCGGCCCGCCGACCTGCTCGCCGGCGCGAAGCTGCTCTCGTTCGGGCTCTCGACCAACTGGGAGCGCGAGCTGCTGCGCGCGCGACCTCGTCCGCGAGCTCGGGCCCGAGCGGGCGGCGAGCGCATCGACCCCGCCTACCCGACGGGCAACCCGGTCGTGCTGAGAGCCCGGCGAGGCGGTTCGAGGGCGACGGCGCCGCGTCTGGCGGAGCAGATCGGGAAGCTTCGCGGGCAGATCGGCCTGGCCGGCGCCGCCGGCGGGTCGAACAACTGGGCGGTCAGCCGCCGAGCGCAGCGTCACCGACGGCGCCGCTGATCGCCGGCGACCCCCACCTGCCGACCGCGATGCCCGGGATCTGGCACCAGAACGCGCTCGAGCTCGGCGACCGCTTCTGCCGCGGCGCGTCGCTGCCCGGCATCCCCGGGATCACGATGGGCCAGAACAACGACGTCGCCTGGACCTTCACCAACGTGATGGCCGACGTCGAGGACCTCTTCATCGAGCGAATCGAGGGCGATCGCTACGAGTTCGAGGGCGAGTGGCACGACCTCGAGCTGGTCGAGGAGGAGATCGCGGTCAAGGGCAGCGACGCCCGAGAACCTCGAGGTTCGAATCGACCCGCCACGGGCCGATCGTCAACGACGTGCTCGGCGCCGACGACTCGCAGCCGCTGGCGCTGCGCTGGATCGCAACCGACTTCCCCGGGCATCGGCCGCGCCCACCTCGAGATCTTCGAGCCGCACGACGGGCGCCGAGCTGGTCGACCTGCTCGAGGGACCTGACGATGCCCGTCTCGAACCTGATCTGGGCCGACCGCCGACGGGGCGCATCGGCTACAAGGCCGTCGGCCGCATCCCGACGCGGCCCGGCGGCTGCCCCGACCTGCCGAAGCCCGGGTGGATCGCGGAGTACGAGTGGGGCGACGCCGTCCCCTACGACGAGATGCCCGAGGCGATCGACCCCGACGCCGGCTTCCTGGTCACGGCCAACAACCGCATCGCCGACGACGACTTCCCGCACCACCTCTCGAGCGACTACCTCGACGGCTTCCGCGCGAAGCGGATCGAGCAGCTGATCGACGCCGACGCCCGAGCACGACCTCGACGAGCTTCCGCCGCATGCAGACCGACCTCTATCTCGATCCCCGGCGACGAGGTGGCTCGCCGCCTGGCGCGGCCTCGACGACCCGGGCGGCCAGCGCGAGGTCGCGGCGATCGAGCGGCTGAAGAGCTGGGACCGCGGGCTCGGGCCCGACACGATCGCCGGGACCATCTACCAGGCCTTCCTGCTGCGCCTCGCCCAGGACTTCGCGCGGGCGGCGATCGGCGACCGCGACCTCGCCGAGCGCTGGCTCGACCGCTCCGACAGCGGCTTCACCACCCACGTCACCTCGCCGTGGCGCTGGCACGCCCACCTGCTCGTCGCTGTGGGACGAGGGCGACGAGGAGCTGATCGGCCGCCCGTGGGACGAGCTCGCGGCCGGCGCGCTGCGCGGTGCGCTCGACGAGCTCGAGCGACCGCTTCGGCCCCGACCCCGAGGGGTGGCGCTGGGGCCGCGTCCACGAGCTGCGCTTCCCCCACGCCCTCGGCGACGCCAACCCCGCCTTCGAGTGGGTCTTCAACCGCACGCTCCATCCCGGCGGGGCACAGGAGACGGTCGCCCAGATCGCCTACGACCCGAACGACCCCTACCACGCGATCTGGGCGCCGAGCTGGCGCATGGTCGCCGACCCGGTCGATCCCGAGCGCTCGATGTGGCAGGCGTTCACCGGCCAGTCGGGCCACGCCTGGAGCCCGCACTACGACGACCTGCAGCCGCGCTGGATGGCGGGCCAGATGCAGCCGATGGCAGGCGAGGGGCCGTGGGAGACGCTGACGCTCCGGATCCGCCGGCCCTGATGCCATCGCGCCGCGACCAGATCAAGCTCACCGACGACGAGCTGGCGCAGCTGCTCGACGAGGAGCGCGTCGTGATCGTCAGCTCGTTCGGCCCGCGCGGCTGGCCGCACTCGATGCCGATGTGGTTCACGGTCCGCGACGGCGAGATCTGGATCTGGACCTTCGCCAAGTCCCAGAAGGTCAAGAACCTCGAGCGCGACCCGCGCGCGACCCTGCTGGTCGAGGCCGGCGACGAGTACACCGAGCTGCGCGGCGTGATGATCGAGGCCGAGGCCGAGATCATCCGCGACCCCGACACGATCGTCGAGTTCGGGAAGGACCTGACGATCCGCTACGCCGAGGGGATCGACTCGATCGAGGGCGACGCCGCCGACGCGATGAAGGCGCAGGCCGCAAGCGCGTCGCGATCCGCTTCGTCCCCAAGCGCACCGCCACCTGGGACCACCGCAAGCTCGGCGGCACCTACTGAAATTTGGGTTGCAGCGGCCTACCCGTCGCTGTTTCGAACACCCTTTTCCGCGGTACCTTCTTTTGGCAACCGCCGGAACGGATACCGGGGTGCGACACGGAAAGGAAGCCACCTTGATAGCCAGGAGGATTCTCCTGGGACTGGGGATCGCCGCAGCAGCTGCACTGTTCGCGGCCCCGAGCGCCCAGGCTGCCACGCTCTCGACCTCCAACGGGACCATCTACTACACCGCCGACCAGGGCGAGCGCAACGAAGTCCTGGTGACCACGGACATCGTGCTCGGTCTCCCGGTCTACAACTTTGCGGACGGAGGCGCCGCCGCGATCACCCTGGGACCGGGATTCTGCGATGTGCTGAACGGCGTCGGGACCTGCTCCGGGGGCGGCATCGGGTCGATCGTCATCAACGGCCGCGACGCTGACGACACGATCAAGATCGCGACCGGCGGGCCGATCGGCGCCGTTGTCCACCATCAACTCGTTGATCGGAGGCCGGGGTCAGGACATCCTGATCGGGGGCAGCGGGGTCGACAGGCTCAAGGGCAACAACGGCCGTGACTCGCTGCGGGGCCGCATGGGCGCGGACGTCTACAAGGGCGGCCGTGGGTCGGACACCCTCCAGACGCTCGACGGAGGGGCGGACGCAGCGATCAGCTGCGGGCCCGGCTCCCGCGACCTGATCCGCGCCGACAGGCGGACCCGTTCGCCAAGAACTGCGAGCTCGGCAAGCAGGCCAAGCCGTCGAAGCGCAGGTAGCCGGGCTCAGCCGGGCCCGGTGATCGCGGCGGCCACGAGGCCGCCGGTGACGCCGAGGAACGAGACGACCGCGAGCGCGCGGTACCAGAGGCGGTTCTCGACCTCCTGCTGAACGCCTGCGGCACGAACAGCGCCGGGTTCACGAGCGTCCCGAAGACGAGCGGGATCGCGATCCAGTTGCTGAGGGACGGGATCGCGAGGCCGACCGCGATCAGGATCAGGCCCATGAAGACGTAGTCGAGGTGGACCTGCCGGATCCGGTGCGGCGCGACGACGCCCGCGCGCTTGACCAGGTCGGGGCGCTGGTCCTGGGCGACCATCGCCCAGCCGAGCAGTCCGCCAGCGGCAGCTCCCCCAGGCCGACGT
The DNA here is from genome assembly GCA_963820665.1 of uncultured Solirubrobacterales bacterium. Lineage (GTDB taxonomy): Bacteria > Actinomycetota > Thermoleophilia > Solirubrobacterales > 70-9 > CAVUAT01. Next base: position 31,238 of record CAWGAL010000003.1, on the reverse strand, counting down.
GGACCATCCAGTCCACGGCGGTACCGGTCAGTCTTTCCACCAGCCGGGAAGCTCGCCCTTGTCGTCCGGGTTGTGCCGCCGAAGGCGACGATCTCGAGGCCGTCGTCGCCCGCCTCGAACTGGCGGGTACGCCGGGTCCGACGAACTCCTTCGGCGCGAGGTCGATGATCTCGTCGTCGATCTTCACCCGGCCCGAGCCGCGGCGACGAAGTAGACCTCCTCGGTCTCGTCGTGCTTGGGCGAAGCCCTGGCGCTTCCGGGCTTGATCCGGTGGAAGCTAGGCCCGTCTGCTCCATGGCCTTGGTCGCGAAGCGCGCCTCCTGGTGCTCGTCGAACCCGAACTCGGGCGCGGAGTCCTTGACGTCGTCGACGCTCTTGTGCGTGAAATCGGCCATCGGGACTCGCGTTATACAGGCCTTGCGTAGCCTGCGCAGCGATGTCTGAGCTAAAGGGATTGGTCCTCTCGGGAGGCGCGGGCACCCGCCTGCGCCCGATCACGCACACCTCGGCGAAGCAGCTCGTGCCCGTCGCCAACAAGCCCGTGCTCTTTTACGGGCTCGAGGCGCTGGTCGAGGCCGGGCATCACCGACATCGGCGTGATCATCGCCCCCGAGACCGGCGGCGAGATCCGCGAGGCGGCCGGCGACGGCTCGCGGCTTCGGCGCCGAAGCTCACCTACATCGAGCAGGAGGCCCCGCTCGGGCTCGCGCACGCCCTGCTGACCGCCGAGGACTTCATCTGGGCGAGAGCGCCTTCGTCATGTACCTGGGCGACAACCTGCTGCGCGACGGGATCGTCGAGCTGGTCGAGGACTTCAAGTCCTCGGGCCCGGAGGCCTCGATCCTGCTGACCTCGGTCCCGGATCCCTCGGCCTACGGCGTGGCCGAGCTCGACGGCGACCGCGTCGTCCGCCTGATCGAGAAGCCCGACGAGCCGCCGAGCGACCTGGCGCTCGTCGGCGTCTACATGTTCTCGCCGGCGATCTTCGACGCCGCCCATTCGATCGAGCCCTCGGCGCGCGGCGAGCTCGAGATCACCGACGCGATCGACGCGCTGATCGACGCGGGCAAGCGCGTCGAGCCGCACATCGTCAAGGGCTGGTGGAAGGACACCGGGAAGCTCGAGGACATGCTCGAGGCCAACCGCCTCGTGCTCGAGGACCTCGAGGAGCGGATCGAGGGCGAGCTCGTCGACTCCGAGGTCGAGGGCCGCGTCGTGGTCGAGAAGGGCGCGACGCTCAAGGGCTGCCGCGTCCGCGGGCCCGCGGTGATCGCCGCGGGCGCGAGGCTCGAGAACGCCTACATCGGTCCCTACACGGCGATCGGCGAGGACGTCGTCGTCGTGGGCTCGGAGATCGAGCACTCGATCGTGCTCTCCGGCTCGCGTGATCCTCGACCTGCCCGCCCGCATGGAGCGGAGCCTGCTCGGAAAGGACGTCAGCGTCACCCGCAGCGACGGGATGCCGAAGACCATGCAGTTCCTGGTCGGCGACAACGCGGAGATCGCGATCCCGTGAAGGTCCTGATCACAGGGGCCGGCGGGATGCTGGGCAGCGACGTGGCCAGGTTCGCGCGGCGCGCAGGGCCACGAGGTCGTCGCGCTCGACCCGCGACGAGCTCGACGTCACCGACCCGAAGCGCGTCGACCGCGCGATCGGCGCGCCACCGCCCCGGGGCTGTCATCAACTGCGCGGCCTGGACCGACGTCGACGGTGCCGAGGACTCAGCGAGCACGACGCTGAGCTCGTCAACGGCGAGGGAGCGACGCTTCGTCGCCATCGCGGCCGCGAACGTCGGGGCCAAGGTGCTCTACGTCTCGACCGACTACGTCTTCGACGGCACCAAGCGCGGCCCGTACACCGAGTCCGACGAGCCCGCCCCGATCAACGCCTACGGCCGGACCAAGCTCGCGGGCGAGCGTGCGACCGCCCTCGCGACCCGGCGCAGCTACATCGTCCGCACCTCCTGGCTGTTCGGGCCGGGCGGCGGCAACTTCGTCGAGACGATGCTCCGCCTCGGCCAGGGCGGCGGACCGGTCGTCGTCGTCCACGACCAGGTCGGCTGCCCCACCTACACGGGGCACCTCGCCGCGGGCCTCGTTCGGCTGATCGACGCCGAGTCCTTCGGCATCCACCACATGGCGGGCCAGGGCAGCTGCTCGTGGTACGAGTTCGCGATGGAGATCTTCCGCCAGTCCGAGGTCGTGACCCGGGTGATGGCCTCGCACCACCGACATGATGGAGCGCCCCGCGAAGCGCCCGGCCAACTCCGTGCTCGGCAGCGGCCGCACCGCTCCGATCACCCTGCCCGACTGGCAGCGCGGACTCGCCGACTACCTCGAGCGCCGCGACGCACCGACCACCGAGGAAAAGCCCCCCGAGCGCCGAGCCGGATCCACGACCTTCCGCCAGCCGGTGCTCGACCTTCACCCGAAGCGCGACGAGGACGAAGACGCCGAGGACGAGCCGTCGAGTGAGCCGAGCGAAACCGCTGAGGACGTGCGGGAGGATGAATCGTGAGGCTCCTCGTCGCCGGCGGAGCCGGCTTCATCGGCTCGAACTTCGTCGCGCATCGCCTCGCCACGCACGGCGAGGACTCGGTGCGGGTGCTCGACAAGCTCACCTATGCCGGTAGGCGCGAGAACCTCGAGGGCCTCCCGGCGGACCGGCTGGAGTTCGTGCAGGGGGACATCGCCGACGCCGAGGCCGCGCGCGCGGCCGTCGACGGCTGCGACGCGGTCGTCAACTTCGCCGCCGAGTCCCACGTCGACCGCTCGATCGAGTCCCCGGGCGAGTTCATCACCACCGACGTCTACGGCACCTACGTGCTGCTCGAGGCGAGCCGCGACGCCGGCATCCGTCACCTCCAGGTCTCGACCGACGAGGTCTACGGCGACCTCGACGAGGGGACGGCGACCGAGGAGTCGCCGATCGACCCGTCGTCCCCCTACGCGGCGTCGAAGGCCGGCGGCGACCTGCTCGTCTCGGCCTTCGCACGCACCTACGGCGCCGACGCCCTGATCGTCCGCGGATCCAACAACTACGGTCCTCGCCAGCACCCCGAGAAGCTGATCCCGCTCTGCATCCTGAACGCCTTCGCGGGGGACGCCCTCCCGGTCTACGGCGACGGCATGCAGGTACGCAACTGGCTCTTCGTCGAGGACTGCTGCTCCGCGATCGACGCGGTCCTCGAACGCGGCGAGGCGGCGCAGGTCTACAACGTCGGCGGCCCGGACGAGCTCCCCAACATCGACGTCGTCAAGCGAATCCTCGAGCTCACCGGACGCGACGAGTCGCTGATCTCCCACGTCGACGACCGCCCCGGCCACGACCGCCGCTACTCGTTGTCATCCGACAAGCTGACCGCGCTCGGGTGGGCCGCGGCGGTCCCATTCTCCGAAGGAATCGAGCGGACCGTCGCGTGGTACCGCGAGAACGAGGAATGGTGGGCCCCGATCCGCTCGGGCGCCTACCGCGAGTACTACGAGCGCCAGTACGGGACTAGGCTCAGCGGCTGATGCGGCGCCTGCCTACGGAGCTCACCGACGTCGTCCTGCTCGAACCCGACGTTCACGGGGACGAGCGCGGCTTCCTGGTCGAGACGTTCCGCGAGTCCGACCTGAGCGAGCTCGGCATCGACGTCTCGTTCGTGCAGGACAACCACAGCCGCTCGCGCGGGCCGGTGCTTCGAGGGATCCACATGCAGCGCGGCCAGGCGAAGCTGGTGCGCTGCCCGCAGGGGCGGATCTGGGACGTCGCCGTCGACCTGCGTCCCGACTCGCCGACCTACAAACGGTGGGAGGGCCACGAGCTCGACGGCGAGAAGCACCATCAGCTCTACATCCCGCAGGGCTTCGGGCACGCCTTCTGCCTGCTGAGCGACGAGGCCGACGTGATCTACCGCCTCTCGAGCTACTACGACCCCGCGCTCGAGTCCGGCATCGCCTGGGACGACCCCGAGATCGGGATCGAGTGGCCGATCAGCGACCCGATGCTGTCGGATCGGGATCGCGAGGCGCCCAGCCTCGCCGACGTGGCGCCCACGCTCGCCTGAGCGCTCAGGCCTTCAGCCGCTCCTCGGCCTGCGAACGATCGCCCCAGATCCCGAACTCCGACACCCCGCCGTCGGTGAACTTGAAGGTGTAGAAGAAGGGCGCCTCCACCTCCGCCCCGGCGGGGCTTCGCGCCCGCTGGGTCACGCCGATGAGCCATCGCCCGTCACTCACGTGCTCGTAAGAGTTCGGGATGACCTCGAACTCGTCCCATACCTCCAGCCAGGTGCGAGTCATCTCGTTGTAGCCCTCGACACCGGGCCATTCGCCGCCGTTGGGGAAATCCGGCTGCACCAGCGCCACGAAGTCGCGCGCGATCGCCTCCTCGGCCTCGAGGTGGTCGATCACGGCCCCCGGCCCCTTCTCGTTGTAGGCAGCCAGCACCTGCTCGATCAGCTCGCGCTCGCTCGGCACGGCCCGATCATGCCAGCCGCCGGGGCGACTTGATGCCGTCTGTACAGTCATTAGGTTGGCCATGAGTACGACCGCGACCCCGAAATCAACCCTGGATCTCTTCTCTGACCCGGTCAGGAAGTGGTTCGAGAGCTCGTTCGAGGCTCCCACGCCCGCGCAGACGGCTGGATGGCCCGCAATCGCCTCGGGCGAGCACACGCTGATCTGCGCTCCGACGGGCTCGGGGAAGACCCTTTCGGCCTTCCTGTGGGGGATAGACAGCCTCGCGCGCCGCCCCGAGGAGCTCGGCACCGGGGTCAAGATCGTCTACATCTCGCCTCTGAAGGCGCTCAGCTACGACATCGAGCGCAACCTGCGGGCGCCGTTGGCCGGGATCGGGGCGCCGATCACCGTCGGCCTGCGCACCGGCGACACGCCCCAGTCCCAGCGCCGGGCGATGCGAAAGACGCCGCCGGACATCCTGATTACCACGCCCGAGTCGCTCTACCTGATGATCAGCTCGGGCGCTCGCGAGATCCTGACCGGCGTCGAGGCGGTGATCGTGGACGAGATCCACGCGGTCGCACCGTCGAAGCGAGGGGCGCACATGGTGCTGACGCTGGAGCGGCTGGACAAGCTGGGGCAGGACGCGGGCAACGACCCCGTCCAACGCATCGGTCTCTCGGCCACCCAGCGCCCGCTCGAGCGCATCGGCCAGTTCCTCGCCGGCGCCGGCCGCAAGTGCACCGTCGTCGACAAGAGCAAGCCGAAGGACCTCGACCTCGAGATCGTCGTCCCGGTCGAGGACATGACTGAGCCGGACGCAGCGACGGAGAAGCGCCGCGACGGAGGGGACTCGGGGTTGCCCGAGCCTCAGCCCTACGACCCCGTGCAGCGCTCGATCTGGCCGGCCATCTACCCGCGCCTCATGGAGCTCGTCCAGGAGCACACCTCGACGATCGTGTTCGTGAACAACCGCCGTGCGGCGGAGCGGATCGCAAAGCGCCTCAACGAGATGGCGAACGACGAGCCTGACCAGGAGCTGCCGGCGACCGAGCAGGCCGGAAACGAGAAGCCGGTCGGCAAGACCCGGGACGACGAGGGCTACGTCGAGATCGCTCGGGCGCACCACGGCTCGCTCTCCCACGAGGAACGCCTGGTCGTCGAGGAGCTTCTGAAGTCGGGAGACCTTCCGTGCCTGATCGCCACGTCGTCCCTCGAGCTCGGGATCGACATGGGGGCGATCGACCTCGTCGTGCAGATCGAGTCGCCGAAGTCGGTGACCCGCGGCCTCCAGCGCGTCGGCCGCGCGGGTCACTCGCTGGGCGAGACGTCGAAGGGCCGGATCTTCCCCAAGTTCCGGTCCGACCTGCTCGAGTGCGCCGTCGTCGCGCGGCTGATGCGCCGTGGCGAGATCGAGGAGACCGTGATCCCCCACAACCCCCTCGACGTGCTGGCGCAGCACCTGGTCTCGATGGCCGCGCTCGACGAGTGGAAGATCGACGACGTCGAGACGCTCGTCAAGGCGTCGGAGTCCTTCCGCGACCTCTCCCGCGAGCAGCTCGAGAACGTGCTCGACATGCTCGACGGCCGGTACCCGTCCGAGCGGTTCGCCGAGCTCCGCCCCCGGATCGTCTGGGACCGGACCAAGGGAACGATGCGGGGCCGCCCCGGCGCCCGCCAGCTCGCCATCGCCAACGCGGGCACGATCCCCGACCGCGGCCTCTACGGCGTGCACCTGCCGGACGGCCGGCGAGTCGGAGAGCTCGACGAGGAGATGGTCTACGAGGCGCGCGTCGGCCAGACGTTCCTGCTCGGCGCGACCACGTGGCGCATCCAGGAGATCACTCGCGACCGGGTCATCGTCATCCCGGCGCCGGGGGTCCCCGGCGCGGTGCCGTTCTGGCGCGGCGACGGCATCGGCCGCCCCGCAGACCTCGGCCGCGCGATCGGCGCCTTCACGCGCGAGGCGGTCAATGCGACCCCCGAGCAGCTCGCGAAGGACAACGACCTTGACCCGCTCGCTGCGCAGAACCTCGTCAACTACCTGACCGAGCAGCAGGCGGCGACCCGGGTGGTCCCCTCCGACGAGAACATCGTCGTCGAGCGCTTCCGCGACGAGATCGGCGACTGGCGCCTCTGCGTGCTCTCGCCCTTCGGCGGCCGCGTCCACGCCGCCTGGGGCCTGGCGCTATCGGCCAAGATCCGCGACGACAAGGACCTCGAGGCCGACGCGATCTGGTCCGACGACGGAATCGTCATCCATCTGCCCGACGCCGACGAGCCGCCCTCGGCCGACCTGGTGCTGCTGGAGCCCGACGAGCTCGAGGATCTGATCGTGCGCGAGCTGGCGGGCTCGGCGTTGTTCGGCGCGCGCTTTCGCGAGAACGCCTCGCGGTCCCTGCTCCTGCCCCGCGCCTGGCCGGGCAAGCGCACCCCGCTCTGGCAGCAGCGACTGAAGTCGCAGAACCTGCTCGAGGTCGCTCGCGACTTCCCGCGCTTCCCGGTGATCCTCGAGACCTACCGCGAGGTGATGCGCGACGTACTTGACCTCCCCGCGCTGCAGCAGCTGCTCGGCGACCTTGGGTCGCGCCGGATCACGATGGTCGAGGTCGAGACCCCGACCGCCTCGCCGTTCGCCTCCTCGCTGCTCTTTGACTACGTCGCGACCTACATGTACGAGGGCGACACGCCCAACGCCGAGCGCAAAGCGGCGGCCCTGGCCCTCGATCGCGACCTGCTCCGCGAGCTGCTCGGCCAGGAGGAGCTGCGCGAGCTGATCGACCCGGCGGCGCTCGACGAGGTGGAGGAGTCGCTGCAGCAGCTGACCGAGGTCGGCCGCGCGAAGGACCGCGACGGCCTGCAGCAGATCCTCCGCCGACTCGGCGACATGACCATGGAAGAGGTGTCGCTGCGCGTCGAGGAGGGCTACTCGGCCGAGACGATGCTCGCCAAGCTGGTGACCGAGCGGCGCGCGGCGAAGGTGCGGGTGGCCGGCGAGGAGCGCTACATCGCCGCCGAGGACGCGGGGCTCTACCGCGACGCGCTGGGAGTGCCCCCTCCGGCGGGGCTGCCCGACAGCTTCCTCGAATCTCCCGACGAGCCGATGCTCTCGGTCGTCCGCCGCTACGCGGCGACCCACGGCCCGTTCCCGACCGCCCAGCTGGCCAACCGCTACAAGGTCGACCCGACCTCGGCGCTGCGCGAGCTCGAGAGCGCGGGCGACGTCGTGCGCGGCGAGCTGCTGCCCGGCGGGACCGAGCGCGAGTGGTGCGACGCCGACGTCCTGCGGCGAGTGCGCCGCGCCAGCCTCGCGAAGCTCCGTAAGGAGGTCGAGGCAGCCGATCGCTCCGAGCTCGCCCGCTTCCTGCCGAGCTGGCAGAACGTGGACGCGCACCGGGCGACGGGCGCTGGGCCGGATCGCCTGCGCGAGGCACTCGTTCCTCTCCAGGGCGTCGCCCTGACGCCCAAGACCTGGGAGCGCGACGTCCTGCCCCGGCGGCTCGGCACCTACTCGATCGGCTGGATCGACGAGCTCTGCACCAGCGGAGAGGTGGTCTGGATCGGAGCCGGGTCGCTCGGTCGAAGCGACGGCAAGATCGCCCTCTACTTCCGCGAGGACGTCCACCTCGCGGGCCCGCCGGCCGGCAACCACAAGCTCGAGGCGCCGAAGGGCGAGGTCCACGACGCGATCCGCGCGGCGCTCGCCGAGGGACCCAGCTTCTGGCTCGACCTGCTCCAGATCGACGGCACCACCGAGGAGCTTCACGAGGCGCTGTGGGACCTGGCCTGGAACGGAGAGGTGACCAACGACGCGTTCGCCCCGCTTCGCGCGCCGCGCCTGCGCGCCGCGAGCTCCTCCAACCGCGGTGGACGCCGTTTCGCCCAGCGTCGCGCGGCGGCGGCCGGCACCGTGCTCGGCCGCTGGTCGCTGACCTCGAAGCTCTTCGACGGCGCTCCACCGCAAGGCCCCCGTAGCCGTGCGCAGGCTGAGCTGATGCTCGAGCGCCACGGCATCGTCACCCGCGAGACCGCGATCGCCGAGGGCATCCCGGGCGGCTTCGCATCGATCTACGGCGAGCTGCAGAACCTCGAGTTGCTCGGCACCGCGCGGCGGGGCTACTTCGTCGAGGGGCTCGGCGGCGCCCAGTTCGCCCTGCCCGGGGCGGTCGAGCGCCTGCGAAGCCTGCCGCGAACCGACGGCGAGATCGTGATCCTGGCGGCAACTGACCCGGCCAACCCGTACGGGGCGACGCTCCCCTGGCCGAAGCTCGAGAGCTCCCGTCGTCCGGCGCGTACGGCCAACGCCTACGTCGCCCTGCGCGACGGGGTCCCGCTCGCATACGTCGAGCGCGGCGGCAAGGGAATCCTTCGCCTCGCGCAGGTCGAGGGCGACGAGCTCGCGGCCCTGTTCGCGGCCCTCTCGGAAGCCGCGCGCGACGGCGTCATCGAGAAGCTCGCGGTGGAGCGGCTGGATGGTGAGCCCGTGATGGGAACGGACTTCGAGCAGGCGCTGGTGGAGGCGGGCTTCAGGCGCCAGCCGCGCCGCCTGGTCGCCTGACCGGATGGCCGAAGGCGACACGATCCTGCGGGTCGCCCGCCGGATGGACGCGTATCTCGTGGGATCCGAGATGGCGGTTCGCACGCCGGGGCGCCGGCGGCCGAACGGGCTCTCCGCCTCCTCGCTCGACGGCCTGCGGCTGGACCGGGTGGAAGCGCGCGGGAAGCACCTGATGATGCACTTCGACGAGGGGCTGGTGCTCCACAGCCACCTCGGGATGAAGGGTGCGTGGCACATCTACGGTCGCGGCGAGCGCTGGCGCAAGCCGGCCGCCTGGTCGTGGCTCGCGCTGACCGGCGAGCGCGCCGAGGCGGTCAACTTCGGCGGCACCTCGATGCGGATCGTCCGTGAGGCCGAGCTTCGCCGGGACCCGCGCCTCGCCCGCCTCGGGCCGGACATCCTGGCGCCGGACATGACCTCGGAGGCGGCGGCGGCCGCGCTCCGCCGCGCGGGCCCCGACGCCGAGCTCGGCGACGCGATGCTGGACCAGACCCTCGTCTGCGGCATCGGGAACATCTTCAAGAGCGAGGGCTGCTGGCGCGCGCGCGTTGACCCCTGGCGCCGGCTCGGCGACGTGGACGACTCCGAGTTGACCGCGACGGCAGGTGCGGCGCGCGATCTCATGCTCGCCGCAGTCGACAGCGGGCGCCAGCCGAAGAGGGTCTACAAGCGCGCCGGGATGCCTTGCCCGCGCTGCAGAAGCCGCATCAAGTCGCGTGGCCAGGGAGATTCGGCGCGCACGACCTACTGGTGCCCGTCATGTCAGGGATAATCGCCCGATGGGCACCGGAGGAGGGCCTGACGCATGTCTGACGTAACCGATCTGCTGAGACGAGTGCCGCTGTTCTCCGAGCTCTCCGAGCCGGAGCTCGAGCGCGTCGGCCAAGTCGCCGTCCCCCGCAGCTTCCCGCGCGAGACCCGCGTCTTCCACGAGGGGGACCCGGGCGACGCCTGCTACATCATCCGCACGGGAAGCTGCCGCGTCACGCGCGAGCATCCCGACGGGAGGGCGATCACCCTCGCCAACCTCGGCCCGGGCTCCATCTTCGGGGAACTGGCGATGCTCGACGGCGAGTCGCGCTCGGCGAGCGTCGAGGCGACCGAGGACACCGAGCTGCTCGCGCTTCCGGCTCGCGACGTGCGTGCCCTGATCCGCAGCCACCCCGAGATGGCCGAGAAGCTCGTCGTCGCGCTGACCCGGCGCCTGCGCGAAGCGAACGAGCGCATCACCCGGCAGTCGTTCCAGACCGTGCCGAGCCGGGTCGCGGGCGTCCTGAACCAGCTGCTCGCCGAGGGCGAGCTGACCCCGCAGATGCGCGACGGCGTGACGATCCGCCTGCGCCAGTCCGACCTCGCCCAGCTCGCCGGCACCTCGCGCGAGAGCGTCAGCCGCTTCCTCGCGACGCTCGAGCGAGCCGGCGTCGTCCGCGTCGGGCGCGCCAAGGTGACCGTGATCGAGCCGGAGCGGTTGAGCGCGTACATCTTCTGATGGCCCGCCCGCTCGTTCCTCCCGACTTCGAGGGAGCGCGCGAGAGGATGGTCGAGCGCCAGCTCCGCCGGCGCGGCATCGACGACGAGCGGGTGCTCGAGGCGATGGGGAGCGTCCCGCGCGAGCTCTTCGTGCCGCCGAGCGTTCGCGCGCGCGCCTACGACGACTCGGCGCTGCCGCTCTCGCACGGGCAGACGATCTCGCAGCCCTGGGTCGTCGCGGCGATCTGCCAGGCCCTCGAGCTCAGCGGCGACGAGCGGGTGCTCGAGATCGGGACGGGGTCGGGCTACTCGGCCGCCGTGCTGGCGCAGCTCGCGGCCCACGTGCTGAGCGCCGAGCGGATCGAGGAGCTCGGGGCGAGCGCGGCCGTGCGGCTGGCCGATCTCGGGGTCGCGAACGCCGAGGTCGTGATCACCGACGGAAGCCGGGGCCTGCCCGAGCACGCACCGTATGACGGGATCGCGGTGCACGCCGCCACACCCGAGGCTCCGCACAGCATGCTGGCCCAACTCGGCGACGGGGGGCGCCTGGTGGTCCCAATCGCAACGGGGACCTCCGACCTGCTCACGGTCTTCCGCCGCGACGGAGACTCCCTGCGCCAGCAGACGATCGGCCCGTGCCGGTTCGTGCCGCTGATCGGCAGCGAGGGCTTCGACGCTCCGGCCTGAGCGGGCGATTCGATTCGACGGCGATCGTCTAGGCTCGCCCACGTGAGCGGCCCCCTGTACGTCCTCAACTTCTACTCGGCGGTCTTCGTCGACCAGCTCAAGCGCGGCCGCAAGACGGCCACGATCCGCCTCGGCGACAAGTCGCGCAAGTACAAGCGCGGCCAGGTCGTGTGGGTCACGGTCGGCTTCCGCCACCAGCCGCGCGAGAAGATCTTCTCGGCGGTGATCGACGACGTCGAGGTCAAGAAGGTCGGCGAGCTCTCGCCGCGCGACATCGAGCACGACAACCCCGAGTTCCGCCGCCTCGAGGACACCGTCCAGTTCCTCAGCCAGATCTACAGCCGCCCCATCTCCGAAGAGGACACGGTCACGGTGATCCGCTTCTCGCAGGTCGTCGAGCGCCCGAGCACCCAGTTCGGCAACGGCGAGCCGCCCTCGCCGAACTAACCGGGGCCGTGGCCGAGTACCGCTTCCTCACGACCTGGCTGCTGGAGGCGGAGCGCGAGCGGGTCTGGGACGCGGTCTATGACTCCGACGCCTGGCCCGAGTGGTGGCGCGGTGTCGTCGAAGCCGAGCGGCTGGCCGAAGGCGACGAGCGCGGGATCGGCCAGTACGGGCGCTACGTCTGGAAGGCGAAGCTCCCCTACAAAGTCGAGTTCTTCGTGCGCTCTACCAGGGTCGAGGCGCCGTACCTGCTCGAGGGCGAGGCCAGCGGCGAGCTCGCGGGAACCGGCCGCTGGCGCTTTTTCGAGCAGGACGGGCTCACGGCCGTCATCTACGAGTGGAACGTGCGCACGACGAAGGCGTGGATGAACCTCCTCGCGCCGGTCGCCCGGCCACTGTTCGCCCTCAATCACGACTACGTGATGCGAAGCGGCGGCGCATGCCTGGCGAAGCGGCTGGGCGTGCGGCTGCTGGCGATCGACTGAACGTTCCCAACTCCGTCACGAGTTCACTTTCAGCTTTGCCTAGAATGGCTCCAAGGCCTTGGCACTCTCACCATCCGAGTGCCAAACCCTTGTAAGAAGCTTCAGCAACGCGAACGGAGAAGTCCGGTAATGGAGGTAAGCAAATGAAGTTGAAGCCGCTCGGAGATCGCCTGATCGTTCAGGCGACCCCGGAGGAAGAGACGACTGCCAGCGGCATCGTCCTTCCCGACACCGCAAAGGAAAAGCCCCAGAAGGGCAAGGTCCTCGCCGTCGGCGACGGCGCGGTTGCCGAAGATGGCACGCGCCGACCGCTCGACGTGAGCGAGGGCGACGAAGTCCTGTACTCGAAGTACGGGGGCACGGAGATCACCGTCGACGGTGACGAGCTCCTCGTGCTGCGCGAGTCCGACGTCCTGGCCAAGGTCGGCTAGGCACCACCACTTAGGAATAGGAGAACACACATGGCTCACAAGGAGCTGAAGTACAAGGAGGAAGCGCGCGGCGCATTGCAGGCCGGCGTCGACTCGGTGGCCAACGCCGTCAAGGTGACGCTCGGCCCCAAGGGTCGCTACGTCGTCCTCGACAAGAAGTTCGGCGCTCCCACCATCACGAACGACGGCGTCACCATCGCCCGCGAGATCGAGGTCGAGGACGTCTTCGAGAACCAGGGCGCCCAGCTCGTCCGCGAGGTGGCCACGGCCACCAATGACGTCGCCGGTGACGGAACCACCACCGCGACCCTGCTGGCTCAGACGATCGTCCGGCACGGCCTTAAGAACGTGGCCGCCGGCGCGAACCCGCTGGGACTGCGCAAGGGCATCGAGATGGCCGTCGAACAGGTCGTCGAGAACCTTCGCGAGAAGCAGTCGAAGGACATCGCCGGCAAGGAGCAGATCGCCCGCGTCGCCGAGATCTCGGCTGCGGACGAGGAGATCGGCAACATCATCGCCGACGCGATCGACAAGGTCGGCAAGGACGGCGTGGTCAACGTGGAAGAGGGCCAGACCTTCGGGATGGAGCTCGAGTTCACGGAGGGCATGCAGTTCGACAAGGGCTACATCTCGCCCTACATGGTCACCGACCAGGACCGCATGGAGGCGGTGCTCGATGACCCGTACATCCTGATCGCCAACCAGAAGATCGGCTCAGTGCGTGACGTGCTGCCGGTGCTCGAGGCGGTCATGCAGGGCGGCAAGCCGCTCGTGATCATCGCCGAGGACGTCGAGGGCGAGGCCCTCGCGACCCTGGTCGTGAACAAGCTCCGCGGCACCTTCACGGGCGTCGCGGTCAAGGCCCCCGGCTTCGGCGATCGCCGCAAGCGCATGCTCGAGGACATAGCGATCCTCACGGGCGGCGAGGTCATCACCGAGGAGATGGGCCTGAAGCTCGAGAACACCACGATCGAGCAGCTCGGCAAGGCCCGTCGCGTCGTCGTCTCCAAGGACACGTCGACGATCATCGACGGCGGTGGCGACAGCGACGGCATCAAGGGGCGCATCAAGCAGATCAAGTCGGAGGTCGAGAACACCGACTCCGACTTCGACCGCGAGAAGCTGCAGGAGCGGCTGGCCAAGCTGGCCGGCGGCGTCGCGGTGGTCAAGGTCGGAGCTGCAACCGAGACCGAGATGAAGGAGAAGAAGCACCGCGTCGAGGACGCCCTGCAGGCGACCCGCGCCGCGCTCGAGGAAGGCATCGTCCCGGGAGGCGGCGTCGCGCTGCTGAACGCCCAGGACGCGATCGACCTCGACAAGTACACCGACGACGATGAGCGCACCGGCGCCACGATCATCAAGAAGTCGCTCGAGGAGCCGATTCGGCAGATCGCCGAGAACTCGGGCTTCGAGGGTTCGGTCGTGGTCGAGAAGATCCGCGGGCTCAAGGCCGGAGAGGGCCTGAACGCGGGCACCGGCGAGTACGGCGACCTGATCGCCGACGGCGTCATCGACCCGACGATGGTCACGCGCTCCGCGCTGCAGAACGCGGCGTCCATCGGCAAGAACATCCTGACCACCGAGGCCATCGTGGCCGAGCCGCCCGAGAAGGACGGCGCAGGCGGCATGCCCGGCGGCATGCCGGACATGGGCGGGATGATGTAGGCGGATTTCTCCGCTGACGCTTTCGAAGGGCCCGGTTCGCGCCGGGCCCTTCGTCGTTCAGATCCCGTGCTCCGCCCGAAGTTCTGGGTTGCCTTCCGGCCACGGTAGTGAGAGTGTCCGCGATGACTATCCACTCAGAGACGGCAGGGGTGCCGCCTCATCAAATTGGAGGCATTGATGCGCAGATTCGCAATCCTTGTTGGGCTGGCAGCGGCGTTGGCCGCAGCCGCGGCTGCCCCGGCGGCCGCTCAGACGATCACCCCGGCGAGCTATGACTGGGGGGAGGTCGACCCTAAACAAGCCAACTCCCAGCCGCTCGCTGAGTTCGAGTTGAAGGCGGGGGCCGCCGCCCCCCTGAACGGGACGCCGGCCGTCATCAGCGGCGATTCCGCCCAATTCAACGTGGCCGTTGGCTTCTGCGACGGATCGCTCAGCGTCAATCAGTCCTGCATTTTCCGCGTAGCCGTCAGGGGGACGGGGAGCCCAACGGGGCCGAAGAGCGCCATCGTGGGTATCGCAAATGGCCCGACTGCCACGGTCAAGGCCACCTTCCCCGGGGGCTCCGGCGGTCCGGGCAAGAAGCCGAAGGGCTGCAAGAAGAAGGGGAAGAAGAGCGCGGCGGCCTCAGGCAAGAAGAAGGGCTGCAAGAAGAAGGGGAAGAAGTAGCCGTCAGCTGCCGGTCGAGGGCGCTATCGAGCTCTCGACCGGCGCCTGCGGGTGGGAGCCACGCCGCGTCCTAGCCCGCGGAGCCGTTCGCTGCGCCGAGCACCTGGGCCATCGTCCTCGGCTCGACCCCCAGGGCCTTTACGTCCTCGGTGCCGCGCGCGGAGACCATCGGCACCTCCATCAACTCGGCCTCTTCCCACGTCGCGAAGGACCGCGGCCCGCCGACGGCCTCGACGACGCGAAGGCCCGCGCGGACGATCGGCAGCGGCACGTGCAGCAGCGGGCGGGGGCGATCGTCGGCGTCGAGCACCTGCTCGACGATGCCGTCGTAGGAGAGGGTCTGGGGGCCCGCGAGCTCGAGGCGGCGCGACTCGCCCTCGCCGGCCGCGCCGTTCTCCGATCCGCGGGCCAGTTCGGCGGCGATGCAGGCGGCGACATCGCGAGCCCAGATCGGCTGGTAGGCGGCATCCCCGCTTCCTGAGACCGGGACCGCGGGCAGCGCCGAGAACCGCTCGAGCAGCGTGATCCAGGGATCGCCGGGCCTGTAGACGATCGACGGGGCGAAGACGGTGGTTCGCAGCGGCGAATCCAGCACCGCGCGCTCAGCGAGCGCCTTGGCTCGGAAGAAGCGGGTGCGCTGGATCGAGCTGGCGCCCATCGCCGAGAAGAAGATGAAGCGCTTCACGCCGGCGCGCTCAGCCGAGCGCAGCAGGCGCAGCGTGGCGAGCCCGTTCAGCTCCTCGATGGTCCCCTGCGGCTGGTCGCGGATCGTCGCCGCCAGGTGCACGACGGTGTCGACCCCGCGCATCGCGTGGCGCATCGAGAAGGGGTCGGCGAGGTCGCCGAGCGCGATCTGCACGTTGACCCGGTGCTCGCCGAGGCGCCGAGGCTCGCGAACCAGGGCCCGAACATCGGTCCCGGATCCGAGCAGATTCGGCAGCAGCTCGCCGCCGATCACTCCCGTTGCGCCCGTCAGCAGAAGCACTTGGCCACTCTAGCCCGCGTGCGCGCGGGGTACGCCAGACGGCTAGCTCGCCTAGAATGTCGCCCTCACGCGGCGCCTCCGGTGGCGCCGCAACTGCAATCGTCGACAGAAGAAAGGCAGCTCAGTGGCGTACGTCATCGCAGAGCCCTGCATCGGTGAGAAGGACAACTCCTGCGTCGAGGTGTGCCCCGTCGACTGCATCCACCCCACGCCCGACGAGCCCGACTACGAGAACGTCAAGCAGCTCTTCATCGACCCCGACGAGTGCATCGACTGCGACGCCTGTGTCGAGGCCTGTCCCGTGGACGCCTGCTTCGCCGAGGACCAGCTCCCCTCGGAGTGGATCAAGTACACCGAGACCAACGCGGAGTACTTCAAGAGCAAGTCGTAGCGACGCTGGGCCCTAGAGCAGCGCGAGCTGGCCCGCCTCGATGTCCAAGAGCGCCCGCTTCCGCTCGAGTCCGCCGCCGTAGCCCGTCAACGATCCGTCTGAGCCGATCACCCTGTGACACGGGACGACGATCGGGGTCGGGGTGCTGCCGACGGCGGCTCCGACATCGCGTGGATCGACGTCCGGTTTGCCGGGACGCCCAACCCAACGGGCCAGCTCGCCATAGCTGACGTTCTCTCCGAACGGGATCTCCTGCAACGCGGACCAGACGCGCAGTTGGAACTCCGACCCGTCCAGTGACAGCGGAAGCTCGAAGGCCTCACGCTCCCCGCCGAAGTACTCGGTGAGCTGGGCGGCGACCGCCGCAAGCACACCGGAAACGGCGGGCCCGGCGCCGGTTCGCGGCCCGCCCGTTCGGCCGGGAAAGCGGACCTCCGCCAGCGCCCCGCCCCTCGCAACGAGGGTCAGGCGCCCGATCGGGCTCTCGAAGGTTGCCAGCGCCATTCGCATCACCCATTCAACGCACGGGGGAGGCGGAACGTGAGGCGGCGCTACTGGACGACCGGGAGCTCGGTGCCGCTGATTGCTGCGGCCGGCACTCCGTCGGCCGCCACGGCCTGCATCACCGGGAGATCGACTGGAGTCTGGGCGATGATCCCGCGGGCCGCCTGCTGAATCGCCTGCGAGGCTGGGTTGCCGGGCTCGGCGGTGACGAGCGTGGAGCCGTTGTCGGCGTGCTCGCGGAGGTCGGACTCGAGGGGGACCTTGGCGAGCAGCGGGACGTCGAGCTCGTCGGCGAGCAGCTGGCCGCCTCCCTCGCCGAAGATCGCGACGCGCTCGCCGCCGGGGCCGTTGAAGGCCGACATGTTCTCGATCACGCCCATCAGCTCGAGGTCGACCTTGTTGGCCATCTCGGCCGCGCGAGCGGCGACGCTCTGCGCTGCCGGCTGCGGCGTGGTGACGACGATGATCTTGGCCTGCGGAAGGAGCTGGGCGAGGGTCATCGAGACGTCGCCGGTGCCGGGCGGAAGGTCGAGCAGCAGGTAGTCGAGCTCGCCCCAGGCGACGTCCTCGAGGAACTGCTGAATGGCCTTGTGGAGCATCGGCCCGCGCCAGACGACGGCCGCATTCTCCTCGACGAAGAAGCCGATCGACATGACCTTGACGCCGCTGGGCGAGAGCGGCGGGAGGATCTTGCGCTCGGGCGAGACGTCGGGCTTGCGGTTGACGCCGAGCATGCGCGGGATCGAGTAGCCGTACACGTCGCAGTCGAGCGCGCCGGTGGAGTGGCCCTCGGCCTGCAGCGCGGCTGCGAGGTTGGCGGTCATCGTCGACTTGCCGACACCGCCCTTGCCCGAAGCGACGCAGATCACGTTCTTGACCTGGGCCAGGGCGCCCTCGGGGAGCTTGTTGCGGCCGAGCTTCTGCTGCAGCTCGCCCTTCTCGCCGTCGGAGAGGACGTCGAACCCGACCTCGACGGCAGTGACGCCTTCGAGCTCGGCGACGTTCTTGACGACGGCGTCCTGGAAGTGGGAGCGGATCGGGCAGCCCGGCGTCGTCAGCGAGACGATGACCTCGACGCGGCCGTCGTCGCGGACCTCGATCGAGCGCACCATGCCGAGCTCGACGATGTTCCGCCGCAGCTCGGGGTCGATGACCGCGGTCAGCTTGTCGGTGATCTGTTCGCGCGTGGGCACGACTGAGAGTCTAGGAGAGAGGTGGGCTCGACCCGGCGTGCGCCCAAAAGAAAACCGGGCCACAAGGGCCCGGTTTTCGAGGAGGAGAGGTTGCTTCTTCTGCTCGCGAGGATGTGCGAGCAGTCCCTCCGGGCCGGCGCCTCTCGCCGCGACCCGGGCTAAGCGACTAGAACGTGCGCTCGCGCACCTTCTTCACCGTCGGCTCGACGCGCTGCTTGTAGACGGGCTCGACGCGCTCCTTCACGACGGGCTCAACGCGGTCCTTGTACACCGGCTCGACGCGCTGGCGAGCCTTGCGGGCCTGGTCGACGACCTGATCGGTGACCTGACGGCGAACGTCGCCGCCGCGCTTCTCGGCCTTCTCGATCTCGGCGGTCACGAGCTGCTTGAGCGTCTCGACCTGCGCGGGACGGGTGTTCTTGTCCCGCAGGTTGTTGACGCGGTTCTGCAGGAGCTCGATCTCCTGGGTGCGTCCCTGCGAGTCACGAAGCTGTCCGACCGTGCGCTTGGCGTTATCGACGGCGACGGCGGGAGCGCCGACGGCGACGTCGACGACCTGCAGGGCCTGATCGGCCGGCTTGCGGTCCGTCGTGGTCTTGGTGGTGGTCTTGGTGCTGGTCGTGCTTTTGGTCTTGGTGTTAGCAGCCATTTTGGGCTCAACCCTTCATCGGTTGGTCTTATTAGTTCTAATCTTGTTCGCAACTATACCAGCGAACACACGTTTGTAAACCTCGGTGCTGGATTGGTTACGGGACTCGGGTTCGTGGGCGGCGACGGCTACTGCGGCCTATCTCGACAGAGACGCACGCCGACGACGCCCACGCCCCCTTGCCGTAGCGCATCCACCCCCGAAAGGGAGGATCAGACGTGTAGGAGCTGGCGCAGGGTGCGGCGGTTTGTGGCGCCCGTGCGGGTGATCCAGGCCTGGGGGTCGTCGAGCTCGTCCATCGTCGGGAGGGAGGCGGCGTCCCTCCAGACCGTGTTCAGGGCTCGGATGCCCGATCGCTTGACGACCGCGTCGCAGAAGGCCTTGCCTCGCTTGTACTGGGCCATCTTCATGTCGAGGCCGAGCAGCTTCGCGACGAGTGAGTCGAGCGGGCCGCGGCGCTCGCGGTCGCGGTTCAGGCGCCGGCGAAGGTCCGCGTAGCGTGGGTCGAGCTCGTGGCCGACTGCGTCCATCACATGCTCGGCGTAGCCCTCGATCACGGTCATCGCCGCAAGCAGCTCGTCGACCAGGGCGCGCTGGTCCTCATTCCAGAACAGGGTCGCGAGCTCGCCTCCCGCGACCGACCGGAGCAGCTCGCGCGGGTTCATGCGCGTCAGCTTCGCCAGCATCTCGCCGGGCTTCACCTCGATCGCAGCCTGCTCGAAGAGCTCTGAGGCGATCCCGCCCAGGTGGCCGCGCAGCCAAGGGACGCCGCCGAACTGCACCGCGTGCGTGGTCTCGTGAAGGGCGATCCAGCTCAGGAAGAGGTCGCGGTCGACCTCGAGGCGCTCTCGCGCCGCCGAGAGGTTCGGCCCGACGAAGAGCAGGCGGGGCGCGCGCGCGGGGCCGAGCAGAGCGATGTCGTACTGGCCGATCACCCGCTGCGAGAGGTAGCCGACCGCGAGGCCGATCTCGGCGCCCGTGGCGGCGCTCGTGAGCCTCGTCGAGAGGCCGGCGCCCTGGCCCGAGTCCTCCATGCGGCCGGCGAGGGTGTCCTCGACGCCCGAGGACATGTCCCTGAAGGAGGACAGGTTGACTCGTGCCCACTCGTCGCGGTCGATCAGCTCGGCCTCCGGCAGATCGCCCTTTACCCGCAGCCCGGTGTATTTGCGGACGAGGCGGCCCGCCCGCACCGACTCCACTCGCAGCTCCTCCTCGGTGCCCGGCCAGACGGGGCCGGTGCCCGAAAGGGCGAGCGCGATGCGCTCGGCGAGGCCCCAGTCGACGACTCCCCGGCGGCTCTGCGGCGCGTCGGTCATCGGACCGCCTCCTGCGCCTCGAGCAGGACGGCGAGGTCGGACTCGGTTCGTGCCGCGGCGACGTCGAAGCGCGCCGAGAGCTCGAGCGAGATCTCGGACGGCGCAAGCTCGCCGAACCGGACCGTGCCGCCCGCGTCGGTGACGAGCAGCTGGGCGGCCGCGGCGTCGACCGAACGGCAGGACCGCGTCGTGAGCATCCCGTCGAAGCGCCCCGCGGCCACATAGGCGAGAGAGACCGCGATCGAGCCCGGGCAGCGGATCCGATAGACGCGGCCGTCGAGCACCTGGCTGGCCGCGATCACCCGGGCGGGCTTGCTCGCCTCCATCGCCACGACCTCGAGCTCGTCGGTGGCGGCGAGCTCCAGGGACCGTCCGTCGAGGACGGTGCCCTCGCCCGCGACGGCGACGAACTCCTCGTTCGCGCCGAACTCATAGACGTAGCCGAGCACGACGTCGGCCATCGACCCCCCGGTCGCCACCGCGACGCTGAGGCTGTAGGGGGGCGAGGTGCGGCGCGCGTTCAGCGAGCCGTCGATCGGGTCGATCACGACGAGGACGTCCGAGTCGCCGTCGCCGAAGGTGACGGTGCCGCGCTCCTCGGAGATCGCGGTGAACTCGTGGCCGGCGTCGTGGAGGGCGTCGAGCTCGGCGAACACCGCGTCCTCGCAGAGGCGGTCGATCACCAGGGTGTTGTCGCCGCCCTCGCCGACGCCCTCGTACTCGCGTGCGCGCCTCGACCCCGACGTGCTCGGCGAAGACCTTCTTCTGGCCCTCGACGGCCCCTCTCAGGGCCGCGATCCACTCGTCGCTGGAGGGGCCCGGAAGCACTGCGCCATGCTAACCAGGTGCGCCGGTAGCCTCACCTCGATGCCTGACCCGACCGACCCTCCCTCTCCGGATCCGAGCGATTCGCAGGCGAGGGTCGTCGCTCACGCGGATGGCCCGCTGCTGGTCGGCGGCGTCGCGGGATCCGGCCGCACCGAGGCGCTGGCCCTGCGCCTGGCGGGTCTCGCCGACCAGGGCGAGCGCGCGCTGGCGCTCACCTGCTCTGCACGCCACCGCCGGCGACCTCCGAACGCGCGCCGAGGAGGCGGCGAGGGAGGCCTTCGAGGAGCTCGCCGTGCATCCGCACCGGGTCGCCGCGGTGCGGCTGCTGCGCGAGCACTCGACCGAGGCGGGAGTCGATCCGTTCCTCGAGTCCCTCAACGCGGCCGAGCGCCTGGCGATGCTGCTCGACCGCGTCGACGAGCTTCCCCTTCGCCGCCACGAGATCCGGGGCAACGCGGCCGGGCTGCTGGCGCGGCTGATCGGGCGCATCGACGCGCTCAAGGCAGCCGCCGTCGACCCCGGAGCGCTTCCGCGCCTGGGCCGACGAGCTGACGCGAGAGGCATCCGACGACGCCGAGCGCGACTCCGCCGAGCGCGAGCGCGAGTTCGCCGAGCTCTACGCGATCCACGACTCCGTCCTGTTCGAGGCCGGCGCGACCGACGGTGGCTCGGCCGTCCTGGAGCTGACGCGCCTGCTCGGCGAGCGACCGGCGCTCGCGGCCGCGATCTCGGAGCGCTATCCGCATCTGATCGTCGACGAGCTCGAGGACGCCTGCCCGGCGGAGCGAGCGCTGATCGCGCGGCTCGCGAAGGGCTCCCGAACGACGGTGCTCTCCTGCGACGACGAACAGGGCCGCGCGCGGTGCTGCCAGCGGCGGCGCGGCCTGGGCGCGGAGCGCGCTCGAACGCCCGCTGAGATCAACCTCGAGACGTCCTGGCGCTACGGCGGCGTCGGTGCTCGACGCCGCGCACGCGGTGCTCGCGCCCATTGCGGGACGAGACAAGGCCGAGGGAGGCCGCCGCGCCGCCGGCCCCGAGACCGAGGTCGCCTTCTGGAGCGCGGCCAACGAACGGGCCGAGGCGCAGGCCGTCGCGCGCGAGATCGAGTCGGCGCTCGCGGCCGGCGAGGCGCGACCCGGGCGCGTCTGCGTCGCGGTCCCGCCCGGCGCGGGGCGCTCGCGCGGGATCGCGGCGGCGCTCGAGGAGCGCCGCGTCCCCTACCGCCTGAGCTGGGGCGGCGCCTTCTTCCAGCGGCCCGAGGTCCGCGACGTGATCGCCTGGCTGCGCCTGCTCGCCGACCCGACCGACGCCGCGGCCGCGGTGCGCGCGCTCAGCCGCCCGCCGGTCGAGCTGCGCTCGGTGGACCTCGCCCGCTGCACGACGATCGCGCGGCGGCGCAAGCTCGACATGATCTCGGCGCTCGAGGCCTCGCTCGAGAGCCCGCAGATCCCGCCCGAGGCGCGCGACCGGATCCGCGGCTTCCTCAACCTGCACGCGGCCGCTGCGCGCGCGATGGGCGAGCGCCCGACCGACGTCTTCGTCCGCCGGCTGATCGAGCGCGTCGGCTTCCGCCGCCAGCGGCTGTTCGCCGCCCACCCCGAGGCCGTCGAGCGGCTGCGGAACCTCTCGCGCCTGGGCGAGCTCGCCGCGGACTGGACCCGCCGCGAGCCGAACGGGTCGAGCCGCGACTTCGCGCGCTACCTGGTCGCCGTCTCCGAGGCGGGGGTCTCGCCCGAGGACGAGCCCGCCGTCCCGGTCGCCGACGCGGTCCGGGTGATGCCGTTCGACGACGCTGAAGGGCGCCGAGTTCGACCGCGTCTACGTCGTCGGCCTGCAGGCCGAGTCCGTGCCCGGGCCCGTCCCGACCGGCGCGCCCGACGTCCCGATGAAGCTCGGGGGAGGCGGCGCCAGCCACCAGGACCTCCAGCGGCGCCTGCTCTACACGGCGATGACGCGCGCGCGCACGAGCGCCTCGTCCTGTCCCGGCCGGTCGCCACCGACGAGGGACCCGTCGCCGCCTCGCCGTTCTACGAGGAGGCCCGCGCGGTGCTCGGCGCGCGAGGAGTCCGAGCCACGACGAGGAGCTCTTCGGCCCGGCCGAGGGCCTGCACGCGACCTACCGGATGGTCCAGGACGAGGTGCTCGAGGAGGCGTGGCGCGCCGGCGGGACGCTGAGCGAGCCGCGCCTCGACACCTACATGGACGTCAGCCGCGCGGTCGCGCGCTTCCTCGAGCTGCTGAAGCTCGGCGGCGCTGATCCAGCGGCCCGAGGAGGGCACCGAGCCGACCACCGAGGCGCTGCGGGCGATCAACGACCTGCTCGCCCAGGGGACCTCCGAGCAGCAGCGCGAGGCGCTCGCAGGCGTCGGCGCTCGACGACTACCTGCTCGACGCCGAGGGCGAGGCGCAGCGGCGGAGCGAGCTGATCGCCTCGCGCGACGAGCCCTCGCTCGAGGCCTTCCTGCCGCGCCGCGGGCGAGGGCCTGGCGCTCTCGGCGACCGACATCGAGCTCTACCGGACCTGCCCGCTGAAGTACAAGTTCGCGCGCGTCTTCGGCATCCCGCAGGAGCAGACGATCAACCAGCGCTTCGGGATCGTCATCCACCAGGTGCTCGAGCGCTTCCACGCGCAGGGCACCTCGGCAGGCGACGAGGCGGGCAGCCTGAACCGGCTGATGGCGCTGTTCTCGGCCGCGTGGCGGCGCTCGG
Organism: uncultured Solirubrobacterales bacterium; assembly: GCA_963820665.1. GTDB lineage: Bacteria > Actinomycetota > Thermoleophilia > Solirubrobacterales > 70-9 > CAVUAT01. Next base: position 7,811 of record CAWGAL010000003.1, on the reverse strand, counting down.
GCTTCGGCGAATCCGACGACGAGCTGCAGTTCCGCGAGCGCGCGATCGACCTCGCTGCGCCGCTACCACGCGCGCGAGTCCTCGAGCGTCGCCAGCCCGAAGTGGGTCGAGCGCAAGTTCGACTTCCGGATCGGGCCAGCACCACCTGCGCGGCCGCGTCGACCGCGTGGACGAGCTGCCGCGAGGGCGGCTACGAGCTGATCGACTACAAGACCGGCGACCCGAAGCCGAAGCGCGAGCTCGAGACCGACGTGCAGCTCGCCATCTACCGCCTCGCCGCCCGCGAGTCCTGGAAGCTCGACGGCGCCGCCGGCAGCTACTGGTACGTGCTCGCCGACGAGAAGGTCGCCGTCGGCAGCTCGCCCGACGACCTCGAGCGCGTCGAGGGCACCGTGCTGGAGGTCGGCGAGGGAATCCTCGGCCAGGACTTCGAGCCGCGGCCCTCGCCGGTGATCTGCGCGTGGTGCGACTTCAAGCTGATCTGCCCGGCGTCGAGGCGTAGGCCGCACGAGGCGTCGCAGCGGTCGCGCGACGCGAGCCCTGCAGGTCGCGCGGCCGCTTCTAGGAGGGGCTCCGGGCGGTTCGTCGCCTCTTTGGCGCAGGAAGCTCTCGAAGTCCTCGGCCAGCGACTCGCCTGAGGGGATGTCCTCGCCCGATGTCGAGCTGTTCGGCCTGCTCGGCCTCGAGCCGCTGCACCAGCTCCTGGATCTCGGGGTTGGCCGAGACCGCGTTCGAGACCTGGTCCTCGAAGGACTCCGACTCCTCCTCGAGGGCCGAGGCCTCGACCGCGACGCCGATCAGGCCCTCGAGCCGGCGCAGCAGGGCGAGGGCGGCCTTGGGGTTCGGGACCGCGGCGACGTAGTGGGGCACCGCGGCCCAGAGGCTCGCCGAGGGGATGCCCCGGCGTGCGCAGGCGTCGTGCAGGACGCCGACGACGCCGGTCGGGCCCTCGTAGCTGGAGCGCTCGAGGTCGAGCCGCTCGACCAGCTCGGCGTCGGAGGCGAGGCCGGTGATCGGCACGGGCAGCGTGTGGGCGACGTCGGCGATCAGCGCGCCGAGGGTGACGACCATCTCGACGCCGAAGCGCTCGGCGGCCTCGGCGATGCCCTCGGAGAAGGTGCGCCACTTCAGGTTCGGCTCGGTGCCCGCCGAGCAGCACGAGGTCGCGCTCGGCGCCCTCTGGCGTCGCGGCGAGCAGCACGTTGCCGGGCCACTCGATCTCGCGGGTCTGCCCCTCGGCTGAGGCTGATCGTCGGGCGGTTCGCCTGGAAGTCGAAGAACTCCTCGGGATCGATCTGCGCGATCAGCTCGGCGTCGAGCGACTCGGCGGCGGCCGTCAGCGCGGTCGGTCGCTGCGCCGGCCGCGTCGTTCCAGCCCGCGAAGGCGCAGACCAGAACCGGCGATCGAAGCGTGCGGAGGCTCGGCCTCCCACGCGAGCGCGTCCATTGGATCGAGCCTACCGCCAGCCCTCGCGCCGGGCGCCGGCTCCGGCCACTTTGCGTCCGGTCGCAGCGGCAAGATCGATGGGTGCCCGCCGAAGCCACATCCGAGCCGACGAGGCGCGGCTCCCTCGATCTCGGAGCTGGCCCCCGGGCAGCGCTTCCGCGGCGACTACGCGTGCGTCGCGCAAGGACCGCCTCACGGCCCGAAACGGATCGCCCTACCTCTCCGTCGAGCTGCGCGACCGCACCGGCTCGATCACCGGCCGCGCCTTCCGCGAGGTCGACCGGCTCGCCGCGCGCTTCGAGCGCGGCGACGCGATCCGCGTCTCGGGCCGCGTCGAGCGCTTCCGCGGCGAGCTCGTCGCCGAGATCGACGACATCCGGGCGCTCGACGGCGCGGACCTCGATCCCGGCGCCTTCCTGCCCTCCGCCTACCGCGACGGCGACGAGCTCGCGGGCTTCCTCGAGCACCTGACCCGCGAGGTCCACGACCCGGCGCTGCGCGAGGTCGTCGCGCGAGTCCTGTTCAGCGAGCCGGTCGCGACCGAGTTCAAGCGCGCGCCGTGCACGCGCGCCGGCCACCACGCCTACATGGGCGGGCTGGTCGAGCACACCGTCGCCGTCGGCACGCTGGTCGGCGAGGTCTGCCAGCTCCACCCCCGGCTCGACTCGGACATGCTGATGGCCGCCGCCCTGCTGCACGACGTCGGCAAGATCGCGCGAGTTCACCTACGGCGCCGAGTTCGGGCTCACCGAGGAGGGCCGGCTGCTCGGCCACCTCGCGATCGGCGCCGAGATCGTCGGGGCGGCGCTCGGAGGGCTGCCCGCCGAGCGCCGCGCCGCGCTGCTCCACTGCGTCCTCTCCCACCACGGCGCCGACGGCGCCGGGCGGCCGCCGGCGCCGGCGCAGCGGCTTCGGCTCACCCGAGGCGCTGGCGCTCTACCGGCTGAACGCGCTGGACGCCGGCGTCAAGGGCGCCCTGGAGCAGGGTCTCTAGGCGCGGCTCGTGGATCGGCCTCGCAGGAAGCCCGCTGATCCAGCGAGCGCGGACCGCCATGAACGATCAGCAGCCCGGCGAACGACAGCTCGAGGGTGCGCTGGCTGACCTCGTTGGCGGCGACGACCCCGGCGGCCACGCCGAGCGGCGAGAGCGCGCCGATCACGAGGCCGTCCTTGAGACGCACGTTGCCGTAGCCGCTCTGGCGCCAGGTCGCCATCATCGCCACGGGGACGATCGCGAGCAGCGACGTCGCCTCGGCCTCGACCTGGGGCTGGTCCTGGAAGATCGCCAGCGCCGGGACGAAGAGGATGCCGCCGCCGACGCCGAGCAGCCCGCCGACCAGGCCGCCGAGGAAGCCAAGGATGATCGTCGCGAGGTCCTCCATCAGGTCGCGCTCATTTCACGATCAGCTCCGCTGCGATCACGAGCATCAGCGCGGCGAAGATGAGCGAGATCGCGCGCTCGGGGATCCGCTGCTGGAGAGCCGTGCCGGCGACCGCGCCGCCGATCGCCGGGATCCCGACGAGCGCCGCGAGGCCGGGGTCGACGTTGCCGTAGGCGGCCTGGAACGACGACCGCGAAGGCCGCGATCACGATGATCGCCGCCATGCTCGTCCCGGTCGCCTCGCGCTCGCCGTAGGCGAGCCAGATCAGAAGCAGCGGCACGATGACGGTCCCGCCGCCGACTCCGAAGAGCCCGCTGAAGGCTCCCGCAGCGGTGCCGATCGCCGCCAGCTGCAAGGTCCTCCGCATGGATGGCGATACTAGATGCGATGGAGGCCGCCGAAACAGGCTCGCCGGACGCCGAGCTCGAGCGGCTGCTCGCGCCGCTGCGCGCCGATCCCGGCCGAGTCGCGATCCTCACCGACGTCGACGGCACGATCGCCCCGATCGTCGAGCGCCCCGAGGACGCCGGCGTCCCGGACCAGACCCGCGAACTGCTGTGGGCTCTGGCCGAGCGCTACGCGCTGGTCGCTTGCGTCAGCGGCCGCCCCGCCCTCGACGCCCGCCGGATCGTCGGCATCGACGAGATCGCCTACTCGGGCAACCACGGCTACGAGCTGCTCGCGCCGGGCGCCGCCGGAGCCGCAACCCGACCCGTCGCTCGACGGCCACGACCGCGACGCCGCCCGCTTCGTCGATGCGCTCGAGCTCAGCCGACCTCGAGCGCGCCGGGATCCGGGTCGAGGACAAGGGCGCGATCGTCGCACTGCACTGGCGCGGGTCCGAGAACGAGAGCGAGGCCGAGTCGCTGGCGAGCGAGATCGCAGCCGACGCGGAGTGGAGGGAGCTCGTCGCCCATCGCGGCCGCAAGGTCCTCGAGATCCGGCCCAACGTGGCGATCAACAAGGGCATCGCCGTCGCGGCGCTGCTCGCCTCGAAGCCCGTCGCGGCCGCGCTCTACGGCGGCGACGACCGCACCGACGTCGACGCGTTCGCCGCGCTGCGGACCCTGCACGAGGACGGCCACCTCGAGCGCACCGCGTGCATCGCGGTCGGCTCCGAGGAGGCGCCGCCCGAGGTCTCGGCCATGGCCGACGCGACCGTCGACGGGCCGGAGGGGTTCGTGGCTGTGCTGCGGGCGCTCGCGGGCTGAGCCGCCGTGCAGTTCTGCGACCTGCTCCGGATGACGGTGCTGCTCGCCGGAGGCAGCGCCACGGCCCTGGCCGCGATCACGGCCATCTCGGCCAACGCCGACAACGACACGCGCACCCTGATCGTCGCCGCTGTCTGGTGGACCGCCGCGATCGTGATCGGGCTGATCACTCGGCCGCGCCTCACGCGCGGCCGACGCGATGCGCCCGCTGCTGACCGAGGCCCGCACGACCCCGACCCTTCCGACCGACAACCCGAACCGGGTCGCGCTCGCGCGGCTGTGGCCGCTCGGCGCCTTCGCCCTGGTCGCCGGCGCCGTCGGGATCTTCTTCCCCGGCGTCGCCGCCATCGGGACCGGGCTTCGGGATCGCCGCCGCGCTGACCCTGCGCGGTTGGGAGCGCGCCGTCGCCGCGATCGAGGAGCGCGACGGCGTCCGCTTCTACGTCGAGCCCGGCTCCGCCCTGCAGCCGGTGTCGCTGGTCCGCACCCCGGGGCTGCGTCGTGACCGCCCGCCGGGCGGCCATCCCCCACCGCCGCCCGCCGCGGAGGCCTAGGCCTACTTCTTCTTCTTGCGCGCTTGCGAAGCGGAGCGAACGACCGCCAGGGGCGCGTGTTCGCGACCTGCTTCTTCGTGAGCCAGGCACGGCGAGCCGTGGCCACCGAGTAGGCGATGTTCCCGAGGGTGTCGACGCCGTGGGCGTCGGTGTTGCAGCAGATCAGGACGCCGGCCTCGGCGGCCAGGCGCGCGTGGCCCTCGTTCAGGTCGCGCCGGTTGGGGTTGCCGTTGATCTCGATCATGGTCCCGTTGGCGGCCGCGGCGGCGAACACCCTCTCGGCGTCGATCGCGTAGGGCTCGCGGCGCAGCAGCAGGCGGCCGGTGAGGTGGCCGATGCAGTCGACCAGCGGGTGCTCGATCGCTGCGACCACGCGGTCGGTCATCGACTTCTCAGAGATCCCGAAGGACGTGTGGACGCTCGCGATGACCCAGTCGAGATCGGCCAGCAGCGAGTCGTCGTAGTCGAGCTCTCCCGTCGGTGCCGATGTTGACCTCTGAGCCCGCGAGCAGGCGGAAGCCCTTCGGCGCGCCCTCGTTGTAGGCGGCGATCTCCTCGATCCGCTTGGCGAGGCGCTTCGGCGTCACGTGGTCGCCGAATCCGTGGCTCGCGGAGTGGTCGGTGATCGCGAGGTAGGAGTACCCGCGGCCCCTCGCGGCCTCGGCCATCTGCTCGAGGGAGTTGCGCCCGTCCGACAGCGTCGTGTGGCTGTGAAGGTCGCCGCGGATGTCGGCGACCTCGACGAGGTCGGGCAGCTCGCCCGACTCGGCGGCCTCGATCTCGCCGCGGCCCTGGCGCAGCTCGGGCTCGATGTACTCGAGACCGAGCAGCTCGTAGACGCCCTCCTCGTCGGCGTAGCGGTGGACCTTGGCCTCTTTCTTCTTCTTTCCCTTTGCGTCGGTCTCGGTCTCGGTCACGCCGTGCTCGGAGACCGAGAGACCGCGCTTCAGCGCGCGCTCGCGCAGCTGCACGTTGTGCTCCATCGAGCCGGTGAAGTGCTGGAGCAGGTTGCCGAAGGTCTCCTCGGGGGTGATGCGAAGGTCGACCTTGACCCCGGTGTGGGTCATCACGCTCGTCCCCTTGTCGCCGCCCGAGCTCGCCGCAGCGACCAGCTCGTGCTCCGCGAGCGCCTTGCCGAGGGCGGCCGGGTCGTCGCTGGTGGCGACGATGTCGATGTCCTTGCAGGTCTCGCCCCAGCGGCGCGCCGACCCCGTGACCTCGACGCGGCCCGAGGCCGGATGCGCCTCGATCGCCGCCTTCAGCTCCTCGGCCACCGGCAGGACCTGCGAGAGCAGCCGGCGCTCGGACTCGTCGCCCTCGTCGGGCAGGGTCTCGAGCTCGGCCAGGACGCGCTCCTCGACCTTGGCGCCGAAGCCCTTCATCTCGCGGATCTGCTCCTGCTCGGCCGCCGCGCGCAGGCTCTCGAGGTCGGTCACCCCGAGCTCGTCGTGCAGGCGGCGCACCTTCTTGGCGCCGAGCCCGGGGACCCTCGTCACCTGAACCAGCGAGGCGGGGAACTTCTGCTTCAGCTTGTCGGCCGAGGGGATGCTGCCCGTCTCGATCAGCGTCTCGATCTTCTGGGCCATCGTCTTGCCGATGCCCGGCAGGTCGGTCAGCTTCCCGTTCTCGGCGAGGGCCTCGATCGACACCGGGCTGTCCTGCACGACTTTCGCGGCCTCCTTGTAGGCGAGCACGCGGAAGCGGTCCGCGCCGTCGAGCTCGTAGAGGACCCCGAGCTCCCTGATGGCGGCTGCGATCTCGGCGTTGCGCATGCCCCAAACCTAATGACCCGGATATCGTCGCGCCGATGTCCGCGCCTCCAGAGCCCGCCGCGGCGGAGCCCGCCCGTGTCTGGGTCGTCCTGCCGACCTACAACGAGGCCGAGAACATCGAGCGGCTGGTCGAGGCTGTGCTCGAGCGGCTGCCCGAATCGCGCCGGATCCTGATCGTCGACGACAACTCCCCCGACGGGACGGGCGAGATCGCCGACCGCCTGGCGACCGCGCACGACGACGTCTCCGTGCTCCACCGCGCGAGCAAGCAGGGCCTCGGGCCCGCCTACATCGCCGGCTTCCGCGAGGCGCTGGCGGGCGGCGCGGAGCTGATCATGGAGATGGACTCCGACTTCTCGCACGACCCCGCCTATCTGCCGCAGCTGCTCCGCGCGATCGAGAGCGCCGACGTCGCGATCGGCTCGCGCTACGTGCCGGCGGCGGGCGTCACCGAGTGGGGCAAGGTGCGGCGGACGATAAGCCGTGCCGGCAGCCGCTATGCGCGCGTCGATCCTCGGCGTCGAGGTCCGCGACCTGACCGGCGGCTTCAAGTGCTTTCGCCGCGAGGTCCTCGAGGCGATCGACCTCGACGACGTGAACGCGCTCGGGTACGCCTTTCAGGTCGAGATGACCTACCGGGCGATCCAGGCCGGCTTCAGAGTCGTCGAGGTGCCGATCGTCTTCCGCGATCGGACCGAGGGAAGCTCGAAGATGAGCAAGGCGATCGTCGCCGAGGCGATCTGGCGGGTGCCCGCGATGAGGCTGCGCAGCCGCCGCGGGCGATAGCTTCAGTTTGTATAGTGAGTCCACGCTTCATTACGACGACGAGGAGACCAAAGTGCCGGGCAAGCTCACCGATGTGACCGACGCCAACTTCCAGTCCGACGTGCTCGACGCTGACGGGCCCGTGCTCGTCGACTTCTGGGCTCCCTGGTGCGGCCCGTGCCGCGTCGTCCACCCCGTCCTCGAGGAGATGGACAACGAGCGCGACGACCTCTCGGTCGTCAGCCTCAACGTCGACGACAACCAGCAGACCGCCGCCAAGTACGAGGTCCTCTCGATCCCGACGATGATCCTCTTCAAGGACGGTGAGGCGGCCAAGCGGATCGTCGGCGCGATGCCGAAGGCCCGCATCGAGGCCGAGCTCGAGCCCGCACTGGCGACCTAGGGCGAGCTCAGGAGGCCTGCCCGGCCTCGAGCATCCGCACGTCGCGGTCGGAGAGCCGGATAGCCGACGCGCCCAGGTTCTCCCGCATATGTCGCACCGAGCCGGTGCCGGGGATCGGCAGCATCACCGGTGACCGGTGAAGCAGCCACGAGAGCGCAATCTGTGAAGGGCTGACCGCGTACGCGTCGGCCAGGGCCCGAAGCGGTCCCGGGGCCTCAGACAGATCGCCCATCGCGATCGGGGCCCACGGCATGAAGCCGATCGCATCGGCTTCGC
>CAWGAL010000002.1:0-103379 GCA_963820665.1 uncultured Solirubrobacterales bacterium | reverse complement strand
GATTGGTCGAGGACGAGGACGCCGTCATCGTCACCGAGATCGAGGAGGTCGAGGGCGAGCTGATTCTCGAGCTCGAGGTCGCCGACGAGGACCTCGGCCGCGTGATCGGCCGCGGAGGCCGCGTCGCGAACGCGCTGCGAAGCGTGATGAAGGCGGCGGCCACGCGCCACGAGAAGCGCGTGATGGTCGAAATCCTGGACTGAGCCAGCCGTGAGGCTGGACGTCTTCACCCTTTTCCCCGAAGCTTTCGAGTGGTTCCGCGAGCAGCGGCATGTCGCCAATGCCGTCGAGGAGGGAAATCAGCTGAACCTCGTCGACTATCGCGACTACACGACCCTGAGCGGGCGGGTCGTCGACGACGCTCCGTACGGCGGTGGGGCGGGGATGGTGATGCGGGTGGATGTCGTCGACGCGGCGCTCGAGGCCACATACGGCGCAGACCGGGAGGGGGTGCGGAAGATCGCGCTGACGCCGGGCGGCAGGCAGTTCGACGAGGGGCTTGCCGCTGAGCTGGCGAGTGCCGAACACGTCGCGCTTCTGAGCGGCCGCTACGAGGGGTTCGACGAGCGGGTCGTAGAGCACCTCGCTGACGAGACGGTGTCGATCGGCCGCTACGTGCTCGCGGGCGGTGAGCTGCCGGCGATGGTGATCGCCGACGCCGTGCTCCGCAAGCTCCCCGGTGCGCTCGGCGACGACGACAGCGCGGTCGAGGAATCCTTCAGCGAGGCGCTCGCAGGCGCGCCCGAGTACCCGCACTACACCCGGCCGCCGGAGTACAGGGGGTGGGGAGTCCCCGATGTCCTGCTGAGCGGCGACCACGCCAAGGTGCGCGATTGGCGGCTGGCCAGAAGCCGCGAGAGGGCCGAGGGCAGCGAGGGCTGAACCGCTACCATTTCCGCCTGCGCGGGCCGCCGGCACGCGCTTTTTCACGTAATCGGCCGAGCGTTTAGTCGGCCCTCAGGACCCACGGGGACCATCCGCACCTGATGAGCACAGTGATCGACAGCATCGAGCAGCGCTCCCTTCAGAAGCGACCGAGCTTCGGGGCAGGCGATCGCGTGCGGGTCCACTTCCAGGTGATCGAGGGCAGCCGCAAGCGCACCCAGGTCTTCGAGGGTGTCGTGATCAAGCGCCAGGGCAGCGGCGCCCGCGAGACCTTCACCGTCCGCAAGCAGTCCTTCGGCGTCGGCGTCGAGAGGACGTTCCCGCTGCACTCGCCGAAGATCGAGCAGCTTGAGGTCGCCGCCCGCGGCGACGTCCGCCGCGCCAAGCTCTACTACCTTCGCGACAAGGTCGGCAAGCAGGCCCGCGTCGCCGAGCGCCGTTGGGGCATCGAGGATGACCTCGTGATCGCCCCGGAGGAGGCGGAGGCCGTCGACGCCGAGGGCGTCGCCGTGAGCGAGGCCGACGCCGAGGTCACCGACGCCCCTGAGGAGGACGCAGCGGAGGGCGAGGACACCCCCAAGGCCGAGGAAGCACCCGCCGAGGATGAGGCTGCCGCTCCCGACGAGGAGCAGCCCCAGGCCGAGGCCGAGGAGAAGCCCGAGGACTCCGAGGACTCCACGGAGCCCGAGCAGCCCTCCTCCGAGAAGGCAGAAGGCTGAAAGTTCCCAAGCCGCAGAGCACCACGGGCGCGCTCGTCGAGCTCGTCGTCATCGTCGCCTTGGCGCTGGGCCTCGCACTCGGGATCCAGGCCTTCATCGTCAAGCCCTACCAGATCCCCTCGCAGTCGATGGAGCCGACGCTCGACGTCGGCCAGCGGGTCTTGGTCAACCGCTTCCTCTACCACTTCGCGGACCCGAAGATCGGCGACATCGTCGTCTTCCACCCGCCCGCAGGCGCCGAGCAGGGCAACCAGTGCGGCGTCCGCCGTCCGGCGGGGTCGGCCTGCCCCGAGGCGACGCCCGACCAGGCCGATGTCAACTTCATCAAGCGGATCGTCGCCGGCCCCGGCGACACGGTCGCGGTCCAGGACGGGCACCCGGTTGTCAACGGGGTGGCCCAGACGGAGGAGGACTTCATCCGCGATTGCCGTCCGGGGGGCGAGTGCAACCTGCCGACGCCAATCGAGGTCCCGGCCGATCATTACTTCATGATGGGTGACAATCGTGGAGAGAGCGACGACAGCCGATTCTGGGGACCCGTCCCAAGAGACTGGATCATCGGCAAGGCCTTCGCCACCTACTGGCCCCCGAAGAAAATCGGGATCCTCTAAGAAGCGGCGAACGGCCGCGAGGCTGTTCCGCTTCGACCGCTCCTTCGGCCAGCGCTACTCGGCGGGCGTCGACGAGGCAGGGCGCGGCAGCCTGGCCGGGCCGCTGGTCGCCGCCGGCGTGCTGTTGGACCTCGAGCAGATCGGCCGCAGCGAGCGCCGCGCGCTCGCGAGGCTCGACGACTCCAAGGTCAAGTCCGAGGAGGAGCGCGAGGAGCTCTATCCGGCGGTGATCCGAGCCGCCGCGTGCGTCTCGGTCGCCGTGCGCTCCGTGCGCTTCATCGACACCCGCGGCCTGCACGTCTCGAACATGGACGCACTCGCCGACTGCATGCGCGCGGTGGCTCCGCAGTCCGGCGCCGCGTGCCTCGTCGACGGGTTCAAGCTCCACGGTTGCGAGGTGGACCACCACCGCGTGGTCGGCGGCGACGGCCGCAGCGCAGCGATCGCGGCCGCGTCGGTGATCGCCAAGGTGACGCGCGACCGCTACATGCGCAGGGCCGCCGAGTTCCACGACCTCTGGAACTTCGACGGCAACGTCGGCTACTCGACCCCCGAGCACCGCGACGCGATCCGCACCCACGGCATCTCCCCGCTGCACCGCCGCTCGTTCGCGTCGATCGCCTACACCCAACTCGCACTCGGCGAGGACGAACGCCCCCTCGAGGTTCCACTCGAGCCGCCCGATGCTTCAGAACGCATCGCAGATGTGGTCGACATCAACACCGGCCTGCCCGTAGCTGACGCCGACGACGTCGAAGCGGTAGCCGGCGACGCCTGACGGGCTCCGGCCCGTTGCGAGCCACTCGCGGGCCAGGCGGCGGATGCGGGCCTGCTTGCGCGGACCGACCTGGTGCGCGGGGCTCGGCGGTCCGTAGGCCGAGCCGGCGTGCCCGGCCTTGACCTCGACGAATACGAGGATGGAGCCATCGAGGCCGATCAGGTCGATCTCGCCGCTGCGGGTGCGCACGTTGCGGGCGACGATGCGCCAGCCCGCCGCGGCGAGCCGGGCGGCGACGAGGTCCTCGGCGCGGCGGCCCAGTCGCTGTCTCGCTTCGGTCATGGTCCGAACGTAGGTTGGGCGGCCTCAGCGGGGCGGCGTGGATCGAAACGGCTTCGGCGCGGATCTGTCACACACGGCGCGCCAACGGCGAGCACGGCGAACGTAGCTTCGGAATCGTGCTCGCCGTCTCTCGCACGTTCTCGCTGATCGGTATCGACGCCGAGCCGGTGCACGTCGAGGTCGACGTCCGGCGGGGGCTGCCGTCGTTCGCGATCGTGGGGCTGCCCGACACCGCTGTGCGCGAGTCGCGCGAGCGCGTGCGAGCGGCGCTGATCAACTCGGGCTTCGAGTTCCCGCTGCAGCGGATCGTCACGAACCTCGCTCCGGCTGACGTGCCGAAGGTCGGCCCCGGCTTCGATCTCGCGATCGCGGCGGGGGTGCTGGCGGCATCGGGGCAGATCGCGAAGGACTTCCTCGCCCACCACGCGTTCGCCGGCGAGCTGGCGCTCGATGGCTCCATCCGCTCCGTCCCGGGCGCGCTCGCGATGGCCGAGCGCGCCCGCATCCAGGGAATGAAGGTCCTGGCGGTTTCTCCCACCGACGGGCCGCTCGCGGCGCTGGTCGACGGGATCGGGGTCGTCGGGCTCGATCACGTTTCCAGGCTGCCTGACCTGGCTGAGGGCTCGCTCGATCCGGTCCCGCCGCGGGCGCCCGAGGCCGTCGTCGCCGCCGGGCGGGCTGACCTGCGCGACCTGAAGGGCCAGCCTGCGCTGCGGGGAGCGCTCGAGATCGTCGCGGCCGGAGGACACAGCATGCTGCTCGTGGGCCCGCCCGGCGCCGGCAAGACGCTGGCCGCGCAGCGGCTGCCCTCGCTGCTGCCGCCACTCGCGCCGGCAGAGGCGCTCGAGGTGATCCGCATCGCGGGCGCGGCAGGGAACGGGTCCGGCACCCAGGACGCGGTCCGACCCTTCCGCGCCCCGCATCACACGGTGTCGGGCCGGGCCCTGATCGGGGGCGGGTCGCCGCCTCGGCCCGGCGAGGTCACCCGGGCGCACAGGGGCGTGCTCTTCCTCGACGAGCTTGGGGAGTTCCGCCGCGACGCGCTCGAGGCGCTACGCCAGCCCCTCGAGGAGGGCCGCGTGACCCTGGCGCGGGCGCGCGAGACGATCTCGCTTCCCTGCCGGTTCAGCCTGGTGGCCGCGTCCAATCCCTGCCCCTGTGGGCACGGGTTCGATTCCGGGCGCTGCGAATGCCACCCGAGCACGGCGGCGCGCTACGAGGCGAAGCTGAGCGGCGCGCTCGCCGACCGCATCGACGTTTTCGTCGGGGTGGGGCGGCCGAGCGCTGACGACCTCGCCGGCGACCCCGGCGAGGAGTCGTCGCCTGTGCGCGACCGGGTCGCCGCCGCGCGCGAGCGCCAGGGCGAACGGCTCGGCGATGGCCGCTGCAACGCCGAGATGACTCCCGAGGAGACCCGGCGCGACTGCCCGCTCGACGCCGAGGCCGAGGACGCGCTGCGATCCGGGCACGACCGGCTTGGGCTGAGCGGCCGCGGCTGGGACCGGGTTCTGCGCGTGGGGAGGACGATCGCCGACCTCGCCGGCAGCGATCGGATCCGCAACGAGGACGTCATCCAGGCGCTGGCGCTGCGGCGACGAAGCGGTCGGTGAGCGGCGTCGAGGCGTGCGACGCGTGCCTGCGGCGAGCGTGGCTCGTCGGCAGCCTCTCGGCACGGATCGAGCGGGCCATCGAGACGGTACCCGGCCGGCGCTCCCGCGAGCTGCTGGCGCTCGGTGACGAGGGGCTGGCCGCCGCGGTCGCAGGCGGCCGCGACGACGGCTACCTCGAGCGCGCCCGCGCCCGCGACCCTCGCCGACTCCGCGCGGCGGTGGGGGCGGCCGGCGCCTGGGCGTGCTGCCGCCACGACGACTTCTACCCGCCGGCCCTCGCGGAGCTCGCCGACGCTCCCGGGCTGCTCTTCGGCCGCGGGGACGGTGCGCTCCTGGGGCGGCTGGATGGGGAGGCGTCGGCGACGATCGTCGGCGCCCGCCGCCCCAGCTCCTATGGCCGTCAGATGGCCTCCGGCCTTGCGCTCGAGATCGCAGCCGCGGGGGTGCCGGTGATCAGCGGGATGGCGATGGGCATCGACTCCTGCGCGCACCACGGCGCCCTCCGGGACGGCGGCTTCACGGTGGGGGTGCTCGGCAGCGGCCCGGACGTCCCGAGCCCCGCGAACCAGCGCGCCCTCTACGAGCGCATCGCGGCAAAGGGGCTCATCCTCAGCGAGCTGCCACCGGGCACCCAGCCACGGCGGTGGACCTTTCCGGCCCGCAACCGGATCATGGCCGCGCTCGGCAGCATGACGGTCGTGGTCGAGGCCCGCGCGCGCTCGGGCTCGCTGATCACCGCTGACATGGCCGAGCAGCTCGGCAAGGAGGTCGGGGCCGTGCCAGGCCAGGTCGGCAGCCCGGTGGCCGAGGGCGCCAACGCCCTGTTGCGCGACGGGGCGCAGGTGATCCGCTCCGGCGCGGACGTTCTCGACTCGCTGCTCGGTCCCGGCGCCGCGGCAGACCGGGCCGCAAAGGCCTCGAGCGAGCTCGACCGGGAGCTGGTCGACGTGCTGGAGGCGATCGACGCCGGCGCCGCGACGCAGGACGAGGTCGCACAGTCGGCGGGGCTCGCGGCGGGGGCGGCGCTGACGTCGCTGGCGCGGCTGGAGCTGCTCGGGCTGGTGCTCTGCGACTCGTCGGGCCGCTACCGGCGAGCCCCTCTCGCGGTTGGGGCGTCCGACTAGCCTTCGGCCCTTGGCCGATGGCAGACGCACACCCGTCGCGATGACGATCGCGGGCTCGGATTCCGGCGGCGGCGCGGGAATCCAGGCGGACCTGAAGGCGTTCGCGCGCTGCGGGGTGCATGGCACCTCGGCGATCGTGGCGCTGACCGCGCAGAACACGCTCGGCGTCACATCCGTACACGTGGTGCCGCCTGAGATCATCGTCGACCAGGTTCGCGCGGTCGCCGACGACATCGGCGTCGACGCGGTCAAGACAGGGATGCTCGGAGACGAGGCGACGATCGAAGCGGTGGTCGAGGCGCTGGGGCTGGTGGCCGGCTCACCGGTAGTCGTCGACACCGTGATGGTGGCCGAGTCCGGCGCGGTTCTGCTCGAGCGCGGGGCGAAGCGCGCACTGATCGAGCGGATCCTGCCGCTGGCCTCGGTGGCGACCCCGAACCTTCCAGAGGCCCGTGAGCTCGCCGGGCTGGGCGACGACGCGAGCGCTGAGGAGCTCGCACGCGCCGTTCATGCGCTCGGCCCCGACGCGGTGGTGGTCACCGGAGGGCACGGCGAGAGCGGGGCGGACCTGTTCTTCGACGGCGAGCGCCTCGAGCCGATCGCGGGGCCGCGCCACCCCGACGGCGCCTCCCACGGATCGGGCTGCACCCACTCTTCGGCCCTCGCAGCGCACCTCGCGCTCGGCTTCGAGCCGCTCGAGGCAGCTCGGGCGGCTCGGGCGATCGCCGCCGAGGCCGTCGCGAATGGCCTGCGCGACATCGGAGCCGGTGCAGGACCGGTTGACGTTCTCGGCATAATCGACGCATGAAGCTGCTCCGCATGACCCCAGGCCACGGCGACGTCGTGCTCGCCGAGGGCGACCCCGAGGTCGCCGAAGAGCACGAGCGCCTGATCGAGGAGTTCAGGCGCCAGCTCGACCTCGGCATGTGGGCGGCGGTCCCGCTCGACTCCCCCAGGGGGCGTCACGAGGCGTCGATGGTGCGCGACTTCTCCGAGATCCCGATTGGGACCGAGCGCGTGATCTTCTTTCCTCCCGCCGCGGGGGGTTAGCCGTGCGCAGCCCTTACGTTCGCGACTCGGCGCGAGACGCTCGCGCCGAGCGCAGAGCACGAGACCTGCTTCGCTCGACTGCAGGCGACGACGTCGCCGACTCCTACGAGCAGCTCGGGTTCGTGGGCGTCACGCCTGATGGCGACGACGGCTACGGCTACGTCGTCTACCCCCACCGGCCGATCGTCGCCTACGACACCGGCAGCGGGGAGTTGCTGAGCGAGTACTGCGTGCGCTTCCCCGACCGCGTCGTGGACGACCGCAGCGCGGGGGAGTGGCTCCCCGACGCCGACGACGTCCTCGCGAAGTGGATGGCGCTCCGAGCCGATGAGCGGCGCCTGATCGCCGAAGCCAACCTGCACCTGCCTGGCGTGCAGCTCGATCCCGAGATGGTGCGGCGCGACGTCGAAACTCTGCGCGAATGGGAGGGAGCGAGATGAGCGACAACGGGAAGACGGCCACATCGAACCGGCCCCGGTCGAGCGCTGTCTTCGACGGCCCGGAGCGCTCGTTCGCGCGCGCCTACATGAAGGGCATCGGGTTCGACGACGCCGACCTCTCCAAGCCGACCATCGGGATCGCGAACACTTGGATCGAGGCGATGCCCTGCAACTTCCACCTTCGCGCCGTAGCGGCCAAGGTCAAGGACGGCGTACGCGCCGCCGGCGGCACGCCGATGGAGTTCAACACGATCGCCGTCTCGGACGGGGTGACGATGGGGACCCAGGGCATGAAGGCATCGCTAGTCAGCCGTGAGGTGATCGCCGATTCGATTGAGCTCACGACCCGCGCCTACGCGTTCGACGCCGTCGTCGCCATCTGCGCCTGCGACAAGACGATCCCCGGAAGCGTCATGGCGCTGGGCCGACTCGACATCCCGGCGGTGCTGCTCTACGGCGGCTCGATCCTGCCCGGCCGCTACAAGGACCGCGACGTCACGATCCAGGACGTGTTCGAGGCCATCGGTGCCCACGCGAAGGGCGACATGTCCGACGAGGATCTCGCCGAGCTCGAGAACGTCGCCAGCCCCGGCCCAGGGGCCTGCGGCGGGCAGTTCACCGCCAACACGATGGCCTGCGCGTACGAGGTGATGGGGATCGCGCCGATGGGCTCCGGCATGGTTCCCGCCGTCGCCGAGGAGCGAAACGGAGTAGCCGAGCGCGCCGGCGAGCTGGTGATGAGCGTGCTCGAGCGCGACCTCCGGCCGAGCCAGATCATCACCCGCGACTCGATCGAGAACGCGATCGCGTCGATCGCGATGTCGGGGGGCTCGACCAACGGCGTCCTGCACCTGCTGGCGCTCGCGAGGGAGTCCGGCATCGACCTGACGATCGACGACTTCGACCACATCTCCGAACGGACCCCGCTGCTGGGCGACCTGAAGCCCGGCGGGCGGTTCGTCGCCAGGGACCTCGACCAGGCCGGGGGAGTCGGGCTGCTCGCCAAGCGCCTCGACGAGGCCGGCCTGCTCCACCGCGAGGCGATCACCGTGAGCGGGCGCACGATCGGCGAGGAGGCCGATGACTCGGTCGAGACCGAGGGCCAGGAGGTCGTGCGGCCGCTCAGCGACCCGCTCAAGGAGACCGGGGGCCTGGTGATCCTGCACGGCAACCTCGCACCCGAGGGCTGCGTCGTGAAGGTCGCGGGCTACGAGCGCCTTTCGCACACCGGCCCGGCGCGTGTGTTCGAGTCCGAGGAGGACTGCTTCGCGGCGGTCAAGGCCGGCGGCATCGCCGCGGGCGACGTCGTCGTGATCCGCAACGAGGGCCCGGCGGGCGGCCCCGGGATGCGCGAGATGCTCCAGGTGACCGCGGCGCTGGTCGGCGAGGGACTCGGCGACAAGGTGGCGCTGCTGACCGACGGCCGCTTCTCGGGGGCGACCCGCGGCCTGATGGCGGGCCACGTCGCCCCAGAGGCGGCGCGCGGCGGGCCGATCGCGGCGATTCGCGACGGCGACGAGATCACGCTCGACGTCGAGTCGAGGCAGCTGGACGTGAAGCTCTCGGACGAGGAGATCGCCGAACGCGTCTCGATCTACAAGTCCCCGGAGCCCCTATTCACCTCGGGCGTGATGGCGAAGTACGCCGCGCACGTCTCCAGCGCCGCCGACGGTGCGATAACCACCCCCTGACAACCGACATGTCCTCAGCTTCGCTTCCGGGCATGCCGGGTGCGAGCCTGCTGCCGGCGGGATGCTAAGCCGACGCTAGGAAGTCGGCCAGGAGCCTGTTGAAGCGCACGGGCCGCTCCATCATCGGGACGTGGCCCGTGTTGTCGAAGATGTGCAGCTCGGCGTGGTCGATGCGGCGGCGGTAGGCGAGGGCTGCGGGGACGGGGACCACTCGGTCGTTGCGACCCCAGACGATCAAAGTCGGGTCATCGATCTCCTCGAGGCGGTCGCGGATGTCGTAGCCGACGAGGGTCGTCATCGCGTCGTAGTAGCCGGGGCTCTGCAGGGCCGGTACGACGTTTTCCCACAGCAGCTCACGGCGCAGCCCCTCGGGGTCGTGGAACACGCCGCCGAAGGCGCGCCTGCCGGATCCCGGGGCGCCTGATGCCGGACATCTGGAATCGCAGCGCGAGGGGGGCGGCGGCGCGTCCCACGCGTCCGATCATGGCGGCCGGCTCGCGACGGGCGCGCGCCCAGGTTATGCCGGCGGCAGAGACCAGGACGAGGTGGCTGACCCGTTCGGGCTCGGCGATCGCGACCTCGGTCGCGATGAACCCGCCCATCGAATTGCCGACGATGGCGCAGCGCTCGACTCCCAGCCGCTCGCAGAAGTCGCGCAGGAAGGTGCCGTAGGCGGGAACGGAGATCTCCCATGGCGGCATCGGGCTGGCGCCGAAGCCGGGCAGGTCGACGGCGATCACGCGGTGCGAGCGCGCGAAGTGCGGGATCTGCTCCAGCCAGTTCTGCCAGGCGCCCGAGAGCCCGTGGACGAAGACGATCGGCGGGCCCTCGCCCATCTCGACGTAGTTGGCGCGGGCCCCGACGACGTCGATCTCGTGGCGATGCTCGGACCAGTCGATGCCGAGCCAGGCGGGATCCGGGTCACCGTAGGGATCGGGCCCGTCGGCCGGGGTGGGCTCGGGCAGGTCGGCCTTGCCCCTGGCGAGGCGCACCGCCATCTGGGTGTCGGCGGCGATCCTGCGAAGCTCCTCGCGGGCGGTGACCTGGGTGCTCTCCGTGGCCGGCATGGTCGAGCCGGATCTTAGGACGGCTCGCCGTCTCAGCGCGAGTGACAAGATTCGCCCATGGCAGCCCGCCGAGTGCTTGTCACCGGTGTCGCCAGCTACTGGGGCGGACGCCTCGCGCAGAGCCTCGAGTCAGACGACGGGATCAAGGCGATCATCGGAGTCGATTCCGGCGACCCGACCGCCGAGCTGGCACGCACCGAGTTCGTTCGCGTCGGCGTGGAGCACGCGCTCATCCAGCGGATCGTCGATGCCGCCGAAATCGACACGGTGATCGACACGCGCCTGATCGTCGACTCGCTGAACGCCTCGCGCCGCCACGCGCACGAGGTCAACGTGATCGGCACCGTCAATATCATCGCCGCGTGCGCCGGGCCCGCCTCGCCGGTCCGCCGCCTGATCCTGAAGAGCTCGGGCCACTACTACGGCTGCGCGCAGGACGACCCGGCCTTCTTCCGCGAGGACCACCAGCGGCGCTCGCCGCCGGCGAACGCGATCGAGCGCGACGTGGTCGAGGCCGAGGCGTCGGTGGCCGAGTTCGCGGAGTCGCGCCCCGAGGTGAACGTCAGCGTGCTTCGCTGCGCCAACGTCGTCGGCGCGAGCGTGAGGACATCCCACGTGCGGCTGCTCTCGCTTCCAGCCGTTCCCGTGATCCTCGGCTACGACCCCCGCTACCAGTTCGTCCACGAGGACGACGTCGTGCGGGCCCTCGAGCACGTCGCGCGCCAAGACCTGCCCGGCGTCTACAACGTCGCCGGCGACGGAGTCCTCGCGCTCTCGGAGGTCCTGTCGCTGCTCGGCAAGCACCCGGCTCCGATCCTGCCGCCGTGGCTGACGGGCCTCGCCGCGGCCCCGCTGCGTACCGCCGGCATGCCGATCAGCGAGGAGATGCTCGCCCAGCTGCGCTTCGGGCGCGGCCTCGACAACCGCCGGCTGAAAGCGACGGGCTTCGAATACGCCTATTCAACCGGTGAGGCCGTGCGTGCGCTGGGCGAGCGGATCCGCCTCGGCCACCTCGATGCCGCCGCCGAGGAGCCCTATCGCTATGAGCGCGAAGTGGAGGAGTTCCTGCGCAGGAGCCCGAACGTGAGGGTCAGGCCCAAGGACACTGATCCAGGCGTGGGCGACGAGCGAACACCTGACTAGCGCTGTCTCGCAAATACGCACGCAACGCACGTTGCGTGTTGGACTTTTCGCTGAGCCCGACGGCGGGGGTTCGTAGAATCCACGAGCAGGGGAGACCATGGAAGCCAGGCTGAAGACACACCACAAGTTGATGATCGCCGCCCTGGTGGCGTTCACGGCCGCTCTCCTGCTCGTCGCGGGCGTCTATGCCTACGACAAGGCGCAGGAGGACCAGATCGCCCCGGGCGTCAGCATCGGCGGCGTCGACGTAGGCGGCCGCAGCGCCGACGAGGCGCGAGCCCTGATCGAGGACGAGATCGTCGCCCCGCTTCAAAAGCCCGTCGAGGTCACCTACGAAGGCGAGACCTACAGGCTCAGCTCCACGCGCCTCGACCAGACCGCCGACGTCGACGGGATGGTCGACGAGGCGGTCGCCGTGAGCCGCGACGGCAACCTCGTCGATCGCGTCAGCCGCTACGTTCAGGGCTCGGAGGTCGACGTCGACCTCGATCCCCAGGTGAGCTACTCCGAGGACGCGGTCGACGCCTTCGTCGGCGAGGTCGCGACCGAGGTCAACCAGGAGCCGGTCGACGCGAGCATCGAGCCCACGACCGAAGAGCTCGTTCCCACCCAGGGGCAGCCGGGCGTCTCGCTGCGTGAGAACCAGCTGACCAAGCTCGTCACCCGACAGGTCGAGTCGCCCGGAGTCGAGAAGGAGATCGATGCGACCGTCCGGCGGGTCGCTCCCGAGGTCACGACCAAGGAGCTCGCGAGCGCGTATCCGACTTACATCACCGTCGACCAGGGCTCCTACACGCTGCGCCTGTTCGAGAACCTGAAGCTCGTCAAGAGCTACGGCGTCGCGGTCGGTGGCGGCGGATACTCGACCCCGACCGGCCTGCACTCGATCCAGGACAAGCAGGTCGACCCGACCTGGAACGTGCCGACGTCGAGCTGGGCCGGCAGCCTTGCCGGGCAGTCGATCCCGCCGGGGCCGTCCAACCCGCTGAAGGCGCGCTGGATGGGCATCTACGACGGCGCCGGCATCCACGGCACCGACGACGTCGGGTCGATCGGAAGCGCCGCCTCGCACGGCTGCGTGCGGATGACGATCGATGACGTCACCGACCTCTTCGACCGCGTCGACGTCGGCACGCCGATCTACATCCAGTAGGCCCCACCGGGGCCATCCCCAACCCGCTACGGGGCAAGACCACTCTGGTCGGGTAGCCACGCAGGCGAGCGTTCGCCCGCAGGATGCAGGCGACGCCTGGAGAAGCAGTCCCCATGCCTGAGGATGAGAACAGCGCCGACGCGCTCGGTGACGCCTGGAAGCGCGCACTCGGCCTGTTCGACCGCGAGCTGAGCGCCCGCGCGGTCGCCGAGGGCACCCGGCGCGCCTACTCGACCGATCTCGGCCAGCTCGCGCTGTGGGCCGACGGGCTCGGGATGGAGCCCGAGGGCCTCGGCCACCGCGACCTTCGCCGCTTCGCCGCCCACCTCTCGTCGGGTGGGGCCTCGAAGGCGACCGTCGCACGCAAGCTCGCGGCGATCCGAAGCTTTTACGAGGCCCTGATGCGAACCGAGTCGGTCAGCGCCAACCCGGCCGACCTCGTGGCGAGCCCCAAGCGCGACCAGAAGCTCCCCAGGGTGCTGAGCCGCGACGAGATGGCCTCGATGCTCGATCGCATACCGGCTCGCACGCCGCTCGAGTTGCGCGACCGCGCGATGCTGGAACTGACGTACTCCTGCGGGCTTCGAGCCCAGGAGGTCATCGACCTCGACATGAACTCGATCGACTTCGACGGCGAGCGCGTGCGGATCGAGGGCAAGGGCTCGAAGACCCGCATGGTCCCGGTGGGCGAGCCCGCCCAGCGCGCGGTCCGCGCCTACCTCGAGCGGGGCCGCCATGCCCTCGTCGGGACGGGCTCCGAGACGGCCCTGCTCGTCTCCAAGAGCGGGCGCCGGCTGCACCCCTCCGACCTTCGGCGGCGTCTCGAGCGCCGCGTCAACGAGGCGGCTATCGCCGGAGGCGTCTCGCCCCACGCGCTGCGTCACTCTTTCGCGACGCACATGCTCGAGGGCGGGGCGGACCTGCGGACGATCCAGGAGCTGTTGGGCCATTCGAGCCTCTCGACCACGCAGATCTACACCCGAGTGGAGCCGTCATGGCTCCGGACGCAGTACGCTCGGAGCCATCCACGTGCCTGAAAACGCGCGAAATTGCAGGCAGGAGACGAGTTGAGGGGGAGTTGAGGGGTCGTGGCTGAGGCAGAGGTGAAGGCGTTCGAGCTGAAGGAGCTCTGGCGCCGATACAAGGACGAAGACGATGGGAGCGCCCGCGAGCGGCTGGTCGTCGCGTATTCGCCCCTGGTCAAGTTCGTCGCCGGCCGCACCGGCTCGAGGCTGCCTTCGCACGTCGAACAATCCGACCTGATCTCCTACGGGATGATCGGGCTGATCGAGGCGATGGACCGCTTCGAGCCGGACCGCCAGATCCGCTTCGAGACTTTCGCCATGCAGCGCATCCGCGGCGCGATCATCGACGAGCTGCGCTCGCTCGACTGGGTGCCGCGCTCGGTCCGCTCGCGCGCCCGCGAGATCGAGAACGCGAACTCGAAGCTCGAGCACGCGCTCGGCCGCGCCCCGACCGACGCCGAGCTCGCCGAGAAGCTCGACATCGCGGAGTCCGACCTCCAGGAATCCCTGATCCAGATCTCGAACTCCTCGATCCTCGCCCTCGAGGAGCTGTGGATGACGCCGGACGCCTCGGGCGACCGCGTCTCGCTGCTCGACACGATCGAGGACGAGTCCGCGCCCGACCCCCAGGCCGCTCTCGATTCGAGCGAGGTCAAGGACCGCCTCCAGGAGGCCATCCAGGACCTCCCCGAGCGCGAGACGCTCGTCATCGCGCTGTACTACTTCGAGAACCTCACCCTCCGCGAGATCGGCGAGGTGCTCGGGGTCACCGAGTCCCGCGTCTCGCAGCTTCACTCTAAGGCCGTGCTGCGCCTCCGCAGCCGCCTCAAGACCGCTGCTTGAACATCGTCCCCGCGGTAACTAGGGTGCCGGGCAGATGCCGCATAAGGCAGCTGATCGGATTCGCAACGTCGCCCTGATCGGACACCGCGGCGCGGGCAAGACCTCGCTGCACGAAGCGCTGCTGTTCGAGGCCGGGATGGTGAACCGGCTCGGGCGCGTCGAGGACGGATCGACGGTCTCGGACTTCGAGGCCGACGAGCAGGCGCGCGAGATGTCGATCGGCGCCTCGGTCTCGTCATTCGAGCACGACGGCCGGAAGATCAACCTGATCGACACCCCCGGCGACCCGAGCTTCGTCGCCGACACGATCGCGTCGCTGCGGGTCGCCGACTCCGCGGTCGTCGTGGTGAACGCCGTGATGGGCGTCGAGGTCAACACCGAGCGCCTCTGGCAGCGCGCGGACAGCGAGGGGCTCGCCCGCCTCGTCTTCGTCAACATGCTCGACCGCGAGCGGGCGGACTTCTACCGGACCCTCGAGTCCCTGCAGGCGAGCTTCGGCTCGCACGTGGTCGCGACCGAGATCCCGATCGGCACCGAGCACGAGGTCTCGGGCGTGATCGACCTGATCGACATGAAGGCCTTCGTCGCCCGCGGTGAGGGCCAGGGCGCCGCGGCCGAGCAGGAGATCCCCTCCGAGCTGCAGGAGCGGGCGAACGAGTACCGCGAGAAGCTGATGGACGAGGTCGCCGAGAACTCCGACGAGCTGATGGAGCGCTACCTGGACGGCGAGGACATCGACCACGACGAGATAGTCACCGTGCTGAAGCGCGGCGTCACTGACGGCAAGATCTTCCCGGTCACCTGCGGCATCGCGACCAAGAACCTCGGCACCAGCCGCCTGCTCGAGGCGCTGGTCGAGGACCTGCCGTCGCCGGCGATGCGGGGCGCCGTCACCGCCCTCGACGACGAGGGCGAGGAGATCGAGATCACGCCCGACGAGAACGGCGAGCTCGTCGCCTACGTGTTCAAGACGCTCGCCGACCCCTACGCGGGGCGCCTCAACCTCTTCCGCGTCTACTCCGGCGTTATGAAGGGCGACTCGCAGGTCGTGAACGTCACCCGGCGCGCCAAGGAGCGGGTCGGGCAGGTGCTGATCCCCAGCGGCAAGGAGCACCAGCAGGTCGACGAGCTCGGGGCGGGCGACATCGGCGCCGTGGCGAAGCTCAAGGAAACGAGAGCGGGAGACGTGCTGGCGACGGGCGACCGGCGGCTGTCATTCCCCCCGCTGCGCCTGCCGGCTCCGGTGATGGCCTTCGCCTACGAGCCCAAGAGCAAGGGCGACGAGGAGAAGGCGGTGAGCGCGATTCGCCGCCTCGAGGAGGAGGACCCGACGCTCGACATCCACCGCGACGGCCAGACGGGCGAGCAGATCATCGCCGGGCTCACACAGGTTCACGTCGAGGTCATCGTCGAGCGGATGAAGTCCCGCTTCGGCGCCGAAATCGAGCTCCACCCGCCGCGTGTGCCCTACCAGGAGGCGATCCGCTCCTCGGCCAAGGCGCACGGCCGCTACAAGAAGCAGACCGGCGGGCGCGGCCAGTTCGGCGACTGCCACATCGAGATCTTCCCTGCCGAGGCGGGCACCGGGTACGAGTTCGTCGACGAGATCAAGGGCGGGTCGATCCCCAAGGGCTTCATCCCGGCCGTCGAGAAGGGCATCGCCGAGGCGATGCAGCACGGCGTGCTCGCGGGCTACCCGGTCAAGGACATGCGTGTGCGCCTGTTCGACGGCCAGTACCACCGCGTCGACTCCTCGGAGAACGCGTTCAAGGTCGCGGGGTCGATGGCCTTCAAGGAGGCGATGGAGAACGCGAGCCCGGTGCTGCTCGAGCCGATCATGCTGCTCTCGGTGAGCGTGCCCGAGGACGCGGTCGGCGACGTGATCGGCGACCTCAACTCACGCCGCGGCAGGCCTCTCGGGATGGAGCCGAAGGGCTCGGCCACCGAGGTCAAGGCCGAGGTGCCGATGGCGGAGGTCCTGGATTACGCGCCGGATCTGCGCGCGATCACGGGCGGGCGCGGCGACTTCACGATGGAGTTCGCCCATCACGAGGAGATCCCGGCGCACCTGGCCCAGCAGGTGATCTCTGAAGCGCGCGGCGACTCGGAGGTACGTGCCTAGCCCAGGGGCCTGACCCGTCCCTGCGAGACGATCGCGCTAGCTTGCCGCGGGTGCCCGGGCGCGTGATCGTCAACGTCGATGGAGGATCGCGGGGCAACCCGGGGCCCGCCGCCGTGGCCGCAGTCGCCGCCGACGAGTCCGGCGAGGTGCTCGCCGAGCGCAGCGAGAGGATCGGCGAGGAGACGAACAACGTCGCCGAGTACAAGGCGATGCTGCTCGGGATCGCGCTCGCGCGCGAGCTCGGCGCCGACGAGGTCGAGCTGGTCGGCGACTCCGAGCTGATCGTCAAGCAGGTGCTCGGCGCCTACAAGGTGAAGCAGGCGCACCTGCGCCCGCTCCGAGCCGAGGTCGTCGAGGCCCTCGAGGGCCTGCCTTCGTGGAAGCTCCGCAACGTGCCGCGCGAGCAGAACGTCCGCGCGGACGAGCTCGTGAACGAAGCGCTCGACGCCCTCTAGTCCAAGGGGGCCATCCCTATACTTGCCCGCTCTGCGGCTGTAGCTCAGTTGGCTAGAGCGTCTGCTTGCCATGCAGAAGGTCGAGGGTTCGAATCCCTTCAGCCGCTTACCGGATCCCTGTGGAGCTCCAGCCTCGCCTGATTGACGTCGCCACTCCGGATGAGCCCGCGGGCACGGTCCTGGTGCTTCACGGCGGGGCCAGCAGGCGCAGCCGCCCGATGGTAAGCCCGACGCAGCTCTCGGTCCTGCGGATGATCCCGATCGCGAAGCGGATCGCGCGCGCCGGGCGGGGCGAGCTGCAGGTGGTCCGCCTGCTGAACTCGAGGCGCGGATGGGACGCCCACCACACGCCGCTGCGCGACGTGCGCTGGGCGCTCGACCAGCTCGCCGAGCGGCCGGGCGGATCGGTGCCCACCTGCCTCGTGGGCCATTCACTGGGCGGCAGGGCGGCGATCCTTTCGGCGCCGCAGCCGGAGGTCCGAAGCGTGGCGGCGCTCGCGCCGTGGGTCTACCCCGACGACGTCCCGCCGGGACTCGACGGCGAGCGGATCCTCATCGTCCACGGGTCCCGAGATCGCATCGCGAGCCCGCAGCGCTCCGCCGAGCTCTCAGAGCGCCTGAGCTGCGAGGCGCGGGTCAGCTACGTGGTGGTCGAAGGCGGCAAGCACGGCATGCTCAGCCACCACGCTGAGTTCAGCGCACCCGCGGCGGAGTTCGCCGTCGAGACCCTCCTCGAATCGGGCGAGCTCACTCGGGCGGCGGGCGCGAGTCCCCGCGCGCCGACTCGATAGCCGCGAGCCGGTTGGAGATCTCGTCCAATTGGTCCAGGACCCGAGCGAAGTTGGAGCCCGGTGTGACGGATTGGGCCTTGGTGATGAACAGGCTCGTGATGATCCCGGTGATCACGGCGAAGAACGAGAGGCCGCCGATCATCAGCAGAGCGCCGACGAGTTTGCCCGCAGTCTGCTCGGGGACTATGTCGCCGTAGCCGACGGTCGTCACCGTCTGGGTCGCCCACCACATCCCGTCCCAGATGGTGTCGAAGGTGTCGGGCTCTATCAGGTGCTCGACGATCCCGAAGGCGACGATCGCGACCAGCCACAGGGAGGCGATGACGCCCGCCGCCAGCCGCGGCTTGAGGCCCCTCGACTGAATCCGGCGCTCGATCAGCTCCTCGGCGCGGCGCGCTTTCGCATGCTCCGCCATCCAGACTGATTTCGCCGCTCACCGCTGCTCCCCTGCCGGATATGGTGCTCGCGATGCCGGAGGAGTCAAGGGGGCCCGACCGCTCGACGCTCGTACTGACGACGTTGATCCTGGTCGCGGCCGTGGCGAACCTCAACCTCTCGGTGGCGAATGTTGCGCTTCCCACGATCGGCGAGGCGTTCGACGCCGGGCAGACCGCGCCCAACCTCGTTGCGATCGGCTACTCGCTGGGCCTCGCCGGTTCGGTGCTCTACCTCGGCGCGGTCGGCGACCGCTACGGGCGCAAGCTGCTCGAGAGCTACCACGCGACCGACTCGCGGGGGGCGGGTGATCGCGCTCCCTAGTCTTGGTCCATGGCCTATACGGACTTGGAAGGCAGGGAGGGGCTGAGCGCCCACCTTGCCGAGGCGATCGACCGCGCCGGTGAGGCGCTCGCCGCGCTCGGCGTCGCGTACGAGAAGCTCGATGACCAGACCGCCGATGTGCTCGAGGAGCGCCTGTTCGGCCCGGTGCAGCGCGGGTTCGGCCGGGCCAAGAAGACCTACGCCGACTTCGGATCGCGCCACGGCCTCCAGGGGCAGGAGTTCGAGGAGCCGATGGTCCCGAGCCCCGCCCACAGCCCGAGCGAGCTGATCGAGAGCGTCGCGGAATCGGTTGAGGCGGCGGACCTCGCGCTGATCGAGTTGCAGGACGAGCGAGCCCTTCTCGAGGTCGGCGATCAGGAGCTGCGTGCAGGGGTGGCCTCGACGCGCGAAGCGCTCGCCGACGTTCCGCGAGCCGCGCGCGAGATGCTCCGCACTCTCGGCCGCTAGAGCTAGACGACTACGAGTCGAAGCCCGCGAGCCGCTCGACCGTGCCGGTGCGGTCGCTGCCGAACACGATCGCCAGCAGCGCGTCCGCGCCGGCCGCGCCGTACGCGCCGACGCGGCCCTCGAGATCGTCGGGAGTGCAGGCGATCCCGGCCGCGTCGATGATGTCGGGCGTCACCGCCCGGATCGCGCCCATCCGGTCGCCGGCGAGGAAGCGGTCCTGGATGTCGCGCGCCTCGTCGCCGAAGCCGTACTTGTCGCAGAGGTCGACGTAGAAGTTCTTCCCCTTCGCGCCCATCCCGCCCAGGTAAAACGCGATGAACGGCCTCACGGCCTCGCGTGCGGCCTCGACATCCTCCTCGACGGCGACGGGGACCATCGCGGCGATGTCGATGTTCTCGCGCGTCCGACCGGCCTTATCGAGCCCGCGGCCCAGCTGCTCGAGCAGCTCGTCGCAGTCGAAGGGGTTGAAGAAGGCGGGCAGCCACCCGTCGGCGATTTCGCCCGTCTGCTCGACCGACTTGGGGCCGATCGCGCCGAGGTAGATCGGCAGCTTCTCCTGGACCGGCTTGATCATCAGCTTCAGCGGCTTGCCGAGCCCGGTGCCTTCGGTGGCGGGAAGCTGGAACTCCCGGCCCTCGTAGGAGACCACCTCGCGTGCCCAGACCTTGCGCACGATCTCGACGTACTCCCGGGTACGGGAGAGCGGGCGGGTGAACGGCACGCCGTACCACCCCTCGGAGACCTGCGGCCCCGAGACGCCGAGGCCCATGCGGAACCGCCCACCAGAGATCACGTCGATCGTCGCGGCCGCCATCGCCGCGGCGGTCGGGGGGCGCGCCGGGATCTGCATCAGCGCCGAGCCCAGGCGGATATTCTCGGTGCGGTCGGCGAGGACCGCGAGGATCGAGACCGCGTCCTGTCCCCACGCCTCCGAGACCCAGAGCCCGTCCATCCCCGCCTCGTCAGCCTGCGCGGCGAGCGTGAGCTGGTCCTCGTAGGTGATCCACGGCCAGTAGCCGAGGGCGAGTTGCATCCGCATGAACGGCACCCTATTCACGCAGCGCCGCTGGCTACGCTTGCGCCTCACCCGGCGCCTTGGCGGAGTGGCTACGCAGCGGCCTGCAAAGCCGTTTACACCGGTTCGATTCCGGTAGGCGCCTTCAGAGAAGCCCCGCTAATGGCGGGGTTTTCTCGTTCTACGACGGGGCCCGCTTGGCTCACGGCCGGGCGGCGACGCGACTCGCCAAAGAAAGACCTGGCCGAGTTGGACGCCCCAGTCGAAGATCTCGAGTACGCGGCAGGGGAGGAGCCGGCGGCGGCGAACCGCTTCGTCCTCTCCAGATGAGCCCGAGGCGCGCCCGTCTCCCCCGGGCCCGTGGGCGGCCCAACTCGTCCATTCGTCCAGTAAGGGAAGAGAGGCCGCAGGACCGAGACCAGAACGCCCATGATGGACGAGAGGGCAGGGAGCCAGCACTAGCACGGCGCAGGCAAGGAGCCATGGATGCCCTCACCCAATACGAGACGGTCGAAGACGCCCCGTCGGTTCAAAGTGGGGGCCCTGTTGGCTCTGGGTTGCGCTCTCTCCTTTGCCGCGGCGCCGGCGCTCGCCGCCCCGATGACCACGCGTTACGCCCCCGACGACCAGGTCCGCGACGTTTACTTCGCCAAGTCGGTGCCGGGCAAGTTCCGTAACGCGATCGCGCGCGCGGCCACGACCTGGAAGAAGCTTCCCGACGTCGCGCGCTTCGAGGTCCACAAGCCGCCGAGCATGGCGATCAGCGAGAACCCCTGCGACCGCCAGGACGGCGCCCCGATCGGCGGCATCATCCGGCGCGCGCTTCCGGGTAGCGGCACACTGGCGGTGAACCTCAGCTGCGTCAACACCGACACGGGGGCGCTGGTCGGCTTCCGGCAGGCGTACGACACGCAATACAAGTTCTACACGGGCAAGGGCAACCCGCCCAGGACGCAGTACGACCTTCAAGGCGTCGCGACGCACGAACTCGGGCATTCGCAGGGCTGGACCGGCGACCATTACGAGAACCGCAACAAGTCGAAGCTCTGCGCGGACAAGGCGAAGCAGGGCACGATGTGCCCCGTCATCTACCCCGGCAACACGCGACAGAGGACCCTGGCCAAGGACGACAAGAAGCCGGTGGTCGCGGCCTACTCGACGGACTCGCCCTTCGCGCTCGGCGCCATCGCCATGGAGCCGCCGGCCGCCGAGGCTTCCTCAGTCCGCGTCGCGCCGTACCGCACCGGAGTACGCGGTTGCCTGGCCAGCGCCCTCCTTGTCCGCCTTGGCCGCCAGGGCGACACGTTCGGGGGTGGCCCCGGGAGGCAGCTGGTCAACATGGGGCGCGGTCGCGACATCGCCCTCGGCAAGGACGGCGACGACTGCATCGTCGGCGGGGCGGGGGATGACGACCTTCGCCCCGGACCCGGGGATGACACGGTCATCGGCGGGTCCGGCGCGGACATCATCGTCGGCGGCCCCGGCAGCGACCTGATCCTCGGCCTCAGCGGCGCCGACCAGATCTACGCAGAGGACGGCACCTTCGATCGAATCCGCTGCGGCAGCGAATTCGACAGCGTGTTCACGGCGGATCCGGTTGACCTGCTGGTCGACTGCGAGGCGTCGGACTTCAGCGAGATCCCGCTGCCGCCGAACTACGAGAGCTAGGACTGGTTCGTCTACTCCGGCAGGCCGGCGGCATCGAGGGCTTGGGCGCGAGTCTTGAACACACGGAGCCGGACGCTGAGGCCATTCGCAATCGTCCAGACCATCGGCAGGTCGCGGTCGAGGACCAAGTCGCTCCCCCGCATCCGGGCGCTCTCGTGCGAGATCAAGACAACATCGTCTCCTCCGTCGATCAGTTCCTCGACCGTCATCTCGTAGTTGTTCCACCCCGCGAGGTAGCCAGCCAGATGCTTCTCCAAGGCTTCTCGGCCCTTCCCATGGTCGGGAAAGTCGGGCAGGGGATGCGCGGAGATGTCCCACTCGATATCCGGGTCGACGGTCGTGAGCCACTCGTCGATCCTTCCCTCGCGCCAGTGCTCGAAGCCCTGCTTGACGAGTTCGACGTTCTCATCAGACATTGCCCCACCAGTATCGCGCCCGAAACCGCTGCTTTCCAAGCAACCGACACCTCTCGTGGTCAGGTCCCGACGTAGGCCGCGAGGTGCTCGCCGGTGAGGGTGGGGCGGGCGGCGACGAGGTCGGCGGGCGTGCCCTCGAAGACGATCCGGCCGCCGTCGTGGCCGGCGCCGGGGCCGAGGTCGATGATCCAGTCGGCGTGCGCCATGACCGCCTGATGGTGCTCGATGACGATGACCGACTTGCCCGAGTCGACGAGCCGGTCGAGCAGGGCGAGCAGGTTCTCGACGTCGGCGAGGTGGAGGCCGCTGGTCGGCTCGTCGAGGACGTAGACGCCGCCTTTCTCGGCCATGTGGGTGGCCAGCTTGAGCCGCTGCCGCTCGCCGCCGGACAGCGTGGTGAGTGGCTGGCCGATGCTGAGGTAGCCGAGCCCGACGTCGGCGAGTCGCTCGAGGATCTTGTGCGCAGCCGGGATCTCCGCTTTGCCGTCGGCGAAGAACTCCTCGGCCTCGGTCACGGACATCGCGAGCACTTCGCTGATGTCGCGTCCGCCGAACTCGTACTCGAGCACCGAGGCCTCGAACCGCTTCCCCTCGCACTCCTCACAGGTGGTGGCGACCCCGGCCATCATCGCCAGGTCGGTGTAGATGACGCCGGCGCCGTTGCAGTTCGGACACGCGCCGTCTGAGTTGGCGCTGAACAGCCCCGGCTTGACGCCGTTGGCCTTCGCGAACGCCTTGCGGATCGGGTCGAGCAGCTTGGTGTAGGTCGCCGGGTTGCTCCGCCGCGAGCCCCGGATCGCGGCCTGGTCCACGGTCACCACGCCGTCCCGCCCGGACACCGAGCCCCCGATCAGCGAGCTCTTGCCCGAGCCGGCCACGCCCGTGACGACGACGAGCACCCCGAGCGGGATGTCGACGCCCACGTCCTGCAGGTTGTGGGTGTCGGCACCGCGCACCTCAAGCGCCTCCGATGAGTCGCGCACCGAAGGCTTGAGGGAGGCGCGGTCGTCCAGGTGCCGGCCGGTGATCGTGTCACTGGCTCGCAGGCCCTCGACGGTGCCCTCGAACACCACCTCTCCACCATCGGCACCCGCGCGCGGGCCGAGGTCGACGACGTGCTCCGCGATCGTGATCGCCTCGGGCTTGTGTTCCACAACGAGCACCGTGTTGCCCTTGTCGCGCAGCTGCAGCAGGAGGTCGTTCATCCGCTGGATGTCGTGCGGGTGCAGCCCGATCGTCGGTTCGTCGAAGACGTAGGTGACGTCGGTCAGCGACGAACCGAGGTGGCGGATCATCTTCGTGCGCTGGGCCTCGCCGCCGGACAACGTGCCCGACGGACGGTCGAGGCTGAGGTAGCCGAGCCCGATCTCGACGAACGAGTCGAGGGTGTGCCGCAGGCCCTCGAGGAGCGGCGCAACCGATGACTGCTTGAGACCGCCGACCCATCCGGCGAGATCGCTGATCTGCATCGCGCAGAGGTCGGCGATGTTCTTGCCCTTGATCTTCGAGGAGCGGGCCTCCTCGCTGAGCCGGGTTCCCTCACACTCGGGGCAGGTGGTGAAAGTCACCACCCGGTCCACGAACGCCCCGACGTGCGGCTGCATCGCATCCCGGTCCTTGGAGAGGAACGACTTCTGGATCTGCCCGATGACGCCCTGGTACGTCAGGTTGATGCCCTCCACCTTGATCTTGGTGGGCTCCTTGTAGAGGAGGTCGTTGAGCTCGCGCTTGTTGAATTTGCGGATCGGCTTGTCCGGGTCGAAGAACCCGCAACCCCTGAAGATGCGGCCGAACCAGCCGTCCATGCTGTAGCCGGGGATCGTGAGCGCTCCCTCGTTGAGCGATTTGCTGTCGTCGTACAGCGCCGACAGGTCGAAGTCGGTGACCGAGCCGCGGCCCTCGCATCGCGGGCACATGCCGCCGGTGCGGTTGAAGGTCGCCTTCTTGGTCGTGGTCTTGTTGCCGCGCTCGACGGTGATCCCACCGCTCGCCCGGACCGAGGCGACGTTGAAGGCGTACGCGCTCGGCGAGCCGATGTGCGGCTTCCCGAGCCGGCTGAAGAGGATTCGCAGCATCGCGTTCGCGTCGGTGGCGGTGCCGACGGTGGAGCGCGGGTCGGAGCCCATCCGCTCCTGGTCGACGATGATCGCCGTGGTCAGCCCGTCCAGCACGTCGACCTCCGGCCGCGCCAGCGTCGGCATGAAGCCCTGAACGAACGCGCTGTAGGTCTCGTTGATCAGCCGCTGCGACTCGGCGGCGATCGTGCCGAACACCAGCGAGCTCTTGCCCGAGCCGGAGATGCCGGTGACCGCCGTCAGCCGGCGCTTCGGGAGCTCGACGCTGACGTCCTTGAGGTTGTTCACACGCGCGCCCTGCACGCGGATCAGATCGTGGCTGTCGGCAATCGCCTGGGCCGGCTTCTTCCTCGGCGTCTTCTTCTTGGCCGCTGGGCTCAGCTCAGCTCCTGGATGCGGATCAAGTTGCCTGCTGGATCGCGGAAGGCGCAGTCTCGAGCCCCCCAGTCCTGGTCGGTCGGCTCCTGGACGACCTCCGCGCCGTCGGCCTGCAGCCGCTCGAAGGTGCCGTCGACGTCGGTGGTGGCCAGCATGAGCGAGGCGAATGTGCCCTTGGCCATCATCTCGGCGATGGTGCGGCCCTCGTCGTCGGTGATGCCCGGGGTGGCGGTCGGCGGGTACAGGACGATGGAGGTACCGGGCTGGTCGGCGGGGCCGACCGTGATCCACCGCATCCCCTGGTATCCGACGTCGTTGCGGACCTCGAAGCCGAGGGTGTCGCGATAGAAGGCCAGGGATGCGTCGGGGTCGCTCTGCGGGAGGAAGCTCGAGTGAATGGTGATGTCCATGGCGGCCACCCTAGTTGCGGATCGCGACCGGCGCTTCTCGATTCCTGATCGGTCTGGTCACCTGCTTCGCCACGCACGGTGGCATCCCCGCCGCGGCGCCCGCCGCCCGGCGGCGATAGACGCTCGGCGGCATGCCGACCAGCTCGTTGAAGCGGGTGCTGAAGGTGCCGAGCGACGAGCAGCCGACCTCGAAGCAGACCTCGGTGACGCTGAGCTCGCCGCGGCGCAGCAGCGCCATCGCGCGCTCGATGCGCCGCGTCATCAGGTAGCTGTATGGCGACTCGCCGTAGGCGATCCGGAACTGGCGGCTGAAGTGCCCGGCCGACATGTGCGCGTCGCGGGCGAGCGCCTCGACGTCCAGGGGCTGCGCGTACTCGCGGTCGATCCGGTCGCGGACGCGGCGCAGCCGCGCGAGGTCGCGCAGCTGCTGCGCCGCGGCCGGTCTGCTGGTCACCTGCGAGATCGTGCCACGTCGCGCCGGAAGAGGAATTACTCGTGTTTTTCAGAGACCGGGAAGAAGTTGAAATCGTCCTCGGCGCCGTCGGTCAGTACCGCCGCGCGCACCAGGTCGACCGCATCCTCCAACGTCTCGGCTTCGACTATCGCCGCAACCTCGGTTTGTTCAGGCTCCACGTCGGCTTCGACAAAGTTGGGATGGTCTTCCGTGATCTCGATGCCGGCTTCGCTCAAGCGTTCCTTGGCAACGTCTACATCGCCCTTCACTCCTACGGTGTGCTTTTCCATCATGGCTCCTCAGATCGGGTTGCTCTAGGCCTTCCCCGAGCTGGAGCGCGCGAATCAGCGAAAGGTCGGCATGCGGGCTTCCATCACCGGGATCTTCTTCCTGAACGGCGTCGTGTTCAGCAGCTGGTACGCGCGCCTACCGACGATCCAGGACGACCTCGGGCTCGACACCGGGGCGTTGGGTATCGCATTGCTCGGGGCTCCGCTGGGATTGCTCGTGGCGCAGCCGCTGGTCGGGGCGCTGATCGCGCGGCGAGGCTCTCGGGCGGTCATCGCCGCGGCTCCGCTCGCCATGGCCGCGGTGGTGCTGCCGGCCTTGGCGGTCGGAGCGCCGACCCTGTTTCTCGCCGCGCTGGCGGTGGGCGCACTCAACGGGGCTATCGACATCGCCATGAACGCCCAGGGCATCGTGGTGGAGCGCGCCCTGGGGCGACGCATGTTCAGCTCGCTTCATGCCGCGTTCTCGTTCGGCGCCCTCGCGGGTGCGAGCCTGGCTGCACTCGCGATCGTCGCGGGGCTCGACCCGCTGGCCCACCTCGCGATCGTCGGCGGCGTCGGCGCGATCGCTGCGGCAGTCCTGACTCGCGGCCTCGTTCGCGACCGGGGCACCGCATGCGCCCGCCGCGTGCCGCGACCCTCTCGGCGTCTCGCGGCACTGGGAGTCATCGCCTTCTGCGCGCTGCTCGCCGAGGGCGCGGTCTTCGACTGGAGCGGGATCTATCTCGTGGATGAGGCCGGGGCGACGGAGGGGCTCGCGCCAATCGGCTTGGCCGCGTTCTCGCTGGCGATGGGATTCGGCCGCCTCGCCGCAGACCCGATCGCCGCGAGCAGGGGCGGTGAAGCGACGGCTCGGATCGGCGCCGCGATGGCCGCCGTCGGCCTGGGGCTCGGGCTCGCGCTGGCCGCGCCGTTGCCCGCGATCGCGGGGTTCGGGCTGATGGGTCTCGGCCTCTCGGCGATCTTCCCGCTGGCGCTTCGCGCTGCCGGAGACTCGGCAGCAACTCCCGGGCCTGACCTGGCCGCGGTATCTACGCTGGGCTACGCGGGCTTTCTGACCGGGCCGCCCGCGATCGGCCTGCTCGCCGACAGCATCGGGCTGCGGGGCGCGCTGGTGCCGGTCTGCGCGCTTTGCCTGCTCGCGGCCGCGCTCGCCTCGCACGCCGGCGACGATCGGTGAGGACTGAGGCGCGGCGACCTAGATCGGAAGCTTCTTCGCCTTTTTCCTGCACTTCTTGCGTGCCTTACCGCGCTTCTTCTTGGCGCATTTCTTGAGCGCCGCGGCCCGCTTTCCCGTAGTTGCAAGCTTCTGGGCGGTGACCATGGGCCGGTCAGGTGCGCTCGGGTCGAGCCTGACCCAGCGCGAGACCGACGGCACCCCCTGCGCGTTGAGCAGGAAGAGCATGTAGTAGCCGGGCGGCGCGACCGCTGCTGTTCGGCGGCGAGACGACGTTGATGCCCGTTCCGGCGACCGTGTTCGTGAGCCGCGAGCTCGACGTGGCGCTGGTTCATGTCGTTGCCGTGGGTGGTCGCGGCCGGGGCCATCAGCACGGCGCGCGAGACGGAGTCGGGCGCTGTTGATCCCGAAGCTCGTCGCCCCAGGCGACGCTCGCGGGAGCCGAGCTGATCGCCGGGCGCGCGCCCTTGAACAGGTAGGGAGGCCGGTAGATCTCGGCGGTGTCCGAGGCCTCGCCGCCCGTTGAAGTTGTCCCCGGCCGAGATCACGCGCCCGTCGGGGAGCAGCACGGCAGTCGAGTGGTAGGCGCGGCTCTCGGCCTGAGCGGCGCCGAGGCTCCAGGATCCGCTGGCCGGGTCGAAGAGCTCGACCTGCGTCTGATCGGGATCGACGGTGTACCGGCCCTCGGGCGCCGGATGCCGACGCCTCCGCCGACCGCCAGCTTCGAGCCGTCGGGCAACAGCACCGTGTTGTGGTGCGCGCGCCCGATGTTGAGCGGCGGAGCCGACTGCCAGCCGAGACCCGGGTTCGCGTCGTCGAAGGTGATCGACGTCTTCAGCGGCGTGCCGGCGCCGAAGGGCGTGCCGCCGATGATCGTCACCCTGCTCGAGCCCGCGGGGCCGCCCGGCTCGAGGACGGCGGTGCTCCAAAGCCGCGAGTCGGAGAAGTTCGGCAGCTCGCCCCAGCTGAAGGCGTTGCCGGGGGCCGGGCCGACCGGGTTGAAGTACCAGGTGTCCTCGGGGTCGGGGCCGGCGACCATCGTCCGGCCGCTCGGCATCCCGAAGATGCGCGGGTAGAGCTCGCCCTGTCGGTCGGCGCCCGAGCCGCCCGCGCGTGGCGATCGTCGTCAGCTGCCCGACCCCGTTCATGTCGGGGCTCGGCGTGAACAGCTCGATCGTCCTTCGCCTGCGCGTCGTTGCCGCTCTCGTCGAGTCCGGCCATGATCGCCGTGCGCCCGTCGGGGAGCAGCACCTGGCTCGGGTACCAGCGCCCGTGCGCCATCGAGGGCTGCTCGGTCCAGGTCTCGTTGAAGGGGTTGAACGTGTAGACCTTGTTCGAGGCCCTTCCAGTCGTTCGGGGGCCCGCCCTGCGAGTACTCGAGGTTCCCGCCGGTGACCAGCACGCGCCCGTCGGCGAGCAGCGACTGGCCGCTGCACCAGATGTTGGCCGCCTTCGTCTGCCCCGGGTTGTCGGGGTCGGGTACCTGCGGCGGGTCGACGCGGGTCGATTGGCCCGTGGCCGGGTCCCAGAGCCAGGCCTGGGCCGTGTTCGGGGGTCGGGGCCGAACGGGTAGGACCACCACATCACCTTGCCGGTCGGCAGCATCACGGCGTGGATGCCGAAGACCGGGATCGAGAAGGGAGCGCTCCCACTGGCCCACCTGGTCGGGAGGGCCCGCGAGCCTGAGCGAGGACGAGGCCCGGTCGGCGGCGGGCGCGGAGCCGACCTCCTCAGGTTGCCCTGCCATCGAGCGCTGCCGGGCGTGCTCGGCGGCGTGCTCGGCGCCGAGCGTCTCGGTCTCGTGCTGGCGCAGCTCGCTCTCGGTGAGGCCGAGCTCACCCGGCAGAACGCCGACAGGATGATTTCCCGATGCGGCCGGTGCGTCCAGGGCTAGGCCAGCCGCACACACGCAGGCGGCGATGCATCCCACGTTCCTCGACATTCTCCCGACCGACACTCGTCATCTCCAACTCGCGGGGCTCCGCATTGGGCCACTCGGCGTACCACCCCTCCTCACCGAGCCGATCAACCGTAGCGCCGGGACGAGCCGGCGTCTATCCGGAACCCTCGAACTACTCGAGCAGGCGCCCGGTCAGCGACATCTCGTCGCGGCCTTCGAGCAGCGCGGCGACCTCGGCGGAGGGTTCGCCGACGGCCTCGTGGACGACGGGCTCGCCGTGCCGCCAGAGCAGGTTCACGGTCAACTCCGGGTCCTGCTCGGGGAAGTCGGAGCGGTTGTGGGCCCCGCGCGTCTCGCGGCGCTCGAGCGCGCAGTCGAGAGTCGCGCGGGCGGCGAGCACCGAACCCTTCAGGTCGAAGGCGTGGGCAAGGTCGTCGAAGCCCGCGATGTCGGGGCGAACCTCCATCGTTTCGATCCGGTCCGCCACGTCGTCGAGGCGTTCGAGGCCGTCGGTGAGGCCCTCCGCTGAGCGCACGACGCCCGCGCACTCGCTCATCAGGTCGCGCACCGCCCGCTGCAGGGGACGCGGGAAGTCCTCGCCGCCGCGCTGTCCGAGCAGCTCGCTGACCTCGTCGGAGGCCGCGGCGATCGTCGACCGGTCGCGCAGCTGGGCGTCGAGGGACGCCGACCAGCGCGCCGCCTCAGCGCCGACGATCTTGCCGAACACGATGCACTCGACGAGCGAGTTGCCGCCGCAGGCGGTTGGCGCCGTGCAGGCCGGTCGCGCACTCGCCGACGGCGTAGAGGCCCTCGACGTCCGTTCCGTGCGTCTCGGCCTGGACCCAGACGCCGCCCATCGAGTAGTGCGCCGTGGGCGCGACCTCCATCGGGGTCTGGGTGATGTCGAGCATCGCGACGTCGATGAACTGGCGGTACATCCGCGGCAGCCGCTCGAGGACCTTCTCGCGGTCCAGGTGCGAGATGTCGAGCAGGACGCCGCCCGCTTCGGTGCCA
The DNA here is from genome assembly GCA_963820665.1 of uncultured Solirubrobacterales bacterium. Classification (GTDB taxonomy): domain Bacteria; phylum Actinomycetota; class Thermoleophilia; order Solirubrobacterales; family 70-9; genus CAVUAT01. The sequence goes on along the minus strand of CAWGAL010000002.1, from coordinate 73,569 downwards.
CGCCCCTCGGCGATCTCGGTGTAGTTCGCGAGGGCGACGCGGTCGCGGGTGCGAGAGCTCGAGGCGCTCGGGGTCGTACCGCTCCATGAAGCGCTCGCCATCAGCGTTTCGCAGGATCCCGCCCTCGCCGCGAACCGCCTCGGTGACGAGCGTCCCGGCCGAGTCCTCGGGCGAGATCATCCCGGTGGGGTGGAACTGGACGAGCTCCATGTCGCGCAGGCGGCAGCCCGCATCCGCGGCCAGGCGCATCGCGTCGCCCGTGTTCTCGTCGCGGCGCGAGGACGAGCGGCGCCAGATCCGCGTGTGGCCGCCGGCGGCCAGGATCACCGCATCCGCGAGGAGGACCTCGCGCGTGCCGTCGTCGAGGTCGAATCCGTACGCGCCGAAGATGCGGCCCTCGTGGACGAGCAGCCGCGTGATGTAGAGGTCATCGCGCATGTGGACGCCGAGCTCGGTCGCCCGCCGGACCAGGGTCCGCTGGATCTCGCGCCCGGTGTAGTCGCCGGCGAAGCAGGTGCGGCGATAGGTGTGGGCGCCGAAGTACCGCTGTGAGAGCCTGCCGTCGTCCTCGCGAGCGAACTCGGCGCCGTAGCCGATCAGGTCGTCGATCGCCGCCGGCGCCTCACGGGCGAGGAGCTCGACGACCGTCGGATCGGCCAGCTCGTAGGCCTCGGCGATCGTGTCGGCGGCGTGCTGCTGCCAGCTGTCCTCGGGGTCCATCGTCCCGAGCGCCGCGTTGATGCCACCGGCCGCCAGTGCGGTGTGGGCATCGTCGCGGCGCCGCTTGGCGACGCAGAGGACCTGGTGGCCGGATTCAGCGAGCTCGATGGCCGCGCGCAGGCCGGCGGCACCCGTGCCGATGACGAGGACGCTGGTGGCAGTACGGCGCTCCTGCGGGTCGTTTGAGGCCATAGGTCATCTTGACGACCCGGGCACCTCGGCTCGCGCCTTGCTGGGCCGGCCCGCTAGGCGTCCGCGCCGTAGGCCTTGCCGGGCACTCCGCCGACGGCCAGCAGGCGCAGCCCCTCGGGGCCTGCGACGACCTTGCGGGTGACCGTCGGGCCGATGTGGATGACCGTCTCGGGGTCGATCTCGTGATCGGTGCCGTCGAGCGTGACCGTCCCCGATCCGCGCAGGGCGACGTAGAGCTCCTCCTGCTCGAGCTGCGCCGGGAACCTGGCGAACATCTGGCCGCCCTTGCCCTCGGAGGAGTGGTCATGCTCGGGCGCCTCGCTCGCGTTCGGCTCCATCTCGATGATCGAGATGCCGAACGACTCGATCCCGAGGTCCTCGCGGACCTGCCGCATCTCGATCCCCTCGAGGAACCCGCTGAGCGTGTCGAGCTCAGTGATCTTCTTGACGGTGTAGTCGGCCATCAGCTCGAAACTACCCGGAGCGAACGCGGCTAATCGTCGTCGGGCAACCCTGCGCAGAAGTCGCGCACGAGGGCCGCGAACGCCGGGCTGACGCTCGGCTTCTGGTCGACCGAGGTGCGGACCGCGGTCGGCAGCGCCGCCATCGCGTCCTCGAATCCCTCGCGCGTCCACATCAGGCAGCCCGGCGTGCTCGACCAGGAGCATCGGGGCGTCGAGGCCGCGCAGGATCGGGGAGGAGGTCGATCCGCTCGGCGCGCGCCGAAGAACTCCTGGACGTAGGACGTCGTCACCTCCTGCGAGACGCGCGCCATGTAGGCGTCGGCGAGCTCCTCGTCGTAGGCGTTCTGCGTGACCTGGGTCAGCGCGCGGACGTAGCTGCGGTAGTCGGTGCGGCCGAGTCTGGACGAGCACGTCGCGGACCTCGGGGTTGAGCGACGGGCGCCTGCCGCCGCGCGTTGAAGTCGAGCGCGGGGTGGCCCATGACCAGCGCCCGCACCGCGCCGGGGCGCTGCCGCGGCGATTCGCGCGGCCTGCGCGGCGCCGACCTCGTCCCCGACGACCACGCAGCGATCCCAGCCGCGGCGGTCGATCTCGGCGAGGCCGCGGGCGACGATCGCCTCGATCGTCGGCTCGGTCATCGGCTCGGCGCCGACCCCCGGAGCGTCGAACGAGGCGACCTCGGCCCACTCCTCGAGGAGGGGCTTGATCTTCCACTCGACCTCGGTGACGGTCGGGACCAGCAGGACGTCGGATGCTGCAATGGGGCTGGGTTGGCCACGCAGCCAATCCAATCACCGCTCGTTACGATGCGCGGCGTGCGCTACCTGATCACAGGCGGCTCGGGCTACATCGGCGGCAGGCTGATCGACGAGCTCTCGCACCGCGAGGAGACCGAGCTGATCGTGATCGTCGACGTCGCGGCCCCCAAGCGCCAGTGGCCGAAGACCCAGTTCGTCAAGGGCGACGTCCGCGACCGCAACGCGACCCGCCACCTGCTCGAGCGCGCACGAGATCGACGCCCTCGTCCACCTCGCCTTCATCCTCGACCCGATCCACGACGAGGCGAAGATGTACGACGTCGACGTCAACGGGACGCAGGCGACGCTGTGGGCCGCCTCCGAGGCCGGGACCAAGCAGGTGCTCGTCACCTCGTCGGCGTCGGCCTACGGCGCCTGGCCCGACAACCCGAAGCCGATCGCCGAGGACTGGCCGGTGCGCGGCGCCCCCGACTTCTCCTACGCCCGCGACAAGGCCGAGGCCGACCGCGTCTGCCAGCTCTGGGCGGCCGACCACCCCGACGCCGTGATGACGATCGTGCGCCCGTGCATCGTCCTCGGGCCGAACGTCAACAACTACATCGTCCGGACCTGGGAGAACGCCCCGTTCCTGCCGATCATCGACGGGCACGACGAGGAGTTCCAGCTCGTCCACGAGGACGACGTCGTCAGCGCGCTGATCGCCCTGCTCGACGCCAAGGCGCCCGGCGCCTTCAACCTCGCCGGCGACGGCCTGATGACCTGGAAGCAGTCGGCCGACCTGATCGGCGTCAAGACCCGCGAGCTCTCGATGAAGAGCCGCGAAGCGCATCACCGGGACGCTGTGGGCGCTGCGCGTGCCCGCGCACCGACGCGCCCGCCGGCAACCTCCACTTCCTGCGCTATCCGTGGGTCGTCTCGACCGAGAAGCTGAAGTCGACGACGGGCTGGCAGCCGAAGCTACGACACGCTCGAGACCTTCAAGGTGACGATGCGCGCGAAGGGCAAGATGCCCGCACGAGCCGACCGTCGCGACGCCCCGCGCGCCGGTCGCCTAGCGCCCTCAGGCACGCTTCCCGCTGCTAACTTCTCCCGTCCCGGGCGCTTAGCTCAGTTGGGAGAGCGCCGCCTCGACAAGGCGGAGGTCACTGGTTCGAGCCCAGTAGTGCCCATCGGATGATCCGCAGAACCCTCGTCATCGCCGCGGCCGCTGCCGCCCTGCTGGCGGCGACGGCTCCTTCCGCGCAGGCACAGGCCGCCTCCGCACAGTGCCCGACCTTCCGCGTCCTGCACAACGACCAGATCGGGACCGCGCTCTTCCCGAAGGGCGTCTACTCGGTGTCGGCGACCGGGGTCAGCTGCGCTTCGGCATCCCAGCTCTTCGCGCAGTTCCTCCAGGACTACGACGGCAACCTGCCGAAGCCGTGGCGCCTGAACGCTCAGGGAAGCGGGCGGGCCACCTTCACCCAGGGCTCCGCGCCCGGCTTCAGCGTCGCGATCATCAACGGCATCCCGCCGACGCCGCCTCCGCCGGCGCCGCACGGCACTCTCTGCCCGGGCAACTTCCAGGTGCTGAATAACGACCGGATCGGCAGGGTGAGCTTCCCGAAGGGCGCGTACGAGATCCTGATCCCACGCAACTCGATCATCACCTGCGCGCAGGCCTCGAACCTGTTCCGGCGCTTCCTCAACTTCCCCTCGGGCAAGCTGCCCAAGGCGTGGCGCGTGAAGGCGACCAACGGGATGTTCTTCAAGCCCGCGAACCCGCAGCGCAAGCGGTTCCGGGTCGACCCGGCGGTCAGCTCGTCGGGCGGCCTCTAGGCCCTAGGTCGACCTGAGCGCTTCGACGGAGCGGCCCTGCGCCGCCCGCGCGTCCGGGTGCGCGAACAGGCTCAGGTGGGTGCCGCGCTCCATCGTCAGCTTCTCGGCGCCGGGGATCGTCTGCGGCCGCGAAGTCGCTGTGGGCCGGGGGCACGTCGACGTCGGCGTCGCCGACGACGATCAGGGTCGGCGCCGCGATCTCCTCGAGGCCCGAGTGAGGCGATCTCGGTGAAGCGCGCCCGGTCGTTCGCGATGCCCTCGCGACGGTGCTCGTAGTCGCCGCCGACCCTGCGCCATCTCGAGGACCACCTCGGCCTGCTCGGCGTCCGCCATCACCTCGGCGACCTGGGCCTTCAGCTCCTTGCGGCTGAGGTCGCCCTCGGCGCCGCAGCGTGGCGCTGATCGTCGTCTTCGGGGCGCGGGCGACGAGCTTGCGGAGCAGCCAGTTCCCGGGCCGCGTCTCCAGCACCAGCCGGTCCTCGATGCCCTCGTTCGGCGAGCGGTAGTTGCCGCTGACCGCGGCGAAGGCGACCAGCGCGTGAGACCTTCTCGCGGCTGGCGTCGCCGCGAGCCTGTAGCCGCTGGGGCCGCCGCCCGACCAGGTGAGGAAGGCGGCGCTATCGTGGCCGAGCGCGTCGAGCATCGCGCCGAGCAGCTCGGCCTGCGGCGTCGAAGGACTCGCGGCCGGCGAGCGGCGTGCCGAGGTAGCCGGGGCGGGAGGGGGCGATCAGCTCGAAGCCGGCGTCGACCAGGAACTGCCCCATCGCGAGGGAGGAGTCGAGCCCGCCCGGCGTGCCGTGGACGAGGACGACGGGCGGGCCCTCGCCGGCGCGCGCGACCTCGATCGGGCCGGCCGAGGTCTCGACGATCGACGGAGCCGAGGCGTCGCTCAGGAGTAGGCGTCCCAGGCCTGGAGCTCGGGTAGCGGGTCGTACGGCGGCGCCGCCCTCGTACCAGCCGGGCGCGCGACCAGCGCTCGAAGTGCAGGTGGCAGCCGGTGGAGGAGCCCGTCGTCCCGACCTTGCCGATCTGCTGGCCGGGGTAGAGGATCGTGCCCTCCTCGGCCCACGAGGGCTTCTGCATGTGCATGTAGACGTGGCTGGTGCCCGGTGTAGGTGCCCTGGATCACCAGGTAGTAGCCGGCGCCGCTCGCCTGGTAGGCCTTGGTGGTCACGGTCGCGGCCTCGGTCGCGTAGAGCTTCTCGCCGCAGCGGCGCCGCCATGTCCTGGCCCTGGTGGATGTGGCCGGAGCGCCCGGCGCCGAAGCGCGAGCCGGCACCGCCGTAGCTGTGGGTGCCGGGGACGGGGAAGAAGTGGCGGCGCAGCGCGAAGGGCCTTCGTCTGGCCGCTGAGCGTCGGCGCCGGTGTCGCCCGTCGTCGTCGAGGCGTGAAGCGATAGGTGGAGTCGGGCGCCCAGATGCCCGGCACCGCGGTCGAGCCCGTTCCAGCGGGATCGGTCTGGCTGCCGGCGGCGGTGAAGGTGACGGGGAAGCGTGACGATGCCGAGGCCGCTGATCGCGTCGACGACGTTCAGGTTCAGGGTGCCCGGGCGGCTGACGGTGACGGTCGCGGTCGGCGTGCGTGGGGCCGCCGAGGAAGAACACCGACGGGGACCTTGGTCGAGCGCTTCGACACCAGGGTCGTGATCCGCATCGCGTCCTTGCGGTCGACCTTGCCGTCGACCTTCCACGCTCCTGCTTGCGCTCGAGCTTCTTCACGCTCTGCTTGGTGGTCGTGCCGTAGAAGCCGTCGATCGGGGCCGTGTGGCCGAGGGTGGTCAGCGAGCGCTGCAGGGCCCGGACGTCCTTGCCCTTGCTGCCCATCGTCAGGACGCGCGAGCCGAATGCGGCTTGCCGGCGCGTGGCGGCGGATCGGGGCGAGCGAAGCGAGCGCCGCCGCGAGCAGCAGCGCGAGCGCGCGCTCTTGCGGCGGCAGGGTCACGGCGCGGCGATCGCCTTCACCATCGCGGTGCCGGCGTCGATCGTGCCGAGCTGCAGCGCGAGTCTGGTAGGTCAGGTCCCACTTGCGCCCCGCGATGTAGGGGCCGCGGTCGATCACCTTGGCGCGGACCCAGCGGCCCTCGTAGGCGAACGTGACCTTGGTGCCGCAGGGGAGCTTCTTGTGCGCGACGCCGATCGGTGCCCTTGCGAAGCTTCTGGCCGCAGGCGGTGGTGTTGCCGTAGAAGCCGGGGCCGTACCACGAGGCGTAGCTGGTCCGAGCATCCGGCTCGCCATCGCCTTGCGGGTCGGCAGGTCGACGACGCCGCTGGCGCCGACGCCGGCGCCGGACTGGAGCGAGCGGACGGCGCCGTCGGTCGTCGTGGACGAAGGTGCCGTCGGGCGTGGTGCCGAGGGCGAGGCCGCGCAGGACCCAGTTCAGAGTCTTGACGTCGGTGCCGGTCATGCCCGGCGCTCAGGTCGCGCGCGCCGAAGGGAAGGTCGTAGAAGGTCGGGTCGGCGCGGTCGCTGCGAGTTCGGCGGCCGGCGGCGGGAGGCCGCCGCCGGTCGGAGCCGCCGGTCTGGGCGGACGCGCGCAGCGGGAAGCGCCAAGGCCGTCGCCGCCGCAAGTGCGGCGCAGCCGATCAGCGCACTTCTGTCGCATGCGCGGACCTCTCTCTTGTCGTAAGCGCTTCCGGGGTTAGCTGTCGGGCTCACGCGAAAGAGAGTCGCGTTACGCAACGAGACTTGCGATTCGCCCCTGGGACTTTGGGTCCCCCGGCCGCCGCCTCGCCGAGGCGAGAAGGCGGTTCAGCTAGGTCGTACAGCAGCGGAAAACTAGCATCGCAAACAAAGTTGCGCAGATTAGGTAGATCCTGGTGCCTCGCCACGCCTGCGGCCACGGATAGCATCAGCCCGATGGCGATCCCGACGTCAAGCTCAAGGTCGAGCTCCCCGACGGCTCGGAGCTCGAGCTGGAGCCCGGGGCCACCGGCGCCGACGCCGCCGCGGCGATCGGCGCCGGGCCTCGCCAAGGCCGCCCTCGCGATCAAGCACGACGGCGAGCTGCGCGACCTCTCGGCGCCGCTGGCGGGCGGCGAGAAGATCGAGATCGTCACCGACGAAGAGCCCCGAGGCGCTCGAGCTGATCCGCCACGACACGGCCCACGTCCTGGCCGAGGCCGTGCTCGAGCTCTGGCCCGAGGCGAAGATCTCGATCGGCCCGCCGATCGCCGACGGCTTCTACTACGACATCGAGTTCCCCGAGCGGCGACGCGCCGGGCGAGGACGACCTCGAGCGGATCGAGGAGAAGATGGCGCGAGCACGTCAAGGCCGACGAGCCCTTCGAGCGCCGCGAGCTTCCGGCACCGAGGCGATCGAGCACTTCCAGGGCGAGGGGCAGGACTACAAGGTCGAGCTGATCTCGGACCTCGTAGCGCGACGAGGGCGCCGAGACCGTCTCGATCTATCGAAACGGCGCCTTCGAGGACCTCTGCCGCGGGCCGCACGGCCCCTCGACCGGGCCGCGTCGGCGCCTTCAAGCTGACCTCGCTCGCCGGCGCCTACTGGCGCGGCGACGAGACCCGCCAGATGCTGACCCGCATCTACGGCACCGCGTTCGTGGACGAGAAGGAGCTCGCCGCGCACCTCGAGCGGATCGAGCAGGCCAAGGAGAACGACCACCGCAAGCTCGGCCCCGAGCTCGACCTCTTCATGCTGCGCCCCGAGGCGCCCGGGATGCCCTTCTGGCTCCCGAACGGAAGCCGCCTGCTCGAGCTGATGGAGGAGGAGGTCCGCGGCCAGCTCCGCAAGCGCGGCTACCAGGAGATCCGCACGCCCCAGGTGCTCGACGAGGAGCTGTGGCACCGCTCGGGCCACTGGGACAACTACAAGGAGAACATGTTCTTCGTCGAGTCCGAGGGCAGGCGCTTCGCGCTGAAGCCGATGAACTGCCCCGGTGCCTGCCTGGTCTTCGGGTCGACGCCGTCACTCCTACCGCGAGCTGCCGCTGCGCCTCGCGGAGTTCGGCGACGTCTTCCGCGACGAGCGCGAGGGCGTGCTGCACGGCCTGCTGCGCGTCCGCGCCTTCACCCAGGACGACGCCCACGTCTACTGCACCGAGGATCAGATCGAGGCGGAGGTGATCGACATCCTCGAGGCGATCGACGAGCTCTACGCGCGGTTCGGGTTCGAGGATGTGCAGCTGGAGCTCTCGACGCGCCCCGACAAGTCGATCGGCTCCGACGAACAGTGGGAGAAGGCCGAGGCCGCCCTGCAGCAGGCGCTCGACGACGCCGGCCGCACCTACCAGCTGAACCCCGGCGACGGCGCTTTCTACGGGCCGAAGATCGACTTCCACGTCACCGACGCGCTCGGCCGCTCGTGGCAGCTCGGGACCTGCCAGCTCGACTTCTCCATGCCCGAGCGCTTCGACCTGACCTACACCGGGGCGGACAACGCCGACCACCGCCCGGTGATGATCCACCGGGCGCTGCTCGGCTCGATGGAGCGCTTCGCGGGGATCCTGATCGAGCACCACGGCGGGCGCCTGCCGTTCTGGCTCGCTCCGGTTCAGGCGCTGGTCCTGCCCGTGGCCGACCGCCACAACGACTACGCGGGCGAGATCGCCTCGAAGCTGACGCGAGTCCGGGCTGCGCGCCGACGTGGACGAGCGCAGCGAGTCGGTCGGCCGCAAGATCCGCGACGCCGAGCTCGGCAAGGCGCCCTACATGCTGGTCGTGGGCGACCGCGAGCAGGAGGCGGGCGCGGCGTCCGTCCGCCACCACGGCGAGGGAGACCTCGGCGCGCTCGAGCTCGACCAGGTCGTCGCCCGGCTGCGCTCCGAGGCGCAATCGGACGGCTAGTGCCTATACTGCGAAGCGATGCCGGGTATCCACACCACGAAGCGCCGCGCCTAGCGCCCCCGTGCCCGATTCCCCGATCCTCCTTCACAGCGCTTGATTGACGCCCCTCTGGATGTCTAAGTAGTGGCGGTCTCTCGCTTCGACCGTCGCCCGCCCGAGCGCGACTCGACTCGGATCAACGAGCGCATCCGCGTTCCCGAGGTCCGGCTGATCGACGAGAAGGGCGAGCAGGCTGGAGTGATGGAGACGCCGAAGGCGCTCGAGTACGCGCGCGAGCACGACCTCGACCTGGTCGAGGTCGCTCCCGGCTCGAAGCCGCCCGTCTGCCGGGTGCTCGACTACTCGAAGTACAAGTACGAGCAGGAGCAGAAGGCGAAGGCCGCTCGCAAGCACCAGCAGCAGGTGAACGTGCGCGAGATCAAGCTGCGGCCGAAGATCGCCACCCACGACTACGAGACCAAGAAGGGCCACGTCGAGCGCTTCCTCAAGCAGCACGACAAGGTCAAGGTGACGATCATGTTCCGCGGCCGCGAGGCCACCCACCCCGAGCGCGGGCGAATGCTCCTCGACCGGCTCTTCGAGGACGTCTCCGAGCTCGCCGTCGTCGAGCAGGAGCCCCTCCAGGAGGGGCGCAACATGCACATGCTGCTGGCCCCGTCGCGCGCCGCCGGCAAAGAGCCAGAGGCCGCGGCGAGCTGAGCGCGTCGCAGCGACTCGGGCGGTTCGGAGCCGTCCGCTTCGCCTACCGGGTTCGCCTGCTCTGGGCGGACCGCCAGATGGCGCGGCGGCGCCCGCGGGATGCGATGCACTACCTGTTTCGCAGCCGCGAGATCAGCAACTTCACGTACGAGCTTGCGAACGAGGACGAGATCCCGGCGTTTCTCTCCGGCCTGCTCGGGACCGACCAAGAGGCGCTCGACGGTTACCTTCGCGAGCTTCGTGCTGACGAGGCTCTGCTTGACGAGCTGCGCGAGGGCCTGCGCGGCTCACCGCGCCGCGACGCCGAGCCGCTGCTTGGGAAGGCGCAGGCTCCTCTACTGCCTGCTCCGCGCCGAGCGCCCCGGCGTCGTCGTCGAGTCAGGCGTGCACGACGGCCTCGGCAGCTCCGTGCTGCTGCGCGCGCTGGAGAGAAACGAGGCCGAGGGGGATCCGGGCCGGCTCGTCGCACTCGACCTCAACCCCGACGCCGGGTGGCTGATCGACCGCGACCGCCACGGGGGCAGGCTCCAACTCGTGATCGGGGATGCACGGGAAACCCTCGAGGCGGTGCTGGATGAGGGTCCGCCGGACGTCTTCATCCACGACTCACTGAAGACGCACGAGCATGAGACCTTCGAACTCGAGGCTGCGGTGCGGAACCGCCGGGGGCGCCTGGTCCTCTACACCGACGACGCGTCATCCACCGGAGCGATGCGCGAGGTCTGCGCGCGCCACGGCGGGAAGTCGGGGACCCTGGCCGAGCAGCCACTGCGTCACTACTGGCGCGGCAACGACCTCGGGGTCTGCGCTCTCGCCGGCTAGCTCTACGGCTTGACGATCTGGATGTTGTCCGACTCGACCGAGCAGCCGGCCGTTGAGGTGGGGCACGGGATGTCCTGGTGGTGGTACATCCCGACGCGCAGGTGCGAGGGAATCGACTGCCCGGCGGCGAGGCCGTCGGAGGTGTCGGTCCCGGTCTCGTGCTTCAGCGTGTTGGTCTGGAACGTCGGGCTCTGCTCCCCGGCGTCGGCGAAGTCCGAGTCGGCGTTGAGGTCGACGTAGACCTTTACCCGGCCCTTCGAAGCGTGCTGGGAGTAGAAAACGTCGATCGCGAAGCGCGTCCAGACGTCCGTTCTGGGCGGCACCTCCCAGAGCTTGAAGTCCTCGTCGGTGTAGCCGGGGTCGCTGTGCCACAGCGACCACTTGCCCTGGAAGGCGCTGAGCGAGAGCACCGGGGTCCCGCCGCCGTTGTCGGAGCTCTGACCCTGCTTCATCTGCAGCACGCCCTGCCACTTGTCGGTGTTGGTGGGGAAGTTGCTGGGCAGGCGGAAGCTCGCGTACGTCACCCGGCGCCTGCCCCTCGCGGTAGAAGGCGACCGGGCCCTCGGTGGTCGTTCAGCCCCGAGCTCGCAGCGCTCGCCCCAGTAGTTGTCGCCGTCGAAGACCGTCATGCGGCGGTATGACGAGTTGCCCTGCGAGCCGCCGACGGCCATCGTCGCGCGAGTCGCCGCCGCTCGCAACCTGCTGGTGTCGTGAGGCGTTGGCGCAGTCGAGGCGGCCCCAGAAAGGAAGCGGGTCGGGGTTCGACGATGTGTCCGAGGCAACGACGGTGCACGCGGCCGGCAGGGTGAACTCGACGGTCGACCCGGGCTGCGATAGGGGGCAGTCGGGGTTACCGACCTCGGGCGGCTCCTCGGCGGGTGCCTGCGGTTCGCACCCGCTGGGGCCCTTGCTCGTCACCCTGATGGCCGCGGCGCCCGACGCGCCACCTGGCGCCGGTGGCCCGCAGCCTGGCGACCTTTGAGCCCTTCGGGGCCGTTCGACCTTCGCGCAGAGCGAGAAACTGCCGCTCGTGTCCGCCGTCGCGCTGCCGATCGTCGCCCACTTGCGCTTGCGCTTCAGCTTCAGCTGGACACGGGGAGCCGAGGCGGAGGAGTAGGCCGCGCCGCACGCCTGTCCGCTCATCAGCACGCGCCCGCCGCGGCCGGACGCTCCGCGAGGCGGGGGTGAGGGTGACGCCGGAGCAGCCCGACGCCGCCGTGGCGCCATCCTGCGCGGCGGCAGCCGCGCGGGGTCGAGGCCGCAAGAGCAGCGAAGGCCGAAACCGCTGCGAGCGCGAGCGCCGATCGAGACCTGTTGGGACGTGGGAGAGCCATCCCTGCTCACATCGGACCCCCGTCGGCCGCGCTACGCAATATTGGACAGATGGACGATCGCGGCGCCTCCACCGCGCGGATCCCGCCTGTGGCCCGGACTTTGCTTCAATAGGCGACCGCCATGCCGAAGATGAAGACCCACTCAGGCGCCAAGAAGCGCTTCCACAAGTCCGCCGGCGGCAAGCTGCGCGGCGCCCACGCGAACCGCAGCCACATCCTCGAGAAGAAGTCGCCGAAGCGAAAGCGCCACCTCGGGCAACCGGCTGAGATCGCCAAGGCCGACCAGAAGCGCGTCAAGACGCTGCTCGCCGGAAGGGGTCGCTGATGCCGCGCGCGACCAACGCCGTTGCGCGCCGCAAGCGCCGCAAGAAGGTCCTCGACCGCGCCAAGGGCTACTACGGGCGCAAGCACTCGAGCTACCGCTTCGCGAACGAGCAGGTCATGCGCTCGGACGCCTACGCCTACCGCGACAGGCGCAACCGCAAGCGCGACTTCCGCCGCCTGTGGATCACCCGCATCAACGCCGCGGCGCGCCAGGAGGGCATGAGCTACTCGCAGCTGATCCACGGTCTGAGCGAGGCCGGCGTCGAGGTGAACCGCAAGATGCTCGCCGACATCGCAGTCAACGACCCCGATGGGTTTCGCCGATTCGTGGAGCTAGCCCGGGAGGGTGCGACGGCCTGAGGCCATTCGCATCAGAGGTTCTCACCCGGGCGGTCCGCAAAGCGGCCGCCTTTTTTGTTTCCTGAAACGAGATCAGCCGGAGAGAAGCCAGTGATAACGAGCCCACAGAACGAGAAGCTGAAGCTGGTGCGAAAGCTCCAGCGCCGCCGGGTGCGCGACGCGGAGGGCCTGTTCGTCGGCGAGGGCGAGGACCTGCTGGCCGCCGCGCGGAGCGCGGGCGCGGAGCCGGTCGAGCTGCTGACGGCCGCCGGCGAGGGGCTGGGAGGGACCGAGGTCGAGCCCTCCCTGCTCGACGCCGTCTCGGCGCTCGGCTCGGGGAGCCGCTCGATCGGCGTCTGGCGCGAGAGCTGGGCCGAGGAGCTGACCGAGCCCTGCTGCTACCTGCACGGCATCTCCGACCCGGGCAACGTCGGCACCATCATCCGCACAGCCGCCGCGCTCGTCGGCGGGACGGTGGCGATCGGGCCCGGCTGCGCGGACCCGTTCGGCCCCAAGGCCGTGAGGGCGAGCATGGGGGCGGTGTTCACCCAGCCGCTGGCGCGCGCCGAGCTCGACGCGACGCCCGGGCCGCGCGCGGCGCTCGTCGCCCACGGAGGCGATCCGCTCGACGGCCTGGAGGGCGCGGCGACGGTCTGCTTCGGGGCGGAGCGCGAGGGGCTGCCGGCCGAGCTGGCCGCGCGGTGCGACGTGGCGGTGACCATCCCGCTGCGCGAGGGCGCCGAGTCGCTCAACGTCGCCGCTGCGGCGGCGATCGCCCTGCAGCGGATAGGCCCCCCGGCCCGAACGTCGGTCCTGCCGAGCGAGTAAGAACGGGGGTGACGCATGACGACCATCGACCGCATCAAGGAGATCGAGCGAGCAGGCGGCTGACGCCATCGGCGCCGCCGCGAGCACCGACGAGCTCGAGCAGCTTCGCGTCCGCTACCTCGGCCGCAAGGCCGAACTGACGACGATCCTGCGAGGCATCGCCGACCTTCCTGCGTCCGAGCGCGGCGCGGTCGGCAAGGGCGGCAACCAGGCCCGCCAGGCGCTCGAGTCGCTGATCGACGCGCGGGCAGGCGAGCTCGACGCCTCGGAGCTGACCGAGCAGCTCGCCGTTGACCGCGTCGACGTGACGCTGCCCGGCGCGCCCGCCGCGCCGGTCGGGCACCTGCACCTGATCACGAGGACGCGTCGCCGGATCGAGGACATCATGGTCGGCCTCGGCTACCGGATCCTCGAGGGGCCCGAGGTCGAGAGCGACTACTACAACTTCACCGCGCTGAACCACCCGCCGGGCCACTCCGCCCGGATGGAGCAGGACACCTTCTACGTCGGCTCCGGGCTCGCTCACGAAGCAGGCGCTCGACTCCGCGCGCGCCGCGGCTTCGCGGGCCTCGGCCGAGGGCACCGATACGCCCGACGACGAGCTGGTGATGCTGCGCACCCACACGTCGCCGATGCAGGTGCGGGCGATGGAGGCCGAGGAGCCGCCGATCTTCATCGCGGTACCGGGTCGCTGCTACCGCCGCGACACCATCGACGCCACCCACCTGCCGATGTTCCACCAGATGGAGGGGCTCGCCGTCGCCGAGGACATCACGCTCGCCGACCTCCAGGGAACCCTGCGCGAGATGCTCCGAGGCCTCTTCGGCGAGGCCCGCGAGGCCCGTATGCGGCCGCACTTCTTCCCCTTCACCGAGCCGAGCGTCGAGTTCGACGTCTCCTGCTTCCGCTGCGACGCGACCGGCGTGCTGCCCGACGGCTCGCGCTGCCCGCTGTGCAAGGGCATCGGCTGGGTGGAGGTCGGCGGCGCCGGCATGGTCGACCCGAACGTGTTCGGCTTCGTCGAGGGGAACGGCTACGACCCCGAGCGCGTGCAGGGCTTCGCCTTCGGCTTCGGCATCGAGCGAATGGCGATGCTGCTGCACGGCGTGCCCGACCTGAGGCTGTTCGTCGAGAACGACGTGCGCGTGCTGGAGCAGTTCGCATGAGGTCCGCATGAAGGTTCCCGTCAGCTGGCTGCGCGAGTACTGCGACCCCGACTGGTCTGTCGAGCACCTGGCCGAGCGCCTCGCGATGACCGGGACCGAGGTCGAGCGGGTCGGCATCGCGGGCGCGTCCTCGGCCGACGGGTACGTGGTCGGGTACGTGGACAGGGTCGAGCCGCATCCGGATGCCGATCGGCTGCGGGTCTGCACGGTGGACACCGGCGACGGCCCGCGCACGATCGTCTGCGGCGCACCCAACGTCGCCGCCGGGCAGCACGTGCCCGTCGCGCTTCCCGGCGCGGTGCTGCCCGACGGGCAGGAGCTGAAGAAGGCGAAGCTGCGCGGCGTCGAATCCGACGGGATGATCCTCTCGGAGACCGAGTTGCAGATCGGCGAGGACTCCGGAGGGATCGCCGTGCTCCCGGGGCCTGATGACGGAGGCGCAGGCGCCGGGACGGCGCTGGGCGAGGTGCTCCCGGTGGCCGAGCGGGTGCTCGAGCTCGAGGTCACCTCCAACCGCTCGGACTGCCTCGCCGTGTACGGCGTCGCGCGCGAGGTCCACGCCATCTCCGACGCCGCCCTGGCCGAGGCGCCCTGGAGCGTCGACGCCGAGGCGGCCGGCGAGGGCGAGGCCTCCGACTACGCCTCGGTCAGCGTCGAGGCCCCCGAGCTCTGTCCGCGCTTCACCGCGCGCGTGTTCACCGACGTCGAGATCGGGCCCTCGCCGCTGTGGCTGAAGGCGCGGCTGGCTGCCGCGGGCCAGCGGCCCATCAACAACGTGGTCGACGTGACCAACTACGTGATGCTGCTGACCGGCCAGCCCCTTCATGCCTTCGACCTCGATGAGGTTCCCGGCGGTGAGCTGATCGTGCGGACGGCGAACCAGGGCGAGAAGATGACGACCCTCGACGGCACGAGCGAACCTTCGACTCCGATGCGGTCCTGGTCTGCGACCGCGAAGGGCCCTCGGGCATCGCCGGGATCATGGGCGGCCAGGCCTCGGAGGTCTCGGACTCGACGACCCGCGTCCTGCTCGAGGCCGCCACCTGGAACGGCGTCAACATCCTCCGCACCTCGCGCAAGCTCGGCCTGCGCTCAGAGGCATCGGGCCGCTTCGAGAAGCAACTGCATCCCGCCCTGGCGATGCGCGCCCAGCGCGTGGCCTCGAAGCTGCTCGTCGACGTCTTCGGCGCGAAGCTCGTGCCCGGCACGATCGACGTCTCCGCCGGCGAGCCCAAGCCCGCGTGTCGTCGAGCTCCGCGTCCCCCGGGTCGAGCGGCTCGTCGGGCTCGAGATCGACGTCGAGACCTGCGCCGAACGCCTGGAGCGGCTCGGCTTCGGCGTCGAGACCGACGGCGACGTGATCCGCGCGACCGTCCCGCCGGAGCGCGCCGAGGACGTGAGCCGCGAGGCGGACCTGATCGAGGAGGTCGCGCGGCTCGCCGACCTCGAGACGCAGCTCCCGTCGACGCTTCCCGCGACGCGCGAGCGCGTCGGCCGCCTCAGCGCGGTGCAGCATCTGCGTCGCCGCGCGGAGGACGCGCTGCGCGGCCTCGGCGCCGACGAGATCGTCGGCTGGAGCTTCACCGACCCCGGCATCGCCGATCGCCTGCGGCTGGCGGAAGGCGACCCGCGCCGCGAGCTCGTCGAGCTGGCCAACCCTCTCTCGAGTGAGCAGTCGGTGATGCGCCCGACGCTGATCGGGAGCCTGCTCGACGCGGCGATGCTGAACCTCGCGCGCGGCGCCGGTCGCGTCGCGCTGTTCGAATCGGCGCACGTCTACCTGCGCCAGCCGCCCGACGGCGCCGAGCCGAGCGGCGAGTTCGGCGGCGGCTTCTCCGGCGAATACCGGGCTCCGGCCTACGAGCCGCACCGGCTGGGATACCTGGCGGCGGGGGAGCCCGCGGCGAGCTGGCGCGACGCCGCTGCGGCGCCCGACTTCTTCACGGCCAAGGGCGTCCTCGAGTCGCTGGCGGCCCAGCTCGGCGCCGCGGTCGAGGTCGAGGCCGCCGAGCAGCCGTTCCTGCATCCCGGTCGCTCGGCGCGGGTGTTCGTCTCGAAGCCTGGCGACGGCGACGTGCGCTCGGCCGCCGGTTGGATCGGTGAGCTGCATCCCCTCGTCGCGCGCGAATGGGACCTCGACGGGGGCGCGGCCTTCGAGCTGGACCTCGCGGCGCTGATCTCAGCCGCGACACTCGGCACGGAGCGCTACGAGGACGTCACGACCTTCCCCTCCGTGCACCAGGACGTCGCCGTCGTCGTCTCCGATGACGTCAGCGCGGCGCAGGTGCGCGATGCGGTGATCGCGGGCGGGGGAGAGCTGCTCGCCTCGGCCGAGGTCTTCGACGTCTATCGCGGCGACCAGGCCGGCGAGGGCAACAAGAGCCTCGCGCTGCGTCTCAGCTTCCGCGCACCCGATCGAACCCTGACCGAGGAGGAGGTGAGCGCCCGCCGCGAGCAGATCCGCGCGGCGGTCTCCGAGATCGGAGGGTCGCTGCGTGAGTAGCGGTGCGCAACCCCAGAGCGGCGACCCCGTCGCCCGCGTGCTCGTCGCGGGCGCCTCGGGCTACGCCGGCGCGCTGGCCGCGGACCTTGTCTGGAACCACCCGAGCCTCGAGCTCGCGCGGGTGACGTCGCGCAGCGACGCCGGCGCGCGCCTCGACCAGCTCTACCCTCGCCACGCCGTCCCGATGGCGCTCACCGAGCTCGACATCGAGGCGGCCGACGACGTCGACGCCGCGATCGTCGCCTATCCGCACGGCGCCTCGGCGCCGGTCGTGGCGGAGCTCCGCGGCCTCGGGGCCAAGGTCGTCGACCTCTCGGCCGACTTCCGCCTGCGCGACATCCCGACCTACGAGCGCTGGTACGGCCCCCACGGCGAGCCCGAGCTGCTCGACGGCGCGGTGTACGGGCTGCCCGAGCTGAACCGCGAGCGCATCGCCGCCGCCGAGCTGGTCGCCAACCCGGGCTGTTACCCGACCGCGAGCGTGCTGGCGCTGGCCCCGCTCGCAGAGGCGGGCCTGATCGATGACGTGATCATCGACGCGAAGTCGGGTGTCTCGGGCGCAGGCAGGGGCGCCGTCGAGGAGATGGAGGTCGTGAAATCGACCGACGACGCTCGCCCCTACGGTGTCGCCGGGCACCGGCATGCGCCCGAGATCGCGCAGGAGCTTCGGGGGCTCGGCAGCCCGGGTGCTTCGCTCACCTTCGTGCCGCACCTGCTGCCGTTCGACCAGGGCGAGCTCGTGAGCTGTTACGTGACGACCACAGAGCCGGTGAACGCGGAGCGGCTCGCGACGCTCTACGCCGAGCGCTACGCGAGCGAGCCGTTCGTGCAGGTCGTCGACGAGCCCCCGGGAGTCGCCGACGTCCGCGAGACCAACCACTGCCGCGTCCACGTTCGCGCCGACCCGGACTCGGGGCGGGTGATGGCCTTCGCCGCCATCGACAACCTCTGGAAGGGCGCCGCCTCCCAGGCCGTGCAGAACCTGAACCTGATGCTGGAGCTGCCCGAGGGCGAGGGGATCTCCCGATGAACGTCGCCGCTCAGCCCTTTCTGCGCTCTCGCTGGGTGGAGGCCCCAGAGGGCGTCGAGGACCTCGACCCCGCGACGCTCGCACCCGGGTTTCGGGCCTCGGGCGTCGCCTGCGGGTTGAAGGCGGGAGGGGGGACCGACGTCGGCATCGTCGCCTGCGACGCCCCCGACCTGCACTCGGCGATGGCGCTGACCGCGAACGCCGCCGCCGCCGCACCGGTGCGCGTGTGCCGGGAGGACACCGATGCCGCAGCGATCAGGGCGGTCGCCGTCAACTCGGGGAACGCCAACGCCGCCACCGGCGAGCGGGGCATGGCCGACGCCCGCGCGATGCGCGACGCGGCCGCCGAGGCGCTCGGCCTCGACGCGTCGGCGGTGGCGATCGGCGAGACGGGGGTGATCGGCGTGCCGCTCGACCGCGACTCGCTGCTCGGCGGCGTCCGCGATGCGGCCGCCTCGCTGAGCGAGAGCGGGGGAGTGGACTTCACGCGCTCGATCATGACCACCGACCGCGGGCCCAAGCAGTGCACGCTTCGGCTCGGCGGGGTCACCGTCTCGGCGCAGGCCAAGGGAGCGGGGATGATCGAGCCCGGCTTCGCGACGATGCTGTGCTTCGTGCAGACCGACGCGGTGGTTGAGGATCCCGAGGCGGCCCTGCGCGCTGCCATCGCGCCCTCCATGGAGCGCATCACCGTCGACGGCCAGATGAGCACCAACGACATGGTCGTGCTGCAGTCCTCGGGCGTCGCGGGCGCGCCGCTGCCCGGCGGGCTGCTCGACGCCGTGCTGCTGCAGCTCGCGATCGAGATCGTCGCCGACGGCGAGGGCGCCATCGCGCGTCGGCCGCGCCGAGGTCCGCGAGGCACGCGACCCCGACGAGGCCGAGCGCGTCGCGCGGGCCATCGCCAACTCGCCGCTCGTGAAGACCGCGCTGTTCGGCCGCGACCCCAACTGGGGCCGGATCGCTCAGGCGGCCGGCATGGCCCTCGCCGGCGAGGAGCTGCACGAGCTCGGCGCCGAGGACATCGAGACCGAGCTCGGAGGCGATGAGCCCGAGGCCGAGCTCTCGGTCGCTCTCGCCCGCGGGGATTCGAGCGCGCATGTCTACTTCTCGGACCTGACCTACGACTACGTCCGCATCAACGCGGAATACACGACTTGAAGCCCACCACGACGTGACAACCGACCCCAACGCACCCATCCCGACCGACAACACCAGCGTCGCGACGCTGCTCGAGGCCCTGCCCTACATCCGTGAGTTCCACGGGCGCACGGTGGTGATCAAGTACGGCGGCGCCGCGATGCGCGAGGACGACCTCAAGGAGGCCTTCGCCACGGACATCGCGCTGCTCAAGTTCGTCGGGATGAACCCGGTGATCGTGCACGGCGGCGGACCCGAGATCTCGCACTACATGGAGAAGATGGGGATGGAGGTGAAGTTCGTCGAGGGCCTCCGCGTCTCCGACGAGCAGACGGTCGAGGTGGCGAAGATGGTGCTGCTCGGCAAGATCAACTCCGACATCCTCACGCGGCTGAAGCGCCACGGCCAGGCGGCCGTCGGGCTCGGAGGCGAGGACGGAGGGCTCTTCGACGTGCGCCAGGTGCCCGATTCCCAGGTCGGGCTTGTCGGCCAGATCGACCGCGTGAACGTCGGCATCATCGACCACATCGCCGAGGACTACGTCCCGGTGATCTCGTCGGTCGGGACCGACGGCGACGGCCGCTCGTACAACATCAACGCCGACGAGGCCGCCGCGCAGGTCGCCGCCGCGCTGCGCGCCGACAAGGTGATCTTCATGACCGACGTCGACGGCTGGATGCGAGATCCGGATGACCCCACCTCGCGCATCTCGCAGGCCCAGGTCTCGGAGGTCGAGGAGGCCCTGGCGGGGGTCGGGGGCGGGATGCGCCCCAAGCTCGCGGCCTGCGTCGACGCGGTCAACCGCGGCGTGAAGGCTTCGCACATCATCGACGGCCGCAAGCCGCACAACCTGCTGCTCGAGCTCTTCACCGACGCGGGAATCGGCACGAAGATCACCGCGCGATGAAGCTCGCCGAGCTTCAGGCCTTGGAGGCCCAATGGGTGATGCCGACGTACAAGCGGGCTCCCGTCGAGTTCGTTCGCGGCGATGGGGCTCGCCTGTGGGACTCGGATGGCAGGGAGTACCTCGACTTCCTCGCCGGGATCTCGGTCTGCTCGGTCGGGCACTGCCATCCGGCCGTGGTCGCCGCGGTCCGCGAGCAGGCCGGCACCCTCACCCACGTATCGAACCTCTACTTCACCGAGGGCTCGGTGCGCCTCGCGCAGCGGCTGTGCGAGTCGAGCCTCGGCGGCCGCGCGTTCCTCTGCAACTCCGGGGCCGAGGCCAACGAGTGCGCGATCAAGCTGACGCGAAAGCACGCGCACGGGCGCGACATCGACGAGCCCGAGATCGTCGTGCTCGAGAGTGCGTTCCACGGTCGCACGATGGGCGCCGTCTCGGCGACGCCGGGGATGGCCGCGAACCCGAGCTTCTCTCCCTACCTGCCGGGCTTCGTCGCCGTGCCGCGCGACGACCCCGATGCTCTTCGCGCCGCGGTCGGCGAGCGCACCGCGGCGGTGCTGATCGAGCCGATCCAGGGCGAGGCCGGGATCCACGTGATCTCCGACCCGATGCTCGCCGCCGCCCGCGAGGCCTGCGATGCCACCGGTGCCCTGCTCGTGCTCGACGAGATCCAGGCGGGGATGGGAAGGACGGGGTCACTGTGGGCCTACGAGCAGCTGCCCGTGCGCCCCGACGTGATCACCACCGCGAAGGCGCTCGGCGGCGGCCTGCCCGCCGGAGCGTGCATCGCGGCCCCCGAGTTCAGCGAGGTCCTGCAGCCCGGCGACCACGGTTCGACCTTCGCCGGCGGCCCGCTGGTCGCCGCCGCTGCGCTCGCGACCCTGGACGTCGTCGACGACCCGGACCTGCTCCGTCGGGTGCGAGAGCTCGGCGGGCGGCTGCGCGAGGGCCTCGAGGGGCTCGACGCGGTCGCCGAGGTTCGCGGCCGGGGTCTGATGGTCGGCGCACGGCTCGCCGACGGGCTCGACGCGGCCGACGTCGGCGCGCGGTTGCTTGCGGATGGGCTGATCGTCAACGTCCCGGCGCAGGACACGCTGCGGATGCTGCCGCCGCTGATCGTCGACGAGGGTGACATCGACGAGGCCGTGGAAAAAGTCGGCCGGGCGCTTGGATAGCTTTCGCCCCGATGAGCACCAACGCCAGATGGATCATCGGGCTGCTGCTGGCACTCGTAATCGGCCTCGCGGTAGGGCTCGCGGTCGTAGCGGGCGACGACGCCGAGGACGAGACGACCACGACCTCCCAACCCACCGTGACCGAGACGCAGCCACCGACGCAGTCGACCGAGACCCAGGCGCCGCCGACCGAGACCAGTTCGGGCGACGGCGGGGTCGCTCCGCCCAGCGGCAGCAGCGGGCTCGGCGAATAGCGGCGGCCTCCGAGGGAACAAGCTGAGAGGGACCTCCGAGATCCGGCGCCTCGGGCTTTTCGTCGACGCCACGTTCCGCGCCGAGGGAGACCCTCCCCGCGTGCTGTGTGGGGACGAGCTGCTCGGCTTCATGCGGTTCGCCGGCGCGGTCGGCTCCAGGTTCGAGCGCTTCGCGGTGATCGCGCGGATCGGCACGGCGGAGGACGCAGCCGACTGGGAGGTGCTGGCGAGCGAAATCGAGCTCGTGCCGCTGCCCCACTATCCGAGCCTGCGGAGCATCGGTCGCGTGCTCGCAGCGCTTCCGGCGACCGTGCGGCAGATGTGGCGAGCGCTCGATGAGCTCGATGCGGTCTGGGTGTCGGGCGTCAATCCGCTCGGACTGGTGATGGCCGTGCTCGCCGGCCTGCGCCGGCGCCGCGTCGTCCTGCTGATTCGCCAGGACTCGCCGCGCTACTTCCGCAGCCGCCTGCCGAGCGCGCGCTGGGCTCCGCTGCTGCTGCCGCTTCGAGCGCTCGATCTCTGCTTTCGCCTGATCGGCCGCCGCGCCCGGACCACGGTCGTCGGGGCAGAGATCGCCGAGCACTACGGTGCACCGCGCGCCAACGTGCTCGACATGCGCGTCACGCAGCTCGATCGAGCCCACCTTGCACGGGAGCCGCGCGGCGAGGCGTGGGGCGACCCGGTCAGGCTGCTCTCTGTCGGGCGGCTGGCGGCTGAGAAGAACCCCCTGCTGGCGGTCACGGCCCTCGCTGAGTTGAACCGCGGCCCTGGCTCTGGCTTCGTCCTCACCTGGGCGGGCGAGGGACCGCTCGCGGACCCGATGCGCGAGGCGGCGCGGGCCGCGGGTGTTTCGCCCCTGCTCACATTGCCGGGCTTCGTTCCGTTCGAAGGCGGCCTCGTTGACCTGTATCAGGAAACCGACGCGTTCGTTCACGTCTCGCTCACCGAGGGCGTGCCCGGCGTCATCCTCGAGGCGATGGGGTCGGGGCTGCCGATCGTCGCCACGGACGTCGGCGGAGTGAGGGAGGCCCTGGGTAGCGGCGAGGCGGGGATGTTGGTGGCGCCCGGCGACCCCGCCGCCCTGACGGCGGCGATCCGCCGGCTCGCGGCCGACCCAAAGCTGCGGGGCGCGCTGGCGTCGCGGGCGCTGGAGCTGGCGGGGCGGACGACGATTGAGTCCGAGAGCGAACGGGTCGCCGCGTTCATCTCGGCACCCGGCTCCGCCTAGGGTCTACGAAATGTGCGGGATCTGCGGAATGCTCAGGCTGGACGGCAGCGCGCCCGACCGCGGTGTGCTCGAGTCGATGAACGAGGCGCTGAGGCACCGTGGCCCCGACAGCGACGGCAGCTTCCTCGAGGGACCCGTAGGGCTGGCGATGCGCCGTCTCTCGATCATCGATCTCGCCGGCGGCGACCAGCCGATCGGCAACGAGGACGGCACCGTCCAGGTGATCCAGAACGGTGAGATCTACAACTACCGTGAGCTGGCAGCGGAGCTGCGTGCGCGTGGGCACGAGCTTCGGACGGGCTCCGACACCGAGGTGCTCGTGCACCTCTACGAGGACGAGGGTCCCCGACTTCGTCGAGCGCCTACGGGGCATGTTCGCGATCGCTCTCTGGGATCTTCCGCGCCGACGCCTGGTGTTGGCGCGGGACAGTTTCGGGATCAAGCCGCTCTACTACCGCGAGGTCGCAGCTTCGCTCTCGTTCGCCTCGGAGCTGAAGGCGCTGGTCCGGCAGCCGGACTTCTCGCGCGAGCTCGATCTCGAGGCGCTCGAGGCGTACCTCGCCTTCAACTTCGTGCCGACGCCGATGTCGATCTTCCGCGAGGCGCGCAAGCTGCCCGCCGGCTGCCTGCTCGTCCACCACGAAGGGCGCAGCGAGATCGTCCAGTACGCACGACCGCGCCCGGCTTCGGCGTCCGAGGTTCGCTCCGAGAGCGCCGCGGAGCTCGAGGCCGAGTTGCGCGAGCGGCTCCAGGACTCCGTCAGAGCGCATCTCGTCTCCGACGTCCCGGTCGGCGTCCTGCTCTCGGGGGGGATTGACTCGGGCGTGCTCACCGCGCTCGCCAGCCGCGAATCCGAGGAGCCCGTGAAGACGTTCACGATCGGCTTCGACGAGGCCGGCTTCTCGGAGATGGACAACGCGCGGCTGGTGGCGCGCCGCTTCGGCACCGACCACCACGAGCTCGTCGTCCGTCCGGACTCGCACGAGCTGCTTCCGAAGATCGTGGAGGTCTTCGACGAGCCCTTCGCCGACAACTCCGCGTTGCCGACCTACCTCGTCAGCCAGCTTGCAGCCGAGCATGTCAAGGTCGTGCTCTCGGGCGAGGGGGGGGATGAGCTCTTCGGGGGCTACTACTGGTATGTCGGCGACGTCATGGCTCCGCGGATCGGCCGGGTCGCGAGCGCCGTTCGCCCCCTTGTCGAGCGCCTGCCCGGAACTGCCACCAGCCGTCGCCTCGACGACCGGGTGAAGCGCTTCGCACGCGGCTCGCACCTGCCGGTCGTCGACCGTCACGCCGCGTGGAGCCAGGTGTTCTCGCCCGAGGCGCGCGCCGAGCTGATGGCGCAGCGCCTACCTGCGGAGGAATCGGACCCGCTGCGGCTGCACCGCCGCCGCTACTACGAGACGGAAGGCGCCGAGCACCTGAGCCGCATGCAGGACATCGACATGGGCACCTACCTGGTCGACGACATCCTGGTCAAGATCGACCGCGCCAGCATGGCCCACTCGCTGGAGTCCCGCGTCCCATTCCTCGACCCTGCCGTGCGCCGATCTGGCGCTTGCGCTGCCCGCCCGCCACAAAGTCAGGGGGCTGGCAAAAAAGCGTCTCTTTCGCCGCGCTGTCGCCCCGCTGCTCCCGCGGGAGATCGTCAAAGGCCGCAAGCGAGGTTTCGCGGTGCCGGCGGCCGCCTGGTTCCGCGGGCCGCTACTGCCGTTCGCCCGTGAGGTGCTCTCGCAACGAGCGTATCCGCTCGCAAGGGTACCTCGACCCCGAGGCCGTAATGGCGACACTCGAGACGCACGTCTCAGGACGGGACGAGCTGAGCCGCAACATCTGGGGCCTCGTTACGCTCTCGCTTTGGCTCGACAAACACGGCCGTTCGGGAGGCGCGGACGACGCCCAGGTCCGGCGTCCCTGAGAGCACGTGCGCATCCTGATCGTCAGCCAGCACTACGTCCCGGAGGTGACCGCGGCGGTCGCGCGGGTCCAAGCTTTCGCAGAAGGCTTGGCCGGGCGCGGCCATGAGGTCGAGGTGATCTGCGCGCTTCCCAATCATCCAAGCGGCGTGATCGCCGAGGGCTACCACGGCAAGCGCCTAGTCGTGCGGGAGGGCGGTGGGGTGAGGGTGAGCCACGTCTGGATCCGCGCGCGGCCCGACAAGACGACGGTCAACCGGCTGCTGGCCTATGGCAGCTTCGCGGCCTCCGCCGTCGTGGCGGGGTTCCAGATGGCGCGCCCGGATGTGGTGCTCACGTCCTCGCCGCCGCTTCCAGTCGGAGTGGCCGCCGCCACGATCGCGCGACGGCACCGGGTTCCCTGGGTCTTCGACGTGCGCGATCTCTGGCCCGAGGCAGCCGTCGTGCTCGGAGAGCTCAGCGGCGAACGCGCGATTCGTGCGGCCGAGCGCCTCGAGCGCCGGCTCTACCGCAGCGCCGCGGCGATCGTCACGGTGACCGAGCCGTTCCGCGAACAGATCGCATCCGTGGGCGGCGAGCCGCGCAAGCTGACCGTGATTCCCAACGGGACTACCGAGGTGTGGCTCGACGCGGGAGCGCGCGAACCCGATCGCGCTGCGGCCAGCCTGGCGGCGGGCGAGTTCGTTTGGGCCTATGGCGGCAACGTCGGAATCGGCCAGGGCTTGGAGTTCGCGGTCGAAGCCGCCGCGATGCTGGAGAGGGGTTCCGGCTGCTCGTCATCGGGGCAGGGCCCAGGCTCGACGCTGTGCGGGCGAGGGCGGCCGAGCTGCCTGGAGCAGCCGTGGAGTTTCGCTCGCTCATCGAGCCAGCCGAGGCGGCGGCGGTGCTGCGCGCCTGCGACGCACTGCTGGTCCCGCTCGGGGCCCAGCCCGAGCTGGAGAAGTTCGTTCCTTCGAAGCTATTCGACTACTGTGCGCTAGGTCGACCGGTCTTGGTCGCCGCCGCGGGAGAGCCGCAGCGTCTCGTCGCCGAATGGGACGCCGGGGTCCCGGTCCCACCCGGGGATGCGAGGGCGCTCGCGGACGCCATCGCCTTGCTTCGCAGGGAACCGGCTAGGTCGAAGGAGCTTTCGCGAAGCGCGCGGAGCTTCGCCGCCGACAACCTGCGCGATCGCGGCATCGAGAGGCTCGAGCGGGTGCTGGCGGGTTGTCTGTAGCTTTCCCATGATGCCGGCCGCGATCGTGACTGGGGGCGCAGGGTTCATCGGCTCGCATCTGGTCGACCGGCTGCTCGCTGATGGCTACCGCGTGATCGCCGTCGACGACCTCTCGACCGGGATCCGAGAGCGGGTTTCCGCCGAGGCGGAGCTCGAGGAGCTCGACATCGTGGACTTCGAAGGGCTAAAGGCGCTGGCGAACGCCGTCAAGCCTGAGCGCATCTTCCACCTTGGAGCGCAGTCGGTGGTCACCGTTTCGGTCGCCGATCCGTGGCGCGATTGCGATGTCAACGTCAAGGGCACGCTCAACGTGCTCCAGATCGCTCGCGAGCACGCCGCCCCCGTCGTCTTCACCTCAACCGGCGGAGCGCTTTACGGCGACGACGCGCCGATGCCGACTCCGGAGACGCAGCCGCCCGCGCCACTGGCACCCTACGGCGCCTCCAAATGGGCAGGCGAGGCCTACCTTCGGACCTGGGCCGCGGCCGCCGGGCAGGCCCACGCCGTTTGCAGACTCGGCAACGTCTACGGACCGCGCCAGAGCCCTCATGGCGAAGCAGGGGTCGTCGCGATCCTCAGCCACAGACTCTGGTCCGGGCAGCGGGCGACACTGTACGGCGACGGCAAGCCCACCCGAGACTACGTGCACGTCAGCGACGTCGTCGAAGGCCTCGTGCGGGCCTCAGGCGTGGACGGCGTGTTCAATTTGGCAACTGGCCGCGAAGCGCCGGTCCAGGAGATCTTCGACCTGCTGCGAGCTGAAGCCGGCATCGATAGCGAGCCGGAGCTCGCCCCGCTTCGCGACGGAGAGCTCGAGCGCTCCTGCATCGACCCCGAGAAGGCGGCGGCAGACCTTGGCTGGAAAGCCGAGGTACCACTCGAGCTCGGGGTGCCGGAGACGTATCGAGCTCTCGTCACTGGCTTTGAGAGCGGGACGGTCTGAGCGGCTACCTGATTGCGGTTGCCGCAACCTCCTCGTAGGTGGTCAGCAGCCGCTCGCACCAATCCCGAAGGCCGAATTTGGATTCGATCATCTCCCGGGCCGAGATCGCGTCTCGCTCAGCGGTGGAGGAGTCGCGTTCGAGCAGCTGGCGGACCCCGGCGGCGATCGCGGCGGGTTCGAGGGGAACCAGGCGGCATGCTGAAAGATCCTGGGTGATCAGCCTGTGCCCGGGGATGTCGGAGGCGACCACAGGGGTGCCGCTGGCGAGCGACTCCATCACGGCATAGGCGGTGGCCTCGGCTCGGCTCGCGGTCACCATCACGTCCGCGGCGGCGAACAACTCTCTGACGTCGCCTCTTGGCGCCAACAGCCGCACCTGGTCATTCAGGCCGAGCTCGCTGCACAGGCGCCGGGCCTCGGGCGCTTCCGTGAGCGAGAGCGCGGTGACTGGCACCCCGTCGTCGACGAGCGTGCGAACTGCACGCAGATAGAGGTCGCCACCCTTGCGCTTCCAATGCAGGCCGAAGTGGAGGAGCACGTGCTCGTCGTTGTCGATACCGAGGGACCGGCGCGCCGCCAGCCGATGCTCGTGGTCTTGGAGCGGATAGAGCCGGGCGTCGATCGCGTTGAGGAAGGTGCGCACCCGCCCGGGGGGAGCCCCTCGGCGGCGGATGGAGGCGGCCATGTCTGGGGAGGGCGTGAGGATCAGATCGACGCTGCGGCCCACCAGGCCAAAGCGGACGACGTTCCGAAGTACGGTCAGCGGTTGTCGGCTCAGGGGCGTGTGTACATGCCAGATCACCGCCGTATGGGGCCGGTTGCGGGCCGCGAGCAGGACCGGAACGTCGAGCTCAGAGAAATGCGCGTGGATCACGGTCGGCTCGCTGGTCTCATCGAGCAGCCCTTCGAACCAGCCTCGAAGTCGCAGACGGGAAGCGGACGGGGCGAACCGCACGGGGATCTGGCGGCGCTCGAACTCGCTCAGCCACGACCGGCCCTTGGAGTCAGATCCGAACACCGCCTCGGCTGGCCAGCCGCGGGCCCGCGCCGAACTGAGCAGAGTCGTCATCGCGGGAATGAACGATCCCGCTCGCGGAACTCCAAAGCTGGCGACCTCGATCAGGCGCAAGGGGCTAAAGCTTATGAGGGCGTCAGGCGGACCGAGTACCCTCGACCGTCTGTCCAGCCCCCCGGCCCCCGGTATCGGCTTATTGTCCAAACATGGTTGACCCAGCTTTCGGGTCGGCATCGCTGGTCGATGTGCGCATCGACTCGCATCCGCCCGAATCGCGCGACGAGGCACGAAAGCGGGGCGGAGTCGAGGAGACTCGATGGACACGTACTCAGCCTCACAGCCGTCCCGTCGGCTCCCAACTTGGCAGGCGACTGAGCATGGTCGCGATCCTCGCCGTGATCGGGATGCTCGCGGCGCCCCCGCCCCTAGGGGGCGCCGCCACCGCCCAGACGACGGACTGCAGCTTCCGCAACGGCCTCGGCAGCTTCAACAGCCCCGAGGTGCTGCCTGGAGCGTGTTGGCGGCCGTATTCCGACGCCAGCCCCTTCAATCGGGCGATTCCGAAGAAGAGCCGGGTTGCGCGAGGCTCGAAAGCGATGGTCAGGCGACTGCTCTCAGGCGGCCGGGCCAGCTACATTGTCGGAGGCGACCCGGCCAGGACGCCGGCAACCCGACCTACTTCCCGGACTCCGCCGACCCGCTCTACACGCTGCACTGCAACCGTCCCTGGGGGACCTGCGAGATCGAGGGCCACCAAATCCGCGTGCCGGCGCAGGCGCTGCCAGCCCAAGGCTACGCCACCGCCGAGGACGACCACGACGCTCACATGACGATCGTCGACCAGGCGAGCGGCTGGGAGTACGACCTATGGAACGTGCGCTCGAAGCCGGACGCAGGCGGCACGCTGGTCTTCGGCTGGGGCGGTAGGACGCGGATCGATGGCAACGGTCTCGGCTCTGGCGGCACGTCGGCGCACTTCGGCAACCTCGCGGGGATCATCCGGAGCGAAGAGCTGCTGGCTGGCAGGATCGACCACGCGCTGGTGATGGGTGTTCCCTGCTCCGATTCTTTCGTCTACCCGGCTGACAACCATGGCCTTCCCTGCCGCGCCGCCGGCCTCCCCAGCGCCCACTCCTGGCCGACCGGTTCCCATTTTCAGCTCAACGTCAAGCCGAAGAAGATCAAACGGTGGAAGATCCCCAGGTACCGCAAGGCGATCGCGATCGCCCTCAGCCGGTACGGGGCCTACGTCTCCGACACCAGCGGGCTTGCGACCGAGTGGGGCTTCGAGATCGAGAGCGGTGCTACATACCAAAGCTTCGGTGCCGAGGATGGCTTGACGAGGCTCGCGAGGGCGCTGAAGCTGCCGCCGGAGGACTACAACAACAATGGCATCGGCGAGTATTGGTTCAACGTCGACAAGGGGATCAAATGGTCGAAGCTGCGGATCGTTGCACCCTGCGTGGCGCGGGGCGCCTGCTGATCGCTCAAAGGCGTTCGAGATCCGGGAATGCCTCCGCGACCTCGTCCGGCGGTCGTCTCGGGTAGAGCCGACGCTCGAGCAGGCGGGCACGGAGTCCTGCGATCACCCGCCGCGCGCGGTACCAGCGGGCGGCGGCTCCCCCCGCGCCCTGTAGGGCTGAGATCGTCCGGCCAAGGGCGGAGACGCGTGCTGCGGCGATCGTCCGGGCTTCGTCAGGGGCGAGTTGATTTGCGGCCAGGCGTCGGCAGACGTCCCTGGTGCGCTCGAGCATCATCAGCTGATCGTGTGAGACCGAGTC
Organism: uncultured Solirubrobacterales bacterium; assembly: GCA_963820665.1. Classification (GTDB taxonomy): domain Bacteria; phylum Actinomycetota; class Thermoleophilia; order Solirubrobacterales; family 70-9; genus CAVUAT01. The sequence goes on along the minus strand of CAWGAL010000002.1, from coordinate 44,197 downwards.
TGGGCGCGCCCGCTGCAAGATCAGCCTGCCATTGGCGACGACCGCCCGATGCCCTGCCGCGAGAATCCTCAGCCAAAGGTCATAGTCGTCGACGGCGTTCACCTCGGAATCAAAGCCGCCGACCTCCTCGAGCACGGTGCGGCGAGCCGTGATCGAGCCCCAGATGTAGTTGTCCCTGCTGAGCTCGATCAGCTGCGTGCCCGCATCCGGAGGCAGTGGCAAGGGGGGCCTTGAACCCGCGAACAGCGTCTCCCGCCGGATTCTGCGAATCGCATCGTGCAGCGCCCAGCCGTCGGCGAAGCTCAGCCCGGCGTCGGGCGCCGCCTCGAGTGCGGCGCCCATCGCCGCCAGATACCGTGGCATCCAGAGGTCGTCATTGTCGAGAAAGCTGACGAAATCGGCGCTCGCCTGAGCGATCCCGACGTTACGGGCCGCGGCTACACCCTGATTCGCCTGCTCGAGCAGCCGCACCCGCGGGTCCGCAGCGGCGAAGCTGCGAACGATTGCAGGAGTCCCATCGCTCGACCCGTCGTCCACGACGATCAACTCCAACCTCGGTTCGGACTGGGAGAGGACGGAGCGGATCGTGGCGCCGATCGTGAGGCTGCCGTTGTAAGCGGGGATCACGACGCTGAAGCGAGGTGGGCTCATCCTGTGGTCCCAGGTCCGGCTGCGTATGGCTCCTCGGCGACGGCATGCGGATCGTAGGCATCGTCCGCGGGCCGCGCGCCGCCGCGCCTCATGTTCGTGCGCAGCGACCGCAGTTCCTCCATCGCGGGGTCGAGGACGAGCAGCAGCGGGATGTAGACAGCGGCACCTATCGCCCCCTCGGCCGCGAGCAGGGCTAGCCCCGCGGCGGTGCTGTGCGATTCGGCATCGAGCAGGTACTCGACACCGAACAGGGCTGCCGCCATGACGCTCGCCGCCGCCGCCGCCGGCCAGATGCATCGAACAGGGCGCCCCGGCTGATCTCCATCACGCGGCCCGAGGCGACGACCGCATAGGCGGCGCCCGCGACCATCCCCAGCGAGATGCCTGCGGCGACGCCGACGAGACCGAACGGGAGCAGGGCGACCATCAAGATCGAGCCGAATACCACCGTCAGCAGGTGGGTCCTGGTCAGCAGCTCGGGCCTGCCGGCGGCCTTGAAAGCCTCGGTTGCGATCGAGATGAGCGACGCCGCGCCGGTGTATAGGCAAAGCGCCATCGCAGCCTCGCCGGCGTCGTACCAGACCGGTCCGAAGACAACCACCGCTATCGGCACCCCCAGCGGCAGCAGCACCATCCCGAAGGGCACGGCGAGGGCCATGATCGAGCGCAGCGAGCGGAGGAATGCCTCGCGGAAGCGCTCGCTCTCGTGCGAGATCCGCGCGAACGCGGGAAAGAGAACCCACGAGGCCGCCGCCAGGATCGCGGAGAAGGGTGTGGACGCGATGCGGTCGGCGTAGCGGTACTGGCCCAGCGGCGCGGTGCCCACGTAGCGCCCTAGCAGCGCGTTCGGCACCTGGGATCCGGCTCGAAGGATCGCGGTCGCCGCCAGCACATGGCGTCCGTAGGAGACGAGTTCGCGCCAGACGGCGAACGAGGCGAGGCCAAGCCGCGGCCGCCACCGGACCAGCGCCCAGGAGAGGATGATGTCGGTGACCGCAGAGGCGTAGTAACCGAGCACGAGGGCCCAGACCCCCATACCGTTGGAGGCGGCGATGATCGCCACCGTGCCGAAGGCGACGACGGCGGCTGGCTCGGAGACCATTCGGCGCAGGAACAAGAAGCGGCGTTGCAGCAGGGCCTCGGGCACGATCGGCAGGGCGCGAAGCGGGAGCAGGCCCGCGAGCGCGGCGGAGACGGTGGCGATCGTGTCGCTGTCGAAGAAGGCGCCGACCAGGGGGGAGGCGACGAGCGCGATCAGACCGAAAAGAAGCCCGGCGGCCAAGGTGGCGATCACGGCTGTGCTCGCCGCCTCTTCGATCCGGTCGCGGCGGTGAATCAGCGCCGCCAGCATGCCTGACTCGGTGAAGAGCATCCCGGCGTTCACCAGGATCGAGGCGGCGGCGAAGTCCCCGAAGTCGCCCGGCGAGATCAGCCGGGCCAGCACCACGATAAGAGGCCAGCGTCAGCGCTTGCGCCAGCGCGTAGCCGACCCCGGCCAGGCCGGCGCCTCTGACCACGGTCCTTAGGAGGCCGGCGGTGGAAGGCTTGCGCTCGCTCACGACGCCTCGCGGCTTCCGAGAAGCGGGGCGCTTGGGGCTGCCGCAGGGAGTACGGGCATATCGGCGAAACTACAGAGAGTGCTCGCCACTAGGGAAAACCACAAGATCCGCGTCATGACGATGATCGACGCGATCGGCTTTGGTGGTGCCGAGGCCCTGGCCCGGTCGGTGGCCGTGCGCCTGGACCGCAGACGCTTCGAGTCCAGCTTCTGTGTCACGCGCTGGGATCCCTTCCCCGAGGAGGACCGGGCACGCTCCGAACTCGAGGCCGCCGGTGTGCCTTTCCTCGGCCTCGAGCGGAGTTCCGCCGCGGCATTGCGGCCGTCGGGCCAGCTAGTGACCCACATGCGAGTGCACTCGATCGACGTCCTCCACACGCACAAGCTCGGCTCGAACATCTGGGGGGCATTGCTGGCACCGCGAGCGGGCGTCCCCGTGCTGGTGGCGCAAGAGCACGGGGTGGCGATGGAGGGTCTACGAAAGCGGGCTTTCATGGATCGTCACCTGATCGCGCGGCGCGCCGACGCGTTCGTCGCGGTCAGTGAAATCGACCGGCGTCGGATGATCGCGTCGGAGGGCATCCCTACCAGGAAGATCCACGTCATCCCCAACGGAATCGAGTCGGCCAAGACCCGCACGGACGTGACGATGCGGGCCGAGCTCGGGGTTCCGGCCGACGCCCTCGTCGTCGGAGGCCCATTCGTCGCTAATGGCGTGGTAGCAGAGCACGATCAAATCCTGGTCGTGGCTTTGATCGCGGACGCGCTTGTTCCATGGCAGCCGGTGAGCCAGTGCAGCGTTCCGCGGCGTCACAATTCGGAAGGCGATCTTCTTTCGTAGTGCCCTTGCCCGGCAGGCTCGCGACTCCCGGTACCGCTCGAAGCGCTCCCTGATCGAGTCGAACTCGGGCCGCGCCGTCAGGCGCCCGAGCACCGAGAGCTGGTTAATATGAAGCAGGTGATAGGCGGAGTGGGCGATGTTGGCGGCAGGGTGGGGGTAGAGGTCGTAACGCGACCAGTAGCCGGTGTCATACCTGTCGAGCAGGGAGTGAGTTCCCCCTCGATCCCGGCCTCATACCATTGGCGGGTCTCGCGATCGCCCAGCGCCTCAGCGACGTCATGGAAACCCCAGAGCGCGAAGATGGCGCCATTCAGGACCAGGGAGGCGCGTCGGGTATTCCTTGAAGAACGGCAGCCCATCGACCTCTGTGAGCGCGCCGCCCGCGGCGACCGGGACGCGCATCGGGTGCAGCGCCCGCGTCCCAGCGTCGGCAAAGCGCTCGTCCGCGGTCTCGTGGTAAAGACGCATGAGCAGGCTCGCTGCCTCGCCCTGAGTGATCGCCGAGGGCCAGGGCGGGTCGATCCGGTAGGTATGAGCAGCGGCACCCAACGCTCAAGGCGCCGTCCCTGGCGCCGCCCCGGATCTGCATTTCGATCAGATACTCCCCGGTGTCGATCGCAGCGCTCAACCACACCTCTCCCTCTCCCTTGACGTAGCGCTCGAGGGCGCCGCAGCCCCCATTGCACCGCCGCGACGTGGATCTCACCGTTGCCGCCGTGGAGCCACTCGGGGGCCATGACGGAGTTTCGGTCTTGACGCTGAAGTCGATGTAGTAGCCGCGCAGGGTCTGTTCGGGGGCCCAGTGACTGCCCACCGGGGCGAACGACCCCTCGCTGCTGAACGTGCCGGTGCCGCCGGGGGGCCGAGCGCCCCGGCGGTACCGCGGCTCCCTGGCTGCTCCGATCTTGGCTTTCATCGCGTGGCTGGAACTCGCCGAAGCGTAGTTGTGGACTTTACTGCGCAAAACTAGAGTAATGCGCGTCCGGCTCTACGGCGAACTCCCGGTGGCCACGGGTTCCGATGTGGGGGCTGTTTGCCGGTGAAGGCTGAGCTGATCACCGACCTTTCGGGCATCGGACCGATCGAGGAGGAGTGGGCACGGGTGGCCGAGGCCCGCGGCAATGCGTTTCTGACCCCCGCGTGGTTCCGTGCCTGGGCGACCTCGCGATCGGGCGACCGACAGCCGATGATCGTCGCTGTGCGACGGCAGGATGGCGAGCGCCCGCCGGTGTACTCCCGCTGGTGCTCGATGCGAGCGCCCACCCTCGCGCGCTGCGCTTCGGCGGCGCCGGCTTCGGCGACCGCTTCGGTGTCGCCTCATCGCCCCAAGACGAGGACGCCGTCGCTGTCGCCGCGATCGAGGCGCTCGAGTCCGGGCCCGCAGCCAGGGCGATCCTGGTGCTCCACCGAATCGATGTTGGCAGCCGCTGGCCCGCCGCGATGGCGCGGGGCTCGAGGCGTCGGCTGGCGATCGTCGAACAGGGCCACGCTGAGCTTCCCCATACCGTCGTTGCCGGTCTCGACTGGGACAGGTACGTCGCCGCCCGCAGCAAGAAGTTCCGCCAGCGAGTCGCGCGTGGCCTGGAACGAGCCCTTGACCGCCACGGCATCACGCACCGGGTCAGGGAGACGTCGACCTGGTGTCCCTCGACGCCGACATGGAATCCTCTTCCGCCTGCACGACCTGCGAAAAACGGAAGGCGAGTCATCGATATCAAGCCTTGAGGTGCGCGAGTCGCTTACCGCATTCGCGCGCGAAGCGCTGGCGCGCGGGTGGCTGCGGCTGCGCAACACCTGGACGAACGGCCAGCATGCGGCCGCGATTTTGGCATGGCGGATCGGCCCCAGCTACGGGATTTATCAGACAGGTTTCGACCCCGTCTGGGCGGAACACAGCGCCGGCATGCTGCTGTTCAAGGGACACCGTACGAAGCGCGATCTCCGAGGATGCCGAGGATGTCGACTTCCTGCTGGGATCAGAGTCCTACAAGTGGCGCTTCGCCCCCGAGGCACGTCACGTCCGAACGCTGGTGCTGGTAAGGGCCTGGCAGCCCGCTCGCCTGCTCGTCTCAGCGGAGGCCGCGGCGCGGCAACGTGGACGGGGTTTGACGTCACGGCCTCGGCTCAAGCGCGCGGCCCAGGCTTTCGCGCGGGCCCTGCCGGGCGGGCGGACCTAGCGTGCCTGACCCCTAGCCGGGGCGCGAGGTGAGCGCGCGGACCGCGTCGCGCCCCGGCGCATGGCGCGCCAGGCGCCGGCCTTGAGCCGGTCGCTGGCGGCACTCTCGCCCGGAGCCTTGGGCGAGATGCGCAGCTTGCGAAGGCGCGAGTTGACCGCGTAGACATCGACGACCTCGGCGCTGCGCTTCGTATAGAAGGACGTCGAGAGCGAGATCGAGTAGCTGTCGCCATTCTTGATCGCGTGCGGGTCCTGCGGCGGGATGTGGACGCCGTCGCCGGGGCCCATGTGGAAGGTCTCGGCGTTGAACGGCATGTCGTTGATGTTGCGGTGCCCGCCGCCGTAGTAGCGCTCGGCCTCACGACCGCTCGGTCTCGAGGTCCTTGAACTTGCCGATCGTGATCTCCTTGGTTCCGTGGATCTGGAAGAGCATGTTGTGCTCCGGATCGAAGTGCGACGGGACGTTGGAGTTCGCCGACGAGATCAGGATGTAGCACTCGCTCGAGATTCGGCCGCCCTCGAGATCGATCTGATCGGAGATGGACCTCCGACAGGATCTGCTCGGTCATGCTCGGCGTACTCGGGGTCGGTGTGGACGCGCTTCAGCACCATCCACTTGCCGTTCGTCTCGATCCCGCGGATGACGTCACCCGCGGTCATCGCTCGTCCTGCTCGCCGCCCCCGGGAAGGAGGTCGGGCATGTCGTGAGCGACGAACTCGGCCTGATCGGCGGGTAGCGAATCGGCGGAGCCCTGCGCGAGCCGGTCGATCGTCAGCAGCGGGTGACTCGTGAGGTTGTGCTGGACCGCGAACGACTCGCGGCCGAACTTCGTGTACATCAGCGGATTTGTCGACCTCGAACGGTGTGCCGCTAAACTTCCGAGGGGTGTCTGGATACCCGTCCGGGTGCCCATCTAATCCCTTCCTCGGACTCCTGGTCCAGACCGTATCGGCTCGCGCGAGTGTAGTTGAGCGCGAGCAGCGCGTCGTGGCTAGGGTTGCAGCCCGTCGTCGCGCCCCGGCGACCGAGGACTTGGCGATCGCCAGCAGCGCCGGGCCGAGCCGCATCAGCAGCCACAGCGTCCCGCCGTACTGACCCGAGACGAAGAAGCCCGCGGCGAGGTGGCCGAGCATAGCGACCGCCACGCAGAGCGAGACCCCCTGCATGCGTGTGTCGCCCGGGCGCCGAAGGTCGCGCGGCGATCAGCATCGAGGCAACCGAGAACCCGACGATCAGCACGAACAGGCAGACCCGACCATGCCGAGCTCGGCAAGGACTCCGAGGTAGCTGTTGTGGGCGACCTTCGGCTCGTCGATAATCTCGTCGGAGCGTGCGAGAGCGCCGGGCTCTAGCAGATAATGCTTGGAGGAGACCGCGAAGTTCCCGGCGCCGAGGCCCTCCGCGGGGTTGGCCTCGACCGAGCGCCACGCCACCTGCCAGATGGTGGTGCGGCCCTCCTGGAGGCGCGCCTGTCCGCTGAGTCGGCTCGGTGATCCGCTCCTGAACGTCGGCCGAGGCGAACCCGGAGAAGTAAACGACGCTGGCGGCGGCGAGCAGGCGGCGCCGACCGCCATCGGGGGGCGCCAGCGGCCCGCGACGAAGATCGCGAGCACGAGGGCGACCGTGAGCGCGATCAGTCCGCCGCGTGACGCCGTGAGCCAGACACCGGGCGCACGCAGACCCCGGTGGCCGCGGCCGGATCAACCAGCGGGGCGCTGCGGTAGAGCGCGACCACCCCGACGGCGAGCAGGCGACCCGAGACCAGCACCGCGACCTCGTTAGGATCGAGCACGACGCTGCCCAGGCGGCCGGCGATCCCCGGGGCTGGGGACGCGATCCCGAAGATGGCAGCAACCGACGCCCCGAGCATGAAGCCGACCAGGACACGGCCGAGGTCCCCCGCGGTACGGACCGCCGTAAACACGATCACGAACAGCACCAGGTTGAGGCCGTAACGGGAGGTGGAGCCAGCGCGGCCGCGGGATCCTCCGCCCAGGGCGTGCTCAACGCGACCCACCCAAGAACAACCCCAGTGCGGTGGACACGATGGGATGCACGCGACGAAATCGAGCCGAGCTCCCCGCCCGGTCGTCAGGACCGCGAACCACGAGAGAGTCAGCAATAGCCCGAGTAGCTTGGTGGGGCTGAGCGCGGGACACGACCGGCACGACCTCGACGAAGCCGAGGAAAGCGAAGATCGCGAGCCCGATGGCGAGATCGGCGAAGGCGACGAGCACGAAGGCCGCCGAGAGGGCGACCGCGATCGCGACGCGTGGGTCATAGCCCGCCATGACGCCCGACCGTCGCCGCGGCAAGCGTCAGGAGGCGCCCGCCCACGCCAGCTCCCCGTCGAGCCTGGACGACCACCGCGAAGCCGGGCCAACCGTTCTCGGCAGGAGCCCCCGGAACAGAGAGCGCTGCTGATTCCGATTCTCTTCAGGGTGTTAACGCCTCGTTGCCCGCTCTGGTAGTAGTGGTACTCGCCTCTGCCGGGCCGGGGGACGCCGACGACGGCGAACCCGACGGGGCGAACGCCGTTCTCGGCCAGCAGCTCGCCGAGCTGCCCGATCCGCTGCAGGCGGGTCTTGCCGAGCCGGACGACGATCAGCACGTCGTCGGCCTGGCGCGCGAGCGGCATCGCGTCGACGACCTCGTTCAGCGGCGGGCTGTCGATGATCACGTAGTCGGCGAGGTGGCGCGCGTCCTCGATCATCGTCCGCGCGGCGGAATCGAGAACAGCTCGACGATCCAGCCGTCGTCTCGTTGTCGGCCAGCAGGCACTCCAGGTTCTCGCCGAAGGCCGGCGGGACGGTGAGCGCGTCCTCGAGGTTGGTCTCCCCGAGCAGCACGCTGACCACGCCGCCCTTGTCGGCTGGGCGTCAAGCGCCTCGGCGAGGGCCGGGCGCCGCAGGTCCGCCTCGATCAGGATCACGCGCTTGCCCGAGAGCGCGAGCGAAGAGGCGAGGTTGACGGCGGTCGTGCTCTTGCCCTCCGAGGGCGAGGGGCCGGTGACCAGGATCACCCGCGAGCCCTGTCGCCGCGGCGCGACGCTTCGAGGGTCGAGCGCAGGGTCCGGTAGGCCTCGGCGCCGACGCGCGAGAGCCGGTCGGGCCCGAGCGGAGCGTGGCCGGGCTCCCGGTCTCCTTCGGGATGCGGGCCAGGATCGGGAGCCGGTAGAGGCGGCGAAGCTGCGTCTCGCGGCGGAGCCGCGGGTCGAGGTTCTGCGCGGCGAAGGCGCCGGCGATCCCGAGCACCAGCCCGGCGAGCATGCCGCCGACGATGCTCAGCACCGGCCTGGGGCGAGGCCTGCGAGGTTGGAAGGTCGGCCTTCGTCTCGACGCGGAGGTCGGGGGCGGGGGCGACGAGCAGGGCGCTGCAGCGCGCCACGTCGCTGCCGAGCTCCTCCCGAACCACGTCTGGTCGGCTGTGCTCGAGCTGCGCCTCGAGGGGGGGCAGCAGGACCTCGATCGACTCGTGGATCTGCGTCGGTCCGGTCCTCGACGGTGGCCTCGGCGAAGTCGTTGGCGAGGTCGCGGGCCGCCTCAGGCGAATCCGCCCTCGGCCGTGATCGCGACGATGTTGCTCGAGGCGACCGGCTCCGCCGAGACCTTGTCGAGCAGGTCGCGAGGAGGCTCCGAATCCCCGTCCTCGGCGACCCTTCGCCGCGACATCGATGTTGGTCACGAACTGCGAGGCGGTCTCGACGTCGCGCGTCGGGTCGACGGACTCGACGATCACCGGCAGGCTGCGGGCGACGGGGTCGTCGCCGGAGACCGGCGTGACGAGCAGGTCGGCGCGCGCCTCATAGGTCTTCGGCGCGGTGAGCACGTAGAGGATCGCCACCAGCGTCGTCACAGCCACCGCGACCCCCACCAGAGGCAGGCGCTCGCGGATCGTCTCGACGTAGCGTCGAAGACCCTCCTCCTCCGCAGGGGACTCGAGCCACTCTGCGCTTTTAGTCGGGGTCTGGGCCATCGGGAAAATCCGGCGGGCCGCCATTCTGACAGTCAGACCCCGATAGCTTGCGTTACATGGTGGGTGTGCACGCCGATGGTTGACCCCGGCCCCGGCGTGGAGACCTCGCGAACGCCCGCGACTCCGGCGGCAGCGGGGCCCCCTTCGTTGGCCGCTGCGCTGCTCCCCCTGGGCCTGATCGCGGCCCTGATCGCATGGTTCGCCTGGGAGCGGGGTGCCTACTTCGGGGTCACGCTCCTGCCCGGGACGATCGGGCTGCTCGGCCTGCTCGTCGCCCTGCTGCTGTTCGCTCCGTTGCCGGCTCGCCTCCGGGGCCCAGCGCTCGTCTGCCTCGTCGCGCTGCTGGGGGAATCGCGCTGCTCACCCTCATCTCGGCGACCTGGTCACCCGCTCCCGACATCGCGATCGAGGACGCCCAGCGGGTGCTCGCCTACGCGGTCGCGTTCGTGCTCGGCCTCTGGCTCTGCTCGCTGCTCGGGCCAAGGGTGCTGCTCGCGCTCGCGCCGCTGGCGGTGGCCGGGGCGCTCGTCGGCGTCGCCACCCTGATCGCGCTCGCCGTCAGCGACAACTCCACCGAGCTGCTCGAGATCGACGCCACGCTTCGCTATCCCGTCGGCTACCGCAACGCCGTGGCCGGCTTCTTCCTGATGGCGATGTTCCCGATGGTCGTCCTGGCGGCGGCGCGCGACGGGCTGGACTGGCGGCTTCGCGGGCTCCTGGTGGGCTCGGCGACGCTCGCGATCGAGCTGGCGGTGCTCTCGCAGAGCCGGACCTCGGTCTTCGCCCTCGCGGCCGGCGTCGCCGTGCTCGTCGCAGCCCATCCCGAGCGGCTTCGCATCCTCGGCTGGCTCGCTCTGGCGGTGCTGCCGGTGCTGCCCGCGCTGCCGTGGCTGCTCGACGTCTTCCAGACCGAGGGCGGCAACACCGCGGCATCGCTCGACCCGCTGCGCTCGGCCGCCGCGGCGATCGCCATCACCAGCGCCGTCTCGGCCGTGATCGGAGCGTTCGCAGCCTGGCGGGACCCGCTGATCGAGCTCTCCGAGCGGCGCGGGCGGCTGCTGGGCCGCGTGCTCGCCGGCGTCTTCCGCGGTGGTCGTGGTGGCCGGCACGATCGCCGTGGTCGCCTCGGGCGGGGGACCGCGCGAGTTCATCGACAACCAGACGGACGAGCTCACCGCGGGCACCCCCGACCTGAGCTCGAAGGGCAGCCGCTTCGGCCTCGACCTGTCCTCCGACCGCGGCGACTTCTGGCGCGTCGCCATCGACGACCTCGCCGCGAACCCGGCTGGCGGCGTCGGGGCCGGCGGATGGCGGTTCAGCTACCTGCGCGACAAGGAGTCCACGCTGCAACCCGAGGACCCGCACAGCGTGATCATGCTGATGGCCTCCGAGCTCGGGGTGCCGGGGCTGCTCTTGTTCGGCGTCTTCGTCGTGGCGGGGACCTGGGCGGCGCTTCGATCGCGCAGGCGAGGGCCGCAGGCGGCTGCGCTGGTCGCCGGGGCGCTGGCGGTCGCCGGCTACTGGCTCGTGCACGCCTCGGTGGAGTGGTTCTGGTCCTATCCCGTGATCACGCTGCCGATGGCGTTCGTGCTCGGCGCCGCGGCCGCGCCGGCGTTGCGCAACCCGGGACCGGGGCCGAGCCGCGGTCTGCGAATCGGGTTCGCCGTGCGCCGCGGTCGTCGCGGCGCTGAGCCTGCTCCCGTTCTTCTTCAGCGAGCGCTACACGAACGAGGGAATCCGGACCGGGGGCGCCGACCCCGAGGGCGCCTACGAGGACCTCGACCGCGCAGCCGACCTGAACCCGTTCAGCGAGCGCGCCCTCGCGGCCGAGGCGGTGATCGCCGACCGCAACGGGGATCGCGCACGTGCCCTGGCCGCGCTCGACGAGGCCGAGGACCGCCAGCCCGAGGAATGGACGCTGTACTACATCCGCGCCCAGGTGCTCGCGGCGAGCGATCCGCGGGGGCGAACCGCGCCTTGCAGCGAGCCCGCGAACTGAACCCGCGCGGGGAGGAGATCGCCGACGCTGGCGGACGAAATCGCCGCCCAGAAGTGAGTGCATCCGTATCTCCAGGCGTGAGGAATCGCGATGATTACCCGAAACAGGCGGTTGTTTTTCCGGGATTACGACCGACTATCATGCCCGCGACGGGCAAGGGTGATGTTTGAGTGCGGAAGTTGGGCGAGGGGCCCAGCTCTCCAAAATTAGGTAGTATGCTGCGCTCAAGGCTGAGCACTTGCCTGACGATGTTCCGTACCAGTGTGATCCGAACCACATGAAGTACCGAACGAATAGCCCCCGAACTTAGAGAAGGATTGAAACCAAATGCGTAAGACAAAGCTCAGCCGTTTTGGCATGATCGTGGCGGTTGCCCTTGTGGGGGCTTTCGCAGCTGCACCCATGGCAGTCGCTCAGACCGACGATCCGTCGTCGGCGCAGTACAACCCGCCGAACATCGAAGAGGGCACCGCCGGTGGCGGCGCCTCCGGTGCCGGCGGCCGGCAACCGGCAGCGAGGAAAGCGGCCTCAGCGCGTCGATCGGCTCCCTTCCGTTCACCGGAATGGACCTGCTGATCATCGCCGCGGTTGCACTGATGCTCACGGGCACCGGGTTCGCGCTGCGCAGGCTGTCCATGCCGCGGGATCCCAGCTCCTAGCAGGGCTCCCCACTGGGACATTGAGATGAGCGACGGGCAGAGGCATCTCGCTCGTGAGACTCCGCCGCGCCGCTCGTTCCCGCACCTGAGCGGTCTGACCGCTCAGCGCCTGGTCGAGCTGGTGACGCTGCGGATCGCTCCGGCCCTCGCGGCTGCGGCGATCGTCTACGCGCACCTCGAGTCCGAGTGGCAGGCCCTGCTGGTCTTCGGGTCGGCGTTCGGCGTCTCGATGGTGCTGCGCAGGCCCCAGTACCCGCTGCACCTGATCCCGTTCGCATCGGCGACCCTCTACGCAGCGGCCGCGCCCCTCGGCGCTGGGTTGGCGATCGCCATCAGCGCCTGGGACGGCTACTCGGTCAGCGACATCACGGCCTCCGAGATGGTCGCGCCGGTGATCGGCGCCTGGGTCGTGACGGCACTGGGCGCCATGGTCACCTACAACTTCCGGCGCGGGCGGGAGGTGCAGGTCGCGGTGATCGGCTCGCACGAGTTCGCGCGCGGCCTCGAGGCCGAGCTCGAGGCGGTCGGCGTGCACGGCTACCGCGTCGTCGGCTGCATCGATCCCGAGCACGCCTGCGTCGAGGACGAGGTGGCGGGCATCCGCTGTCTCGGCTCGCTCACCGAGTTGCGCGGGACGATCATCCGACAACGGAGTCGAGCTCCTCGTGCTCGGCCCTCTGAGCCAGGCCTCGACGGAGCAATCCGAGGGGCAGTTCCAGTCCGCCGGCGTTTCGAGGCTCGAAGTCTTCGAGCTGGTCGCCGACGCCTGCCTGGACCTGCCCGTATCGATGATCGAAGCCGGGCAGCTCTACGAGGAGCTCTTCGGCCACGTCCCGCTCGGCACCACGACCTCGGCCTGGTTCCAGTACCTGCTGCATCCGCGCTACCGCGCGAGCTGGCCGATCTCCAAGCGAATCCTGGACCTCACGCTCGGCACGATCGCGGCGATCATCGCGGCCCCCCTCGTGATCGTGGCGGCGCTTGCGATCAAGCTGAACGACCGCGGGCCGGTGCTGCACCGCCAGCCGCGGATGGGCGAGGGCGGGCAGGCGATCGACCTCGTGAAGCTGCGGACGATGCGCGTTCACGACGACGGCCCGATGTGGACCGGCAACGAGGACGACCGAATCACCCTGGTCGGGCGCTTCCTGCGCCGCACGCACATCGACGAGCTGCCGCAGCTCTGGCTGGTCTTGAAGGGGCAGATGAGCCTCGTGGGCCCCCGGCCTGAGCAGCCGAGCCTGGTGATCGACCTGGAGAGCCGCTTCTCCTACTACGACCGCCGGCATCTGGTCAAGCCCGGCATCACGGGCTGGGCTCAGGTGCGCTGCGGCTACTCCGGCAGCCACATCGGCAGCGCCTGGAAGCTCTGCCACGACCTCTTCTACCTGAAGCGCCGCTCGGTGCTGTTCGACCTGCTGATCATGCTCGAGACGCTCAGCACCGTCGTCGTCCCCGAGCCGATCAACCGGCCCGACGAGCGCTTCATCGTCGCCGTCCGAGCCCGCGGCCGAGGAGCAGGTCCCCGCGAGCGTGGAAGTCACCTAGCGGATAGCTTTCGCCTCGCTGATGGCGCCTGGGGAGAGATTCAAGGGCGGGGGCGCGCCGAGCATCGCGCAGTTCCTCGCTGAGCACGAGGCCTGCGACGCGGGTTTCAACGTCGAACGCTCCGACCAGGCCGGTAGCGGCAGGCTCCGCATCAGCTGCGAGGGCTGCGGAAAGAGCACCGGCTACCGGATGGCGGAGGCGGGCGACATGGACGCGGCGGGCAGCGTGATTCCGCCCGCCACGGCGGGGAAGCCGTACGCGGCTGTCAAGGCCGCCGACTTCGAGCAGGCCCGCCGCACCGCCGAGCGTCCATCCAAGCCCTCCGCGCGCCGTCGCATCGGCGTCCCGCTCGCGGTGCTGGGAATCTGCGCCGCGGCCTTGGTGGTGGGCGCCGCCGTGCTCGGATCCGATGACGACGAGCCGGCTCCCGACCCGGATCCGGCTCCGAGCGCGGCCGTCGAACCAGACCCCGCCCCCGTCAAGCCGGAGCCGCAGGCTCCGCCGAAGAAGCTGACGGTGAACGGCGTCGAGCTCGAGCGCCGCACGTTCGCCGACGTCTTCTCGATCGGGGTTCCGGCGGGCTGGGAGGCCGTCGACTCAGACGACGAGAAGGCGGAGATCGAGGCGCCCGACCAAAGCGCCGCGGTGACCGTCTACTTCGGCCCGAGCGATCTCTCGCCGATCGAGTTCGCCGATACCTCGGAGCTCTTCCTCGAACAGCGCCACGACGGTGCGGTGGTGGGCCCCCTCTACCCGGCGAAGTTCAAGGGCAGGGCGGTGGCTCGCGCCCGAATCAGCTACGACGGCGGCGAGGAGATCGCGACTTTCTTCTCGCGAGGGGGAGTGTCCTACTTGCTCCTTAAGCGGGTGGAGGGGAACGCCTCGCGCCGTCAGGTGCGCGAGGCCGAGGCGACGCTCGACAGCTTCACGCCGCGCTAGCGGGCGTCAGGGAGCGGGCCAGCGGTCCTCGCCGGCGCCGCCGAAAGTCTCGATGTCGGTCAGGCGGGCAGAGACGACGTAGCGCTGCGCCGCGCTGTGCAGCGGGTGGCACGCGGTCAGGACGACCCTCTCGTAGCCGACGGGGAACACGACCTCGACGTCGCTCGGGTCGACGATCTCGTGGCCTTCGACCTCGTAGTTGAAGGTCCCGTAGGGGAGCTTGACCTGGATCTCCTCACCGTCGTCGATCTGGTCGATCTTCCGAAACGGGGCGGCGTACGTGGTGCGGTGGCCGGCGATCCCCGTGGTGCCGTCCAAGCCCGGGGAGGGGTGTTTGCGGGAAGCGGCCGGGCCCCTTCTGAAGGGTGGCCGTGTCGGTGCCGTTCATCAGCACGGTGTCGAGGCCGATGCTCGGGATCCGGATGCGGCCGATCGCGTCGCCCTGCGAGATCTCGCGCTCGAACAGCTTTGCGAGCACCCTGGTTCGCTTCTCCGCGGCGATCTCGCCGAGCGCCTCGGTCTCGGCCGCGAAGTCGGTCTCGAGGTCCGCCAGGTCGTCCTCGGCCTTGCCCTGCTGGAGGTTTCCGTACGCGGCCGAGACGGGCTCCTGCCACAGCAGCGTCACCGCGACATCGGCGAAGACCACCATGCCGGCGGTGATCAGGGCGGTGGAGAGGATGCGGGCGAAGCGGCGCATGGGCGCATTCTGGCAGGGGCGCCCCAGCGCGCGCTCAAGGCCCGGGCCGCGAAGCTCGCTGGTCGCCGCCCGTGCGAAACTGCTCCGCCAACGTGACCGACCCGGCCCCCGACAGCCCCCGCATCGCCTCCTTCGAGGTCGACCCGGACGAGATCGGGCGCGTCCTGCTGCTCTACTCCGGCGGGCTCGACACGAGCGTGATGGTGAAGTGGATCGCCGAGCACTACGGCGCCGAGATCGTGACCCTGACCGTCAACCTGGGCCAGCCGGGCGAGGACTACACCGCCGTCACCGACAAGGCCAAGGCGCTCGGCGCGGTCGAGACCGTGGTCGTCGACGCCCGCGAGGAGTTCGCCGAGGACTACGTGCTGCCGGCGATCAAGGCCAACGCGCTCTACGGCGGGCGGCTACCCGCTGTTCACCGCGCTCGCGCGGCCGCTGATCGCGACCAAGGCGGTCGACGTGGCGCGCGAGCACGGCTGCGACACGATCGCCCACGGGTGCACCGGGAAGGGCAACGACCAGGTGCGCCTCGAGGCCACGATCGCCACGCTCGACCCGGAGCTCAAGGTGCTCGCGCCGGTGCGCGACTGGCGGATGGGCCGCGACGAGGAGATCCAGTACGCGCGGGACAACGGCATCCCGCTGAAGGGCGGCAACGAGGTCTCGCCGTACTCGATCGACGACAACCTCTGGGGGCGCTCGTCGGAGGGCAAGGAGATCGAGGACCTGCTCGGCACCGCCGCCCGATGACGTCTTCCAGCTGGTCACCCGCCCCGAGGCTCGCGCCAGACGAGCCGCAGCTCGTGACGCGTCGAGTTCGAGCGAGGGCGGCCAATCGCCCTCGACGGTGTGTCGATGGAGCTGGTCGAGCTGATCGACCGCGCCACCGAGATCGGCGCCCGCCACGGCTGCGGCATCGTCGACCACATCGAGGACCGGATCGTCGGCCTCAAGGTGCGCGACCTCTACGAGGTCCCGGCCGCGGCCATCCTGATGGCGGCGCACCGCGACCTCGAGAAGCTCGTCAGCACGATCCACCAGAACAACTTCAAGGGCGCGCTCGAGGACCACTGGGCCTACCTCGCCTACGCGGGCCTCTGGCTCGAGCCGCTGCGCAGCGACATCGACGCCTACATGGACTCGGTCAACGAGGTCGTGACGGGCGAGGTGACGCGTGAAGCTCTACAAGGGCTCGGTCACGCCCGTGATCCGCAGCTCGCCGTTCGCCCTCTACGACCAGTCGCTGGCGTCGTTCGGCGAGTCCGGAGGCGAGTTCTCCCAGCACGCGAGCCCGGGCTTCATCGAGCTGTTCACCCTTCAGAGCCGACTCGCGCACCGGGTTCGGCGTACAGTCGAGGGGGAAGAGAGAGATGAAAACGAGAGAAAGGCACCAGAGATGAGCGCGATCTACGAGCTGATCGGTCGCATCGTCGTCGGGTTCGTGCGGCCCGCTACCGCTCCGAGATCCGCACCGCCGCCGCGATCGGCGTCGGCGTCGCGGCCGTGGCGGCGATCGGCGCCTACGCGGCGACCCGCGACAGCGAAGAGGCCTAGGGCCTAGCGGCACTCCGGCGGCGGCGGGATCAGGAACCTGCCGCCGCCGCCCGGGGGCGAGGAGGGCAGGGCCGCCCGCGAGCGCCGGCCCAGCAGCCGCTTGAGGCGGCCGCCGCCCCGGGAGGCCCTGCGGATCTCGGCCGCGCGGCTCTCGAGAAGGGCGCGGGCCCGCGCGCTGTGGGTGAACGGGTCGGCGACCGTGTCGCCGCCGGCGACTGAGGTCGCCGCGATCAACTCGCCCTCGACCACCGCGCCGAGGACCTCCGGGCCCTTCGGCGCGGAGGAGCTGTCGCGCTCGGCCAGGCGCACGAGGGCGTCGCGGTCGGCGCCGTCGAGCCTTCTGATCGTGATCGCTTCGTGTTTGTCGCGTTTGGTGCTCATGGCGTTTCCCCTCATCAGGTGATGTGATCGGTTGAACAGCATCGTCCCGCTTCGCTGATATCAGTGCAACATCGATTGCTTCTATCTCTGATAAGTTGCACTTATGCTCGACGTCAAGCGAATGAGCGTCCTGCGGGAGGTCGTCGCCCGAGGCTCCTTCTCGGCGGCTGCCGACTCGCTGCACCTGTCGCAGTCGGCGGTGAGCCAGCAGGTCGCCGCGCTGGAGCGCGAGGTGGGGCTGCAGCTGCTGGAGCGCACCAGTGACGGGCCGAAGCTGACGGCGGCGGGCGAGAAGCTCGTCGCCCACGCCGACGCAGTGATCTCCCGACTCGACGAGGCCGAGCGCGAGCTCGCCGAGATCGCGGGCCTCGAGGGCGGACGCCTGCGGCTGATCAGCTTCCCCACCGCCAGTGCGACGCTGATGACGCTGGCCATGTCCGAGTTCAAGCGGCGCCACCCCCAGATCGAGCTCCAGTTCGCCGAGGGCGAGCCCGAGAAGTCGGTGCCTGCGGTGAAGCGCGGCGAGTACGACATCGCGCTCGCGTTCGACTACGTCGACATCGCCGAGGACTTCGGCCGCGACCTCGAGGCCGAGCTGATCTACACGGACCCGATGCGGGTGGCGCTCGCTCCGGGTCACCCGCTTGCCGCCTCAAAGAAGGTCCGCATCGCCGATCTCGCCGACGAGGACTGGCTCTGCGGTGACCAGCCGAGCTCGTGTCGCGCGCACGTGATCGCGGCCTGCCGCGCCGCCGGCTTCGAGCCGCGCATCTCCTTCGAGAGCGACGACTACCAGGTGATCCAGGGCCTCGTCGCCGCAGGGCTCGGGGTCGGCCTGCTCCCGACCCTCGCCTACAAGGACCCGAGCGTCGTGTTGCGCGAGATCGCCGGGACCGAGCCGACCAGGCGCATCTGGTCGATCAGCCGCCCGAGCGAGTCGCGCTCGCCGGCGGCCGAGGAGATGCTCGCCATCCTGCGCTCGGTGGGGGAGTCGTACGGGCGCGAGCACGAGCTCCGTTCCGCCGCCTAGGCGGCAGCGGGCGGGGCTTCCTGCACGATCCTTGCAGGCGCAGGATCGCGCCTGGGGACGGCGATGCCTCGCTGGCAGTGTGTAAGCGTCCGCTAACGTTTTCGCGGGCACGACGACCCCGGGGAGCGGACACAGGTGCGACCAAACTTCAAGATCGGAGCCGTGATCGCGAGCGCGATCGCCCTCGTTGCCGTGGGCGGGATCGCCGTCGCGGGCGCCGCCGATCCCGGACTCGAGGCGAAGATCGACTCCGCCGAGTCCGAGGCGTCGCTGATCTCGCAGCGGATCTCATCCCAGTCCGCCGAGATCTCCGAGCTCGAGGCCGAAGCCGCCGCGGCGGCGGCGCGCGAGGCGGAGCTCGAGTCCCAGCTCCGCGATGCCACCGCCCGCTCGAGCGAGCTGAGCGACGACCTGGTCGCGGCCGAGCGGGAGCTCGAGGCCGTGCGAGCACGCTACGACCGCTCGGTCGGAGTGCTCGCCGACCGCCTCGTCGCGATCTACAAGTCGCCCGACCCGGACCTGCTCGCGGTCATTCTCGAGGCCTCCGACTACGCGGAGATCCAGAGCCGCGCCGAGTACGTGGAGGCGCTGACAGACGCCGACCAGCAGATCGCCGAGCGGGTGGCGGCGCTCCGCGAGGAGGTCGATGGCCGGTACGAGGAGATCTCCGGCCTCAAGGAGGGGATCGACGAGCAGAGCCGCACGCTCGACGACGCGAAGCGGCAGATCGCGGCCGAGCGCGCCGCCTCCGCCCAGCGGGCGGAGGAGATCGCCGCCGTGCGCGCCGACGCCGAAGGCGCGCTCGCGGAGCTCCGGCAACAGATCTCCGGATGGGAGCTCGAGGTCAGAAAGGCCGCGGCGGCCGAGATCTCCGAGGGCGGCGGCGAGGCGTTCCTCGGCGGGCCGTACTCCATCCCCACCTACATCGTCATGTGCGAGTCAGGCGGCAACTACCGCGCGCTGAACCCCTCGAGCGGTGCCGGCGGGGCTTACCAGATCATCCCGTCCACCTGGCGCGCCTACGGGGGCCAGGGCCTCCCGCACGAGGCCTCGAAGGCCGAGCAGGACCGCATCGCGGCGATCATCTGGCGCGAGGACGGCCCGGGCGCCTGGTCCTGCGCCTGAGTGACCCTTGCTCGCGTAGCTCGCGTAAGGGCGCCCGAAGTTAGCCGGGCGCCCGCTGTGGGTAGCTTCCCGAGACAACTTCGACCGAAGGGGACACCCATGGCGACCGCCACCAACTCAACCGGCATCTTGGGCGAGGAGAGCCTCGACAAGCGCGAGGAGATCGTCGACCTGCTGAAGAAGGCCTACTGGATGGAGCTCGAGACGGTGATGAGCTACATCGCCAACTCCGTGAATCCGGACGGCGTCCGCGCCCAGGAGATCAAGGAGGCCCTCGAGGAGGACATCGTCGAGGAGCTCGGCCACGCGCAGCAATACGCGGCGCGGATCAAGGAGCTCTACGGCGTCGTCCCGGGCTCCGAGGAGTTCAGCGCCGAGCAGAGCTACCTGCAACCGCCCGAGCACCAGACCGACGTCGTCCACATCGTGCGCGGCGTGATCGAGGCCGAGACCGGCGCGATCGAGCACTACACGAGGATCATCGAGGTCACCGACGGCGTCGACCCCGTGACGCAGGACATGGTGATCGCGATCCTGGCCGACGAGCAGGGCCACCGCCGACTGTTCGAGGGCTTCATGCGCGAATACGAGGCCGAAGGCCTCGCCTGACCTGAGCTGCGAGCCGCCTCCCCCGCGATCGCGTCGCGAGCCGCGGCCCCGGGTCGCGACGCGCGACGCGGCGGGATGCTGATGCCGACGCGCGGTGCAACGAGGCGATTCACCGTCAGGTCCTGCGGTGCCACGAGGTGAGTTCGCGCAAGTCCTTCGGCCGGTACAGCGCGTGCAGCAGGTGGTCGTCGAAGGCGGCCACTCCGCCCTTGCGCAGCTTCACGCGGGAGCCTGTGGTGAGGGCTATCGCGCGGGAGAAGTCCGGCTCGTGGCCGACGAGCAGCACCTCGCCGCGGCCGGCCGCGATGTCGGCGGCGTCGAAGTCGCCGCCCCGCAGCCGTTCGTCGATCTCCACTTCGACGCCGAGTGCCTCGGCGGCCAGCTCGGCGGTCTCGCGGGCTCGCACCTTGGGGCTCGCGATGCAGGCCTCGACGTCGACGCCGAGAGCCGCCAGGGCGCGGCCGGCGTCGCGCGACTGCCTGCGGCCCTTCTCGGTCAGCGCACGGCTCGCGTCGTCGGCGCCGGGGGCGGCGTCCTCTGCGTCTCCGTGTCTCAGCAGCCAGATCATGATGCGCTCATAGCCCCGTAAATACCGCAAAGTCACCTTCGTCACACCCGGGTTGCATCTGGCCTGCTTGGCATGATCGCCAGGTGAGCGCACCCGGGGTTGCACATCTGCACGTCCACAGCGAGTACTCGCTGCTCGACGGCGCGTGCAAGCTCAGCCCCCGCAAGAAGAACAAGAAGGGCGAGCTGATCGGGCGGAAGTCCCTGGCCGAGCGCGCAGCCGAGCTCGACATGCCGGCCCTCGGGCTCACCGATCACGGCGTCATGAACGGCGCGGTCGAGCACTACAAGGCATGCCGCGACGTCGGGATCAAGCCGATCATCGGGGTCGAGGCCTACCTCGTCTCCGACCGCGAGGCCGTCAAGTCGCAGGCGCGCTACGAGCGCAACCACCTGACGCTGATGGCGCACAACGACGCCGGCTTTCGCAACCTCGTGATGCTGAGCTCGGCCGGCTTCCTCGAGGGCTTCTCGCGCGGGAAGCCGAACCTCGACATGGAATTGCTCTCGCGCCACTCCGAGGGCGTGATCGCGCTCACCGGCTGCCTGCAGTCGCGCTTCTGCCGCCGCATCGTCGAGGACCGGCCGGCCGACGCGCGCGCCCACGCCGACGAGCTGCTCCAGGTGTTCGGCCCCGACCAGGTCTACTTCGAGCTGCAGCGCAACGGGATCCCCGAGCAGGACAAGGCGAACGAGGGAATCGTCAAGGTCGCCCGCGAGGTCGGCAGGCCCCTGGTCGCGACGGCGGACGTCCACTACCTGCACCGCGATGACTACGAGAACCACGCCGCCCTGCTCTGCGTGCAGACGAAGTCGACGGTCGCCGAGCCGAAGCTGAGCTTCGACACGAACGAGTTCTTCCTGAAGAGCGCGGACGAGATGGAGGCCGATTTCGCCGACTGGCCCGAGGCCGTCCCGAACACGCTCGAGATCGCAGAGCGCTGCGAGGTCGAGATGGAGCTCGGCGGCCTGCTGCTGCCGCAGTACGAGACCGGGGACGACTCCGAGCCCGGCGAGATGCTGCGCCGGCTCTGCGACGAGGGGATGCGCGCCCGCTACGGCGACCCGGTGCCGGCCGAAGCCGCCGAGAGGCTCGACTTCGAGCTCGGGGTGATCAAGGACATGGGGTTCGAGTCCTACTTCCTGATCGTCTGGGACTTCGTTCGCTACGCGAAGCAGAACGGCGTCGCGGTCGGCCCGGGCCGCGGCTCGGCGGCCGGCTCGATCGTCTCCTACGTCCTCGACATCACCGACATCGACCCGATAGCCAACGGGCTGCTGTTCGAGCGCTTCCTGAACCCGGGCCGCAAGTCGATGCCGGACATCGACATCGACTTCTCGGTCCGCGGCCGCGAGCGCGTCATCCGCTATGTCCAGGAGAAGTATGGGCGCGAGTGCGTCGCGCAGATCATCACCTTCGGCAAAATGGCCCCTCGCCAGGCGACCCGCGACGCCGCCCGCGTCCTCGGCTACGACTATGTGATCGGCGACCGGCTCGCGAAGCAGATCCCCGAGCCGATCATGGGCCGCTCCCCCAGCTTCGACGAGTGCCTGCGCTCCGGCCAGGAGCTGCGGCGCACCTACGACACCGACGCCGACGCGAAGAAGATCATCGAGGTCGCCAAGGGTCTCGAAGGGGTCGTCCGCAACAACTCCATCCACGCCGCGGCGGTGGTGATCTCGGATCGCCCGCTGCAGGAGATCGTCCCCCTCCAGCTGGCGGAGGACCGCGGCGCCGCTGCGAGCGGAAACGGAAACGGAAACGGGAACGTCGCGGGCGGAAAGCCGGAGCGGGCCTACAAGATGGTCACGCAGTACTCGATGGGCCCGATCGAGGAGATCGGGCTGCTGAAGATGGACTTCCTCGGCCTGCGAAACCTCGACGTGATCGAGGACGCGGTCGACATCATCGAGCGCTCGAGCGAGGCCGAGCTCAACATCAAGGACCTTCCGCTCGACGACCTCGCCACCTACGAGATGCTCGCTCGCGGCGAGTCGATCGGCGTCTTCCAGTTCGAGTCCGACGGCATGCGCGACGCGCTGCGAAGCGTGAAGCCGACCGAGTTCCAGGACCTGGTCGCGCTGGTGTCGCTGTACCGGCCCGGCGCGATGGCCTACATCCCGCAGTACGCACGCGGGAAGAAGAGCCCGGCCTCGGTCACCTACCCGGACCCCCGCCTCCGCTCGATCACCGAGTCGACCTACGGCTGCGTGATCTACCAGGAGCAATTGATGGAGATCGCCAAGCAGATGGCCGGCTTCAGCCCCGCGCGAGCCGACGACCTGCGCAAGGCGATCGGCAAGAAGAAGCGCGACCTGATGGCGACGATCCGGGATGAGTTTCTGGCGGGCCTCCAGGCCTCGGATACCAAGCCGAACGTGGCGAAGGACCTGTGGTCGCTGATGGAGGCGGCCGCCGACTACTCCTTCAACCGCAGCCACGCCGCCTGTTACGCGCTGATCGCCTACCGGACGGCCTGGCTTCGCGCCAACTACCCCGCCGAGTACATGGCGGCGCTGATCTCATCGGTCATGTCGACCAAGGACAAGGTCCCGTTCTTCGTAAACCGCTGCGACGAGATGGGGATCGACGTCCTGCCGCCCGACGTCAATACCTCCGACCACGGGTTCGTCGTCTCGGGCAAGAGCATCCGCTTCGGCCTCGACGCGGTCAAGAACGTCGGTCATGCCGCGGTCCAGGCGATCATCGCTGCGCGCACCGAGGGCGGCGACTTCGAGTCGATCTACGACTTCTGTGAGCGGGTCGACAACCGCACCGTCAACAAGCGCGCGGTGGAGTGCCTGATCAAGTGCGGAGCGCTCGACTCCACCGGCGCTACCCGCATGGGGATGGTGGACGCGCTCCCGATGGCCGCCGCGGCGGGCCAGAAGGCGCAGGAGGACTCGCGCCTCGGGCAGGGCTCGATCTTCGACCTCGGGGCCGGGAGCGCCTCAGAGGCGTCCTCGGCGCGCTCACAGCATCCTCCGGTCGGTCTCGCCGAGTACGAGAAGAACGAGCTGCTCAGCCTCGAGAAGGAGACGCTCGGCACCTTCCTCTCCTCGCACCCGATCGCGGACGTGCGCGACGCGCTTCGCGCGGCGGTCGATTGCCCGATCTCAGACCTCGGCTCCAAGGCGGATGGCTCCTTCGTCAAGGTCGGCGGCATCGTCACCGAGTTCAAGCGCCACAAGACGAAGAGCGGCTCGACGATGGCCTTCGCGACGCTCGACGACATCGAGGGCCAGGTCGAGATGCTCGTCCTCGGCAAGACCTACGAGGCCTCCATCGACTACCTCGCGGTTGACGCCGTCGTCACCGTGCGGGGCCGCCTCGACCACCAGGAGCGGGGGCAGACGAAGCTGATCGCGCAGGAGCTCGAGCGCTTCGAGCCGACAGAGGACGAGGTCGCCCGCGCCCGCAAGGCGCGCGCCGACGGGCCGATCGTGCTCCGCATCGACGCCGCCGCCTTCGGCCCCTCGCTGATCGACGAGTTGAAGACGGTGTTCGAGAGCTTCCCCGGCGAGTCCGAGGTCGAGCTCGAGATGAACACCCGCGAGGGCAAGCGCCGGCTGCGGTTCGGCGACGGCTACCGCGTCCGTCCCTCAGCCGCGCTGCGCGCCGAGCTCAGCGCCCTGGTCGGCGCCGGGGCCCAGGCCGCCTAGAGCCCTCTAGCACGCCGCGGCGCCGCCCGCAACCCCAGCTTCCAGACCCGCGTATCGCCCTCCCATTGGCGTCCGATCTCGTCTTAGACTCCGCCTGTGCCCGCAGAGCAAAGACAGCAGCGAACCGCGGCAGGCGAATGCCGGCAGTGCCGTGGGTTCTGCGACAAGCTGATCGAGCCCGCGGGCTGCATCGCCGTCGGCTGCCGCTTTCTCTACTCGTACGAGGACATCACCACCGGCAGCCGCTTCATGGGCTGCATGCAGAAGGTCTTCAGGGGCGAGATCGACCTCGACATGTTCCTTTTCGCCGAGCGTGAAGCGAAGCGAAACGCGAAGACGGGATTGATGGCCGGCGGCTACGGCGGCATCAAGATGAACGCCGACCCGTTGCCCCAGTGCCAGTTCTCGGTCGAGACGGCCTACGAGGGCGAGGGCGCGGCGTTCGAGTGCGTGAATCGCCGCTTCTTCGACTGCGCGGACGACGGCCCCGAGGGGATACGCGCCTTCGACCTCCGCAACGCGCTCACGTAGCGCGCGCGACCCTGCGGCGCCGAGAGGTTGGGGTCAGCGGACCGGTCTGCGGGGCGCGGACAGCCTGCGGAGCAGGAATCCCGTCAGCGCCACCAACGAGGTGACTACGCCCAGGATCAGAAGGTCCAGGCCGGTGAACGGAAACGAGCCGATGTTGCTCCTCATGCCTGTCGGCTCTTCGTCCGAGCCTGACTCGCCGGCCTCCGCAGGGATCGGAGCCGTGTACTGGCTCTCCGCGGGGCTAGCCGGATCCTGAGCGGGCGCAGAGGACGCGACCCAGGCAACTGCGACCGCGACCAGCGCAACGACGAGAATGAAGCCGGCTTGAGTTGGGATACGCATTTTCTTGCAGTTGGTCGTGGAGCTATGAGCACTCACCGGGGTAGCGCCGGGGAGGGCTCGTGGGTTACTCATCGGTTATCTGGAGCCTGGACATGAGCCGGTCTTCGCCCGGTCCGTAACCAATCGCGACGTCCCGGCGCTGTTAGGAGGTACATGGCTTCGTGCCAGGGAACGGGGGCCCCTCGGGGCCCCCAGGAACAAGGAGGAAGAGATGAACACGGACGTTTGCAGGCGGCGCCTGGGCGGCCTTCGGATGGTCGGCCTGGCAGGAACGGTCTTCGCCGCCCTTGTCCTGATGATGGTCGGCCCGGGCGGCGCGACGGCAGCGGTCGGTCCGACCGATCTCATCCTGACCAAGAGCGATAGCGCTGACCCGGCTGTTCAGGGTGACAACTTCAGCTACACGATCGCGACGCGCAACCAGGGAGCCAGTGACGCCTCGGCGGTGGTCGTCACAGACACGCTGCCCGCGGACGTCGACTACGTCTCGTCATCGGCGACGGCCGGCAGCTGTCAGCGGACAGGCGCCGACGTCACCTGCAACCTCGGCCAGGTCAACGCCGGCACGACCGCCACCGTCACGATTCTCGTCAAGGCGAAGAGGACGGGAACGGTTTCGAACACCGCTTCACTTGCCAGTGTCGACGACACGAATGCAGCGAACAACCAGGACACCGAAACCACGGTGATCAACAAGAAGGCGACCGGGAAGAAGCCGAAGAAGCCAAAGGGGGCCAGCTGCGCTACCCCGACGATCTCTGGCACTGCGGGTGCTGACGTGCTGGTCGGCACAGCGGGTGCCGACGTCATTCGCGGGTTTGCCGGCAACGATCGAATCTTCGCCGGCGGCGGCAACGACCTGATCTGCGCTGACATCGGTGTGGACCGGGTGGTCGGCGGAACCGGCGCCGACACGATGATCGGCGGTCCGGGTCGCGACAGGTTGCTCGGCGGCGGCGGAGGTGACCTGATCCGAGGTAAGGCAGGGCGGGATGTGCTCCGTGGACAGCGCGGCAACGACCTGCTCAACGGAGGTCGTAACAGCGATAGCTGCAAGGGCGGGGCGGGGCGCGACACGCTCCGCAGCTGTCCCTAGCCGCTTTCAGCGCGCCTTCAGGCCTTCGCGGCGCAGCTGCCGCATCAGCAGGACTTCCTTGCGGTCCGGTCCTTGACCCTCGAGGCCCGGCGTCTCGGAGACGGCCGGGATGTCCTGGAAGCGGGGCTCTGAGAGGAAGGCTCGGAAGCCCTTGCGGCCGATCTCTCCCTTGCCGATCGCCGCGTGGCGGTCTCGGTTCGAGCCTCGGGCGTCTCGGGAGTCGTTCACATGGATCGCCTTCAGGTGCTCGATGCCGATCTTGGCGTCGATCTCGTCGGCGAGCTCGCTGACGCCCTTGGGGGTGCGCACGTCGTAGCCGGTCGCGTGCAGGTGGCAGCTGTCGATGCACAGGCCCGTGCGCTCGCCCGTCTTCTCGATCAGCTCGGCGGTCTCGTCGAAGTCGCGGCCGAGGAGCTGCGGGGACCCGGCCGTGTTCTCGTAGATGATCCGGGCCGAGTCGGTTTCGGCGAGCGCTTCGGACAGCATCCCGATCGCGCGCTTGCGGGCCGTCTCGCGGGTGTCCTGCTTGAGCGCGCCGGGGTGGACGACCACGCCGAGCGCCTCGATGCCCTCCGCGACCCGCAGAGCGTGGACGAGCGAGGTCAGCGACTTGTGGCGCATCTCCCGGTCGCCCGAGGCGGGGTTGATCAGGTAGATCATGTGGATCATCACCGCCTGCAGGCGCGAGGACCGCCTCGCTTCGCGGAACTCGGCGAAGTTCTGCTCGGAGTAGTTCGTCGGGCGCCACATCCGCGGGCTCTGGTTGAAGATCTGAATCGCGTCGGATCGCGTCTCGTTCGCGCGCTCCAATACCTTGAGCAGGCCGCCACTGGTTGAGACGTGCGCGCCGATCAGCACATGAACTCCGATCCGAACTCGACAACGAGGGTCCGCTTCGCCCCGTCCCCGACGGGGGCGCTCCACATCGGGGGAGCGCGGACGGCACTGTACAACTGGCTTTTGGCCCGCCACCGCGGCGGTGAGATGGTCCTGCGGATCGAGGACACCGACCGGGAGCGCTCGACCCCCGAGAACGTCGAGCAGATCCTCGATGCCCTGCGCTGGCTCGAGCTCGACTGGGATGAGGGCCCCCTGAGCCAGGCCGAGCGCGCGACGCGGCACGGCGAGGCGCTCCGGCAGCTCCTCGACTCAGGCGCGGCATACCGCGACCCGGCCGGCGCGGACGACGTCAAGGCGTGGAAGGACACCCACGGGTCGAGTCGCGGCTATCGCGGAGAGGCGAGCGAGGACGAGGGCGCGGCCGTACGGCTGCGCGTCCCCGACGACGGCGACACCGTCGTCGACGATCAGATCCGCGGCGAGGTCCGCTTCCCGAACGCATCGGCCGACGACTTCGTGATCGCGAGGGGGGACGGCTCGGTCCTCTACAACTTCGCGGTTGCCGTCGACGACCTCGACATGGGAATCACAGACGTCGTGCGCGGCGACGACCACCTCTCGAACACGCCCAAGCAGCTGATGGTCATCGAGGCGCTCGGCGCCCAGCCGCCGCGCTACGCGCACCTGCCGCTGCTGCACGGCCCCGATGGGAAGAAGCTCTCGAAGCGCCACGGTGCCGCCAGCGTGCAGGAGCTGCGCGAGGGCGGATACCTGCCGGCCGCGGTCCGCAACTACCTCGCCCTGCTCGGGTGGGGGACCGACGACGACACGACGATCATGAGCACGCCCGAGCTGGTCGAGCGGTTCGAGCTAGACCGCGTCGGCAAGGCGTCGGCGATCTTCGACGAGCAGAAGCTCCGCTGGCTGAACGGCCGGTTCATGCGCGAGATGCCGCTCGACGAGTACACCGCAGCGGTCGCCGCCCACCTCGGCCGCGAGCCCGACGCGCAGCTGCGCGCCGCCTGCGAGATCGTCCAGGAGAAGGCGCAGACGTTGAACGAGGTTTGGCCCCTGATCCGCTTCTTGCTGGAGGAGCCCGAGACCGACGAGAAGGCCTGGAAGAAGGTGATGAAGGACGGCTCGGGCGAGTTGCTCGCGGCCGCGCGCGCCGCGCTCGACGGTGTGGAGCCCTTCGAACCCAAGGCGATCGAGCAGGCGCTCACCCCGGTGCTGGCCTCACACGACGTGAAGCCCGGCAAGCTCTACCAGCCGATCCGCGTGGCGATCAGCGGAGGATCGATCTCGCCGGGGATCTTCGAGTCCCTCGCGGTACTGGGCCGCGAGCTCTCGCTGCAGCGAATCGACCGCACCCTCGCCAGGCTGAATTCGGGCACGAGTAGGGGCTAAACAATTTCGGGGCGGCTGCCGATTGGAACCCCATGGCAACCGCCGCGTCCACCCGCGCGTCCCAGCCGCCTCCTCGCGGGGAGGGGCGCGGCCGCGTGCTCGCGGCGGCCTTCGACGAGGCCGAGAAGCAGCCCGCGCTCAGCGAGTCGCGGGACCTGGCACTCGAGCTCGTCTCGCGAGGTTCCCCTCCGCATGAAGTCGCGGGCATCGTCGAGACCGACGTCGGCCTGACCTGCGCGGTGATCCGGTCCGCCGGCCAGCTTCCCGGCGGCGGCCGCATCCGCAGCGTCCCCGACGCGGTCGAGCGGCTCGGCCCCGGCGCCGTCGAGGCGATCCTGCGCTCGGCGCCCAGCTACGACCTCTTCGAGGGCGGCGGCCAGCTGGCGTTGTCCCCTGACCGCTTCCGCCTGCACGCCCTGGCTGTGCAGCGCTCCGCGGACCGCGTCGCCGAGGCGGTCAGCTACACCGAGCGCGACGAGCTCGCTCTCGCCGCGATCCTTCACGACATCGGCCGCCCGGTCCTGGCGCGGCTGCATCCCGGCTACGCCGAGCGCTTCGACCGCCGCGGCGGGACCCCCGACGACCGCATCGCGGCCGAGCGCCGCGAGCTCGGCATCGACCACGCGCTCGTCGGCGGCGTCCTGACCAGGCGGTGGGGGCTGCACCAGCGCATCGCCGAGGCCGTCGAGCGCCACCACTCCGAGCAGGCCAGGGGCGCCGCGGCCGTAATTCGCGTCGCCGACATGATCGTCGCCTACGTCGAGGACTCGCCGGTCAGCCTGGACATGATGCTCCAGGCGGGCGAGGCGAGCGGGCTCGACGAGGCCGGCGTCCGCAAGGTCCTTTACGAGCTTCCGCAGGGCAGCTCGAAGCGCCGCGCGAGCGGCCCCTGCCCGCTCTCGAGCCGCGAGCTCGATGTCCTCCGCCGCCTCGCCGAGGGAAAGGTCTACAAGCAGATCGCCCAGGAGCTCGACCTATCCGCGAGCACGGTGCGCAGCCACCTGCACAACGTGTATGGGAAGCTGGGTGCCCTTGATCGGGCGCAGGCCGTGCTGATGGCCACCGACCAGGGCTGGATCTAGCTCCCGACCGCGAGGGACGACTCCTCGCTGCGGAGGAGGGACCATGAAGCGATTGGTTGGTGTCGCCGCTGCTGGGGCGTTGGCCCTGGGAGCCCTGGCCCTCCCGTCCGCCGCGACGGCCGCGCCCCCGGCGAACGACAACTTCGCGAACGCGACCACCGTCGGGCCTGCCATCCCGGTTTCGGTGCCGTCGAGCTCCGTGGAGGCGACCGCCGAGCCAGGTGAGCCCCCGCACGGCTTCAATCCGGCCACCCGCTCGGTCTGGTTCCGGTGGACTCCGGCGGTGAGCGCGTCGGTGGTCATCAGCTCGTGCGACCCGGACCTGAACTTCGGCCAGATCGGCGTCCACACAGGAGGTGCCGTGAACGCCCTCGCCACGGTCGCCGTCGCGGGCGAATGCCAGCTGAGCTTCAGCGCCGTCTCCGGCACGACCTATCTGATCGCCGTCGACGGTCTCTTCAACGAGCAGGCGTTCAACTTCGTGGTTCGCCCGATCTCCCCACCGGCCAACGACAACTTCGCTAGCGCCCAGGCCGTCGGGCCGGCGCTCCCGGTCGCCGCGCCGGGCACCACGGTCGACTCGAGCACCGAGGCCGGCGAGCCCGCCGCCCATGGGGGTCCCGGCGGGCGCTCTGTCTGGTACCGGTGGGTCGCCCCCTCGAACGTCCAGGTGCGGGCCGACTTCTGCGACTTCCGGCCGAGGTTCGGAGCGGGTAACCGGCGCGTCGCCGTCTATACGGGGTCGACCCTCGCGGCCCTCGGGGCGCCCGTCGTCACGTCGATCGACTGCCGGGCGACCTTCGACGCAGTCGCGGGGACGACCTACCGGATCGCGTTCAGCGGCGCGTTCGGCGGCGAGGGGCCGTTCACGTTCCGGTTGCTCCAGACGACCCCGCCCGCGAACGACGACTTCGCGAACGCTCAGGCAGTAGGACCGGGCCTGCCGGTCCTGCTCCAGGCGTCGAACGAATTCGCGACGGTGCAGGCGGGGGAGCCGTTTCACGGTGCAGCGACGGATGCGAGCTTTCCGCCCAACGACTCGGTCTGGTTCGAGTGGACCCCGTCGGCCTCGGTGCTCGCCCGGGTCCGTGTCTGCGAAAGCGCCGAGGGCGCTCGCCTCGGCGTCTATACCGGCGCGTCCGTGAATGCCCTGACCCGCGTCACCCCGGCCGAGACCATAAACAGCTTTCCGTTCTGCGCCTTTCGCTTCAACGCGGTGGCCGGCACGACCTACTTCATCGCGGCCGGCAGCCCTGCGCCCGACGATGAGGGCACGTTCACGCTCGACATCCACCCGTTCCAACCTCCCGCGAACGATCTCTTCGCGGCGCCGCAGCTGATCGGAGGCGCGCTGCCCGCGACCGTCTTCGGCTCGAACGTCGATTCATCCGCGGAGGCCGGTGAGCCCGACCACACCGAGGACACGCCCCCGAGCCGGTCGGTCTGGTACTCGTGGACTCCGGCTGCCAACTCGCCCGTCGCGCTGGACACGTGCGCATCGGACTTCTTCCACCTCGTCGCCGTGTACACGGGGTCGACGCTCGCCTCACTTGATCAGGTGGCCTTGGGCCAAGGGGGCTGTGGACCGGGGCCGGGCGCCCGCACGCAGTTTGCGGCGGTCGCCGGTACGAGGTACCTGATCGTCGTCGACGGGGGCTTTCAGCAGGAAGGGAACTTCACGCTGCGCCTGAGCGACCCGACGTTCGTGCCCCCTCCGCCGTTCAATGACCCCGCGTTCGACCTCAAGAGCGCGCTGCGCAAGTGCAAGAAGATCAAGCGCAAGGCGGCCAGGAAGAAATGCATCAGTAAGGCGAAGAAGCGGGCGAAGCGGGGCTAGAGGAGGGCACAGTGCCGCGAGGCCGGCGGCGCCGCGCGAGCGCGATCAGAAGCGCGAGCGCGATACCGGCGGAGTCGATCAGCACGTCGACGGCGGTGCCGGAGCGGTTCTCGACGAACGTCTGGTGGTATTCGTCGGAGACGGCGTAGAGGAACGAGATCGCCGCCGCGGTGGCGAGCGGGCGCCGCACACGACCCGCGAGGGCCCAGATCCAGGCTCCCGTGAGCAGGGCGTAGCCGGCCATGTGGCCGAGCTTCCTGGCGAGGACCTCCCACCACTCGAGCGGGTCTCCCTCGAACGGCTGCGCGGAGAGGTAGAAGATCGCGATCATCATCGCCAGCGGGGCCAGCAGGCGGGACCGGGGGACGGGGTGCCGGCGCACGCGAGGTCCGCCCGACCTGTTAGAAGCTTGTCCAGTGATCTCGGTCACCTCGAAGTCACGTTACGCGGTGGTCGCGCTGGCGGAGTTGTCGCGCTCGGGCACCGATCCGGTCCCGATCGGCCAGGTCGCCGACCGCCGCGGCATCCCCGTGCAGTTCCTCGAGCAGCTGTTCTCGACCCTTCGCCGCGCCGGCATCCTCACGAGCCACCGCGGAGCCAAGGGCGGCTACACGCTCGCCCGCTCCCCGGAGGAAATCACGGTCCTCGAGGTCGTCCAGGCACTCGACGGCACGCTCGGCCAGGAGGGCGAGGAGGCCGGCGGCATCTGGGCCGAGGGCGTCGACTCCCTCCGCGCGACGTTCCGCTCGAACACGATCGCCGACATCGCCGCGCGCGAGGACCGTGAGTCCGGCGCCGGGATGTACTACATCTAGAAGGGATCCCGGCCACAAGCGGGAACCGCCCGGATCAGTCGCTTTGGACGAGAAGCAGCTACCTCCCCGGGCGAAGGTCAGTTTTTCGGCTGGCGGCTCGACCCCACAGTTCCACTGACCGGCGCGCGCGAAGAGTTGCGCTTTTCGCCAAAGCAGCTATTTGCGGATTTTGCAGCCGCGCTTCTTGAGACGCCTCTTGGTGTCGGCGATGTTCGCTTGGATCATTGAGCGCTTCGCCTCGGTGGTCGCTCTGGCGAGCCCCTTCTTCTGGCGCTTCAGCTTCTTGCGGAGCTTCTTGCACTTCGGGTTGTCCGCGGCGACGCTCACCCCGGCGCTCGTCTGCGAGGTCGAGCCGGCCTGGTTTGAGGCCGTCACCCGGCAGGCGTAGGAGCCCGCGCTCGTAGGCGTGTAGGAGCTCGCCATCGCGCCGGGGATGTCGGTGCCGTTCAGCTGCCACTGGTAGGCGAAGCCCTGCGGGGCCCGGTAGAGGAAGGCGCCGAGCAGGTCCGGCGCCCAGCCCCCCTGCGAGCAGGCGAGCTGCCCGACCTGCCCGCCGCCGGAGATCGCAGGCGCCGTGACTCCGAGCGGGGCGCGGAGGGCGGCGAGGAACAGTGGGCCGCTCACCCCCTGCGCCGGGCCGTAGAGGGTGTCGACGGTGCCGCCGCCGGCGAGCGGGGCGCCGCGGATCGTGCTGCCGCCGACGTTGGCCCAGTAGATCCGCCCGGCGGCGGAGTCGATCGCCACCCCGAGGGGGCCGATCACCCCCTGCGCCGCGCTGCCGTAGAGGGTGTCGACGGTGCCGCCGCCGGCGAGCGGGGCGCCGCGGATCGTGTTGTCGCTGGCGTTGGTCCAGTAGATCCGCCCGGCGGCGGAGTCGATCGCCACCCCGAAGGGGCCGTTCACCCCCTGCGCCGGGCCGTAGAGGGTGTCGACGGTGCCGCCACCGGCGAGCGGGGCGCCGAGGATCGTGCTGCCGCCGAAGTTGGTCCAGTAGATCCGCCCGGCGGCGGGGTCGATCGCCACCCCTTGCGGGCCGTTCACCCCCTGTGCCGGGCCGTAGAGGGTGTCGACGGTGCCGCCGCCGGCGAGCGGGGCGCCGCGGATCGTGTTGTCGCCTTGGTTGGCCCAGTAGATCCGCCCGGCGGCGGGGTCGACCGCCACCCCTCGCTGGACGTTCACCCCCTGCGCCGGGCCGTAGAGGGTGTCGACGGTGCCGCCGCCGGCGAGCGGGGCGCCGCGGATCGTGCTGCCGCTGGCGTTGGCCCAGTAGATCCGCCCGGCGGCGGAGTCGATCGCCACCCCCAAGGGGTTGCTCACCCCCTGCGCCGGGCCGTAGAGGGTGTCGACGGTGCCGCCGCCGGCGAGCGGCGCGCCGCGGATCGTGTTGTCGCCGGTGTTGGTCCAGTAGACGCTGTCGGCTGCGTTCGCCGGGGGCGCCGCCCAGGCCGCGAGCGCAAATAGCGTCAAGCACGCCAATGCCGCGACACGAATGCGCTGCCCGCGCCCGCGGATTGTTTGGTTGGACGCCAGGGTGTGAGCCTACTCGCTTCTGTTCTCACTTTGCAGCGGGAATTTCGGCTGGTGACACCGCTGCTTTCCATGCGAAGCAGCAGTTTCCGGTCGCCTACCGCCAGCCGCGGTTGCAGCGGGCGCACGAGGGCCGCAGGTTGACCACCGAGTCGTCGCCGCCGGCGCCGATCGGGAGCAGATGATCTGCATCCAGGGGCGAAAAGCCAGCGTAATCCCGTCAAACCTGGTCAACAATTGGTAGTTTGATGCCGATGGCCGGAGCACCGGGACAGAGCATGGCCGTGAAGGTGAGCGGCGAGGCGTCGGCGCTGGTCGGCCGGACGCCGATGGTCGAGCTGCGCCGGCTGGGCGAGGACGTCGGCGGCGAGGTCGTCGCCAAGCTCGAATACTTCAATCCCGGCGGCTCGGTCAAAGACCGCCTCGGCGTCGCGATGATCGACGCGGCCGAGCGCGACGGGTTGATCGAGACCGGCTCGGTGATCGTCGAGCCGACCAGCGGCAACACGGGGATCGCGCTCGCGCTGGTCTGCGCCGCGCGCGGGTACAAGCTGATCCTGACCCTGCCCGAGGGCATGAGCCGCGAGCGCGCCGCCCTGCTTCGCACCTTCGGCGCCGAGGTCCACGAGACGCCTTCGATGGGCGGCATGAACGAGTCCGTCGACCTAGCGCGCGAGATAGCCGCCAAGCACGACGGCTTCATCCCGATGCAGTTCTCGAACCCCGCCAACGCCGAGATCCACCGGCGCACGACGGCGGAGGAGATCTGGTCGGACCTCGACGGGGAGGTCGACGCCTTCGTCGCCGGCGTCGGCACCGGGGGCACGATCACCGGCGTAGGTGGCGTGCTGCAGGAGCGCCGGCCCGATGCGCTCATCGTCGCGGTCGAGCCCGCCTCGTCGCCCGTGCTCTCCGGCGGCCAGCCCGGCCCCCACAAGATCCAGGGCATCGGGGCAGGCTTCGTACCCGAGGTCTTCGACCGCTCCGTGGTCGACGAGATCATCGGCGTCAGCGACGAGGACGCGCTCGAGACAGCCCGCGCGATGGCCCAGCGCGAGGGCATCCTCGCCGGCATCTCGGCCGGCGCGAACGTGTGGGCGGCCCTGCAGGTCGCCGCTCGCCCCGAGATGCTGGGCAAGCGGATCGTGACGATCGTCTGCGACAGCGGCGAGCGCTACATGAGCCTGCCGTTCTTCGCCCCGGCGTAGTTCGTAGGGGCCGCCACCCGGGTTAGTCTTAGGCCATGCTCGGCCTGGGGACCCTGAAGAGCGTCGCGAAGGAGATCGGCTCCGACGTCACCGCCGCTCGCGATCGCGACCCGGCCGCTCGCGGCGTGGGGACGCTGGAGATCCTCACTGGGTGGGCCGGCGTGCAGGCGCTGCTGACACACAGGGTCGCCCACGCGCTCTGGGACTCGGGCGTGCCGTTCTTCCCGCGCGTGCTCGCCTATACGAGCCGCTCGATCACCGGGGTCGAGATACATCCGGCCGCCTCCATCGGCAGCGACTTCTTCATCGATCACGGCTCGGGCGTCGTCATCGGCGAGACGGCCGAGATCGGCGACCGCGTGACGTTGTTTCAGGGAGTGACCCTCGGCGGCACCGGCTTCGCCCGCGGCAAGCGCCATCCGACGCTCGAGGACGACGTCACCGTCGGCTCGGGCGCCAAGCTGCTCGGGCCTGTGGTCGTCGGCCAGAACGCGAAGGTCGGCGCCAACACCGTTGTGATCGAGGACGTGCCGCCGGAGACCACGGTCGTCGGCAACCCCGGACACCCCGTGCGCGTCGAGGGCAAGCCGATCGAGGGCCCCGACGTGGACTGGATCCACCTTCCCGACCCGATCGCCGAAGCGATCAAGGAGCTCTCGGGCCGGATCGCCGAGCTGGAGCGAAAGCTCGCCGAGGCCCGCGGCGAGGGCGAGCCGAACGCGGACGTAACCGAGCTGCGCCCGAAGAAGGGGCCGTCCTCGGCGGGTGGCTAGCCCTCGTCGTCGGTATGCGCAGCACCCCGGTCACAGTTCTGATCACCGCAGTCGTCGCTGCCGCGCTCGTCCCTGCCGCCTGCGGGGGCGATGATGACGGTAGCGAGGAGGACGCTGACATCACCGAAGCCATCACGCAGGCCGCCACACTCGACACAGTCGAAGCGTGCACGGAATTTCAATCTCTGGCCTTCACCGAACAGACCGAGTTCACCACCGGCGAGCAAGCCATCGCCAGATGTGAGGAGAGCGCGGGCGACGGCGGTACGGCCGGGGAGAGCGTGGACGTCGAGAACATAGAAGTCGCAGGCGATCGAGCGACAGCAGACGTCACGTTCAGCGGGGGTGCGTTCGACGCGCAACAGCTCGCGGTTTCGCTCGTCAAGGAAGAGGACCAGTGGAAGCTCGACTCGTTAGACGAATTCGTCGCCTTTGACAGGACCGCGTTCGCGGAGGCCCTGGCAACTAGCGCAAGCGAGGACGAACGGGTCACGGAGGAGATCGCGGCATGCGTCAAACGGACCGTCGAGGCGACGCCGGAGGAGCAGATCCAGACGGCTGTCCTGAGCGGCAACGAGGGCGAGTTCGCAGGCATCTACGGGGACTGCTTCGGGTAGGTGCGCGCGCCTGAGCGCTCCGGAGCGAGGGTTATCCTCGCTTGGTGGAGCGCTTGAGCGAGGATCAGAGCGAGATCGAGCTGAACGGGGACGCCTCGGAGGAAGAGGAGTTCCCCCAAGGCGCTGCGATCGAGGTGGGCTCCGACCCCGTCGAGTCGCTGCTCGAGGGCCTCAACCCTCCGCAGCGAGAGGCCGTCACCCACGGCGAGGGGCCGTTGCTGGTGCTGGCGGGCGCCGGCTCGGGCAAGACGCGGGTGCTGACCCACCGGGTCGCGTGGCTGCTGGCTACGGGCCAGGCCCGCCCGAACCAGATCCTTGCGATCACCTTCACCAACAAGGCCGCGCAGGAGATGCGCGAGCGCGTCGCCGAACTGGTCGGCGGTGTCGAGCGGCGGATGTGGGTGATGACCTTCCACGCCGCCTGCGCTCGCCTGCTGCGGATTGAGGCCGAGCGCCTGGGCTACAAGAAGAGCTTCACGATCTACGACCAGTCCGACTCGCTGCGGATGGTCAAGCGCTGCCTCTCGGACCTCGATGTCGACACCAAGCGCTTCCCGCCGCGCTCGGTCCAGGCGCGGATCTCGGACCTGAAGAACTCGCTGACCGACGCGGAGTCCTACGGCGAGCAGATCGGCTCGCCGTTCGAAGAGATGGTCGCCCAGGCCTATCGCCTCTACGAGCGCCGCATGCTCGAGGCCAACGCGATGGACTTCGACGACCTGCTGATGCGCGCGGTCAACGTACTCGAGCTGTTCGAGGACGTGCGCGAGCGCTACCAGGAGCGCTTCCGCTGGATCCTCGTCGACGAGTACCAGGACACGAACCGAGCCCAGTACCGGCTGCTTCAGCTGCTCTCGGGCAAGCACGGCAACCTCACGGTCGTCGGCGACGATTCTCAGGCGATCTATGGCTTTCGCGGGGCCGACGTCCGCAACATCCTCGAGTTCGAGCAGGACTTCGCCGACGCCGCCGTAGTCAAGCTGGAGCAGAACTACCGCTCGACCCAGACCATCCTCTCGGCCGCGAACGCGGTCATCTCCCACAACTCCCACAACCTCGACAAGAACCTCTGGACCGACGCCGGCGAGGGCGAGAAGCTCAAGGTCGCCGAGCTCGACGACGAGCACGCCGAGGCGCGGTTCGTCGCCGGCGAAATAGAGGGGCTTGTGGGCGACGAGGGGTTCTCGCGCGACGAGATCGCGGTCTTCTACCGGACGAACGCGATGAGCCGGGTGCTCGAGGACATCCTCGTCCGCTACGAGCTCCCCTACCAGGTGATCGGCGGGACGAAGTTCTACGAGCGCGCGGAGATCAAGGACGCCGTCGCCTACCTCCAGCTGCTGGTGAACCCGGCGGATGCGGTCAGCTTCTCGCGCGTGATCAACTCGCCGCGGCGGGGGATCGGCGATACGAGCCAGGCTCGGATGCTCGCCCACGCGAACACCACCGGGCAGACGATCTGGGAGGTCGCCTCGGTGCCCGAATCGGTTCCCGGGCTCGGCGCGGCCGCGATCAAGTCGGTCGGGCGCTTCACCGAGCTGATCGAGGGGCTGCGCGAGGACTTCTCGGACGCTCCGGTCGCCGAGTTGTTGCAGGCGCTGCTCGACCGCTCGGGCTACTTCGACACGCTCAAGGCTGAGCGCACCATCGAGGCCGAGGGCCGGACCGAGAACCTCGAGGAGCTCGTGGGCGTGGCCGCGGAGTTCGACGCCAACCGAGCGATCGAAGGCGCCTCTGACCTGAGTCCCCTCGACGAGTTCCTGCAGGCCATCTCCTTGTACACAGACTCCGACGACATCGCGAAGGGCGAATCGAAGGTGACCCTGATGACCCTTCACAACGCCAAGGGCCTCGAGTACCGCGCCGTCTTCATCCTCGGCTGCGAGGAGGGCGTGTTCCCGCACTCGCGCTCGCTCGAGGAGGGCAACGAGGACGAGGAGCGCCGCCTCTGTTACGTGGGGATCACGCGGGCGCGCGAGCGCCTGTGGATGACCCACACCCGTGCCCGCCGCGTGTTCGGCGACCGCTCGATGAGCATTGCGTCGCGCTTCCTCGGCGAGCTGCCCGAAGAGCTGGTCGAGCGCGAGGGCACCGACGAGCAGGCCGCGACCGGCTGGTCGCTCGGCGCGCCGGCGCAGGGGCGGCCCCAGCGCGGCTCGGGCGGCGACTTCGGGACCGGCGACGACGTCATCCACGCGAGCTTCGGCGAGGGGGTGGTCACGGCGGTCGAGCCCGGCGGGGTGCTCGTCGTGCGCTTCTCGGGCGACGGCGCCGAACGCAAGCTGATGGCCGACTACGCGCCGCTGAAGAAGGCGGACGCGGCTTGAGGGGCCGAGGGTGAGCGCAACGGTGATCGACGGCAAGGCCGTCGCGGCGCAGGTGCGCGAGCGAGTGGCCGGCGAGGTGGCTGAGGTCACGGCCGAGCTCGGCCGGCAGCCGGGCCTCGCCACGGTGCTGGTCGGCGACGACCCCGCCTCGGCGATCTACGTGCGCAACAAGCGCCGCTTCGCCGAGGAGGTGGGGATCCGCTCGATCCACCACGAGCCCGACGGCGACGTCTCGCACGACGAGCTGATCGAGCTCGTCCGGAGCCTGAACGACGACGACGAGGTCGACGGCATCCTCGTGCAGCTGCCGCTGCCCGGCCAGATCGACGCCGACGCCATCGTCAACGCGATCGATCCCGCCAAGGACGTCGATGGTCTGACGCCGGTGAGCGCCGGCCTGCTTGCGCGTGGCGAGCCCGGGCTCGTGCCCTGCACGCCGCGCGGGGTGATGGAGCTGCTGGCGAGCGCGGGGGTCGATCCCTCGGGCAAGGAGGCCGTGATCGTCGGGCGCTCGAACCTCGTCGGCCGGCCGCTCGCGAGCCTGCTGCTGGGGGCGAACGCCACCGTGACGATCTGCCACAGCCGCACCGCGGACCTCGGTGAGGTCTGC
The DNA here is from genome assembly GCA_963820665.1 of uncultured Solirubrobacterales bacterium. Classification (GTDB taxonomy): domain Bacteria; phylum Actinomycetota; class Thermoleophilia; order Solirubrobacterales; family 70-9; genus CAVUAT01. Next base: position 5,209 of record CAWGAL010000002.1, on the reverse strand, counting down.
CGCCGCGCCGAGATCCTGGTCGCGGCCGTCGGCAGTCCGGCGCTTGATCGGAGCCGAGATGATCCGCCCTGGCGCGACCGTGATCGACGTCGGCACCAACCGCAGCGACGAGGGCCTCGTCGGGGACGTCGATTTCGACGCGGCCGTCGAGGTCGCGTCCGCGATCACCCCCGTCCCGGGGGGAGTCGGGCCGATGACGATCGCGATGCTGCTCGCCAACACGGTGCAGGCCGCGCGCGGCCGCGCCGCCGCGAGCGCCACCCGGGCCTGACCCGCGCCCGCGGGCGTGGTTGAATCCCGCCGGCGCCATCCACGCGGTCGCCGCCACCAAGCGGCCCGCTCCAAGAGACGGAGGACGAATTGGACTTCTCAAGGCTTCGGCGGGGTGAGCAGATCGCGGGCATCGGCGGCATCGCCCTGTTCGTGTTCCTGTTTTTCGATTGGTTCAGCGGCATCAGCGGATGGGATTCGCTGGGAGGCGACGTCACGGGCTTCGTCGTCGCCCTCGCGGCCGTCGTGGCGGTCGAGTTCGCCGTGCTGGCCGCGATGGGCAAGCGGCTCAACGTGGGGCTGCCTCGTGGTGGGATCACCTTCGCGCTCGGCTGCCTCGCGGTTCTGATCATCCTCTGGAGGGTGATATCGGTCCCCGAGGGCGCCGAGGTCGACTTCGGCTACTTCCTCGGCTTGGCAGCGGCAATCGCGATAGCCGTCGGTGCCCTGCTGGCGCTACGCGAGGACGGTTGGGAGCCACTCGTCGACGTCCCGGGCGGAAGGACGCGCGCCGCCCCGGCGAAGCCCGCCGAGGAGCCGGCGACCGAGAAGGCCGAGGCCGAGCAGCCCGACACCCCCACCACAAGCAAGGACTAGCGGCGTGGAAGCCGGGTCCCGACACGCCGCGCCGCGAGCAGGGTCGGCGCGGCTCGGGGCGGCCATCGCCGCGGGCGGTGGCCTGCTGCTGTTGGTCTCGCTGTTCGTCCCCTGGTACACGCTCCCGGGCGCCGGCCTGGCGGATACCCCGCTCGGCGACATCGCCGAGGACATCGGCGGCGCCGTGGGGGTGGACGTGCGCGACACGATCAGCCGAACGGGGTGGGAGTCCTTCGAGTTCACCGACGTGGCGTGCGCGATCGCCGCGGCGGTGGCGATGATCCGGCTCGCCGTCGTGGTGTTCGGCGGCGACGACGACCCGCCGGTGCCGGGGAGCCTGCTCGTGACGGTCCTCGGCGCGATCGCCATTGCGCTCGTCGCCTACCGGTTCGTCAACCCGCCCTTCGTCGGCCTCGACCGCGAGATCGGTGTTTGGCTCGGGCTGCTCGGCGCGGGGCTCATCACCTACGGCGGCGCAGTGGCCATGCGTTCCAGGCGCTGACTGCGCGACCGGGTCTGCCTATAGGGTTCCCGCCGAATCGGGCTACCGGCCCGTCACTTGCGCGCGGCGCGCGCGCATGAATCCAGGAAGGACATCAATGGATACATCGAATCTCGGGAGGGGAGCGCTGATCGCGGGCATCAGCGGCGCGCTGCTCTTCATCTTCATGTTCTTCAGTTGGTACGGGATCGGGGGGGAGGCCGGCGAGCTCGTCGAGCAGGCGCAGGAGGCTGCTGACGCCCTTGGTGTCCAGGGCCCGGAGGACGCCAACACGTCCGCCAACGCCTGGGAATCGTTCGACTTCACGGATCTGATCCTGTTCCTGGCCGCGGCGACGGGGATCGCGTTCGCCGTCATCGCTCTCGCGAACCTGTCGGTCGAGCTGCCGATCGCGTTCAGCGCGATCGTCACGGGCCTCGGGGTGCTGGCGACGCTGCTGGTGCTCTACCGGATCATCAACCCGCCCGGCGAAGGGGACGTCGACAAGGAGATTGGTATCTACCTCGGTCTGCTCGCTTCCGCCGGCATAGCCATAGGCGGGTACCTGGGCATGCAGGAGGAGGGCGCGGACTTCAGCACCCGCTAGCGCGGGCGCAGTTTCGCGGGGCGAGGGCGAGCCGAGAGCTCGCCCTCGCTCGTTCTGCAGGGTTCGTGCCTAGGCGGCGGCTGTCTCAGCCACCCCGCGCGCGACGCGCGAGGCGCAGGCGACGATGGTCATCATCGGGTTGACGCCGACCGACGACGGGAACAGGGAGGCGTCGGCCACGTAGAGGTCGCGGACGCCGTGCACGGCGCCGTCGGGGCCGGTGACGCTCGTGCCGGGGTCGGAGCCCATGCGCGCGGTCGACATGGGGTGGAAGGCCTCGAGGCGGAGGTCCGAGGCCTTGAGGCTCATCGCCTCGAAGTCGGCGAGCCCGCCGCGCGTGATCGTCGTGCACGCCCCGACGTTCGGATAGACCTCGGTGGCGCCGGCGGCGAAGTGGACCTCGGCCGCGCGGGCGATACCGAACTGCAGCGTCCTCGCCTCGGAGTCGTCGAGCTTGTAGCCCAGGCGCAGCCCCCCGTTGCCGGCCAGCGAGACGCGGCCCTCGGAGTGGTCGTGCAGGTGGACGCCGATCGAGCCGATGTTGCCGTAGTGGGCGACGCGGTCGGCGAACGCGTCGCCGATGCCGGGGAGCCACTGGGCGCCGAATGAGAGCGGGGTGAAGGTCGCCTCGAGCAGGATGCCCTGGGCCTGCCACTCGTCGACGTAGTAGCTCTGCATGACGCCGTCCCAACCGCGCACCTCCTCGGGGTACCGCGCGCCGATCCAAGCGGCGGGGTGGACGTGCAGATGGCGGCCGAGGTGGGGGTTCGAGATCCCCGAACGCATCAGCAGCTCGGGGGTGCCGAAGGCGCCACCGGCGCTGATGACCCCGCGTCTGGCGCGGACCTGCCAGGGCCGGCCGGCTCGCTTTCGCCCGTTGGCCGCCAGCTCCTCGGGGGCCGACGTGGGGAAGCCGGCGGAGCATTCGAGGCCCGTGGCACGGCCGTCCTCGGTGATCACGCGCTGGACCTTCACCCCGGCACGAACACGAGCGCCCGCCGCGACAGCACGCGGCAGGTAGGAGACGTGGGCCGCGCGCTTGGCGTCGATGCGGCAGCCGAGGGGACAGGAGCTGCACTGCACGCAGGCCCCCGCGTTGCGGCTGATCGGGCCGCCGCTGGCCCCGAGCGCCTCGGCTCCCTCGGCGCAGAGCTGGCCGTTTCGGCCGAGCGTTTCGATGTCGAGCTCGGTCACCTGGAGCATCTCCTCGGCCGAGGAGTAGTCGGGGGCCAACTCGGTCGCCCAGGAGACGCCCGCCTCGTCGCGCCATTCGCGCAGGACCTCGTCGGGCGCCCGGAAGCAGGTGCCGGAGTTGATCACCGTGGTGCCGCCGACGGTGCGGCCCACCGGGACCGGGATCGCCGGGCGCCCCTGCGCGATCGTCAGGCCGCCGTCGCGGTACATCAACGGCAGGCCGACCAGGGGATCGGTCGGGTAGTCGTCGCGGTCGACGTAGGGCCCCGACTCGAGCACGAGCACGTCGAGGCCGGCTTCGGCCAACACCGCGGCGGCGACCGCGCCGCCCGCTCCGGAGCCGACGATCGCCACGTCGCAGTCCTCGCCCTCGCCGCCGGGGACGATGTCGCCGATGCCCTCGACGCGGGGAGCGGGGGAGCCCTCGCGCACCGCGCAGGTCGACTCGACGCCGATGGCCGCGCCGACTCGCTCGTCGCGCGCGTAGCCGATCATCGCCAGCAGCTTCGCCAACAGCACGAGGTCGCGGTAGGGCGCAAGGCGCGAGCCCTCCATCTTGCTCAGGTACTCCGAGCGGGCCTCGACGCCGAGCCTGCTGAACCGCCACGGGAACGGCGCCCGCTCGAACAGCCGCAGCCCCCACTTGACGGCGGTGACGGTGCGGGGAGGGAGCTGGGCGAGGAACTGCGCGACCGGCTCGGCCACCGGTACCTGGGCTTCAGGCGCGGGCAGGCCGTGGCGGCCGGGCACGACGGCCTCGGCGATCGCGCGGAGCGTCGTCAGCTCGGCGGCCCCGAGCCCCGGCGGGCGCCTTCAGCCGGGGGATGCGGGCGCTCCGACGCGCCCAGCGAGCACGTAGAGCAGCAGCGAAGCGAAGACCAACGACCCGTCGACGATCCCGTTCAGCAGATAGGCGAACACGTCGTCCTGGAAGAAGAAGACCAGCGAGGTGATCGACGAGGCGGCCTTGCCGGCGGCCAGCGCCAGGATCATCGGGCGGTAGCGGACCACGTCCGATGCTGCGATCAGCGCCAGGCCCGTGATCACGACCATGTAGGCGAACCCGAGCGACAGCCAGAGTCGCTCGTCGGTCTCGGGCGCGGGCGTGAAGTCGCCGAAGTTCTCGCCGAACTCGGTCAGCCGCGCCAGGGTTCCGTCGGGCCATGCGATGAAGAAGAACCCGACGATCGCGAAGCCCCCGGCCATCAGCAGCAGGTTGAAGCGGACGAAGCGCTCGGCCTTCTCCCCGGTCATCGCGCGGGATCCTAACCCGGCCCCTTACCTGCGCGCCCTCACGCCTAGAATCACGACCGATGATCGACCGCGAACAGGTCCTGCACGTCGCCCGCCTCGCGCGCCTGCGGCTCAGCGACGACGAGGTCGAGCGCATGGCAGGCGAGCTCTCGGGGATCCTGGAGCACGTCGAGCGAATCGGCGAGCTCGACCTCGACGGCGTCGAGCCGACCACGCACGTGATCGAGCTCGAGAACGTGCTGCGCCCCGACGAGCCGCGGCCGAGCTGGCCGCGCGAGGCGATGCTGGAGCGCGCTCCTGATCCGGCCGCGGGCGCCTACCGCGTCCCCTCGCCGCAGGCCTAGTGCGGGTTAGCTGATGTCGGTCGAGCTCCTCGAGCTGACGGTCGCCGAGGCGGCCGAGCGGATCCGCTCCCGCGAGCTGGGCGCCGGCGAGTACTTCGACGCCTATCGCGGCGCGGCGGAGGGGGACTCCCTGAACGCCTTCCTCGGCGTGAGCGGCAACCGCGCAGCCGACGCCGAGAGCGCCGAGGGCGAGCTCGCGGGAATACCGCTTGCGATCAAGGACATCTTCTGCACCGAGGGCACCGCGACCACAGCCGGGTCCCGGATTCTCGAGGGCTACGTGCCCCCCTATACGGCGAGCGCCGTCCGCAAGCTCGACGAGGCAGGCGCCCTGGTGCTCGGCAAGACCAACATGGACGAGTTCGCGATGGGCTCCTCGAACGAGAACTCCGCCTACGGCGACGTGCTCAACCCGTGGGACACAGGCCGGGTGCCGGGCGGCTCCTCGGGGGGCTCGGCGGC
>CAWGAL010000001.1:0-90617 GCA_963820665.1 uncultured Solirubrobacterales bacterium | reverse complement strand
CGCGGGCGAGGAACTCGAGCAGCTCGCCCATCGCGGTCAGCCGCTTACTGAATCGATGCCCTTGGTCCGCAGCAGGTGCGACACCGTGCGGGTGGGCTTGGCGCCGTGATCGAGCCAGTGGCGAGCGCGGTCCTCGTCGATCACGATCAACGAGGGCTCCGTCTGCGGGTTGTACTGCCCGATCGTCTCGATCGTGCGCCCGTCGCGCGGGGAGCGCTTGTCGGCGACGACGATGCGCCAGATGGCGTTCTTATTCGAACCCACTCGTCTAAGTCTCATTCGAACCATTGCGGCGACGCAGGTTAGCGCCGAGGGGACCGTCAGGCCCGCTCGTCGGCGTAGCGGTGATGCAGCATGAGGTCGTTCCCGTCGGGGTCACTGAAGAGGGCCATGTGACAGACGCCAGTGTCGAACGTCTCGCCGGCGAACTCCACTCCCTTGGATTCGAGCTCGGTGCGGGCCCCCTCGACGTCGTCGACGTGCAGCGCGATGTGGGCGTTCTTCTGCGGGGCGAACTCCATGCCCTGCTTCTCCGGCTCCCAGATGCCGAAGCAAGTGTCGCCGACCCAGAACTCGTAATCCGATCCCTCGTCGGGCTTCAGGCCGAGGGTGTCGACGTAGAAGGCACGAGACCGGTCGGGGTCCTGGGTGGGAACGCCTACGAAGTCGAGGCCCGAGATCACGACCACAACCTAGCGGGCACCGCGCATGAGCTGCTCGGGGTTCGGCATCTTGCCGTCGGCCATCTGCTTCATCAGCTTGCGCATCTGCCCGAACTGCTTGACGAGGCGGTTGACGGCCTGGACGGTGGTGCCCGAGCCGTTCGCGATGCGCTTGCGGCGCGAGCCCTTGATCTCGTCGGGGTGGGCGCGCTCGTAGGGCGTCATCGACTTGATGATGGCCTCGATTCGATCGAGCTCGCGCTCGTCGACCTGGCCCATCCCCTGCATCGCCTTGCCCATGCCGGGGATCATCTTCATCAGGCCGCCGAGGGGGCCCATCTTGCGGACCTGCTGCATCTGGGCGAGGAAGTCCTCGAGCGTGAACTGCTGCTTTCGGATCTTGCGCTCGAGGTCGGCCGCCTCGTCGGCGCTGAACTCGTCCTGGGTCTTCTCGATCAGCGACATCACGTCGCCCATCCCGAGGATCCGGCCCGCCATGCGATCCGGGTGGAAGCGCTCGATCTCGTCGAGCTTCTCGCCCGTCGAGGCGTACATGATCGGCCTGCCGGTCACCGCGCGGACCGAGAGCGCGGCGCCGCCGCGAGCGTCGCCGTCGAGCTTGGTGATCACGACGCCGTCGAAGTCGGCTGTCTCGGCGAAGGACTCGGCGACGTTGACGGCGTCCTGGCCGGTCATCGCGTCGACGACGAGCAGCACGTTGTGTGGCTTGGTCGCCTTGCGCACCGCCGCCAGCTCGTCCATCAGGTCGGAGTCGACGTGCAGGCGCCCGGCCGTGTCGACGATCAGCACGTCGCGGCTCTCAGCCTTGGCCTGGTCGAGCGCCCATGACGCGACTTTCACGGCATCCGTCTCGCCCGGCTGCGAGTAGAACGTCGCCTTCGCCTGGCCGGCCAGGCGCTCGAGCTGCTCGACCGCGGCGGGCCGCTGGAGATCGCAGGCGGCGACCGCCACGTCCTTGTGGTCCTTGCGCAGCAGCTTCGCGAGCTTCGCCGTGGCGGTCGTCTTGCCCGAGCCCTGCAGTCCCGTCATCAGGATCACGGTCGGGCCGTTGGAGGCGAACGCGATCTCGCGGCCGCCGGCGCCGCCCATCAGCTCGGTGAGCTCGTCGTTCACCGCCTTGACGACCGTCTGGCCGGGGTTGAGCGCCTCCGAGATCTCGGCGCCCTCGAGGCGCTCGCGCAGGCTCGACGTGAAGTCCTTGACGACCTTGAAGTTGACGTCGGCCTCGAGCAGCGCCAGGCGCACCTCGCGCAGGGCCTTGGTGACGTCGTCCTCGGAGAGCTTGCCGCGGGAGCGGATCTCGCCGAGCACTCCCTGGAGGCGGTCTGAAAGCTGGTCGAACACGGCTCATCAGGTTAGACGGCTTGGCCTACCCGACCACTGTGGACTTGCGACGTAGCGCGATGGGGATGGCCCCGGTGGGGCCTACCCTGGATCGATGCGCACGCGCCTTGCCATGGCAGCCGGCGTCGTGGCGATCGTCGGCGCCTTCCTCGCCCTCGCCTTCGTCGCCGCCCCCTCCGACGACGAGCGCCGGCTCAACCTCTCCTCCGACTCCATGCTCCCGACGATCGGCTTCGACGAGCCGCTAACCCTCGACGAGGGGGCGTACTCGGACTCCGAGCCGGAGGCGGGAGACGTCGTCGCCTTCACCCCGTCGAGCGGCGTGTACGAGAACCGCTGCGGCGCCGAGTTCAAGCTGAACTCCGGGTGCGACGCGCCGACGCCGGTGGTCGAGGGACGACTGGCCGAGAACGAGTTCGTGATGCGGGTCGTCGCCGGGCCAGGTGACGAGATCGCCGTCGAGCGCGGCGGCGCCGTCCTCAACGGCGAGGCCGTCGAGGAGCCGTTCATCAAGCCCTGCCCCGGCAAGGTCGGCTGCGAGCTGCCGGCGGCGATAACCGTCCCCGAGGGCCACTTCTACGTGCTCGGCGACAACCGGGCCGCCGCGAAGGACTCCCGGTACTGGGGGCCAGTCTCGGCCGAGGCGATCCTCGGGCGCGTCGACGTCGACTGAGCAGGCCTGATTCGGTGCCTCGCGGGTACGCTTGAGGCATGTGCAGAAACATCAGACAACTCCATAACTTCGCCCCTCCGGCATCCGAGGAGGAGGTCCGGGACGCGTCGCTTCAGTACGTGCGCAAGATCAGCGGCTCGACCAAGCCCTCCAAGGCCAACGAAGAGGCGTTCGACCGAGCGGTCGAAGAGGTGGCCGCGGCGACGCGCGCCCTGCTCGACGACCTGGTCACCACGGCGCCGCCGAAGGACCGCGAGGTCGAGGCGGCGAAGCGCAGGGCCCGCGCCGAGAAGCGCTTCGCCGCGGCCTAGCGCCCGTCCGCTCAGTCGTAGACGTACATGGCGTCGCCGAGCTCGATCCAGTCGTAGATGAACGCCGAGTACGCGACCGGGTTGCGGGTGCAACCGTGGCTCGCGGGGTACGTGGGCACCGACGAGTAGCCGTGGGTGGCGTATTCGCCGTCGTAGAAGACCGAGTAGTACATCCCGATTGCGTTGTAGCCCGGCACCTTGCTGTAGAAGCTCCACTGGCCGCGCGGGGTGCCGCCGGAGCCGGTCGAGACGTGGAAGACGTCCGTGGCCCTGCCGTCCTCGACGAGCGCCATCACCTGGCGGGACACGTCGACCTCGACGTGGCGGCCGTCCTCGGTGTGCACGGGCTCGAACGCGGCGCCGCCCGAGAGCAGGAGCTTGAACAGCGCCGGCTCGTAGTCCTCTGAGAGCGGCAGATCGTGGGTCTTGCGAAGCGCCATGATCGCAAGGCCGGTCGCCTCGTCCGGCTCGTCGGTCACCCGGCCCATGTGAAAGCCGTTGGCTCGCAGCAGGTGGTTGAAGAGCGCCGCCTGCCGGCCGGTCTCGAGCTCCGAGGGCACTCCGACCGCGAACCGAACCGCGTTCGAGCGGCCGCTTCGGTCGGCGGCCTGCACCATGTACTCGCAGCACCCGCGCAGCTTCAGGCGCATCCGGTAGCGCCCGGTGAACCGGTTGGTCCGCAGGCGGTGGGTGGAGGCCTTGCGGCCGTCGCGCGTGACCCGCACGTTGACCTTGCGACCCGGGCCGGGAAATGGCACGCGGCCGGTCACGATCACGCGGTCGAGGATCTCGGGGTCGCTGCCATTCTTCAGCGAAATGGTCGGCTGCATCGTGAGCGCCTCGGTGGCGGTCAGGAACTCGTGCTGGGAGGCCTGGCTCGGCGCGGGAGCGAGCAGCGCCGCGCAGGCCGCCAGGCCCACCACGATGCATACGCGTTCCCGTTTTCCACCCGCTCGCACGCTGCGATTGTCACCCAGGGCAGGGCGGCCGGACGCAGGCTTCGTTGCCTATTCGGCGAGCAGGGCCCGTGCGAACTCGGACGCGTCGAACGGGCGCAGGTCCTCCAGCGACTCGCCGATGCCGATCAGCTTCACCGGGATGCCCAGCTCGGATGCGATCGCGAGAGCGACTCCGCCCTTGGCCGAGCCGTCGAGCTTCGTCAGCACGGCCCCCGTGACCTCCGCCGCCTCGCCGAAGGCCTTCGCCTGGCGAACCCCGTTCTGGCCGGTGGTGGCGTCGATCACGACAAGGGTCTCGTTGGGAGCGTCGGGGATCTGCTTGGCGATCACGCGGCGCACCTTCGAGAGCTCCTCCATCAGGTTGTCCTTGGTGTGCAGGCGCCCGGCCGTGTCGCAGATGACGACGTCCGCCCCCCGTGCCTGGGCCGCCGCGACGGCGTCGAAGGCGACCGCACCGGGGTCTCCCCCCTCGGTGCCCTTGACGATCTGGCAGCCGGCGCGCTCCGCCCACTCGGCGAGCTGCTCGACCGCCGCGGCGCGGTACGTGTCGGCGGCGCCTACGACGACGTCGAGGCCCAGCTCGCGCTGCAGGTGCCAGGCGATCTTCCCGATCGTCGTCGTCTTGCCGGTGCCGTTGACGCCGACCACCATCATCACGGCGGGCTTGGCGCTGAGATCGATCCGCAGGTCGCCCTCGGGGGTGGCCGTCTCGGCGAGCAGCTCGATCAGGCGCTCGCGAAGGGCCTCTCCCCCGCTGAGCTCGCCCGACTCGACCTCGTCCTCGAGGCGGCGCACGACCGCGGCAGTGGTGCCCGCCCCCACGTCGGCGAGGATGAGCGCCTCTTCGATCGCCTCCCAAGTCTGCTCGTCGACGCGGTCGGTGAAGCTGGAGCTGAGCTCGGCACCCAGCGCCTGGCGGCTGCGGCTCAGGCCCTCGCGCAGGCGCTTGAAGAGGCCACCGCCCTGACCCTCATCGGCCGGGGCGTCGGGAACATCGCGGTCGCCGAGGTCGAAGGCGTCGGTCCATGTCTTGGGCATCCGGCGAGGCTAGTGGGGACCGTCGTCCTGCCTTGTTGTTGCACAGCAACAGTAAGTCAGGACAGCCCGTATGAAAGCTGAAATCGAGCGCGTCGCCTCGGCCTGCCGGTGATAGCGTTGCCGAAAGGGTCGTTCAACGGCAACCGAGAGGGGTCTCATGGCTGAAACGCTCAACGGAACCTGCCTGTGCGAAGGCGTGGAGTACGAGGTTCAGGATCCCCAGGCGATGGGGTACTGCCACTGCACTCGCTGCCAGCGGTGGACGGGCTCGAGCCTCGCGGGGGTGGTCGTGGCCAAGGACAACTTCACGGTCACCAAGGGCGCCGACTTGGTCAAGACCTACGAGAGCGCGCTCGCGCCCCGCAACTTCTGCAGCAACTGCGGGTCGAGCATCTTTGACGACCTCGGCGAGGTCTACTTCGTCGCAGCGGGCTTGATGAGCGAGCTCGCAATGGAGCCGAGCTTTCACCAGCAGGTCGCCTACAAGGCCAGCTGGCACCAGATCGGCGACGACGCGCCGCAGTTCGACGAGATGCCTCCGGGCTGACGAGGACGGCGCTAGGCCGCTTCGGCCGCAGCCGCGTCGGCTTCGGGGACGTCGCCCGGCTTCAGCTCTCCGTCGCGCGGCAGCTTGCGCGAGACGACCTTGGTGATGCCGTCGCCGCCCATGCTGACTCCATAGAGGATGTCGGCGGCGTCCATCGTTCGCTTCTGGTGGGTGACGACGATGAACTGGGAGCGCTCCGAGAAACGGCGCACCAGGCGCAGGAAGCGGTCGATGTTGAGGTCGTCGAGAGCGGCCTCGACCTCGTCCAGGATGTAGAAGGGGCACGGGCGCGCCATCAGCACCGCGAAGACGAACGCGAGCGCGACGAGGGACTTCTCGCCGCCGGAGAGCAGCGACAGGCGGCGCGTCGACTTGCCGGCCGGGGTCACCTCGATCTCCACCCCCCACGCCTCGTCCTTGGGGGCGCCGTAGTCGTCTGACTCGGGTTCGGTCTCCTGCGCGGCGTCGCCGTTCTGGCCGCCTATGGTCCGGGCGGGCTTGGGCGGCGCGGCGTCGATCCGGCGCAGCTTGCCCTTGCCGCCGGGGAAGAGTTCGGTCACCATCTCCTCGAAGTTCCGGGCCGTCGCCTCGAAGGTCTCCTCGAAGGCCTGGGCGATCTCGCGGTCGGTGCGACGGATCAGCGCCTTCAGCTCCTCGAGCCCGGCCTCGGTGTCCGCCCGCTGCTCTTTCAGTTCGCGAACGTGCTCGGCCGCCTCGGAGTACTCGCGCTCGGCGAGCGGGTTGACGGGCCCGATCTGCTCGCGGCGGCGACCCAGGCGCTCGAGCTTGACGCGGATCTCCTCGCGGTCGGATTCGGGAAGCGGCTCGGCCGCCGGCCCGAGCTCGCGCTCGAGGCTCGCCGCCAGGCGCTCGAGCTCGGAGCGGCTCTCGTCGCGGCGATCTCGCAGCTGCGCGGCCTCGACCTCGGCCGTGGTCAGCGCCTCGCTGATCTCGCGCATCTCGGTCTGCAGCCCGTACTCCTGCTCGGAGCACTCCCGAAGCTCGGTCGCGACGTCGCCGGCTCCACCCTCGCCCGGGGCCCCGCCGAGCGCCTCGGCGTGGCGCTCGAGCCGCTCGACTACGTTCGCCAGCGCCTCGCGGACCTTGGCTAGGGCGGGGAGCGTCTCGGTCTCGAGCTCGATTCGGCGCCGCAGGCGCTCCTGGTCACGGCGGCGGGCCTCGCCGGCGCGCTCCGCGACCTCCGCGTGGCGACGCTCGGCAGCGAGCTCTGCCTCGAGCTGGGCGCGCTTGACCGTAGTCGGGCCGTCCTCGCTGCGCTCGGCGCGCCGGTCGGCGAGCCACTGGGTGCGGCGCCCCTCCTCGACCGCTTCGTCGAGCGCGCGGCGAGCGTCCCGCAGGGCGAGGTCAGTCTCGTCGCGCTCGGCCTGGGCCGTGGCGAGCGACTCCTCGGCGCGCTCGAGGTCCCGGACGGCTCGCTCGACGGTCTGCTCGCGCTGGGCAAGGCGCGAGGCCAGCTCCTCGCGCGCCGAGCGGGCGGCGAGCGCGGGGTCGGTCCCCTCGCGCGGGAGCCGGCGCAGCTCGCCCGCGGCCGCGTCGTAGGCGTCGCCGTCGACGGTCACAGCGATGCCGGTGAAGTCGTCTGGCAGCGACTCGAGCTCGTCGACGATCCAGGCGTCGGCGAGCAGGCGCTCGGCGATCTCGCCGGCGGCGCCGTCGGCCTTGACCAGGTCGAGCAGGCGCCGAGCGCCGTCGACCGGCGGAGACTGCGCGGCGCCGTCGCCGCTGGTGCCCGAGACCAGCGCTCGCGAAGCGCCGTCGCTGTCCTGCAGGCGGCCGACGCCGTCGCCGACCGTGTCGACCACGGCCGCGCGCAGGCGCTCGCCGAGCGCGGCCGAAAGGGCGCGCTCGATGCCGGGGCCCGTCTCGATCATCCCCGCGAGCACCTCGTCGGAGCCCTCCATAGCGGCGCGTGCGAGCTTCGCCTCGACGGCCGCGAGCTCGCCCTGAAGCGCGGCCCGGCGCTGAGCGGCCTTCTCGGACTCGGCCCTGGCGAGGTCGCGAGCCTGGCTCGCGCGCTGGAAGCTGGATGCGGCCTGCTCGGCAGCTTCGGCGACCGCGGGAAGCTTCTCATCGAGCTCGGCGCGGCCCGACTCGGCGGCGCTCGCCTGGGCGCGGAGGGCCTGCAGCTCGGCGTCGAGGCCGCCCTCGCCCTCGTCGAGGCTCGCCAGAGCCGTCTCGAGCTCGGCTATCCGCGCCACAGCAGCGCCCTCCATGCCCGGCTCGTCGTCGAGCTCGGTCAGCCGGAGCTGGCGCTCACCGAGGCCGGCGCGCAGCTCGCGCTCGGCGGACTCGATGGACTCGGCGCGGGCGCGAACGCGCTCGACCGCACCGCGGGCGTCGGCGATCCGCTGGCCGAGGGCGCGACGCTCGTCCTCGCCGCTCGCGACTTTCTCCTCGATCGCAGCGCGGCGGACGCGGACCTCGTTGAGTCGCCCCTCGACGGAGTCGCGCCGCTTTCGAATCTCGATCAGCGAGCCCTCGCCCGTCGCCAGCAGGTCCTGCTGCTCGCGGAGCTCGCCGGCGACCAGGACCGAGCGGAGCTCGTCCTCCTGGGCGACCAGCTTCGCGGTGCGCTCGGCGGCCTCGGCCTGGCGCTTCAGCGGCCGCAAACGTGAACGCGCTTCTCGTTCGACGTCAAGTGCACGATCGAGGTTGTCGCGGGCGCGCTCCATCTTCAGCTGCGCGCGGTGGCGGCGCTTTCGGTGCTTGCCGAGGCCCGCGGCCTCCTCGATCAGCAGCCGGCGGTCGCGGGGCTTGGAGTTGACGATCTGCTCGACGCGGCCCTGGCTGATCACCGAGTGCATCTCGCGCCCCATGTTCGTGTCGGAGAGCACCTCGAGGACGTCGGCGAGCCGGCAGCGCGCGCCGTTCAGCCGATACTCGCCGTCGCCGTCGCGCTCGATTCGGCGTGTGATCGAGATCTCGGAGAACTCGCTGGCGGCGCGCCCCTCGCTGTTGTCGATGACGACCTCGACCTCGGCGAAGCGGCGGGCGGACTGGCCCTGGCCGCCGGCGAAGATCACGTCCCTCATCGAGTTGCCTCGCACCGCGTTGGGGCTCTGCTCGCCGAGCGCCCAAAGGACGGCGTCGGTGATGTTGGACTTGCCGCAACCGTTCGGACCGACGATCACGCTGACGCCCGGGCTGAACGTCAGCCGCGTGCGGTCGGGGAACGACTTGAACCCCTTGAGGTTGATCGCCTTTAGATACATCTCAGTTAGAACCCGTCAACTCCCCCAAGGTTCGCGTCCCAAGCGGACGGGATCCCCGCTCGGGCGCAATCGCTCACCCTAAGCCCTCCAGCGCCTTCGCCGCAGCGGCCTGCTCAGCCTCCTTCTTGCTTCGGCCCGCGCCCGTGCCCACCTCGTCGCCCGCGACCTTCGCGCGCACCTCGAACAGCCTGTCGTGAGGGGGGCCGGCCTCGCGAACCACCTCGTAGCTTACGGTCGCGCCGTTGCGAGCGAGCCGCTCCTGGAGCTCGGATTTGAAGTCCACGCGCTCCCTGCGCGCGTAGTCGATCTCGCCCGCGAAGGAGGCCACCACGGCTTCGGCCGTCATCTCGAAGCCGTGCCCGAGGTAGCAGGCGCCGATCACCGCCTCGCAGACAGACGCGAGGGTCCGCTCGGAGGACGCGAGGGTCTCGACCGGGACGCCGGCGCCGCCCTCGGGCGCGCGCTCCCGCAGCCGCTCGATGAACTCGAGGTCGCGGGCGACGTTGGCGCAGGCGCGCCCGCTCACCGCCTGATTGTGGATCTTCGTGAGCTCGCCGATGTCGGCGTCGGGCGAGGTGCGGTAGAGCTCCGAAGCGACGGCGAGCCCGAGCACGCTGTCGCCGAGGAAGGCGAGGCGCCCGTACCCCTCGGTCCGGCGCTCGACCCACGACGAATGCGAGAACGCCTTGGCGGCGAGATCGGCGGGAAGGCCGTCGAGCAGCGTGGCGAGCGACGGCGCGGTCGCCTCGGTGCTCACCCCGCGGGGACGCGGGCGCAAACGAAGTCGACCGCGTCGCCGACGGTCTCGATGCGGGCCGCCTCCTCCTCGCTGATCCTCATCGAGTAGCGGTCCTCGAGCTCCATCAGCAGCTCGTAGAGATCGAGCGAGTCGGCGTCCAGGTCTTCCCGGAACCTCGTCTCGGGGTTGATCTTCTCGGGGGCCACTTCGAGCTCCGCGACCAGGTGGTCGCGCACGAGCGTCAGCACCTCTTCTCGTTCCATGGCGGGCATTATCGCGCCCCCGTCGGATCGGTGGAAGCCGCCTCGCGCAGGCCCTCGCGCGTCGCCCCCGATGCCGTCAGGCGCTCGGCCGTCCGCTCGACGGCCCGCTCGCTGACCGAGCGCTCGGCGAGCCGGATCGCGTTGGCGATGCCCTCCGGGCTGGAGCTTCCGTGCGCGACCACGGCGACGCCGCGAAGGCCGAGCAGGATCGCGCCGCCGACCGCGTTCGGGTCGAGCTGGTGCCGGAGCCCTGCCAACGCCGGTCGAAGGAGCAGCCCCCCGGCAGCCGAGACCGGTCCCGACCGCGCCGCGTCGCGAACCGCGCCGGCAACCGCGCGCGCCGTCCCCTCGAGGGTCTTCAGCGCGACGTTGCCGGTGAAGCCGTCGGTGACGATCACGTCCGCGGTGTCGCCGAGGAGGTCGCGGCCCTCGACGTTGCCGACGAAGTTCAGGGTCTCCGCGTCCATCAGCGCCTCGTGGGCCTCTACCACGTCGAGGCGGCCCTTCTTCTGCTCCTCGCCGACGCTCAGCAGGCCGACCCGGGGGCGCTCGGTGCCGAGCACGCTCTCGCTGAACGCCGCGCCCAGGTAGGCGAACTGGATCAGGTGCTGCGGGCGCACCTCGGTGTTGGCGCCGCAGTCGAGGAAGAGGGTCGTCCCGCCGCCGGGGATCGGGATCTGCGCCGCGAGGGCTGGGCGATGCACGCCCTTGATGCGCTTCATCGCGAACAGCGCCGCGGTCATCGCAGCGCCAGTGGAGCCCGGGCTGACGAGAGCCGACGAGCGGCCCTCGGCCACGTCGGCGGCGGCGCGGACGACCGATGCGTCGGGCGTCGAGCGCACGGCTGGAACCGGGTCGACGTCGTTGGGGATCCACTGGTCCGAGGCGACGACCTCGACCCCGTCGGAGGCCTCGAGCGAACCCGGACCGAAGACCCGAACGGCGATCCCGTCGGCCGCCGCGATGCGGGCGCCTTCGAGCACAGCCTCGGGGCCGGCATCGGCACCCTGCGCATCGAGCGCGACCGGCAAGGTCACGCGGCTACTCCGATCGAGTCGGGCGAGGTCAGGTCCGGCGTCTCCTGCCGGATCACCTCGCGGCCCGCGTAGGTGCCGCACGTCGGGCAGACGCGATGCGGCAGGCGCGGGCTGTGACAGCGCGGGCACTCGTTCAGGCGCGGCGTCGCCGCCTTGTGATTCGCTCGCCGCTTGTCGCGCCGCGTGCGGGACTGTCTCTTCTTGGGGACCGCCATGAGGGGCGCAATGGTAGCCGTGTGACCTCGACGTGACACGGCCGGCGCGGGGCTGTCGCGTGGGTCTCCGTATAGGGACCCGGAAGCGGCAGCCCCGTGGCGGCCGTGCCACGCCGACTGTGATCCGGCTACTCGAGCTTCAGGTCCTTCAGCTTCGCCATGCGCGGGTCGCCGCCGCGGGGGTGGTCGTGGGCGCCCTCGGGTGCGTCGTTGAGCGACTCGCCGCAGACGTCGCAGAGCCCGGCGCAGTCGTCGCGGCACAACGGCTTGCCGGGCGGGAGGGCGAGCACGACCGCGTCGTGGGCCCACTGGGCGACCGCGAGGTCGCCGTCGGTGACGTAGGGGCTCCGCAGCTCGTCGTCGTCGGTCGATGCCTGCTCCACCTCGCGCGAGTCGATCGCGATCCGGAAGCGCGAATCGGTGAGGCAGCGCACGCAGGGCCCGTCGATGACCGCCTCGAAGCGCAGGCGAAGCGCGAATCCGCCGGTGGTGCGCGACACGTCGATGCGGGCATCCACTCCCCCGCCCTCGGGAACGTAGGTCTGGCCGCCGAGCGCGATCGACTCGAGCGGAAGGCGCAGCTCGAGCGAACGTGCCTCACCGGACGAGAGCGCCAGCCGCTCGAGGTCGACGATGCCGCCCGCGTGGTCCATGCCTTTCACCTTAGGGCCTGCCCCCTTAGCTACGGTGAGCGCCGTGGCCGGCCAGTATCAATGGGACCCAGAGACCTATCTCGAGCAGATCCGAAGCGAGGTCCCGCGGTTCGACGAGATCCAGCGCGCGGCCGTCGACGCGGTCCCTTCTCAGCCCCGAGCGGGTGCTCGAACTCGGCATGGGAACCGGCGAGACGACTCGCGTGCTGCTCGAGTCATACCCCGACGCGTGGGTGATCGGCCTCGACTCCAGCCCCGAGATGGTCTTCAGGCTGCGCGAGGAGTACGACGGCGTGATGCTCGCCCGGATGGAGGACCCCCTGCCCGACGGCCCCTGGGACCTCGTGATCGCCGTGCTCTCGGTCGGCGCCCTGAGCGACGAGCAGCAGCAGACCCTGTTTCGCCGCGTCCGCGAGCAGGCGAAGGCCCTCGTGGTCGCCGACGCCTTCGAGGACGCCGACGCGGATCGCCGAATGGTGCGGCGGCGAGGTGACGTGGCGCGCGGACGACCTTGCGGTCGTCCGCGCAACCTACGCCTGAACCTGCAGCGTCTAGTTGGTGGCGTTGATCACGCAGCGCACTGCGTGGTTCGTGCCCGGGGCAGCGGTGAAGATCTGCCCCGACGGGTCGCCGGGCGCCTTGACGAAGGCTCGGCCCGGCGCGGAGATGTCAGTCACCTCGTCGGTCCAGGTCTCGTTGGTGGGCCCGCCGCCGACGGCGGTCATGACGAGCAGCGCCTCGCCGATCGTCGGGGCTCGCAGATTCTGCGGCCTGCAGATCTGCTGCACCGCCGTATCCCAGATCGTCGCGGTCTGGGCCGGCCCGTAACAAATTCCCGCAACCTTGTTGGGCGCGTTCGACGGGCACTTGTCGAGGTTCTTCAGCACGCTCTTCTTCAACTTCTTCGCCGGTATCGAGTTGTTCGCGATCGTCTTGCCGTTGAGCTTCTTGGCGGCGTAGGCGCCACCGCCCAGGGCGATGAAGAGCGCGATCACCGCGACTACGTTGGCGAAACTGAGATTCCTGCGAATACGTGTAATCAAGGCTTCCCCTTTCGATAGTTGCTCCCTTCCCTCAGGGCCGACCCTATGCCGGGGTTCGGACAACTGTCAACCGCGGCCCGGCGCATACGATCTCCGCACAGCGAACGAAGGAGAACCGATGGCAGCCGCCCACCACAACCCCGAGGCGCCCGGGCCGCCGCCGTCGGCCGACTCCGGCGTCGTCCTCTACGAGAAGCGCGACCGGATCGCCTACGTCACGATCAACCGCCCCGAGGCGCGCAACGCGGTCAGCCCCGAGGTGCACCGGGCGATGATCGCCGCCTGGGCCGACTTCGACGCCGACGACGAGCTCGACGTCGCGATCCTGACCGGGGCCGGCGACGCGTTCTGCGCCGGCGCCGACCTGAAGGAGTACATCCCGCCGATCATCGCCGACGCGGGCACCGACGACATCCGCGAGATCGTCGAGCTCGGGCTCAATGGCTTCACCCGCGGCATGCACCGCATCTACAAAGCCGATCGTCGGAGCGTCAACGGCTGGGCGCTCGCGGGCGGCCTCGAGACCGCGCTGGCCTGCGACATCCGCATCGCCTCCGAGCGTGCGATGTTCGGCTCGTTCGAGGCCCGCCGCGGCTTCCACCACGGCGACGGCGGCCTGGTGCGCCTCGTCAACACCTGCGGCACGGGCGTCGCGATCGCAGATGCTGCTGACGGCCGAGCCGATCGACGCGCAGCGGGCGCTGCAGGCGAACCTCGTCTCGAAGGTGGTCCCGCACGACCAGCTCATGGACGAGGCCGAGCGGGTGGCGCACCAGATCCTGCGCAACTCGCAGCGGGCGGTTCGCTCCGCCAAGCAGACGATCCTCGACACGGTCGGCAAGCCGCTCGACGAGCAGCTGCGCAACGAGGCGTGGAACGCATACACCTGCGCCGACCCCGAGGAGACGCTCGCGCTGCTCGGCCGCTTCTACGAGAAGACCGACGCCGGGCGCGCCGGCGAGCACGAGACCGACCTGTGAGCAGCCTCCCATGACCCCGGCCGAGATGCCCCGCCGCGCGCTCGTCACCGGGGCCGCCCGCGGGATCGGAGCCGCGATCGCCGAGCGCCTGCGCGCCGACGGGCTCCAGGTGAAGACTCTCGACCGCGACGAGGGGTGCGACCTCCAGGTCGACTTGACCACCGACGAGCTGCCTGACCTCTCGGGGATCGACGTCCTGGTCTCCAACGCTGCGATCACCGACACGATCGCCTCGGCCCACCGGATGACCCCAGAGCAGTGGCAGCGCGACATCGACGTGAACCTCACGGGAGCGTTCCGCGCGGTACAGGCCTGCCTCCCGGGAATGCGCGAGCGGGGCTGGGGCCGGATCGTCGTCATCTCCTCCGGCGCCGCCAAGGCCGGGCTGCGCGGCCAGGTCGCCTACTCGGCGTCGAAAGCCGGCCTGCTCGGGATGGCGAAGACCCTCGCCGCCGAGAACGTCGGGCCGGGGGATCACCGTGAACGCGGTGCTGCCCGGCATGGTCGCGACCGAGAAGGTCCGCGCGATGCCCGAGGAGGTGCTCGAGCGCCTCGCGCCCATGCTGCCATCGGGCCGCATGGTCGAGCCGGAGGAGATCGCCGCCACGGTCGCCCACCTGTGCTCGGTAGACGCCGCCCAGCTGACCGGCCAGGAGATCGCGCGTCGACGGCGGCGCCGCGCTCAATACCTTCACGCTCGGCTCCGAGCGGCCTCAGCCGTCTGCGTAGCCCGGCCGCGCCACGTCGAGCTGTCGCTTCACGTGCTCGGCGAGCCGGGGAGCGAGCTCGTCGATGCGGTCGTCGAGCTCGCCGGAGCGCAGCAGCGCCGCGAGCTCGGCCGCGGCGGCACGAGCGCCCTCCTGTACGTCGACGTCCGCCGCCGGATCGACATCGCGCCCGAGCAGCTCGGAGAAGAGCGCGAGGTCCTCGCGCGCCGGCGTCTCTCCGGCGCGCAGCTCCCTGGCCACGATCGCGCAGACGTTGGCGGCGACCAGGACCCGAAAGCGCTGCTCGCCTGCGACCTCCGGGCGCAGCTCGGCGAACAGGTACTCGGCGACGGCGTCGAGCAGCTCGGGGGCACTGGGTCGGTCCTGGGTCATTTCACTTCCCCCCACCGCGCACCAGCTGAAGCATGTCCCACTCCGGCTCGCAGATCCGGCGGCCGAGCGATGCGAGCTCGTGGCTTCGGCGGACGCCGTTTCGGTGGTCGGCGGCCTGCCGGGCGCAGATCACCGCCCACTTGAGGTTCCCGAACACCTCCCAGTACCGCACCCGTTCCCGGTCCACCGGGTCTCCGCCCGCAGCCTCGTATGCGGCCAGGAAGCCGTCGAGACCCTCGAGGCCCGCGACCGGGTGATCGTCGTTGCCGAACCGCCAGGATCGGATGCAGAGCCAGCCGATGTCCTCGGCCGGGTCGCCGAGGTGAGCCAGCTCCCAGTCGATAACCGCTCCCAACCCGTCGGTGCCGACGATGAAGTTGCCGAGTCGGAAATCCCCGTGGACCAGTCGAATGGACGCCGGCTCGGGAGCGTTCGCGCGCAGCCAGCGCAGCCCGAGCTCGATCGCCGGCAGCGGCTCGCCGATCTCGTCGACCTGCCGCTGCCACTCGGTGATCTGGCCGAGCGCCGGGTCGGCGGCCGCGGCCGGCAGCACGCCCTCGAGCTGCGCCGTGCCGAGCGAGTGCACCCTCGCGAGCGCGTCGGCGAGCTGGCCGGGTAGCCGCTCGCGCGCGGCCTCGTACTCGGGCTTCTCGCAGCAGCCGCGGCGCCACCGAGGTCCCCTCGACGAACGCCATCAGCATCCCGGGCGAGCCGAAGCGCCCTCCCTCCGGCTCGAACGCGATCGGATCCGGCACCGGCACTCCCACCTTCGCCACCCGCTGGGCCAGCGCGTACTCCTCGCCCATCGGGACGAGCGAGACCGAGCCCTTCGGATCCCGCCTCAGCGCCCAACGGGCTCCACCCGCCCCCTCCACCATCCAAGTCTCCCGCGACGCTCCCCCTGGGATCGGCGAGAGCTCCAGCTCGCCCGGGTCCTCGCCGGCCTCGGCGAGCACCGCGCGCACGCCGCCGGCGAGGTCGGGCTCAGCCTCCGCCATCGGCACCCGGTACGCGGCCGGCGTCGCGGTCGAGCCCGTAGCGCTTCCAGTGCGCCTCGGGGATGTCGGCGGGGTCCTTGTACCAGTGCCAGACGCACGGGTCCACCTCGAAGTCGTCCGGTGGCTGCGAGGGATAGACGGGGTATCCGATCCAGTTGATCGGCCCGAGCTCGTTCATGAAGGCGCAGTGGGTGCAGTAGAGCGGGAAGCCCTCGCGGCCGTAGGACCAGTCGTGGGCTTCGTCAGTGACTCCCCACCCGTCCGGCCCGTAGCGCCCGTTTCGAACCAGCCGCTGGCCGGAGCCGCAGGGGTTCATCGTGAAGGTCAGCTTCTCGTCGTCCTCGTCGATCTCGAACGCCCCCGGGTTGGGGCCGACGCCGCCGGTCGAGTGCCCGCGCCATGTGGCCGCGAGCGCCTGCGCGATCGTGCGGCGGTCGGCGTCGTCGATCTTCGTCACCGTGTCCTTCCAGCTGCGCTCGAGGCTCCACTCCCAGGCCTCGCGCACCCCAGCGTCCCCGAGCTTCTCCTTCACGAAGCTGATCAGCCCCGCCATGCCGTCGACCAGCATGTCGTGCATGAACTGCGACTCGTGCTTCTCGCGCTCGCAGAGCGCCACCGCCTCCTCGAGATCGCCGCGCTCGATCGCCTCCACCGCGAGCTCCATCGTCGGCCGCGACATCTCGCGCAGCTCGTCGTCGGTGAACCACCTGTCGCCCATGCGTCATCCCTCCTCGTCGGGAGCCGTCAGGCTATGGGAGGAAGGCTTCGCAGGGACGGCTTCGCCATCAATTCAGAATCGGCGTCGCCCGCACAGCATCATTCGCTTCGGGCTTCGCCCTCCGCTCCGAAGTAGGGCGTGCTAACCGATCTCTGACGGCTCGCGGTCCCGGCCCTGGAGCCGGTCGCGTCCGCGCTGCACTGCCTGCAGGAACTTCTGGAGGTTGACCTCGAGCGTCGAGAGGATGTCGTCTGCGTAGTCCTCGGCGCCGAGGCGAATCTCGCGCTCGCGCTCTCGGGCCTCCTCGACGATCTCCTCCGCTGCCCGCTCGGCCTGCCGCGTGATCTCCTCGTTGGCGACGAGCCGGTTCTGCTGCTCGCGCGCCTCCTTGACGATCCGCTCGGCCTCGCGCTTGGCCTCCGCCAGCATCTCCTGGCGCTCCTTGACGATCCAACGCGCCTGCTTGATCTCCTCCGGGATCGTGGCCCGCATCTGGTCGAGGAGGTCGTAGATCTCCTCGCGGTCGACGCGGACCTGATCGGTGAGGGGAACCGGGCGCGCGTTGTGCACCAGGTCGTCGAGCTTGTCTATGAGTACGAGTACGTCCATGAGGTCGTAAAGCTTACGGCTCCGATTCGGGGAAGGGCAGCATCAGCCTTTTTCGACGCCGTTCTGCAAGCTCCTTCCCGCGAACCGTGCCTAGCGCTTGATCCTTTCGGCGAGCGCGACGGCGACGGGAGCGGGCACCAAGTCGCCCACATCGCCTCCGAAGGTCGCCATTTCCTTGACTCCGGTCGACGAGAGGAAGCTGTAGTTGGCGCTCGCGAACACGTAGACGCTCTCGATCTCTGGTGCCATCAGCCGGTTCAGCTGGTTCATCTCGAACTCGTATTCGAAGTCCGAGATGGCGCGGAGGCCCTTGACGATGGCGCCCGCTCCCTTCTCCTGCGCGAAGTCGACCAGCAGCGTCGAGAAGACCTCGACCTCGACGTTAGGTAGATCGATCGCGTCGGCGATGAACCCGCGCCGCTCCTCGGCGGTGAAGAGCGTCTTCTGCTTGCGGATCGGCTGGTTGACGACCCCGACGACGACCTTGTCGAACACGCGCGAGGCGCGGGTGATGATGTCGAGGTGGCCGTTCGTGACCGGGTCATAGCTTCCCGGGCAGATCGCGACGCGGGGGTTGTCGGCGCTCATCGGTGCTCATCCTTTCGCAGGACCCGCACCATCGAGTCGCCGTAGGACCGCTCGCGCACGAGCTCGAATCCGGGGCCGAGCTCGATCGGGTTGGCCGGCGAGCACTCCAGCATCACGCGGCCTCCCGGCGCCATGGCGTGGTCGAGAAGGGGATCGAGCTCGGACGAGATTCGCTCTGCGAGTCCATACGGGGGGTCGCAGAGTACGAGATCGAATGCCTTCGCCGGTGCACCGTCGAGGAAGCCGGCAGCGTCCGACCGCACCGCACGTCGCCCGCTCGCCGACCCCCAGCGCCTCGATGTTGCGCTCGGCGAGCGCCGGATCGACGTCGACCAGGGTCGCCTCGGCGGCCCCGCGCGAGAGCGCCTCGAGGCCGAGGGCGCCCGTGCCGCAGTAGAGGTCGAGCACCCGGGCGCCCCGAGATGTCGCCCAGGATCGAGAAGACCGCCTCGCGCACGCGCTCGGTGGTCGGGCGCACATCGCCCCCACGCGCGGGGGCTCGAGCCTGCGGCCCCCGAGCTCGCCCCCGCTGATCCGAAGCCGCCCAGCCACCAGGCCCCTAGGCGCTGATCCGCTCGAGCCGCTCGTCGCCGTAGCGCCGGCGCGCCTCGAACATGAGCGGGCCGAGCCCCGGAGCCTCCAGGGATCCGTGGCGATCGAGCAGCCCGACGACGGTGTCGCGGGCCTCGAGCAGCAGGTCGGTGTCCTCGGGGAGCAGCGCGGCGCGGAAGCGCGGCAGGCCGTGCTGGCGGGTGCCGAGCAGCTCGCCCTCGCCGCGGATGCCGAGGTCGACCTCGGCGAGGGCGAAGCCGTCGCGGTCGGAGGCGATCGCCGCCAGCCGCGCCTTCGCGGCCTCGGAGTCCGTCTCGCCACCGAAGAGGATGCAGCACGAGTCGTGCTCGCCCCTGCCGACCCGGCCGCGGAGTTGATGGAGCTGCGAGAGGCCGTAGCGCTCCGCGCCCTCGACGACCATCACGGTGGCGTTCGGAACGTCGATGCCGACCTCGATCACGCTGGTCGCGACGAGCACGTCGATCTCGCCAGCCGCGAAGCGGCGCATCGTCTCGCCCTTGTCGGCCGAGGGCATCTGGCCGTGCAGGACGCCGACGCGGAAGTCCGAGAGCTCCCCCGAGGCCAGGCGCTTCGCCTCGACCTCGGCCGCCTTCGCCTCCATGGCGACCGACTCGATGACCAGCGGGCAGACGACGTAGGCCTGGCGGCCCTCGCGGAGCCGCTCGCGGATGAACTCGTAGGCGCCCTCGCGCTTCGGCTCGCCGACCACCCAGGTCTTGATCGGCCGGCGGCCCTTCGGCAGCTCTCGGATCGCCGTGGCGTCGAGATCGCCGTAGGCCGTCAGCGAGAGGGTGCGCGGGATCGGGGTCGCGGTCATGTGCAGTGCGTGCGGGGCCAGCTCGCCCGGGCCCTTGGCGTCGAGCGCGGCTCGCTGGCCGACTCCGAAGCGGTGCTGCTCGTCGACGACGGCGACCGTCAGCGAGGCGAACTCGACGTCGGGCTCGATCAGAGCGTGGGTGCCGACGGTGAGGCACGGCTCACCCGACGCCAGGCGCTGCAGGTGGGCGCGGCGCTCGGCCGCCGGGGTCGCGCCGGTGAGCAGCGCAAACGGCGTCGCCGTCCGACCCGAGCAGTGACTCGAGCGTGCGGAAGTGCTGCTCGGCCAGCGTCTCGGTCGGCGCCATCAGTGCCGCCTGCGACCCGGCCTCGGTCGCGCGCAGCATCGCGTACAGAGCCACACACAGTCTTGCCCGAGCCAACTTCACCCATCAGCAGCCGCTGCATCGGGGCCTCGGCTTCGAGGTCCGCGTCGATCTCGTCGATCGCCGCGAGCTGGTCGCCGGTCAGCTCGAACGGCAGCGAGTCGAGCCAGGCTCCCACGGCTTCGCCGGCGGATGGCAGCGGCGCAGCCGAGCGGCCCTCGCGCCGGCGAACCCGCCGCGACGCGAGCGATGCCTGGTGGAGCACCAGCTCCTCGAAGGCGAGGCGGCGGCGGGCGCTGACGAACTGCGCTGCGCTCTCGGGGAAGTGGGAAGCGACCAGCGCGTCGGAGGCCACCGGCATCCCGAGCGCGGAGCGCACGGACGACGGCAGGGGCTCGACCGCGTTTCGCGCCACCGTCATCGCCTGCCAGGCCCATTCGCGAAGGCGCTGGGGTCGCAGCTTCTCGGATGCCGAGTGGATCGGCACCATCCCCTTGGTGTGCAGGCCGGCCGGTGCACCGTCGCCACCATCGAGGATCTCGTGCTCGCTGACGGTGAAGCCGTAGTTCGTGAGCTTGCCGCGCAGCAGCAGCCGTGTCCCGGGCGCGAGCCGGTCGGCGAGCCAGCCGCGGTTGAACCAGGTCGCGGTCGCGACGCCGCTCTCGTCACCGACCTGGGCCTCGAGGATGCGCAGGCCGCGGCGGCGGGTCGGGCGGACCTTCGCCTGGGTCAGGACCTTGACCTCGACCGTCGCCTCCTCCCCCAGCTTCAGAGCGCCGAGCCCGAGCGGCGAGGCGGCGTCGCGGAAGCCGTGCGGGATGTGGCGAAGCAGGTCACCGAGGTTCTCGAGCCCGAGCTCTCCACCGGCCTCTGCCAGTTTCGGCCCCACGCCCTTCAGGTGGGTGAGGTCGGCGTCGAGCACAGCGGGCACGGGCCAGCGAACGGGCGCCTCGAGCAGCTCCTCGCGGGTCAGCTGCGGCGCCGCTGCCGATGGCTCGCGGGGCGGCTGGCCCCGCCTCGTGGGGCACGTGATCCAGGGCGGCTTCCACAGCTCAAGGCTAGGCGGCGAACCCGATGCATCAAGCTGTGGCATGGCCACGCGACCGAAGGAGTCCGTCTGGGACTATCCCCGCCCTCCCCGCATCGAGCGCGATCCGCGGCGGCTGCGCGTGGAGCTCGGCGGCGAGACGCTCGCGGACAGCACCCGGTCACTGCGCGTGGTCGAGACCGCGAGCCCGCCGACCTTCTACGTTCCGCGCGAGGACGTGCGGACGGAGCTGCTCAGCGACGCGCCCGGCGAGCACACGTTCTGCGAGTGGAAGGGGCGCGCGAGCTACCTGCACGCCGAGGCGGGTTCCAGCCGCGCCGATCGCGCCGCCTGGTTCTATCCCGAGCCCCGCCCTGACTTCGCCGAGCTCGATGGGCACATCGCGTTCTACGTCGGCCGCGTCGACGCCTGCTACCTCGACGACGAGCGCGTCCGCCCGCAGGGCGGCAGCTTCTACGGGGGTTGGGTCACCGACGAGATCGAGGGGCCGTACAAGGGAGAGCCCGGGACAGAAGGTTGGTAGCGGCGCCGGGCTATTCCGCTGCGAGCAGCCACCAGTAGTTCGGCTGGCCGCCCGCGTGCAGCTCGAGCTCGACGCCGTCGGGCGCGTGGCCCTTTATGTCGCCGAGCGGGATCGGGGCGCCGTCGCCGCCGATGACCGTCACGAGCTCCGCGCCGTAGGCGAGGTCCTCCATCGTCGCCGAGAGAGTCGAGTCGGCCCCGCCCCACGCCACGATCTCGCCGCCGACGAAGCCGACCGCGTCGCCGACGCCGAACCGCCCCTGCTTGTCATCGCGCGCGGCCGGCGCGACGGAGCCGACCCGGAGCCCCTCCAGGGCTCCCGCCAGGCGCTCGGCGTTCTCGGCGACTCCGAGCTCGGGGTCGAGCTCGAGCAGGGCGACAAGGCCCGCCTGAGGCGCGGTGCAGTCGATCACCCGGGCGTCCTTGTCGGATAGCTCCGCGGCGCGCTCGGCCGCCATCACGACGTTCGGGTTGTTCGGCAGCACGAGCACCTCCTCGGAGGGAACCTCGTGGATCGCGGCGAGCAGGTCGTAGATCGACGGGTTGAAGGTGTCGCCGCCGTCGACCACGTACGCGCCCATGCCCTCGAACAGCTCGCGTACGCCGGTGCCTGACGCGACCGCGACGGCGGCGCAGCGCCCTGCCCGCAGCAGACGGTCCGAGCGCTCTGCGATCTGAGCGCGCATGTCGGCGACGTCGAGCTGCGAGACCTCGCCCTCAGGCTCGAACAGCGCGACCGCGTCCTGCGGATCGTCGGTGTGGACGTGGACCTTGATCGTCTCCTCGTCGCCGACCACGAGCACGGAGTCCCCGATCTCCTCGAGCCGGGGAATGAACGAGCGGCCCTCGAGGCCCTTGCCGATGACGATGAAGTTGGTGCAGTACTGGTAGCGGCTGTCCTCGTGGTGGGGCCTCGTATTGCCGGCGGGCGCCGGAGCGTGATGGGCGACCTCGGGGGCGTCGAGGTCGTTTCGAAGCCCGGCGACGATCCCGGCCATGATCACGACGAGGCCGTGGGCGCCCGCGTCGACCACTCCGGCCTCGCGGAGCACCTCGAGCTGCTCCGGGGTGCGATTGACCGCGTTCTCGCCGTCGCGGACGGCCTTCTCGAGCAGCGCCGCGAGCATGGTGTCCTGCTGCTCGTCGGACGCTTCGGGATC
The DNA here is from genome assembly GCA_963820665.1 of uncultured Solirubrobacterales bacterium. Taxonomy (GTDB): domain Bacteria; phylum Actinomycetota; class Thermoleophilia; order Solirubrobacterales; family 70-9; genus CAVUAT01. The sequence goes on along the minus strand of CAWGAL010000001.1, from coordinate 68,441 downwards.
GAGGTGGATCGTCTCCATGTGCGCGAGCGAGTGCGAGACCGAATGCGCCATCTCGCGGAAGACCGTCAGCATCGTCCCCTCGGCCGGCTCGCGGACTGAGTCATACGCGGCGTCGGCGGCGCGGGCCATCGAGGCGGCCACCAGCGCCGGGTCGATCAACTCGCCTGGGCGGCTCGCCAGCTCCTCGGCCGCCCCGCGGACGATCTGGCTCAGGATCACCCCCGAGTTCCCTCGCGCGCCCATCAGCGCCGCGCGGGCGAGAGCGTTGACGAGCTCGGTCCGCCCGATCTCGTCGACCGTCTGGCCGTCGAGGCGGTCGAGCTCGTCGCTGACCGCGCGCAGTGTGAGAGCCATGTTGTCCCCGGTGTCGCCGTCGGCGACGGGGAACACGTTCAGGTCATTGACCTCCCGCTTGCGCTCGTCGAGGTAGGCGCTCGCCGCGCTGACGACGCGACGAAATCTCTCTATGGAGGGGTCAGGCATGGCGGGGTCCCCACCCTAGCCACGCGCTGCGGGTGCTGCAGGCCTAGACGGCCTTCGTCACTTTGTTGGCCTTGAGGCACCGAGTGCAGACGTAGACGCGGAGCTTGTCGCCGCCCTCGGAGATCCGGACCTTCTGGAGGTTCGGGTTGAAGCGCCTGCGAGTGGCCACCATCGAGTGGCTTCGGGAGTTTCCGAACGCGGGCTTCTTGCCGCAGCTGTGACAGACCTTGGCCATCAGGCGCGTAAGGGTAGCGCTAGGAGAGCTCGCGTCCGAAGGGCCGCGGAGCGCAGCACGGCGATGGCGGCGTTGCGCCCCTGGTCTCGCTTGGAACCGTCCGCGCGCGCCAGCGCCTGGTCCATCGTGTCGCAGGTGATGACGCCGAACGCGCACGGCACGCCGGTGTCGAGCTGCACGCGCTGGATGCCGGATGCGGCCTCGGACGAGACGAACTCGTAGTGGTCGGTCTCGCCGCGGATGACGACGCCCAGGCAGACGACGCCGGCGAAGCTGCCCGACTCGGCGCAGAGCTTGGCGGCGTAGGGAAGCTCGAACGCGCCGGGCACCCTGAAGGTCTGGACCGATGCCTCGCTCACGCCCCCGAGCGCGAAGCCCTCAGCCGCTCCGTTCAGGAGCCTCTCGGCCAGGTCGTCGTAGAACGTCGCGACGCAGGCCGCGAACTCCTTACCCTCGAAGCCCTTCAGCTCCTCTTCGGAGAAGTGCTCGGCGACGCCGTCGTCAGTCACCGGGCGGGTAGTCCCTCGGCTTCGACTCGGCGGCCTGTTCGCGCTCCGCGTCCTCGATCTGCTCGTCGTGGATCATCTCCTCGTCGAGCGGCAGGCCCTGGTGGTGCAGCGCGTGGCCCATGCGGTCGCGCTTGGCGTCCAGGTAGGCCTCGTTGTGCGGGTTGGGGACCGAGCGAATCGGCACCTGCTCGGTGACCGAGAGGCCGTAGCCCTCCAGGCCGATGATCTTCTTCGGGTTGTTGGTGAGGATCCGGATGCTCGTCAGCCCGAGGTCGCCGAGGATCTGCGCGCCGATGCCGTAGTCGCGCAGGTCGGCCGGCAGCCCAAGCCGCAGGTTGGCGTCGACCGTGTCGAGCCCCTCCTCCTGGAGCTTGTAGGCGCGGAGCTTGTTCAGCAGTCCGATGCCCCGGCCCTCCTGCGAGAGGTAGAGCAGCACGCCGGAGCCCTCGCTCTCGATCGTCGCGAGCGCCGCCTCGAGCTGCTCTCCGCAGTCACAGCGGAGGCTGTGGAAGACGTCTCCGGTGAGGCACTCCGAGTGGACGCGGACGAGCACATCCTCGGCGCCGGATACCTCGCCCTTGACCATCGCGACGTGGTGCTTGTCGTCGACGAGCGAGCGATAGCCGACGGCGCTGAACTCGCCGAACTTGGTCGGCAGCTTGGTCGAGACGATGCGCTCCACCAGGCGCTCGGTGCGGCGCCGGTAGGAGATCAGGTCAGCGACCGTGACCAGCTTCAGGTCGTGGCGCTCGCAGTAGGGGACCAGGTCCGGGACACGGGCCATCGTCCCGTCCTCGTTCATGATCTCGCAGATCACCCCGGCCGGGATCAGGCCGGCGAGCCGCGCGAGGTCGATGCTCGCCTCGGTGTGGCCGGTGCGCTCCAGCACCCCGCCCTCCTTGGCCTTCAGCGGAAAGACGTGGCCGGGCTGGCGCAGGTCGGCGGGCGTCGCGTGGGGGTCGATCGCGACCTGGATCGTGCGCGCGCGGTCGTGGGCCGAGATGCCGGTGGTGACTCCCTCGGCGGCCTCGATCGTGACGGTGAACGCGGTCTCGAGCGGGGACTCGTTCTTGGCCGCCATCAGGTCGAGGCCGAGCTCGTCGCAGCGCTCCGGGGTCAGCGCCAGGCAGATCAGCCCGCGCCCCTCCTTCGCCATGAAGTTGACGGCCTCGGGCGTCGCGAACTGGGCGGGCATCACCAGGTCGCCCTCGTTCTCGCGGTCCTCGCCGTCGCAGACGACGATCATCCGCCCGCGGCGCAGGTCGTCGAGCGCCTCCTCGATCGTCGCGAAGGGCGAGTCCTCTGCCTTGGGTTTGTCGATGCCGGCCTCTGCCATCGCGTCCTTGGTGTCCTTGCTCATTCCGTTGCTCCCTTCGGTGGATGGTGACACGGTAGGCATCAGCCGCTTCACGTAGCGCGCGAGCACGTCGCACTCGACGTTGACGCTGTCGCCCTCGGCGAGCTCGCCGAGGGTGGTGCGCTCGAGGGTCTCGGGGATCAGCGACACCTCGAGCCAGTCGTCGCCGAGCCCGGCGACCGTGAGGCTGACCCCGGCGATCGCGATGGAGCCCTGCTCGACCACGTAGCCGAGGAGGTCGGGCGAGAGCTCGAAGCGCAGCCGCTTCGCGAAGCCCTCATCGACGGACGAGACCAGCTTCGCGGTCCCGTCGACGTGGCCCTGGACGACGTGGCCGCCGAGGCGGTCGTCGGCGCGAAGCGCCAGCTCGAGGTTGACCGGGTCGCCGGCGCTGAGGCCGCCGAGCGTGGTCAAACCGAGGGTCTGCTGCATCACGTCCGCCTCGAAGGCTCCGTCGGCAGCGGTGGTGGCCGTGAGGCAGGCGCCGTTGACCGAGACCGAGTCGCCCTCTGCGAGCTCGGCGGCGAGCTCCGCGCTGACCCGGATGCGGGCGCCGTCCGCGCCGCCCTCGACCGACTCGACCGTCCCGCGCTCGGCGACTATTCCCGTGAACACGGCTACCACTCCCTCAGGCGGGCGTCGATCAGCAGGTCCTCGCCGATCGACTCGTGACTCGACGCGAGCGGGCGCAGGCCCTCGGCGATGCGTCGCGCGCCTTCACCCTCGAGCACCGCTCGGGCGTCTCCGGCCCCGATCAGCACCGGCGCCATGAACAACCGCATGCGGTCGATCTCACCGGCGTCGAAGAGGGAGCCGGCGAGCGTCGGGCCGCCCTCGACGAGAAGGTCGGAGAGCTCGCGGCGGCCGAGCTCGTCCAGCGCGGCGCCGAGCCGAGCCGCCGCGTCGCGTCCCGCCGCGACGACGACCTCGGCTCCGGCTGCCTCGAGCGCGTCTCGCTGGGCGCTGGGGGCCTCGGGCGCGCAGACGACGAGCAGCGGCGCCTCGTCGGTCGATTCGACCAGCGCGGAGCCGAGCGGCAGCCGGGCCTGCGAGTCGAAGACGACGCGGACAGGCTGGCTCGCGGCCTGTTGCAGTGTCCTCGCGCGTGCCGTCAGCAGCGGGTCGTCGGCGAGGGCCGTGCCGATGCCGACGGCGATCGCGTCGCACTCGGCGCGCCAGCGGTGCACGAGCTCGCGGCTCTCGACCGCCGAGATCCAGCGGGAGTCGCCGCCCGGCGCCGCGACCCGCCCGTCTAGGGTCATCGCCGCCTTGTAGGTGACGAGCGGGCGCCCGGTGCGGGCGAGCTTTCGGAAGGGCTGGTTCAGCAACCGGGCGGCGGTGGCCTCGGCGCCGGTGGCGAGCTCGACCTCGACGCCGCCGTCGCGGAGCATCCCGGGGCCGCGGCCCGATGCCTTGGAGGTGGGGTCCTCCGAGGCGTAGACGACGCGGGCGACACCGGCCTCGAGCAGCGCCTGGGTGCAGGGCGGCTGGCGGCCCTCGTGGGCGCAGGGCTCGAGCGTGACGTAGACCGTCGAGCCGGCGGGATCGTTGCCGCGCTCGCGCGCGTCGGTCGAGCGCTGCGCGCTCGGCGTGCAGTCCGCCCAGCTCGGCGTGGTGGCCCTCGCCGATCACCTCGTCGTCGCGGACCAGCACGGCGCCGACGAGCGGATTCGGGCTCACCCTGCCCCTGCCGAGCTCAGCCAGCTCCAGCGCCCGGCGCAGATGCGCCGATCCACCTTCGATTTCGGTGCCGGTCGCGGCCATCAGAGCCTTTCAGGCTAAGGGTGCGTCAGAGGATTGCGGACCGATTGACTGGTCAGTCAGCCAGTCTAGCGACGCATCCAGCGCTGCGCAGGAGCCGCGACCTCGGGGCCCCCTCGTAGGCTTCGCGCCCTGATGGCGGCGTCAGACGAGAACAGTGTGAGCGAGGCCCGCAGCTACGGGCAGCGCGCCAGCCTGCTCTCGATCGGCGTCGCGATCACCGGGCTGATCACCTACCTGTTCTTCGTGATCGCCTCGCACGAGCTCTCGAAGGAGGAGTACGGCGCAGATCGCGGTCCTGTGGTCGGCGGTCTTCATCCTCGTCTCCACACTGCAGCGCCCGGTCGAGCAGCTGCTCTCGCGCTCGGTCTCCGAGCACATCGCCGTCGGGCGCTCCTACTCGCACCCGGTCCGCGTCGCCGCCGCGATCCAGCTCGGGATCGCCGTCGTCTTCGTGATCATCGCCGTGGCGCTGCGCGTGCCGATCAACGACGGCCTGCTCGGCGGCAACGAGTTCCTGTTCTGGGTCGGGGTCTCGGCCGTGGCCGCCTACGGCGCCAGCTACTTCGCACGCGGCTTCCTCGCGGGCAGCCACCGGCTGACCGTCTACGCCCTGCTGATCATCTGCGAGTCGATCTCGCGCACCGCGTTCCCGCTGGCGGTCGCGCTCGGGATCGCCAGCGGCCAGGACGCTGTGGCGCTCGGCATCGTCGCGGCGCCGACCCTGTCGCTGATCGTCGTCCCGTTCGCGTTCCTGCGCCGCGGCTCCGCGCCCGACGCGCCCGCCGAGGAGGGGGCGGCCGAGCAGGGCGAGCTGCCAGACGAAGGCGAATTCACCCTCGCCCACGGCGGCGGCTTCGCGGCCGCGGTCTTCCTGATCATGCTCAGCGAGCAGACGTTCCTGAACGCGGGGCCGCTGCTGGTCGAGAGCACCGCCGGTGCGGCCGCGGCCGGGTACATCTTCAACATCCTGATGATCGCTCGGGCGCCGCTGCAGCTCTTCCAGGCGGTCTCGACGAGCCTCCTCCCCCACCTCACCCGCCTGCGCGCCGAGGGAGCGGACGACGACTTCCGCGCGTCGGTCACGGTGACGATCCGAGCAATCGCCGCCTTCGCCGCCTTCACGGCGGTCGTGATGGCGATCGTCGGCCCAGAGCTGATGCAGATCGCATTCGGCGACAACTTCACCTACGAACGGGTCGATCTGGTGATAGTCACCATCGGCATGGGCCTCTACCTCTCGGCCGCGACGTTGAACCAGGCGGCGCTCGCACAGGGCCAGGTCCGCCGGGCGGCGGTCTGCTGGATCTCGTGCGCGCTCGTGTTCATCACCTGGTGCCTGCTGCCGGTGGTCGACGACGAGTTCCTGCGGGTCGAGATCGGCTACCTCGGCGGCGCCACGGTGCTGTGCACCCTGCTCTACCTGATCTACCGCCGGCCCCACCCCAGGGCTGAGGACACGATCGAGCCGGGCTCGGCCGAGGAGCTGGAGATCCGCCTCGCCTCGGCCGACGAGGGCGGGTAGGACGAGGGGGCGCCATGGGTGACGCCGAGCTGATCCTGCTCGCGGGTGCCCTGCTGGGCGCGGGGATCGGCGCCGCCCTGCTGGCCGACAGGGTCAAGGTCCCGGGACTGCTGCTCTTCCTCGCCCTCGGCATGCTCGTCGGCTCCGAAGGCATCGGCGGTGTCGAGTTCGACGACGCCGAGCTGACGCGGACCCTCGGCACGATCGGCCTGATCCTGATCCTGTTCGAGGGCGGCCTGGCAGCCGGCTGGTCCGAGATCCGGCCGGTCGTGTGGACGGCGATCTCGCTAGGGACGGTCGGGACCATCGTGACCGCGGTGATCGCGGGGTTCGCGGCGGCGTGGATCTTCGACCTGGGGACGCTCGAAGGCCTGATCATCGGCTCAGCGATCGCGGCAACCGACTCTGCGGCGATCTTCTCGGTCCTGCGCGGGTCGAAGCTGCGGCGCAAGCTGGCGCGCTCGCTCGAGGGCGAATCGGGAATGAACGACCCCGTCGCGCTGCTCCTGGTCACGGGGTTCATCGCCTGGATCGAAGAGCCGGGCTTCGGCCTCGCCGACATGGGGGCCGAGCTGGTGGTGAAGCTCGCCCTCGGCGCCGTGCTCGGCATCGCAGTCGGATTCTGCGCGCGCGGCGCCTTCCGGCGGCTGAACTACCCGACCGAGGGCCTCTACCCGGTCGCCTCCATCGCGGCCGCAGGGCTGGCATACGGAATACCCGAGGTGCTCGGAGGCTCGGGCTTCCTCGGCGTCTACCTGGCCGCGCTGATCCTCGGTACCGGCCAGGTCCCCGGCAAGCGCACGGTTCTCGCCTTCCATCAGGGGCTCGGCTGGGTCTCGCAGATCGCGCTCTTCTTCCTGCTCGGGCTACTGGTCTTCCCAAGCGGGCTGGCCGACGTGGCGCTCGAGGGCCTGCTCCTCTCGGCCGTGCTGATGTTCGTCGCCCGGCCCCTCGCGGCGCTTGTCGCGAGCCTGCCGGCCACCTTCTCGTTCCGCGAGCGGATGATGCTCGGCTGGGCCGGCCTGCGCGGGGCCGTCCCGATCTGGCTCGCGACGTTCCCCGTGATCGCCGGCATCGAGGGAAGCGAGGAGATCTTCGACGTCATCTTCTTCGTGGTCGTCACCTCGACGCTGATCCAGGGAGCGACGTTCGAGCCCCTGGCCCGCCGCCTTCACCTGACGACCAACGAGCCCGCTCTGCCCCGCCCGCTCGTCGAGAGCGGGCGCATCCAGCGACTGGGCGGCGAGGTGTTCGCCTTCCGGGTCGATCCCGGCGACGCGATCGTCGGCCGTCCCGTCCGCGACTTGCGCCTTCCCCGTGAGGCGATCGTCAACGTGATCGTGCGTGGAGGCGAGGCGATCCCGCCGCGAGGCTCGACCGAGATCGAGGCCGGGGACGAGCTCCACATCCTTGTGCGCGCCAGCGTGCGCAATGAGGTCGACGGCCTGATGGGGCGCTGGCGCGAAGGGCCCCTGGACGAACCGGCCCGCCCGCGGCTGCAGCCCCGCGGGTCGCCCCAGATCTTCAACGTCCGTCCCTGGACCGACGCCGACGGCGACGACCCCGGCCGCCCCGACCAGGTCGCGGGGGTCGAGATCGCGTCGCGGCTGCGCACCCGCCGCGACAGTCCGGGCGCGCTGGTCGTACTTGCGGACGGGCGCTACGCCGTCACCGGCGACTCGCTGGTGGCGGTGGGCCCCCGGCGCCAGATCGCGGACTGGGCGGGGAGCCGAGTCGTCAAGGCCAACGGCGCGGCGAAGGCATGGTGGCAGGAGGTCGCGGGCGTTCTCAACGCCCCGAGCGGCTGAGCCCTAGACGACCTCGGCGCCGGCGGCTTCGGCGATCGAGTTGTATGCCGCGGCGGGGTCGTCGGAGCCGAAGATCGCCGAGCCGGCGACGAAAAGACCGGCACCCGCTTCGCTGACGCTGCCGGCCGTGCTCGGGTCGATGCCCCCGTCGACCTCTATCGCCGCCTCGCCGACGAGCTCGCGCAGCCGGGCGACCTTGGCGGGCGACTCCGGGATGAAGGGCTGGCCGCCCCAGCCGGGGTTCACGGTCATGCAGAGCACGATGTCGGCGTAGCCGGTCAGCGCCGAGACCGCATCGGCTGGAGTGCCGGGGTTGATCGCGATGCCCGCGAGGCAGCCGAGCTCGCGGATCGCGCTCAGCGTGCGGTTGGTGTGCGGCGTCGCCTCGGCGTGGAAGGTGATCGAGTCGGCTCCGGCCTTGGCGAACTCCTCGATGTGGCGGTCGGGGCTCTCGATCATCAGGTGGACGTCGATCGCCCCGCCGGCCTCGTGCACCTGGTCGGCGATCGAGCCCGCGACCAGCGGCCCGATCGTGATCGGCGGGACGAAGTGGCCGTCCATAACGTCGACGTGAATCACCTTGGCGCCCGCGGCCATCACCTCGGCGACCTGCGAGCCGAGCATCGAGAAGTCGGACGAGAGGATCGAGGGGGCGACGCGCTTGCTCGCGTAGAGCTCGCGGCGGGCGTCTGCTCCCGGTGTGGTGGCGGCTTCCATGGTTGGCGGCTGGTCCTAGATCGAGCGGAGCATCGAGTGCCCGCAGTGCTGGCACTTCATGTCCTCGGTGCGGCTCATGCGGCTGATGGTCTGGTGCTCCCCGCAGTTGGGGCACTGCGAGACGAGCTCGAAGCGGCGGAGACAGTACACGCAGACGAAGCGGCCCGGAAGCTGAGCCGGGCGCAGCCAGGGCTCGTTGCAGCCAGGGCAGTTGGGACGCTTGAGGGCGCCCTCCGTCGCCTCGGGGGCATCGGACGGTCCCCCGAGCCCTCCATCAGCTCGTTCTGCGGTCATGTGTTGATCGTAGCCTGGTGTTACAGAGCGCGTGAGGGGACCGGATACCCGCGCACGAACTCGGCCGCGGGCATCTCCCTCTTGCCCGGAGGCTGCACCACCTCGAGCGCAAGCGCCGCCTCGGCAGTGCCGAGGACCAGTACCCCGTGCTCCTCATCGACCTCGATCCTGCCCTGCGGGGCCCCGCTCGCGACGGCGTGGGCCCGGCGCACGCCGAGCCGCTTCTCGCCCTCGAGCTCGATGTGGGTGCCGATGTGGGGATTGAGCGCCCGCACCGTCCAGGCGAGCTCGGCCGCATCTCGCGAGGGATCGAGGTGGCGGTCGGCCGGCCCGATCTTCTCGGCGTAGGTCGCGAGGCTCTCGTCCTGCTCTGAGAACTCGAGCTCGCCCGCGGCTCGCATGTCGAGAGCGCGCACCAGAAGCTCGCCGCTCGCGGCCGCCAGGCGCCCCGAAAGATCGTCGAAGTAGTCGTGCGGGTCGATCGGGATCTCCGCCATAAGTGCCACCGGGCCGGAGTCGAGGCCCTCGGTCAGCCGCATGATCGACGTCCCGGTCAACTGGTCCCCGGCCATCATCGCCCGCTCGATCGGCGCGGCGCCGCGCCAGCGCGGCAGCAGCGAGGGATGCACGTTCAGGATCCCTCCATCGTCTACCCCGCCGCCGCTCAGCAGCGGCATCGCGGATCAGCTGGCCGAAGGCGCAGACGACCACCGCCTCGGCGCCGGCGGAGGCGATCGCCTCGAGCGACGCGGCATCGTTGACGTCGGGGGTCTGATGGACGTCGATGCCGAGCTCGCGCGCCGCAGCTGCGACCGGCGGCGGCCCCTCGACCCTGCCGCGCCCCTTGCGGCTGTCCGGCGGGGTCACTGCCAGCGCCGGCGGATGATCGCTTGCCGCGAGGCGCCGGAGCACCGTCGCGGCGAACTCGGAGGTGCCGAGGTAGACCGTCCTCAAGTCTCGGTGGGGTCGGGCTCGGCCTCGTCCTCGCCCTCGTCGGGGCGCTCGGGTGCGAAGGTGCCACCTTCGCGCAGCGCCCGCATCGCGCCCTTGCGCTGGTCGCGCGGCGCGCGCTCGAGGATCAGGACGCCGTCGAGATGGTCGATCTCGTGCTGGAGCACCCTGGCCTCGAGCCCCGAGGCCTCGATCAGGATCGGTTCGCCGCCCTCGTCGACCCCGGTCGCCCTCACGTGCAGGGGCCGCTCGACGTCGAGGACGATGCCCGGAAGGCTCAGGCAGCCCTCCTCGGCCGTGACGAGCTCGTCCGAGCTCCACTCGATCTCGGGGTTGACCAGCGCGGTCGGCGGGGCGTCGGGACCGGCCTGGAAGACGAGCACCCGTCGCAGCGTCCCGAGCTGGGTCGCCGCGAGCCCGACCCCCATGCCGTCGCGCATGATCGCGAACATCCGCTCGATGTCGCGGGCGAGGTCCTCGTCGAAGTCGCGCACCGGCGACGCCTTCGACTTCAGCACCGGGTCGCCGAACTTGATGACCTGCGCCAGCGCCGCAGAACGGCGCTCGATCGCCTCGTCGTCGAGCCCCTCGGGCTCCTTGCCCTCGACCAGGTCCTGGCCGAGCTCCTCGACCTCCGTGTCGCCACTTCGCTCATGAAAGAAAGTCTAGATACGAGCCCTTGCTTGGATCATTGGGGGTCGACGTCCACCGAAACCGTGACGTCCTTCAGCGCCTTCGCCTTGACGGCCGCCTTGACCGCCCTGCGCACCGCGTCGACGGCCGGCAGCCGGTCGCCCGCCTTGACGAGCAGGCGGCGGCGATGGCGGCCGCGGCGGCGGAACATCGGCGCCGGGCCGAGCAGCTCGGCGTCGGCGGGCAGGCGCTCGCTCACGGCGGCGGCCAGGCGCTCAGCGGCGCGGTCGAGCGGCGGCTCGTCGTCGCCGGTCAGCGCGACCTCGACGAGGTGGGAGAAAGGCGGGTAGCGGAGCTCCTCGCGGCGGCGAAGCTCCTCCTCGAGGAACACCGGGGCGTCGTGCGCCGAGGCCCGCCGGATGCTCGGCGCTCCCGTCGCGAGCGCCTGCACGATCACCTTGCCTCCCCGCCCCGCCACGGCCGCTGCGGCCCGCGAGCTGGGTGATCAGCGCGAAGGTCCGCTCCTCGGCGCGGAAGTCAGGCATGCGCAGCGAGCCGTCGGCGTCGAGCACGACTCCCGAGCGTGACCGCGGGGAAGTCGTGGCCCTTGGCCACCATCTGGGTCCCGACGAGCACGCCGGTGTCGGCGTCGTCGAAGCGGCGCAGCAGGCCGGCGTGCCCCTCGGAGCCCGCGGTCGCGTCGGAGTCCATGCGGAAGACCGGCAGCGGCGCGAGCATCGAGATGAGCTCGGTCTCGACGCGCTGGGTCCCGGCGCCGACGCGCGCGATGGTCACCGAGCCGCAGTCGGGGCAGGACTCCGGGCCCGGCTCGACGTGGCCGCAGTGGTGGCAGTTGAGCGTCCCCGAGCGGTGCTGGACCAGCGACACGTCGCAGTTCGGGCACTCCCAGGCTCGCCCGCAGGAGCGGCAGGCGAGGTGCACGGCGTAGCCGCGGCGGTTGATGAGGATGATCGCCTTGCCTCCCTCGCCGCGGACCTGTGCCAGCGCGTCGACCGTGCGGGGATGTAGCGGGCCGCGGACGCCCTCGCGCATGTCGACGACCTCGACGGGCGGGAGCGGCCGGCCGTCGACCCGGTCGGGCAGGTCGATGCGCGCCATCGACCGCCAGCTCTCGGGCCGCGGGGTCGCGGTGCCGGCCACGAGCACCGCGCCGGCCTGCTCGGCGCGCCGCACGGCGACCTCGCGGGCGTCGTAGCGCGGGTCGCCCTCCTGCTTGTAGGAGGAGTCGTGCTCCTCGTCGATCACGATCAGCCCGAGGCCCTCGACGGGAGCGAACACCGCGGAGCGAGGCCCGACCGCGATGCGCGCCGCGCCGGAGCGAAGGCGCCGCCACTCGTCGTAGCGGGCGCCCGCCGACATCTTCGAGTGGAGCAGCGCGACCGAGTCTCCGAATCGCCGCTGAAAGCGGCTCATGGTCTGGGGAGTCAGGGCGATCTCGGGGACGAGCACGATCGCGCCCCGTCCACGCTCGAGCGTCGCCTTCACGGCCTCGAGGTAGACCTCGGTCTTGCCCGAGCCGGTGACGCCGTGCAGCAGCCACGACGACGAGCCCTCACCGTCCAGCGAGCCCGTGATCGAGCGCGACCGCCTCGCGTTGGGCGGGGTTCAGCTCGACGCCGTCGTTGGTGGCCCCGATCGCGGTCACGGTGGGCCGGCGCCGCCTCTCGACCTCTCGCGTCGAGACGTATCCGCGCTCCTCGAGACGCCGGATCGTCGAGCGATCAGATCCCGCCGTCGCCGCCAGGTGGCGCGCGCTCTGAGGCCCGGCGGCGAGCGCCCGCAACACCGCCCGCTGGCGCAGGCCGAGACGCACCTCTCCCCCGTTCGACGGCGTCCTGGCCCTCCTCGGTCGATTCGACCTCGAGCTCGGTCAGCGCCTTCACGCTGCGTGCCTGCGCGCCGCTGCCGATCCCCGGCGGCAGCGTCAGCCCCAGGCCTCGCGCCGGAGTGGAGCAGTACTGCTCCCCCACCCAGCACCCGAGCTCGACGAGGTCGGGCGGCACGCCGGCCTCGAGAGCCTCGAGCGGCTCCGCCAGCTTCGCCTCGGGGACCTCACTGGTCTCGGCCAGCCCGACGACGACCCCCTTGATCCGCTGGCGGCCGAAGGGGACCACGAGGATCGACCCGACCTCGACCCCGTCCATCGACTCGGGCAGCCGATAGTCGAACGGCCCCCGGACGCTACGGGTGGTCAGCAGCGGCTCTACCTTTGCGATGGACACGAGGCTGAGGCTAGGCGCGATCGCGGACGAGCATGTCGCGCGCCCGCGATAGGCTCCGCGCCGTGGACCTGCAGTCCGGGGAGAGAGTGATCTACCAGGGGCACCCGTCGTGGCGGGCGATCCTCGGCTTCTACCTCGCAGGCATCGCGGTCGCCATCGGCATCGGCGTGATCGTCAAGCTCGTCGAGGACACCGGGCTCGGAGTCCTGGTCGCGGCCGTGTTGATAGGGATCACGATCGTCACCGGATTGGTCAAGCGCATCGCGACCGTCTACACGATCACCGACCGCCGGCTCAACATCAAACGGGGCATCATCGCCCGCAACGTCCAGGAGACAAGGTTGCAGCGCGTGCAGAACGTCAACTTCACCCAGTCGGTCTACGAGCGCCTGATGCAGATCGGGAACGTCGACTTCGACACCGCGAGCACGGATGACTCCGGGTTCATCTTCACCGGAGTCGCGCAGCCCGAGCAGGTCGTCGAGAAGGTCGACCGCGCCACCCACAGCCGTGCGGGCGACTCGGCCCTCGAGGCCGAGGTCACCGAACCCGGCACCTAGGTCAGGCGGGAGCGCCGGCCTCGAGGCCGGCTGCAGCGCGCAGAGCGTCGGCGCGGTCCGTGCGCTCCCAGGTGAAGTCGGGATCCTCGCGGCCGAAGTGCCCGTAGGCCGCCGTCTTCTGGAAGATCGGCCTGTGCAGGTCGAGGTACTCGCGGAACGCGGCGGGTCGCAGGTCGAAATGCTCGCTGACCAGACGGCCGATGGCGGCGTCCGAGAGCTTGCCCGTGCCAAAGGATCTGGACCATCAGCGAGACGGGGTGCGCGACGCCGATCGCGTAGGCGACCTGGACCTCGCAGCGATCCGCAAGGCCAGCCGCGACGACGTTCTTCGCCACGTATCGCGCGGCGTAGGCGGCGGAGCGATCGACCTTCGACGGATCCTTGCCCGAGAAGGCGCCGCCGCCGTGGCGGGCGGCGCCACCGTAGGTGTCGACGATGATCTTGCGGCCGGTGAGCCCGGCGTCTCCTACGGGCCCTCCGATCACGAACTTGCCCGTCGGGTTGACCAGGAAGTTCTCGAGCAGCTTCTTCTCGGTGTAGAGCTCCTTGTAGTCGGCGTTCAGCACCGGCTCCACGACGTGCTCCCAGAGGTCGTTGCGGATGAGCTGGAGCTCAGCCTCCTCGCGATGCTGGGTCGAGATCAGGATCTTCTCGATCTCGACCGGGCGGTCGTGCTCGTAGCGAACGGTCACCTGGGTCTTGCCGTCGGGCCCGAGGTAGTCGATCACGTCCGCCTTTCGCACCTGCGCGAGCTGGCGCGCGAGCTCGTGTGCCACCTGCACGGGCATCGGCATCAAGGTCTTGGTCTCGCGCGTCGCGTAGCCGAACATCATCCCCTGGTCGCCCGCGCCCGCCTCGTCGAAGGCGTCCGTCGAGCCGCCCTCGCGCTGCTCGCGGCCCTTGTCAACGCCCTGCGCGATGTCGGCCGACTGCTCATCGATCGCGGTCAGCACGGCGCAGGCCTTGTGGTCGAACCCGTAGCGGGGGTCGTCGTAGCCGATCTTCTCGATGGTCTCTCGGGCGATGGCGGGAATGTCGACGTAGGTGTCGGTCGTGATCTCGCCCGAGACGACGACCAGCCCCGTGTTGACGAGGCACTCGCAGGCGACCCGCCCCTCCGGGTCATCGGCCATCACGGCGTCGAGCACGCCGTCGGAGATCTGGTCGCAGATCTTGTCGGGGTGCCCCTCGGTCACTGACTCCGAGGTGAACAGGTGCTCGTTGTCTGAAAGCTGGTCGGTGCTCACGGGCTCTGGGACCTCCGGTGGGTGTCTAGTCGACTGCGAGGAACAGCTCTGTGCGGACCCGGTCGTCCTCGCCGGTCACGGCGAGTCCCACGGAGGACGCGTTTTCGAAGAGAACCGTCAAGTCGGCGAAAGTTGGATCCTCGGCCAATCCGATGCCTTCGACCTGGCCGAAGAGCTCGTCGAGGTTGAGAAAGACTAGCGCCGAGACCTCGTCTGGAAGCTGGTCGGTCACCGTCTCGTAGACGTCCGAGTCGGCGAGGCCGTCGGAGTCCGAGCGGACCTGCTCGATGCCGTCGGGGCTCGTGGAGATGACGAGCTTGCCGTCGAACAGCGCGTAGGCGAGGTTGACCACGGGAGAGAGCTGCACCGAGCGCACGGTGACCCCGTCGACTTCGGCCTCCTCGAAGCGGGGGACCTGGCCGCCGTCGGCGCCGGAGCGCGTGGCGCGCAGCAGCGGGCCCTGCAGGCGCGCGAGCGCCTGCGCCGCCTGTTCCTCGTCGATGTCCTCGACGATCAGGCTCGCGAACGGCCGGCCGTCTGTCGGCTCGGCGACCAGCGCCGCCTGCCCGCCGAGCGCCGGCAGAAGGTCCTGGAGCGGGTTGACGCCGGCCTCGGTCTCGAGCTGGGTGGCGAGCGCCTGCAGCGAACCGGCCAGGCCCTCGGCCTTGGGTCCCGCCTGCTCCAGCAGTTCGGCGACCGTCGGGCCCACCTCGCCGACGCCCACGTACCCGATCGCGCGCTCGCCGGCCTCACCGGCCAGGTCGGGCTCGAAGGGGGGCAGGCCTGAGAAGAAGCTCGGGCTCTGCTTCGCGAGCTTCGGGTCGAGCCGGCTGACGAGCTCGACCTCGAGGCCGTCCTCCTCGGCGATCACGCCCGCGGCGAGGCCGCTCGTCGCGCCGTAGTCGACGAAGGTCTCGAGCTGGGCAGCCGGGCCCTCCCTGCCAGCGAGCAGAGCCTGGATGCCGGCGCGCGAGAGGTAGATCTCTGCGAAGCGCGCCTCGCTCAGGTCGTCGCGCGGAGCGCCCTCGGCAGAGTCCTTCAGCGCCGGGCGAGCGCCCCCGGCCGCATCGAGGATCGCCCGCACGGCGGGCTCGGCGCCGAACGCGATCTGCCCCTCGACGAAGGCGGTCGCGAAGCCCCCGGCGTAGACGTCGAGGGTCGCGTCGCCCTGCTTGGAGGGGGTGGGCGCCACGCCGACCGGGGCGATCTTCGTAACGAACTCCTCGGCGCCGGAGCGGTCGCCGACCCCTGCGAGGAAGGCCTCCTCGGACTGCGCCTTCTTGCCCGCGCCGGGGATGATCGCGACCGCGAGGTCATCCTCGGCCCACGACAGCACGTCCTCGCGGACGTCCACCGCCGCCCCCGACGGCGCCGGCACGGCCGTCGAGACGCCGCCCACGACCACCCGCTCGAGCTCCGAGAGCTGTTCGAAGGCCTCTGCGGCACGTTCGGACTGCGCGGTGTCGCCGTCAAGGGTGACGTGTGCATAGAGGAGGGAATCGGCTGGGACGAGTGCGACGGTGTCGTCGCCGGGCGCGCACTCCTTCGCCGCCGAGAACCCGCACGGGACGCCCGGGACCGGAATGAACTTGAGCAGCGCGTAGAGCAACAGGATCCCCGCCACCGCCGCGATCTGAATCCTGCCGCGCTTCGAGCGGCTGCGCCAGAACTCGGCGGCGCGCTCGCCGTCGGCGCGGCCGGCCTTGGCCGCGGCCTGAGCCTTCTCGCGCGTCCAGTAGCCGGCCGCGCGCACCCGGGTCGAGCCGCGGAACCACAGCCCGGTCGTGTCCTTCTTCTTCTTGGCCGCCTGCGCGTCGGCGTCGGCTTCGGGCTCGGTCGACTCCGGCTCGGATGCCGTCGGCGGCCTGCGCGCGGGGTCGGCCGCGAGCGGGGTCCAGGACTTGGGCTCGGCCTCCTCGGTCTCGGACGCGTCGCCGGACTTCAGTCGCGGCAGCTTGAACTTGGGTCGCTTCACGGCCGACCCTTATACCCGGCGAAGCGGTCAGGCGCTCCGGTCGCGACCCGTGCGGGGGACGAAGTCGATGATCAGAGGCACGCCCTCGAGGCCGTACGCGTCGCGCAGCCTGTTCTCGAGGAAGTAAGCCCAGTCGCGCACGATCAGCTTACGGTCGTTGACCTGGATGGCGATCCGCGGCGGACGGCGCTCGACCTGGGCTGCGTAATAGAGGCGCAACCGCCTGCCCCGGCGCGCCGGGGGCGAGCGCTCGGCGACGACGCTCGAGACGAAGCGATTGAGCTCGCCCGTCGAGATGCGCTCGTTCGCGCGGTCGGCGAGGTTGATCGCCTGCTTCAGCACCGGCCCGAGCCCGCGGCCGGTCTTGGCCGAGAGCGTGAGCACCGGGGGGCGCAGGCGAAGCTTCTTGTGGGCCCGGGCTCTGGCGTCCTCGAGGTCGACGCGCACGATGTCCCACTTGTTGAGGGCCAGCACGGTGGCGCAGCCGGACTTCATCGCCAGCTCGCCGACGCGGAGGTCCTCCCCCGTGATCCCCTCGGACGCGTCGCAGACCACGATCGCGACGTCGGCCCGCTCCGCGGCTGACTCCGTTCGGATCTGGGCGTAGTAGCCGACCGTCCCGGCGACCTTTCCCCGCCGGCGCAGGCCGGCCGTGTCGACGAGGACCACGGTGCGGCCGTCGACGACGACCTCGGTGTCGACCGGATCGCGCGTGGTACCCGCGCGCTCCGAGACGATCACGCGCTCGGAGCCGAGCAACGCGTTCAGCAGCGAAGACTTGCCGACGTTGGGGCGGCCGAGGATCGCGATCCGAGGAGGCGCGTCGTCGGGCTCGGGCTCCGGCACGGGCAGCGAGGCGAGCTCGGTGGTGATGCGGTCGAGCAGGTCGCCCGTACCGAGGCCGTGGCTGGCTGACACGGCGAGCGGCTCACCGAGCCCGAGGCTGTTGAGCTCAGCGCCCACGGCCTCCTCCCCCGGCCGGTCGATCTTGTTGGCGATCACGAGGACGGGCTTGGACGAACGGCGCAACAGGTCGGCGATCTCGGCGTCGCCGGGCCCGAGCCCCGCCCTGGCGTCGACGACGAGGGCGATCACGTCGGCCTCGTCGATCGCCATTCGGGCCTGCGACTGAACCGAGCGCGCGAGCTCGTCGGAGTCGGCTAGGTCCACCCCGCCGGTGTCGATCAGGTCGAACGCCACCCCGTTCCACTCGCAGCGCAGCGCACGGCGGTCGCGGGTCACCCCGGGCTCGGAGTCGGTGACGGCGGCGCTGCCCCCCGCGAGGCGGTTGACGAGCGTGCTCTTGCCGGCGTTCGGGAAGCCGACGACGGCCACCTTCGGGCGGCGCGAGCTCGACTCCACGGCCAGGGGCGCTCTGTCGCTCATGCCGCTACCGCTCGACAGGACCGTCGTACGTGCATGAGGACCCGGTGGGGTCTCATCTCGGCACGAGCTCCCTCTCGCGCGCCAGGCGCACGACGGCGTCGACGACGTTGTCGACCGCCATCCCGGTGGTATCGAGCTCGACGGCGTCCTCTGCTGCGCGGAGCGCGCCGTGCTCGCGCTCGATGTCGCGCCCGTCGCGGGCCCGCATTGCCTCGAGGACGGACTCGACGGCCTCGCCACTCTCGGCGGCGCGGCGCCGTGCACGCTCCTCCTCGCTCGCGGTCAGGAAGACCTTCAGCGGCGAGTCGGGGCTGACGACGGTCCCGATGTCGCGACCCTCCGCGACGTAGTCGGCGGCCGAGATCAGAGCTCGCTGCTGGGCGACCATCGACTCACGCACCTGCGGGTGGGCGGAGACCCGCGACGCCGCGGCGCTCACGTCAGGCTCGCGGATGCGCTCGCTGACGTCCTCGCCGTCGAGGCACACCGCGCCCGCCGAGAGCTCGATCGAGATCCGCCGCGCCATTACGCCGAGCGCCTCGCCGTCGTCGAGGTTGAGCTCGTCGCGCAGCGCGGCCAGCGCCACGCACCGGTACATCGCCCCCGAGTCGAGGTAGGTGAAGCCGAGCGCGGCGGCGGCGCCCCGGGCGACTGTTGACTTCCCGGCCCCGGCCGGGCCGTCGATTGCGATCACCATCAGGGCTGCATCGTGTCAGTCATCCCCCGCCGTTATAGAGTCGGCGCCGATGCAGAGTTGGAAGTTGAACGAGATGAACGTCGAGGCGAGCAAGCCGCAGGTGCTCGACTCCGAGTCCGAGGGACGCGCGATCGTCATCAACCTGCCCGCCGGCGAGAAGCTCTCAGAGCACCAGGTGCACGAGCGCGCGTGGCTCGTCGTCGCCGGCGGCGAGGTCGAGGTCACCGACGCGAGCGGTGAGTCCGTCACGGGCGGTCCGGGGCTGCTTACGACGTTCGACCCGAACGAGCGCCACGAGGTGACCGCGCGCAGCGAGGCGCGCCTGTTGCTGGTCCTCTCCCCCTGGCCGGGAGACGGGCACCCGAGCCAGAAGGCCTGAGCGGCGGCGCCCGAGGGCGAGATCAGGTCCGCCCGCCCGGCGGACGCGGAGGCGATCGCGGCGATCCACAACCAGGGGATCGAGGATCGCATCGCCACGTTCGAGACGCGCCTCAAGGACCCGGCCGCGGTCTCGGATGCGATCGCGCACTGGGTCCTCTGCCTCGTCTTCGCCCGAGGTCCAGAGTTGCTCGGCTTCGCCAAGGCCGCTCCCTACGACGACCGCAGCCACTACTACGACGGCGTCGCCGAGGCGACCATCTACGTCGAGCGCGACTCGAGAGGCCAGGGCATCGGCCGGCCGCTGCTTCACGCCTTGGTCGATGCCGCCGGCTCGCGCGGCCTCCACAAGCTGACGGCGAAGGTCTTCGCCGCCAACGCCGCAAGCATCGCCCTCTTCGAGTCCGCCGGCTTCCGCACCGTCGGCACCCACGTGCGCCACGGCCGCCTCGACGGCGACTGGCTCGACGTGATCCTGCTCGAACGCTCGCTCTGAGGGTCAGCCCACGAGCGAGCGCAGGTCGCGCTCGAAGCGCGGGTAGCTGATCGCCACGGCCTCGTAGCCGTCGACCTCCACCCCCTCCTCCGAGGCGACGCCGGCGACCGCGCCGAGCATCGCCATGCGGTGGTCGCCGCGAGAGTCGAGGCGGCCGCCTCGCAGCGAGCCGGTGCCCCGGACGGTGAACCCGTCCGGGGCGCCCTCGATCTCGGCGCCCAGGCCCGTCAGACCGTCGACGACGGCGTCGATGCGGTCGGATTCCTTGTGCCTCAGCTCCGCCGCCCCGGTGAGGGTCGTCTCGCCCTCCGCGAAGCACCCGAGCAGGGCGACCAGCGTCAGCTCGTCGATCGCGGCGGGGACGTCCTCGGCCCCGATCTCGGCGCCCTGGAGCGCGGCGGGACGCACCCGTAGCGTCGCGACGGGCTCGGGGCCGGGCTCGCGGATGTCGTGCACGGTCATCGCGGCCCGCCCGGCCTCGTGGGCGCCGCCCATCTGCACGCCCATCCGGGAGAGGATCGAGAGCAGGCCGATGCGGTTGCGATTGATCCCGACCTCGCGCAGCTCGACCTCGCTGCCGGCGACCAGGAGCGCGGCGACGATGAAGAAGGCCGCTGAGGAGAAGTCACCTGGAACCGTGATGTCACCCGATTCGAGCCGCTCGGCTGGCTCGACGACGACCTCGGTGCCGCTGCGGCGCAGCGTCGCCCCGGCCGCGGCCAGCATGCGCTCGGTGTGGTCGCGCGAGGCCGTCGGCTCGCGCACGGTCGTCTCGCCGTCGGCCAGCAGGCCCGCAAGAAGCAGGCAAGACTTGACCTGGGCGCTCGCGATCGGCAGGTCGTGGGCCGTCCCCCGCAGCGGTGCCGCGTTCAGCTCGACGGGCGGCAACCCGTCGTGAGTCCTGATGTCCGCGCCCATCGCCTCGAGTGGATCGGCGACGCGCCCGACCGGGCGCTTCGCGATCGACTCGTCGCCCGCGAGCGACCATTCACCCGAGGGCTGCCCGGCGAGCCAGCCCGGGAGGATTCGGAGCAGGGTGCCCGAGTTGCCGACGTCGATGCGCGCGGGCGTCGCGCCGCGCAGCCCCGCCCCCTCGACCTCTACGAAGAGCCCGCCGTCGCGGTCGGACTCACCCTCGGTGACAACGGCGCCGACGCCGCGGACCGCCGCGAGGGTCGAGCGGGTGTCGCCCGAGTCGAGGTAGCCGGTGATCCTGGTCGGGCCGTCGCACATGGCGCCGATCAGGGCGGCTCGATGTGAGATCGACTTGTCGGGCGGCGGGCGCAGGCTGCCCGCCAACGGTCCCGCCGGGTCGAAGCGGACGCTCACCGCTCGAGGCGAGTGACGTCGTGGCCGAGTTCGCGCACCAGCCCCACCGCCTTCTCGGCCTCGTCATCGCCCGCGACGAACAGCGAGACCGCGCCGGTCTTCATGTCGGCGGCAGGGTGCAGCGCCATGTCCTCGATGTTGACGCCTCCGCGGCCGAGAGCCAAGGCGAGCTCCGCGACGATCCCCGGGCGGTTCGGGACCATCAGGCGCAGTTCGATCAGCGGGCCGTGCGCGAGCTCGGCCTCCAGCAGGCTCCACCGCGTGTCCCTGGCCTCGCGCTGCCAGCCCGACAGCCGCTCGGCATCGGCGCTGCGCAGCAACTCGGCCGCCTCGCTCAGGCGGGCGGCGACGGCGTCGACCTCGGCGGCTACGGCCTCTCGGTTTCCTCCGAGAATGTCTCCCCAGATCGCGGGGTTTGCGCCGGCGACCCTGGTGGCGTCGCGAAAGCTCGGGCCGATCTCGGGGAGGCGCTCCCCGTCTTTCACCGACAGCGACTGGGCCGCCTGCTCGACGAGCACGTTCGCGAGCACGTGCGGGAGGTGGCTGACCGTGGCCATCAGCCGATCGTGCTCGGCCGGCTCGATCGCCTGGGGCCGGGCGCCCATGTCGGTGACCGCGCGCTGGACCTTGTCGTAGACGACTCCGCCCGTGAGCTCGGTGGGCGTCAGGTACCAGCGAGCTCCGTCGAAGAGGTCCTCACGCGCGTTCTCGACTCCCGAGGTCTCGGCGCCGGCGAGCGGGTGCCCGCCGACGAAGCGGGGGTCATCGCCCAGGGCCGCCACGGCGCCGCCCTTCAGGGAACCGACATCGGTGACGGCGGTTTCCTCGCCCGCGGCCTCGAGCGCCTCGGAGGCGAGCGCCGGCAGCGCGCCGACCGGAGCTGCGCAGAAGACGATGTCGGCGTCGCGCGAGGCGTCGGCGATCGAGCTCTTGGCGTGATCGATCGCACCCAGGTCGCCGGCGCGTTCGAGCAGCCCCTCGTCGGGGTCCCAGCCGGTCACCTCGGCGCCGTCGATTCGCCCTCGCGCGGCGAGCCCGATCGATCCGCCGATCAGGCCGACCCCGAGGACCGCGATGCGCATCGGAGCCCGCTAGCTCACGGAGCCGCGGCGCTCCCGCACTGCGGCCGCAAGGCGGTCGAGGGCCAGGCCGGTCGTGTCCCAGTCCATGCAGGCATCGGTGATCGACTGGCCGTAGACGAGCGGAGCGCTCGCCATTCAGGTCCTGGCGCCCCCCGACGAGGAACGACTCGGCCATCACGCCGACGATCGCCTCGTTGCCGCCGGCGACCTGGCCGGCGATGTCGGAGATCACGTGCGGCTGGCGCTCGTGGTCCTTGCCGCTGTTCTCGTGCGACGCGTCGATGACGATCCGCTTCGGCAGCTCCGCGGCCGAAAGCTGACCCAGGGCCGTGCCGACCGCATCCGCCTCGTAGTTGGGGGCGCCGCGGCCGCCGCGCAGGACCACGTGGCAGTCGGGGTTGCCCTCGGTGTGGAGGATCGCCGGCACGCCGCTGACGTCGACGCCGGCGAACGCGTGGTGGGCACCCGCGGCGCTGACCGCGTCGACGGCGACCTTGACCGTGCCGTCGGTCCCGTTCTTGAAGCCGACCGGCATCGAGAGGCCCGACGCGAGCTGTCGGTGGATCTGGCTCTCGGTCGTGCGGGCGCCGATCGCGCCGTAGGCGACGAGGTCGGAGATGTACTGCGGGGTGATCGGGTCGAGGAACTCGCAGGCGATCGGGAGCCCGAGATCGAGGACCTCGCGCAGCAGGCTGCGCGCGGTGTGAAGGCCCTGGTTGACGTCGCCGCTGCCGTCCAGGTGCGGGTCGTTGATGAGGCCCTTCCAGCCGATCGTCGTGCGCGGCTTCTCGAAGTAGACGCGCATCGCCACGCAGAGGTCGTCGCTCAGCTCCTTCGCGGTCGCGGCCAGGCGCCCGGCGTACTCGCGAGCCGCCTCGACGTCGTGGACGCTGCATGGCCCGACGATCACCAGCAGGCGGTCGTCGCGGCGGTCGAGGATGTCCGCGACGGCGGCCCGGCGCGCCAGAACCGCCTCTTCCTGCTCGGGGCTGAGAGGCAGGTCGTCGAGTATCTCGGCCGGTGTGACCAGCTCGACGACCCGCCCGATTCGCTGATCGCGGACGCGTCCTGAGCGTTGTGTCGGTAGGTCCTTCATGTTCAAGTTCATCCTGCTGCACTCTCTTTCTACTGGTACGGGCACGGTCCTTGCTCGGGCGTCCGGCGGATGGGTGTCAAACGGATCGTCGGCTTGGGCAGCCGAGAGCCGGACGCCTAGCTAAATCGCCAATACCAGCTGCAGGCAGCAGAAGAGATGACCGCCGGGCGGCCAAGGAGAGGAGTCTGCGTGCCTGAGCAATGCATCTGCACCTGTTTGTAGCAGGTGCCCCAGCTGAAGTCGACCGTATCCGCCCGCAGCCGGGCTAGATCGCGTCGGCCAGGGACGCGAGAAAGCGCTCGTTCTCGGCGCGGGTGCCGTAGGTGACGCGGAAGTGGCCCGGGTCGCCCAATGGAGTGCCGGCGCGCACAGCGACGCCTGACTTCGACAGCGAGTCGATGACCTCGGCCTCCTCGCGGTCACCGAGATCGACCCACGAGAAGTTCGCCTGGGAGTCCGGCGTGGATAGGCCGAGCTCGCGGACGCCGTCCTCGACGAACATCCGCTCGACGATGTTGCGCTCGACGCGCGTGGCGACGTCGTCCTGGTGCAGGATCGCCTCGGCGCCCGCCGCCTGCGCGATCGCATTGACGCTGAAGGGCTGGCGCACGGCGTCGACCGCGGCGCGAAACTGCGGTGAGCAGAGCGCGTAGCCGACGCGGAGCCCCGCCAGCCCGTAGCACTTGCTGAACGTGCGGAGCAGGACCAGGTTCGGATAGTCGGGCATCAGGTCGATGGTCGCGTCGTAGTCCTCGACCGCCAGGCTGAACTCGCAGTAGGCCTCATCGAGGATCACCGTCACGTGGTCGGGAACCTTGTCGAGAAACGCGCCGATCTCGGCCGATGGAAGGTGGGTGCCCGTCGGGTTGTTCGGGTTGCAGACGATCACGATCTGCGTCGCGGCGGTGATCTCCTCCGCCATCGCGTCGAGGTCGTGGACGTCGCCGTCCGTGAGTGGAACGCGGATCTCGCGCGCGCCAGAGAGCGCGGTCATGTAGGGGTAGATCGAGAACGATGGCCAGGCGTAGACGACCTCGGTCCCGGGCTCGCAGAGCGCCTCGGCGGCGGCGAGGAGGATCTCGCAGGAGCCGTTGCTCACGGCCACGCGGCCGGGCTCGGTCTCGGTGCGGTCGGCGATGCGGCTCCGCAGCAGCTTCGCCTCGGGGTCGGGGTAGCGGTTGACCCCCGAGGCGGCCTCGGCGATCGCGTCGACCACCGCGGGGTGCGGCCCCTGCGGCGACTCGTTCGAGGCGAGCTTGATCGCGTCGGCGGTCTCGGCTTTGGCCTTGGCGTCGTCGAGCGACGTCCCCGGCTCGTAGTGGGGCATGCGGGCGAGCTTGTCGGCAAAGGTGACGGTCATCGGCGCTTATTGTGCCGACTCGAGCGAGTGGCGCAGCCGGATCGTGGGCGTCCCGGTCCCGGCGTGAGGCCGCCGCTCGTCGTCCCGCTGCCAGCCGAGCCTCGCGTAGAAGGCTCGAGCCTGCGCGTTTCGCTCGAAGGTCCAGAGCGTCATCTGCTCGTAGCCGGCCGCCGCAGCCAACCCGGTCGCGCTCTCCATCAATGCCCGGCCGATTCCGCTGCTCCAACGATTCGGGTCGACGTAGATCGCGACCACCTCGGCGATCCGCGAGCCCGGCGGCTCGTCGCGGCCGGGGGCGGCGACGTAGCAGTAGCCGACCACCTCGCCGTCGATCTCGGCGATCCGGGTGAACGAGTCCGCCTCGGGTTTCCGGAGGCCGGCCGCGATGTCGTGGCGCCAGGCGGCGATTGGCAGGTTCTCGATCCGCTCGGCCGGGACGATGCCGCTGTAGGCGACCCGCCAGCCGGACGCGGTCAGCCGGACGATCTCCTCGGTGTCGGCCTGCGTCGCGTCCCGAACCTGGGCCGTCACTGCGCGGCGCGTAGGTCCGACCGCAGCTCCTGGGCTTCTCCCAGGTAGGTGTGCGCCGGGGAGTGGTCGTGCCCTGCGTAGTAGTGCACGAGCACCCTGATCACGCTGGGCATCGAACCCGGGACCGGGATCTCGCGGCTGCAGAGCAGCGGCACGTCGTCGAGGCCGAGCCTGCGCGCGGCGACGGCGGGGAACTCCGCGTCGAGGTCCTCGGTGGCCGTGAACACGCAGCTGACCATGTGCTCGTGACCCAGGTCGTTCCGCGACATCAGCTCGCGCAGCAGCTCCTCGGTCGCCTTGACGATCGCGTCGGCGTCATTGGCCTCGACCTTCGTCGCTCCCCGCACCGCCCACAGGCGCAGGTCTCGGATCTCGCCAGCATCGCTCATCGTGGCCGCGAATCTACCCACAGCGCCCGCACCTCGTCGTCGTCGAGGCGCCGCGAGGCCCCCGGCGCCAGCTCACCCAGCTCGAGCGAGCCGATCCGGATCCGCTTCAGCGCGACGACCTCGTTGCCCACCGTCTCGGCCATGCGCCGCACCTGGCGCTTGCGCCCCTCCCGGATCGTCACCTCGATCTCGCGGGCACCGCGGCGCCCCACCTCGGCCGGCGCGCTCGGCCCGTCCTCGAGCTGCACCCCGCGCCGCAGGCGCTCGAGGTCGCGCTCGGCCGGCGGTTTCGCGAGCTCGACTCGGTAGGTCTTCGGCACCCCGTAGCGGGGATGGGTGAGCCGGTTGGCGAGCTCCCCCTCGTTGGTCAGGAGGATCAGCCCGGTCGAGTCGGCGTCGAGGCGCCCGACGGGATAGAGCCGCCGCGCGGAATCGACCAGGTCGGTGACCGCGCGACGCGCGCCGGGCTCCCTCGCGGTCGAGACCACGTCCAGCGGCTTGTTCAGTGCCCAGACCTCGCGGGGCTCGGGCGCCACCGGGCTCCCGTCGACCTCGACCGTGTTCGACTCGCTGACGTCGCGAGCAGGGTCGGTGACGACCTCACCGTCGACGCTGACTCGGCCCGCGCGGATCACGTCCTCGGAGGCCCGCCGCGAGGCGACGCCGGCGTGAGCGAGGAAGCGGGCGAGCCTCAGCAGGGACCCAGCTTGCGCAGCTCGCGGCGGTAGGTGCGCATCGCCGACGTCGGGAAGTCGCCGTGGGTGCGGCCGCGGAAGTCGGGGTCGAGCTCGAGGTAGTAGGGCGAGTCGAGGCTCTCGTTGTGGCCGATCACGCGCTTGATGCCCAGCCCGTAGATGCACCGCAGCCACCGGGTGAGCTTCAGCGAGGAGCGCAGCTCGCGCTTGTTGCCGAGGACGTCGCGGTCGCTGAACCCGACGTGCTCGATCCCGAGCGACACGTGGTTGAGCCCGACCACGTGGCGGCAGCGCAGCGCGTCCGGGACGAACCTTTCGATCCGGCCCGTCGAGCCGACCGCGAAGTGGGAGCAGACGCCGGGCTTCTCGCCGTACTCGACGTCCGGGCGGTTCGGCGCGAACGTGTTGAAGATCGAGCTGAGGGTGCCGGCCTCGGCGTAGTGGATGACGATCAGCTGCGGGTCGGTGAGCGCAGACGCGCTCTCGCCGTAGTGGCGCTTCGAGTACGCCGCCATGTCCGCCTGGCGCTCGGGCCCGTAGGGGATCAGCCGCTTGGCGATGCGCGGCTTGGGCACGGACGTGGTGCCCGCAAGCTCCGCGGTTGGAAGGTCTCCCGGCGGTCCCCACGCGATCAGCGGGAGCGCTGAGAGGGCCGCAGCCAGCGCGGCGATTGTCGGTCTGCGCCTATTCACCTGAGGCGATGATGGCGAGTGCGCGGGCGTTGCGGCGAGCGCCGGCTTGCGAGAGCGACCCGCCGCCGAACTCGACCACGAAAGCGTCGCTGCCCGGGTACGCGTCGTTCTGCCAGCTGATGGCGGTGCCGCGCAGGCCCCTGCCTCGGCAGCTCGTCTCCATCCCGGCGAGCTTCGCGTAGCGGGCGGCGATCGCCGGCCGTCCGCGACAGGCGAGCACGGCGCCCCACGGCTGGTGGTACCAGACGGTCACGTTGGGGCGGATGTCCTCGATGAACCTCATCGCCGCTCGCGTCTCGGGCTCGGAGGCCGCCCGGGGCCCCGGGTAGTAGCCGCTGGACTTCGGCACGCCGCCGCGCCAGCGAAAGGGGAAGTTGCGGTTCAGGTCCACCCCGCGCGCGTTCCTCCGCGTCCGCGCGCGCGAGCCGTCGGGGTTCAGGCTCGAGATCGTCCACAGCTGTGTGCCATCGAGCTCGCCGGGGTCGATCTCCTCGAGCACCTCGAGCCCCGCGCGCTCGTCACCGTGGATGACGCCCACCGCCAGCGCCACGCGCTCGCCGTCGGGATCGCCGAGCCGGCGGGCGACGATGCTGCGCCCCTGAGCGGAGCGGCCGATCACGACTCGCTCCGAGGCCGCGGCCGCGCGCTGCTTCTTTTTCTTGCCGGCGCTTGCCGCATCTCTTCTTCTTCTTCGCCTTCTTCTTGCCCTTCTTGGACGGGCAGTTGAGGCAGCCGCTGCGCGCGCCCTTGGCGCTCTTGCAGACCGGCGGACCGCTGACGCTGGGCGGCTCGACGACCGGCCGCGGAACCGTCCCCTCGAAAGCCCCGAGGTCACAACCCGTGGAGGCGCCGGGGCGCGGGACGCCGCGCTGGTCGGCAGCGAGGCCGCATCCGGCCGCGGCGTCGAGCGCCGGGCTCCCGGGGTAGAGGCCGCGCGTCTGCGTCGGCCCGCCGTTGGCCACCAGGGGCGCGAGCTGGGGGTCGACCCCCGAGAGGCTGGTGAGCCCGCAGGTCTGGGCGCTCTCGAGGCTCGGACTCGGGCCCTGCGCCGCGTCGAAGTTGCAGTTGACCTCGGTCCCGCTCAGCCTGTTGCCGGCGACGATCGCGCCATCCAGCGTGATCGCGTCGGCGTCGTTTCCGTCGATGCCGCCCGCGCCGTCGGTGACCACGTTGCCCGGCGCCCCGTTCTCGGCGATCGTCGAGAAGCGGACCGTGAGCTCCCCGTCGGCCTCGATCCCCCCGAAGAACCCGCCGATGTTGTTCGTGATCGTCGAGTTCTCGACCACCGCGTCGCCCACGGCGAGGATCCCACCGACCCTCGTGTCGGTGTTGTTGTGCCCGGACACCGTGCTCCGGCGCATCAGCAGCGTTCCCTCCGCCGCCAGGCCGCCACCGCCGTTGCCCGCGATCGTCGAATCGGTGAGCGAGAGCTCGCCGCTCGAGCGGATGGTCGCGTAACCCGAGAAGTTGCCGGTGAAGCTGGAGCCCGCGATCGTGTGCTCGCCGGCTGTTTCGGCCTCGATCGCGCTGCCGCCCCCTAGGCCGGTGTTGGCGGCGAAGGTGGAATCCGTGACGATGAGCGGAGCGCCGCTCGCGGGCTCAAGCCAGCGCAGCCCGCCGCCGCCCTCGATGCCCGGAGGGGAAGAGGGCGGCGCGCCGTTGACGATCCGGACCCCCTCCAGCTCGAAGCCGAAGTCCCCGGTCACGTCGATCGCGCGGTCGAGCAGGTTCGCGTCGATCGTCGCCTCGCCCACCGCGGGGCCGACGACGGCGACGGGGCCGTCGTCGGTGTCGGCGTCGAGGTCCCCCGTCGCGTTCAGCGCCTCGGCCGTTCCGGGACGGGTGAGCGTGAAGGTCCCCGCCGGCAGGCGCACCTCGTCGGGGGAGGTCGCCTCGCCTGCGCTGCAGCCACCGACCGCGGCGTCGGTGTTCGCGGAGGAGATGGCCTCGCGCAGCGAGCAGGCGGAGCCGGCCAGGTACTCGTCCGCGGTGGTGGTGACGTCGATCGTCAGAGCCTGCGCGGAGCCGGGGACGGCGACGACAGAGGCGAACGCGAGGGATGCGGCGATGGCGCCGGCCAGGCGCCGGGTCACTCTGTGCGCTGCTCGCCGGCCTTGAGCAGGCGCTCTCGCAGCTCCCGCTCGTCCTCGGGCGTGGGGTCGAACTGCGAAGGGTCGGGCAGGGCGTCGAGTCCGGATAGCCCGAACAGCTTCTCGAACAACGTGGTGGTCGCGTAGGTGACGGCCCCGAAGCGGCTGCGGCCCCGCTCCTCGATCATGCCGCGTTCGGTCAGGCTCGCGACGGCGGAGTCCGAGGAGACGCCGCGGATTCGCGCGACTTCTGGGCGCGAGACGGGCTGCAGATAGGCCACGATCGCCAGCACCTCGGCCTGCGCCTGGGTCAGCGGAGGGGTGCGCGGCTTCGCCAGTAGCCGTCGCGCCGCGTCCTCGGCGTCGGGCATCGCGACCAGCGAGAAGCCGCCGCCGACCTTCTTCAAGCGCACGCCGCGCCCGTCCGACTCCAGCTTGGCGCCGAGGGCGTCGATGGCCTCGGCCACGTCGTCCTCCCACGCGTCCATCGTCCTCGAGTCGTCGATCGCCTTCGCCAGCTCGTGGGTCGTCACCGGGTCGGGTGAGAGGAACAGCAGGGCTTCGACCGTGGCGACCAGCCCCTCCGGCGCGCTCACGATCCCCGCACCTCGATCGGCCCGAAGGTCTCCTTTTGTGTCCAGCTCGCCTCTCCACGCCTGTAGAGCTCCAACAGCGCGAACAACGTGACGGCCTGGGTGAAGCGGTCCTCGCGCCCGAATGCCTCGTCGAAGTCGAGAGTCGGGCGCTTTTGCAGGAGATCGCGCATCACCGTCAGGCGCCGCTGGACCGAGACGGTGCTGCGGATGTGGCCGATGTCAGGCGACGGCGGCGGGGTCAGCAGGTCGCCGAGGGCCGAGCCGAGACGGTCGGGCTCATAGGCCTGGACGGCC
Source organism: uncultured Solirubrobacterales bacterium (assembly GCA_963820665.1). Classification (GTDB taxonomy): domain Bacteria; phylum Actinomycetota; class Thermoleophilia; order Solirubrobacterales; family 70-9; genus CAVUAT01. The sequence continues at coordinate 39,032 of CAWGAL010000001.1, read as the reverse complement.
GCCGCGACGGCCGCGCGACGAAGCTCCGGCGGAGGCGGCGCAGAGCGGTAGAGAGTCCCGCCCTCGCGCTCGAGGATCTGCTCAAGCACTCCGGCGGCCTCGCGGTAGCGGCGGTACTCGAGCATCCGGGCGAGCAGCTCGTCGGCAGCCTCCTCGGGGCCGAGGTCGAGCTCGGAGTCGTCGCTCGGCAGCAGCAGCCGGGACTTGAGCTCGAGCAGCGCCGCGATCAGGACCAGGAACTCGGTGACGGCGTCGAGGTCGAGCTCGCCGGCGTCCTCGAGGACGTCGACGTAGGCGAGCACGATGTCGCCGAGCGAGACCTCGGCGAGGCTGATCTCCTCCCGAAGCAGCACCGCGAGCAGGAGGTCGAACGGCCCTTGGAAGACGTCGAGATCGAGGTCGAGCTGGGAGACCGAAGTCACGGCGGCCACGATAGACGCCGGCGCGGTCAGTTAGGGCGACTCAGGCGGCGCCGACGCCGATCGCCGAACGCACCTCGGCCAGGGTCGGCTCGGCGATGGCGCGCGCCTTCTCGGCCCCCGCCTCGAGCGCCGCCTCCAGAGCCGCCTCGTCGGGGCGGATCTCTTCGTAGCGCTCGCGCACCGGGGCGAGGAACTCGACCACCGCCTCGGCGACGGCGCCCTTGAAGTCTCCGTAACCCGAGCCCGCGAACTCCGATTCGACCGCGTCCATGGTCGTCCCCCTCGCGACCGAGAGGATCTCGATCAGGTTGGCGATCCCCTCCTTGCCCTCGCCCGATCGGGTTACCTCCGAGCCCGAGTCGGTGACGGCGCTGCGGACCTTCTTCGTCACGGCCTTGGGGTCATCGAGCACCAGCACGGTGCCCTGCTCGGTGCCGCCGGTCGTCGACATCTTCGAGGTCGGCTCCTGGAGATCCATGATCCTCGCCCCCAGCTCGGGGATCCGGTGCTCGGGCTCCACGAGGATCGGCCCGAAGCGCTCGTTGAAGCGCCGGGCGATCTCGCGCATCAGCTCGACGTGCTGGCGCTGGTCGTCGCCGACCGGCACCTCGTCGGCCTTGTACGCGAGCACGTCGGCCGCCTGCAGCACCGGGTAGAAGAAGAGCCCCGCCGAGACGAGCTCTCGGGCCCTCGCCGACTTCTCCTTGAACTGCGTCATCCGGTTCAGGTCGCCGTGGGCGGTGACGGCGGCCAGGTACCAGGTGAGCTCGGTGTGCTCGCGGACGTCGGACTGGCGGAACAGCACGGACTTCTCCGGGTCCAGGCCGGCGGCGAGCAGGATGGCAGTCGTGTCGTGGACCTGCGACCGGAGCTCGGCGGGATCCCACGGAACCGTGACCGCGTGCAGGTCGACGATGCAGTAGATCGCCGGGTCGCCGCGGTTCTGGCCCTCGACGTACTGCCGGATCGCTCCTATGTAGTTGCCGAGGTGCTTGCGGCCCGTGGGCTGGATTCCGCTGAAGATCTTCGCCATCGCGGGCGGAGTCTTACCGATTGACGCTTACCGATTGACGCTCGCCATCCCGCTCTCGTCGTAGCGGTCGCCCGCGACGTCGTCCGCCGCGCTCTCGAGCGCCGCCAGCTCGTCCTCGCCCAGGCCGATGTCGAACGCGGCGACGTTCTCCTCGAGGTAGGTGCGCCGCTTCGTCCCCGGGATCGGGAAGACGTCCTCGCCCCGAGAGTGGACCCATGCGAGAGCCAGCTGCGCCGCCGTGACGCCGCGCGAGTCGGCCATCTCGTCGAGCGCCTCGACGATCGCGATATTCGAATCGAGGTTGTCGCCCTTGAAGCGCGGGTTGAACCGCCGGTAGTCGTCGGAGTCGAGCGAGGAGATGTCGCGGATCTTGCCGCTCAGAAAGCCCCGGCCGAGCGGGCTGTAGGCCACGAACGCGATCCCGAGCTCGCGGCACGTGTCGAGCACGCCGTTCGTTTCGGGGTCGCGTGTCCACAGGGAGTACTCCGTCTGCACGGCGCTCAGGGGAGCGGTCTCGTGAGCCTTACGGATCGTGTCGGGGGCGGCCTCCGAGATGCCGAGGTAGCGCACCTTGCCCTCGGCGACCAGCTCGCCCAGTGCGCCGAACGTCTCCTCGATGGGGACGCCGGGGTCGACGCGGTGCAGGTAGTAGAGATCGACGTGGTCGGTCTGCAGGCGTTGGAGCGAGCCCTCGATCGAGCTCCGCACGTTCTCGGGCGTGCCGTCGTTCGACATCGCGGGCGGATCGGCCTCCATGTCGCGCTTGATCCCGAACTTCGTCGCGATCTCGTAGGAGTCGCGGTCGCGGCCCTCGAGGGCCTTTCCGATGAGCTCCTCGTTCAGGTACGGCCCGTACATCTCGGCGCTGTCGAGAAGGGTGATTCCGAGCTCGAGGGCCCGGTTGATCGTCTTCGTCGACTCGTCGTCGTCGCGATCGCCGTAGAACGCGCTCATCCCCATGCAGCCGAGGCCCTGCGCGCTGGCCTCCAGTCCCTGGCTTCCAAGCTTTCGTGTCTTCATCAGCGGATGGTCCCTTCCTTGTATCTCTCGATCTTGCGGTCGATCGCCGCGAGGTTGCGGCGACCCTGTTCGAGCCCGGCGCGAACCGCTTCGCGGTGGCGCTCGAGCAGCTCGAGCCGTTCAGGAGCCGTGTGCTCTCCTGCCCGGACGAGCTCGAAGTACTCGCGGATGCCGCGAATCGGCATCCCGGTGGAGCGCAGGTAGCCGATGAACCGCACCCGCTCCATGTCGGAGGAGGCGTAGCGCCGATGCCCGGAGGCGGCCCTGTCGACGGGCTCGACCAGCCCAACACGCTCGTAGTAGCGCAGCGTGTGCGCGCTGACCCCGCTGGCCTCCGCGGCCTCCGAGATCGTGAGCTCCGTCGCTGTAGTCGCTTCCACAACAGAAGCGTAGGAGTTAGAGCGCGCTCTAAGTCAAGGCTTCGTCTGTGGGCCGGGTTCGGGCGGCTCGCGGAGCTGCTGGGCGGGAGTGAAGAAGTTGCGCCGCGCCAGGGTCGTCGACATCAGGGCCGCGATCGCGACCGATCCGAGCAGCGAGTACAGGAGGATCAGCTGGAGCCGCACCGCGTCGACCGGGTCTGCGCCCGCGAGCAGCATCCCCACCATCGTCCCTGGGAAGAAGATCACCCCCGCCGTCTTCGTCGAGTCGATCAACGTGATCATCCCCGAGCGCAGGCTGCGGCGAGCGAGCGGGGCGACGGCCTGGATCGAGGTCGCCCCCAGCGCCAGGGTCGCCTCGATCTCGTGCGCCGAGTCGTGCACGTCCTCGCCGAGGCGATTGAGCGACACGGCGGCGGCCGTCATCGCGTTGCCGATCACCATGCCCCCGACGGGAACGACGTAGCGCGGCTCGGACTCGATCACGCCCAGGACCAGCAGCAGGCCGAGCGTCGCGGCGGCCGCGACGGCGAGAGAGGCGAGCAGCGGCCAAAAAGCGCCGGGCACCCGGTCGGCGCGGTTGCGCGCCGTCATCGCGCCGAACACGACCATCACCGCGAGCAACGCGATCACGAAACCGGCGTCGTCCTGGTCGAAGATGAAGTTGATCACCAGGCCGATCGCGGTGAGTTGCACGAACGAGCGGCCGACGGCGATGGCGATGTCGCGCTCGAGATCGGCTTCGCGCCAGCGCGAGACGAGGATCGCGACCAGGACGAGGACGAGCGATGCACCCACCTCGGCGAGGCTGATGTCGATCGAGCTGGTCAAGCCTCGTCCGCCACCGCCTGAGCGCCCGCGGCATCCGCGCGCCCGCTGCGCTCCTCGGCCAGCACCTCACCCGCCGGTCCCGCGCGGGAGACCCCGCCGTCATCGACGCAGACGACGTACTCCGCCATTCGCTCGGCCTGGTCGAGGTCGTGCGTGACCAGCACGATCGAGATCGACGTTCTGGCCCGCAACCCCAGCAGGGTGCGCTCGACCGCCGCCTTCGAGTCCGCGTCCAGGGCCGAGGTCGGCTCGTCGAGCAGCAGCACGCGCGGCTCGAGCGCCAGCGCGCGAGCCAGCATCACCCGCTGCTGCTCGCCGACCGAGAGCCGGCCGGCATCACGCGCCGCGAAGCTCGCGTCGAGGCCCGCGAGCTCGAGGGGCGCACGAGCGTCGAAGCTGTGGCCCGCCAGCCTCGGCCCGAACGCGACGTTGTCCGCCACCGTGCCGTCGATCAGGGCCGGCACCTGCGGGACCAGGCAGACCTCGCGGCGCAGCGCGAGCACCTCGCGCTCGCGCACGTCGCGGCCCTCGTAGTCCACCCGCCCCGAGTGCGCGTCGATCAACCGGTTCAGCAACCGCAGGATCGTCGACTTACCGCTTCCCGACGGGCCGAGCAGCGAGCTCGCGCCTCGTGGCAGCTTGGCGCTGAACCCGTCGAGGACCTGCCGGCCGTCGCGCGCGTAGCTGACATCTGAAAGCTCGAACAGCACGCATCGATTATGCGCGCGGCGAGCGCCGATAATCGTCGAATGCCTGCAACCCCGCCGACGGAGGCCCTCCCAGGCCCGCTCGAGCCGATGCTCGCGAAGGCCGGCAAGCTTCCCGAGCCCGACGGGCGCTGGGCCTACGAGATCAAGTGGGACGGCATCAGGGCGCTCGGCTACGCCGATGGGGACGGCGGCTGGACCATGCAGAGCCGCCGGCTGGAGGATGTGACCGCGCGCTACCCCGAGCTGGCTCCCATCGGCGAGGCCCTCGCCGGGCGCGCCGCTGTGCTCGACGGCGAGGTCGTCGCCCTCGACGAGCGCGGCCGCCCGAGCTTCCAGCTCGTGCAGCGGCGCATGGGCCTCGGCTCGAAGGCGGCGGTCGCATCCCGCATGGCAGACACCCCCGTCAACTACGTCGCCTTCGACCTCCTCCACCTCGACGGGCGCAACCTGCGCGGCCTCCCCTATGCCGAGCGCCGCGAGCTGCTCATCGGGCTCGAGCTCGACTCCGAGCGCTGGAGGACACCCGCCCACCGCCTCGACGGAGGCAGCGAGCTGCTCGAGGCGGCGCGCCGCCAGGGGCTGGAGGGAGTCGTCGCGAAACGCATCGACAGCCCTTACCGCGAGGGCCGGCGAAGCGGCGAGTGGATCAAGGAGCGAGTGTGGCGTCGCCAGGAGTTCGTGATCGGGGGCCACATACCCGGCGAAGGCCGACGGGCCGACCGCGTCGGCTCGCTGCTCGTCGGCTACTACGACCGGCGGGCATCAGAGCTGAAGAAGGGCGAGCGCCAGCTCCTCGCCTGCGCCGGAGCGGTGGGCTCCGGCCTGAACGAGGAGCACATCGGCGTGCTGACGAAGGAGCTGGGCCGCCTTCACCGCGACTCGAGCCCGTTCGACATCGGCGGGCCGCGGGGGCCGAAGGCGCGGCTCGCCGTCTACTGCAAGCCCGAGCTCGTCTGCGAGGTCTCGTGGACCGAGTGGACGCGGGAGGGCACGCTGCGCCAGCCGGCGTTCAAGGCGATGCGCGTCCGACAAGGACCCGCGAGAGGTCGTACGCGAGGCATGAGGCGACCGGGCGACTGCGACCCATCCTGCAACCTCGCTGTCGCACTCGCCGGTTCGGTGTCGAAAGGTACCCTGCGGGTAATCACGTACGAGAGGGAATGAACGATGGCTAGAGCGATATGGACCGGTTCGATCAGCTTCGGCCTGTTGAACGTGCCGGTGAAGCTGTACAGCGCGGTCTCGAAGAACACCGTCCGCTTCCGCGAGCTGCGCGAGAAGGACGGCTCCCGGGTCAAGCACAAGCGCGTCGCCGAGGCCGACGGCAAGGAGGTCGCCTACGACGACATCGTCAAGGGCTACGAGTTCGCCCCCGACCAGTACGTGACGCTGACGAAGGAAGAGCTCTCCGAGCTCGACCCGAAGAAGACCCGCGCGATCGAGATCCAGGACTTCGTCGACCTCGACGAGATCGACCCCATCTACTTCGAGCACCCCTACTACCTCGGTCCCGACAAGGGCGCCGAGAAGGCCTACGCGCTGCTCGTCAAGGCGATGGGCGACGCCCGCAAGGTGGCCATCGCCCGCTTCGTCCTCCGCAACAAGGAGAACCTGGCAGCGATCCGCCCGATGGGCGACGTGCTGACGATGGCGACCATGCGCTTCCACGACGAGGTCACCTCGCCCGAGGACCTGACCGGCGAGCTCTTCGACGAGAAGCCCAAGGCCCCCGCGAAGCGCGAGCTCGAGATGGCGAAGGCGTTGATCGAGTCGCTCTCGACTGACTTCGAAGCTGAGAAGTACCGCGACGAGTACCGCGAGGAGCTGCTCGAGATGCTCGAGCAGAAGGCCGCCGGCAAGGAGATCGTCAGCGCGTCGACCGACGAGGTCGAGCCGACCAAGGCACCCGACCTGATGGCCGCGCTCGAGGAGAGCCTCGCCGCGGTCCGCGGCGAGAGCAGCGGCGACGGCGCCTCGAAGTCCAAGAGCAACGGCGCGTCGAAGAGCAACGGCGCCGCCAAGAAGAAGGCGCCGGCCAAGAAGAAGCCCGCCGCCTCGAAGTCCAAGGCGAAGCCGAAGGCCAAGCCCAAGACGAAGTCGAAGGCGAAGGCTGCCTCCAAGTAAGTCCAGCGAGGTCACGGTCGGCAAGCGCAAGCTGAAGCTGACCAACCTCGACAAGGTCCTCTACCCGAAGGCCGGCTTCACCAAGGGCCAGGTCATCGACTACTACGCGCGGGTCTCGGACACGATGATCCCCCACCTGCGGGGCCGCCCGACGACGCTGAAGCGCTACCCCGACGGGGTCGAGGGCTTCAACTTCTTCGAGAAGCGCAGCCCCAAGCACCGCCCTGACTGGGTGAAGACCGCGACCGTGCTGGCCGACCGCGTGGGCGAGATCGACTTCACGCTCGTCGACAACAAGCCGACGCTCGTCTGGCTGGCGCAGCTCGCCTCGCTCGAGCTCCACCCCTCGCTGGCGCGGGCGACGAAGATCGAGGTACCGACGGTGCTCGCCTTCGACCTCGATCCGGGCCCGCCCGCGGACGTCATCGACTGCTGCCGGGTCGCGATCCAGCTCCGCGACCTGTTCGCCGACTTCGGCATGGAGTGCTTTCCCAAGACGTCGGGCTCGAAGGGGATGCAGGTCTACGTGCCGCTGAACGGGCAGGTGACCTACGAGAAGACGACGCCCTTCGCCCACGCGATCGCGCTGCTGCTCGAGAAGGAGCACCCGAAGCAGATCGTCTCGAAGATGACCAAGAAGCTGCGCAGGGGCAAGGTCTTCGTCGACTGGAGCCAGAACACGAAGTCGAAGACGACCATCGCGGTCTACTCGCTGCGGGCGAGGGACCGGCCGACCGTCTCGACTCCGGTCGAGTGGGACGAGGTCACCTCCGCGCTCAAGGCGGGCAAGGCCGAGCGCCTGGTCTTCGATTCCGATGCGGTGTTGAAGCGGATCGAGAAGCACGGAGACCCGTTCGAGCCGGTGCTGAAGCTGCGCCAGCGGCTCCCCGGCATCCCCGACTAGCGGCGAGCCGTCGGGCGTGTGTGCTGTTTTTCACGTGGAGTCCGTCTACGTGAAAGGGAGTCAAGATGCGCTTCAAGAACCGAACCCGCCGCTACGTCGTCCCGGTGGCGCTGGCCGCGACGCTCGTCGCGGCGCTGTTCATCTCGCCGGCGGTCGGAGGACCGAAGTTCGTGACCGGCAAGAAGGTCGTCACGACCATCACCAAGAAGACGACCGCCACGCAGATCCGCGTCACCGAGTCGAGGACGCCCGGAGGCACGTTCGACGCGAACGCGTCCACCTCGCTGCTCGCGTCGCTGACGTTGACGCCCGGCCCCTACGTCGTGACCTCTACGTTCACGCTGCGAAAGGACACGGCCGGTCTGGTCGTCACCTGCAAGCTCAGGCTGCCGAACGGCAAGGGCGAGGACAGCCTCAGCTTCTTCGGTGGCGGCGGCACGCAGTTGCAGGTGCCGGGTGCGTTGAGCATCACGGGCAACGTCAAGCCGCAGGGGGCGGCCGAGCTGCGCTGCTACGACGGGTCGGTCGCCGTGGACAGCGCGGTGACCGACATCGAGATCACCGCGACCAAGTTGCCGAGGGTGGCGCTGCAGACGATCCCGTAGCCAGGGGTCGAACGGGTGGGACGGGGGCCTGCGGGGCCCCGTCCCGCTCGTGAGGTGAACCGCCCGTGTGCCCGTGTGCGTACCTTGGGTAGATGCCCCGCGTGCTCGCAGCCACCCTCGCGCTCTGCGCCGCGCTTGCCCTGGCGGCGTGCGGCGGCGACGGCTACTCCTCCTCGGACGAGCCCTCTGCGACGGACGGCTCGATGGGCATGGACTCGGCGAGCCAGCCGTCCGAGACCGCATCAGGGAACGGCGGCGCCGTCCTCACCGGAACCCAGCCGCTTCTGAATGGCGAGCCCTCCGACCTCTCGCAGTACAAGGGCAAGGTCGTGCTTGTCGTCAACACCGCCAGCGAGTGCGGGTTCACTCCCCAGTTCGAGGGCCTCGAGGCGCTCTACGAGGAGCGAAGGAAGGACGGCCTGGTCGTCCTCGGCTTCCCCGCCGACGACGTCGCCAACCAGGAGCCCCGCGACGACGCCGAGATCGCCGAGTTCTGCGAGGCCAACTTCGGAGTCAGCTTCCCGATGTTCTCGAAGTCCAACGTCGTCGACGAGCCGGTCAACCCCCTGTTCGCAGCCCTCGCCACCCAGCTGGGCGCACCCACCTTCAACTTCAACAAGTACCTGATCGACCGCAAGGGCCGCCCCGTCGCGCGCTTCGACACCGCAGTCGAGCCCACGGACCCCGAGCTGACGGAGGCGATCGACCAGCAGCTGTAGCGCCTGACTTACGCTCAGGCGATCGGGAGGGCTTCGCTCATCCGCGGGCGCTTCGAGAGGGAGCGGATGGCTCGGCCAAGGCGCTTGGTTCCCTCCGTCAGCTGCTCCGGTGAGAGGAAGCTGTAGGAGAGGCGCATGTGCGTCAGGTGCGAGGCCTGCGGCATCATCGCGGCGCCTGGGACGAAGGTGACTCCGTTTCGGACCGCCTCGGTCATCAGTTCGCTCTCGTCCAGGGGGAGGTCGAGGGTCAGCCACAGGTGGCCGCCCTGGGGCCTGTCGGACTCGCAGGTGGCCATGCCCTTCAGGTGCTTGCCGACCGCCTCGAGCAGGACGTCGCGGCGCTCGCGGTAGAACTCGCGGGCGTCGCTGATGTGGGCCGGGTAGGCCCCGTCGGCGAGGAAGCCGGCGACGGCGAGCTGGGAGAGCGTGGCGCTGTGCATGTCGTCGGCTCGCTTCTCGACCAGGATGCGCTCGCGGACCGGGCCGCTGGCGGCGATCCAGCCGACGCGCATGCCGCCGCCGATCGTCTTCGAGCAGGGAGTCCACGTAGACGACGTGGCCCTTCGACTCGGCGCGCAGCGAGCCGGGGTCGTCGCCCTCGAAGCGCAGGTCGCCGTAGATCCCGTCCTCGACGATGAAGAACCCATGACGGCGCGCCAGCTCGAGCAGGCGGGTGCGCCTCGCCGGAGACAGGTCGACGCCGGTCGGGTTGTGGCAGCGCGGCTGAATCGCGAGGAAGCGGATCTGCTCGCGGCCGAGCAGGGCCTCGAGCGCGTCGAGGTCCAGCCCGTCGGAGTCCATCGGCACCGGGATGACCCGCGTGTCGATCGACTTCACCGACTCGATCACGCCCATGAAGGTCGGGGACTCACAGGCGACCGCGTCGCCCGGGCGCAGGATCGCACGCGCCGCGAGCGTCAGCCCCTGGCGCGCGCCGCTGGTGACGATCAGGTCGGAGCGCTCCTCGGGCGCGCCTCGCTGCTCGGCAGAGGATCACGAGCTGGTCGACGAGCTCGGGCAGCCCCGCGATATCGGTGTACTGCAGCGCGCGGCTGTCGTGGCGCTCGAGCGCCTCGGTCAGCGAGCGCCGATCGGCTCGAAGGGGAAGAGCTCCGAGGACGGGTAGCCCGACCGAAAGGGGGATCAGGCCCCGGGCCTGCGAGTGGCGGTACATCTCGGCCATCACGCGGTCGCCGTGGCTCTCGACGGCCGCGGGCAGGACGTAGCGCTGCCACTCGGTCGAGTCGGCGTCGGCCTCCTCGCCGGCGACCTGAGCCGGCACGATCGCCGGCGCGGCGTCGCGGACGAAGGTGCCGCGGCCGACCTGGGAGCTGACGAGCCCAAGCTCGCGCAGGCGCCGGTAGGAGCGCACGGCGGTCAGGTGGTTGATGCCGGCGGTCTCGGCGAGCTCGCGGGTCGGCGGCAGCTTCTCGCCGGGCGACAGCTCGCCGGACTCGATCGCGCCGCTGATCGCGCTCGACGATCTGCTCCGTCAGTGAGCGCTCGCCGTCGCGTTCTAGGTCGACCAATGCCTCTTTGTATGACATACAGCGCTCCTTTGAATGAGCTAGTCGTGGCTGTCGAGTGTAGCTCAAAGCACGCCGACCGCGCAACCACAAGGGGTCATCTATGTACAACATGACCACACATACGAATCGACAGCTCGCATCACCATCCGCATGGCTCGCCCGGCTGACCTCGCGTCGCTCGTCGAGCTGGCCGAGCGGGACAGTGCGCAGGTGCCCCGCGGCGAGCTGCTCGTGGCCGAGTCCCAGGGCGACATCCGCGCTGCGATCTCGATCTCGCGCGGCAGCGTCGTCGCCGACCCCTTCCACCCCACCGACGGGCTCGTGCGCCTGCTCGCTGCCCGCGTCGATCAGCTGCGCGGGCGCGGCGGCAAGGGGCTTCGGGCCAGGCTCGGCCGCGCTCTCGGCTCCGGCCGCAAGCGCGGCCTTTCCCCGCAGCCGGCCGGCACCCTCCGCGCGTTCGACTGAACCTCGGGGTCTAGGGTCTAGCCGCGTGGCTGGCGGATGACCGGGTTGCGCGCCGCCCCGACCTCGTCGAGTCGGCGCACCGGCGTCGTGTAGGGCGCCTGCTGGGCGACCGTCGGGTCCTCCTCGGCCTCGGCGAGGATCTCGTCGAGCGCCTCGGCGAAGGCGTCGAGCGTCTCGCGCGTCTCGGTCTCGGTCGGCTCGATCATCAGGGCCTCGTCGACCAGCAGCGGGAAGTAGACCGTCGGCGGGTGGAAGCCGAAATCGAGCAGGCGCTTCGCGAGGTCGAGCGTCTTGACGCCGAGCTCGGCCTTCGCCGGTCTTGCCCGAGAGGACGAACTCGTGCATCGGCGGACGGTCGAAGGCGATCGGCACGTACTTGCCGGCCCGGCCTGCCTTCAGCTTCGCGAGCAGGTAGTTGGCGTTCAGCACCGCGGTCTCGGAGGCCTCCTGGAGGCCGTCGCCGCCGAGGCTGAGGATGTAGGCGTAGGAGCGGACGAAGACGCCGAAGTTGCCCTGGAACCCGCGCAGGCGGCCGATCGACTTCGGACGGTCGTGGTCGAGGTCGTACCGCGGGCCATCCCCGTTGGACCCCTCGACGCACACGACCTGCGGGCGCGGCAGGAAGGGCTCGATGCGCTCGGAGACCGCGATCGGGCCGGAGCCGGGGCCCCCTCCCCCGTGCGGCTGGGAGAACGTCTTGTGCAGGTTCACGTGGACGATGTCGAAGCCCATGTCGCCCGGGCGCGTGTGGCCCATGATCGCGTTCAGGTTGGCGCCGTCGTAGTAGAGGGTGCCGCCGATGCCGTGGACGATCTCGGCGATCTCGGCGATGTTCTCGTCGAACAGGCCGAGGGTGTTGGGGTTGGTGAGCATCAGGCAGGCGACCTGGTCGTCGGCCTTCGAGCGCAGGTCGTCGAGGTCGACGCCGCCGCGCTCGTTCGTCGCGACCTTGACCACCTCGTAGCCGGCCATCGTCACCGTCGCGGGGTTGGTCCCGTGGGCGGTGTCGGGGGTCAGGACCTTGGTCCGCTGCTCGCCGCGGTCAGCGTGGTAGGCGCGCGTCAGCAGCAGGCCGGCGAGCTCGCCGTGGGAGCCGGCCGAGGGCTGGAGGCTGACGTGCGGCAGGCCGCAGATCTCCGACAGCGAGCCTTGGAGCAGCCACATCAGCTCGAGTGCGCCCTGCGCTCGGCGCGGGTCCTGAGCGGGGTGCAGGCGGGCGTGGCCGGGCAGCGCCGGCGACGCGCTCGTTCAGGCGCGGGTTGTGCTTCATCGTGCAGCTGCCGAGCGGGTAGAAGCCCGAGTCGAGGTCGAAGTTCCGGCGCGAGATCCGGTTGTAGTGGCGGACGATCTCGGGCTCGGCGATCTCGGGCAGCTCGGCGGGCTCCTCGCGCAGCAGGCCCTCTGGGATCAGCTCGCCGATGGGCGGCTCGGGGACACCGGCCGCGGGGAGCGTCGCCGCGCGGCGCCCCTCGACCGACCTCTCGAAGATCGTGATCGCGCGGTCGCGCTGCATCGGCGTCTGGGTGACGTCGGGCGCCGGCATCAGGAGACCCCCTCCGCTACCTGTTCGCGCTCGACGGGGCTCGCGGCCGCGACGGCGCGGCCGAGCGCATTCGCGAGCCGGTCGATGTCGGCCTTGCTGCGGCGCTCGGTGATCGCGACCAGCGAGTCCGTCCTCGTACTCCGGGTACTCGCGCCCGAGCGCGTAGCCGGCGCCGATCCCCTCGGCGGCGCAGCGGTCGAGCACCTCCTCGACCGGCGCGTCCAGCCGGACGGCGAACTCGCGCACGACCGGGGCGTCGTGGAGCAGCTCGACGCCCTCGATTGCACCCAGGGTCTGGCGCGCGTAGGCGGTCCGCCGCGCGAGCAGCTCGCCGAGCTCGACGAAGCCTCGCTTGCCGAGCCAGCTCAGGTGGATGATCCCCGCGAGGGCGTTCAGCGCCTGGGCGGTGCAGATGTTGTGGGTCGCCTTCTCGCGGCGGATGTGCTGCTCGCGCGTCTGCAGGGTCAGCACGAAGCCGCGGCGCCCGTCGACGTCGGTGGTCTCGCCGGCGATGCGGCCCGGCATGCGCCGGATGTGCTCCTCGCTCGCGCAGAAGAACCCGAACGACGGGCCGCCGTAGTCGAGACGGTTGCCGAGCGGCTGCCCCTCGCCGACTGCGACGTCGGCGCCGCACTCGCCCGGCGGCTTCAGGATCGACAGCGCGATCGGGTCGCACGCGACCACGACCAGCGCCCCGACCTCCTTCGCGCGGGCGCCGAGCGCCTCGATGTCCTCGACCGATCCGAGGAAGTTGGGCTGCTGAAGGAAGACGGCTGCGGTCTCCTCGTCGACCGCGTCGGCCAGCGCGGCGGCGTCGGTGACTCCGTCGGCGAGCGGCACCTCGACCAGCTCGGAGCCGTAACCCGGCCCCGTAGGTGACGAGCGACTCGCGGCTGTGGGGGTGCAGGCCGCGCGAGGCGACGAGCTTCGTCCGCCCGGTCGCCCCAGATCGCGAGGTAGGCGCCGGACGCGACCGCGGATGGCCCCTCGTAGAGCGCGGCGTTCGAGACCGGCAGCCCGGTCAGCTCCGACATCCCCGTCTGGAACTCGAACATCGCCTGGAGCCCGCCCTGAGAGATCTCGGGCTGGTAGGGCGTGTACGGCGTCAGGAACTCCGAGCGCGAGATGATCGCGTCGACCAGCGCGGGCACGTAGTGGTCGTACATGCCGGCGCCGAGGAAGCTGAGCTCGGACTCGGCGTCGGAGTTGCGCGCGGCGAGGGCCGCGAGCGCGTCGTAGACCTCGGTCTCGGTCTTGCCGTCGGGAAGTTCCAGAGGGCGCCCGAGGCGCAGGTCCTCGGGGATGTCCTCGAAGAGCTCGTCGACCGATTCGGCGCCGATCGCCTCGAGCATCTCGGCGCGGTCGCGGTCGGTGGCGGAGGTGTATCGGCTCACACCTCAATCGTAGTGAGGCGCCCGGCGCTGCCCGCGGCTGGGTGTCTAGTCCGCGAGCAGCTCCTTGTACGCCGCGACGTCCAGCAGCGCGTCGAGCTCGGAGGTGTCCGAGAGCTTCACCTTGACGAGCCAGCCCTCGCCGTAGGGATCCGTGTTGATGACGCTCCGGGTTCTCCTTGGCGGCCTCGTTGACCTCGGTGATCTCGCCCGAGAGGGGTGAGATGACGTCGGAGACGGCCTTGACCGATTCGACCTCGGCGTAGGAGGCGTCCTTGCTCACCGTGGTGCCGGTCTCGGGCGGGTCGAAGAAGACCACCTCGCCCGAGCGCGTCCTGCGCGTACCAGGTGATGCCGAAGGTGGCGACGTCTCCGTCGACCTTCGCCCAGTCGTGCTCGGGGTGGTACTTCAGGTCATCGGGATAGCTCTCGTCGGCCACGGTGATCTCCTTTCGTCCTCGGCGGGCTGCTCGGAATCTATTCGACCGAGCGGGCTCCGATGTGGACCGTGTATCCGTCCGGGTCGGCGACGGACGCCTGGCGCTCGCCCCAGGGCTGGTCGACGGGCTCCCGCGTCACCTCGACGCCGGCGGCGCGGAGGCGCTCGATCTCGGCGTCGACGTCGTCGGTGTAGAGCCAGATCGCGACGGACGCGGTCTCGACGACGTCGGCCGGCCCGCCGATCGCGAGCTTGCCGCCGCCGGCCAACGCGAGCGAGACGAAAACCGGCTCCCCATCGTCGCCGGGGAACGAGAACTCCTCGGAGAACCCGAGCAGGTCCTTGTAGAAACCGAGCGACCGCTTGACGTCGGAGACCTCGAGGATCGGGAACGCGTCTCGGAAGCCGGCCATCGGACTACGCCGAGCCGCCGTCGTAGAGCGGCACCTTCTCGACGCGGCCCGGGCGGCGCTTGCCGCGGACGTCGATCTCGATCGCGGTGTCCTCGGAAGCCAGGTCGGTGCGGACGTATCCCATGCCGATGCCGTAGCCGAGCGACGGCGAGAGCGTGCCGCTGGTGACGACGCCGACCTCCTCGCCGCCCGAGAGGATCGCGTTGCCCTGGCGTGGGATGCCCTCGTCGAGCACGAGCGGCTTCAGCAGCCGCTCAGGACCGGCCTCGCGCGACCTCGGCGCATCGCTCGGACCCGATGAAGCCGGTGTGCTCCTCGACGATCCATCCCAGGCTCGACTCGATCGGGTTGTGCTCCTCGTCCAGGTCATTGCCGTAGAGGGCGTAGTTGACCTCGAGACGCAGGGTGTCCCGCGCGCCGAGGCCCGCCGGAACAGCTCCGGCCACCACGAGCTCCTCCCACAACGCGGCGGCGCTCGTCGGGGTCGACGAACACCTCGAAGCCGTCCTCGCCCGTGTAGCCCGTGCCGCAGACGAGGGCGTCGCCGGGGCCGAGGTTCATGTCGGCGATTTGGAAGCGCTTCGGCAGATCGCCCTGTGCCATCGAGCCTCATCACCTCTCTGGCGTTCGGGCCCTGAACGGCGAGCATCGCGTAGTCGTGGAAGCGGTCGACGACGTCGGCGTCGAAGCCCTCGGCGTGCTCGCGGAACCAGGCCAGGTCCTTGTCGTGGTTCGAGGCGTTGGTGACCGTCAGATAGTGATCCTCGCCGAGGCGGTAGGTGAAGAGGTCGTCGAGCACCCCGCCGTCCTCTCGGCACAGGCAGGAGTACTGGGCCGCCCCCACCTCGAGCTTCGAGACGTCGTTGGTCAGCAGCCGCTGGAGCAGCTCGCCGGCCCCCGGCCCCTCGGTCTCGATCTCGCCCATGTGGGAGACGTCGAAGACGCCGCAGGACTCGCGCACGGCGGCGTGCTCGGCCTTGATCCCCTCGTACTGCACGGGCATCTCCCAGCCCGCGAAGTCGACGAGCTTCGCGCCGGCTTCGACGTGGGTGTCGTAGAGAGGCGTGCGCTTCAGGTCGGCCACGGGCCGGACCCTAGCGCCGTCAGGCTTGAGCGCCGGGCTACTTCAGGAAATCAGGAACGTCGATCTCGGAGTCCGAGATCCGCAGGTCGCCGATCGTCTCGCGATCGCGGCCCATGTCGCCTCCGGCGCCCGCTCCGGCGCCTCGGCCGCGGCCGCGCTCTGCGTCGCGTCGGCGCTGCACGAACGGTGGCGTCTCGCGTTCGCGCTCGCGGCGGGTGAACTCCGGTGCGCGGGCGATCATCTCGAAGCCCTCGAACCCGGTCGCGATCACCGTGACGCGGACCTCCTCGTGGAGCGAGGAGTCGACGACCGCTCCGAAGACGATGTTCGCGTTGCTGTCGGCGGTCTCCATGATCAGGCGCGCCGCCTCGTTGACCTCGAACAGGCCGAGGTCCTCGCCGCCGGTGACGTTCAGCAGCATGCCCTTGGCGCCGTCGATCTTCTCCTCGATCAGCGGCGAGCTGATCGCGGTCTTGGCGGCCTCGAGGGCGCGGGACTCGCCCGAGCCGTGACCGACGCCCATCAGGGCCGAGCCGGCCTGGTGCATGACCAGGCGGACGTCGGCGAAGTCGAGGTTGATCAGGCCGGGGATCGTGATCAGGTCGGTGATGCCCTGGACGCCCTGGCGAAGGATGTCGTCGGCCTCGCGGAACGCCTCGAGGATCGTGGTACGGCGCTCGACGATGTGGAGCAGCTTCTCGTTGGGGACGACGATCAGCGTGTCGACCTCCTGGCGCAGCCGGTTGATGCCCTCCTCGGCCTGGGCCATGCGCCTCTTGCCCTCGAACTCGAACGGCTTGGTGACGGCGCCGACGGTGAGCGCGCCGATCTCCTGCTTCGCGATCTCGGCGATCACGGGGGCGGCACCGGTACCGGTCCCGCCTCCCTCGCCGCAGGTGATGAAGACCATGTCAGCGCCCTTCAGCGCCTCCTTGATGTCGTCGCGCGACTCCGCGGCGGCGCCGGCTCCGACCTCGGGGTTGGCGCCCGCGCCGAGGCCCTTGGTCAGGTTGTGGCCGATGCCGATCTTGACGTCGGCGTCAGCAGCCTGGAGCGCCTGCGCGTCGGTGTTGCAGGCGATGAACTCGACGCCGCGGAGACCGGCGTCGATCATGCGCGAGACGGCGTTGGATCCACCGCCGCCGACGCCCACGACCTTGATCACAGCGAGATATGAAGTTTCCATTTGAGTTGGTCCCTACTCCGTTTGGTGCTGCTCCGATGAGGCTGATGCTCCCAGTACTGCTCGAAACCAGGTCACAGCTTAGGGCCTTTCGACGCTCGGTTGTGCCTGAACTCTCAAGCCTCAGTCGAGAGTTCCAGTAGATCACCCTGCACTGCAGATCGAGGCTGAGGGTGGGTTGAGGGTCCTGAATGTGCCTGCAAACCAGGGATTTCGTGCCTATGGGCACTCCTCCTGCCTAAGAGATCGGCGAGGTCAGATACCCCGCCTGTGGGGTGCAGGACGCGTTGCAGACGCCCGAAAAGGGCTTGACAGGGGCGCCGTTCAGCCTCCGGCGACGGGCCGCTCGGGGACGCTGACGTCGACGTAGGCAGGCGAGCCGAAGTCGGGGTCCGAGAGCACGGCGGCCACCGCGCGCCACTTCAGCTCGGAGTCCTCGACCTCCGCCGAAGCGCAGCTCGGGGGCACCCTC
Source organism: uncultured Solirubrobacterales bacterium (assembly GCA_963820665.1). Lineage (GTDB taxonomy): Bacteria > Actinomycetota > Thermoleophilia > Solirubrobacterales > 70-9 > CAVUAT01. Next base: position 21,768 of record CAWGAL010000001.1, on the reverse strand, counting down.
GAGCTCGACCACGACCCCACCCCGCTCGGGGTCCCAGGCGGCCGATTCGATGCGCTCGCGCAGCTCGCTCGGGCGCCCCGCCGAGCGCCGCGGCCTGCGCGGCTCCCTCATCGGAGAGGATCCCGCCCCGCGCGGAGGCGTCCTCGTCGAGGCTCGGCAGCTTCGCACCCCGGACGTCGATGCCGGGCAGCACGAACCCGTCGGCCGACACCGCCACCCGCTCGCCGCCGACCTTCGGCCTCGGCGACCGGCAGCCGCTCGTTGACGATGATCGTCAGCGAGTGCGGGAAGCCGGCGTCGGCCCGGATCGAGGCGACGGTGGGAAATCCCGCGACGGCCCTGGCGAGCTCCTGCTCGTCGACGTTGCAGAGTCGATCATCCCGTCGGCTGCTCCGGCGAGCGCCGCTCCGATCTCCTCCTGGTTGGCGGTGGCGCCCTCCACCTTGACCTCGTCGACCGCGACCAGTGAGGAGTCCCGGAACCAGAGGAAGTAGCCGGCCACCAGAACGAGGGCGACCGCCGCGAGGATGAACGCGCGCCGGCGCCACGCGAACTCTGTCGGCGCTCAGGAATCGATCTGCCAGTCGTCGGGCCATTCGACCTCCCCAAGGACCTGGACCTCGGGCTCGAGCACGACGCCGAAGCGCTCGTGCACCACCCTGCGCGCCGCGGCCATCACCGCGAGGACGTCGGCGGTCGTGGCCGCGCCCTCCGCGTTCTCGACGAAGTTCGCGTGCTTCGGGGAGAGGCGCGCGCCGCCGCGCTCGAGCCCGCGAGCGCCGGCGGCATCGAGAAGCTGCCCCGCCGAGCGGCCCTCGGCCCGAGCGTCGGTCGGGTTCACGAAGGTCGAGCCGAAGGTCTTGATCCCCGAGGGCTGCGCCTCCTTTCGGCGCTCGCGCATCTCGGCCATCGTCTGCTTGACGTCGTCGCTCGGCGGCGGCCGCCAGCGCGAAGCGCGCGCGGGCAACGACCTCCCGCTCGCCGATGTAGGAGCTGCGGTAGGCGAACCCGAGGTCGGCGGGGACGCGCCGCTCGGCGCCGGCGGCCGTGCAGACCGTCGACCCAGTCGAGCACCTTCCCGAGCTCGCCGCCGTAGGCGTTGGCGTTCATGCGAACAGCGCCGCCGACGGTCCCCGGGATGTTGACCCCGAACTCGATCCCTCGCCAGGCCCCAGTTGGCGGCCTGAGCGGCGACCTTGGGCAGCCGCGCGCCGCCGCCCGCGATGACGCCCTCGGCGCCGCTTCGCTCGATCGCAGTCAGCTCGCCGGCGAGCTTCATCACGAGCCCGCGGAACCCCTCGTCCGCCACCAGCAGGTTCGAGCCCGAGCCGACGACGCCGATCCGGAGGTCCTCGGCGTCGGCCCAGGCGAGCAGCTCGACCAGGGCATCTTCGGAGTCCGGCTGTGCGAAGTGGTCGGCCGGCCCGCCGACCCGCACGGTGGTCAGCCGCGCCAGCGGATAGTCGCGCTCGACCCCGTCGGGCGGGCTCACGAGGCGTCCCCGACGAGCGTCTCGGCGAGGCGGAAGATGTCGCCCGCCCCGATCGTCAAGCAGCACGTCGCCCTCGCGCAGCTCGGGCCCGAGCGCGCTGGCAGCCTGCTCGGCGTCGGGCAGCCACCACACCGGCCTGCCGCCGGCGTGCGACGGCGGCCGCCTCGGCGACGAGCCGCCCGCTCACGCCCTCGAGAGGGCCCACCGGCTGCTCGCGCGCCGGGTAGACGTCGAGGACGGCGATCTCGTCCGCTTCCGCGAGCGCGATCCCGAACTCGGTCGCCAGCGCCTTGGTCCGCGAGTAGAGGTGCGGCTGGAAGACGGCGATCAGGCGAGCGCGGGTCGAGCTCGCGCGCCGCGGCCAGCGCCGCGCGCGACCTCGGTCGGATGGTGGGCGTAGTCGTCGTAGACGCGCGCTCCCGACGCCTCTCCCTTCAGCTCCATTCGGCGGGCCACTCCGACGAAGCTCGCAAGCGCGGCGGCGCAGGCATCGACGTCTGCCCCCGCTAGCGCCAGGCCCCCGAGTGCGGCGAGGGCGTTCGCGACGTTGTGGCGGCCGGGGACGGCGAGCTCGACCTCCGCGTCGACTCCGGCCCCCCTCGCACGAAAGCGGATGCCGCCGCCGGCCACGGGCTCGATCCGGGACGCGATCAGCTCGGCGTCGGCGATGGGAGGCTCGCCGGCGGCGGGCTCGAGCGCGAACCGGATCTGGGTGCGCCCCGACGCGCCGGGGAGCTCGACGTCCGCGCCGATCGCGCGCCCGGCCGCCCCGGCGCTGAAGGCGGCGAACGCCTCGGTCAGCTCGCCGAGCGAGCTCCACCGCGAGTGGTGGTCGAGCTCGAGATTGGTGATCACGGCGACCTCGGGAGCGAGCTTCAGGAAGCTGCCGTCGCTCTCGTCGGCCTCGGCCACCACCCACTCGCCCTCGCCCCAGCCGGCGTTGGCCGCCGCGCCGTCCGGGCCGGCGCCGGGGAGCTCGCCGCCGAGGAAGAAGGCCGGGTCGGCGCCGCTCTCCCGCAGCGCGTGGATCGCCATCGCGGTCGTCGTGGTCTTGCCGTGGGTGCCGGCGATGGCGATCAGCCTGCGCCGCTCGCAGAGCTCGGCCAGCAGCTCGCCTCGGTGCATCACGCTCTGGCCGCGCTCGCGCGCGACGGCGAGCTCGGGGTTGTCCTCGGCGATCGCCGTCGAGATCGACGACGTCGGCGCCCTCGGGGACGTTGGCGGCGTCGTGGCCGATCGAGGGCTCGATGCCGGCGGCGCGGAGCCGCTCGGTGTAGGAGGACTCCGCGCGATCCGAGCCGCGTGACCTCGGCGCCCGAGCTCGCGGGCGACGAGCGCGAGCCCGCTCATCCCGGCGCCGCCGATCGCGATGAAGTGCAGCCGCCGGCCCTTCGAGCGGGCGCGCGGCGCTCATGGACGCACCGCCGCGAGGACCTCGGCGGCGATCCGCTCGGCCGCGTCGGGCTTCGCGAGACGGCGGGACGCGCTCGCCATCTCGGTCAGGCGGCACTTCATCGTCCAGCAGCGCGCCGGCCTCGTCGCGCAGGCGCTCGGGCGAAAGCTCGGAGTCCGGAATCGTCACGGCCGCGCCGCCGTCGGCCATCCAACGAGCGTTGGTCGCTCTGGTGGTCTGCTGTCGCATGGGGATAGGGGATCAGGATCGCGGGCCGCCCGGCGGCCGCGATCTCCATCACCGATCCACCCGCCCTGGCGACGACCAGGTCGCTGGCCGCGAGCACGTCGCCGAGGTCGGGCTCGTACTCGAGCAGCAGGTAGCGCTCCGGGCGCGACGCCAGCTCCCACGCGCTCGAGCAGGGCCGGATAGTCGCGGCGGCCGGCGACGTGCAGGATCCAGGGTCTGCCGACGGGGTCATCGCCGACGGCCTCCTCGCCGCCGCCGAACGCGGCGAACGCGGCCTCGTTGACCGAGCGGGCGCCGAGGCTGCCGCCGAAGACGGCGATGGCGCGGTCGCCGCGCGGAATGCCGAACCGCCGGCGAGCCGCTCCGCGATCGGCTTCGAGCACGGCCCGGGGCACGGGCCGCCCGGTGACGAGGTAGGGCTCGCCCTCGCGCCCCTCGATCGGGAAGGCGAGGCAGACCCGCTCGCGCGCGGGAGACGAGCCGGCGGTTGGTGAGGCCGAGGTGGCTGTCGGCCTCGGTCAGCACGAGCGGGATGCCGAGGCGGGACGACGCGAGCCCGACCGGGCCGGCGACGTAACCGCCGCCGCCGAGCACAGCGTCCGCGTCTCGCTCGGACAGGATGCGCTTGGCGGCACCGATCGCCGCTGCGGCGCGCGCCGCAGCGACCGCGGCCTTGAACGGGTTGCGGCGGCTCAGGCCGTCGACCGGGATGAAGTCGATCTCGTATCCCGCCGCGGGAACGAGTTCAGCCTCGGCGCGGTCGCGCGTGCCGATGAAGCTGACGCTCGCCCCGCTAGCGCGAAGCGCGTCTGCGACCGCTATCGCCGGTACGACGTGCCCCGCCGTGCCGCCGGCCGCTATCACGACTCGTGCTTGCAGCTTTCCTTCTCCTCGTCCGCTCGCCCCCGCCCTGGATCGCCCGCAGTCTCTCACCGGCCGCAGATGACGGCGCGCGACCGCCGAGTTGCGGTCCTTCGCCGAGGCGGCCACCGGCTGGCGGCGGGCCACGTTCATGATCAGCCCCGCCGCGGCGAGGGTGACGATCAGGCTGGTCCCTCCATAAGAGACGAATGGAAGCGGCACGCCCGTCAACGGCGCCAGGCCGAGCACCGCGAACAGGTTGATTGCGGCCTGGGCCATGATCAGGGAGGTCAGGCCAGCGGCGAGCAGCTTCCCGTAGCGGTCGCGTGCGCGGTGCGCGGCGCGGAAGCCGGCGTAGCCGAACAGCGACAGCAGCGCGATCAGGACCACCATCCCCGCCAGCCCGGTCTCCTCGCCGAGCACGGCCGAGATCATGTCGGTGTGGGCCTCGGGCAGGTAGGAGGCCTTCTGCACGCTCTCGCCGAGCCCCACGCCCATCGTCCCGCCCGATCCGAGCGCGATCTGCGCCTGCTGGCTCTGATACCCGGCGCCCTCGCTGTCGGCTCCGGGGTTGAGGAAGCCGGTGAGGCGGTCCTGCTGGTAGGGGTTGGTCGCGATCACGCCGGCGATCGCGACCATTCCGACGATCGCAACCGGCGCCAGCGTGCGCGGCGCCACCCCCGCGACCAGCAGGAGGCAGGTCGACGGCGAAGGTCGTCGTCATCGCCGTGCCGAGGTCGGGCTGAAGGACGATCAGCATCAGCGCCAAGGCCACGACGAGGAGGTAGGGCCCGAGGTCGCGAAGGTTGCGGGTCATCTTCGGCCGCGCTGCCAGCAGGTGCGCTCCGTAGAGGATCAGCGAGACCTTGGCCAGCTCCGAGGGCTGGAATGTGAGGAATCCCGAGCCGATCCAGCGCTGGGATCCGTTCACGGTCTGGCCGACGCCGGGCACGAGCACGCAGAAGAGAAGGAAGATCGAGACCGCCACGATCAGCGGGGTCATCGCGCGAGCCGACCCGCGCCCCCTTGATCGAGGCGAAGCGCATCACGGCGAGCCCGATCGCGCCGAAGATCAACGACCTTCTTGAAGTAGTCGAAGCCGCCTCCGCCGGTCTCGCTCAGCACGCCGGTCGCCGAGCTGGCGCTGAACACCATCACGGCTCCGAGCGCCAGCAGGCACAGCGTCGCCGTCAGCAGCAGCTGGTACTCGACCGGCGCCTTGCGGCCGGCTTTCGCGTCGCTGCTCACAACGCCTCCACGAGCTCGCGGAATGAGTCGCCGCTGTGCTCGAAGTCGCGAAACTGGTCGAAGCTGGCGCCGCGGGCGAAAGCAGCACCACCTCGCCGGGAGATGCCACGGCGGCCGCCGACGCGACCGCCCGCTCGAGCGTGACGTCATTGCTGACCTCGACACCCGCACCCGCAAGCGCCTCGGCGATCTCGCCGGCCGCCTCGCCGATCAGGTGAACCGAGCGTGCCCGGTCGCGACGGCATCGGCCAGCCCGGCGAAGCTCTCGCCCTTCAGCGAGCCGCCGAGGATCACGTGAAGGCCTCCGTCGAAGGCCTCGATGCCCGCCAGGGCGGCGCTGACGTTGGTCGCCTTGGAGTCGTTGACCCAGGTGACGCCCTCGTGCTCGCGCACGCGCTCGAGGCGGTGGGCGACCCCCTCGAAGGAGGCGCAGCCCCTCGGCGACCGCGTCGCGCGGCAGGCCGGTCGCGATCGCCGCCGCAGCGGCAGCCATCGCGTTCTCGACGTTGTGGGCGCCCGAGCAGCCGCAGGTCGTTTGCGGCCAGCAGGCTCTCGCCCTGCCAGCGGATCTCGCCCTGCTCGAAGGTCACGTCGCAGCCGTCGGCCCCGCCGCGCGAGCAGAAGGCGACGCGGCGGGCCGCGCCGCCGAGCGCCCCCTCCGCCAGCGCCGGCTCGTCGCCGTTCACGACGGCGACGTCCTCGGGCCCCTGGTTGGCGAAGACGCGGAGCTTCGCGTCGCGATAGCTCTCGAGCGAGCCGTGGCGGTCGAGGTGGTCCGGGGCGAGGTTCAGGAACACGGCGCACTCGGGCGCGAAGGCGGAGGTGTCCTCGAGCTGGAAGCTGGAGGCCTCGCAGACGACCGTCGCCTCGGAGTCGAGGCCCTGCGTGGCGAGGGTCGCGAGCGGGGTGCCGACGTTGCCGGCGACCGCGACGGGCTCGCCGGCCGCGCGATGCAGGTGCCCGAGCAGCTCGGTCGTGGTCGTCTTGCCGTTCGTTCCCGTGACGGCGCAGAAGGGGTTCGGGATCAGCCGCCACGCGAGCTCGAGCTCGCCGGTCACCTCGAGGCCGCGCTCGCGCGCGACGCGGAGCACCGGGACGTCCTGGGGCACGCCGGGGCTCTTGACCACGGCGCGCACGTCGTCGAGAAGCTCCGTTCCGTCCACGTCCAAGCTGACTTCGACGCCTGAGTCACCCAGCCCTGCCGCCTCGTCAGGCGCGCCCGGAATCGACCCCGATCACCCGCTCCCCGCGCTCCGCCAGAAGGCGGGCCACGGCCGCGCCGGAGCGCGCCAGCCCGACCACGAGAAACGGCCCCTCAGGCAGGGCGGGCCGAGGCCGCGGGTCGCCGATCGGTTCACATAACGAGATTCGCTACCCGCACCCGCGTCCCTGCCTGCGCAGGCACGGGCGCAGCCGCCTTATGTCAGGGCCCGATGCTCTGCTGGTACAGCGTGAATCCGATGCCCGAGCAGACCGCGGCGATGATCCAGAAGCGCAGCATGATCTTCGTCTCCGACCAGGCGAGCAGCTCGAAGTGGTGGTGCACCGGAGCCATCAGCAGGACGCGGCGCCGGAAGGCCTTGAAGGTGAACACCTGGAGGGCGACCGACAGCGCCTCGATCACGAAGATGCCGCCGATGATGATCAGCAGCACCTCGGTCTGGGTCATCACCGCGAGCGCGCCGATCGCGCCGCCGAGGCCGAGCGAGCCGGTGTCCCCCATGAAGATCGACGCCGGGAAGGCGTTGAACCAGAGGAACCCGACGCAGGCGCCCACCAGGCAGGCCGAGAGCAGCGAGAGGTTGTCCTGCTCGTTGGTGACGAACGTGATCGCCGTGTAGGCGAGCAGGACGATCGCGCAGCATCCCGCCGCCAGGCCGTCGAGGCCGTCGGTCAGGTTGACCGCGTTGCTGGCGCCCGCGATCACGAGGAACACGAGGACCAGATACGTCCAGTCGGGGATGTCGATCTCGGCGTCGGAGATGCGCAGCTCGATCACCGAGTCGAGGCCGACCTCCTCGCGGGCGACGTAGTAGAGGCCGACGGCCAGCAGGAACTGGAAGAAGATCTTCCAGCGAGCCGAGAGCCCGAGCGAGCGGCGCTTCGCGAGCTTGGTGATGTCGTCCGCGAAGCCGAGCGCCGCGCAGCCGAGCGCAACCCCGAAGACGGCGATGCTCGAGACGTCTCGGTCGGAGAGGACCAGGAACGGGATCGCGATCGCGGTGAAGACGATCAGCCCGCCCATCGTCGGGGTGCCGGCCTTCTCGTGGTGCTCCTCGGGGCCGTCCTCGCGGATGTGCTGGCCGAACTCCTTCAGCCGCAGGTACTCGATGAACTTCGGCCCGAGGAAGATGCAGAGCAGCATCGCCGCCATCCCCGCGATCAGGACCTCGCCCATCAGCCGTCACCGAGCCTCTCGGCGACGACCTCGAGGCCGACCGCTCGCGAGCCCTTGACCAGCACCATGTCGCCCTCGCCGAGCGCGCGGTCGAGCGCATCGGCCGCCGCGTCGGCGTCGGCCACCTGGTCGTCGGGCGCGTACTCGCGGGCCAGCTCGCCGACCCCGATCAGCAGCTCGACGCCGGCGGCGCGGGCGTGCTCGCCGATCTCGCGGTGGTGAGCCGCCGCGTCGGGACCGAGCTCGCGCATCTCGCCGAGCACGGCGACCCGCCGGCCGCTGACGTCGAGGGTGGCCAGGTGGTCGAGCGCCGCGCGCATCGAGACGGGATTCGCGTTGTAGCAATCGTTGATCAGAATCGAGTCCCCTCGCAGCCGGACGAGCTCCCCTCGTAGCGCGGAGAACACTATCCCCGGCGCCCTCGCGGCCATCTCGTCGAGCGGCAGTCCCAGCGCGACGCCCGCCGCGATCGCCGCGAGCGCGTTCTCGAGGTTGTGCGCCTCGGTGAACGGAAAGCGGAACTCCTGCTCGCCCGCCGGGGTGGCGACCGTGCGCCGTCGTCCCGCCGTCCGAGACCTCGGCCCCGCTGGGCGAAGACGTCTCCCCCGTCGCCGAAGCGAAGCAGCTTCGGGGCACCGGCGAGGAAGGGTTCGAGCGCTCCGGGCGCCGCGGGCACGACCGCGGTCCCGCCCTCGCGCAACCCGCCGATCACCTCGGCCTTGGTCTCGGCCACGCCCTCGATGCTGCCGAGCAGCTCGACGTGGACGGGGCCGACGTTGGTGATCACGCCGACGTCGGGCTCGGCGATCTCGGCGAGCTCGGCGATCTGGCCGCGTCCGCGCATCCCCATCTCCAGCACCAGCGCCCCCGTCCCCTCGGGCGCTGCCAGGATCGAGAGCGGCAGCCCGATCTCGGTGTTGTAGTTCTCGGGGCTCGCGTGCACGGTTTCGACTGGCAGCAGCGAGCGGCAGATGTCCTTCACCGACGTCTTCCCGGTCGAGCCGGTGATGCCGATGACCGGGCAGCCGAGCTCGCGGCGCCAGTGTCGCGCGAGCGTCCTGGAGCGCCGTCAGCGGATCGGGCGTGCCGAACACCCAGCACTCGAAGTCGTGCGCCCCGCGCTCGCGCATCTCGACGATCTCGCGCACCCACTGCGACCCGGCGACCACGCCCCAGGCGCCGGAGCGGACGGCGTCGAGCGCGAACTGGCCGCCGTCGAGGCGCTCGACCGGGCAGGCCGAAGAAGAGGTCGCCCGGCCCCACCTGCTGGGAGTCGATCACGGCCCGCTTGGGCGGCCCCTCCGCGCCCGCGGCGAGCAGCTCCGCGCCGGTGGCCGCCGGCGACGGCGTCCCCGCTCAGCACGCTCAACTCGCCGCGCCCGCCGCGAGCCGCCGCAGCTCCTCGCGGGCGACGTCGCGGTCGTCGAAGGGGATCTTCCGCCCGTCCTCGAACTCCTGGCCCTGCTCGTGCCCCTTGCCGGCGATCACCACCGCATCACCGCTCTCGGCGCGCGCGAGGGCAAGGGCGATCGCCGCGCGGCGGTCGACCTCGACGACGACGCCGGAGCGGTCGTCGATGCCGGCGACGACCTGCTCGACGATCGATGCCGGGTCCTCGGAGCGAGGGTTGTCGGAGGTGATCACGGCGACGTCCGAGAGCTCGGCGGCTGCGCGCCCCATCAGCGGGCGCTTGTCGCGGTCGCGGTCGCCGCCGCAGCCGAGCACCGAGATCAGCTTCCCCTCGGTCAGCCGGCGCGCAGCCTCGAGCACGTTCTCGACCGAGTCGGGCGTGTGCGCGTAGTCGACGAGGACTCCGAACGGCTGGCCCTCGTCGATCGGCTCGAAGCGGCCGGGCACCTGCTCGGCCGTCGCGAGCGCCTCGGCAGAGCGGGCGAGGTCCAGGCCGAGAGCGTGGGCGATGCCGAGCGCGGCGAGCGCGTTCTCGACGTTGAAGTCGCCGGGCAGCGGCGTGCGTACGTCGATCTCGGCGCCGTCGGGCCCGCTCAGGTGGAAGGACGACCCGGTCGCGTCGAAGCTGACGCCGCTCGCCGAGAGGTCGGCTTCGGCGCCGGCGGCCGAGAAGGTGACGAGGCCCTCGGGGTGGGTCGCGATCAGGTCAGCGGCGAGCCTGCGGCCGTATTCGTCGTCGAGGTTCACCACCGAGACGCCGCCCTCGAGCACCAGGGTCGCCGAGCCGCCCTCGGCCGTGAACAGCAGCCGCTTGGCCTCGAAGTAGTCCTCCATGTCGGCGTGGAAGTCGAGGTGGTCCTGGGTCAGGTTGGTGAACGCCTTGACGTCGAAGTGGATCGCGTCGGCGCGGTGGAGCACGAGCGCGTGCGAGGAGACCTCCATCACGCAGGCGCTGTCGCCCGCTTCGAGCATGCGCGCGAAGATCGCCTGGAGGTCGATCGCCTCGGGGGTCGTGCGCTCGAGCTCGGCCACCTCTCCCCCGACCACGCTCTGGACGGTGCCGAGCAGCCCGCAGCGGCGACCGGCCGCCTCGAGCAGCTGGCGCGTCAGGAAAGCCGTGGTGGTCTTGCCGTTCGTGCCGGTCACGCCCACGACCTGCAGCTCTGCGGTCGGGTCGCCGTTGAAGGCCGCCGCCAGCGGCGCCATCGCTGCGCGGGCGTCGGCCACCTGCACCTCGGGCACGCCCAGATCGAGGGGGCGCTCGACGACCAGGGCCGCCGCGCCCGCCTCGACGGCGCCGGCCGCAAAATCGTGCCCATCGGTGTTCTGCCCACGCACGCAGAAGAAGAGCGTCCCCGTGCCCACGGCGCGGCTGTCGTAGGCGAGACCGGTGACATCGACGGCCTCGTCGCCGCGTAGATCCGCGGCGACGCCTGAGGCACGCACAAGGCGAAGCAACTCCATCGGGGCGATTCTATGGTCGCCCTCGGCTCAAGCCTGCGCTCCGAGCGCCCGATTGATGGGTTGACAGGTGAAGATGAACACTCCACAGTCCCCGGTGGTGCCAGGGGTGAGAAGGGTGATCGCAGCACTGGCTGTGCTCGCGACCGTGCCGGTCGCTTGGGCCGCGCCTGCCTCGGCACAGGAGCCCGCCGGCGAATTCGTACCCGGCCAGCTCCTCGTCCGCTTCGACAAGGGGACGGGCAACGCCGAGAGCAGCGAGCATCGCCGAGTCCCAGGGTGCCGAGGTGATCGACCGCTTCTCGATCGTGCCCAGGCTCGCACTCGTCGACCTCCCCGCCGGACTGAGCGTGGGCGCCGCCGAGAGCCGTTTCGAGGCGATAGGCGACGTCACCTTCGCGCAGCCGAACCGCGTCTATCGGGTGGACGCCGAGCCCGACGACCCGTTCTTCGCCGACGGTTCCCTCTGGGGGCTCAGCAACTTCGGCCAGGACGTCCCCAACCTCTTCCCGCCCCCAGCCGCACCGACGGTCCCCGGCGGCGCGATAGACGCTGACATCGACGCGCCCGAGGCCTGGGACCTCCAGAGGGGCGACCCGGGCGTGACTGTCGGGGTCATCGACTCGGGCATCACCCCGACCCACGAGGACATCGCTCCGAACCTCTGGAACAACGTCGACGAGATCCCGACCAACGACGTCGACGACGACGGCAACGGCCGCAAGGACGACGTCTACGGCTGGGACTTCGTCGAGAACGGCGGTCCGAACGCCGGCGACAACATCCCCGACGACGCGAGCTCACACGGCACCCACGTCGCGGGCACGATCGGCGCCAAGGGCGACAACGGCGTCGGCGCGACGGGCGTCAATTGGGACGTCTCGCTGATGGCGCTGAAGGCGGGAACCGCGGACGGCCTCCTGTATGAGAACGCGATCATCGGAGCGATCGAGTACGTGGACGAGAACGGACCGAGCGTGGCTCACCCAACCGCCATCGTCAACGGCAGCTACACGGGCGGCGGCAGCGACGCCCCGACCGACGCCGTCGCGGATCGCCTACCAGAACGCCGACAACGTCCTCTTCGTCGTGGCCGCCGGCAACGACGGCGCGACGTAACGACACGACGCCGCGCTTCCCCTGCTCCTACACCCTCCCCAACGTGCTCTGCGTCGGCTCCACCACCCCGAGCGACGGGCTCTCCTCCTTCTCGAACTACGGTAACGACGACGTCGACCTGGCGGCCCCCGGCTCGAACATCCTCAGCACCGAGCCGGCCTTCGGGACGCCGGTCTTCTTCGACGACTTCGAGGACGGCGACCTCGCGGACTGGGTCATCGGCGGAACCCCCGCGGCCAGCTGGTCGAACTCGACCGAGGCGCCGCGGCTCGGTGCGCAGGCGCTGAGCGACTCGCCCGGCGGCGAGTACGAGGACGACGAGGACAGCTTCATCCGCACCGCCGCTCCGTTCAGCCTCGCCGGCGAGGACAGCTGCCGGCTGAACCTGGCGCTGGGCTTCACCCTCGGCTCGGGCGACACCCTGCGCGCCGAGTACACGACCGACGCCGATCCCGACACAGGCACCTGGATGCCGCTCTACGCCCTGAACCCGTACTCGGGCACCGGGGCCTTCGCGCGTCGAAACCTCGACTTCGACTTCCGTGAGGTCACCGGCAGTCCCACCGTCCACATCCGCTTCCGCCTCGTGACGGGCTCGAGCGGGACCGCGGACGGCGTCCACATCGACGAGGTCAAGGTCGAGTGCGTCGACACGACCGCGACCGGCGCCTACCGGGTCAAGCAGGGAACCTCGATGGCCGCCCCCCAGGTCGCGGGCGCCGCGGCGCTGCTCGCCGCCGAGTACCCCGGCTACGACGTCGAGCAACTGCGAAACGCGCTGCTCGGCGGCGTCGAGCCGCTCAGCTCGCTGCAGTGCAAAACGGTCAGCGGCGGCCGGCTCAACGCCTTCCGCTCGCTGGCGTACGGCGCGCCCCTGACCGCGCCGGAGCCGAGCTGTCCCCCGGTCGACCCGCCCGACCCGCCTGACCCTCCGAAGCCGCCCGACCCCGATCCCGACCCGCCCAAGGACAAGAAGCCGAAGTGCAAGAAGAAGGTTGCGACGGCGACGGCCGGCGTCGCGAACCTGGCGGCCAAGAAGAAGAAGCGCTGCAAGAAGCCCAAGAAGAAGGCGCCGTAGGCGGCGCTCAGCCCGGCGAGATGCCCAGATAGGGCAGCGCGAACTCCGCGATCTCGCCGAACACCGGGGCGGCGACCTCGCCGCCCGTGTGGACGTAGGTCGGCTCGTCGACCATCACCGCGACCAGCAGTTGCGGGTTCGAGGCCGGCGCGAATCCGACGAACGAGGCGACGTAGCGGGACTCCGAATAGCCGCCGTCCTCGGCCTTCTCGGCGGTTCCCGTCTTGCCGGCGAGCTCGTAGCCGGGGACCGAGACCGCTGACGCGGTGCCGCCCGCTTCGAGCACCCCCTCGAGCATCTGGCGAAGCTGGGCCGCGGTGCGCTGGCTGAAGACGCGGGTCTCCTCCCCCTCGGGCGTGACGGTCTCGTCGCCGACCTGGGTGATCAGGCGCGGCTCTCGCAGCACGCCCCCGTTGGCGATCGCCGAGTAGCCGGCCGCCATCTGCAGCGGGGTGACCGAAAGGCCCTGCCCGATCGGAAGGTTGCCCATGCTCGAGCCGGAGTAGTCCTCGAGCGCCGGCACGATCCCCTGCTCCTCGCCGGGGTAGCGCACGCCGGTCGGCTCGCCGAAGCCGAGCTTCCGCACCCACGCGTCGAACTTCTCGGCCCCCAGTTCGAGCCCGATCGTCACGGCTCCGACGTTCGAGGACTGGGCGAGGATCTCGGCCACCGTCGCGTCGATCGGCGGGCGCGCGTGTGACTCCTCGATCTCGCGGTCGGCGACCTGGATCGTCGAGGGCAGGTAGAAGCTGGTGCCGGGCGCGACCAGGCCCTCCTCGAGCGCCGCGCCGACGGTGAAGGCCTTGAAGGTGGACCCGGGCTCGTAGGTGAAGCCCGTAGCGCGGTTGATCAGCGACTCCTCGCTCGCCGACTCGAGGTCGCTCGGGTCATAGCCCGGCGAGTTCGCGAGCGCGAGCAGCTCGCCGCTTCGCGGGTCCATCACGATCGCGGTCGCGCCCTTCGCGTCGAAGGCCTGGGTGACCTCGTCGAGGGCCTCCTCGGCGCGGTCCTGGATCGCAGCGTCGATCGTGACGCGCACGTCGGTGCCGAGGCTGGGCGCCTTCACCGTGTCGAAGCGGATCGGGTTGCCCCGCGCGTCGTGGATCACCTCCTGCTCGCCGTCGGTTCCACCGAGGGTCTCGTCCTCGGCCTGCTCGAGCCCGGTCAGCCCCTCGTTCTCGGAGCCGACCGCTCCGATCACCTGCGACGCGAGCTCGCCCTGCGGGTACAGGCGGCGGCTGTCCGGGATCGTGTCGATGCCGTGGATGCCGAGCTCCTCGATCTCGTCGGCCTCGTCGAGGTCGATCTTCTGCGCGAGGTACTCGAAGCCGGTGTCGGCGCTCAGCTTCTCCTCGAGGTCCGAGCGCGTCACGGGGATGATGTCCGCGAGGAGCTCAGCCGTCCCCGCGGGGTCCTTCACCTGGTACGGCGTGGCGATGACGGTCGATGCGTCCTCGGTGACGGCGAGCACCTTGCCGTTGCGGTCAAGCACCCGGCCGCGCTCGCCGGGCACGGTCACCGTGGTGACCTGCTGCGTGCGCGCGTCGGCTCGCAGCTCATCCCCGCGGATGCCCTGCAGCCACGCGGCGCGCGCGAGCGCGACGCTGAAGAGGAGCACGAAGAAGCAGAAGAGCAGCCCCATGCGCCTGTCGATGTGGCGCATCGGGCGCCTGCCTTTCCTAGAGGCCGACGCCGCCGGTCGTGCCTTCGCCGGACGGAGCGGACGGCGATGGCGCTGCGGGCGCGCTGGTCGATGGAGCGCTCGCCGACGGAGCGGTCGCGGTGTTCGGCGGCGGCGACGTCTCGTTCGGGGCGGACGGGTAGGGGTCCTCGTAGGCGATGGTCGGGCTCTGGTCGGGGACGTCATCGGTGAGCACGGTGTCGTTGCCCGAGGAGCGCCAGAAGCTCGTCGAGGTCCTTGTCGGACGCGTCGAGGTAGGTGACCTGGTCGCCGGGCGGAGTCGCCAACCCGAGGTTCGCCGCGGCCTCCTCCACCCTGCTGGCCGAGAGCTCCTCGGCCAGCGAGGCCCGGAGGGCTGAGTTCGCGCGCTCAACCTCCGAGATCTGCTGTGAGACGCGGCCCGAGGTCGTGCTGATCGAGAGGCTGAAGACGTTGAGGGCGACGATCCCGGCGAGGAGCGCGCACAGGACCGCGATCCAGCCGCGACCGCGGGTCAGCCGCATGATCAGGCTGGAGTCCGAGATGTCGCGGACCGCACCGACCGCGCCCACCGCGGCCTGCGGGATCAGCGCCGCCCCGGCCAGCGCGGGCTGGGCGAGGTTGCGGCGGGGGAGCCTGGCCGACGCCGAGGTTGAGCGGGTGCGCGAGCGGGGCTTCGCGGTTGCAGCTCGAGCCTTCGGCGGCGGCTTGCGGGGCTTCCGCGAGGGGGCGCGGCGAGGCGAGGCCGGCGCGCGGCGCGGTGCGAGGGCGGGTGCTCCCATCAGTCGGCGGGCCCCTGCTCGCGGAGCTTGCGGGCGGCGCGCAGGTGAGCGGAAGCCGAACGCGGGTTGCGCTCGATCTCCTCGGGGGTCGGCGCGAGCGCGCGCTTGGTCAGGAGCTCGGCCTCGGGCTCGCGGCCGCAGACGCAGACCGGGATCTCGGGCGGGCAGATGCATCCCTTGGCCCGGGCGACGAGGAAGCGCTTCACCCTGCGGTCCTCGAGCGAGTGGAACGAGATGGCGCCCAGGCGCCCGCCGACCGGCAGGCGCTCCCAGGCCAGCGGCAGCGCGCGGTCGAGGGCCTCGAGCTCGCCGTTGACCGCGATCCGGATCGCCTGGAACGAGCGCTTGGCGGGATGGCCGCGGCCGAAGCGGTCGGCGGGCGGGATCGCAGCTTTGATCGCGGCGACGAGCTCGCTGGTCGTCTCGATCGGCCGGCGGCGCACGATCTCGCGCGCGATCGAGCCGGCCCGGCGCTCCTCACCGAAGTCCCGAAGGACGCGGGCGAGGCGCTCCTGCGGCCACTCGTTCACGACCTCGGTCGCGCTCAGGCTCTGGTCGGGGTCCATCCGCATGTCGAGCGGAGCCTCGTAGGCGTAGGAGAAGCCGCGCTCCCAGGCGTCGACCTGCATCGAGGACATGCCGAGGTCGAACAGGATCCCGTCGGGGCGCACGCCCTCGCCGCGAAGTCCCTCGAGCCCGGCGACGAAGTCAGCGCGCAGAAAGCGGGTGCGCGACGGCGCGGTGGACGAGAACTCGCGCCAGCGCTCCTCGGCCGTGGGATCGCGGTCGATGGCGATCAGCTCGCCCTCGGGGCCGAGGCGCTCGGAGATCAGCCGGGAGTGGCCGCCCGCGCCGAACGTGCAGTCGACGAAGGTCTCGCCCGGAAGCGGGTCGAGGATCTCGACGAGCTCGATGGGAAGAACGGGTTCGTGGTCGGGTGGCACGTAGCCAATCTTCGCTGCCGCGGCCCTTTGGCCCCCCGGCCTGGTCATTGTCGCTCGATTCATCTCAGCCTCCTCCTCGAATGACGCTCATCAATCAAGCTCCGAGAGGTTCTCGGCGATGTCGGTGATCTCGGCAGCCATCTCCTTCTCATAGGCGGCCCAGCTGTCGGGATTCCAGATCTCGAACCAGTCGTCGGCGCCGGCGACCACGCAGGCCCCTTCGCTCAGCGACGCGTGTTCCTGAAGCTTCTTGGGGACGCGGATGCGGCCGGCCGAGTCGAGCGAGTCGTCGAAGGCCATGCTCGCGAAGTGGTGGCGGATCATCTGGCCCTTACGGCCGAGCGGGTTCGTCGTGCCGACGAAGCTCTTCTTGAAGCGCTCGAACCCGTCGGGCGAGAAGACCCAGACCGAGGGATGTATGCCTCGGACGAGAATGACTCCATCTGAGACGGCCGCGCGAAACTTCGAGGGGACCGTCAGACGATCTTTGGAGTCCAGGTTGTGTTCGAACTGACCGAGAAACGACAACTGAGGTTTCCTCTCCGAAGTGTGAGCCGGTTCGGAGCGGGCCGGGGAGGTGAAGTGGGAGGAGCTTCACCACCCCGGCCCTTTGACCAACTCGAGGCGGCACACTAACCCACTTTGCCCCACCTCGCAACACTTCCTCACACCGCGCACTACACAGGATCCGTCGGACGGATCTGCATCACCCGCAGCTCGGCGGCCCGCAAACCGCATCACCAAGCCGTTTGCGGGCTCCTCGCCGCGCCTGCCGGATCGCGGTACGGAGCCCCCTCAGGTGCAACCCCGCTTGCAATCCCCCACTCCGCCACACCCTCTCACCCGCTCTTGGGCCGAGTTCGGGGCGGCCTAGATCCCGGCGAGGAACCGATCGGCGTTGGCCAGCAGCCCCGCCGCGATCATCAGCAGCACCGACGGGACGAGCAGCAGCGCGACGGCGAGCTGGATCTTCGGCGCGGCCCGCGCCGCCTGCTCCGAGATCCTTCGCCTCTGCGAGCCGCGCAGCGAACCCGCCTGATCGTGGAGCTGGTCGGCCAGCGGGGAGCCATGGCGCCGCGAGCGCTCGATCGCCGAGCACATCGCCGCGAGCTCCTGCGCGGGGACACGGCGCCGCAGCGCTTCGAAGGCGTCGCGCTGAGGTGCGCCGCACGACGTCTCGGCGACGACCATCGACAGCTCGCGAGCCAGGGCTCCCTGCCCTCGCGAGATCTCGGCGAACCCGGTGAGCGGGCTGCGGCCGGCCGCGGCCGCGGTGGCGAGCAGGTCGAGCGCATCCGGGAGCGAGCCCCGCAAAGCCCTTGCGCGAGCCCTCGCTCGGCGCTCGAGCAGCGCGTCGGGCGCGAGGAAGCCCGCGACCGGCAGCCCCAGCGCGATCACGAGTGCGATGCGCCCGGGCGCGACCGGCGCCGCTATCGGAGCGAGCAGCAGCCCGGCGACGGTGCCCGCGGCCTTCGCCGCCACCAGGCCGGGCACCGTCAGCCGCTCGCCGAGCCCGGCGCGGGCGATGCGCGAGGCGAGGTCGAGCCTGGCGACATGGGGCGCCAGGGTTCCCGGGAGGCGGAGCTCGACCGCTCCGGAGCGAAACGCGCGCCCGCCGATCTCGACCGCGCCGGCTACCGCGAGCAGCAGCGCGGCGAAGGTGAGCAGCACAGGAGCCGTCATCAGGCAGCCCCGGCATCGTCGGGGCGGCCGAGCCTGCGGATCGCCCAGAAGCCGGCGAGCTGGAGCGCTCCCGCGATCGCGAGCAGCACCACCCCCGCCGGGTCCGAGACGCACCTTCGAGACGAAGCCCGGCTCGAGCAGCTCGGCGAAGACGGCTGCGCCGGCGGGCATCGCGACGACCAGCAGCCCGGTGAAGCGCGCCTGGGTGGTGGCAGCCCGAGCATCGTCGGCCACCCGATCGCTCTCGGCCGCAGCCGTGCCGAGCCGTCGCATCAGGCCCGCGAGGTCTCCCCCGGCCACCTGCTGGCTGACCAGCGCCCCGACCAGCGCGTCCACCCGCGGCGAGCGCATCCGGCCGCGAAGGGCATCGAGGGCCGACGCGGTCGGCGCTCCCAGCTCGAGCTCGGCGCCGAGCCTCGCGAGCTCCCGGGCGGGCGGGCCCTCCAGCGAGGTCGCGGCGCCCGCGAGGGCCGCCCTCACAGAGCTGTCCGGCCGAGATCGCGTCGGCTACCGCTGCGGCGATCTCGGGAATCGAGCGCTCGACCTCGCGGCGATAGCGCTCCCGGCGCCGCGCGACGAGCGAGCCCGCGGCCAGCGGGCCGGCCGCTGCGGCGAGCGCAAGGGGGCCGGGACCGAACGTGAAGACCACGAGCGCCAGGATCACTGCGCTTCCCAGCATCCCGAGCCGCCGCTGCTCCGAGGCGCTCGGCGCGTACCCCTCGCGGCCCGCGCGCGCCAGCGGCCGTGCGGCGGCGCGCAGCCACTCTGCCAACCGAGGTGCGCCGAGCACAGCCTCGCGAGTCGCGACTGCGGCGAGGCCGCCGGCCGCGGCGGCGAGAATCAGCAGCACCGCCTCGCCCATCGCCTACTCCGCGCGGTGCAGCTCGCGGACGCCGACCGACCCCGCGGCCCGGACGACCTCTCCCACCTCGACCACCTTCCGAGATCCGTCGCCGAGCCGGGCCAGGTGAACGACCAGGTCCACCCCGCGAGCGAGCTGCTCGCGGATAGCCGCGTGCGGGAGGCCGACTCCGGCCATCAGGGCGAGGGTCTCGACCCGCCGAAGGGCGTCCTCGGTCGAGTTCGCGTGCACGGTCGAAAGCGCCCCCTCGTGGCCCGTGTTGAGGGCCATCAGCAGATCGAGCGCCTCGCCGCCGCGGACCTCACCGATGACGATTCGGTCCGGCCGCATCCGCAGGGCGTTTCGCAGCAGGTCTCGGATCGACACCTGGCCGCGTCCCTCGACGTTGGAGGGCCGCCCCTCCAGGCGGACCACATGGGGCTGGCGCAGCCGCAGTTCGGCCGCGTCCTCGATGGTGACCACCCGCTCGTGCGGCCCGATGAACGCCGAGAGTGCGTTCAGCAATGTGGTCTTGCCCGAACCGGTTCCACCGCTGATGAGGATGCTCCGCCGCGCTGCGACGGCGTCGCCGAGCTGGTCTCGCAATCCCGGCGTCAGTGTCCCGAGCTCCACCAGCTCGTCCGGCCCGGGCCTCGCCGCCGAGAAGCGCCGGATCGAAAGCGACGGCCCGTCGACCGCGAGCGGCGGGATGATCACGTTCACTCGCGAGCCATCCTCGAGCCGGGCGTCGACCATCGGGCTGAGCTCGTCCACCCGGCGCCCGAGCGGCGCGAGGATGCGCTCAATGGCATCGCGCAGCGCCTGTTCTGACGAGAACTGCACCTCCGTTCGCTCGAGCGAACCCCCGCGCTCCACGTAGACGCGCTCGTGGCCGACCACCATCACCTCCTCGACGCTCGGATCGTCGAGCAGGTCCTCCAGCGGCCCCAGCCCTACAGCCTCACGGAGGATCAGCTCGCGCAGCCGGTCTCGCGTCGCGGGCTCCAGCACCGCGGCGTCGAAGTCGACGAGCCGCGCCACCGCGTCGCGCAGCGGCACCAGCTCGCCGCCCGACGCGGCCTCGGATCGGCGTCGCTCGACCAGCCGCCGCCGCAGCTCCGTGGCGAGCGACTCGAGATGGCGGCGGCGGACGGCCTCGTCCATCAGCGCGGCAGCAGCCGTATCTCGCGGGCAGCCGCCTCGGCCTCGATCAGCTCGAGCGCCTGTTCGCGCCCGACGGCCAGCGTCGCCGACCACCCCTCCCCCGCTCCCTGGGGACTGCGGAGTGCGAGCAGCCGAACCCCGCTGGCCGCCACGTACGTCCGCGCGCTGTTGCCGAGCCCGGAGCGCTGGGCGATCACGACGTCGACCCGCGTCCCCTCAGGCGATGCGCCGCCGAAGGTCAGCGCCTCGGCTCCCGTCACGGCCACCTGCACGGGGCTGCGGCCGCGGCCCGCGCCGGGGGTCTGCGGCGCCGCCGGCAGTGGCAGCGCGAGCTGCGAGCCGACGAGGTATGAGCCGGCCGAGATCGTCGCCCCCGGGGCCTGGCCGAGCGCCTCATCGGGTGAGCGCAGGGTCCCCGGCGGGACGAACGATGCCGGCACCCGCCGCACCGCAAGCTCCGCGACCTGCTTCGGGCCGATCACCGTCCCTGCGGCGAGGTCCGCCGTCGCGACGACCACCGGGCGCAGGTCCCCATAGCGGCCCTCAGCCGCGGACCGGTAGCGGCCAGCGACGGTTGCCGCGAGCAGGGCGCAGAGTGCCGCGGCCGCGAGAAAGGCGATCGCACGCGCCCGGCGGCTCAAGGCGGACCGATCCGGTCCTCACGCCGCGCGGGCCAGGCCGGTCTCGGCCAGCGGCAGCTCGAGCGCCGCCACGCATCCGGAGCTCGTCTCGCAGATCGCGAAGCGCCCGTGGTGGGCGCTCGCCGTCTCCGAGACGACCGCGACTCCGTGGCCCCGGCGGGGGTCGCCCTCATCGTGCAGGCGTTCGTCGCCCGAGCGGCCGTTCGCGACCGTGACCCGGAGCTTCCCGGCCACGGTCGCCGCCGTGACCACGAGCGGAGGCCCGCCGTGCTCGAGCGCGTTCGCGATCAGGTTGTCGATCGCCTGCGCGATCGCGACCGGGTCGCCTTCGACCGGCGCGGGCCCCGCGTCCCAGAAGACCCTGATGCCACCGGCGTCCGCCGCCGCCGGCCGCCAGCGCTCGAGCGAGGCGAGGACGAGCTCGCGGCAGCAGACCGTGCGCGGGGAACGCGGCGGCTCGCCGCCGTTCAGCGCACCGTCGAGCTCGACCAGCGCGCAGGAGGCGAGCTCGAGCAATCCCCGGCGGGCGGCGCCGGGAGGCGAGGCGCTCGGATGCTGGCCGCCGTGGTCGTCGAGCAGCGTCAGCGCCTGCAGCGGCCGGCGCAGCTCGTGCAGTGCGCGGTTCAACCTTCGCCGGTGACCTGGGGAGATCACCCGCCGGGTCCCCTCATCCGCCGATCAGCCGGTAACCCACACCCCAGCAGTTGAAAACGAAGCGCGAACCCTCGGGGTCGAGCTTTCGCCGCAGGCGGCTGGCGTGGGAGTCGAGCGTCCGGGTCCGGCCCATCGACTGGAAGCCCCAGACGTCGCGGAGCAGCTCGTCCTTCGTGAAGACGCGGCGGGGCTCGGTCGCAAGGGTCCGCAGCAACGCGAACTCCTTGTTCGCCAGCTTGACCTCGCGGTCACCGACCCGCACGCGGCGGGTGACCGAGTCGACCACCAGCTCGCCGACCCGAAGCGGTCCCTCCCGGTGGCCCGACCGGCGACGAAGCACGGCGGCGATTCGCGCAGCGAGCTCGGGATAGTGGAAGGGCTTGACCAGGTAATCGTCCGCGCCGGCCGCGAAGCCGCGCAGACGGTCGGCCTCGGAGCTTCGACCCGAGAGCACGACCACCGGCAGCCCCGGGTCATAGCGACCGCTGTCGCCGTCGGCGAGACGAATCTCGCGCAGCACGTCGATACCTCCGGCGTCAGGCAGCGTCAGGTCCAACACCATCAGGTCGGGGTGGCTGTAGCCGCAGAGGCGGAGCGCATCTGAGGCGCTCGGCGCCGGCAACGCCCGGTAGCGGTCAGCGGTCAGGTGATCGCAGAGCAGCTCGCGCGTGGGGTCGTCGTCCTCGCAGA